>JAGOPY010000002.1:271661-397337 GCA_017991835.1 Bacteroidales bacterium | reverse complement strand
CTGAAAGGAGAATCTTTAAGAAAAAACAGATCAGAGAAAAAAGTTTAACTTTAACCTTCAAATCCATCGTGAAAAAGGTGGTACACTTTGCCCAGGAATCACTGGTACACTTTCGTCGGAATATTCACTGACAGGTAGATGGAGTATTATTTCCTGGTAACGTTTGGTATATTCAGCAAAAAAACTGCTGCTTAACTGGTTCTGCAATTGCTTATATTGTTTATAACTCCAGTAGACAACAATTAATATGGTTATTAAACCCAGTGTACTGGTTATGATAAGGTTCCAATCCATAATTAAGTATTTTCAAAATGATTCAAAAACAAGTCCGAGTAAGTCAAAGGTTTTATTTCCAATACTGATAAGTCTTTGTTTCTATATAATAAGTTGATTCATAGCCCCCACCGCTTAAGGTTTCTTCTCCAGCATAATTTTGTACATTGGCAGCATCTACTGACGCTGCAACTTTATAATACCCGTTTTTAATCGTGAAATTAGTCGATCTCCCAGGTGAAAGGACAATCTTTTTGCTTTCTGTACCACTATATCGCACAGTCAATGTATAACTTGTATTATTATAGATATCGACGTCAGAAGTGGAACTATAGCTGCTACCATAAGAGGTTCTGCTTGCGGGTGGCAAAACTCCATGATCACCCCTGAAAATATCTTCAACCTCCTTATCTATTATCTTCTTCTCCGCATCTTCTCTATATAATCCATTTGGATAGCTATTTATGTATGCCGTATATGAAGCTATTGTATTTCTACTGCTGGCTTTATACCAATCGTCTCTTTCGATTTCCTGCATTTTATCCTTTGCGCTATTCGCATAAGTAGAATTCGGATATAAGTTCAGGAATTCTTTATACGATTGATAGGAATTATTGGCTTTCGCTCTTTCCCAGGCAGGAAGTACAACTTCAAGTTCATTGATTCTCGCTTTGGCCTCATAATAATAATCCCCATAAGGGTACTTGCTGACATAGCTTTAAAAATCCGAGATATCACCATATGTTTTAATGGCATCCCAATCTCTTTTTTCTTGTAATTTTCGGATATTCTTCTCAGCGACTGAGTTATAAGTCGAATTAGGATACTTGCTGATAAAACTTTCATAGCCAGATATTGTATTTGATTTTATTGCATTATCCCAATCTCTTTTTAATTCAAGGCTCTTAATATTATCCCTGGCAGAATAAATGTAGGGACTATTTGGATATTTTCTAATAAATGATTCATACCCATAAATAGTATTATCTATTTTAGCTTTATTCCAATCCCGCGATTCATACAATCTAGTCAGGTTGGTTTTGGCTTCGGGGACATATTTACTGTTTGGGTATTTTTGAATGAAATTTTCATAGGTTGCTATGGAATTAATATATTGTGCATGTTCAAAATCCTTCTTTACAGCACAACCATTTATCAATATAACAACTGACAGGAATAGGAACCATCTTCTTGTTTTCATAGTGCCTGATATTAATTATTGTCATTGCTTCATTGCTTTTCAATTCATGTTTTTATATAGGTTATCTCGCAAGCCTTGCACTGTCTGCGTTCCTGGTCAATGTCACCAACATTGAACCTGCCTTCCATTTTTTCATAAATGTCAAGCCCACGGCCAAGGATGATCTTCCATCCATTATCAGAAACAATATGCCTGTCGTGACAATCCTGGAATTCGTAAGTCAACTCGATGCCAATTTCTTCTACAGCCAAATTCAATTCATAGAAGTTCTCTTCGCTTTGTTTCCTGTATTCCGGTTCGTTCCAGGTGATCACATGCAAATGGATTTCCTCTGATTCAATTTTAAGTTTTGAAAGCATAACACAAAATTCCAGAAGGAGCCTGAACTGATGTGGATACCTGATATATGGATCTGTTAAGGTGATTTCAGCAGCACCACCAAGATATAATTCGAATAGCTTATGGTAAGAAATTCCGGTTTGATTGTCTTTGATAATAATCTGTTTGGCCTCTGGTTTGCTTCCGGTAGCTGATTTGCTGAATGAAATTTCTTTTTGCGGTTCTTCAGCCTGGGCTTTCTTTTTACCAAATCCGAAGTTCTCATTTTCAAGCGTTTCCACGTAAGCGGTTTTTCCACTTTGTTTATCCCGGTATGAAAAATCTACTTCTTCAAAGGTCTCATCCATCCTTATTAACTGGTCTTTTATTCTTTTCCTGCATTCAATGGCAAACTCAAAAATCTCCCGTGCTTCATCATTTGAGTAATCCCCGTGCGGATAAAGAATCTTGACAAATCCGGAATAGGTTTTGGCAATGCCATCCTTATCCCTGGCAGTCAGCGTTTCTGAGAGATCGAAAAATTTCATGTAGTCTGCAGTATGGTCTTCCTTCCTTATATCCTTGAGTATCTCAGCCAGGTAATCTACAATGAAACCATAATCTTTTGAAAACATCTCATTACGCAGTTTACTGACCTCCCAACCTGGTACATAGGTGTGCAGCCTGTCAAGAAATGCGGAATGATGGAAAACTTTTGGCAGTGCTTCGAATAAATCAGTATTACGGAGCATATAAGGAACGGAATGTTCTGTATTTCCGACAAATACCATGGATGCGGCGGCGCCGAATACATCTTTTCCCCTTGAAAAAGATTTATTGGCCATGTAGTTCTGCATGATATCTTTTAACTTGGGATCGCTAGATTTACCAGATCCGGCAAATTCATCGAATGCTACGACATCCCAGTACCCTACTAATCCCAATTTTCCTGTTGTATTGTTGATGAAAAGATTAGGAATGCTCACTTCACCGCCAGAAACAAGAATGCCATGAGGGGAAAGCTCTGTAAAGAGGTGGGATTTCCCGGTTCCTTTTGGGCCTAACTCAATGAAGTTAAAATTGTTTTCACAGAAAGGAATAAGCCTTGAAAGCTGGATCAATTTCGACCTGAAATTAAAGAGTTCCGGGACCAGGCCGATGCTTTGCATCAGAATATCGATCCATTCTTCTTTGTTGTATTCTTTCCGTAAGTTTTTGTATTCCTCCAGGTTAGCTTTTGAAACCTGTATCGGCTTCAGGTTTTCGATGATCCAGGGAGATTCGTTCTTATCTTCATTCAGCATATAGGCCATTTCGGCGATGCACCAGACCCCGGCTGACAATAATTTAGGATGGTCCATCACTGTATCTCTGTCCACGATCACCTTCCTGATTCCTAAATTAATAAAAGTGGCTTCATAAACTCCCCTGGTATCATTCAACTGAACAGAAATTTTGTCAATGATACGGTGAGAGCCTTTTTCCTTAATGACTGACTTGATCTGCTCTGATTCATCGCGGTGCACGAAATGCTTCGCAATGATATTTCTGACCGTTTCAACTCCCTGGCTTATGGTAGCTTCGTCATCAGTAGCGCAATATTGACCGAGAAGGTATTCCAGGACGTAAGTGGGTACAATGGCATTGCCTTTGACAAGCTTGGTCAGATCTTTCCTGACCACTTTGCCGCCGAAATGCTGGTTCAGTTTGATATCAAGGTCTTTCATAGCTTCATTCGTCAAAATCGCTGGTAAACGAAATGTTCAGTGTATAATAATAATCTTTATAGTATTTCCATTTGCTGGTGCCTTCCACTGGCTCTTCGAGAATAAGTCTTACCCTTTGATTCTTGTATTTGCCGCTTGCTTTGGAACTGAGCTGGAAGCTATGTTTGACTTCCCGCTGTCGTTCACTTCCTTCAGTGATGTCAAAAGTATACGTGAACTGATCGCTCAGCAAAACTCCGTCATCGCCGTAAATACCAGCCCTGATCTTCCGGGGAAGAACTTTCTCCTCAACCATGCCTTCCTGCAAAAATGAAACAGCAAGAATGTTGGTGGTGATCCGATCAGTGGATTTAATAATGTCTATTCCAACCTGGGAGGTTGTTAAAAGTCTTTTCTTATTTATTTTCAAAACAGGAATTACGGTTTCCTGCAAAGTGGCCCCGCCGTGAATGAATCTGGATCCGGCGCCTTTTACCCGCAGCCTGTTAATGGATTTGGGGATCAGGATCTCAGTGTCGCCCTGCCATCCTAAATCCTGGGCCTTAAAATGCATAACGGCATTACTGGAATTGAGATTCCGTCCGATGACATACCTGCGCGATATATGGAAAATGTCCCCTTCAATTTCTGTGTCAGTGAAATCGCTTTCCTCCAGAAGATGATGTTGATATAAAAAACCATGGTCAGCCGTTATGAGCATGTTGGTGCCATTCATACCATCTATTTTTTTCAACACTTCCAGCAAGAAATTAATTTCTTCTGTAACGGCTTCAAATACTTTGTCTTCGCTCACTTTATCGTCACCGGTTTTATCAATCCGGTTGTGATAAATATATATCAGGTCATATTGTTTAACGAAATCTCGCCCATCGGTTTTAGCGTTCATCCGCATGAAATCTTCTGCATTGATTGCTGTAGCCCGAACCCCTGATGATTTGGCCAGGATTTTAGCTCTACCCTGCAATCCCATCGAACTAAGGCCATCGACCATGACCCCCTCTGATTCAGCACTTATTATGATTTCAGTATTGGGTAACAAAGCCGCCATTCCAGATTGGGTGTAAGAAGGAAGGCCGGTGATCATCCAGTCTACTTCTGCATCGAACCTCTTTTCTGCCTGGATATCTTGCATCAGCTCCCAGCCACATTCATACCTGAAGGCATCAGAAATGATCACGAATAGGCGGTGACCTTTGCCAGCAAATTCACTCACATGATTGGTAAAAAAATGACGCTGAGATATGGCCGGGCTAACTGGCCAGTCGCCTGTTTTTTCGATCATTTCCTGCCAAAGGTTGTTAAAATTCAGGAGCCAATCATTACTGTAAACCTTGTAAATTTTATCCGCCAGCGGCTCCAGGGCCCTGTTTTGATTAAGTTTTCGATAATGCCAAATAAATTTCCGATAATGGTAATCTATTTTAAACAATTGGCTGGTATACATTTCGCTTGTTTCCTGGAATGAACCAGGCCGATAGGCTTCAAATTTTCTAACCAGGGCAATCACATCCCGAGCATGCAATAACGCTTCGTAAAAGTCAGCGTATTCCTGGTACCAGTATTTATTATGTCGGTTCTTAACTATTTGCCCCAGCCTGTCAGTTGAAATAGATTCCTGCACGATCAAGCTGATCAGGTCTGCAATGATCCTTCGATCGATAAGACGGAACAGGTCATCGCTCAGAAGTTTATCTGCATCTGAGGAATTCAAAAGGTTTTCAACCTGAAGGTCACTGGCAACCAGGTCAGAAATTTCAGAAAATTCATTCTGGTGGGAGCGGGTATCTTTCCATAACGACAGGAAAATCCTGGATTCCCGCGTGGAAGGGGATTTAGCTGTAAGGGAAAAATTCTTTGCAAAAACATCGAGCAGGAAGTCATAAATGGATGGCATGTCGCTGATGTAATGAAACCGCCGGCCAATTTCATTCCAGTAGAATTGACGAAGGTTGAACCTTTCCAGGTCTTTATCAGTTTGTTGCTGTCCTTTGATGAAAGTTGCTGCATGAGCCATAATGAGGGCTTCGAGCCCGGCATTCTCGCAATTGAAGGTGACCGCGAGCATTTTATACCTGAGGGTGGTGAGGTCATCTTCAGAACTAATCAACTCTTTAAATTCTTCCCGCCGTTCTTTGCTTTTAAAAAACTCCAGGTGCTCTGCTATAAATTCCTTCAAGTGGTAACCCATTTCCAGTTCCTGGAGAAAAAGGGCCTCCTGGTCAGTGTGAAACACATAGTTGGCCAGTTCAATGTCAAGTAGCCAGTTGTCCTTATTTTCCGGCCTTGGAGAAGAGAAGTATAGTAAGAACTTTTTATCTATTTCCTGTCGTATTAACCTGTTCTTAACATTAAACTGGTCATTACTGACTAGTATCTTCTCGATTTCCGGTATCTCCATATCCCTGAAATGATCTGCAAAGTCCTGCTTTTCATCGTACCAGAAGATGATGCGGTGGGAAAGGAATAACTTCTGAAGAGATTTATTTATAGAGTTGGTTTCCATTGATACTAAAGTTCTAACAATTCCCCTTAAAATCATCATTAATTGGTAATTCCTTTTTATAAGTTCTTAGAAATCTTTCCAAGACATCAGGATAAAGTTTTGCCACGATATGCCTCACCTTATTCCTTTTTGGCGAAATAAGTTCTTGCGTCCCATCGGTATGTGTAATTGTTCTGTGCTCAAGTTCATTTCTTAAATCATACAGATCTTTTAACTCTGCCCCTGCTACTGATATATCACCATCTTTTTCGCTTAAATGAAGATATCTTGCTTTTTCATTTCCCGTGTTCGGATAAGATCTTGGAATTTCTTTGCAATAATCTTGAATATAATGCAACACGATATGATCCGCAAATTTTAGGGCATTTTGTAACCAACCACTTATTACCCAAGAAGAAATTCTACTAAACTCGTTACATGAGCTAAGGCAAGCTAGTGCATCATCGGATGCGTTTTTAAATTTTACATCTCCAATAGAAGCTTTGAAATCATATTCGATTGTGTATGATATAACATCTTCATAAAAGTATACAAAAGGGTTACTTTTTGAGGATGCTTTTCTGTTTTCTTTTTCAAGATATTCTTGCAACATCATTTGATGATAATTACTTGGTCCGGCAGAACCATCATTTGCAACCTTATTTTCTAAATTTTCTAAATCGCTGTAGTTCATAGTCCAAACCAGTATTTAATTTCCTCAACTTTTTCATTTCCGGATAATTTATTTAGATGACCGACTAGACTTCTTTTGATATAGGGTTCTTTATCATCCTTAATAGCCAAACGTAATGAACTGAATAATTGGCTGCTGGGTTTAAGATGTCTAAGCAAGATTATATAATAACCAAGTCTTACAAGTCCTGAAGGCTCACGTTTAGTTTCTCTAAAAATCTTTTTTAAATCTGATGGGCTAAAGTTCTGCACCATAGCCATATTAGATAGAATTTGATAGCGTACCCATTCATAACTTATAAATTGATTCAGAATTTTATCCAGTTCTGAAGTAATATGCACATTTGGGCCATATTGATTTAGGTTCCAGCAAAAATGATTTGCTTTCCAGAAAAAATATTCAGTACAAAAAAGCCAAATATCTATAAGTTTATTGTTTAAGACCGGTGCATCGATGACTTTAAGAATGGAATTTGAGTTTCTCCATCGATAAGCTATATGAATGATATCTTTTTTAAGATTTTCATCATTAGACAATGATCGCGGATTAAATTCAGGACTATTGATATCTTTGAATTTTTCAAAAAGTATCCTTTCAACTTCAGAGATTTCTTTTCTGCAATAACTTATAAGTTCTTTGCCATTAATGCTTTTAATGATATATTTCTTTCCCTGGTCATTATCAGGACTTTGCTCCGTTAAATAGATTTCAGCATTTTTATTTTTATCCTTATCCAAATTTGATTGGTAATAGTCAGTCTCCCCTCCTGAAAAACGAAGAAATGGAAGTTTTTCAGCTTCTCGGTCGACTATCTCTTCAATGGATGTCTTTTTAGTATTTAAAGATAAAGCTCTTGATTTTAAAAAGTTGTCAATCAATACTAATGCTTCTGTTAACTGTTTTTCTTCTTCTTCATAAATCCTTATGTCATCCATGTAACGATAGTAGGTATAGCCTTTTTGGCTTATTTCATAATCAAGGTCACTTAGGAAAACATTGGCAAAGAAAAATGAAGCAGCTGGTCCTTGAGGTATGCCAACACCTGGTGTAATTGATTCTTTCGTTCCTGAAAATATGTTTAAGCAATCGCTTAATAAGTCAAGTATTACTGGTTCAACACCAAATTTTTTAAATGTGATTAGTAATTTCGAATGAGGAATGCTATCAAAGAAACCAGTAATATCAGTTTCTAGCTTATATCGAATTTCCGTATTTTCAATTTCCGTATTTACAGAATTTATAAACCGGTTATATAAAGGAATATAATACTCAAAAAAGTAAAATTCTGCATCAGGATTATCAAGGATAGAAAGGCCTAGTTCAACTTCCGGATGTAAAACACTTCCGAATACAAAACCATTGTTTTCAAATAATCTATGGAAATTAGTTGTTGCAATGTTATTGGCAATTGCCTGATAAACTAACGCATCCTCAACATATAAAACTGATTTTGTCCGATGTGTGCGGGAAGCCTTAGGCTCAAAATACTTAAATGGACGCTGAGGTTCGTATTGACCACTTAATAGCAAGTCTGATAACCTTGTCAGATTCTTTTCCAGGTTGGACGAAAATATTTCTATTCCGAAAAAATCTTTGATGTCTTTCCCGTTTGAACGGATCATCCTCTCCCAGGCAAGGCGGAGACATCTTGGGCTGAAATATTTCTCAAATATAATATCCCTTTCGCTCATGTACATAAGCTCTTAAAAGGTTATGGTCTTAATTTCTTTCATCATCAAATCTTCTCAAGAAAGGATTATGTAATCTTTGAAGTTCACTCCTAAATTTATTTACGAAAGTTCTCATTTCGAATCTTAGTCTCCTGATTGAAAAGTTATCCTCATGTGCCCTATCCTTATAGGCATGGCATAAAATGCAATTGCATTCAAGATTTGTCAGATGATTATTGGTTTTATCCCCATTCTTATGATGCACGTGAAGATATCTTCTGTCAATATTTGACTTGATTTGAATGCCACAGGTTTCACATGTGTAATCCTTCCGGTGCCTGTACTCCCTGCTAATTTGATTCCAATTTCTTACATATCCGTATATATCTACTTCCATTATTTCTTCCTCTTCTTCCTCATCTTCATGCAATTGATTAAAAAAGTGTTCTGTACTTGGGATATTTTCATTTATTATCCTGGAGCAATATCTACATAGTCTTAAAACCTGGTCAGGGTAATCAGTTCCACTATCAATATCCACTACATTATTAGTGGCAGTATTTGAGAATTGATATCTAATATTGAAGCGACCATTTCTAATGAACTCATCAATTGTTTCGCATTTTACTAAATGAAATTTCGGAAATGATCTAAATCTTGTGATATGATATTCTTTGATGAACATGTATCCCTTGTATTTGTGGCCTTCATGCTCAATAAAAATACCACCAGGTTCAAAACTAATATTTCCTTCCCTGAAAGCTCTTTCAAAATCAGTTTGGATAGCCACATAAGGATTACGCACTTCCACCTGAGGGAATCCAAGCTCAGTCAATTTTACATCCAGCTGTTCGAATTTATATAGCATAACTACTTGGACATTTCTTCTATCACTTTTTGAACGAGTTTCTCACTAGTGGTAACAATTCTAAACTCTACTCTTCGTGAGATTTCATTATTTGCAATCTTACCTGAAAATGCTGTTAGTTGTTTTTCATTATCAAGCGTTCTTCCATAGGATAATCCATTTGCAGTCAACCAAAATTGAATTTTATTTTCATTCTCTTTATTCAGATTACCGTAATAATGCATTTCTCTAAAATACTTTAAAACTTTTGCTGATCTGAGCTGCGACAATATTACATTACCAATATAAGGATCAGGATCAAATTGAGGAGCAGGGACAGTATCAGTGTGACCTTCGATTCTAACTTCTGCGATTTTATCTTTATACTTATCCTGTAAAAGAACATCAAAATACTTTGGTAAGAATTCATTAAGAATTTCGGAAAAATATGGCCTTATCTCAGCTTTCCCCGATTCAAAAAGAACTTCTGGATTTGTAAATTTGATAGAAAGGTCATCATCAAATTCAACATTCCATCTGTCAAAATCATCTTTAAATACACTATCCAGTTCATAAAAAAGTTCCTCTTTTGTCAATTTAAATTCTTCGAATATTTCATCCCTTTCAGCTTGCTTTTTCTGAACTTCAATAATATAAGATATTGCAATAAACATAAAGATTACCATCAAGCCGGTCATGATATCAGAAAAAGATATCCAGACATTTTCTTCAATTTTCCTCATTACTGTTGATAATTTTCAACGATTCTCTGAATTAATCGGTCGAGATTCTGAAGTGTGTCATTAAGCCTTTCATAAAACTCTTCATTAATGCTTTCCAGGTCATTTGCAAGTCTATCACTTGCACCTTTGATTATAGCTACACCTTGATTCAATTGCTCCTTAGTATTGTTCCAGAAGACTTCATTAATATCCTTGATCTTATCAATTTCTTCTAATCTTACAAGTAGTTTGGAAACGGAATCACTAAAATTCATCTGGTTCTTTACCCATTCATTGAGTTTATTGGTTGTTTCATCAAATGCCTCTGTGTTTTCCTTCAAAGTATCAACTGCTGAAGCAATTTTATCAGTGATTTCCTTGAATTTGGTATCATTGATCATTACCTCCTGCAATTCTCCTATCAGGCGGACCAGGTCGCTGTTATCATCTGTAAGTTTCGAAGTATTGTCAGTAATAGTTTGGATAGCCTCTGAAGTAACCTGAAATTCGTTTGAGACCTGCTTAAATTGATCCGTGAGTTTCTGGATCATTTCTTTATTTTCTTGCTGCCATTGGTTTAAGCGCTGAACACTGTTGTTCAACTCCTGAAAGTTTTCCTGTACCAGTTTATTGACCAATTCACTCATTTGGGCGTTAAATTCTTCTGTGGCCTTCTTCATCACCTCCACAAGGGCTTCAGTATTGTTTTTAGCAAGCAATTCTGAGAATTCCTCGAATTTCTTACTTATCAAGACATTATTTGAATTCATCGATTCTACGATGAACTCTACATGTTTCTTTAATTCAGTGGAATAATTATTTTGTTCTGAACGCATTTTCTGAACCTGCACAAGCAAACTGGTTTCCTGGTCTCCACCTAAAGATTTTTGAATTTTCTCCAGTAACTTATAATGTTTGTCTTGGTCGGTTGTGAATTCCGTAAATTGATTGCGCATTTTAACAATTTGCATTGAAATGCTATCTTCGCTTTCACCTATTAATGCCTTATTAAGTTCTTCAAAATTCCTATTAAAATCTTTTTTTGATTCTCTAATCACATTAAATGATTTTTCGGAGAAATCTTTTATTTGTTCAAGGATGTCCACAGTTTTGTTTAATACTGCAATTTCTGTGGTAGGTTTTGGAGGTTCTGATAATTCTACGCTTCTTAAAACAAATTTTGCAACTTTTGATGAAATTAAAGACAATATTATACCAGCAATAGAAGTGGAAAAAGCAGTTTTTAAACCTTCAAGTAAGGGGGGGATGCTATTAGTGATACTGTTTACATCAAATTTCAATAATCCGATATAGATGCCAAGAAAAGTTCCAAGGACTCCTAAAGTTGTAAAAACATTAGGAATGGAATCATAGATGTAGGGATTGTACTTACTGGTATCTTTAACGAGATAAAGCCTTGCAATGTAGTAAATTGCAAAAACTAACCAGGCAAAAATCAGTCCGAAAATTATAAGGTTATATGTTGCCATGAAAAGTTCTTTATAATTTGTAATAACATGTTTAATAATAATATTTTAGGGTCCAAACTTAAACCCCCTGGGCGCTTTGTTTGAAATTCTTTTATGATATGGTGAAATATAAATGGTCGAAATCACTTGTCCATAACTGTTTTTGATTTCATAAATATCAATAGACTCCTCTATATTTGGCGCACCTGTGGATCCAAGTCTTCTCCAGGTTATTGGGTTTCCCTCGGGTGCCCTCAATCTTTTAAGATAAATTTCATTACTGATGATACCTTTTACCGGCACAGGGTTGGTTTTAGTCAACCCAAACTCGCCATATCCTCCAGGGATCTCATCCAGGTCATACCCTTTATTGCCAATTCCCATCATGCCTGCCATTAGAGCTGCCGCAAGATCATCCTCCTCACCTGAATTATCAGAAAATCCTATTTTTTCTAATACGACGGATTCAAATATTTTTTCCGCCTCATTTTTACTTATCCTTTGTCCGGCATCGATCATGATGCTTGGAATATGCCTATCCGGAGTTTTATTCTCAGAAATTTCGAACCTGGCCTTTGCTTTGACGTATATATTTACTGCTGTTGGTAGGTCAAATTTTGATCCGGTAATTTTCAATATTTTTTGACCTCCTTCCATTTTTTGCTTATTTCCACCAGGAAAAACATTTTTGTCGAGTTCTTCCATGGTTTTTTCCAGTTCCGTTTTTTTTGGTTTGAGAAAGTCAAAAAGTCCCATATTATCAATTTTATAATGATTTATGTAACGGATGTGATCGAATATTAAATCAGTTTTTTCTAATGGCGGTTTGATCAATTCTATATAATTATGATGGCAGCAACCACATATCACCATCACGAACAACTTCTGATGGTGACGCTTTGAACATTACACTGGCAATAGTTAAGAATGATAAATAACCGTGGAATTTTTTAACTTGGTTGTCATTGAAATGATGTAAACAATAACCCGCGAGATGACGTTTTAACCTTTCTTCACTGAACTCCGAAGAAATTCTGCTGATGGTTACTGATCTTAATGCAATGGTTCTTGCTTCATCTCTGCTTATTTTATTGTCTAAAATATACAAAACTTCATCAGTTACTGCATTAATATCTTTTGCTCCTTTCGGGTAGAAAGAAGCATTCATTTGAGTCAACTCATTGTTGATCTCTTTCTTATTTGGCTTTAAGAAATCAAATAATCCCATAATATTTATTTTTAGTCATTTGTATGTCAATCCTTTATCTCAGATACATCAATCCAATCAAATCCCTTCACTTTTTTCTTCGTTTCCGGGTCGTTCAGGCCCGGGACCAGCTTCACGGCTTTTCCGAATTTGTTGTAGTTCACCAGCACGCCATCGTCCAGGTCTATTTTGATACGTTCCAGGGCCAGGGGATAAAACACCTCGCGTTCGTATTCCTTCAGCTCAAGCAATATCTTATCAATTTTATCCTGCTCCTTCATGGCTTTTGCTATTTCAAGGCCGCCGGCTGCTGAACGCTGACCGCCGACTTGCATGCTAACCAAATACTCTCTGCGTGCCCTAAGCTTATCCTGGAAGGGCCGCAGGTACTTGTTCAGAATAAGATTCAGTGTATCGGGCGTATAACGGTGCATATAAATAAGAACGTTGAACGAGCCATTGGGAGAGGAAAACATCCAGTATATGGGGCGCTTCTTGTAACGCTTGATGTGATCGCTGTAGAAATCTTTCACGAACCAGCTCCGGACATCCTTACCAAGGCATTCCTCTATAAAGGATAGGTTTTTAGAGAATTCTTCAGCGCCAAAGGTGACTTTCAGGAATTGGTGAAACCTGCCGGTAATATCGTCTTCAAACCATTCATCTTCCAGAACCGGGATAATATTATCCTCATCAGGGAGAAACTGGATATCATCTCTGGATTTGCCAACTTTTTCAAGGTATTCTTTAAAGGTTTCTCCTTGATTAGCCAGGATAAGGCCTTCTTTGTCAATGCTATATCTTCCAAAACATGTCCCAATGAAATGTGATATCAGTTTTTTTATCAGTTCATTATGAGAAAGTACTAATTTACCCGTCTTATCATTAATAAATACTTCATCTTGGAAAATGGTTAAATTAGATAGATCAATTTTAGGATTCAACTCTTCTTGCAAATTATAAATACTAATTATAACCTGATTAATATCATGTTCTAGATTTTGAAGGTTATAAATAATTTCGACTGATTTATCAATGTAATTCGAGAGTTTCAGTGATAAATTATCATCATTGTCAATATGTAATAATGGATTAGTTTTGTATTCAAATGAGATTTCATTACGGTTCCAGTCCTGCTTAGAAATATTAATTGTTTTTTTTACCAATTCGGTTATTTCATCAACTTTTTTAAATACAATAGGAACCCTGGAAAACTCATTTGTTCCTTTACTCATAGTTTGACTAAAAAAATCGACGAAATAACTAAAGACAGAGGAATTAAGTATTCCGCAAAAAAATTCGATATTATTTTGAACAAATAAAGTTGGACCACTAGTATCAAACGTAAAACCCTGGCCGTTAATTCTTGCAGTTATTTGATTTGAACTCATCGAAGACCAAGTAATGCCATTCTTGAAATAATATGGATAATTTCTTAAGTTTCTACTCCAATGCTTGGTAGATGGGTCATTGGGATTATTTTCCAACCAATGCTTTAATTCTTTTCCATCATTTTCAAAATTTATTACTAGCAAGTTATTGCCATACCATTTTCTTGGTTGTTTTCCACCTTTGTTATGTGGAAACCATTTAAATTTAGACTTAATGGCAACTTCCCTTGAAAGGTTAAATCCAATTTTATTTACTTCCAATTCAAACCAATATCTTAAAAAGCGGTCATTATTACTAGTTTGCAACCCTGGCCTTGGCTCTCCAAACTCTCTCAATGATGGATTTAATTCAAGGATTAATCTTGCTTGAGAATTAATCCAATATGCAAAAGGATGGCCTTTTATTGTCAATAGGTTTTTTATTAAGCACTCGAAATGATTTTTTTGATTTGGAAAATTATTTTGTTTTAATAAAGGGGTTTCATAATCAATTAATCTTATAAAAACAGTATTTGATTTTGGTTGGCTTCTTATTACAGTGAATGAGGCATTTTGAACCACTTCTCCACTTATTTCAGGAAAAGTATGTGGGCCTAAGTGAATTAGGGAGTCAAATCTCCATTCTTTCAGGACTTTCTTTCGAAAATTTAAATAAGAGGGTATAAACATCCAACTTTGTTGATTTATCATGCTCATCAATCCTTCATTGGTAAGCATTTTATAAACACGTTCCATGAAACATGCCATCAAATCAGCTTTTGTTTCTGTATAATTAAGTTTCACGAATTCCGATAGGGCAGGATTCATGTTTCCTGCCCCCATGTACGGGGGATTAGTTACAACACAGCAGTATTTTCTACCTAATTCTATGAGATAACCAATTGATTCAAAAAGGAATTCAAGTTTTTGTTGCAGGAAGAGGTCGGTGGAAGATTTCTTTTCTGCGAATCTTGCCTGGGTTTGTTCCAGTTCGATAGTTTGGGTATGTGGGATGATAAGGGAGCCGAAATTGGAGGCCTGCTGCATGTTGGAGAGGTCATGTAGCAACTCCCAGGACGGGGAATAACTAATTTTAGAGAGAGTATCTTTTATCTCCTGGTCATTAAGTATTAAATCTTCCAGGACGTATGTTTTCGGAGCGACAGGTTTATTGAAAAACCGGCGGTTGTATTGCCGTGCTTTCATCATCAGTGCAAAGCCGGCCAGCTGGGCAGCCCGTTCGTCAATCTCCAGCCCAAAAAGGTTTTTACTAATGATCAGACCAGGGATCTCTGAATGGTTGTAGCCTTCTTCTTCATAAATCCGGGTCAGCAGTTCAAAGCCATACACCAGGATATGCCCGCTGCCCATAGCCGGGTCAAGCAGGGTAATCTCTTCTGGTGAATTAATTTTCAGGTAATCTTCTGTCCGAGATGAAGCCGATTCAATGTAATAAGGCATGAATTGCTTCAGCCCGGAGTTTGGCCGGTTCTGTAGCCATAGTTTTCCCACCGTGTTCTGCACCATATATTCCACGATCCAGCGCGGGGTGAATAATTGTGTGACAGCCGGGATATCCTCTTTTTTCACCCTGCTTTTGGAAGCATAGATCTCGTCTTTCTTTTCCGCAATGTAAAACTGGTACAGCCAGCCAATAATTTCCACCTCACTGCAATCCTCTGCATCCATCCCATCCCGGATTTCATTCAGAATGGAAAACTCGCTGGTTAGGTCATCTGGTAATAGTAATTCGGTGTAATCATTAATCCGTTCAAATAAAAAAGGGAAAACGGTATTCAGGTGGTTGCAAGATGCAATCAACAGTTCCCTGTAAACTTCATTTTGAGGATTGGAGGAAGGTATTTTTCCATCCAGCAGGTCTTCGATCCGGGTAATTTTGAATGTTGAATGTTGAATGTTGAATTCGGGTGGAAAATTGCCGCGCTTTGCTTCGTCGAGTATTTCAGGCAATGTAAAGCCGTTTTTCGGTGTGACAATCCGGAGGCCAAGGGGCTGGAAGTCGTTCACGTCCATGAACCGCAAAGCCACCAGCCGGTTGAACCAGGTGTAGGCCACTTTTTCAATAAGCTGGGCTTTGCCGGTCCGGTTAAGTTCTTCGCGCAGCTTGCTTATTTGCTCAGCTTTTTCACGCAGCAGGGCAGAGTCAGCTGTGAGAACATACTCCAGCTTAGCGGCAACCTGTGCCATCAGTTTGGAACGGGCAGAGCGGGCGAAGCGCTTGAGACGGTTAGTGTTCATTTTTTTTCATTGAATTGACAATACCTTTTACTAACTGTATCCCTCCGAAAAGAATCGCCCCCCAAGCAAGGAAATATGTCCCTCCCGGTGCAGCATTTGCATAAGTTATAGCCGTAACTACAAGTCCGCCAAAAAACCATAATCCGCCATATAATATATCTTTATCAGCTCTTTCTTTTTTTGCTTTCCTTATTTCACCCAATAAATTATTGACAACAATATCTGCACTTTCAAGGTCTAACCCGGATTGAATCAATGACTGTCTGACTTCTTCCGGGCTTTTCCCTTTATTTGCTAATAAGTCTGCTGCAAATGCATATACATCTTCAACGGTAATTTCTTCAACAGGTTCATCTTCTGTAGTCTCAGGAAGGTTTTTTCTATCCTTCAGGATATCACCTACAATGTCTATTATTTCATCAGGATATCTGTCTTTGTTCGAATATATTTTTAGTAATTCCTTATCAGATTTTAAGGAGTAATCATCATATATCCCTTGTTGCCGGAAATCATACCTCTGATCCATGGATTAAATGATTTATGATTCAATTATGGCATAAATTTTAAGCGGCTGCTTTTAAGATCAATATAAACTTTAAAATTCTTAAAGAAGTCATATCCCAAAATACCTTCAACTCCACCAAGCATTAATGACATCTCAAGCATTTGAGGCAAGTTTCCATATCTGACCATGAAGTCCTCTGGTCCCACGCGGGTCATTATTTCGTAGCATCGAGTTTCAAATCTGCCGACTCCCGGATAAAAGTCTTCAAGTAAATCGCCTGGAGGATAGTTTATGGTCAAGGATTTGGGCAGATAAGAAAGTTTGGCCCCGGTATCAAGGAAGCATCGCAAATTTCTCCCTTCAATTTCAACCTCAATGATCGGAATCCCCATAAAAGATTGAATAATCATATCATTGCCTTCGAATTCTATATCTTTCTTGCTGAGGGAGACCTGCAAATTCCGATAATCAAAGATCAATATGTAGTTTTTTAGTACATCGACACCGATTAAAGTAGTAACAGGCATTCCCACAAGCTGGCTTAATTTATCAGGTGTTAAACCCATAAAATTGGTTGATGCGTTATATGCGTCCGCTAAAAAGTCAAAATGACTCGAATGATGAATCGTTTTTGGCGCACCTGTATCGATGAGGATGATGTTATCTTCATCATGAATTATGGGATGACCGTCAAATAAGGTCAGTTCAAAGGTTTTCATTTTTCTCCCAATCCTCAATGTTAAATGAAATGCTCAAATTGTCAAACTCCTTCATTTCAGGCAATTCGATCCCTTCTGCCAGCTCAGCTTCAGTAATAATACTCTTGGCGTTGTCTTTATCGAAGAGCAGGTTTTTACGACCGAAACGTTCGATAATGATTTCATCGAACACATCCAGCTTACTTCGCAGGAGCCGGAGAAACTTCAGCTCATTTTCTTTTACTTGTTCATCCGCGTATATCAGGCGCATGGTTATTTCCAGGAGCAAAAGTTCCTGTACCGGGTTAAGCCCATTATCCTGAATTTCCTTGAATAGGTTACTGATCACCCTGGTGCCATTTTGTTTCAGGTCTTCGATCAAGGCATTTAATTCAGAAGACAGGTCGACATCGCCAAAATAACTGGTATCCCTATCCAGTTTATGCATTTCTTTTATTTCCATATCATCGATATGGCCATCACAGGCGATACAGCAAAAGGCCGTCTTAAAAAGCAGTTTTTTAAATTCAAGTGCGTCCATATTTTCTAATCTTTTCGAAATCCAATGGGTCTTCTATCTTGTGGTTTATCTTCATCAGGTTTTTCAATACTTTGCTTTAATTTTTCAAAGAAATTAATTTCTTCTTTCGTCACTGAAGGTCGGGTGGCTTGTATGACCTGCTTCAGCATAGCAAGTGAGATTCGGGCATTGGTTTTCAATGCAATCCTTGAGGATTCATCTATGATCAGCTTAATATCGCTGGCTACATAATTTTCGGTCAGCCTGGCCAGTTCAGCATAATCCATCGAAAGCTCTGCAGGTCTTTTCGTCAAATAAATCCTGAACAATTCCTCCCTGGCCTGCAGGTCAGGTGGCCCGACATATACTTTTTTATCGATCCTGCCAGACCTTAAAACCGCGGGATCCATTCTTTCCGGCCGGTTAGTGGCTGCGATGATGAAGACATCGTATTTAGAGCAGTCAGACATTTGCGACAAGAACTCATTGACCTCCGAAGCATAGCTATGGCTTAGGTCACCTTTCCGGTTCGGGATCAGGGCATCCATTTCGTCAAAGAATATGATGCTGGGGGCATTGGTCCTGGCTTCTTCAAATAGTTTTCCGATTTTCTCCTGTGAGCCGTGAACGTATATGCTGGCAAGGTCTGACGGTTTTACGGAAATGAAATTGAAATCAATTTCCTCGGCGAATTTTTCAGAAATGAATGTTTTCCCGCAACCTGGGGGTCCGTATAGCAACATCCCATTAGGAATGGTCAAGCCGTACTCTTCGTACTTCTGTTTGTCTTTCAAGACATTGATCACGTCATGGGTAAGAATATCCTTCAATTCCTGCATGCCTGCAATATCTTTAAAACCGTTGCCGGTTTTTTTTACAGCAGTTTTACCTGTTCGTGCTGATGACGCAAAAGAGGTTGCATTGTCAACTATCACTTCTCTGCGCAAGGCTTTAAGAAACTCCCCGGCATTCCTGAAACGATGATTAATATCAGGTGCAAGCGCCTTTCGCATGATATTCAACAGGTGATCATCAAAGGCATTCAGGTGGTCGGATTGAAATGTCAGATGCTTTTTTCGTTCATTCTGGAGTCTTGGAATTAACTCCTCAGTGGATTTGACTTCGATGAACCAGGGAGGAAAGCCAAAACAAAGGAAATACATCAATGCACCTGCAGAAAACAGGTCACTTTGTAACAAAGTAAGCCCATTGAACTGCTCTTCAGCCATGTAAAACGGGGTGAGCAGTTTGGGGGAAAATGACCGGTTAGCCTGTGAAAAATGGACAGCCGAGCTGAAGTTGGTAAGTATGGCATTTTCATCTTTATGGGAATAATCAAGCCATACATTTTCCGGAGTGATATCATTGTGAATGACCGGGTCATGTAAAGAATGAAGATAATCAACAGCTTCCAGTAGTTGTACCATAACCGGAATCACTTCGAACGGATTAAGAGGGCCCTCCCGGGACACTTTATCCAGGAAGCGTTCGCCGCTGATGAAATTTGTAACCAGGTAGTAGTACTTTTCATTATTAAGAATCAGCTCTCCATGATCCTGCATTTTAATGATGGCATCATGATTGACTTCGGAAAGGATAAGAATCTCGTGCAGCTGATTGTCTTTCGAGAACCTTTCTTGATCAAGGATTTTAGAAGAATATAGTTTAAGCCTTTGAATTTTTCCTTCCAGATCTTTAACGCGGTATATCTCTGCGCCATCATTTTCCTCAATGAAGAAAAGCACTTCATATTTTGCATCAATTGTCTGTTTATTAGATAAGGTAGCCATGATGCTATAAAACTAAATGACATGTACATTTGTTGATTGGGGAACCGCAATCAGGACATTTGATCGGGCTGGCAACATCTGGCAGCAGCCGGTACAATTCAGCAATCAGCGGACGAAGTGTTTCTTCAGAAGGTTTGCTAGCTGCGATTCTCAATCCCTGGTCGACAAGCATCCTGGCTTTATTCCGGTCGGTCCAGTCATGATTATCGAAGTTTTCATTGAAATGGTAAACAAATCCTATCCAAAACCTTACATCCCTGCTAACCAGTTCAAATGACAGCGAACGCATATCATCAGCCATCTGTCTTGCCAGTTTAATATCCTTTTCTTTAATAACTTCTTCGACCTTATTTTTAAAATCCTCTAAAAGTTCATTAAGTTTAGGATCATTTAAGGCACGAACTGTTTTCTCAAGTTGATAAAAAACGGCTTTAAGTTCTTCTTCAACTTTTGGCCATTCGGCTTCATCCTGGATTTCGTCCAGCTTGCGGAAACATTTTTTCAGATTATTCAGGACTTCTTTTTTTCGGTCATAGTCAGTTCTTCCCTGTTCAAACATTTTTTCCAGTTCGTCCAGGTCATTGGATAGCCTGGAAAGCTCTTGTGTATCCTGGTATGCTTCTTCATCTTCGATCATTTCAAGTGTCTTCCTGGCCTTATTCAGTTCCGATTCAAGCCAGTCAGCATCAATTTCTTTTTGAGTCATATTGCTTGGGACAGGCACTTCATGAGTGAAATCAAGGTAAGGGAAGAATGCAGATAAACTCATTTTTTCAGAATAATCGACTTTTAAGGTTAAATCCACATTGCTACCTTCAGGTAAAAGTTTCGGCAAATGTTCCCCGGTAATGATCACATCATATACGTGTTCATTGTATATTGCTCTTGATCCTTCTGCACCTTCTTCACCCTGATAAATAGGAATTTTGATAAAATCAGATTTCATCCCCGGTCTGATTGCCCTTTGAGTTTTAAGATCCGGGGCGACACCTGTGGCAGGCAATGACTTATTTCTTTCAAGGCCTTTGATAGATTTAAATACGATTTTATCCAATGAAACACTTTTTATTTCGATCCCTATATTGTATGGTAAAGTGGCGCTTCCAACCTTAGTTCCCTGTAAAATAGTGATGCCATCAGGCTCACTTTCAAGTCGGTTACCTTTTTCATCATATAGCGCTATTTTAAAAGCATTTGGCTTACCATCGATTAGTTTAACTTCAACGACTTCTCCCAGATCGTTAATTTGTACCTTTCCACTTGACCAGGCTTTATCGCCACGGGTAATTTCAGCAAATACTTTTAAAGGTATATCACCTGAAGATTTATCTCTCAGAATTTTTATAGTGACGAATTCCTCCTTTTCAACAGTAGTCGGCTCATAACCCAGGGAGAGCTGGATCTTTGTTTTATCCCGGCTCTGATCTTTAACTTCATCAGAGACATCGATGGTGGCCGCATACAACGCAGCCCCTCTTGCTACCGCTGTCATTGGATCTATACTTATATCTGGTTTGCAGATTTGCTCTGCCAGCATTCTGCGCAGGATAGGAGAATAGGTCGGCCCTCCAACGAGGATCAGGGCATCCAGACTTTTACCAGCCAGGTTATTTCTTTTTAACAACTCTATTGTCAAATCTATCGCTCTCTGAAAAACTGGTCCGATTGCCCTTTCTAAATCAGGTTGTTTGACCGTGATATCCAGAGAAAGTTCTTCCCCATTATCATCTTCTGCCGGCATATCTCCAAGGTCGGATAAAATATTATGCTCCTGTTTAAACGAAAGTTGAATTTTAGCTTCTTCGGCATAATACTTCATGGCATCTTGAAGGATACTCTTCTTGTTTTCATCATCAAGGATACTATCAATTGCAAAATTATCCTCCAGGTATGGAATGATTAGTTCGTTAACAATTGCATAGTCAAGGTTTTTACCTCCAAGATAATTATCCCCTTCGGTATCAATTATCTGCATGATCCCTTCTTCAACTTTCACCAGAGCAACGTCAAAAGTCCCACCTCCGAAATCGAATACGACCCAGAATCCATTCTTTGATTTAGAACCCAGTCCAAAAGCCATTGAGGCAGCTATAGGCTCCTGTAATAGTTCAATATGCTGAAATCCTGCTAATTCCGCCGCCCGTCTTGTGGCATCCTTTTGATTAATGGTGAACTTAGCCGGTACAGTTATTATTATTGACTTAAGTTCTTCATCCGTGATTAAGGATTTAAGTTTCTTGAGAACTTCGGCAGATAATTCTTCAGAATTAAATTCCTTTTCCATTATTGAACAAGGGTAAGTTTTATCCGTCCCCATCGTTCTTTTAAACTCTATGAAAAAGTTGTTTTCTGATGTCCAATTTTTCATAGCCCTCAATCTGTCTGACTTAAGACCATTCCAGGCTGCATCACCAATTAGAATGCTTTTCTTTTTATTAAATCCTACACAAGAGGGAAGAGTATCTTTTAGCGTATCCGTTTTTCGAATAACCGGCTCACCATTTTCAATCCTGGCGATGGATGAGTTGGTGGTTCCCAGGTCAATTCCGTAATCAATTTTTAATCTTGCCATAGTAATTACAAATATTATGATTAAACACCCTGACTTACTTCAATTTGAGCAGATTGAATCATTACACCATTAAAATTAACCTGTGGTTTAATAATTCTCGTAATGATTTGTTCTCCTGTTTTTAGATTATCATCCGGTCTGAAATTAGCTTGAACCAGCATGCCATCATTATAAGGTTTATTAAGCATATCCACTATTTCATACCCTCCGGCTTCAAAACTTGCCATGAGTCTACCTACAGAGGCTTCCAGTTGCTTCTTACCACGGACGGATTCTTCCATTTGCGAAAGGTTTTTCTGGATACGTACGATTTCATCAGCTACTTTCAGGGCAAGGGAGTGGTCAACCGGGCTTTCTTCTGCCTTTGGTTTGCTAGGTTCAAGTTTTCTAACTTCCATTTGCTTTTCAAGCAAGCCCAAAAGTTTGGCATCCAGTTTTATAGATTCTTCTTCAAGCGCTTTGCGGGTAAGGTCTATTTTCTCTGAAAGCTTCCTTGATGAATTTTCCAGTTTTTCGGATAAGTTACTTTCCTTGGAATTGATGGATTTCCTGAGAAAATAGTAACTGATTCCAATAAGCAGTAAAGCCAGCAATATCCCAATTGTCCAAAAGACCGTTTTCCGGGAAATGCTTTTATCCAGACCGTTAATGCGATCAGAAGCATTGACCTGGGCCTGGTCAATTTTAACTGAAAGATCTTCATTTAATTTGGTAAGCTGCTCATTAACCTCACTGAGGTTTTGCTCAAGGCTTATATTCTTCTTCAACAGTTCCTGGTTGATCTTTTCATAATCCTTGATCCTCTGGTCAAGATAATTTATCCGTTTTTCCTGTTTATTGGTTTGATCACGGAGGGACTGGATTTCCTGCTGCGATGCACGGATCCACTGGTTAACTTCTGAAGTATCGATTTGGCTCCAGACGGAACTATTAAAAAGCATGACCAGAGAAATAATCAATGTTTTTTTCATTTGTTATGAGTTAAGTTGGTTTACAATCTGGTCCAGAATATTCCGGATACCTTTGTTAATTGATTTATGTCCGGATAATAGTTTTACCAGTTTTGGGGATAAGAAATAATAAATTTTAATAAATAAGCGGCCGGTTAACGATTGAGCAAGTATTTCATCCCTGAATTTCCTGAGAATTAAAACCTGCGGGTGATCATAACTCCCATAAGCCATGGTGGCTATGTAGCAGCCGCCAGAAGACCGAGAAGAAGTAGTTCTAGTTTGAGCATATTGAATCCTGTTAATTAGGGACGATAGCTGGGATTGAATACTGTTAATAGCCCGGTCATTCTCATTGAACCGTGTTCTCATTTCACCTACCATATCCATCATTCGAATTCTAGTCATGACCCGCTGTGCCTGCGTAATTACGGTATATAAGCCGGAAGGATCCAGCCTATAAACTGGATTATTCTGGGCGGAATTCACCACTTCGATCAGCATGCCCAGAGCGTGATTTGCAACAGCGCTGCTCACACCAAGATAAAGCTGATTTGTAGCGCCAAGCGTTGTTTTTATTCTGTTTAAAGGAGCCTGGCATTCAGTGATTAAGTTGTCAGCATTAGCAGTATTGTTACTTTTATTTTCAAATTCCTTTAATTTAATAGTAACAAAAACAAGATCTTTCCCGGCCAGTTTTTGAGTTCTTCTTTGAGGAGCATCACGAACCCATTCTTCCATTTTTGTACTTTCTTCATCAATCCGTTTCCTCATAGCTCCTGTTGCACCCAGGCTCTTTGCCAATTTTGTAACTGCAACCGCTTCTTCACCCGGATCAAAATCACTATCATCATAATGATCATTAAAATAATCTATCGCACATTGTAGGATTTCACCGGCCAGATCATTGGAAATTGCAGTTACCTGAATATGCGATTCACCCAGTGATTCTTTTAATTGAGTCAGTAATGGTTTTGCAAAGCGATATAACTCCCTTCCAGATTCGTTAGCCTCACCTGGATCATCTTCCCTATTTTCAACTGACCTTTGTATTGCCTTTTCAATTTCTATGCGTGGCGTTTCCGTAAAATCTTTAAGGATATCTTTAACAGCCGTCGAGGGAAAATTGGAAAATGCACTTCTGATGAATGTTCCGTCTATGCCGAAACCTTTGTTCTTTAATTCCTTAATAAGTGCTTTGGAGAAGTCACCAATTACCTTATCGGAATTCAGTAACATGTTTTCACCTGCAATTTTTTGAATGAGCTGAATAAATAAAGCCGAGGAAAACAGTTTGCCTTTTAGCTGGATTCCTTTGATCAGTAATTGACTGTTTGCCCTTGTAAACCCAATTTCAATCCATAGTGTGGATAAATTCAGAAACGAGGCCATATTATTTGTGGTCACTTCTTTATTATCAGTTACTTTAAGCCAAATTTCTTCAGCTTTATCAATATCCCCATTTGACAAGTGATTCAACGCTGTTTCGTCAATGGTACTGCTCTTATAATACCAGGAAAGCGTATTAATTACCTTATTTAAAGCTTGTTCAATTTCACTGGCTGCCCTGTTTACAGCTTCGGGATCCCTTTGGATTATGCCAAGTAGAAATTCAAGATCAAGAGGAAATGATTTTTTTTGGCCTATTTCAGCATAGCGTTTAATAATCTTGATTTGGTTTTGGATTTCTCTTAATGACGCACTACCATCAATTCCGAGGGTACGAAAAGGATTTTGATCAATCAGTTTCATGGTATATGAATTAAATGTCCTTATTTTCCTTTATAATGATATTCTTCTGTTTTCCCGGATTTGTTTCAGCAGCTCTTTCTTATAAGTTTCAATAAAATCGAGAACGTCCTGTTCCGTGCGAAGCTCGGTTTTCGGGAATTCAACCTTTATAGAATTTCTACGGATATAATGAACTTTTGGTTCCGATGCTTCTCCTGATTCTTCCGGAGGTGTAATCAAACGGGCCAATTCATTAAGCTGCTGTTCCAATAAGCTATTTTTAGCTCTTTCTCTCGCCTGGTGAATGTTGGCAATGTACTTTTGCTCTTTTAGTTTCCTGATTTCCTGTTCAAATGGTTCAATGAGCCGGGCTTGATGGCTGTTGTCAAGTTTAGAGAAATCTTCGTGATCTTTAATAATTATTATAATTTGCTGTATTTCCTCAATAGCAACCGTTTTTTCAGTTTCAATCTTTTCCAGCACATTATGCATGAGATTTTCCCTGGCAGTTTTGGCATCCCGGATCAGGTTGCCGCTATATGGGGTGGAATGGTTGTAAACCAGTTTAAGTGTTTCCAGGTCATCACCTTCAATATATTCAAGATTTGACTGATTTCCCTGGAAAAAAACACGGATTGAATCATAAATTTTCTTTTGCTCTCCATTCCAGAATTTTTTGATGGGGTGAAGGATATCTTCCTTGGCATCAAGGAGTTCATCTTCATAATCCTTGGTCTGCGAAAGAAGATATATATTGTCCTTTTTGGAAAGTCTTTCCAGTAATTTATTAATTGACTCTAGTGCGCTGAGAAAAGGGTAATTATCCTTCGCTGCCATCAATTGGTTGACATAAATCCATTCCTGGCTAATCTTATCCCGGAAAAGCTGTGTCACCTCTTTCGCCTCGCTTGCCGGGCAGGATTCATCGAACATCTCGCTATAAATTTCTTTCAGTCTCCTGACCTGCTGTGGGTCTACCTCAGCCTGGGGCTCCAAAAGTGTATTGCTTTGCAGACGGTTGTTCATTAGTGATTCCAATACCTGCTCATCTGTCAGTTGGTTTGAATCCTGCCTGAATTCTATCTTTCCTCTTTTAAACAGTCGGGCTGCCACGGACCAAATGGAATTAGGATACCAGCCATAAGGCTTCCTGGAGAAATGTTCACGGATTTCAGTCAGTGATGTTCGGTCAGATTGCTTTTTCCGGCGGATGACGAGGTTGAAGATCTCGATCTCTGCCTCTGACATAGTCTGGTCATCAGTCCCGAACAGATCATCCTGTCTGCTGCGAATAGTGTTTTTAATTGTATCCTCTGAGTAAATAGTATTTCCAAGCATCCTCAGGCTTGGATAGGCAATTCGGATCAAATCCTGGAAGGAATTAATCACTTTATTTTTCCCGTCAGTTGAATTGGGAACAGGATGCTTTGTTCCATTCAAATATACATCTGCCTCGCCTAATAATCTTCTGAGAAGGTTCACTAGGTCTCGCCGTCGCAATCCATTTTGTTGCCCCTTATCGAACAGGATTCTTTTGATGCTATCATTGTTCGTGGTGGATTGGCTTTGTTTGATATACTTATTGGTTTTCAGGTAAAGCCTGATATCCCTCATCAACTGGTCGCTTTGCGGAAGTACCAGCATCATTAGCGTATTGTACCCCATCGTCTGGGAGGTGTAAAAAACCTCCTTTCCATAATTATCCGAATTGGGTGTTAGTATTTCAATTGCCAACTCTTTTTCACGCCCCAGGATCACTCCATCAATCCGGCTGGTAAATTCATAATCCTGTTTGTTGTCCAGATAGCGAATCCGGCTATCCTGGATGATTTCATCGAAAATGATTTCTTTCATCAGCTCGGTGACTTGCTGATTGTCAATATCCATCGATTTTATTTCTTCCTCGATATCCTTTTCCTCATCAGTCAGAAACTCGTATAATTCTCCATTACGCTGGATATAGGTCTGTGCTTCGAGAATTCCCAGAGCTTCCCGGATCTTACTTTCATGTTCTTTCAAATCCACATGAATGGAATCGATCATTAGTACTGTAATATTCCGGGCCGTTGTTTTAAAGTTCGAATAATATTTGACGAGAAACAAAGCCTTAAGAACTTTAATTGCAAAATCACTGCCCAGATTGTTTTCAGCCAGTGTGATGGTATTCTGTACTTCACCCCTCATGGTTGACCTTATGCCTTCGAAAAGAAGGTCATAGCTAACAATAGTCTTTTCATCCTTATGCTCGATCCGTTTAACCACCTCCTGGAATACTCCGAGCATGGAACGTTCACCAACGGAGGCATGTTTGCCCTGGAAGGCATTGTGGACGGACAAAGCACGTATACACTGCTGGAAAAGATCAAACTGATAAGGTATAAATGGATATTTACCGATAAAGTCTTTTTCTCCTTTAAAATGACGGAACTGAACTCCAACCTCTGAAAAGCTAAGCAAAGTTTCCAGGTTGGCATTTTCCTTATGCCAGATTTGTGACAATAATGATTGGGCAAGTTCATTTTTATTCAACAAGCGACGTTCGATGACTTCATCTACGTTGGCCGAAGAAAGCGGTATTTTATACTTGAACCGTGCCATGATTTTGGAGAAATCGTTTTGCTGGCTTCGGGTCATATCACCTACCACCTTTTCAATATCTTCCTGTGAAGTCACGAAAACCCATGACTGTCCCTTGGTTTTAACAGCAAGTGTTTCAGCAAGTGTCTGAAGATTCAGCATTAGTTTGGTATTGTCGCTAATATACTGTCCCACCTCATCAACGAAAAAGTTCAGCCTGAACCCTTTTGGTTTAGTCTTAATATAATCCAGAACTTTCTGGCTAAAATCATCAACTGATATTTTCATATCCTGCTGCAAAGTATCGAGGATGCCGGAATACCTGGCGTGATCATCACTATAAATGGTTCCAAGTACTTTAGAAATGGCATCCTTAATTTTAGGTGCAAAGTATTTTCTGCGACCGTTTTCCCAGGATTCGCCAGTTGCAATTTCAAAGCCATCCCTGAATTTTTTATAAACGCCTTCGCCATCAAGCCAGCGCTCAAATTCGGCGATGTGTCGCTGCGCACCAAAATACCCGAGATGATCGTTGAATACTTTATAAAATACATTCAGAATAGCGTCCTCGTCCTTTTTGCTGGTGATCTGGGCCTGCTGGTCAATATTGAAGAGAATGGATTCAGAAGGAGTTCTCGTGGCAGTAAGTACATCACCTCGCAATATTTCATCATTTTCGATTTTCCCGGCAAAGACTTCGCCAAGTTTAAATCCATTATATTCGCGATTTTCGAGAACATAGGACAGAATCTTAAGCAGATGAGATTTTCCAGACCCGAAGAATCCTGATATCCAGACACCATTTGCGCCTGAATAATCTATATAATCGGAAAAAAGCACACGGATCTTTTTAGAAATTTCTTTGGTAACGACATACTCCTCTACTTCTTGCAGGATATGATCCCGGTCATCCGCTTTGATGACAGTTTCAATATTCCGGTTGATGTCCTGGCTGAAGAATTCTTTTATTGTCATATTTCTATAGCTTATAACTCTCAATATTAAAGGCCCGGTAATAATTATCATCTTTCAGAAGTCCGAACAGTTCCAGAGATATTCCGTTGTAGACTCCGGGGAAAAACATAACAGTAGGGGCATCTTTAGCAATATTTTGCAAATTATTCAGCACATTGTGCGAACGGATGAATGGAAAGACTTGTCCAACACCGGTAATGAAATAAACACGCACATTGGCCTTATCGATCATTTGCTTAATGGCCGGCATTAACACCTGATTGATATCAAGGATAGATTGAAGAGCGCTCTTGAATTCTTCTTTACCCATTTCACGCTCCAGGTTGAATATTTCATCTTCACCCAATTCCTTGTTTAAGATTTCCATTGAAATATCGTACAGATTGATTTCTAAAACCGGAATACCTGACGTCTCCAATTTTTTAATAAGGTGTTTGATGGCTTTGCAAACTTCAGATTCCGATACTGGATTATAGGATGAAATGAAGAATGGAATTTCACCGCCGAGGGATTCCATCCGGAGGAATTTCTCTGATGAGACCGCTTTGTAAAGGTGCTCAAATTTCTGGTTCAGGTCTTCTCTATCCATTTTTTATTCGCTCAATATCTTTATCAGCCCAAAGGAACACCTTAAGCCAGATAGTATCATCTTTTTTTATTTCCGAAATCAATTGATCACTCAACAATGGAAGTTGTAATACACGGTCTTGCGAATTATTGATCAAGCCGGCTTCCTCAAGGATCAGGAAAGTTACCTGTCTTATTTTTTTCAAGGTCGAATCTGCAAGGTTTTCAAGTTCCAGATGAATTGCCCTTTTACGGTTGACAAAGGATTGATAATCTCCATCATGGATATTATAATCGAATACCAGGGCTTTTTCACGCAAGACTTCAATCACAAAGTCCCTGATAAAACCATAGGTTTTGCAGATAGAAAGATACAGAAGGTGCCGTTGGGTAATTATGTCAGAGCTAACATACAGCCTAAGTTGGGAAGGGGTGAACTTATCAATGCGCTTCATTAGCTCCCTGTATTCTCTCTCATTGGTTCGGGACTTGCCATAGCCCAAAATTTTATCACGATCTGGATGATTGAGCATCTCCGGGTTATCCAGGATGTTCTGGGCAATTTTCAAAGAATCAGAAAGCCTCATCGAGGCTGCAGTAAAAGAGAAGAGATATTTCCCTTGGCTATCGGGCATAGTTGGATTAAGGTTAATAGATAAAAAAATTGAAATTACATATTATCAAAATAAAAACTCAATATCAATTAATATCTGCTCCAATTTATACTCATTTTAAACTCCGATGGTTTGCAAAATTATTGTAATCATGCGCATTGTATTTGCATTCACTTATCGATATGTTAAACTCTATAGAAATTATGGGTGAAATAATTTGAATAAAAGTCAAAATAAAGACCGGCTGACAGCTCAGCCGGTCTTCGCTTTAGGGCTACTTTCGTTAGAAAGGCAGGTCTTCACCGACGGTTTCAGGAACAAGAGCCTGTTCGGTTTCTGTTTTGTCCGTTGAAGGTTCTTTGAAGTTGCGAACTGTTCTTTCGACCTGGGTATTGTTGAAAACAAACAGGATCTGGAAGTAAGAGTAGGTCTCGCCTGTTTCCTTATTCGTTGATTCCTGTTTCTTTCCCCATATCATCTGAGCAGTTTCGCCCTTGCGCACTGAGTAACCGGCAGCTTGCCAAAGTTCCAGGGTAAGCCACACCTTGTTCTTTTTTCTTCCGTTGTAGGATTCAAGAAGGGCGGGAAGGATTTTCGATTGTCGATTGTCGATGGTCGATGTTCGAAGGGAATTGACGATGGATTGACTTTCCACATCGAAAATCGAAAATCGGCCATCGACAATCGAAAATCATTTGCGCATCTGGCTCGCCTGTTAATGAATTATGCACAAAAAAAAAGGTAGTGAGATGACCCGGCAAGGGTTCATGTCTCTTTTGCCTGCAAAAGTGAACGAACATAGCCCGACCTTGCAAGGGGAAATCGCACGAAAATACTTTCGGATAATCTCTTGTTTTTTATCCATGCTTATCATCGTTTTTGTGTTGCTGTTGTCTGTGCAAAGCAACTGGTTTAACTTCGATAAGTGGTATACTTTTCAACGGGAAGGTGGTATAGTTTTCAATTAATAGATACAATTGCTGATATAAATAGATTTTCCGGTTTTCTTAACAAATAATGACTGATATGTATAGAAAATGCAATTTTCTACACATTACTCCTGATTAAGTTTGTTCAGTCTTGTATTGTAATGAAGCAGATAAGCCCTTTTGCATTTGTCATTCAGGAATGACCGGTGGGTCAATGTCTCAACAAATGGTTGTTTTTCCAGAAACGGAGTACTGAGTTTCCTGACGCGGGATTCACTCATGCCGAGCCTTCTGCCAAATTCTTCAAAATCCAGGAAAGAAGCATGTCCTGATTTTTTTTGATTGGCAAATTGATAACCATCAGAAAATATTCCTTTATCCAGGGCGAATTCGGCATCATCGACATGGATACGGGTGTTGATCAGGTCATAAGCAGGGCTCAACAAATAATCCCCAGACCTGCTTTCCAAAAGGGAGAAATTCTTTAAGTGCGCATCCCCGTTTGAAATTAAATAGTTAAAGAGTACGAGTGTGAAAAACTTCTCTATTTCTATCCTCCAGGCCGGAACGAATCTCCTGATCAATGTTCCTATCTCCTCATAGCTATAATCATATTTAAAATTAGGTCCTGCATTGTCTGAAGATTTACCAGCCAGGGATGCAAAGTCTTCCTTGCCCCACCGTGTCCCGACCTCTTTTACATCAAAACGTTTGGTGATGTATGCCGGGGTTCCATCCTTAAAAAAGATCATGGCGTTTTCTGCCGAAGGTATGCCAAAAACCTGACGGGCAATTTGCATGGTCAGATGTTCATTGGCAGGCACCTGGTCAGGATACCTGACATCCCTGGGGACAGGCTTCAGAATATAAGTACCTTGCTCACCCTCATGGGTTAGCCGCAATACATTTTTCTCAAGCACCAGGCTTAATTTTTCCCGGACACCGGAAATGGAAATTCTCTTCCTGTTGTCCATGAATTCCTTTGCGACTTCTTCATCCTGTCGTGGATTATCATAGGGCAATACATGACTAACTTTTCTGCCGTTGAACAACCTCCGCAGGCATCCAGGGCTGTATGTAGAAAAATCTTCAGCCAGAGTTCCGGGGCAATATTTTATATCACTCATATTCATGTTATTAAAGAGCTTTAATGGTTATTGCCCCAATGGTGTCGTACTGAGCGGTTGCCAGAAGTAATCCAAAAGAATCGTTTTCATCGATCCTTAATAACCTGCTTTGCAGATTCCTGTTGAATCCCTCACTTAGCATATTGAAGAAAAACGGGAACAGATATTCACTCTCGTATTCTTGACTGCTTTTTGGCATGGTTAAACTTACAGGTGGTTTTCTGTTGTCGATGAACCAGGCATCATCATACCGGAAGCGGTATTTATTTCGGGTTTCTTCCGTGAGAACACCTGCCAGCTCGCCATTATGATACACTTCCGCCGCCCTCATCACCTTACAAATTTGCTTTCCTAACTTCCAGTTTCAATTCCAGTCCCAATACATCTGCGAGCTTATTTAGCGTTTCAATGGTTGGATTACCTTTGCCACTTTCAATAGCCTTCAAGGTCCGGAGTCCGACACCGGATAATTCAGCAAGATATTCCTGGGTCACTTTTAACGCCTCCCGGCGCTCCTTTAATATTTTTAGTAATTCTTTCTGGTGCATTCTATTGCTCTTTTTGATACAAATATACGAATACTATCTACTAATGTTACAATTAGTGCATTAAAAAGCACTAATTGATTAATTTCTTATTTATGATGGCAGGCGTATTTGTTAAAGTGCGGTTTAATACACTTTTTCTATATTTCTTTTCGTTGTGGTTCCGGAATCCCCGCTTTTGCGGGGACCTACTGGAAAGCTCCCTCGTCTCCGCCAGCTGGCGGATCCTCAGTCCGCTTCCCTATAAACAAACACAGTTGCCGCAAAAGCGACATTATATTTTACGGTGGCTGCCGAAGGCAGACATGCCGTCGAGCGAAGGCGATGACGGCAAGTAAAATATTCAGTCGCGGTGCGGCAACGAAAAAAGAATTCAAACCCTAAAAGCTAAATAATTAATATCATGTACTATATTTAAAACATTAACATTATATTTGCACAATATATAGGACATCATGACTTCAAAAAGACAAATTCTATTTCCTCAGCATAAAAAGATACTTGAGGTCTTTGGGGAAAATGTCAAATTGGCGAGGAAACGTCGTAACCTGACGGCTATCCAGGTGGCTGAGCGTGCTGACATAAGCCGGAATACGCTTTATTTGATTGAAAAAGGCAACCCGGGAGTATCCATTGGCGCTGTTTTTAACGTCTTACGGGTTCTGGGACTGCAGGATGATTTCCTGAAACTTGCCGCAGATGACGTTTTAGGTAAAAAACTTCAGGATATAAAACTTCTTAAGAAAAAGTAATCATGGTTTCAGGCAGCACAGACATCTTTGTATACGCTCATTGGATCGGATTGCAGGAGCCCGTACTTATGGGTATCTTATCAGCACAACAGGTTAAAGGTCGGAAATCACTCAGCTTTGAATATGAAGAATCGTGGCTTGATGGAAGTAACTTATTTCTTCTGGATCCCGATATCGTCTTATATTCCGGTCCTCAGTATCCGGGAGTAAAAGAAAATTTCGGGGTATTTCTTGATTCAATGCCTGATACCTGGGGAAGAACCTTGATGAAGAGGAGAGCTGCCCAGTTAGCCAGGGAGGATGGAAGACATGTTCCGGTTTTATATGATATTGACTTTTTGTTAGGCGTTGCAGACACCTGCAGGATGGGGGCATTACGCTTTAAACTTTATCCCGATGGACCATTTCTTGACGATGATCGCCACACCCCGGTTCCGCCATGGGCATCGGTTGGAGAATTGCAGCATATTGCAGATCTCGTGGAATCAGATAAGAATACCAAAGAACTGAACAAATGGCTGGTAATGCTTATGGCTCCCGGGTCATCATTAGGAGGAGCCAGGCCGAAAGCAAACATCATCGATAAAGACGGACAGCTCTGGATTGCAAAGTTTCCCTCGAAGAACGATTCAATTGATAAAGCGAAATGGGAATACCTGGTTTATAGGCTTGCCATTTTAGCAGGGATCAACATGTCAGAATCCCGGATTGAGAATGTGGCAGGCAATTATTACACTTTCTTTACGAAAAGATTTGACCGTGTAAAAGAAGAACGAATACATTTTGCCTCAGCTATGACGATGACCGGAAATAATGAAGAAATATTACGGGATAAGCGTGCAAGTTACCTTGACCTGTCTTTATTCATTCAGGATCATGGAGGAAATATCAAAGAGGATCTGACGGAACTCTGGCGAAGAATTGTTTTTAATATCGCCATTTCCAACACGGACGATCATTTGCGAAATCACGGTTTCATCATTGAAAATGGCCAATGGCGATTAAGCCCTGCATTCGATGTGAATCCTTCAATAGATAAGGAAGAGCTTGCGCTAAACATTGATGACAACAGCGGAATGCTGGATTTTGAGCTTGCTTTAAGTGTAATTGAATTCTTCAGGATAAGTAACGAAGAAGCTGAATCCATCCTTTCCAGGATAAGAAGAGCAGTTGGTAATTGGGAAAAGTTAGCAAAACAAATTGGGATACCAAGGGCTGAGATCAATCTGATGCGATCAGCATTTAAGTTTTAAGTTTCAGCTTCTGTCCCCTACTTTAATAAAACACAGTTGCCGCATAAGCGACATGATATTTTACGGTGGCTGCCGAAGGCAGACATGCCGTCGAGCGAAGGCGATGACGGCAAGTAAAATATTCAGTCGCGGTGCGGCAACGAAAAAAGATTAACTATTTAAATTAAATAATCGATCTAAATGCATCAAGAATTCGACTTTAGTTGTCAATAAGTTAGTTTCAGTATTATCCGTTGTAATTCATCTTTATAAAATGCTTATCTTTGCCGCTTCTTAATTAAAGCGGCAGGTTGTAAGCCGTTCATCTAAAAATAATCCTATTTTCGCCGACGCAGAAAATGCAACGTCTTTCCGGCACCATTTCACCCTTAATTTAATGTCATTTAAAAATCTGAATCTTATTGAACCGGTCATGAAAGCTTTGACCGCTGAAGGATATACTGTACCCACACCTATCCAGGAACAAGCTATTCCACACATTATGGAAGGACGCGACCTGCAGGGCTGCGCCCAGACCGGGACAGGCAAAACAGCCGCCTTCGCCATCCCCATCATCCAAAATCTTTATTTACAAAAACAACCTGTAAACGGTATTAAAGTCCTGATCTTAACCCCTACCCGTGAACTGGCCATCCAGATCGACCAGAGTTTTGCGGTGTATGGTAAATTCACCCGGCTTTCTCATACCGTTATCTATGGCGGTGTGTCGCAACATCACCAGGTTATCGCGCTGAAAAAAGGTGTCGACGTGCTGATTGCCACCCCGGGCCGGCTGCTCGACCTAATCGGACAGGGATTTATCGACCTCCGGCGGCTCAACACTTTTGTACTCGATGAAGCCGACCGGATGCTGGATATGGGCTTTATCAACGATGTAAAAAAAGTCGTCGCCCATCTGCCAAAAAAGAGGCAAACGCTTCTCTTCTCAGCTACCATGCCGCCGGAAATAGAAAAACTGGCCCAATCGATGCTGATCAACCCGGCAAAAGCAGAAGTGACGCCGCCGGCCACTACGGTCGATTTAATCGAGCAACAACTCTATCATACAAATAAGATCAACAAACCCGACCTGCTGCTCCACCTCCTGGAGGATAAGGATATCCGGTCGGCGCTGGTCTTTACCCGCACCAAACACGGCGCCGACAAAGTCGTCAGGGTTCTGCTGCGGGAGAAGGTCAAATCCGCTGCCATTCACGGGAATAAAAGCCAGAATGCCAGGCAGGCCGCCCTTAACAGCTTCAAGGAGGGCAAACTGAGAGTGCTCGTGGCTACGGATATCGCGGCCCGCGGTATCGATATCGACGACCTGACCCATGTTTTCAATTTCGATCTGCCGGAGGTCCCGGAGACTTATGTTCACCGGATCGGCCGTACCGGACGGGCCGGCAACAGCGGCACAGCCATCGCTTTCTGCACAACGGAGGAGAAAGACGATTTGCGCGGGATTGAAAAACTGATCGGAAGAAAAGTCCCCGTGGTTGACAGCCATCCATTTCCCGCAATTGCGGGTGATACGGTCAATAAGCCGGCCCCGGCACGTCGCAGAAGGTATTAATCCCTTTTAAGTTTACCTGCCGAAAGATAAAAATTGCCTATTTTTATCCTTTATAATATTTAAAGGATAAATTTCGGTTATGGATGTAGAATTGTTATCCCGGATACAGTTCGCTTTTACCGTTTCGTTCCATTACATTTATCCGCCGCTGAGCATTGGCCTGGGGCTGATCATGGTGTTGATGGAAGGGGCATACCTGCGGACGAAAGACAAACAATTTGAACAGCTGGCCCGTTTCTGGACGCGGATCTTCGCCATCACCTTCGGTATTGGCGTAGCGACGGGCATCGTCATGGAATTCGAGTTCGGCACCAACTGGGCCACCTATTCGCGCTTCGTCGGCGATGTATTCGGAAGCGCGCTGGCAGCCGAGGGGATCTTTGCCTTCGCGCTCGAAAGCGGTTTCCTGGGCGTATTGCTGTTTGGCTGGAACCGGGTGAAGCCGGTGGTGCATTTCATTGCCACGCTGGGCGTCTGGATCGGGTCGATGTTCTCGGCTGTTTGGATCGTTGTAGCCAACAGCTGGCAGCAGACCCCGGCAGGATTCCACATCGTCGGCGAAGGGACAGCCGCCCGTGCCGAGATCACCGATTTCTGGGCGATGGTCTTCAACCCGTCGAGTGTGGAGCGGGTACTGCATGTCTGGATCGGTGCCCTGATTGCAGGGGCTTTCCTGGTGTTGAGCGTACATGCCTACTACCTGCTTAAAGGAAGGTACGTGGCTATATCGAAAAAGGCCTTCTCACTGGCACTGCCGGTTGCCGCCCTTTTTTCCGTTTTGCAGCTTGTCACAGGCCACAGCTCGGCAGAGGTCGTCGCAAAGCACCAGCCGGCAAAGCTGGCCGCATTCGAAGGGCATTACAACAGCAACGAACAAGCCGATCTTTACCTGTTCGGCTGGGTGGACCAGTCAAGGGAAAAGGCCTACGGACCTAAGATCAACGGCGGACTGAGCTTTCTTTTGCACGGTAATTTCGACACTCCGGTTCCCGCTTTGAACGATTTCCCGGAAGAAGATGTCCCCGGGGCCGTCAATGCCGTATTCCAGTTTTACCACCTGATGGTAGCCTTCGGGCTATACTTTATCGGCCTGACGCTGTTCGGGCTTTTCCTTTGGTGGCGCGGCAAGCTGTTCAAATACCGCTGGCTGATCTGGGTTTTCGTATTGTCGGTGATCCTGCCCCAGCTGGCAAACCAGTTCGGATGGTTTGCCGCAGAGATGGGTCGCCAGCCCTGGGTGGTCTATGGGCTGTTGCGTACCTCCGATGCGCTTTCGGAAGTAGTGAACGCACAGCAAGTCCTTTTTTCGCTGATCATGTTCACCCTGCTCTATATCCTGTTGTTCGGCCTTTTTATTTACCTGCTGAACAAAAAGATCCAGGCGGGGCCGTATGATGAGAGCATGACAGATAACCGCCCGTCGCAGGAGGCCATTGCCGGAACATTCAATTAAATTACTTATTAAGCTGAACCTGATATGGCAACAATACTTGGCATCGATTATCCTACGCTCTGGTTCCTGGTCGTCGGGGCGCTGTTTTCCGGCTATGCCATCCTGGATGGATTTGATCTGGGGGCCGGGGCCTGGCATTTGTTTTTCAGGAAAGAGGAGAGCCGGCGCATTGCGCTTAATGCTGTAGGGCCGGTTTGGGACGGCAACGAAGTATGGCTGGTGATCGGCGGCGGGGCCCTGTTTGCCGGATTCCCCGTTCTCTACGCCTCCATGTTTTCGGCTATGTACATCCCGTTCATGTTGTTTCTGCTGGTACTGATCCTCCGCGCTGTATCCATCGAATTCCGCGGCAAGGAACCGATGAAATGGTGGCGCAGCCTCTGGGATATCACCTACAGCATCTCCAGTATCCTGATGGCGTTGCTGCTGGGAGTGGTTGTCGGAAACATCCTCCGGGGTGTGGAGCTGGGCCCGGATCACGAGTTCCGGGGGCATTGGCTGGATTTTCTGAATCCCTATTCCCTGCTGGTTGGTATAACAACTGTTGCGCTATTCATGATGCACGGAGCGCTTTACCTGGCGATGAAAACAGAAGGCCGGCTATTTGCCCGGGTGAACAACCTGCTGAAAAAGAGCATCATCTTCTTCATTATCACCTATTTGCTGGTCACCATCATTACCTTCTTCTTTCTCCCCCATCTGACCGATAACCTCCTGGAGAATGCCATTTTGCTAGTAGTGCCGGTTCTGGCCTTCCTGAGCATAGCCAACATTCCCAGGCTGGTCAGCAAAGGACGGTATATCGGCGCCTTCCTGTTTTCCGCACTGACCATGAGTTTCCTGCTCATCCTGGTTGCCGTTGAGCTTTACCCGGTTATGGTTCTTTCAACCGTTGATCCAGCATACAGCATCACCGTTTACAACGCCGCCTCGTCGGAAAAATCGCTGGGGATCATGTTGCTATTGACGGTAATTGGATTTCCACTGGTCATAACCTACACTGTATTTGTTTATAAGACATTCTGGGGGAAAGTTAAGCTGGATGAGACCAGTTATTAATGCGATTCAGGAGTTGAAAACCGGCATTAATTGATTACTTTTACGCCTGATATAGCGGATGAGGACCAACGATGTTTATAATCATCAGAGATAATAAAACACTTCTCAACATTAACAGGTACACCTGTATCCAGGTGCTGTTTTGTTTAATTATTTTCTCCCAGATCCCATTTCAGGTTAAGTCAAATGTTTATCAAAAAGATGCCCTTGATGATCGGCCCGGATCAGGGAACATAGCTTTTTTTCTAAGGCATTATCAGCCTGGTTTCAAATGGGTTGCCAGGCCGGTTCAGCCTTTAAATCCGCAAGAGCATGAAAAAAAGCTTCCTGAACCATCTGCCGAACGGTTCCTTGACAAGTCAAAAAGAAAAGGGATCAGTTCGCAGGGGCCTGAGCCCGGAGCGCCCGTATTCACCGGAATCTTCTCAGGTTATCCTGATCATGTCAATAATTTTGATTCTCAAACAGATTTAGGTATTGGTTCCCAATATTGCGGAATTCATTACCGGGTGCGTCCTCCGCCTGCTGGTTAGGAAAACCGGGCCGACTTTCGGTTTTCCATTTTCCCTCACATTCTTTTTATCATACAGCATCACCTCTGCGGGGCTGTATTATTATTTCAACAATTTAATTTTTAACAAGATGGAAGAAAAGAAAAAATCCAGCAATTGGGTCGTATTCGCCTTTTTGATCGGCGTAGTAGTATTGATGATCCTGGTAAAACTTTTATTTTTCTGATGTTGATAATGTATTCATGTCAAAGGTAATTCAAAGCGGTTCTATTAACTTACCCTACATTGAGTTCGGTAAATGCACACATTGTGAAAAATGTATTACGGTTTGTCCACTGCAGGCGATAGAAAAAATCTCCAATGCGAACTGCGACAAATGTGTAAAGTATTGTATCCTGGAAAGGGTGGATTGTTTCCCTTACAATTATCATTTCCGATACGATCTATGCAATTCTTGCGGAAAATGTGCAGAAATCTGCCCCGAAGAAGCGATTCAATGGTTTCAAAGATAAAATCGCCTGCCGGGAAATCATTCGGCAGCGTTAAGCGAATTCAGTTATTGGATAAATTACACGTCAGAATACAAATGTCATGATTGAATGGGGCAGGCTGAGCATTTCCGCAGCCTGCTCTCCCACATAAAGCCTGAATTTCACCTCAGTATCGGCCTGGTTCATAACGATCACCACATGTTTCCCGTCCGGATTCCTGAAGCCGGTGGTTTGCAGTTGGGCCCGGTTGGATGAAACAGCCATACGTTTTGCTCCGGGTTCGATGAATTTGGAGAAGTGGCCAATGTAATAATAGGAATTCATATAGTGGAGGCTGCCGTCGCGTGTATCTCCATGGACCGGCGCAAAGCAGAAGTTTTTTACATGATTGGGGCCACCTGTTTCATCGAGGAGCACATTCCAGTCGGTCCAGGCCACAGCGCCGTTGTTAAAATCGGAAATCATGGCCGTGCCGTAGTTCTCGCCCCATTTCCACTGGTCGAAAGTGTCCCAGCTAAAAGGGTAATTACAGGCTTCCGTGAGCAGGAGATTGGTTTTGGGGAAAGCCTCGGCCACCCGTTTCACGTTTTCAGGTGTCGGCGCTCCGGTCCAGCTTTCATACCAGTGAAAACCGATACCCCACACATATTTGGCTGCTTCCGTATCACTCAGGATGGTAGTAGCCCGGTGATAGACCAGGTCGCGGTTATGGTCCCAGGCGATGAGTTTTTTATCTTTCAGTCCGCTGTTCCACAATGCGGGTCCGAGGAAATTTTTTATAAAATCACGTTCTTCTTCTGCGGTATAGATGCATGATTCCCAGGTTTGCTTGGCCATCGGTTCATTCTGTACGCTAAGCCCCCACACGGGTACTCCCCTCTCTTCGTAAGCTTTGATGAATTTCACATAATATTCGGCCCATGCCGGGTGGTATTCCCTCAAAAGTGTTCCTCCCTGCAGCATATTTTTATTTCCTTTCATCCATGCCGGCGGGCTCCATGGGCTGATGAAAAGGGGAAGTTTTCCTCCTGCCGTTTCCATGGCTTTTTTGATCAACGGGAGCTTATACTGCTCATCATGAGCTATATTAAACGATTTCAGGCTTATATCGCCTTCATCCACGTAAGTGTAACTGCCGCTCGAAAAATCACAGCTGTTCATATTGGTCCTTATGATGGAATAACCAATCCCCTCTTCCCTGTCGAAATAAGCCTTCAGGAACTCCTCCTGCTTTTTGGCCGGCAGTTTGGCGAAAGTTTCAGCGGATGCATCGGTCAACGCCCCGCCAATACCCACGAATGTCTGGAACAATTTGGCGGTATCGACAAATATGCAGGGAATCGATTCCCATGGCTGGGGCGTAGGTTTGAACTGTTCCTGCATCTGGTGCGATAAACGGTAATTTGTGTTCTGCGCGGTGATAATGATGGATGTCTTCAATTTTGCGGGTTCTTTTTTATTGAAACTCTGTGCTGTCGCTCCTAAAGCCGCGAAAGCGAGGACTATGAATAACGATCTGCATTTCATCTTTTTATAATTTTGAATGATTACCAAATGATTGTTACAACAGATTTAGCGGGGACGGTCGCAGTAAAATATCTGGTTTCCTGCTGTGCGCTGAAGGTACGGTCGGCAGCTGAATGATTGCAAGCCACAAGAACTTTTGAACCGTCAGGATTCAGGAACGAGACGATGCCCATATTGGCCAGCAGCTGCGGAATTGTTATTGAAACACGCACCGCGCCGGGACGGACAAATTTTGAAAAGTGGGCCAGGGCATAGTACTCTTCATTCTTCACCACCATTCCGTTATTGGAATTGATGGTGATCACACCCCGGCAGTCGGAACAACCGTTATTTTGCGGGCCGTTGGCCTGGTTCAGGGCCAGGTTCCAGAACAGGGCCGTTTTCGACCAATTCCGGGTTGTCCCGATTAAAATATTATCCATGTACCACATCAGGTTATCGCTGAAGTTCACTGCCCATCCTCCTCCGGAGATTTCCGTAAAGTAGAGGCCTTTATCCGGGTGGACATTATGGACGGTTGACATGGCCGAAACATCGCCGGCGTACGCATGGAAAGCGGAGCCGGCAATATATTGCGCGGCTGCCGCATCGTTCAGAATCGATATGGGATACTGGGTATCATCCCAGTTATGGTCATAGATAATGATCTTTGTGTTGATACCAGCTTGCTGAAATGCAGGTCCCAGGTGGTTTTTGATGAAATCGCCCTGTTCCTCAGGCTGCATCTCCATGCAAGGGTACCCGGCGGTGAAGTGGAGTGGTTCATTCTGAGGCGTCACCGCATCGATAATGATTCCCTGCCCGGCCATAGCCTGGATGTAACGGACAAAATATGAGGCATACACTTCATAACATTCGGGTTTCAGTTTACCGCCTTTCAGGCTGCCGTTGGTTTTCATCCATGCCGGCGGGCTCCATGGCGAGCCCATCAGTCCGATATCGGGCGCTATCTCAATGATTTCCTTAATAACCGGGACCACGTCATCCAGGTCCTGGGCCAGGCTGAATTGCTGAAGTTCAAAATCGGTCTGGCCTGCCGGAAGGTCGTTATAGGTATAGTTGGATAATGAAAAGTCAGATGCCCCCATGGTCAGCCTCAGGTAAGAGATCCCGATCCCCGCTGCCGGGTCGAACAGGTCTCTCAGGGTGGCAGTCCGGGCGGCGGGATCGAGCTCCTGGTGCAGCAGATAGGCTGATGATCCGGTAAGGGCGGCGCCAAATCCTTCGATCTCCTGCATTGTCGCGGAAGTATCGATCCGGACGACCGGGTGGTTGGTGATCAATGAATCCATCACCAGCAGGTCTGTCTGACGCTGGAACAACGTGCTTTTATCGCCCCGGGTCAGCCAGACCTGCGCCTCTCCTATCCTCACAGGTCCCTCCTTCTCCGCCGGTTCATCCTTGCAACCGGGCAGGAGCAGCAGAGCAAGAAGAACGGCCAAATAACGAATTTCATCCTTCATTCAACCTTCAAAATTCAAAATTCAACATTGATATCAGTAACCTGGATTCTGTACCAGGCTGGTATTCAGATCGAGTTCACCCTGGGGAATGGGCCACAGGAGCCGGTTTTCCGTCAGGTTGTAGCCAAGCTTCTGACCGTTCTGGTCCACGGCGTTGTTGATGACTTCGATGGCGCGGCCTGTCCGTTTCAGATCGAACCAGCGGTGCCCTTCGAAAGCCAGCTCGAGCCGGCGTTCTTTTTCAATCGCCAGTCGCATTTCATCCTGTCCGGCAGCAGTAGTATTCGGCAGGTCGACCCTGCTGCGGATCTGGTTGACCAGCTCAGCCGCGCCATTCACATCGCCCAGTTCGTTGAGCGCTTCCGCCTTCAAAAGGATAATATCGGCCAAACGGAGAAAGATGTAGTTCTGCGGGCTGTTATTCCCGTTTATCCTCCATTTCCAGATGAACGGGTAGTTATCCTGCGGCCAGTAATTATCCGGAAAACCTTCGTCCGAAAAAATAATGGTGGAGTTTTTCCGGATCACGTCGCCCTCATCATCATAAGCTTTAACAAGGTCGTTTGAGGGAACGTTGAACTTTTTCCAGTCCGATTCACCGAAAAGCCTGAGGAACATATTGACTCCCCAGTTGGCATTGGTGGCTGTCCCTTCATAATTGATCTCAAAGATCGATTCAGCCGTATTTTCCGCCGAATTATTCCAGAGATCCTCAAAATTGGGTAAAAGGCTATAGCCCCCATTAATGACGGCATCACAATATTGGACTACCTTATTATAATCAGGCGGTTCCATAGTTGCATAAACCTTTGCCAGAACGGCATTCACTGCGCCTGTCGTCGCATATCCTTTATGCTCGGTTGTAGGTTTTACATTGGCCAGGGCTACCTCCAGGTCGCTGATGATCCGGGTGTAAACACTATCGACCGGGGCGCGGTCAGGGAATAGCAGCGGGTAAATCTCCGGCAATACCTCTGCGCTTACCGTGGTAACTTCTTTTAATTGCAGCGGCACCTCTCCCCAGGTCTGAACGGCCCGGAAATAAATGTAAGCCCTGATAAATGAGGCTTCACCCAGGATTTCATTTCTTCTTTCCTGTGTCAGAGACGGATCAGGACAGAGCATGACATTGTTTATCACCAGGTTAGCCAGGCCGATTGTTCCGTAGAGATATCGCCAGTCGCGGGTAACCAGGCCATTGAGCGCATTCAGGTTATAGTCGTCGACCTCGAACATCCAGGGATTATCGGCACCGGCATAGGCGTCATCCGATTGGGCATCGCCAACAATAAAATAATCGAGTTCGAAATACTCATTCCGGAAATCGGCATATACTCCGGCCAGTGCTGTTTCCACTTCATTGGCGGTCTGGTACAAAATTGAATCGCCTGTGTCATTGACCCAGATATTGTTAGATTTCGGTTCGAGGTCGAGGAATTTATTACATGCCGTGAAAGATACGACAGCAAAAACCGTGGTCAGTATGATAATGATCTTTTTCATGGCAGCATTTATTAGAATTGAACATTTAATCCAAGGATCACATTAATAGACTGCGGATAGGTGCCGTAATCGATACCCATCGAAACGGCATTACTGCCGTATGCGCTCACCTCCGGATCGTATCCGCTGTAATTGGTGAATGTCAGCAGGTTTTCTCCGGTCAAATAAACCGAAAACTTCTTTATGATCCTGATCTTCGGATCATTGTCGATGATTTTATAAGATAAAGTCACCGTTTTCAGCCTGACATAGGAGCCGTCTTCGATAAAACGGCTGGAATTGGCAATGTTGTAGGTACTGTTCTTAACGGCGCGGGGAACATCGGTATCGGTATTTTCCGGCGTCCACCGGTCGAGGACCGCCACCGACTGGTTCTTACTGTCGAACATCCCTTCCAGGTCGACACGGGTGGCGTTATAAATGTCATTGCCAACACTTCCCTGGAAGAAGATATTCAGATCCCACTTTTTATAGTTGAGGGTATTGGTAAATCCGAAAACAAAGTCGGGATTGGGATCACCGATCACGGTCCGGTCGGCGCCCAGTTCCAGCAGCCCGTTACCGTTCACATCCTTATACAGCATATCGCCGGTAGCGGGATCAACACCTTCGGCCACGAGGCCATAGAAAACGCCCAGAGGCTGGCCGGGTTTGACCATAGAAACTTTAGAGCCGCTGCTGTAAATATCCCCGAAATAGTAGACCGGCGTATAAACCAGCGACAGCACTTTATTTCTGTTGAACGACATGTTCAGGTCGGTCGTCCAGGTGATTTTTTTATTGATATTGATGGTATTGATACTGAACTCGATCCCTTTGTTCTCGATATCCCCGGCGTTGGTCATGATCGTGGTGACCGGCAGGGTATTGGTGAGTTGAACATTCAGAAGGACATCGGTCGTCTTTTTATAATAGGCATCAATAGTAAAATTGACGCGGAAATTGAACATGGAAAGATCGACACCAATGTTGGTCTGGGTAGTCGTTTCCCATTTCAAATCAGGATTTCCGTATGAGATCGGGTTTTCGGAAGGATAAGGCGTCTCGGTGCTCGGCGTGAAGTTTGTCAACCCGTACCGGGCATAATTCGGGATACCTTCCTGGTTTCCGTTCTTACCCCAGCCGCCGCGCAGTTTAAGGTCATCGATAAAATTGGCATTTTCCATGAATTTCTCGGAAGAAATCCGCCATCCGGCGCTGAACGAGGGCATGGTTCCCCAGTGGTGGGCCAGCTTCGAAGAGCCGTCCTGCCTGACCGTTGCGGTGAGATAGTATTTACTCTTGTAATCGTAGGTAGCCCGGGCGAAGAAGCTCACCAGCGACCATTCATCGAGCCAGGTGGAGCCGGTGGTTTCGTTGGCCGCATTGATCGTTTTCACGCTGGAGCCGGGGCGGTAGCCTTTGCCTTCCAGCCAGGTGCCGTTCGAGCGGTACTTTTGGGTGCTGCTGCCCAGCATGGCCGTAAAATTATGGTCACCGAACTTTTTCACATAGTCGAATGAATTTTCCCAGAGCCAGGTGTTGCTGTTGGTTTTGTTGGATTGTCCGAGGCCGTCGTTAGCCCTTCCCCAGCTGGTCTGCACCGGGTCGAGGAAATAATCCCACTGGTGTGCCATATAATCCATCCCGTACCTTGTTTTAAATGTCAGGTTTTTTATGATGGTGGCTTCGAGAAACATATTGCCCATCATGGTATTGTCGATAGCTTCCTGGTCGGCGCCGAACATATAAGCGACCGGGTTTTCCCATGATCCCTGGAACGGGTTCGGGTAGTACTGGCCGCTGCCGTCGGGGGCCCACACGCTCATAAACGGAGGGGTATTCAGGGTGCTCATGAACACGCCTCCCCTCCCGCTGCTGGCGTTATCGGGGGTATCTTCCGTACGGAGCCTGGCTACATTCATACTGAGGCCGAATTTTAGCCAGTTGGTTATCTGGTTATCGAGGTTCAGGCGGACGGTATAGCGGTCGAATTTAGCCGGTTCAACCATCCCTGCATTGCTGAAATAGCCGCCACCGAAGAAATATTTGGTTTTGTCGTTGCCGCCGGCAAACGATAGCTGGTACGACTGGTGATACCCTGTACTGAACACCGAATCGCTCCAGTTCCCAAAGTTGGTCCACGACGGATCCATGGCAATCTTCAGTTCTTCCATCAGGTCGCGGTATTGTTTGGTATTCAGCACTTCGATCGTCTTTCTAAGCTTTGAGAACCCGGCATAGGCGTCAAAATTGACGGTAGGGCCGGCGGCATCGGAGCCCCGTTTGGTTGTGATCAGAACGACTCCATTGGCTGCCCTGGCTCCGTATATAGCGGATGAAGAGGCATCTTTCAGCACGCTCATCGAGGCGATATCCGACGGGTTAAGCCCGTTGGTATTGGTTGTCGGCACCCCATCGATCACGTATAACGGTTCATTGCCCGCGATAACGGATGTTGAACCGCGAACCCTGACCGACAGGCCCACGCCCGGTTTACCGGACGGGACGGTGACCTGCACGCCGGCCGCTTTCCCTTGAAGCGCCTGGGCGGCAGAAGTAATCGGCCTTTCCCTTATCTCTTTATCATCTACCACCGAAACGGCCGTTGTCAGGTCTTTTTTACGTTGCGTTCCATAGCCGACCACAACCACTTCGTTAAGCATGGAGGTTTCTTCCTTCAAAACGATATCGATCGTGGTTTGGTTTGTCAGGAGTATTTCCTGGGCGACAAATCCGACAAAACTGAACCGCAGCGTTCCGGTCGTCACAGCAATTTTATACAAGCCGTTGAGATCGGTTGTGGTACCGGTTGAGGTGCCAACCAACTGGATTGTCACCCCTGGAAGCGGAGCTCCCGATTCATCGGTTACTCTTCCGGTTATTGTCCTCCCCTGGGGAAATGCATTTACCGCCAGGGCCAGGAATAGTAACAAAATGTAGAGTTTTTTCATACTAAGCTTATTAGATATTTTCTTATAATCCTGAATATCAAGATGTTTAAAATAGATTTGTTAAAAGATAAAAATATAAAAAAAACAGGAGCGGGACATAACTGCCCGCTCCTGAAAAGAATTCCAAAAATAAATTCTCTAACGTTCGAGGATCACTGACCAGGCAGCGGTGCCGTTGTGATCAGCGGTGATGTCGACAGAAACCAGAATATATTCTTTAGTTCCGTCGTTGACATATCCCATGATTTCATACTTATTGGTCGTCAGGCCACCATTCGGCAGAGGTTGTTCGGCACCCGGGGCAGCGCCGTTTTCACCGCCGTAGTATCCTTTGTAGAATCCGATGAAAGCAGCCCTGTCGGTACCATTGGTCAGGTCAATAATAGGCCGGGTGGTACCTGTAGCGGGAGTAAATACATAGGAGTGGTCGGTGCAGGAGAGGAAAGCGACACCATTACCGGTAACGGCCGATTCCTCGATACATCCCTGACCTTCTGCCAGGTATCCGTCGTTACGGACAACGCCTTTACCGTCATACGTGAATACACCACCGTCTAAGAATGTAAATTCATCGTCGGTCATACAAGCCCAGCCGCCGCCTTCCTGCAGGTCAGCTGCCGGTACCGCCCACCAGTTGCTCTGGCCGAGGCCACTACCGACAAATACAGTCTTTTCACCGACTTTCACTTTCCATGGGGTGCCGCCGCCTTTGAGAATTTCTTCGGTGAGAACTGTTGCGGAAATCCACACTTCGGATGTTATCGAAGCGGTTCCATTGGCATTGGTTCCGGTCAGCGTAATCACATAAATACCTTCCGCAGCGTAGGTATGGGTCGGAGCGGCTTCAGTGGAAGTTCCACCATCGCCGAAATCCCATAAATACGAATCGCAGTACAATGAGTTATTGGTCAGGGTAACTGTCAGGCCATCCACCACATAGCTGAAGTTCGGGTTAGGGTTGTTGGTCGGGATCGGAGGCTCATCGTTCGGATCGTCATAATGAACCAGGGTATATCTCCAGGAGCCACCGAAAGCGGCATCTCCTACTTCGAAGTAGTAGTTGCACTGCACGATCAGGGTGTCGGTTGTGCCATCGGTCAGTTTAACGACATCGTATGTCACTTCGTCCTGAACCATAGGGTTGAGTTTCATCACCTCATATTCGGTAGCTGATTTGAAGAACCCGATATGAGCGCCGTTGCCGATTGCTTTCAGTTTCTGCGGGGTTCCGGCGATAAGTTCGAAAGCGTGTGTACCACTGCCCCAGGCAGAGATATCTTCATCATTGACACCGATCCAGGCTTCGGTATCGTCGATGCATTTGTTATCAGGCGCTTTGAATACACCACCTTCAGCCCAGGTATCGCCACCATTGTTGAATTCCAGCGTACCGTCGCGGTAGAAGGTCCACTCATCGTTCAGGAGGCAGGGGCGGTTGGCCAGTTCGTCGTTGTTCAGGCCCATAGCCCACCAGATCGTGGTCGGTGTAAAAGGATCTTCAGCATTGTAGGGGAAAACGAGCAACGGGTAACGGCCCGTGCTGCCATCACGCAGAAGTTTCCAGGTCTTCGACTCGGCGCCGACCAGTTTGGTCAGTTCGGCATTGGGGTCGCTGATGGTGACTGTAGCGGTGAAAACATCGGTTACCTTACCATTCAGCGAAGTTGCCGTCAAAGTAACAACAAAGTCGCCCAGATCCGGGAATATGTGTACCGGGTTGGTTTCGGCAGAAACGGCTGAGTTATCGCCGAAGTTCCAGGACAATGCCGAGAAGTTGGTCGACTGGTTGGTAAACTGGACTTTCATAAAGTCAGTCTGGTCGACCTGGAACGTAAAGCTGGCAATTACATCCGGTTCTTCTTCTTCCTTATCGCAAGCGATAAATGTGGTAAACGCCAGGAATGCCAGTAAGGCACCCAATAATTTAATCGTTTTTTCCATTTTTGTAAAATTTAGTGTTAATTATTAGTGGATTGAATTTCATTATGTTTGGTCGAAATCACAAAGTTTTTTCTAACTTATACCAAAATTAATACAATATTATGTGAAATGATAATTCAATTATGCAATTCAAGGATTTTTTTTGAAAATATTTGACCACACCTATAAATACCTCATAATATCACATTTTCACATTTTCGCATTTTCAAATTTTCAAATTATCCCTACACGCTTTTCTTCTGAAAGAATCCTTTATAAACCAGATACATCACAAAAAGCACTCCCAGCCCGATCATGACAAAGCTGATCTCTTTGTAATAGAGTTCAAACAGCTCTTTTGGCGCGAAATAGCCTAAAAGCGCCAGGATGATATTCCAACCGGTCGCCCCGATGAATGTGTATAAAAGAAAATATTTAAGAGGCATTTTAGCCAGGCCGGCCGGTATTGAAATAAGCTGGCGTACAGCGGGGATCAGACGGCCGATCAGGGTGGATATTTTTCCGTTTTTAACAAAATAGTCTTCGGCTTTTTGTATCGATTTCGGCTCTACCAGCATCATGCGGGCAAAGCGGGTTTTGGCGAAGGAATATATTGCCGCCCTGCCTATTGTAAGCGCAAGGTAATAGTTGAACAGCGCCCCGATCATAGCTCCCAGGGTGGAAAAGAAAATGACCAGAAACAGGTTCAATTCCCCCTGGGCCGCTTTATATGCAGCCGGCGGGACGACGATCTCCGACGGAAACGGGATAAATGAGCTTTCAATAGCCATCAGCAGGGTAATGGTCCAGTAATTGATATGGTCCATGTACCAGGTGGTTATATCGGTAAAGATTTCTGACATGATTCTTATTTTAGGATTGCGTGGCAAAAATAGCATCTTTCGGGTTTGCTCGCCGGAAGAAAATACCAGGTTCGTGCTCCAACGTCTAAAGCCGTTGCTTCTGGCTTTTTGTTTATCCCCTACAGGGAAATATTTCTTTTTCGTTTTGCTCCAGCTACAGTAGTTTATCGCCTACGGCGAAAACCCCTAACCAAATAACCGACGGCTTCAGTCGTCGGAGCACCAAAAAGCCGGAGTAGTCGGAGGAATAAAGAAAAAGGAATGCCGGATTTTGAAACATTCACGAATCCTGAACAGATTACTGATATATTTGTTCCTCAGATAAAAAAAACAAAGAGATATGCCAACCATACTAATCACCGGTGCAAACGGAAACCTGGGACTGGCTGTTGTCAGCAGGCTGCTGGATGACGGGAACCGGATCATTGCTGTAACAGGTAAATCAGCAGCAGGAACATTACCTCACGATAAAAACCTGGTGATCAAGGAACTGGATCTGATGGATGAGGAAAAGACTGAGAACTTTGTCTGGTCAGCGCTCAAAGATGATTCCGGTATAGATGCAGCCGTGCTCCTGGCCGGCGGCTTTGCCATGGGAAAGCTGACTGATACCGGCAAAGCGGATCTTGATAAAATGATCAACCTGAATTTTTATACCGCCTATAACATGGTCAGGCCCTTATTGAAGCATTTCCTGGAACGGGGCAACGGCGGGCAGTTCATCCTGGTAGGGTCACGTCCCGGGCTGGATGCCGCGACCGGGAAAGACTTTTTCGCCTATTCCCTCAGCAAGGCTTTGGTATTCAAACTGGCCGAACACATCAATGCAGCAGGGAAAGAAAAAGGAGTGACCGCCACAGTAATCGTCCCGTCTACTATCGATACGGAGGCTAACCGGAAAGCGATGCCGGGGGCCGATTTTTCGAAGTGGGTACCGGCGGAGAAGATCGCAGATGCCATCTCATTTTCTCTGTCAGAAACCGGCAAAATGATCCGCGAAAGTGTCGTTAAAATATACAACCGGTCATAGAATACATCTCACCCCTTACCCCCCTTACAACCCTCACCACTCACTTCCGAAATTGATAACTTTGCACTTTGAACTTTGAACTAAAATGTCAGCGCCTTTAGCAGAACAGCTTCGCCCCAGGACCCTGGATGATTTCCTGGGCCAGGAGCACCTGGTCGGGCCGGATGCGATACTGCGCAAGGTGATCGAATCGGGCAACCTGCCTTCGATGATCTTCTGGGGGCCGCCGGGAGTCGGGAAGACAACGCTGGCCTTTATCATAGCAAAGCAACTCAGCAAACCGTTTTTTATTCTTAGCGCCATCAATTCGGGGGTGAAAGACATCCGGAACGTAATCGACCAGGCGACGGAGGGCGGCGGCGGCGCAATCCTGTTTATCGACGAAATCCACCGCTTCAGCAAATCACAGCAGGATTCACTGCTGGGCGCGGTGGAGCGGGGCACCATTACCCTGATCGGCGCCACGACCGAGAATCCTTCCTTTGAAGTCATCTCCCCTCTCCTTTCCCGATGCCAGGTTTACATCCTGAAATCCCTCGACCGGAAAGAACTTGTCAAATTGCTGGAAACAGCCGCCAGGCACCTGGAGGGAACTATTAAAAAACCGATAAAAATTGAGGAAGATGAGGCGTTGCTGCGCATTTCGGGCGGGGATGCGCGAAAACTGCTGAATGCGCTGGAACTGATCGTCAATACGGAAATCAACCGCGATACCATCCTCATAACTAATGAAAAAGCCTTAAGCATTATCCAGGAGAAGCTGGCCATTTATGATAAGTCAGGCGAGATGCATTACGATGTCATTTCGGCTTTTATCAAATCGCTAAGGGGCAGCGATCCGAACGGGGCAGTCTACTGGCTGGCCCGGATGATCGAGGGCGGCGAAGATCCGCTGTTCATTGCGCGAAGGATGCTGATCCTGGCCTGTGAAGACGTCGGCCTTGCCAATCCGAACGCATTGTTGCTGGCAAATGCCTGTTTCGATGCAGTGCACAAGATCGGCATGCCCGAAAGCCGCATCCTCCTGTCGGAATGTGCGGTATACCTGGCCACATCACAAAAAAGCAACGCCTCCTACATGGCGATCGAAGAGGCACTTGAAGAGGTCAGAAGATCGGGCGACCTGCCTGTTCCGCTTCATATCCGGAATGCCCCGACAAAGCTGATGAAAGAGATCGGTTACGCAAAAGATTACAAATATGCACACTCCTACGAGGGAAATTTCGTTATGATGGAGTTCCTGCCCGAAAAGATCAAAGGGAAAAAGTTTTACTCCCCCGGGAAAAACAAGCGGGAAGAAGAGATCAGCCTCTGGCTCAGGAGCAGGTGGAAGGAGAAATACAATTATTAGTTCCAGGTTCCAGGTTCCAGGTTCCAGGTTCCAGGTTCATTCCGCCAGTTGGCGGACCAAGTTTCAAATTTCAAATTTCTAATGTCAATGATCGATAAACTAACCAAAATCAGTCACACTTCTTCCGGGAATTTCTTTCTGATCGCCGGACCTTGTGTGGTGGAAGATGAAAAAATGCCGTTTGAAATTGCTGAAGCGGTTTTGAAAATATGTGACCGGTTGAATATACCTTATATCTTTAAGGCGTCCTACAAAAAAGCCAACCGTTCCAGGCTCGATTCTTTCACCGGCATCGGAGATGAGAAAGCACTCGGGATCATCCGGAACGTCGGTGAGCAGTTCGGCATCCCGGTCCTGACCGATATCCACAACGAACAGGAAGCGGTGCTGGCAGCGGCCTATGCCGATGTGCTTCAGATCCCCGCCTTTCTTTGCCGGCAAACGGAGTTGCTTGTCGCGGCAGCTAAAACAGGGAAATTCGTGAATGTAAAAAAAGGACAGTTTGTATCGCCGGAGATGATGAAATTCGTTGTCGAAAAGGTGCAGCAATCGGGCAATCCGAATGTTATCCTGACCGAACGGGGAAGCACATTCGGTTACCAGGACCTGGTTGTGGATTTCAGGGCCATTCCTGTAATGAAATCTTTCGGCGTCCCGGTTGTGCTCGATGTGACCCACTCCCTGCAGGTACCCAACCGTGCATCCGGTACCTCCGGCGGCCAGCCCCAATTCATCGAAACACTCGCCAAGGCCGGTATTGCCGCCGGAGTGGATGGACTGTTCCTGGAAACGCACCCGGATCCGGGATGTGCTAAATCTGACGGGGAAAATATGCTGAGACTCGACCTGCTTGACAATCTCCTCACAAAACTCATCACTTTAAAAAAAGCCCTCCTCTAAGGGAAGTTTTTAACATTACTTAATTTAGAATCAATTTATATTATTGTATATGATTGTAATTCAATAATATAAGATGATGTATTAATCATCCGCTGTTTATTAACATATCAGATATATCGTTTTATGAATATTTAAAAATAAAAGATTTTAGATTTGCGGAAATTTTTGAGTTGTTTAAAACAATCAAAGTATGAGCGCAGAATCTCTAATCCTGTTTTTCATCCTCGGGGCCTTCCTGGTGGGAATCGCATTGCTTTTTTCATCCTACATCCCGCCCCGGTCGACCAATCCCCAGAAAGCAGAACCCTATGAGTGCGGTATCCCGACTACGGGTTTATCCTGGCTTCAGTTCAACATCGGGTACTACCTTTTCGCCATCCTTTTCCTGATTTTCGAAGTGGAAACGGTATTCCTGTTTCCATGGGCAGTTGTCATGAAAGAACTGGGAATGGTCGCTTTTATTGAAATTTTAATTTTCCTGGTCATCCTGGGTCTTGGTCTTTTATATGCATGGAATAAAAAAGCATTGGTATGGGAATAAAATCGATGAAAGAGACTGATTTTCACGTCTCTCCCGACACAGATCGTCAAAAAACAAATATTGTACTGACTACTGTTGAGAACCTGGTGAACTGGGGCCGTTCCAATTCGGTGTGGCCCCTGACATTTGCCACCAGTTGCTGCGGTATAGAGATGATGGCCACGGGTGCATCGCGACACGATTTTGCCCGGTTCGGAGTAGAAGTTTACCGTGCCACCCCCCGTCAGGCCGACGTGATTATCATCGCCGGCACGATCGTGCATAAAATGGCGCCGGTACTGAAGCGGTTGTACGACCAGATGGCCGAGCCCAAGTATGTTATCGCCATGGGCGCATGCGCCATTTCGGGCGGGCCGTTCTTTTACAATACTTATTCGGTGATCCGCGGAGCCGACCAGGTCATCCCGGTGGATGTTTACATCCCCGGCTGCCCGCCCCGACCCGAAGCTCTCCTTTACGGAATCATGCAGCTCCAGCGAAAGATCCAGCAGGGAAACATTGCTGCCGGCAGGATCGAACCGGTTGACCCCGAAGAGTACCCCGAACCTCCGAAAGTTTACTGATCATCCATTAAACTTACCTCAAATGGATAATACAAATATCAAGGAATTTGTGGCCAGGCACATACCGGAAGCCACATTCGAAGAGAACAAGCAATTCCTCTCAGCGACAGTGGAACCCTCGAAACTTCATGGTCTTCTGAAAGCGCTGAAGGAAAATCCTGAAACCCTGTTCGATTATCTCTTCTGCATTACCGGTGCGGATGTGCAAGGCAAACTGATGGTGATCTATCACCTCGAATCGACAACATTGAAGCACCAGGTCGTCGTAAAAACCGGCACGCCGGATCGCGAAAATCCTGTTTTCGATAGTATTACTGATCTTTTCAGCGGAGCCGAATTGCACGAAAATGAGATTTTCGACCTGTTCGGGATCATCTTTAAAGGGCACCCGAACCTTCGCCGCATGTTCATGCCCGATGACTGGAAGGGCTATCCGCTGCGCAAAGATTACACCGACGAGGTCAATATTGTTGAACTTTCTTAACCGAACCGATATGGAAGAGAACACAAAACCAATGACGGCACCGGAAACGGAAGAGGAGTATTTCATCAATATGGGTCCGCAGCACCCGTCGACGCACGGTGTGCTCCGGTTGCTTGTCTCCCTTCAGGGTGAGATCGTAAAGCGTCTGGATCCGCACCTGGGCTATATCCACCGTGGTATTGAGAAGATGTGTGAAAAAGATACCTATATCCAGATCATTCATCTGACCGACCGGATGGATTACCTCTCGGCGCACATGAACAACGAGGCTGTTTGCCTCCTGGTTGAAGACGCCCTTGAGATTGAAGTCCCGGAAAGGGTCAAATACATCCGCACCATCATGGCCGAGCTGCAGCGTCTGAATTCGCACCAGCTATGGTGGGCCACCATGGGGATGGACCTCGGGGCGCTGACCACTTTTTTCTATGGTTTACGCGACCGCGAAAAGATCCTGGACATTTTCGAAGAGACCTGCGGCGGGCGTTTGCTGCTCAGCTACAACACTCCGGGTGGCGTGATGTACGATATCCATCCGAATTTCCAGAAAAGAGTCAAAGAGTTCATCAAATATTTCAAAGAGAGGCTTCCGGAATACGACCAGTTGCTGACCGGCAATGTCATTTTCCAGGAACGGACCAAAGGAATCGGCAGACTGACGCGGGAAGAAGCTGTAAATTATGGTGTAACAGGGCCTTCCGGTCGCGGTTCGGGCTTTTCATGCGATATCCGTAAAAAATTCCCTTACAGTGCTTATCCTTATGTTGATTTCAAAGAGATCCTCGGAGTGGATGGAGATGCGCTGAGCCGCTACAAGGTGAGGATGGAGGAGATGTGGGAATCGATGCACATCATCGAGCAGCTTATCGATAATATCCCGGAAGGGCCTCATACCGCCAAGATGAAGGCGGTGCTGAAACTGCCTGCCGGCGAGTACTTCCAGCGGGTGGAAACAGCCCGTGGAGAGCTTGGCGTGTACGTCATCAGCGATGGAAACAAGACCCCTTACCGGATGAAATTCCGCTCGCCGAATATGTGCAACCTTTCGGCCCTCGACCACATCTCGCGCGGCGCAAAGATTGCCGACCTGGTGGCCATCGGGGCTTCCTTTGATTTTGTTATTCCAGATATTGACCGCTAATATTCGCATTACCTTATGAAAGATCACTGGTTATACGATTTCACTTCCCTGACCGCCGGCATCGAAGCCTGGCTCCAGGAAACGTTCACCCCATTCTGGGCCATTGCCTGGGAGATGGTCATCATCGGCCTGGTATTCCTGATTTTTTATGCCGTTACCGGCCTGATCCTGGTCTATGCCGAGAGGCGTGTCTGTGCCTTCATGCAAAACCGGCTGGGACCCAACCGGGTCGGCCCCTGGGGATTGCTGCAGACCATCGCCGACTTTATCAAGCTGTTGATGAAAGAGCTGGTAAAGATCAAGGAGGCCGACAAGTTCCTGTTCAACCTGGCTCCGTTTATCGTCATCATCGCCTCCTTCATGGCCATCGCTGCAATTCCATTTGCAAAAGGGCTCCATGCCATCGATTTTAACATAGGCGTTTTTTATGTGATGGCGGTATCATCCATGGGTGTTGTGGGTATTCTCCTTGCGGGATGGTCGAGCAACAACAAGTATTCGCTGATCGGGGCCATCCGGAGCGGTGCGCAGATTGTCAGCTACGAGCTGTCGGTCGGCCTGGCGCTGCTTTCGGTCGTTATCTTTTCAGGCACGCTGCAATTCTCAGAGATCGTCGAGAGCCAGGCCGATGCCTGGTGGATCTTCAAAGGGCACATCCCGGCAATCATCTCTTTCGTGATCTTCCTGATCGCAGCTACTGCCGAAACTAACCGCGGACCCTTTGACCTGGCCGAAGCCGAATCGGAACTGACGGCCGGCTACCACACCGAATACTCCGGGATCAAATTCGCCTTCTTCTTCCTGGCCGAATACATGAACATGTTCATTGTCGCTTCGATCGCCGCCACGGTTTTCCTGGGAGGCTGGATGCCCCTGCACTTCTGGGGTTTTGACGCCTTTAACCGGGTAATGGACTATATCCCGCCGGTAGTATGGTATATGGGAAAGACCGCTTTCGTGATCTTTTTAATGATGTGGTTCAAATGGACCTTCCCCCGGTTGAGGATCGACCAGCTTCTGACGCTCGAATGGAAATATTTGCTGCCGATCAACCTGGTGAATACGGTCCTGATCGCTTTTCTGACCATGATGAAATGGCATTTCTAACCGGTAGAGCTGATCTTTCAACGTAAAAATGAACTTATGAAAGGCATTGTCAATTATATAAGAGAGATAATCCAGGGGGTGATAACCCTGATCAAAGGCATGGCGGTGACCGGCAAATATTTTGTCACCAGCCCCAAGACCATCGTCACGCAGAAATACCCTGAGAACCGGAAAGAACTCGAAATGTTCGACCGGTTCAAAGGGGAAGTCATCATGCCACACAACGAAAACAACGAGCACCGTTGCACCGGTTGCGGAATCTGCGAAATGAACTGCCCCAACGGCTCTATCGAGATCATCACTAAAACCGAGGAAATCGACGGTAAGAAGAAGCGGGTGATCGACAAGCACATTTATCATCTCTCCATGTGCACCATGTGCGCCTTATGTGTTAAAACATGCCCTTCCAATGCCCTTGCCTTCGGGCAGACATTCGAGCATGCCGTTTATGACCGGAAGCAACTGACGAAAGTGCTGAACAAACCCGGCTCAGTATTAACCAAAGAAATCAAAGAATAGTATGAATATATTGATGTTCTATCTTTTCGCGAGCGTGATCGTCATTTTTTCGATCCTGACCGTTACGAGCCGGAGGATTCTCCGTTCAGCCGTTTTCCTTTTGTTTGTGCTGATCGCCACCTCGGCATTTTATTTCATGCTGCGGTACACTTTCCTGGCAGCGGCTCAGCTGGCACTGTATGCGGGCGGGATCGTTGTTCTGATCATCTTTTCCATTCTTCTGACGAGCCATATCAGCGAGCGGTTTCCGCAAATCACCTTTAAAAAGGCCTTTTTCTCAGCCCTGGTAGCCGGTGCCGGGGCGGTCCTGAGCATAGTCACCTTGCTGCAGTTCGACTTCGATCAGCAGTACGACGGCGGCCAGACCGCCGAATTACCTGTCAGGGATATCGGAAAGAGCCTGATGGATTTCGGGGAAGAAGGATTTGTCCTGCCGTTTGAGGTCATTTCCATCCTGCTTCTGGCCGCAATGATAGGAGCAATCGTCATCGCAAAAAAGAAAAAAGATTAACCTGTAAAACCAATCATCATGATAGAAGGCATTCCAATCGTCCATTTCCTGATCGTCACCACGATCATGTTCTTTGTCGGGGTTTATGGCTTCCTGGTGCGCCGTAACCTCATCACCATCCTGATGTCGCTGGAACTGATGCTGAACTCGGTCGCCATCAATTTTGTCGTTTTCAATAAATACCTTTACCCCGGTCACCTGCAGGGACATTTCTTTTCCCTGTTCATCATCGCGGTGGCAGCAGCGGAAGCGGCAGTGGCCATCGCCATCATCATCAATGTTTACAGGCGGTTCAACAACATCAATGTTGAAGATGTCAGCAACATGAAGCATTAAAAGGAATGAATCAAAACTGAAATCAAGAAAGTTATGGATTTAAGCATAAGCATCTGGATACCGCTCATCCCGTTTTTCGTTTTTATATTCCTGGGACTGGCCGGTCATAAATTCAAACCCGCCTTTGCCGGGATAGTCGGAACGACAGGACTTCTCATCTCCTTTATCCTTTCCCTTCTGGTAGCATACCAGTACTTTTTCGTCGAAGGCCTGCAAAATGGCGTTTATCAGCAAATTATTGCCTTCAACAGCACCTGGCTCAGGATGTCGGATACGCTGGTGGTAAGCATGGGATCGCTCATCGATCCGATTTCGGTGATGATGCTGGTAGTTGTGACAACTGTTTCCCTGATGGTGCATATTTACAGTAATGGATACATGAAAGGGGAAAAAGGATTTACCCGTTTCTTCGCCTTCCTTTCGCTGTTCTCGTTTTCCATGCTCGGACTTGTGCTGGCGACAAATATTTTTCAGATGTATATATTCTGGGAACTCGTTGGGGTTTCCTCTTACCTTCTCATCGGCTTCTATTACCAGAAACCTTCTGCCGTGGCGGCATCCAAAAAGGCTTTCATCGTCACCCGTTTCGCCGACCTGGGATTCCTTATCGGCATCCTGATGCTGTCGTACCTGACAGGGTCCTTCGATTTCAAGGAGATCATCGCTCAGCTGACCGATCCGGCCAGCGCTGCGTTCAGCGCGGGGAGCAAAGCCCTTTTCTTCGGCATGTCGACCCTGACCTGGTCGGTGATCTTCGTTTTCATGGGGGGCGCGGGAAAATCTGCGATGTTCCCGCTGCATATCTGGTTACCCGACGCTATGGAAGGCCCGACGCCCGTTTCTGCTCTTATCCATGCGGCAACCATGGTAGTCGCCGGCGTTTACCTGGTGGCCCGGCTTTTCCCCGTATATGCCCTATCCGCTCCGGCGGGGCTGGAAATGATCGCCTACGTCGGTGGCTTTACATCGCTCTTTGCCGCCGTCATTGCCTGTACGCAGTTTGATATTAAACGGGTACTGGCATTTTCAACCCTCTCGCAGATAGGTTACATGATGCTGGCGCTGGGAGTTTCAGGGTATGGTGGCCACCATGGCCTCGGTTTTACCGCCTCCATGTTCCACCTGTTCACCCATGCCATGTTCAAAGCATTGCTCTTCCTGGGCGCCGGGGCCATTATACATGCCGTGCACAGCAATTACATGTACGACATGGGCAATCTTCGCAAGTACCTGCCTATCACGCATATCACTTTTGCAATCGCCGTGCTGGCTATTGCCGGTATCCCTCCGTTTGCCGGTTTCTTTAGCAAGGATGAAATCCTGGTTGCGGCTTATGAACACAACAAAGTGCTGTTCGCCGTCGAGTATCTCGTCGCCGGCATTACCGCTTTCTACATGTCGAGGCTCTATTTCAGCGTATTCTGGGGAAAGCAGCAGCATTACCATCATACGCCTCACGAAGCCCCGAAAACCATGACGATCCCGCTCATGTTTTTAGGTGTGGCTTCCGTTACCGTGGGATTGATCCACTTCAGCGAGTTCATTTCCTCCGACCTGGTGCCCTATAAATCGGAAATCCACTGGAATATAGCCATTCCCTCAATTCTCATCGCTCTGGCAGGCATCGGCCTGGCTGCTCTCATGTACCTGAAAGAGACCACCATACCCGACCGTATCGCGAAATCATTGAAGGGCTTATATACAGCTACATATAACAAGTTTTATATCGACGAAGTCTATCTTTTTGTTACAAAGAAGATCATTTTCAACAATATATCACGGCCCGTCGCCTGGTTCGACCGGCATATCGTTGATGGAACCATGAACCTGATCGGCAACACCACGGCGAAAGTATCGGACCTTATAAAAGGATTCCAGTCGGGTCAGGTGCAGAAATATGGTTTTGTGTTTGTCTCGGGTGCCCTTCTCCTGGCCTTTGTATTTATTTATTTCTTTCTAAATAATTGATTGTAAACGAATAATTTAAGATAAGATGAATTTCCTGAACTTATTTGTTATAGTCCCGATCCTGACGGTAATGGCCATCCTGGTCACAAAGAATTACCGGCAGGCCAAACTGGCCTCTGCGATCGGGATGGGGATACAGATGATCCTGGCTGCAGTGCTTATCCTTTGGTACCTGGCTTTGCGCAGAGCAGGCATTACTGATGAATTCCTGTTTCGAAGTTCATTTGTCTGGTTTGAAAGCCTTAACATTACATACGCCCTGGGCGTGGATGGTATTTCGGTGGCCATGATCGGATTAACGGCACTGGTGGTCTTTGCCGGGGTTTTTGCCTCATGGGACAGCGTGGAGGAGTTGCCGAGGGAATTCTTCATCTTCCTTATACTTCTGTCAACAGGGGTCTTCGGATTTTTCATCAGCACCGACATGTTTACCATGTTTCTTTTTTATGAAGTCGCCGTGATCCCGATGTACCTGCTGATCGGCATCTGGGGCACCGGTCCGCGGCATTATTCGGCCATGAAGCTGACACTGATGCTGATGGGTGGCTCTGCCTTGCTCCTGCTGGCGATATTCGGCCTTTACAACAATGCTGTTCTGCCGGATGGCAAGCACACCTGGGACTTTATTGAAATTGCAAAACTCCACATTCCCGTTGAGGCCCAGCGCTTCTTCTTCCCCTTTGCGTTTATCGGGTTCGGTGTTTTAGGCGCCCTGTTCCCATTCCATACCTGGTCGCCCGATGGCCACGCCTCCGCTCCTACCGCAGTATCCATGCTGCATGCCGGCGTCCTGATGAAACTCGGGGGATACGGGTGCTTCCGGATCGCTATGAACCTCATGCCCGACGCAGCCCAGGAACTCGGATGGATCTTTATCATCCTGACGGCAATCAGCATTGTTTACGGAGCTTTCGGTGCAATCTGGCAAAAAGACCTCAAGTATATCAATGCTTACTCCTCTGTGAGCCACTGCGGGCTGGTGCTTTTTGCCCTCCTGATGATGAACAAAACGGCCATGAACGGTGCCGTTATCCAGATGATCTCCCACGGGATCATGACAGCCCTCTTCTTTGCCCTGATCGGGATGATATACGGGAGGACCCATACAAGGATGATCAACGAGATGGGTGGCCTGATGAAAGTGATCCCCTTCCTGGGGGTTGCTTACATGATCGGTGGATTTGCTTCCCTGGGCCTGCCGGGATTCAGCGGTTTCGTGGCCGAAATGACCGTTTTCTTCGGTGCATTCCAGCACGCAGACCTGTTCCACCGGATTGCCACTATCCTGGCCGCCAGCTCCATAGTCATAACGGCAGTCTATATCCTGCGTGTTGTGGCCATTTTGCTACTGGGACCTGTCCGCAACGACCATCACCTGGAGCTGAAAGATGCCAAATGGTATGAGCGCTTCTCGGTCGGAATGCTGATAGCCGGCATTGCCCTGATAGGCATGTTCCCGCTTTGGCTTTCAGATATGATCACCTACAGCCTCGGACCTATTGTAGACCGGCTGGCAGCAGTGGTTTTACCATAAGACGTGAAAGGTGAAGCGTGAAGGGTGAAGTGAATAATAACAATTGAACAATAGAACAATTTAACCAGATATGACATTTGAAGACCTGTTACTGATGCGGCATGAGATTGTACTGACAATCGTTGCCATCATTATCCTGATCGCCGAGCTGGCGCTGGATGACAAATCCAGGTTAAAGGTAATACCGCTGGCCATCGGCTTGTTTGCCCTGCATACGGTCATCGGCTTTTTACCCTTACGGGAAGGCGTATTGTTCGGCGGAATGTTCCAGACAACCGGCACGATCACATTGATGAAGAATGTGCTGAACATCGGTGTGCTCATCGTTTTTATCCAGTCGTGGACCTGGATCAGGCACCCGGATAACCATCCGAAGGTCAGCGAATATTTCCTCCTTACCATTTCAACCCTGATCGGTATGGATTTCATGATCTCCTCGGGCGATTTCCTGATGTTCTATCTGGGCCTGGAACTGGCTACTATACCACTGGCCGCCCTGGCTGCTTTCGAACGGTATAAAAACCGTTCTGCCGAAGCCGGCATCAAACTCATCCTATCCTCTGCCCTGTCTTCGGCAGTCCTGCTTTATGGCCTGTCGATGATCTATGGGACAACGGGTTCGATCTATTTCAACGAGATCTCCGGGCTTATTTCGGCCAATCCGCTGCAGGTACTGGCGTTCATCTTCTTTTTCAGCGGAATGGCCTTCAAGATCTCGATCGTGCCTTTCCACCTGTGGGCTGCCGATGTTTACGAAGGCGCTCCGGTCAATATCACCTCTTACCTTTCGGTGATCTCCAAAGGCGCAGCGGTTTTTATCCTGATGATGGTGCTGTACAAAGTTTTCCCGGCCATTACCGGCATGTGGCAGGATGTTTTATGGGTCACTGCCGTACTCACGATGACCATCGGTAACTTATTCGCACTGAGGCAAAAGAATCTGAAGCGGTTCCTTGCCTTCTCATCCATCTCGCAGGCCGGGTTTATCTTCCTGGGCATAATCGGCAGCAGCCCGCTCGGGATGAGTTCGGTGATCTACTTTGCCCTTGTCTATATCTTCTCCAACCTGGGCGCATTCGGCGTGGTGGCTGCTATCGCAAATGCAACGGGAAAGGAGAATATGGATGACTACAACGGTTTGTACCGCACCAATCCGAAACTGAGCCTGGTTATGATGCTGGCGCTGTTCTCCCTTGCGGGTATTCCTCCGGTTGCCGGGTTCTTCGGAAAGTTCTTCCTGTTTACCGCCGCGGCAGAACAGGGATTCTACTACCTGGTCCTGATCGCTCTGCTGAATACGATCGTTTCGCTCTACTACTATCTGCTGATCATCAAAGCTATGTTCCTGACGAAAAGCGACGACGCCATTGCTTATTTCAAAAGCGACCGGCCCACCCGGTTAGGATTGATCCTTTGCGTGGCCGGCATCGTCGTTGTGGGATTTTACAGCCCGATCTATGAAATGATAAAAAGCCTGAGTTTCGGGATTTAATTTGACAGAATAATGGGATTGAATAAAGGAAAACACATTGTCGGTGAAGTGGACGGAGTCCGCTGCACTATAGTTGAATCGGGGATATCAAAAGAGAGGGCCGCTTTTCTGAAAGAGTTGCTGGAGTTCAACGGTTATGAAGTGAGAATCCAGGAAATCAACGCCGATCCGCCAGACGACACGAAAACATTCACTCTCGGGGTAACCGATATCGTCTTCAATCCGGTCATTGCGGTTTACCAGAAAACGTTGAAGCGGAAAGACGGAAAAAAGGTTACCCCCGCTTTCTGGAACCAGACCGGGATCGGGGAAGGGCTGCCTTACTGGCTGGTTGGGAGAGCATAGTTCCAGGTTCCAGGTTCCAGTTTCCAGGTTCCAAATTCCAGGTTCAAGGTGGTCCCGATAGCAAAGAACATAACATCCGATGACATCGTTTTTCTGGGCGACAGCCTGACGGAAGGCTTTGACCTTCAACACTATTTCAATCTTCCTAACCTGAAGAACCGGGGTATCAGTGGCGACACGACCTACCAGGTGCTCTATCGCCTGGAGGAGATATGGAACTCCAAACCTGCCGGGCTTTTTCTCATGATCGGCATCAACGATATGTTCCAGGGTGAGGATGAACCGGTCATCCTTCAAAATATTACGTTGATTATTAGTGAACTGCAGAAACATTCACCGGGAACGGCACTGTTTGTACAAAGCATTCTGCCGGTAAACCTTTCGGTTATGTTTGCTGATGAGTTCATCGATCTGTCAATCTTCAGTTTTAATAACAATTTAAGGCTGGTTTGCAAGGAACTTAAAGTCCGCTATATTGATCTGTACGCCGACTTCCTGGATGATGCCGGGGAATTGGACCGGCAATATACCTATGACGGGGTACATCTTTCACCGGAAGGATATGACCTCTGGGCTAAGCTGATCAGACCATTCCTGATTTAACCCTGTGTAATTTTGTATAATTCATGGTATTTGTGTTCAGATAATGGAACACTGATGACACGGATTATACGAATGACTTTGGTATGAACTCAGCAGGATATTCCTGCAATCCAACCGGTCGTCCAGGCGGCCTGGAGATTAAAACCACCGGTAATTCCATCGATATCAAGTACTTCTCCGGCGAAATAGAGATTTTTAACGACTTTGCTTTGCATCGTGTTTATATCGACACTCTCCAGGCTAACGCCGCCGCAGATCACAAACTCATCCCTGAACGTAGTCCGGCCATCCACTTCATAAACATCATTGGTCAGGATATTGACCAGTTTATTGAGCCCTTTGCGGCCGGTCGCAGCCCAGGGTTTATTCTCAGCAAGGTCGGCTTTTTGAAGTAAATATTGCCATAAGCGTAACGGCAGATCATGCGGCCGGAGATTTACCAGCATTTTTTGGGGGTGGGTACTAGCCATCTCCTGCAGATAAGCAAGGACTATTTCATTGTTTTGCTCACAGGCCCAATTGACCTGCAATTTGAATTTATACTCCATCCGGCTCAATTCCCGGGCGCCAAAGGATGACAATTTCAAAATAGCCGGTCCGCTCATGCCCCAGTGCGTGATCAGCAAAGGTCCTTCAGCAAGAAACTTTGTCCCCTGGATTTTTGCCAGAGCCTTAGTGGCTGAAACGCCCATCAGGTCTTTGATCTTTTCCCCGGGCATATTGAAAGTAAACAACGACGGAACGGGATCTTCGATTTTGTGGCCCATCTTTTCGAGCCAATCCAGCCCCCTGCGCAGGGGAGAGCCTCCGGCAGCCACGATAACCCTGTCAAAAAGCCTGGCTGGATTTTCGTCTCCCGCAAAAATAATTGCCAGTTTCTCACCCTCCGCTCTGATCTCCCTCACCGGCATTCCGGTTTGGATCATAATACCGAGTCGTTGTGCTTCTTTTAAGAGACAATTGATAATGCTTTGTGAATCACCCGATTCGGGAAAAACGCGCAAATCATCCTGTACGGCCAATGGAACACCGCGCGATTCAAACCACCGGATCGTGTCTTTATTACTGAATCGGTAAAATGCTTTTTTCAGCGCCTTACCACCCCGCGGATAGGCCTGGCACAATTCAGAGACAGAATCGCAACCATTGGTAACGTTGCACCGGCCACCGCCTGATACTTTCACTTTCGCCAGCAGCCGGCCGGATTTCTCAAAAATGATGACTTTTGAACCGGGATGATTTTCCTTTGCAGCGATCGCAGCAAAAAATCCAGCCGCTCCCCCGCCGATGATGGCAATATTCAACTCCGGATCAGAGTTCAACGATCGTACACCACCCGTGTGTGTCCGGTTCTTCGCCGTACTGAATGGCGCGTAGTTTATTGTAGAGTTTTGTAGAGACGGGGCCCGCATTGCCATCCGGGCAAAATTTATAGATCTGGCCTGTTTCGCGGTCATGGATTTGCTTGATGGGCGAAATAATGGCTGCGGTTCCGCAAGCGCCCACCTCATCAAATTCAGCCAGTTCTTCAACAGCCACCTTTCGCACCTCCACGTTCAGTCCCATTTCTTTAGCCAGTACCTGGAGGCTTTTGTTGGTGATCGATGGGAGAATGGTATGCGATTCGGGGGTTACATATGTATTTCCTTTGATTCCGAAGAAGTTGGCAGGGCCCGCTTCATCGATGTATTTCTTTTCTTTTGCATCGAGGAACAACACGGTGGAACATCCTTCTTCCTTGGCCCTGGCAGCCGGTGCCAGGCTGGCGGCATAGTTTCCGCCGACTTTGATATGACCGGTGCCCAGTGGCGCCGCACGGTCATAATCGCGCAACAACTGCACGCAAACGGGTTTGAATCCTTCTTTAAAATAGGGGCCGACCGGTCCGACGAAAACCATGAACAAGTATTCGGTCGCCGGTTTCACACCTACCTGGGGGCCCGTGCCAATGGTTAATGGCCGGAAATACAAAGCGGCGCCTGTTCCGTATGGCGGGACATATTTAACATTCATCCGAAGGGCCGTCATGATTGACTGCTCAAAAATGTCTTCCGGCACCGGTTCCATCATGATCCCATTCGCGGAATCCCGCATCCGTTTGGCATTGTCCTTCCAGCGGAAAATCCTGACTTTCCCGTCTTTACCCCTGAAAGCTTTCATCCCTTCAAAGGCCTCCTGGCCATAATGCAGGCACGTAGCCGCAATATGAATGTTGATGTATTCGGAGGATGAAACTTCGATCTCTCCCCATTTTCCGTTCCGATAGTAACATCTTACATTGTAATCGGTCTTGAAATAACCGAATGGCAGTTCTCCCCAGTTGATCGTTTCCATAGTATCTAGTTTTATATATATAGTTTGGTTTTTAACAGGGCTAAATTAGAAATTTTTCAGCAACCGGCAGACAAAAATATTCCCGTCAAATTGTCAGCTACTGATTTCGGTATGCACTTTGATAAAAAAACCGCCAAAATCTTCTCATTATGCAAACTGGAAAGATCAACGTTCAGACTGAAAACATTTTTCCCATTATCAAGAAATTTCTTTATTCCGATCATGAAATTTTTTTGAGGGAGTTGGTTTCCAATGCGGTTGATGCTACTCAGAAACTTAAAACACTGGCATCTGTCGGAACTTTTAAAGATGATCTCGGCGATCTCACCATCAAAATCGAAGTCGATAAAAAGGCGGGAACACTGACCGTTAAGGACCGGGGCATTGGTATGACCGCCGAGGAGGTAGATAAATACATCAACCAGATCGCTTTTTCAAGTGCCGAAGAATTTGTCAAAAAATTCAAAACGAAAAGCGAAGCGGAGCGCAATGCCATCATCGGTCATTTCGGCCTGGGTTTTTATTCTTCGTTCATGGTGGGCAAAAAAGTCGAAGTCCTGACCAAGACCTATAAGAAAGGCGGACAGACCAAAGGGGTAAAATGGGAATGTGACGGCAGCCCCGATTATATCATGACCGAATCCGAACGGAAAGATCGCGGGACGGATGTGGTTGTTTATATTGATGACGAGAACAAAGAGTTTTTGGAGGAAAGCCGGATCCTCGAAATATTGAAGAAATACTCCCGGTTCCTGCCGGTACCGATCCAGTTCGGAATGGAGAAGACCTGGGAAAAAGTGGAGGGTGAGAAAGATGAACATGGGCACGACAAGGAGGTCCAGGTTGAGAAGCCCAGGATCATCAATAACCCTGATCCTCTCTGGAAGAAAAAGCCAACAGATTGCACCGATGAGGATTACAAAAAGTTCTACCGGGAACTTTATCCCATGAACTTTGAGGAACCCCTTTTCCAGATCCACCTCAATGTCGACTACCCGTTCAATCTCACCGGAATTCTTTATTTTCCCAAAGTAAAGCGTAACGTCGAGATCCAGAAGGACAAGATCCAGCTTTATTCCAACCAGGTCTTTGTCACCGACTCCGTTGAAGGAATTGTTCCTGAGTTTCTTACATTATTGCATGGAGTGATCGACTCGCCCGACATTCCCCTGAACGTATCCCGATCCTATCTTCAGAGCGATTCCAATGTAAAGAAGATATCCGGCTATATCATGAAAAAGGTGTCAGAGAAGCTCGAGGAGTTGTTTAAAAAAGACAGGCCGGCTTTCGAAGCGAAATGGGACGATATCAAGGTGTTCATCGAATATGGCATGATCACGGAAGAAAAGTTCTATGAAAAGGCCACCTCCTTTGTCCTGTTCAAGAACAATGACGGGAAATATTTCACCCCGGAAGAGTATAAGACTCTCGTCGAACCGTCGCAGAAAGACAAAGACAACAAGATCATCTATCTTTATGCCAGCAATAAGGATGAACAGCACAGCTTTATCCAGGCGGCTACCGGCCGGGGATACGATGTCATGATCATGGACGGCATCCTCGATAATCATTTCATCAACACGCTTGAACATAAATTGCAGGACACCCTTTTCCGCCGCGTCGACTCCGACACAGTGGACAACCTGATCAAAAAAGAAGACCAGGGAATTTCGAAACTGGATGATCCGCAAAAAGAGACGTTGAAGAGTATTATTGAAAAAAATATTGAAAAGGAGAAGTTCACTGTTGTCTTTGAGAACCTGAGTGAAACGGAAGTCCCTTTCCTGGTCGTCCAGCCGGAATTTATGCGGAGGATGAAAGATATGTCGGCCCTGGGCGGCGGATACATGGGCCTTGGAAATATGCCGGAGTTTTACAACCTGGTCGTAAATGTTAATCACCCGATAATGCAGAACATCCTTGATCAGCAGAAGGACGAAGAAAAAGACAAAATCGTCAGCCACTTATACGACCTGGCGCTGGTTTCGCAGAACCTGCTGAAAGGAGAAAAGCTGGCGGCATTTATCAGAAGAAGCGTGGAGATGATGAAATAAGTGAAGGGTGAAGATTGAAGAGTAAAGAGTGAAGAGTGAAGATTGAAGAGTGAAAAATTAATAGTAAAGTGAAAATTAGTAGTTTAGCAAAATATTAATATCTTAAAAACATGAACAAATCATTAGTTGCATTGATCGTTGTATTTGTGGTCCTGGGGCTGTTTGTCGTCATCGCATTGCTTACTGCCGTACCCACTTACAACAAGATGGTTTCGTACGACGAAGGGGTCACTTCTGCCTGGTCGCAGGTGGAGAATGTCTATCAGCGTCGTGCCGACCTGATTCCCAATTTGGTAAACACGGTAAAGGGTTATGCTGAATTTGAGAAAGAAACGCTGACCCAGGTAATTGAAGCCCGCTCGAAAGCCACTTCGGTGAACATTTCTGCAGAAAACCTTAACGAACAAACCCTATCCCAGTTTCAACAGGCACAGGATGGGTTGAGTTCAGCCCTCTCCAGACTGCTGGTTGTGGTTGAGAAGTATCCCGATCTGAAAGCAAACCAGAATTTTCTGGAACTGCAAGCCCAGCTTGAAGGCACTGAGAACCGGATTGCCAATGAAAGGATGAAATTCAACGATGCAACCAAAACGTACAACGTTTATATCCGTAAATTTCCTGCCAGGATATTCGCCAGTTTGTTCGGCTTCGACGACAAGCCTTATTTCAAAGCGGCAGAGGGCGCTGACAAGGTGCCAGAGGTGAAATTCTAAGGAACTATTTTACAGGGATCACGACATGGTTAAAACAGCCAAAGATTTTATTGACAAGGAACAAAGGGAAGATCTCCGGCATGCCATTCTGAATGCAGAACTGGACACTTCGGGGGAGATCCGGGTTCACATTGAAACCACCTGCAAAGGAGATGTCCTTGACCGGGCAGCCTTTATTTTCAGGCAAATGGGGATGCACAGGACCGAGAAGCGTAATGGTGTTCTTTTCTACCTTGCAGTTAAAAACCGCCGCTTTGCCGTAATCGGCGACACCGGCATTAACGCAGTGGTCCCCGAAGCTTTTTGGGATGACCTGAAGCATATGATGCTCAACCATTTCCGCGAAAATCACTTTACACAAGGACTTATAGAAGCGATAGGAATAGTCGGAGAAAAGCTTAAAAATCACTTCCCATACCAGCGGGGAGATGTCAATGAATTATCGGACGAGATCAGTTTCGGTGATTAACAGGTTTAATATGAAACGTATATTCAGTTTATTTTTTACGGGGATGATCCTCCTAAGCAACGTTCTGACAGGACAGGATATTCCCGAACCGATGTCACCACCTCGTCTCGTCAACGATTTTGCAGGACTGCTGAATGATAACCAGGAAAGACTACTCGAGAGGAAACTGGTAGATTTCAACGACAGCACATCCACCCAGATCATGGTGTTTCTGGTCAAGTCTCTTAACGGAATGACAAAAGAGGAATTTGCCGACAGGGTAGGTGAAAAATGGGGAGTAGGCCAAAAAGGGAAGAATAATGGAATTGTGGTGCTGGTCAAGCCGCGCATAGGCAATGAGAGCGGCCAGGCGCGCATCTCCGTAGGCTATGGGCTGGAAGGAGCCGTACCGGATGGCCTGACGAAACGGATCGTTGAAATGGAGATGATCCCTCATTTTAAGAATGGTGATTATTATTCCGGGATAGACCAGGCAGTCAACACGTTAATGTCGCTGGTCAAAGGTGAATATACGGCAGAACAATACGAAAAACAACAAGGCGGTTCCATTGCAGGGATCATTATACCTATCATTATCATTGTGCTCATCCTGATCTTCATGCGCGGCAATTCGGGGCGTCATTACACAACAGGCAGCAAAGGCACTTCCTTCTGGACCGCGCTGTGGCTGGCCTCGATGATGAATAACCGTGGCGGTCGGGGTTCGTGGGGAGATTTCCGCAGTGGCGGAGGCAGTTTTGGAGGCTGGGGCGGAGGAAGCGGCGGCGGCGGTTTTGGCGGTTTCGGCGGCGGATCATTCGGCGGTGGCGGTGCTGGCGGGAGCTGGTAGCGTTTAATAATTGTACCTGATTTAATTTTTTCTCCCTCTTTTCATTCTATAATTTTATTTCTATTTTTATCCACGGAATTTACTGCGGATATAATTTTTTATTGTATTTACCAAGCCCGCTGTAAATCAATTTATTGGTGTCAATCACTTAACAGGTTTTACCAAATAGTATTTATATGTATAAATATTTACGCCTGTCCATGCGCAAATTACTACCCGCCCTGTTGCTCATGGCTATCGTTTTTTCTTCCTGTTTTTTTGCCAGGAAGTCGGTTGCACAATCCTCCGACGGAGCACAATTATTCCAGATTTGCGGTGCATGCCATACTATTGGCAAGGGAAAACTGATTGGGCCGGACCTTTATAAAGTAACGGAAAGGCATGACAGGGAATGGCTGATACGGTTTATCCGGAATTCACAAGAAGTGATACAGTCGGGTGATCCTTACGCTGTGAAGCTGTTCGAGGAATATAACAAGGTCCCCATGCCTCCTTCAACCTATACTGACGAACAGATCAATGCCGTGCTTGATTATATTGAAAGATATGATCCGAACCAGGCTACAGCCACCCCGGGTGTGACAGAAACCACAACTGACAGCGGGACTGCGGCGCCCGATGAATTCTTTGCCGACGACAAAGACCATGCCCGGCAATATGGGACGACATTTATCATTTCGCTGATTCTCATGCTGGTAGCCTTATTCGACCTTTTCATCACCAAACTTATTAAAGCCCGCTTTGTCCATGTGATCGTTATCCTGATCTCTGTCTTCGTCATTGCGGAAATCACTTATGTGGAAGCCAGAAATCTCGGCCGCCAGCCGGGCTATTCACCCGATCAGCCCATTCTTTTTTCGCATAAAGTACACGCCGGCGACAATAAGATCGACTGCAAATACTGCCATACGGGGGTGATGACAAGCAAGCATGCCGGAATCCCGTCCGTTCAGCTCTGTATGAACTGCCATATGGCTGTGAGATCCGGACGTCATTCTGGCACGACAGAAATTGATAAGATTTACAAAGCCCTGGAAACGGGCAAGCCGATCGAATGGGTCAGGGTGCACAACCTGCCCGATCATACCTATTTTAATCACGCCCAGCATGTCAACGCCGGCAAAGTGGATTGCACATCATGCCATGGCGATGTAAAAACCATGGACAGGATCAAACAGGTCCAGATGCTAAGCATGGGCTGGTGTATCGACTGCCATCGTACAACGGAAGTTCAGTTCACTTCAAACGGTTATTACGAAAAATACATTCGGCTTCATGAGGAGCTTAAATCCGGAATAAGAAGCCGGGTGACAGTGGATGATGTGGGCGGTACGGAATGTTCAAAATGCCATTATTAATATCCCAAAGAAATTAAAAAGATGGATGAAATGAAAAAATACTGGAGGAGCCTGGAAGAATTTGATGGCACTGCTCCGCTGGAAAATGGCAGGGAAAAACTGCAACCGGATAAAATCACAGGATCGGAAGGCATGACCATCGACGAGAATTCTGTCAGGCCTACCCGCCGCGATTTTCTGAAAATGCTGGGATTCACGGTAGGCTATGCCGCATTAGCCAACAGTTGTGAAATGCCGGTAAGGAAAGCTATCCCTTATCTTGCACAGCCCGAAGAGATCACGCCCGGCATCGCCAATTATTATGCTTCAACTTTTTATGACGGACATGATTATTGCAGCATCCTGGTCAAAACCCGGGAAGGAAGGCCCATCAAAATAGAAGGAAACACTTTATCAAAACTGACCTACGGAGGTACTAATGCCAGGGTACAAGCCTCAGTGCTAAGCCTGTACGACCAGGCACGGCTCAAGAATCCGTTAAAAGACGGACAGGAGACAGACTGGCAGACGGCCGACCGTGAAATAACGGATAAACTGCGCACTATTAGCAATAACGGTGGGAGAATACTTATCCTGAGCAATTCAATCATCAGCCCATCGACCCGTAGCGCCATCCTTGAATTCTCACAGGCATACCCATCGCTGCAATGGAGTTATTATGATCCCATTTCTGCCTCCGCGCTGATCGATTCGAATGTCAGCAACTTTAACAAAAGGGCTATTTCAGCCTATCATTTTGATAAAGCGGAACTGATTGTCAGCTTTAATGCCGATTTTCTCGGGAATTACCTGATGCCCATAAAATATGCCCGCGATTATGCCAGGGGAAGAAAACTGATCGACACCAACAAGATGTCGAAACATATCCAGTTCGAGTCCTATATGTCGCTTACAGGTTCCAATGCCGACAAACGGATCCTGATCAAGCCATCGGAGGAGCATCTGATCCTTCTGAATCTTTATAACAAACTGGCTGCCGGAACGAATATGAGCCCGGTCAATGTTGCCGCCTCTCCGGTCGATATCGACGAACTGGCAGGCGAACTTCTTGCCGCAAAAGGTAAGTCACTCATCCTTTCCGGAACCAACGACATTCATATCCAGATAACGGTGAACACGATAAACCATTTGCTGGAGAATTACGGATCGACACTTGATTATCCGAATGTCAATATCAGGCAGGGCCATGACCAGACAATGGCTAAACTTGCAGACCGGATGGAAGCCGGCGAATACCAAGCCATTATCGTTTTCGGGGTCAACCCCGCATATGACCATTTTACCGCTGAAAAGTTCATCAACGGGTTGAAGAAATGTGAATTAACCGTTTCATTTTCAGAGACACTGGATGAAACCGCCCGTCTTTGCAACTATGTTTGCCCCGACAATCATTACCTTGAATCATGGAATGATGCAGAACCGGTGGAAAACAGTTTCAGCCTTGCCCAGCCGGCCATCAACCCGATCTTCAATACCCGACAAGCCCAGGAAAGCCTGCTCAAGTGGGCCGGGCAGGATGTTAAATTCTATGATTACATCCGGGCTTACTGGGAAAAGGAGATTTTCCCCAAGCAAAGCGACCTCATCACTTTCGATCAATTCTGGAATAAAAGCCTTCAGGATGGCATCGCAGAAATCAACGTCACTTCATCCTCAATTCCGGAATTCACCTATGTTGACCTGCAATACGCGGAGTTAATTCCTTCGCCCGGAATGGAACTTGTGCTTTACGAGAAAATCGGGCTTGGAACCGGCAAGCACGCCAATAATCCCTGGCTGCAGGAGTTACCCGATCCGATCACCAAATCGGTATGGGACAACTATGTTTGTGTAGCTCCATCTTATGCCAAAGCGCATAACCTTAAGAATGAGGATGTTGTGCTAATCAATAACACTATCGAATTGCCGGTGATGGTTCAGCCCGGCCAGCACCCGGAGACGATAGGCATTGCGCTCGGTTACGGAAGGACAAGTGCCGGTAAAGTAGCAGACGGAATCGGGAAAAATGCCTATCCGCTGATTGATTTCCGGAATATTAACTGCCGGTTTGCCGGCATGCCGGTCACACTCGAAAAGGTTAACGGGAAGACCTACCCACTGGCCACAACGCAGACCCATCACACTATGGAAGGACGCGCCATCGTGCGTGAGACAACCCTGAAACAGTGGCAAGAGAACCCGAATTCGGGCAATGAGATGCACAAGGATATCATGAAGCAGAACCTTTCTTTGTACAATCTCCCTGTTTTTGAAAATTACCACTGGAGCATGGCCATCAACCTGAATGCCTGCATCGGTTGCGGCAACTGTGAGATCGCCTGCCAGGCCGAGAACAATGTGGCCGTGATCGGCAAGCAGGAGGTGAAGAACCGCCGGATCATGCACTGGATCAGGATCGACAGGTATTACTCGGATGAAGCCGATAACCCGGAGGTGACGCATATGCCGGTCATGTGCCAGCATTGCGACAATGCGCCATGCGAGAACGTATGCCCGGTTGCCGCCACCCCGCACAGCTCCGAAGGCCTTAACCAGATGGCTTACAACCGCTGCATCGGGACACGTTACTGCATGAACAACTGCCCGTACCGGGTCCGCCGCTTTAACTGGTTCGAATACACGAACGAAAAACGGTTTAACTACAACCTGGGCAACGAACAGGAGAAGATGGTGCTGAACCCGGATGTAACGGTTCGCTCCAGGGGTGTGGTCGAAAAATGCTCCATGTGCGTGCAACGTATCCAGGAGGCAAAGCTGAATGCCAAGAACGAGGGCCGGCCGGTCAGAGAGGGCGAGATCAAGACGGCATGCCAGCAGTCATGCCCGGGCGATGCCATCGTGTTCGGCGATATCAACGATCCCAACAGCGAAATCGCAAAGATCACGCAAAATCCCAGGACCTACCAGTTGCTGGAACAACTGCACACCCTTCCATCGGTCAGTTACGTCACGAAAGTCAGGAATATTGACCCGGCGGAGAAGAAGCGCAATTACAGCAGTCATTACCCGGTCTATTCTTCCGGCGAAAATATGACGGACGAACACCATGAAGGAGGTCATTAATATTACGGAACAAGAAAAACTCGTACACTATGTATAAAGCAGAAGTCAGAGGCGAACTTATACACGGCAATAAGACCTACAGGCAGATCACCCATGAGATCCTGAGGCCTTTTGAAGCCGACCGGCCCCCCAGGTGGTGGTACGTCGGCATTTTCATCGGTGTTTCGATGACACTGGTCGGCCTGTGGAGCATGTATATGCTGGTTACCACGGGTATCGGTATCTGGGGATTGAATAACAACGTCGGCTGGGGCTGGGACATCATCAATTTCGTCTGGTGGATCGGGATCGGGCATGCCGGAACGGCTTTCTCGATTTTCCTGCTCATTTTGCGGCAACGGTGGAGAACATCCATCAACCGCGCGGCGGAAGCCATGACGGTTTTCGCAGTCCTTTGTGCAGGCCTGTTCCCGATGCTGCATATGGGCCGGGTATGGGATGCGTTCTTCATCCTCCCCTACCCGAACTCCCGGGGTCCGCTGTGGGTGAATTTCAACTCTCCGCTCTTCTGGGATGTTGTGGCCATCAGCACCTATTTGATGGCCTCCGGTTCATTCTGGTATATGGGTATGATCCCCGATTTCGCTGCCATCAGGGAAAGGACAACATCGAAATTCAAAAAAGCCGTTTACAATATCCTCAGCTTCGGATGGGTAGGAACGGCGCGCGGATGGCTGCGCTTTGAAACGGCAGCCCTGCTTCTCGGCGGCCTGACAGCTCCGCTCGTCGTATCGGTACACTCGATCGTGTCGATGGACTTTGCCACATCGGTCATGCCCGGTTGGCATACCACTATCTTCCCGCCTTATTTCGTTATCGGCGCTATCTTTTCCGGATTCGGAATGGTGCTCACCCTGATGATCATCGTCCGAAAAGTTTTCAAATATGAAGATTTTGTCACACAGGGACATTTGGATGCTATTGCCCGAATCCTGACCTTCATCAGCCTGATCATGGGAACCGCATACCTCACGGAGCTTTTCATCGCCTGGTACGGGGGCACGGAATACGAGATGTTCACCTTCATGAAGAACAGGATCACAGGCGATTACACTTTTGCCTTCTGGGCCATGATCACCTGCAACGCGATCATTCCGCAGCTCTTCTGGTTCAAAAAGATCCGCAAAAATCTCACAATAGTCTTCATCATGTCGATCATCATCAATATCGGGATGTGGTTTGAAAGATACGTCATCGTGGTCACTTCGCTGTCGAAAGACTTTCTTCCGGCCACCTGGGCGGCTTACCACCCGACGATCTACGACAAGGCTTTCTTCATCGGAACGCTGGGTATTTTCCTGCTCGGACTGCTGATCTTTTTCCGGTTCATCCCGATGATGGCTATCAGCGAACTGAAAGGGATTTTAAAAGAAACAAGCATCAAGAAAGACAAAGACCATGGAACAAAATAATATCATTGGAATCTACGACGATCCTGACGTCCTTGTAGCTGCTGCCAGGAAGCTGAAAGAGAATGATGTACGCATCAAGAATGTTTTCAGCCCCTTCCCTATTCATGAGCTTTGGGAAATACTCGGAATGAAAACCCGGTTGCCGTTGCTGACTTTTATATACGGGACGACCGGTTTCATTGCCATCTATGCATTTTTATACTGGACTTCTGTAGTTAATTACCCGTTAAAATTCGGTGGCAAACCGCTGAATTCCCTTTCATTCATTATCATCATGTTCGTGGGGACCATTTTTGTGGCGGTTTTGCTCACTTTGCTGACATTTTTCATTCGGCAGAGGATTGGGCCCGGCAAAAATGTCGTCATGATCGATCCCCGGACAGTTGATGACAAATTTGCCATCGTTATTGAGAAGAAAGCAGATTTCACCGATGCGGATGTGAAACGGATCACCGATTTGCTGAAAGAGAGCGGTGCGGTGGAGATTACCGAAAAACCATTACCGGAAAATTATATTGAAGAAGAAAACGACTAACCGTTGTTGCTATGATAAACCGAATCTTTAAATTCCCTATCCTGTTCTTGTTAATGGCGCTGGTCTCGCTGACAGCCTGCAATCACAGGCGGAACCACCCGGGATACGCTTATATGCCCGACATGTATTATTCGGAGGCTGCTGAACCCTACACGGAGAACCCATTATTCAGGGATAGCCTGACGATGCAGGCGCCTCCGAAAGGGACGATTGCCCGTGGCCATGAGCCGGCCTATCCTTACCTGCCCAGATCGGCCGATGAGCAGAAACGGGCTGGGCTGGAACTGGCGAACCCGGTTCCTCTCACCCCGGAAGCACTGGCACAGGGGAAAGAGCAATATGCAATCTTTTGTGCCATGTGCCATGGTGACCGGGGCGATGGAAAAGGGTTCCTTTTTACCAGCAAACGGTTTCCGGCACAACCCACTTCGCTTACCGGCGACCTGGTAAAGAACAAACCCGATGGCGAAATATACCATGTGATCACCTTAGGCACTCTTTCGGGCCTGATGGGGGCGCATGCTTCACAGATTTCGCCTGAGGACCGCTGGAAAATAGTACATTACGTCAGGGAATTGGGTAAATAGTATGAAGACGGAAGGAGGATCAAACATGGAAAATTACAATCTGGATAAACAATTGGTCATTTCAAACAGGTTCAATTACCTGACCTATGCCCTGATGGGTATCGGTGTGATCACAATCATCGTCGGATTATTTGTCAACCCGGTTAAAACCTGGGCCAACTACCTGATGAACAATTACTATTTCCTGTCGCTGGCCATAGGAGCGACTTTCTTCGTTGCTCTACAGTACATCACACAATCGGGGTGGTCGAGTGCGTTCGTGCGCATCCCCCAGGCGTTATCGAACGTCATCCCGGTTATTGCCGTGCTCATGATCCCTATCCTGGTTTTCGGACTTCCCCAGCTCTATCACTGGGCCCATGCGGGAGCCGCCGACCACGATCCGATCATCGCACATAAAAGCCCTTACTTAAACCTGCCCTTTTTCATTATTCGCTATGTCGTCTTTTTCGCCGCCTGGATCTTCCTGACCCAGTATCTTAAAAAACTGAGCCTGAAAGAAGACCGGATCGGCGGAATGGCTAACTTCTATAAAAGTGAGCTGTTCTCAAAGATTTACATTTTTACCCTGGCCATTACCTTTTCACTGGCCACGTTCGACTGGATCATGTCAGTAGATGTCCATTGGTTCAGTACGATCTTCGCCGTCAGGAACTTTGCCATGTCGTTCTATCACGGAACAGTGGTGATCACACTGGTCATTATCATCCTGAACAAGCTGGGATACCTGCCTTTCCTGAATAAATCGCACCTGAAGGATTTCGCCAAATACATTTTTATCCTCAGCATTATCTGGACCTATATGTGGTTTGCCCAGTATATCCTGATCTGGTATGCCAATATCCCGGAAGAAACAGTTTATTATTTACCCAGGACCAAAGGCGAATTCACTCCCCTGTTTTACCTGGAGCTGTTCCTGAATTTTGCCATTCCGTTTGCCCTGCTCCTGTCGAATTACCTTGTCAGCCACAAGAACACCCTGCTGGCGATTTGTATCGTGATCATATTCGGGCATTGGGTGGATCTTTATTTACAGATCATCGTCGGCACCTATGGCAAGCTGGAGATCGGCATGATTGAAATCGGCACATTCCTGGGATTCGCCGGCATGTTTGCTTTTATTGTCGCCCGGGCCTTGAAATCAGCCCCGCTTGTTGCAAAGAACCATCCATACCTTGAGGAGAGCTTAAGTCATCATTGATTTCAAGCAAGGTTATATTTATTTAAACTCATTCTTTATAATAAGGATGATTTGGTTATTTTTGCATCGCAGACTATAGTACGATAGGACTGTAGGACGAGAACAATCGAACAATTGAACAATTGAACCCTGATTTATGATGCGCAAATTCTTTGATTTCATATTCTCCATGCAGTTTGCCGGCACGTTGATGCTGATCTTTGCAGCGGCGGTCGGAACGGCTACTTTTATTGAAAACGACTTCGGTACCCTGGCCGCTAAATCGGTCGTATACAGCGCAAAATGGTTTGAAGCGCTGCTGGCTCTGACAGCCGTAAGCCTCATCGGCAGCGTATTCAAATACAAGCTATACGAACGGAAACGGTACAGCGTACTGTTCTTCCATCTTTCTTTTGTCGTTATCCTGATCGGTGCAGCCCTTACACGGTACATCGGTTATGAAGGGACCATGATGATCCGCGAAGGCGAAGCATCCAACCAGATCATCTCGGAAAGTCCTTACGTTCAGGTGACTGTGAATAAAAACGGGCAATCCTGGAACTTCGACGAGGAATATCTTTTTACAGAATATAAGAAGAACAGGTTCCGGGAGTCGTTTCATTTTAATGATGAATCGTTTAAACTCCAATTTAAGGAATATATTCCAAATGCAGCCGAAGCAGTGGTAGAGGCTAACAACGGTATACCGATGATGACCTTTGTCACGGTAGACCGTGGCAGCCGCCGGACCAGCCTGCTCAAAGCCGGCGAAGTCAAAACCGTCAGGGGGCTTGCGCTTTGCTTTAATGCTCCCACCGACGATTCAACAGCCATCCGGATCAATTACTCACCTGAAACAGGGCTGACTGTGCGTACCCCCTTCCCGTCGACCGTGATGAATATGATGGCCGGTACTACCGACACCCTTCGGAAAGATTCCACCTACACCCTTTACCAGATGCAACTGTACGATTTCATGGGCATGCAGTTCGTTGTCAGGCAGTTTTACCCCTCGGGAAAAACCCAGCTGGTCTCTTCTCCCCATGAATCGAGCGGCGTGGCAGCTATTGTCATGAACCTTTCCTATAACGGTAAAACCGAGGAAGTCGGCATGCTGGGCGGCAAAGGGATGATCGGTCAGCCGGTGACGACTTCGATCGACGGAACCGAATTCTCATTGTCATACGGATCCAAATACATCGGCCTGCCTTTCTATATCAAGCTCAGGGATTTCATCCTGGAAAGATACCCGGGATCGAACAGCCCTTCGTCGTTTGCCAGCGAAGTCACGGTCATCGATCCTTCGGAAAACCTCGAAATGCCCTACCGTATCTTCATGAACAATATTCTGAATTACGGCGGGTATCGTTTCTTCCAGTCATCCTACGATAAAGACGAAAAAGGAACTGTCTTATCAGTCAACAGCGATTACTGGGGTACGTTGTTTACCTACATCGGTTATGCGATCCTCGCTGCCGGGCTGCTGTACAACTTCTTCAGCCGGAACAGCCGTTTCCGCAAGCTCGCCAGGATGACTTCGGAGCTCAAAAAGAAAAGCGCAATGGCGATGATCGCTATTCTGATCATGGTTGGGTTTTCATCGGAAAATGCTGGCGCACAGCACGACGGCAACTTCAATCCTTTGAATATCAGCAAGGAACACGCCAAGAAGTTCGGAGAACTAATCGTTCAGGACCAGGACGGGCGAATGAAGCCGGTCAATACGCTATCTTCCGAATTGCTAAGGAAAATTTACCGGAAAGATACTTACAAAGGGTTGAACAGCGAACAGGTCTTCCTGGGAATGCTTACCAATCCCGAATACTGGCAGAATGTGCCGCTAATCAAGGTTTCGGATAAAGAGCTTAAGAACGCTATTGGGATAGATGGTAAATTCGCGTCTTTCAACGATTTTATCGATAATAACCGGGGTTTTTACAAATTGAGCCAACACATCGAAGCGTCCAGCAATAAAAAACCGGTAGAGCGTAACAGTTTTGACAAAGATGTGATCAAGGTCGACGAGCGGGTGAACATATTCTATATGGCCATCCTGGGCGATTTTCTGACTGCATTTCCGGAGCCGGGCCACCCGAACCACAAATGGCACACGGCTGAAAAACCTTATGAATCCTTCGACAGCACCGACGCAGCCTTCGTTGAAAACATCCTTCCGCTGTATTACGGGGCCGTTCATGAGGCCATGGTCACCAATGACTGGTCGCAGGCCGACACGGTACTCTCCTATCTGAAGACTTACCAGCAGCGTTATGGTGAGCAGGTGATGCCATCCTCCACCAAAACCCGCCTGGAGATCCTGTATAACAACACGAATATCTTCAAACGCCTATTCCCGATATACGGGACGATCGGCTTCATTTTTATCATTGCACTTTTTACCCAGGTATTGAGCAAACGACTGAACCTGAAGTGGATCGTGAGGGTTCTGGTCGGTCTGATCATCGCCTGTTTTGCTCTTCACACGCTGGGGTTGGCGATCCGCTGGTATGTGGCGGGCCATGCCCCCTGGAGCAACGGATATGAAACGATGATCTACATTGCCTGGGGTACCGTTTTAAGCGGCATCCTCTTTCTCAGGAAATCGCCCATCACCACGGCTACAACGGCTATCCTGGCCTCAGTCACCCTGATGGTGGCCAACCTGAGCTGGCTCGATCCGCAGATGACAAACCTGGTGCCGGTGCTCAAATCCTACTGGCTCGTCATCCACGTGGCGGTGATCACGGCCAGTTACAGCTTCCTCGGCGTGGGGGCCCTGCTCGGATTCCTCAATATGATCCTGATCGGGCTTCAGACTAAGAACAATTACAAAAAGCTGAGACTGACCATCGAAGAGCTGACCAACATCAACGAGATGAACCTGATCATCGGGGTATTTCTCATCACCATAGGCACATTCCTGGGAGCTGTCTGGGCCAATGAATCGTGGGGGCGCTACTGGGGCTGGGACCCGAAAGAGACCTGGGCACTGGTGACCGTTCTGGTCTATTCGTTCATCATCCACATGCGGTTGATCCCCGGACTGAATGGGGTTTACGGCTTTAACATGGCGGCTCTGTGGGGATTCAGCTCGGTGCTGATGACCTACTTCGGGGTGAATTATTATCTTTCAGGGATGCACTCCTATGCTGCCGGTGACCCGGTCCCGATACCGACTTTCGTCTATTATTCGGTGGCTGTTGCATTCCTGGTTTCATTGCTCTCGTATCTCAATCATTTAAGAATGAAGAGGTTGAACTGATTTATTAACCACATAGGCACATAGGACACATAGATCCCGGTATTAAAATAAGCTGTTTCCACTGCGGAGAAGATTGCGGGAAAGATCCCGTCATTTTCGATGAAAAACCTTTTTGTTGCTACGGTTGCAAAACCGTTTACGAAATCCTCAGGGAGAGCGACGCCTGTGAATATTACAACATCGAAGCCCATCCGGGCATCAGGATCAGGGCAGAAGAGATCGGTCAGAAATACGCTTACCTTGATCATGAGGAGATCAGGGAAGGACTGCTGGAATTCACCGACGGCGGGATCAGCAAGGTAAGGTTCTTCATCCCCTCCATACATTGCAGCTCCTGCATCTGGCTGCTGGAAAACCTTAACCGGATCCGGAAAGGCATTCTTCATTCCCTCGTCAACTTTGTAAAAAAAGAGGTGACGATAACTTTTAAAGAAAATGAATTATCGCTCCGAGAGCTGGTCGAGTTGCTTGTTTCACTAAATTACATCCCGCAAATCACTCTTGATGACCTTGACAGGAAACACGCCCGGAAAGGTCAGCGCAGGATCTATTACCAGCTCGGGGTTGCCGGTTTTTGCTTTGGCAATATCATGCTTTTCAGCTTTCCCGATTACCTGGCCGGTAGCAAGCCCATCGACCAGGACTTCATTCATAATTTCGCCTATTTCAACTTGGTCCTGGCCATTCCGGTTGTCGTATTTGCTGCGCGCGACTATTTTATTTCAGCCTGGAAAGGGCTGATGAAAAAGATCGTCAATATCGATGTCCCGATTGCACTGGGGATCAGTGTATTATTTCTAAGATCGGCGTATGATATCCTTGCCGGGATCGACCAGGGGTATATGGATTCACTGTCAGGCCTGGTCTTCTTCCTCCTGATAGGTAAGTGGTACCAGGGAAAGACCTACCAGGCGCTGTCGTTCGAACGTGATTACAAATCCTATTTCCCCGTGGCGGTCACCATTCTGGATGATGATGGGAAGGAATCGACTATTCCGCTGAAGAATCTCAGACCCGGCAACCGGATCATGGTCCGGAACCAGGAGCTGGTGCCGGCTGATGCTATCCTTGTTTCCGGAGAAGGGCATATCGATTACAGCTTTGTCAGCGGTGAATCCACTCCGGTTCACAAACAGGTGAAAGACAGGATCTTTGCCGGCGGAAGGCAGGTCGGCGGGGTGATTGAGCTGATTGTTGAGAAAGAGGTGGTACAGAGTTATCTTACCGAGCTCTGGAACCAGGATCTGCACCGCAAAACGAACAGCAAAGGTCTGAACCCGGTGGTCGACAGCGTCAGCCGCTACTTTACGCTGGTTATCATCACCATAAGTCTCGGAACCGGTATATTCTGGTGGATGACCGATCCTTCGCAGGCGATGAATGCCTTCACCTCGGTGCTGATCGTGGCCTGCCCCTGCGCCCTGGCGCTGACCATTCCTTTTACCCTGGGCAATACCATGCGGATCTTCGGAAGATGGGGTTTTTATGTGAAGAAAACGGAAGTACTGGAAGATCTTTCACGGATCGACACCATCGTTTTCGATAAAACGGGAACGATTACCCAGAACGATGTCTTCCATGTCGATTTCAGCCAGGTTGAACTGACAGAAAAGGAGATGGCCCTGGTGAGGTCGCTGGCGCGGCACTCGTCACATCCGCTGAGCCAGGCTATTTACGGCAGTATTAAGACCGGAAACCTGCTACCGGTAGAGGATTTTAGCGAGCAGCCGGCCCTGGGGCTGAGCGGATTTGTTGAGAATACAGCCATAAGGATAGGATCGGAATTATATATTACCGGGAAGGAAGAGGAGACGAAAAATTATTCGTCGCGGGTGTTTGTCTCGATTGAAGGGCAAATCAGGGGCTTTATCACGATCCGCAACGAATACCGGCCTGGTATGGAGAAGGTGATCGGCGCTCTGAGAAACAGGCATGAATTACACCTGCTTTCGGGTGATAATGATGCAGAGAAGGGCCACCTGATGCCTGTTTTCGGAGATGAACGAAGCCTGCATTTCCGCCAGTCGCCGGCCGGCAAGCTCGAATACATCAAAAAGCTCAAAGATGCAGGGAAGAAGATACTGATGGTGGGCGACGGGCTGAACGATGCCGGCGCCCTGAAGGAGAGCCATGTCGGGATTACTATTGCCGACAATGTCTACCACTTCTCCCCTGCCTGCGACGGTATCCTTGATGCCGACCGGTTCGGCAGGCTGAATACCTTCATCAGCTTCAGCCGGACCGCCATGAAGATCGTTTACGCCGGTTTCACCCTCTCATTTCTTTACAACATCATCGGCATATCGTTTGCGGCGGCTGGCCTGCTCACTCCGCTGCTCTCCGCCATCCTGATGCCGCTAAGCTCGGTCTCGGCTGTGGCTTTTGCGACATTGGCCACCTGGCTGCTGGCAAAACGGCAGCTTAGAGTATTATATATTTAGAACCCTTCTAAATATCAATAAACATACATATTTCGGCAGACTGATCTCGTCATCCTACCTTATTCTCATTTATATTTGTTTTCCGGAACCAATTTCACTTAACCATCCGTGAACGTCATCTTTATCCTCATTGCCGTCAGTCTGCTGGTTGCCATCGGCTTCCTGGCCGCCTTCATCTGGACTATCCGTACCGGTCAGTTCGACGACGAATATACACCGTCGGTCAGGGTGCTTTTTGATGATGAGAAAAACATTATTGAGGAAAATTCCAAATACCATCCGCCAGCTGGCGGACCAAATGCCAAACAAAATTCAAATTCAAAATCCAAAAGAAAAATCAATGAACAAAAACAAAAACAACAACCATTAACTAATCAAAAACCATTAACTAATAAGCAGGAACCCGGAATCTGGAACCCGGAACCCGGAACCCGGAACTAAGAACTAATAACTTATAACCAAAAACCAATAACAATCAACAATTTATGGAACAGGAAAAGTTTTACTACGACAACAGGATCGTCAAGTATTTCGCCTATGCCACGCTGTTCTGGGCGATTATCGGAATGCTTGTCGGATTGCTTGTGGCTTTGCAATTTATTTTCCCATCACTCAATTTCGACCTGGCCTATACCACATTCAGCAGGATCAGGCCGGTGCATACGAATGCCGTGATATTTGCCTTTGTCGGCAACGGGATATTCACCGGTGTTTACTATTCGCTTCAACGCCTTTGCAAAGCCCGTATGTTCAATGATAGACTTAGCTATATCCACTTCTGGGGATGGCAACTGATCATCGTTCTGGCCGCACTGACCTTTATTTTCGGTATTACCACCAGCAAGGAGTATGCAGAACTGGAATGGCCGGTCGACATCCTGGTAGCCCTGATCTGGGTTATCTTCGGCTGGAATATGTTCGGGACTATCCTGAAAAGAAGGACCCGCCATATCTATGTAGCCATCTGGTTCTACATTGCAACCTTTGTCACTGTTGCCGTCCTGCATATCGTCAACTCCATCGCCATCCCGGTCAGCCTGCTGAAGAGTTACCCGGTCTATGCCGGGGTTCAGGATGCCCTTGTACAGTGGTGGTATGGCCATAACGCGGTGGCATTTTTCCTCACCACGCCGTACCTCGGGCTAATGTACTACTATCTTCCGAAAGCCGCCAACAGGCCTGTCTATTCGTACAGGCTGTCGATCATCCATTTCTGGGCGCTGATCTTCCTGTATATCTGGGCCGGCCCGCACCACCTGCTTTATAACGCCCTGCCCGACTGGGCCCAGACCCTCGGAATGGTGTTTTCCCTGATGCTGATAGCCCCGTCGTGGGGAGGAATGGTCAACGGCCTGCTCACCCTCCGCGGAGCCTGGGATAAAGTCCGCGAAGATCCGGTGCTCAAGTTCTTTGTGGTGGCTGTAACCGCTTACGGTATGTCGACCCTCGAAGGGCCGCTCATGTCGATTAAAGCCATCAATGCCTTTACCCATTTCACCGACTGGACGATCGCACATGTGCATGTCGGAGCGCTCGGATGGAACGGCTTCCTGACCTTCGGTATGCTCTACTGGCTTATCCCCCGTATGTTTAACACGCAGGTCTTTTCAAAGAAACTGGCCAATGTCCATTTCTGGCTCGGCACACTGGGGATCATTTTCTACGCCATCCCACTGTACTGGGGCGCTGTGGTTCAAACCCTGATGTGGAAAGAGTTTGACGGCCTGGGATTCCTGAAATACCCCAACTTCCTGGAAACCGTCACACAGATCATCCCGATGTACGGCGCGCGTGCTATCGGCGGAACACTGTATGTGACCGGAGCGCTTATCGGGGTCTGGAACCTTTACAAAACCATCAAAGCCGGCCAGTTCAGCAAAGAGACCGAAGCGACGGCTCCCGCCCTTGTCCCGGTATCTTCGAAGCGCACGGATGGCGAATCACGCCACCGCTGGCTCGAGCGCAAACCCGTTCAGTTCATGATCGCCTCGCTGATCGTGATCCTCATCGGCGGCGCTGTTGAAATCATCCCTATGTACCTCATAAAGACCAATATACCGACAATCTCTTCCGTGAAGCCTTACACGCCGCTGGAACTGGAAGGACGCGACATCTATGTCAGGGAAGGATGCTATACCTGCCACTCGCAGATGATCAGGCCTTTCCGTTCGGAGACGGAACGCTACGGCGAATATTCCAAAGCCGGCGAGTTCGTTTATGACCATCCATTCCAGTGGGGATCGAAACGGAACGGGCCCGACCTGGCAAGGGAAGGCGTAAAGACCGGCAAGATCTATAAACCCGATTCCTGGCATTTCACCCATATGATTGATCCCCGCTCCGTGAGCCCGGGCTCCATCATGCCTACCTATCCCTGGCTGGCTGAAAACAACCTGGATGTCAGCTATACGGGTAAAAAGATCAGGGTCATGCAGTCGCTGGGTGTTCCTTACCCGGATGGTTACGACAAACAGGCCACTGCCGATCTGGAAAACCAGGCCCGGCAGATCGCCGGCGGACTGCAGGCATCGGGATATGCAACAGATGCAGACAAAGAAATCATAGCGCTGATTGCATACCTGCAACGGCTGGGTACCGATATTTCCAAATAATCCTGCCCCGTGAACCTGATCAAAGAATACCTTGTATCGGTCAATGGTGCGTATATCTATGCCATCATCGCCATGCTGATCTTTCTTCTGACATTCATCTTTATGATCTACCAGGCTTACAGCATAAAGAAGGAAGATGTCAGCCATTATAGCCGTCTTCCATTGGATGAAGAGGATGAAATTCAATAAAAAAAGAAAAGGATTTAACAAAGCAAAAAAATATGGTTTATGGAACCAAACAATCATAACCTGATAGAAAAAGATGAACTGACCGGCGATAACCTGATCTCCGGACATGAATACGACGGGATAAAAGAGCTCGACAACAAGTTGCCGAAATGGTGGCTCTGGCTGTTTTATATAACGATTATCATTTCGGGCATCTATTTTACCCGGATGCATATCCTTCATACGGCCGATAAACAGGACGCCGCCTACGCCAAAGAAGTGGAAACGGCCATGCTGATGTACAAGAGCGCCCGCGAGGCCAATGCCATCGATGCAACCAATGTTACATTGCTGACTGACGCCGGTTCACTGGCCGCCGGCAAAGCAATCTTCGACAAGAGCTGCGTTGTCTGCCACCTGGCTCAGGGCCAGGGGCTTGTAGGGCCGAACCTGACCGACGAATACTGGATCCACGGTTGCAGCATCGGAGAAATTTTCAACCTGATCGTCGTCGGCGTCCCCGATAAAGGGATGATCTCCTGGAAAGACCAGCTCACCCCCGAACAGATTCAACAGGTCTCCAGTTTCATCGTAAGCCTTAACGGCACCAATCCCCCCAACCCCAAACCCCCGCAGGGAGAAGTCTGCAGTGAATAGTGAATAACGAATGACAAAAAATATCATTAAATCATTAAATCATTAAATCGCTAAATCGTTAAATCGCTAAATCGTCAAATCGTCAAATCATCAAATCATCAAATCGTCATGGTTTTGTTTAAAAAGGAAGAAAAAGATACTTCGGATTTCCGGGACCGGCTGGCAACGATCGATGAGAAAGGCAAACGGGTTTGGGTTTATGCAAAGAAACCGAAAGGCAGGCTGACTTCCTGGAGAAATGTCGTCGGTTTTGCACTGCTCATCTTTTTCATTACTGCTCCGTTTATCCGGATCCACGGCGAACCGCTGCTGCTGCTCAATTTCATCGAAAGGGAAATCGTGTTGCTTGGCGTGCGGTTCTGGCCGCAGGATTTCCATTTGTTCTTCCTGGCCATGATCTCCCTGATGGTGTTTATCATCCTGTTTACAGTGGCCTTTGGCCGGATCTGGTGCGGATGGGGTTGTCCTCAGACTGTATTTATGGAACTGATATTCAGGAGAATAGAATACTGGATCGAGGGCGATGCCTACCATCAGAAACAACTCGCCAAACAACCCTGGAAAGCCGGCAAAATCTTTAAAAAGACACTGAAACATGCCATCTTCTTCCTGATCGCTTTCATCGCCGGTAACTACTTCCTGATGTACATCATCGGCTCCAAAGAGTGGTGGGCATTAGTGACCGACGATCCGGCGGAACATATTGCAGGGCTGTCGGGAATGCTGGCATTCTCCGGCGTTTTCTACTTTATTTTTTCCTGGTTCAGGGAACAGGTTTGTACCATCGTTTGTCCTTACGGCCGTTTGCAGGGCGTACTGCTTGACCGCAACTCGATCGTCATCTCTTACGACTACCTGCGGGGTGAACCGAAAGGGACTTTTTTCAAAGGCGAAGACCGTGAAAAGGCCGGCAAGGGAAGTTGTATCAACTGCACGCAATGTGTCCAGGTCTGCCCGACAGGAATCGATATCCGCAACGGCACACAGCTTGAATGCATCAATTGCGCCTGCTGTATCGATGCCTGCGATGCCATGATGGACGCGACGAGCCAGCCACGCGGGCTTATCCGCTATGCGTCGGAAAAGATGATTGCCGAAGGGGCGAGGGTTAGATTCAATGCCCGGACCATAGCCTATTCGGCTGTCCTGGTCGTTCTGCTCGGGATTTTTACTTATTCGATGACTGCCCGGAAGCCCATTGAAACAACCATCCTGAGGGCTCCCGGTATGCTTTTCCAGGAACCGGAACCGGGGAAGGTCAGCAACCTTTACAATGTAAAACTGGTCAATAAAACCAACCGCGATCTCCCGGTCGAAATAAAAAGCATTTCACCTCAAGGGACCATCACCGTCATCGGCAAGGATATCTTTGTGGAGAAGCAATCGGTGGGCGAATCGGTTTTCTTCCTGATCCTCAACAGAAATGATGTGAAATCTGAGAAAACACCGGTTATCTTTGGTATTTACAGCGACGGAGAACTCATCCATGAGGTGGAATCTTCGTTTGCAGGACCTTCATCGCCATGAAAATAAAATTTAACTGGGGCACCGGCATTTTCATCGTCCTCACTGTCTTTATCCTGGCGGTGGTGGCGTTCTTCATTTTCATTACAACAATGGATGTCAACCTGGTGGAAGATAATTATTATGAAAAAGAACTGGCTTACCAGGAGCGGATCGACCGGATTAAAAATACAGCCGCATTACCCGGCAAGGTAATAATCTTAAAATCAGGTGAACACATATCTATCCAATTTCCGGAAGAGGGCACAATTCTGCCCGTGGCAGGCATAGTCCATTTTTACCGCCCTTCCGATCCGGGGAAAGATTTGAACCTGGATTTGCAGTTAAATGATTCCCTGCGGCAGGTTTTCAGCCTTAAAGAACTTGATCCCGGGAAATGGACGATTAAGCTTGACTGGACGATGGGAGGAAAAGGATACTATTTCGAGGAGGGGCTTATCATTGAACATTGAGCATGGAGCATTTTTCATATAACATTGCAATTTTCATTTTGAACTTTGAACTTTGAACTTTGAACTTTGAACTTTGAACTAACATCTGGTTTTTTGCTGGGTCTTGTAGGTTCGCTGCACTGCGCAGGCATGTGCGGGCCGATTGCCATTGCTTTGCCGCTGAGCAACCGGTCCTGGTTCGAAAGGATCACCGGGGGGATACTTTATAACTTCGGCCGGACGATCACCTACGGTATTATGGGAGCGGTTTTCGGTCTTGCCGGCCTCGGCCTGGCCATGGGCGGAATGCAGCAATGGCTTTCGGTTATCCTGGGAGCTGTCATGATCCTGGCCGTCGTTGTTCCACGCCTGGGAGCTATCGGGAAAAAGGCTGCTTCGGTTACCGATTCTTTGACCGGATACCTTAAAAAACCCTTTATCAGGCTTTTCCGTCAGCGCACCTTCGGATCGCTTTTCATCATCGGACTGCTCAACGGGTTCCTCCCCTGCGGTTTAGTCTACATAGCCCTGGCCGGCGCCATGGTTACAGGTCATGCTCATCTGGGGGCAATCTACATGATCATATTTGGCCTGGGCACAATCCCGATGTTGCTGGCCATCTCCATCGCCGGGAACATCCTTTCCCAGAAGATCAGGCAAAAACTCTCTATGGTCATACCCGTTTTTATAGTCATTCTGGGCATTTTATTCATCCTTCGCGGATTGAACCTGGGTATTCCCTACATCAGTCCGAAACTGGAAAAAGAGGGGGATAAAGCTACAATGGAGTGCTGTCATCCAAAAAAATAACCACTTATTTATTTTCATTCTATTTAATGGTTAATTTTGCCGGAACGAATCTTCTTTATAATCATTAAAAATAACCAGACATGAAAAAATTAAACTATTTACTGGCCCTCGGTTCGGTGGGTATTTTTGTAATGATGACTGCCTGTGGCGGTGGCGACAAACCGGCGCCCAAACAGGAGACAGCCGTGCAGAAAGAGACCCCCGCTACCCCGGCCGGAAACAATGAAATGGCCGCACAGCTCGCCCGCGGCGAACAAATTTACAAAGCCAAGTGCATCGCCTGCCACCAGGCTAACGGACAGGGGCTGCCCAATGCTTTCCCGACGCTTGTAGGCTCCAAATTCCTGCTCGAGGAAAAAGTATTAGCGGTTTCACAGGTGCTGAACGGATCTATTAACGTGCCTGCCCACGGCAATATCAAGTGGCCCGCCCCGATGCCCCCGCAGGCCGACACAAAAGAAGACGCTGTAGCCGTCATCAATTACGTGCTCAACAACTTCGGCAATAACGGCGGATATGTTTCGATGGATGATGTGAAGGATGTCCAGATCATGCCAAGATAATCTTATGAAATATATCAGTCTATTCTTTATAATCCTGATGGCTGCGGCCTGCCAGACCGGCCCGCAGCCATCGGCGCATCAGGGAGCAGGCAAAGAGACCGCTCCCACAGGCAATTTCGGCACTGACATCGCTTCCACTAACGCTGTTCCGGCAGCCAATTTCTCAACACTCTTTACTGATAATGATACAGTTATGGCCACTGTCTCCGGCAATATCAAGGCATCTTGCAAACATTCAGGCTGCTGGATGGACCTGGATATGGGCAACGGCGAAACGGTGCACGTAACTTTCAAAGATGAATTGTTCACTATTCCCCTGGATGCGGCCGGCAAAATTGCCATCGCCCAGGGGATAGCCATCCGCGAACTGATACCCGTCGAAACATTGCAAAATTACGCCCGCGAGGACGGTAAAAGCGAGGAGGAAATCGCGGCGATCACCGAACCTGTCTATGCCTATGAGTTTATTGCGGAAGGAGTTCTTATCGAGGAGGGAAAAGGGACAAAGGAATAAGGAAAAGGGAAAAGAGCATATTAATTGTTGGATTGGAGATGGGGATTATATACGATTTTATTATATTTGTGAGGTAACCAAACCTTACGAATATGTTAGCCGATAATCCCCATAAAGTTTACCGGACGGAACTCTCACCGGTCAGCTTTCTTCGCCGCTCTGCCAGCATCTATCCTGAAAAAACAGCCATAATCCATTATAACCGGCGCTACAGCTACAAACAGTTTGAAGAACGTGTCAACCGGCTGTCGAACAGGCTGTTGTCGCTTGGATTGAAAAAACACGACCGGGTGGCTTTTCTTTGCCCGAACATTCCCGCTTTGCTGGAGGCTCATTTCGCGATCCCTGCCGCAGGCGGTATACTGGTGCCGATCAATACCCGGCTGAATGCAGAGGAGATCGGCTATATCCTGCAACACTCCGGGGCCGGTTTCCTGTTTATCGACAGCGAATTTTCGCCGCTGGTCGGGGAAATGGACCTGTCGGGAATAACCGTAATCGGGATAGAGGATTCGGGCCTCGGGGATGATCCCTACGAGCAGTTTTTATCGGAAGGGAGCGCTGAACCTGTTGAAAGCCCGCTGGCAGATGAAGAGGAACCGGTCACGCTGAACTACACTTCCGGCACCACCGGCCGTCCGAAAGGGGTGCTCTATACCCACCGGGGGGCGTACCTGAATTCCCTGGGAGAGATCATCGAAGTGCACCTGGACTCCGGGAGTGTTTATCTCTGGACCCTGCCGATGTTCCACTGCAACGGCTGGTGCTTTACCTGGGCCGTAACGGCCATTGGCGGTACGCATGTCTGCCTGCGCAAGACCGACCCGGGACTGATCTGGGACCTGATCCGGGCCGAGCATGTCACTCATTTCAACGGCGCCCCCACCCTGCAGATCAACCTGCTGAACCATCCCTCGGCCGCTCCTGTAACTTACCCGGTAACGGTGACCATTGCCGGCGCTCCGCCCTCCCCCACCCTGCTGGCGATGATCAAGTCGTTCAATTTCAAGCCGGTGCATGTCTATGGGCTGACGGAGACATATGGACCTATAACGGTTTGCGAGTGGCATCCGCAGTGGGATGACCTGCCGGCGGAGGAGCAATCGTTTTACCGCGCCCGGCAGGGCCAGGCCTATCTTACAGCGGAGCTGGTCAGGGTAGTGGATGAGAATATGGACGATGTGCCCAGAGACGGCAGCACGATGGGCGAAGTGGTGATGCGCGGGAACAATGTGATGCGGGAGTACTACCTGCAGCCCGAAGCTACGGCCAAAGCTTTTCTTGGCGGCTGGTTCCATTCGGGCGACCTGGCGGTCTGGCACCCTGATGGCTATATCGAGTTGCGCGACCGGCTGAAAGACATCATCATTTCAGGGGGCGAGAACATTTCGACCATCGAGATCGAGCAGCTCGTGGCACGTCACCCGGCTGTGCTGGAGTGCGCCGTGGTAGCCATTCCCGACGAAAAGTGGGGCGAACGGCCGAAAGCATTTGTCACCCTGAGGCGTGATGCCCGGGCCACCGAAGAAGAGATCATCCGTTTCTGCCGGCAGCATGCCGCCCACTTCAAATGTCCTGCCGCCGTAGAATTCGGCGAGCTCCCAAAGACCTCCACCGGCAAGATCCAGAAATATATCCTTCGTGAAAAGGAATGGGGCGGGAAGAAGAAGAGGATCAACTGAGTAATGAGTTTTAAGGTGGAAAGCATTACGCGGTTCGGGTAACTATTTGAGATGCCATCTCACTAAAACCAGATGGAGTCTCATGTACGAAAAAGTTATCAACCATCCCTTGACTTTTAAATATATCTTATTTATATTTATTCCATACATTTCGTGATTTGATTCTTAACCAAATCCAATTGATCCAAATGATTCGGTTTTACCTAATAGCGCGTTTCTGTAGAGAGAGAGAGAGAGAGAGAGAGAGAGAGAGAGACCTGGAGACGAGGGGAAAAGGAGAATAATCTTACGCCTCGATTGCTTTTTAAATCCGTATTATCCCTACCAATTATTCTTTTCAATTTATTAACATTTAATCCGACTATTTATGAAAAAGTTTACTTTATTCAACCTTGTATTTCAAGGAAACTTAAATATCAAGAAAGTAGCGACTATTAGTCTACTCCTGATCGCATCCTTTTTACGTTCCCAAACTTATTATGATGTTGGAAAATATAAGTTACTGTTTTTGGATGAAAAATATTATGACATCTCGGATGGCGATACTTTTCAAGTGAAAACAGACTACATTCTGATAAAGCTGAATGATACAATTTCCGAGAATAGGAAACAAGCTTTTAATTCAACGTTTCTGATAACTCCACAAAATACTTCCAGTTCTCAAATAATTCGATATTCAATTAATCCCGGAACAAATTTTATTGAATTGGTTAATGGGATTGATAATAGCTCTGATGTTCAGTTTTATGATATAAACCATTTATGTCCTTTATCTGATATTGGCAGGCCAAATGATAATCTTGCCCTAATTGACAGCAAAATAATAAATCATCCAAACCTTCTATGGCCATATGAACATACTGGACTTTTCGAAGCATGGCAATTAACTTCTGGTCATAGCAGGATTATTGTTGCTGATCTTGATAATGGAATCTGGGAGAATCATCCGGATTTAGATTATGGTTCCGACACCTATTCAAATTTATGGATTAATTTTGGTGAAGGGAGTATTCCTGATAATGTCGATAACGATCAAAACGGCAAAGTTGATGATATTCACGGATGGAACTTCCCAGCAGATAATAACCAGTTATTATTAGAGGAGTAGCCTATGACATCTCATGGCACTATATGTTCATCCATCATTGCGGCAAAAACAAATAATAACATTGGAATTTGGGGTGTTGCCGGTGGTTATTCCACGAAAGGCATTTCTGTAATGATGCTTAATATCAGAGATGTAGATGAACCTCAATTTATTGACGACGCCTTCATCCCTGAAGCGATCGATTACGCAGTTTTTAATGGGGCAAGAATAATTAATATGCCAATAAGAATACCATATAACGAATCTGTCGAAACAGCTATACATTTTCATTTTCAAAGCGATACGGTATTCTTTCTGGGATCGACAGGTAATGACAACAGCCAACCCATTAATTTTCCTGCAAGATTCGAAGAAGTTCTTGCTGTTGGCGCATCAGAATGTAATGCAGATGATACATTAGCTGATGAATACCGATGGGACTGGCTTGATTTTGGCTCTAATTATGATACGGGAATTGATGTCGTTGCTCCCGGTGGATTATTTATAGGCAATGTAATAAAGGAAAATGAGCAGTACGTACCTGATTATAAGTTTAAAACTTATGATAGCGTATCTGAATTTAATATATCGACTTCAAGAGCTGTTTCATTTGCTTCCGGAGTTGTGGCATTAATGCTTTCAGCAAATCCCTGCCTTACGAATGATTCGATTGAAAGCATTCTTAAAAGGACAGCAGATACAATAAGTCCTGAAGTCAACCATTATGATTCGATTACAGGGTGGAGCAAATGGGTAGGCTACGGTAGAATAAATGCATTTAAAGCGCTACAGCCTGTCATAATTCCTCCTATCGAAGTAAACACCACCTGGGACAGTGATATGAATATTTATAATAACATCAATGTCGAATTTGGTGCTGAACTGACCATTCAAAATTGCACCATTTCTATAAGTAGTTGGGCAAAAATTATTGTCAAGCCCGGAGGAAAATTAATTCTTAATAATTGTATATTAACAGGTATTTGCAATAGCATTATGTGGCCCGGCATCGAAGTCTGGGGTTATCCGAATGCTCCGCAATTCAAGTACCCGCTTTTACCCTATCCACAAGGTGTAATCATTCTCAATGGCGCAACAATTGAAAATGCCGTCACAGCCATAAATCTATGGAAACCGGATGATTACACCATGACAGGAGGCATTGTGGAAGCTTACAATTCTACTTTTAAAAACAATGTCATGTCTGTGCATGCACTGTATTACCGCAACTTTAATCCATTATATCCCACTCAGGAACTTGATTATTACGGAATATTTACAAACTGTTCATTTATAATTGATGCGCAGTATTTGGGAGATAAGACATTTTACAAGCATGTCGATCTGTGCCATGTCAGAGGGCTCCAGTTCAACGGGTGTACCTTTTCGGTCAGTCATGATGCGACGAATATTTCTACATGGAACGTGGGACTGGCAGCTTATAACGCCGGATTTTACGTAAGACCTTACTGCCCTTCGCATACAATTCCCTGCGTTGATGCTGATAGTTGCCGGTTCAGCGGGTTCAATTGGGCGATTGGTGTTTGGGCGCCAGCCCAAGTAATTGATCCGCCGGTTTTCATAAACGGTACTCATTTTAACGACAACAGTACCGGAATTTATATTAATGAACACGATTATGCCGTGATATTGGAAAACTACTTAGAAGCAGGCTATGTCGCTCCTTATCATGGCAACTGTGATTTCGCCGATGGTGTTGGAATTGATATTCATGAGTCGATTGGATTTGTAATAGAAAAAAACAAACTACGGAAAGATAGCCTGGCAACCAATGGCAATTATGCCGGTATCAGGGTAAAGAATTGCCGTACTCAATATGACAATATTTATAAAAATAATTTTGACGGGCTTAGTTATGGAAACTATGCTGAAGGTACTAATAGGCTAGATCCTTTATCTGACGATGATGGCGTTGAGTATCAATGCAATTGTAATTCCCATAATGCCGTTGATTTTATGGTACAGTTCATTGGAACCGATACAGCCGGAGCGATGATCCGGGGTTGGCAAGGCGATCAGAGTACTTCTTCTGGCAATGTGTTTTCACAGGACACTTCAAATGTATTACACTTTAGTAATAGGGGAAAAAGTACAATAAATTATTATTACTGTGATCCTTGCACGGATGAAGAGCCTGTAAATATTTTTAGCTGGAAACCGGAATTCTTTGAAAAAGAAATTAGTAATGAAAATAATTGCCCGGATCATTATGGAGGTGGTGGACATATTGGCCTGACTTATGAAGAACGGTTGGTAAAAGAAGAATCCTTTGCCCAGAATTTTAGCGACTATAATTCGGTCAGTTATTTATATGAATCCTTGATTGATGGTGGAGATACAGAAACGGAATTGTCCAACATTGAATCCGCAGAACCCGATGATATATGGACATTGAGAAGTCAGCTCTTAGGCCATTCTCCCCATCTTTCCCAGGAAGTACTGCGAGCAATGGCAGAACGTACCGATGTTTTTCCTGACGAGGTTTTACTCGAAATCCTTTCCGCAAATCCTGATGAATTGAACAGAGATACGTTGATAGGTTTTCTTGAACAAAAAGAAGATCCGTTACCGGATTACATGATCGATATTCTGAGGCAAGCAGTCAATGGTGTTACTTACAAAACCATACTAAGGAATGAATTGGCTCAATATAAAGCTGCGAAGACCCAAGCCGCACAGGATATTATACGAAGCATCCTGTTCGATACCGTTTTCAATATAACTGATTACAGGAATTGGCTGGATAATCTGGACAATATGGTTGCCGATCGTCAAATTATTTCATCATATCTATCGGAAAATGATACAAATAACGCAGTCACGCTATTAAATCTTTTACCTTCACTATACGGCCTTGAAGGTAAAGAACTTGAGAATTATAATGATTACAAATCCCTGGTGGAAATGCAAATATCATGGTTTGTAACAGGAAAAAAGATGAATGAACCCGACAATACAGATATCAATATTCTTCAATCTATAGCAGTTAATGAAGGTTCTTATGCGGGCAATATGGCTAGAAATATACTGACCTACGCCGGAATACAAAATTATTGCTATTGCTTGCCTATGATTGATAGTTCATATCTGAAATATGATTTCATTTCTGGAACAAACACACTGCCTGGTAATGAAATATTGAAAATTTCGGCAGAACCCAATCCTGCCCACTATTATGTGGCCTTTAATTATGAACTGCTTAACGAAAATTCAACTGGACAGATCCTTATTTCAGACTTGAATGGAAAAGGAGTTTGGCAGATTCAGGTAAATGGCAAACAAGGTCAAAAAGTATGGAACACAACGGAAATAGATGCCGGAGTTTATTATTATAACCTGATATCAGACGGTTTCAGCAAAGTTGGCAAAATTGTCATTCAATGAACCAAGTTTTAACCGCTGCAGGCTGATAGTCTGCAGCGGTTACTAAAACAAACTTATAATGAAATTCAAGATCACACTCAACTTATTTATATACTTAAATAGTATTGCCCTAAATGCGCAAATAGAGTCTGTGATCTGGCAAAATTGCCTTGGCGCCGAAAATGGGCAGAACTGGACCTATGCTGCTGAAAAAACTGACAATGGTTATTTGTTTGGAATATATATTCTTAATGATGGGCCTGGAATCTCAAATTATCATAGCGGAGCCGATGCATGGATCGTTAACACGGACAATTATGGTAATGTTATTTGGGAAAGATGTTATGGAGGCAGTTCCGGCGACGGCCCGCATAAAATCATCCGTATTGACAGCAATAATTATTACTTATTCAATCATGCAAGTTCAAGCGATGGCGACGTACATCATTTCCTGGGAAAAGATTTCTGGATGGTTAAGATTAAGGCAAATGGAGAAATTGTGTGGGAAAAAAACTATGGGGGCTCGGCAAATGGTGAAATAGCTGTGGATGCAATATTAATGCCGGATAAAGGGGCGTTGATGATGGGAAGGATCAGCTCTTCAGGAGGTGATGTAACCCATTCTTATGGGGATATGGATGTCTGGCTTTGCCGGATCGACTCTGTTGGGGACATTATTTGGCAGAAAACCATCGGAAACTCCGGGAAAGATAATGGTATTACAATCAAACTTTCATCTCATAATACCATCCTGTTTATTGGTGGCCACGAACTAACCGGTGGTATGATCGATTGCCCTGATTACGGTTACATTTTCACAGATGTCTGGGTAGTGGAAATGGACCTTGATGGAACCACTTTAAATCAATGGTGTTATGGAGGGGTTTATTATGATTTGGGATACGATATTATCGAGACAAATAATGGTTATGTGATCGCAGCCAGCACATCCTCCAATGACCGGGATGTAAGTGGATATCACGGAACACCTGGTGTCTATGAGGACATTTGGGCACTTAAGATAGATCTCTATGGCAATATAATTTGGCAAAAGTGCCTGGGGGGATTAACTAATGAGTGGCCCACTTATTTAACTCAGACAGCTGATAGTGGATTCCTTCTCATTGGAAACACTGACTCACACGATGGGGATGTAACCGGAAATCACACCACGGAATGGCATGAAATGGATATCTGGGTGGTTAAGCTGAATAGTAACGGGCAATTGCTTTGGGAGCATTGTATCGGAGGTTTAGGTACTGACAGGTTTTGGAATATTCATAGTGTGTATAAAAAGGATGATTATAATTATGTGCTCGGAGCAAATTCAAATTACGCAAGTGGTGATGTTACCTGCGATCTATATCCCAATGACGAATCTGAGAACGCCTGGCTGCTCGAAATCAAGGACTGCGATTATTACAAGCCGCATGTGCCGGTCATTACGTCAGGGCCGGATACGGTCTGTTCCACCGTTACAGCAACATCCATCTATACCATTGATACGGTAAAATGGGCAACGGGCTACGAGTGGCTACTGATACCGGAAAATGCAGGTACCATAACAAGTGATTCATTATCAACGGAAATCACATGGAATATCACCTACGAGGGCACTGCCGAGCTGAAAGCCCGGAGCACAAACGACTGCGGGTATTCTGAATGGTCGGAAACGCGGTGCGTACGGGTGCATACGTGCCTGGGAATTGAGGAAGAGGAGACGGGGAGACCGGGAGACAAGGAGACGGGGAGAGGGTTGGAGGTGTGGCCGAATCCAGCGAGAGGGATTGTCGATTGTCGATTGTCGATGTTCGATTTTCGAGGGGATTTGTCATTGATGATTTATGATTTTTTCGGACGGGAAGTTTCTGAAATAAAGGTTCCTGTTAGTCAGGATCAGGTACAGATCATTGTGGAAAGTTATCCTCCGGGGGTGTATATCGCGGTTCTGAAAAGTGGGTGTGATTTATTGGGAAGGGGTAAGTTTGTTGTAGTAAGATGAATGCAGTTGGACAGTTGGCAGTTGGACAGTTGGACAATCGAATTACGCGATTCGGCATTGCGCATTTTCGATTTAGTCTGGAAGTCTGACGGGTAAATCCCCAAGTCTTCAAATCCCCAAATCCCCAAATCATCAAATCCTTAAATTTCTCCCGCCAGGGAGAACAGTATGGTAGCCAGGGACGTGAGTCCCTGGAAGAAAAGGCGTAATTTCAATAAGGAGTTCCGCCAGGAACGACACGAAATAAATCAATCGAACTGAGACTCCATCTCAATTTAATGAGATGCCATCTCACTAAAACCAGATGGAGTCTCAATTTATTTAGAAACTTTTTAAATAAATATTTGCTTCTTATTTAGAATGTTTCTAAATTTGCAGCCGTTTCCTGTTATAATTCAAACCAAATCAATGCTGAGAATCAAATTTTTAAGCCTCATGGCTGTGATCTTCCTCCTGAATCCTTTGTGGGCAAAGGCGCAGGAAGAACTGGGCATTTATGAGCACCTCGACGAATATATCCCCGGCGACCTCACCTTTGTCACGGAAAAATACGATACGATCAACCTGAAACAAGCCATCGACAAACCGACGGTCATCGTGCCGGTCTATTACGAATGCCCCGGTCTGTGCAGCCCGCTGCTGGAAGGCGTCGCCGATGTAATCTCCAAAGCATCGCTCGAAATCGGAAAAGATTACCAGGTTTTTACCGTCAGCTTTAACCCGGCCGAAAAAACACGGCTGGCTAAAGAGAAAAAGGAAAATTACCTCAAACTGGTCAAAAATCCAAAGGGCGACCTTCAAAAAGGGTGGATTTTCCATACAGGCGACAGCGCCAACATCACCAGCCTGCTCAACAGCCTCGGCTATAAAATCAAAAAAGAGGGCAAAGACTGGATACATCCCGGCGCAATCATCGTCCTCAGTCCCGGCGGGAAAATCACCCGCTACCTGCACGGCACCTACTTTTTGCCCTTCGACCTCAAAATGGCCATCGTGGAAGCATCGCACGGCCAATCGGGGCCAACCATCAACAAAATGCTCAAATTCTGCTTCAGCTACGACGCCGAAGGAAAGAAATATGTCTTCAATATCACCAAAGTCTCCGGTAGCCTGATCATCCTGGCCGCCCTCGGATTCTTCATATCCTTGATCCTGAAAAATAAAAAACAGCAAAAACCAACCGAAGTCAACTGATCTATGTCAACAACCGCAGCCAACGCCGACCTTTCATTTTTCCAGGTAGCACGGGGTATCCGGTCGTGGATATTCACCCTCGACCATAAACGGATCGCCCTGTTATACTTTTATTCCATCGTGGCATTTTTCCTTGTTGGAGTCATCCTGGGTTTCCTGATGCGCCTGGAACTGATCGCCCCGGGAAAAACCGTGATGGAACCGCACACCTACAACCAGGTCTTTACGCTTCACGGGGTCATCATGATCTTCCTGTTCATCATCCCGGTCGTACCGGCCATCTTCGGGAACTTTTTCCTCCCCATCATGCTCGGAACCGACGACGTCTCATTTCCCAAACTCAACCTGCTGTCGTGGTACCTCTATATTTTCGGCGGCGCCCTGGCCCTGCTGACCCTGGTGGTCGGCGAAGGCCCTGCAGATACGGGATGGACTTTCTACGCCCCATACAGCGTTAAAACGGGGACGAACGTGTCTATTGCCGTGCTGGCCGCCTTTATCCTCGGATTTTCATCCATCCTGACCGGTTTGAACTTTATCGTCACCATACACCGTCTCCGTTACCCGGGCATGACTTTCTTTAAAATGCCTCTATTCGCCTGGGGGCTCTATGCCACTTCCTGGATACAGGTCCTGGCCACCCCTATCGTCGGGATCACGCTCCTGATGATTGTGGCTGAAAGGGCTTTCGGAGTCGGACTTTTCGATCCTTCGATCGGCGGCGACCCGATCCTTTACCAGCACCTGTTCTGGATCTATTCCCACCCGGCCGTTTACATTATGGTTCTGCCGGCCATGGGCATCATCTCGGAGATCATCCCCACTTTTTCGCAGCGCACCATCTTCGGTTACAAAGCCATAGCCTACTCCAGCCTTGCCATTGCATTCGTCGGTTACTTCGTCTGGGGGCATCACATGTTCACATCCGGGATGAGCGGCCCGGCGCGTATCGTTTTCTCGATCCTCACTTTCCTCGTGGCCATCCCTTCCGCCATCAAGGTCTTCAACTGGGTAGCCACGATGTACAAAGGATCTATCGAGGTGCAGCCTCCCCTGCTCTATGCCATGGCCTTTATCTTCCAGTTCCTCATCGGCGGACTGACCGGATTGGTGAACGGCGCACTTGCTGCCGATGTTCATATTCACGATACATATTTTGTCGTAGGACATTTTCACTATGTGATGTTCGGCGGCACGGCTTTCGCCTTTTTCGGCGGGCTACATTACTGGTTCCCGAAGATATGGGGCAAAATGTACAATATCCGCCGGGCCAATATCGCCTTCACGCTGATGTTCATCGGATTTAATGTACTCTATTTCCCGATGCTGATCCTCGGAATCATGGGTATGCCCAGGCGATATTACGATTATCTGCCTGAATTCCAGCCCTTAAATGTGATTTCGACGGTAGGTTCCTGGATACTTATCCTGGGCCTTATCATGATGATCATCAATTTTATCCAGGGTTACCGCAAAGGCAAGACAGCCAGCCAGAATCCCTGGGGAGGCGTTACGCTGGAATGGCAGACCAAATCGCCTCCACCGCTCCAGAATTTCCACAAAGCACCTGAAGTCTCGGAGCACGGACCTTACGATTTCAAATAAGATAACATTCGGATCACTATGGATACAACATTTGTTTTACCCAATTCCGGGCACAACCGCGACGATGTCTCCTCTAAACTGGGGATGTGGCTCTTCCTCTTTACAGAGCTGCTCCTGTTCGGCGGCCTGTTCCTGGTCTATATGGTTTACCGGTTCATTTACCACGAGGCGTTCCTTCACGCTTCCTACGACCTGAATGTCTGGTTCGGAGGGGTGAACACGGTGGTACTGTTAACCAGCAGTATGACCGTGGCCATGTCGATCACTGCCATGCAGAAGGGTGATATTTTATTGTCGAAACGATTGCTGTGGCTGACAATCCTGGCGGCCGGCATCTTCCTGGTCATCAAAGCGTTCGAATGGTCGGCCAAGTTCTCACACGGGCTTTTTCCGGGGATGGAACATTACAGCACTCTGCCCAATGGCGAAAGACTGTTCTTCTTCCTCTATTTTTTCATGACAGGGTTGCATGCCCTCCATGTTATTGTAGGGGCAATTATCCTGCTCGTGGTCATCAATGCCATCGGTAAAAACAGGGTCAGGCAGGACAAATATATGTTCCTGGAAAACGGAGGCCTTTACTGGCACCTGGTCGATCTGATCTGGATCTACCTTTTCCCGCTGTTCTATCTGATCCATTAGGACGGTAAGACGGTAACAATGAAACAATAGAACAATAGAACAATAGAACAGAGCTATCATGAACCAACACCCAAATCAACATAAAGAGCATTCCGCCGAAGTGCATATTGTGAGTTACCGGGAACATGCAAGCACCTTTTTAGGGCTGATCCTGCTGACGGTCATGACCGTCACCGTTTCCGTTTTCGGCGCCGACCTTTATACATTAACCGTTTTAACGGCCCTGGCGATCGCTTCGGCTAAAGCAGTAGTCGTAGGGTTGTATTTTATGCATCTGAAATACGATCCGAAGATTTATAAAGCGATGATGGCGGTAGTATTGATCCTGTTCGCCGTATTCCTGATTCTGACGTTGATCGATTATTTAATCAGACCTTAAATTGCCAGACATGTCCGGAGCATCAAATTTTGTTCATGGGGTCGATCTGACCTTCATCATTATCCTGGGGATCTCGTTATTTTTCCTGGTAGGGATCACAGCTGTAATGATCTATTTTGTCGTACGGTACAGCCGGAAGAGAAATCCGAAAGCCACCAACATCGAGGGAAATACAAAACTCGAGATCCTTTGGACAGTCATCCCGCTGATCCTGGTGCTGGTGATGTTCTGGTTCGGATGGGTCGGATACCAGCCGATGAGAAAGGTACCGGAAGGCGCCATACCTGTTAAAGCCATCGGCCAGATGTGGAGCTGGTCGTTCGAATATCCAAACGGGAAAAAGTCGGCCGAACTGGTGGTACCTTTAAATAAGCCGGTCAAGCTCGACCTGTTTTCCAGGGACGTGCTTCACAGCCTTTACATTCCGGCTTTCCGTATCAAGGAAGATGTGGTCCCCGGTAAAAACAACTATATGTGGTTTACTGCCCTGGAATTGGGCGAATACGACCTCTATTGCGCCGAATACTGCGGCGAACGCCATTCCTACATGCTCAGCAAAGTAAAAGTATTGCCTGAAGCGGAATATGAATCCTGGCTGGTTCAATCGGATATCCCTGCCGACGAACATCCGGGGTTGACCGTTTTAAAACAGAATGGTTGTATTGCCTGCCACTCACTCGACGGCAGTAAGATCGTAGGCCCTTCGTTCAAAGGTATATACGGGCATGAGGTTGAGGTGATTACCGATGGAAAAGAGAGGAAGATTATTGTTGATGATGAATACATCCTTAAATCGATCTATGAGCCGAATGCAGATGTGGTAAAAGGATTCAATCCGGGGCTGATGATCTCCTACAAAGAACAGCTGAAAGAGGAGGATGTGAAGAAAATTATTGAGTATATTAAAGGACTTTAGGACGGTATGACGGTATGACGGTAAGATGTTAAGACAGTAGGACGGTAAGACTGGAAAAAAATAACAATAGAACAATTGAACAATTGAACAATGCCACTGATCAATTCATATCTTGAGCTGGGAAAGGTAAAGATCACGTTTGCGGTAGCGCTGACGACGATCACAGGGTACCTGTTGGGTGGCGGGTCATTTGATTCGGGATTGATTTTGCCTACGTTGGGTATTTTTCTCCTGGCCTGCGGCTCTTCAGCGATAAACCATTACCAGGAAAAAGACCGCGACGCACTCATGGAGCGGACCCGTAACCGCCCGATCCCGTCGGGCAGAATCTCTCCGGGGGCCGCATTGGCTTTTGCTTTTATCATGTCGGCAGCCGGATCAGTGCTGCTCTACATCGGTTCGGGCATGCTGGCGATGCAACTGGGCATCCTGGCGCTCATTTGGTACAACGTCATTTACACTCCGCTAAAGAAAAAGAGCGCTTTTGCCGTTGTTCCCGGGGCGGTCATCGGCGCAATACCTCCCCTGGTCGGCTGGGTTGCAGCCGGCGGAAGCCTTACGGATCCCAGGGCGCTGTTCATGGCCTTCTTCTTTTTCATCTGGCAGGTCCCCCACTTCTGGCTCCTGATGCTAAAATACGGCGAAGAGTACACCAAAGCCGGCTATCCATCCATCACGTCAGTGTATTCATCCCGGCAAATAAAACACATCACTTTCGTCTGGATTCTGGCCACAGCCGTTTCAACCCTGATGCTCCCCGCTTTTAATGTCGTCGAATCATGGGTCGTTATGGGGGGATTATTGATCTCTTCCATGTGGCTGGTCGGACAGTTTACCCGGCTTCTTTCCCTGAAAGAAATCCCTTTCAGCCCGATCCGTTACTTTATGAAGATCAATTATTTCGTACTAGCCGTTATTATCTTTCTCAGCATCGACCGGTTTATTTAAGCCTCTTTTCTTCCCGTATGTTTTTTTACCATAAATACATTCAGTGAATAAAAATGTGTATTTTTGAAATCCGGCATTTGCCTTTATTTTGATTTATATTAATGAAGATGAGATATTTATTTACTCTTTCCGTTTTTTGCATCCTGTCCGTTTTTCAATCACGTGCACAAAATGTTTCTCCCGGTAAGTCCGATTACTCCAGCTATCCGTACTGGATTGAAATGATGTCGGATGTGTCAGTGAATTTTTACGATGTTCAGGAGGCATTTAATACGTATTATGAAGGAAAAGACCTGACCAAGCTGAAGGGTTGGAAACCCTTTAAAAGATGGGAATACAGTATGCTTCAGGGCCGGATATTTCCCGACGGAACACGAAGACCTGAGGATCATATCGTTAAGGCTTATGAATCATACCTGGCAACCCATCCGGGAGCCCGGTCACAGGCCGGCGACTGGACCAACCTGGGACCTTTCGTACTTCCTGACGGCAAAGGCTATAAAGGGCTTGGAAGGTTAAACGCCATCGCTTTTGACCCGGAAGATCCTGATATCGTCTGGGTGGGTTCACCATCCGGCGGTCTGTGGAAAACCACCACGCACGGCGGTGAATGGACCTCTTCGACTCAGGAACTGCCTTCGCTGGGTGTTTCAGCCATTCTGATCGATCCGACCAATCCGGATGTGATGTACATCGGCACTGGCGACCGCGACGCCGGCGATGCTTACGGAATTGGCGTTTATCGCTCGACAGACGGAGGAGAGACATGGGAACCGTGGAATGCAGGTATGACGAATTACGTTGTCGGGCGGCTACTGATGCATCCCTCTAATCATATGATCATCTTTGCCGCCACCAGCGGAGGGCTATTCCGCACCACAAATGGCGGAGCTACCTGGTCCCGTGTACAGACCGGCGATTTCAAAGATGTGGTCTTCAAACCGAACAATCCCGATATCGTTTATGCTGCTGCCAATGGCAATTTCTACCGATCATCCAACAACGGGCTAAACTGGACCCAGATTACCAGCGGCCTTCCGGGAAGTTCGCGATCCGCAATTGCCGTTACGCCCGACAATCCGAATTACGTCTATGTGATTCTTACAAACGGCGATTCCTTCAAAGGTTTATACCGGTCAACCGACGCCGGCCTGAATTTCTCTATGATGTCGAATTCCCCTAACATCATGAGCTGGGGCTGTAACGGCGGCGATGGCGGACAGGCCTGGTACGATCTCGACATTGCCTGCGATCCGAATGATGCCGATGTGATCTTTGCCGGGGGCGTTAATTGTTTCAAATCGGTTACAGGTGGATCGATCTGGTCGATCAGCTCCCATTGGTGGGGCGACTGCGGAGTTCCGTCCGTACATGCCGATTTGCATGTGCTTGAATACAATCCACTGAACGACAGGCTGTATGCTGGTAATGACGGTGGGGTTTACTACACAGACGACCAGGGTGAAACATGGACTGAGATCACCAATGGCCTCCCGATCGGACAGGTTTATAAGATCGGGCAGAGCGCCACGATGCGAGATAAAACGGTCAACGGGTACCAGGACAATGGCACATCGACCTACATGGGTAACTACTGGCAGTTCACGCTGGGTGGCGACGGAATGGAATGCGCCGTGGATCCTTTCGATGCCAGTTACAGTTACGCAACAGTTTATTATGGTTATATCGCCCGCTATTACAACAACAATAGCAACGGAACCGTAGCAGAAAACGGGTTTAATGGCATCAATGAATCAGGGGCATGGGTCACCCCTTTCATCCTCGATGAAAAGAATTCCAATATTATGTTTGTCGGATATAAGAATATCTGGCGCTCCACCAACATCAAAGCACCCAACAGCCAGATTACCTGGCAAAAAATCAGCAGTAACCTGGGGGGGAGTGACAGTGACGACATGCGTGTCCTTGAACAATCACCGGTGAATACAGATATCCTTTACGCAGCCCGGTACGACAATGAGCTTTTCCGCTCTGATAACTGTAAAGCAGCCACACCCAACTGGTTTACCCTGACAAATCTGCTGCCACAAAGCGGTGGTATTTATGATATCGAATGTGATCCCTTTGATGAGAATATCGTATACTTATCACAAAATAATAAAATCTATAAGTCAATCGACAAAGGCCAGACCTGGGAAGATATCTCCGGAACGCTGCCCGGCATTGCCTTTACAAGCATTGCTGCTTACAGGAACAGCCACGGCGGGCTCTATATCAGCTCCGATATTGGTGTTTTTTATAAAGATGATTTCATGACCGACTGGATCATGTTTTCCGACGGATTGCCGGCCGATGCATCACTGAACGAGATAGAAATCTATTATGATGCTGATCCTGCCCTGGATATCCTGCGGGCCGGATCCTATGGCCGGGGGTTATGGGAATCGGATGTTTATCATGCTGCACCCGACGCCAGCTTTGAGGCCCGTGAAACGACCGTGCCGCCGGGTTGTGAAGTTGATTTTACTGACCTCTCTTCAGGTATTCCGACACAATGGATGTGGGAGTTTGACGGGGCTACCCCTGCTGTTTCAACTGACCGGAATCCTTCAGGTATTGTCTACGATATCCCCGGAATTTACCAGGTAAAACTGACAGTTTCCAATGAGGCCGGTACAGACGAAGCTATTTATACGGATTATATAACCGTCAGTGATACGGTAATGCCGCTGGTGGATTTCATCGCCGACAAGACCAGTATCTGCACCAACGGTACCGTTCATTTTACCGATCTTTCAGCCTATTGTCCCGGCACCTGGCAATGGTCGTTTTCACCGGTTTCGGTTGAATACCGGGAAGGCACTGATGAGTTTTCCAGGAACCCGGTCGTTGAATTCCGTGAATCGGGTCCGTATGATGTTACATTGACGGTAACCAACAACAATGGCGAATCGGTACTGACTCGTCCCGGCTACATACAGTCAGGGGGCTATAACCTACCCTTTGTGGAAACCTTTGAAACCGGCAGCCTGGAAGAGCGTTACTGGGAAGTTCTCAATCCCGATTTCGATTACACATGGACCGACTACCTGATCGAAGAAACAGGAAACCATACCGTGAGGATGAAGAATTACGCCTATTTCAACATGGGCGAGCGCGACCAGTTGATCAGCCCCTACTTCAATTTCAGTGAACTGAGCAATGTTTATCTGACATTCGATCATGCTTATGCCCAGCGGTTTACACTAAGAGATTCACTGATCATCTATATTTCAGGCGAATGTGAAGGGGCATGGACACGCGTTTGGGCCAATGGTCCGGATGGCAACGGTATTTTTGAAACAGCGCCGGCAACACCCTATGAGTTCGTTCCGCTTCAAAATGATGACTGGTGCGGACTGGGCTGGGGAGCCGATTGTTTTACGATCGACCTGAGCGATTGGGCCGGCGAAAATAACGTCAGGATTATCTTTGAAGGCTATAACAACCTGGGAAACAATCTATTCCTCGATAATATTACCGTCTCTAACACGACCGGTCACCAGGATATAAAGCCCGCGATCGGAAGTTTTACCCTCTTCCCCAATCCGGGTAATGGTATCTTTACATTGCGTTCTTCCGGTATAACAGGCATTATCCAGCTGGATATCCTTAATTCGCAGGGACAAATGGTTCTTTCAGAAAGTATTGTAAATCATAGTAATACTTATGAAGAGACACTTGACCTGACCAGCCTGGCCAAAGGCATCTATATAGTGAGGCTCGCAGGCAGTACCGGTTTGCAGGTCAAAAAACTGATCATCCGGTAATTCAGTCGTACCGATATGAACCTGTTCTATGCGCCCGGCGTAACTGCCGGCCTATATACCCTCGATGAAGAAGAATCGCGCCATTGTAAAATGGTCCTCCGCCTTAGCGAAGGCGATGTGATCCATCTGACAGACGGATTGGGAAACCTTTATGAATCCAGGATCGTCGACTCAAAAAGCAAAAGGATCACCGTTGAGATTACCGGAAAACAAGAAGCCTATGGGCGCATGGCCGGCTATGTGCATATTGCCGTGGCCCCGACAAAAAATATTGACCGCATGGAATGGTTCCTGGAAAAAGCTACTGAGATCGGTATTGATGAGATCACCCCGCTGGTGTGCGACCATTCCGAACGCCGGCAGCTCAGGAGTGAACGCCTTGAGAAAGTGATCACGGCTGCCATGAAGCAGTCTTACAAAGCTTACAGACCGAAGCTGAACGAATTGACCGATTTCAACAAATTTATCGCCCGGGATCATCCGGATGGACGATTTATCGCCCATCTCGAAGGAGAAAATCAGTTTTCATTAAAAAGAGCCTACAAAAAGGATTCCCATACTGTCATTTTGATCGGGCCCGAAGGCGATTTCAGTCAACAGGAACTGAAGCTGGCTTCAGAACGTGGTTTTCAGTGCGTTTCGCTCGGCGATTGCCGCCTGCGCACCGAAACTGCAGCCCTGGTTGCGTGCCATACGATACGGCTGTTAAACCAGGAATGATCCCTTCCCCTATTTCGCCCTGAGATAAGCAACAGGCACCAACATCTCCTCGAGAGAGATCCCGCCGTGCTGAAAGGTGTTCCGGTAATAATTCACATAGTAATTATAGTTGTTGGGATAAGCGAAGAAATCATTTCTCCGGCAAAAGATAAAAGACGAGCTGACATTGGTCCTGGGAAGATATGCATCATGCGGATTACGCACCTCGAATACTTCTTTCGGGCTGTAGTTCAGGCTTCTGCCCGATTTATACCGAAGATTGGTCGTCGTATTCCTATCACCGATCACTTTAACCGGATCCTGAGCCCTGACAGAACCATGGTCGGTAGTAATAACTACGTTTACCTTCTTTTCTGCCAGGTATTTAATAACATCGAGCAACGGAGAGTTATTAAACCACGAAACCATCAGCGACCGGTAGGCTTTTTCATCATCCGCCAGTTCCCTGATGATCTCCATCTCGGTCCGGGCATGGGAAAGCATGTCTACAAAGTTGTAAACGATCACAGATAGCTTGTTCGACATCAGGTTAGGAAGAGTTTCCACCAGCTTCCGGCCGGCGGTCAGGTTAAGGATTTTATTGTAGGAATATTTGATATCACGCCCATACCTCTTCAGGTATTCACCCAGTAATTCCGCCTCAAACTGGTTTTTGGTCCCTTCATCCTCTTCCGCAACCCAGTATTTGGGGTACTTGCGCTCGATCTCCAGGGGCATAAGGCCTGCAAATAATGCATTCCGGGCATATTGCGTTGTCGTCGGAAGAATGCTGTAGTACATCTCTTCCCTGTCGATCCTGAAATATTCCTCAAGTATCGGCTGTATAGCCTTCCACTGATCGTACCGCAGGTTATCAATAAGGATCACGAACAGTGACTCATTGCTGTCAAGCAATGGAAAGACCTTGTCTTTAAACAGATTAGGCGACATAACCGGGTAGGTCCGCGAACGACCGTTAATCCAGTTAAGGTAATTGTTCTCCACATATTTGGAAAAAACCTGGTTTGCCTCGCTTTTCTGATGCTGAAGAACCTCCTGCATACTGGCGTCATTCGATTTCTCCAGCTCCAGTTCCCACCGGGTCAGGTTGCGGTAAATATCCATCCATCCGGAATAATCCGGATTATTGGATATATCCATACTTATATTCCTGAATTCCTGCTGGTAAATAGAAGTGGTTTTTTCGCTGAATAGCTTTTTATTCTCCAGGTTCTTTTTCAGGCTCAGGAGTATTTGGTTGGGCTTAACCGGTTTGATCAGGAAATCCGCTATATTCGAACCGATGGCATCCTCCATGATCGATTCCTCTTCGCTCTTGGTGATCATAACTACAGGCAGGTTCGGATAACGGGTTTTGATCCTTTCCAGAGTTTCGATCCCGGTCAGTCCGGGCATATTCTCATCCAGAAAAACGATATCATAATAACGGTTAAGGATCATTTCCAGTCCATCATCCCCATTATTGGAAGTTTCCACTTCATACCCTTTTTGTTCAAGAAAAAGAATGTGTGGTTTCAATATTTCAATCTCATCATCAACCCAGAGAATTCTTATCTTATCCATGCTTTAATATTATTTAGAATAAAGACTTATATTAAGAAATGAAAATAATAGATATTTATTGTTCAGATGATGAATTATCCGTGAAAAGTGGTTTCGACAAACAGGCCTTCAAATTTATAATTTTAATACCTTTGCCCCACCTAAAAACATTGTTTTCAAATAAATCCGATCCGCATGGAGTTTTCAGCCAGCCAGATAGCTGCTGTTTTGGGAGGACAGACAGAAGGTAATCCTGACGTAAAGATCAGCAGGCTATCAAAGATTGAAGAAGGAGAACCGGGAACGTTATCATTTCTTGCCAATCCAAAGTACACCCCGTACATTTATACTACGAAAGCATCCATTATCATCGTGAGCCGGGATTTTATTCCCGACCAGCCGGTATCAGCCACCCTGGTCCGTGTTGATGACGCCTATACCGCATTTGCCAAACTTTTGGAGCTGTATAACCAGATCAGGAATGAGAAGAAAGGGATTTCCTCCCTGGCTTTTATTTCCAAGTCGGCAGTAATCGGTCAGGATGTTTATATCGGTGAATTTGCTTTTATAGGCGAAAATGTTGTGGTTGAAAACAATACAAAGATTTTCCCCCATGTTTTCCTGGGTGATAATGTGAAAGTCGGAAGCCATACCACTTTATTTGCCGGCGTCATTGTGTATTCCGATAACTCTATCGGAAGCAACTGCACCATCCATGGCGGGGTGGTCATCGGGGCGGACGGGTTCGGGTTTGCACCGCAGCAGGATAAGAATTACAAGAAAGTAGCCCAGATCGGCAATGTCGTCATTGAAGACAATGTTGAAATTGGCTCCAACACCACGATAGACCGGGCCACATTGGGATCGACCATTATCCGGAAAGGGGCCAAACTCGACAATCTTATCCAGATTGCGCACAATGTAGAGATTGGCGAGAATACGGTTATTGCTGCACAAACAGGCATATCCGGATCAACAAAGATCGGTAAGAACTGTATGATTGCGGGGCAGGTCGGATTTGTGGGGCATCTCAATATCGGCGACGATGTAAAGATCGGAGCTCAATCAGGCGTTTCGGGCAACCTGAAAGAAGGCTCTATCAGCATGGGTTCCCCGGCCATAGATATTTCCATTCATCGCCGCGCCCTCGTCCATTTCAAAAATCTTCCCGAGATCGTTAAAAGAATCGACGAACTCGAAAAGCGGCTTAACAAGGAATGATCCGGATCGCGAACGGGAAGAAATGTTAATTTTACCGGCTAGTTATGACAGAAAATCAAAAAACAATAAAAAGACCGGTCAGCCTTGCCGGAGTCGGATTGCATACGGGCCAGGAGGTGAATCTGACTTTCAGGCCAGCCCCAATTAATTACGGAAGGAGATTTGTCCGGGTAGATTTGGATGGCCGGCCTGAGATTGAAGCCGTTGTTGAAAATGTGGTGGATACGGCCCGGGGCACCAGCATTGCGAGCAACGGGGCCAAGGTGCAAACCGTCGAACATGTACTGGCTGCCGTAGCCGGATCGGGTATCGACAATATCATCATCGAAGTAGACCAGGCTGAGACCCCCATTATGGACGGCAGCTCAAGGTATTTTTTAGAAGCCCTCGACGAGTGCGGCATCCAGGAACAACCCGCCCTGAAGGAATATCTTGAGCTCCGGACACCTGTTTTTTATGAAGAGCCGGAGAATAAGATCGAGATGGTGGCAATGCCCTACCCCAGGTTCAAAGTCACTACGATGATCAATTTTGAAACCAAGGTCCTTGGCGCACAATACGCGATCATGGAAAACATTGAGGATTTCCGCAGGGAAATCTCGATGTGCAGGACCTTTGTTTTTTTGCATGAGCTTGAATTTTTGCTGAAAAACGAGTTGATCCGCGGGGGTGATCTCAATAATGCCATTGTATTTGTAAACAGGGCTGTAAGCCAGGATGAGCTCAACAGGCTGGCTAAATTGTTCAATAAACCTTCGGTGGAGGTATTGAATGAAGGTATTTTAAACAACCTTGAACTCCATTTTGAGAATGAACCGGCCCGGCATAAATTACTGGATGTGGTCGGCGATCTGTCGTTGCTCGGAAAGCCCATAAAAGCTCATATCATAGCGCGCAGGCCGGGACATACGGCCAATGCAAAATTTGCGCAACTCATAAGGCAACAACTACTTAAAGATAAAAAAATGTCACAGGCACCTTTGTATGATCCAAACAAGCCGCCGATTCTTGACATCAACCAGATCAAGAATATTTTACCTCACCGGCCGCCGTTTCTGCTGATTGATAAAATTATTGAAATGACTGAAACGCGGGTAATCGGGGTGAAAAATGTCACCATGAATGAACCCTTTTTTGAAGGTCATTTTCCGGATGAACCGGTCATGCCGGGCGTATTGCAGGTCGAGGCGATGGCCCAGGCCGGCGGTGTGCTGGTTTTAAGCACAGTACCTAATCCACAGGACTATACGACCCTTTTCCTGAAAATCGACCAGGTAAAATTCCGCCAGAAGGTCGTTCCGGGCGATACCCTTATTTTCGACCTGAAACTGGCCGGCCCGATCAGAAGAGGCATTGCCCATATGGAAGGTGTTGCTTATGTCGGAAATAAAGTGGTGATGGAAGCAGTTATGATGGCTTCCATCGTAGAAAAAGGAACTAATAATATTGCAAACCCGAAGAAATGATCCAGCCGTTAGCTTACGTTCATCCACAGGCAAAAGTTGCCAATAATGTCATTATCGACCCTTTCGTTACTATTGAAAAAAATGTGGAGATCGGGGAAGGTTCCTGGATCGGGCACCATGCAACGATCATGGAAGGGGCCCGGATCGGTAAGAATTGCCGGATATTTCCCGGAGCCGTTATTTCAGCCATTCCACAGGATCTTAAATTCGACGGGGAAGATACCACGGTCCATATCGGTGACAATACAACGATCCGTGAATTTGTTACGGTAAACCGTGGAACAAAAGCCAGTTATAAAACGGTGATCGGGAATAATTGCCTGCTGATGGCCTATGTGCATGTCGCTCACGACTGCATTATCGGAAACCATGTGATCCTGGCCAATGCCGCAACGCTTGCCGGTCACATTGAAATAGACGACTTCGCCATTGTCGGTGGCCTGGCGGCTGTTCACCAGTTTGTTAAGATCGGCGCCCATTCCATGATCTCCGGTGGCGGTATGGCTCGTAAAGACATTCCTCCCTATACGAAAGCAGCCCGTGAACCCCTCTCCTATGTCGGAGTTAACTCCATCGGATTACGACGCAGGGGTTTTACCAATGAACAAATCAGCCAGATACAGGAAATCTACCGGATCATCTACCGGAAAAACTACAATGTTTCACAGGCGGTCAACATCATCGAAGCCGATGTCCCAGCCACACCCGAAAGGGATGAGATCCTGACGTTTATCTCGCGCTCGACCCGGGGGATCATGAAAGGATATACCAGCCTGCTGAGCAATAACAAGGAGTGACTTTAATTAGTCGTTAGTCGCTTGTCCTTATTTTAATTATTCAGGAATAAGGAGATGATGTAGTATAGTCCGGCACTCAGCACTATGGTCCCGGGAATTGTAAATACCCACGCCATGACTATCTTCCCGACCACACCCCACCTTACTGCGGAAAGCCTGCGGGTCATTCCGACTCCCATGATTGAACCGGTAATTGTATGAGTAGTACTTACCGGGATCCCGGCAAGAGAACTTCCAATAATGGTTATGGCTCCAGCCGTCTCAGCGCAAAATCCATGAACCGGTTTCAGTGCAGTCAGGTTTAATCCGAGGGTTTTGATCACTTTCCACCCACCAGCCAGGGTGCCAAGAGAAATTGCCGAATATGAGGCTATTATAACCCATGTTGGCACATGAAACTCGGGGCCCAGCCGGCCTGTACTGAACAGCAGTACCGAAATGATACCCATTGTTTTCTGTGCATCATTTGTCCCGTGTCCAATACTGAAAATCGCCGAAGAAACCAGCTGCAAACCCCTGAACAGGTGATCCACTTTCCTTGGGGAGGTCCAGTGAAAAGCCAGCATTGTCAGGATCATCAGGAAATATCCTAGAATCAGGCCGATAAGGGGTGATAAAACGATGAATAAAGCAACTTTAATTATCCCGGAAGAGACCAGGACAGATTTCCCGCCGATGACAAGAGCCGGGCCTATTAATCCGCCGATCAGGGCATGGGATACACTGATCGGCAGGCCCAGGTTTGTGCATACGTAGACCCAAACGACGGATCCGATCAGTGCGGCAAGGATAACAAACTCATTGATGATGGCCGGTTCGACTATCCCTTTACCAATCGTGGTGGCCACATGCACACCAAAGAAAAACACAGCGGCGAAGTTGAAAAAAGCCGCCCATACCACTGCCACCAGCGGGGGTAGCACTTTGGTCGAAACAACTGTCGCAATAGAATTGGCTGCATCATTCATCCCGTTAAGGAAATCGAATAACAGGGCAATGACAATGGCAATAATGACAACTGAAAGCATGTGGTCCGGTTTAAGCCATTTTAATAATAATGGTTTTTAAAACATCAGCGACATCTTCCATCCGGTCGCTGGCCCGTTCCATCGTTTGCAGAACCTCCTTTTTCTTGATCAGTTCGATAGCATCCTTCTCATTCTCAAAAAGATCCGAAATCACAAAATGATAAAGGTCATCCGCCTGGTTTTCCACCTCATTGACCCTGATACAGGCCTGCCTGATCATCTCGGGCCGTTTAAGATTATACAATTCACGTACCGCACTACGGATTTCGTTGGCTCCGCTTAATAAAACCGAAGAAAACCGCACAAATTCGGCGGGAAATGTTTTTAACCGGTATAACCTGATTCTCTGGCTTGAACCATTGATAAAGTCGAGGACATCATCGAGGGTTGAGGTAAGCTGGTGTATGTCCTCCCTGTCGAAAGGCGTGATAAATGTTTTATCCAGCTCATCAAAGATCTGGTGAGCCACTTCATCCCCCTGATTTTCCAGATCTTTTATTTCACGGATCAATACAGCATGTCTTTCAGGGTCATTTGTGATAAATATTTCGTTGAGCTTTCCCGCAGCCACGACAATCAGATCGGCCTGGGATTCAAACATGGGAAAGAATTTTTTATCCTTTGGAACCAGTTTCTGAAAAAATGTATTGATACTCATATTCTTGGTTTTTAGTTTCTTTGAGGGTTATCTATAAATAAATATCACCGTTTCCAGAAGGCCGGGGAAAAAAGAACAAGAAACGCGTATATCTCTAACCGGCCAATAATCATGTCAAATGTAAGTAAAATCTTAGCTAAAGAAGGAAGGTAGTGAAAATTACTCGCCGGCCCCACAGTTCCCAAACCCGGGCCTATACCGCCCATGCTGGTTGCCACTCCACCGATAGATGATAGAAAATCAACCCCAATGATCATCATTAGTAATGAACTGAAAAAGAAAACAATAAGATACCAAATGTAAAAGGCAATGACAGACCGGAGAAGTTCGTTCGATACCAGGTTCCCCTGGTATTTTACGCCATATATAACCCTTGGGTGCAAAAATGTCTTAAGACCCATTCGCAAATTACGAACCATCAGCAGGTGCCTGATGACCTTGATCCCTCCACCGGTGGATCCGGCAGAGGCTCCGACGAACATGGTCAGGAAGATCATAAACCAGCCGGCCGCTGGCCAGAGCAGGTAGTCGGCCGTAACAAATCCTGTACAGGTGATGATTGATACCACCTGGAACAATGAATCTCTAAAGGCTTTATGCAGAGAGGTTCCATTGAAATAAAGAATCACGAAAATTATCAGGGTAATGGCCAGTGTGATCTGGGTATAGAACCTCAATTCTTCATTTCGAATTGCTTTCCTTATCTCCCCTTTCGACACTAAAAAATGAAGGGTGAAATTGATTCCGGAGAGGAACATGAAAGCTATAATAACATATTGAATATAAACGGAATAATTCGCAATACTGCTGTTTTTTGTCCCGAAACCTCCCGTGGCAATCGTCGCAAATGAATGGCAGACACTGTCGAAAACCGGCATCCCACCAATAGTCAGCAAAATAATTTCGGCTATCGTCAGAACAATATAAATAACACCGAATCTTTTGGCGGTATCCACAACCCTGGGCTTTATGTCATCCAGGCTGATCTTGGAAGCTTCGGCGCTGAAAAGATAAACTCCCCCGACTTTCAGGGAGGGCAGCACCACGATAACCATAAGGATGATCCCCATCCCTCCCATCCAGTGGGTCAGGCTTCTCCAGAGAAGCAGACCCCTGGGTACCACTTCAATATCGGTCAAAATGGAGGCCCCCGTAGTTGTGAAACCGGAGACAGTCTCAAACCAGGCATCCACCGGATTTGGAATCGAACCATGAATAATGTAAGGAAGTGATCCGAATACGGAGATCAGAAGCCAGGTCATGGTAACCGCCAGGAATCCTTCCCTGATCCCGGGTGTTTTTCTTACCCTCTTCCGATTATAAAAGAAAAATATCGCGCCAAATAATCCTGTAATCCCGGCCGATAAAGCCAGTGCACTGAAGTCCCCACCCGAATAAATCAGGGAAACCGGAATGCAAGCCATTATAAAGCCGCTTTCGATCAGCAGGATCAGGCCGGCCAAATAGACCAGCAACCGGAAATTGAGCCTTTTCATTGGTCAGACGACCTGCTAGTATGAAAATAGGCGGTTAAAAGCAATTAAAAAACAGCGTTTATTTTAATGATTATGAATGCTTTGTTCAGGTACCGGCTTAAGATCAGGATTCCCGGAATCTGCACCTTTTTTATGCGGAGCATGGGGTTCCCATCCGATGACCCACAGTAATACAAAAAATCCGACCACATAAGCGACGATCACGAACCAGCTATGTTTGATATAATTCACAGTATTCTTAGCCTGCGGATACATATTCGACAATGCGACCCCGGCGGATGATCCGAACCAGATCATCGAACCGCCGAATCCAACGGTATATGCCAGGACGCCCCAGTCGTACCCGCCTTGCTCCAGGCAGAGTTTTGTCAGCGGGATGTTATCAAACACGGCGGAGACAAAACCCAGGATGAATGCCGTTTGCCAGGAAGCGGGAGGAAGTTCCTCCACCGGCATCATGCTGGCTATCATTACCAGTGACATAAGAAAGATGGTACCCTGCCAGGCATGTTTAAGCTCAAACCAGGGTGTTTTGCTAATCAATGCCCCTAACAGAATAGCAATCCAGACGCCCAGGGCAGGAAAATCAAATAACACGTTCGTAGCAATGGCTCCGACCAGAATAAGTGCAACAATAAAAATTTTCGTCCAGTCGATCTTGATTCCGGGATTATTATCTTTTACAATAGGTTGAAATTTGTGCTGTTTTATTGAGCCAAAAATGCCAAATATTATAAGTGCTGCAAACGATGCCACATATGCATGTAATACCCATCCCGGTTCAACACCGTCGATCCACATCAGGGTTGTTGTCGTGTCGCCGACAACACTTCCTGCTCCACCGGCATTACTGGCAGCCACAATGGCAGCCAGGTATCCAATATGTACCTTTCCTTTAAAAACAACCATCGCTATGGTTCCGCCAATCATGGCGGCTGCAATGTTATCCAGAAAGGCAGAAAGGATGAAAACCATTACCAGCAGGACTAACCCGCCTTTCCAGTCATCAGGAAGGAATTTGGGCAGAATCTCGGGGACTCTTGATTCCTCGAAATGCTTTGCCAGGATGGCGAAACCGAACAGCAATCCCATCAGGTTCAGTAGTACCCTCCACTCGCCTTCTTCACCGTGTCCGCCCAGGATATGGTGCCCAAAGTCAAACGCAGGATCAAAAATGAGTTTAAATAACAAAACGACCACCAGCCCCGTCAAGGCCACATACATCGTCTTTTTATGAAAGAGGGCCACGCCAATCAGGGTCAGGCCAAACAGGATGAATTCAACACGAATAATTCCGATTGAAGGTACCACAGATGGACCAACAACTGCGGTTAAGGCAAGATTGCTCAGCAGCATAAGTCAAAATTTCAATAAAGTAATTGGATAAATGCTTTCTGATGTTTTTGACAGGAGAAATCGGATGCAAAAATAGAGTGGAATATTAATCTCTTTTACAAAACAGGTAAAAAATATTTTTCAGCAAATAAAATTCGTAATGACTTCTATAACAGTATATTAACTTACCTGTAACAGAATTCAATGGCTGACATCCGGATTATCATTCAGCGTCATATTAATGGAGGAGGACGTTCCGGGTTCGTGTTCCTTCTTATGCGGCTCATGGGGGTTCCAACCCAGTATAGCCAACATCACAAAGAAACTGATCACATAGGCTACGATCACATGCCACCCGTTCATCACATATTTACCTGAATTTCTGATTTTTGGATAAATATTTGACAAAGCCACGCCTGCAGATGAGCCGAACCATATCATCGACCCCCCGAAACCTACAGCATAGGCAAGAATAGCCCAGTCATACCCCCCCTGGTCAAGGCAGAGTTTAGTAAGGGGTATGTTATCAAAAACAGCAGATACAAATCCAAGAATGAAAGCCGACTGCCAGGATGCCGGCGGAAGTTCTTCAACAGGCATCAAAGAGGCTATCGTTACCAGAGCTACCAGAAACACTGTTCCTTGCCACGCATGTTTTAGCTCTTTCCATGGCGGGCGTCTCACCAGGCTTCCGATGAGAATGGCAATCCAAACCCCCAATGCCGGAAAATCGAAAAATACATTCGTCAATATCGTTCCAACCAGAATAAGCGCTACGATAAAAATCCGCCACCAGTCGATCGTGGTTCCGGGTTGGATGTCCTTAATAATCATCTGAAACCGGTTTTGTTGCATTGAGCCGACAATACCGTATATCAAGAAACCTGAAAATGAAGCCACATAAGCCGGTAAAACCCAATTAAAGCTTACGCCGTCGATCCACATCAGTGTAGTTGTTGTATCGCCCACTACGCTGCCAGCGCCACCGGCATTGCTTGAGGCTATGATGGCAGCCAGGTACCCTATATGCACCTTCCCTTTAAATACAACCATTGCAATGGTACCTCCGATGATAGCTGCGGCAATATTATCCAGAAATGCCGATAGGATGAATACGATGAACAAAAGCAATAATCCTCCTTTCCAATCGTCGGGAAGCAATCCCGGCAAAACATCCGGCACGCGTGAATCTTCAAAAATCTTGGCAAGGATCGCAAATCCAAATAAAAGGCCGGTCAGATTCAGCAATATCCTCCATTCTCCTTCATGCCCGGCCGATCCAAAGATATGACCTCCAAAATGGAAAGCCGGATCGAATATGAATTTAAATATCAAAACAGCCACAAGTCCGGTTAACGCTACGTACATGGTTTTTCTGTGAAAGATGGCTACCCCGATCAGAGTCAGGCCAAATAAGATGAATTCAACCCGGATCGGGCCGAGAGATGGAACCCCGGCAGCGCTTTCAGCCGCCTTAGTAACTATATTCGCTAATACCATACGTATCTGATTGAGCAGGCAAAGATAGAAGGGAAATTATTCTGGTGAAAGATTGTTGCAGAAATTCAAGGTAATAATGGTCATCCTGGTCGGTTAAGAACATATTTGAATAAATAAACGTTGTCGCTGATCATTAGCCTGATCAGATACAGTCCCCTGGAGTTGAATGAAATGTCAAATACCTTCTTATAATTTTCCTGACTTGTGCACCTAAACTCATCATACAAAATCTTTCTGCCGAAGGAATCAAAAATGATTAAGCTGGCCGGTCCCGACAATTTGGAAAATTCGAAAGTGATCACACCATTTCCGGGATTAGGAAATATCCGGAACGATGGATGCCCCTCCGGATCTTCAACTCCCGAACAGGCGGTAAAATCAAAATTTATTGTTTTAGACGACCTGGTCATACATCCTTTATCGGAGGCTACTTCAACGGAAACCTGGCGTGCTTCATACCCGATCCCGGTGGAGCTGATGCTGATATAGCGTCCGGTCGCCCCGTTAAACCACAAATAGGAAGCCCCGTCGGGACCGGCATCAAGCGTTATGGTATCAAAAACGCACACCGTAGTGTCATTACCCATATGCACAACCGGGTTCGGATTAACCTTCACTTCCACCGATCCTGATGCCCAGTTATAGCCATCCCATACGTCTACTAAATAGGTCATACTGTTTCCAGGTACGACTAGCGGGTCGGCTTCCGACGAGTTAAACCCTTCGGGTAGCGATGTCCAGGTATGGCTATAAATGCCTGTTCCACCTCCTGAGGAAGAGAAAAGCTGAACGGTGTCACCCAGGCAGATTTCATTCGGGAGTGCTGTCGGGTTTACACTTAGAGCAGAACCGTTGATCATCACGGAAACCGCATCCACAGCCTCACACGGGCATCCGGTCTCCAGGTCGGTCACCGACAGGGTAAATACAGTGGTCTCATACAAATTGACCGTATGCGGGTTCTCTGAGTCGGGATCAATCAGTTTGTAAGCCGGTTCCCAGTGAAATGAATAATTTCCTGAGCCCTGGCTGGCCGTACCGTGCAACTGTGTGGGCGTTCCGTATACGATGACCTGGTTATCACCGGCAAAAGGAACGGGTAAAGGATCGACCTGCACGGTGACCTGGGATTGTGAAACATTAAATCCATCGTTTACAGTCACGGTATAAGTGGTTGTAACTACCGGATTAACCTGCAAAACGGCCAGATCTGAAGAAAAACCGGGAGGATCGGATTGCCACAGGTAAGTGTAAGTACCCGAGCCGCCGGAAGCAATAACCTGCAACTGGCTTGATTGGCCCCGGCAAATCACGCTGGGCGCTGATAAAGAGAAACAACTCAGCGTACCTCCGGTGATAGTCACCAGAGCCTCATCCTGTCCCATGCAACCTCCTTCATCATCGGTAATGGTTAGAGTAAAAAGGGTGGATTCGAAAAGATTAACGGTCTGAGGCTGAAGAATATCAGGATTAACCAGCTTAGAAGCCGGTTCCCATTGAACGGCATAACTACCGGAACCTCCCGATACGGATCCATTTAAAGTTGTGGATGTGCCATTGGGAATAGTCTTATCATTGCCTGCCTCTGCCACCGGGAGCGGGTTGACCATAACCTGAGCCGAGCCGGAAGGAATGCCTTCGCAGGCTCCATCTTCAAAATAAGTAAAAGTATATAACGAGGTTACCATGGGAGAAACCGCAACATGGAATGGCGTGGCATAGGCTGTCAGTTCCTGGGGATCACCCCCGTTCTGTTCGAAAATAATGTGCCACGGGGCGACTCCTCCCAGGTCAAAGGTTATTTCAGAGGACTCCCCGGCACAGATCGTAGATTCACCGCTCAATACACCTGTAGGCTGGTTAATCGTGATCATGGCCTGGCCGCTGGCCGAGCCGGTACAATAGTTATCTGACAGCAAAGTAAATTCATATAAGGTATTTTCTACCGGGTAAACCGTAAGAGCATAAGGAGATGAGTAAGTCGTTACCTCCTGTCCGTTTCCTCCATTTTCCGTATAAGTAATAGTCCAGGGTGGATATCCTGAAAGGATGAACAGTAAAATGGCTCCCGATCCGGCGCATATAGTATTATCGCCACTCAGGGTTCCTGTTGGATAATCCACCGAAACCTGCACCTGCCCGGATGCGGAGCCCTCACAATGCAGATCTGACAACTGTGTGAACTGGTAAACGGTTGTAACCTGGGGTGTTACAAAAACTGAGAAAGGAGTATATTCCGCCACAACTGTTACCGGATTCATCCCATTGGTAAGGTAAGTAATTTCCCAGGGAGGCGTTCCTGTAAGATTGAATACCAGCTCGGACGTATCGCCGCTACAAATCGTTTCGCCTCCCGACAATACTCCTGTAGCCGGAGGAAAATTATATACGGTAAAAACCACTCCTGCAAGGTACTTCGTGCAATTAGTATCGTCCACTTGTGTGAACGTATAAGTGACAGGGCCGGGTGGCGCCAGATAAATGGTGTCTACCGGACCGTAAAGGTCCTCGTAGGTTGTATATATGGTCCCGTTAAAACATGTAAGAGTAAAAGGAGCGGCGCCGGTAAGCTGCAGAGCGATCATGACAGTATCGCCGGGACAGGTAGTCTGGCTGGTATTTAGCAGGAAGGCATCCGGCAGATCGTTGATCACGACGGATGTTATCGCAGGGGGGCTTGACTGGCTGAACACGGTGATAATGCAGGAATAATCTCCTGCCATGGCTAATGTTACATTGGGGATCTCCGGATTTTGTTGTGTCGAGCTGAATCCAGCCGGCCCGGTCCATGAATAGGTGGCATTGGAAATGGTCTCTGCCGAAAGGTGTAGTGTTTCTCCCACGCACAAAGGGCTGTCGTTCCACACCAGTGGTGGCAGGATGGAACAATCGGTGGTGCCGGATCCTGCAGTCTGTGAGAAGATGATATTGCATGGATCTTGTGAATAATTCGTGATCAGGAGAATATAATACTGTCCCGTCTGGCCATTGGGGATATCGCAGTATTCCTGCCAGCTCGTGGAATAGGAACAATCGACCATTTTACTCTGCGTCAGTCCATATGGGCAGGCCGAAGTCGGATCGGTATAGGGTCCCCAGCATGCAAAGTCTATATCTTCCTGAGGCTCACTGTGCATGTATATCGTAATCGGCCCGGGATTGCCTATTTTCATATGATACCATGCCGGGGCAGGTTGTGTGGAAAGGCATCCGTAATAGGGGCCGGCTTCAGCAGCACCGGTGGTGCCGGCGGGAAATTCATAGATCGTGCCTGTGCAGAAAGGATCTGAGTCAGCACAACTCAGGCCCTGTGAAATAGCTGAAAGAGAAGCCAATAAAGCTAAGAATAAAAGGACGACCCTTCTGAGTGACATGACCAATTTTAATTTTCAATAAAAATAATAAAATGATCAAAACGCTTCACCGGCATCGCTGGGCCGTGTCGAAAAATTTCCATTCTTCTGAAGAATGAGCTCGTATTCAAGGATGGTATTGTCAAGAACCTGAGGATCATCTTTACCGAAATATTCATCGGTTACAAATCCTCCTTTCACTTCACATTCCCCGGTGCTTTTCATCACCTTGCCGGGATTCCATCCTGTACCGTAATAAAAGAAAACCTGGTAAGTGCCATTCGGCATCTCGAAAGTGTAAGAGTTGCCCGAACGGATATAGGCGTGCCTGACCACTTTGTCGCCGGTTTTTATAGTAACCATCACATCGCTGTCTTTCGGGGTTTTTACGGTAACCTCGGAGCAGCCCGATGCGTGGCATTTCGGATTAACGCCGAAACAATAGGAATAAGGCGTGGCGCCATTTTCCAGTGAATTCTTCCCGAATTTCCGGATAAGTTCTTCCGTATTCTGGGCCTGGCTGAAAGCCCAGAAAGACGAAACCGACAGTGCAAGGCATAAGAGAACTGTTTTCATTTTTAGTCTGGCTTTTGATGAGATGACTAAATTACTAAAAATGAGAAGACAAAAAAAACCTCTGGAGAGAAATCTCCAAAGGTTGGGCTATGCGGTCCGGACAGCTTGTCCCGAGTGCTCGGGAGGACTCGAACCCGCGACCTTCCCGAGGACTCGGGACAGGCATTCTAACCAAGTGAAATCATAGAAGAATCCATTCTAAGGTTTGGTCAATCTCTCAATGAAATTCCTGTTCTTTTGATTTTTCAGGAAGTGTTCCCGTTTAATGGCCTCGGATTTATCGATAAATGATTCCGAGTATTTTAAGATCCAGGGTTGCTTTTTTGAAGTATATCCGCTCTTTGCAGAATTATGTTGTGATAATCTTTTATCCAGGTTATTGGTATAACCGATGTAATAGCTATCATCAGACAAGCTCTGTATGATATAGACCGAGTAAATCATAGGCTAAAATAAAAAAACCTCTGGAGAGAAATCTCCAAAGGTTGGGCTATGCGGTCTGGACGGGACTCGAACCCGCGACCTCCTGCGTGACAGGCAGGCATTCTAACCAAGCTGAACTACCAGACCAATATTTTAAGAACTTATGGATTCAACCCGCGACCTTCCCGAGGACTCGGGACAGGCATTCTAACCAAGCTGAACTACCAGACCAATATTTTAAGAACTTATGGATTCAACCCGCGCCCTTCCCGAGGACTCGGGACAGGCATTCTAACCAAGCTGAACTACCAGACCAATATTTTAAGAACTTATGGATTCAACCCGCGACCTTCCCGAGGACTCGGGACAGGCATTCTAACCAAGCTGAACT
>JAGOPY010000002.1:0-271561 GCA_017991835.1 Bacteroidales bacterium | reverse complement strand
CCTTCCCGAGGACTCGGGACAGGCATTCTAACCAAGCTGAACTACCAGACCAATATTTTAAGAACTTATGGATTCAACCCGCGACCTTCCCGAGGACTCGGGACAGGCATTCTAACCAAGCTGAACTACCAGACCAATATTTTAAGAACTTATGGATTCAACCCGCGACCTTCCCGAGGACTCGGGACAGGCATTCTAACCAAGCTGAACTACCAGACCTAATTCTTAAAGAACTTTTAAGGGTGCAAAAGTAAACTATTTTATAATACAATCAACCTGTATGCTCATTTTTTTATATCCCAAAGCATATCAATCAGATAAAAAATGAAAATGCAATTAATCCTACTTTTGTACAAACTATTCAGTATTATGCCCGGGAAATCACAATCTGGAAAGCCTTTATCAAAGGCAAAAAAGAAGAAATCAAATATTCTGCGGACAATGGTAATTATTATTGTGATGATAATCATGATTGTTTTCCTCATCTTCAGTGTATATACTCCGCCCGCCAGAAAAAAATCTCAGGATCGTCCTTTGTCATCTATTTCAAGATCCGGACCCATCTTCAGGAAAGACGGAACATTATCGGTTTTGAATGCCAGGAATCAAACTATTGTTAACATTGAGATTGAGGTTGCCGATGAAGAAGCGGAAAGAATGAGAGGATTGATGGACAGGATAAGTATGCCGGAAAATGCTGGTATGCTTTTTATTTTCGAGGAGGAAGAACAAAGGTCATTCTGGATGAAGAATACCTTCATTTCACTGGACATTATTTATATAAATGCTAATAAAGAAATAGTTAGTATTCAGAAATATACACAGCCAAAAACGACAACCGCAATACCTTCGGATGCACCTGCAAAGTATGTTCTGGAGGTAAATGCGGGTTTTGCTGATAAATTTGTAATTTCCGCTGGTGATAAAATCGATTTTATTCTTTAAGTACATAGAATGCCTGTCCCGAGTCCTCGGGAAGGTCGCGGGTTCGAGTCCCGTCCAGACCGCATTGCCCAACCTTTGGAGATTTCTCTCCAGAGGTTTTTTTATTTTAGCCTATGATTTACTCGGTCTATATCATACAGAGTTTGTCTGATGATAGCTATTACATCGCTTATACCTATAACCTGGATAAACGATTATCACAACATGATTCTGCAAAGAGCGGATATACTTCAAAAAAACAACCCTGGATTTTAAAATACTCGGAATCATTTATCGATAAATCCGAGGCCATTAAACGGGAACACTTCCTAAAAAATCAAAAGAATAGGAATTTCATTGAGAGATTGACCAAACCTTAGAATGGATTCTTATATGATTTCACTTGGTTAGAATGCCTGTCCCGAGTCCTCGGGAAGGTCGCGGGTTCGAGTCATCCCAAGTTTTCAGACTTTTACAAACTCCACAATATTGGATTTTATTACGCCAGATGAGTTCCACATTTATAGCAAAGGCGATGGCACCCGCACAATTTTCCCCTCCCGCGATAATCCAGTTCTTCAAGGTAATATCAGCATAGGAGGGGATTAAGGGGAGGGGGAAGATGCATTTCCGGTTTCCCTCCCCAACCCCTCCCTGTGAAGGTTTTTCGCTATAATCCAATATTTCCAAAGGGAGGGGCTTCTTTTCTTTCCCGTCTTTTTTGCTACAATTAGGGCTCTCCTCCGGAGAGCAGTTCAGTAGAAATTTACTAACTCGTCATTAGTAGGATTCGGGACAAGCTGTCCAGACCGCATAGCCCAACCTTTGGAGATTCATTTCTCTGAAAGTTTATTTTTACATTACTTCATATACATTATGCCACAATATTCCTTATCTTTAAGGCATTGCTAATTCATCTTCTTATGAAAACCGTAAAAATCACCTGTAGCATTTTATTATTGCTAGCCATTCTCAACCTTGAAAAAACCTCGGGGCAGTGGGCCTTTAATGGCACACACATCTTCAATACAAACGGAGGTTATGTTGGTATCGGAACCAGCACTCCCGTAAAATTGCTGGACGTGCTCCGAAATGCAACTGAACCGACAATCCGGATATTTAATACGGGCGGAACAGGAGGCGCTACCTTTCAAATGACCGATTACATTTCGGGCGCCGACTGGAAATTCAAAGCGACGGCCTTTGGCGGTTTTAAGATTAGAGATAACGCACACGCCCTGGATGTTGTGACCATCGAACCCAACACAGCGGCGAATTCACTTTACATTGGTGCCGGAGGCAATGTTACTATAGGCACAGATATACAGACTTCCTATGTGAAATTTCAGTCCAATCAAAATATAATCCATGGGATCGCAGTTTCTGGTGTGTCTACATATACTTCCGGCTCGTGCATAGGTGTGCACGGCGAAACCAATACAATCTCTTATGCCGGTGCCGGGGGCTACTTCATAGCAAATAATAATGACGGAGATGCACCCGGAATATATGGCAGGGCAGATGGCAGCAGTACAAATACATACGGTGTGGCTGGTCATGCGTATTTTGGGGGCACAGGAGTCGGAGCATGGAGCTACACCGGAGATCTTTTCAGAGGTTTCGACGGCGATTTTCCCGGAGGCACCTTGCGGTTCTATGTGACCCATGCAGGGGCTGTTTTTGCCGATGGTGGCTATAACACCTTTAAAAAGGCCTTATTAGCTGGAGGTAAAGAAGAATATCGCAGTTTCAGAATGATCGAATCAACAGAGGGCTGGGTCGAAGATATCGGATCATTTGAAATGATTGGTGGCGAGGCTGTTGTTAAAATTGATCCCGTTTACGCCAGTTCAGTTAAACTGGAAAATGATTATAAAGTTTTCCTCACCCCTGTATCTGAAGAAATTGTGAATCTGGTTATCACAAAAAAAGATCCTGAAAGTTTCAGGGTTAAAGGCGTCACAAACGACGGAAGGCCCGCCAACTGCAGCTTCGACTACCGGATCGTGGCAAAAGACAGGGTGAGAAATTCCGGCCGGATGGAACCTGTTGATATTCCGGACGCAATCAATATTCCCCGGATTGAATAATCTCATATTATAAAAAAAGAGGGTGCTCTCATCGAGGCACCCTCTTTTTTTTTATTATCAGCTTATTAATAAACCACGATCTTCCGTCTCATGGTCTGTCCGTCAGCCGTTGTTACATTCATGATATAAACTCCTGAAGGCAGTTCAGATACGTCAATAGTGCTACCTGAGAATTTATTCAGTGTCAGAACCTGTTCGCCGCTGGTATTGAACAATTTCACACCGGCATCTTTCAATCCATTGACATGCAGAACATTCGTTACGGGATTCGGGTACACCTGGATGGAAGGAATGGGCTTGTCGTCTACACCTGTATATACAGTGTAGTGAACCAGATATCGTTTGGTATCAAAGCGATTTTCCGCATAAACATCCACCACTGCAGTCCCCGGAAGTTCAAAAGCCGGATTGACCACTGCCATAGCGCCGTCATCCATTAATACAGCTTCGAGGTAAGGCTCAAAGAGAGTCCCTTCAGGAAGAATGACATCGTATTCATAAATATCGGGATTGAATCCTTCCAGCGGAACTCCGTCGAGGTTGATCATCTCCAGGCGGGCATCGGCCGAGTAACTAGTGTTCATCTCACCGTATTCCGACTGCAGCATCTCCTTGGTCGACTGATTCTGAACGAGAACTGCGACCAGGAGGTCATCGTACTCTTCCACATTGGTGCCGGCAAGATTAACACTGTACTGAAGTTTGACCGGTGTTGCATACTGCAGGTTCACACTGGCGCCGTTGGCATCGGGGATCATATCCATCATCACATGGTGAAACTCGGTCTCGCCGTTCGAACTGACATTACCAGTAGTAACCTTTTCGATCACAATATTATGCACCCTGACATTTCCGACATTGTCCCAGGGTAAAAGATTCGTTGTTATGTTGATTGTGGTGCCCGTAATGGTAAAACTGGATGCGATATCGATATAGGAAGTCAACGCAAGCCCCTGGTTATAAGAGGTCTGTACAGCAGAAACACTGGCATTGATACGGGCGCCGTTATAAAATAAATCGGGGACATATGAAACGCCGTAGTAATTTCTACGGGTGCCGCCTTCCGCTGTATAATAGGGGTCGCCGGCGCCGGGCCAGTTCATCTGGTACTTGACCAGCATGATATCGGGATGGCTTTCACACCAGGGGACAAAGCCGCTGTTGAATGAAGCACACGGGCCGCAGGTCGAGCTGGTGAATTCTTCAAAGGTAACTTTGCGCGGCAGAATATTGGCAATATAGGTAATGGATTTTGTCACCGTGTCGTTTCCGGGATTGTCATCGGTAATCCCATTGACATTGTTGATCCACATATTGATGTTGTGTGTCCCGAAAGGCTGAACCCACATCTGGTCAAAAGTAAAATCAAACGCATCAAACATTTCCAGGTTCAATCCGGTAAACGAAGTATCATATATCATTCCGTTATAGGCTTCAAATCCGACGCTGAAGTCGGTGATCGTAGTACTTCCGATATTCTGGAAAACACCTCCGACTTCTTGCGGAGAGGTGATGGTACCCGGAATGGTAATACCGGATATCTTACCGTCGAGTTCCAATGGAACCATCAGCAGGATATTGTCGAAATACCAGTGATTCATGTTTTGTATAGTCCCGGTGACATAGAAGGATATCTGAAAATTGGGTTTATTCAGGTCACTGTTGTTGATTGTCACATGGATCTCTTCAGGGCCTGTATCGGAAGAGGGCACCATGGTCCAGACCGGATTCCAGGCTCCGCTTGATTTAGTAGCCACACCAATTGTGGGTGACGGGGAAGCGTATTTATCATAATTATGTTTGAAAATCAGTGTGACGGAACTCACTCCGGTCATATTCATAGCCGGCGACATCAGTCTGAGTGTTCCGTTATAGGCAAAACCGTCAATCCGGCATTCAGGGGCGACACCCCCGGCGCTATCGGATGGTGCATTGACAAATTGCTGCTGGAAAGCAAAAATTGTCCATCCCGGAGGGGGCATTGTGCCACTGCTGAAATCTTCCGACAGGTATGTCTGGCTGAAAACCGGAAATGCCAGTGAAATAGCAATGATCAGGCTGTAGAACTTTTTCATAGTGTTTTTTTTTAGATGAGGATGATTGCTGATAATTAATGTTGCAAATATAATATAATGTCGATTTGAATTTTGATTTTTCAAACGTAACAGGATGAAAAGATTAAATTTAAGGGTCTTGTAAAGGCTGGCCGCATTTTTTACAATATCTGGCATCAGGATCGTTCTGCCCATTTTGACAATGGCTGCATGTCCTTTCTGATGATAAGCGGGCCCGTGTCAGTTCAGCGGTAAAAATACCTGTCGGAACAGCGATCACACCGTATCCGATTATCATAATGACCGAAGCAATAGCCTTACCGAGGGGTGTCTGGGGCGAAATATCGCCATAACCGACCGTTGTTAGTGTTACGATAGCCCAATAAATGCTGTCGGGAATGTTGGTAAAACCATTTTCAGGCCCTTCCACCAGGTACATCACAGAACCCATGACCACTACAATAATGATGACAAACCACAGGAATACCACAATCTTGTGCCGGCTGTTTCTGATCGCTACCATCAGGTACCTGGATGCCCAGAGAAAGCGACCCAGCTTAAAAACCCGGAAAATCCTGAGCAAACGGAGTGCCCTGATGGCAATGAGATACTGACCGCCGGTGAAGATCAGGCTGATATAGGTCGGCATTACAGCTAAAAAATCTATCAATCCGTAGAAGCTAAAAACATATTGCCATGGCTTTCTAAGAGACAGAATACGGAATATATATTCTATTGTGAATACGATGGTAAAAAACCATTCAAGGCCATATAGCCATCTTCCATACTGTTTGTGTATGTAACCGATACTATCCAGGAACACGACCAGGACGCTCGCTGAAATAAAGAATATCAGTATGATATCGAATAGCCTGCCCTCAAATGTATCTGTGCCGAATATGATCCGGTGCAGGTCATTTCGCCATTTCGGCCAGGGCTTTTCCGTCTGTCCCATCGCATTCAATAATAGTATTATCAAAAATAGCGAATAAACCCTTGTATCTTTTTATCGCATTCAATTTTTCACCCAACACTTTTATATCTTTGGCGTCAAATATGAATAAAATGAAAAATCTGTTAATATCGGTTATTCTGCTGGCCATGAGTGTGACGGCATTTTCTTCGGAATTATTTATTCTGAACACAGGATCTGTAGAGAAAACTAAAGCTGCATTTAATCAAAACACTTTTGTCATTCATTTTTATAATGATGACTTCATCATCGGATCAAGTGACGACGGTTGCCCGGCCGGTAGCCTTATTATCGACAATAATGCCTGGATGACCGATGATGTCCACTATTTCATTCTGTATTATCCTGCAGAAAACCGGGATCAATATACCGCTCTTGTTGCTGCATATGCAAAGATCTTTTATGATTCGGGTAATTTTTTGGCAGTCTCCACATCCGGAGAAAACACAAAGCAATTGATCCCTGCCATCCACGGGGGAATTGTCCGGATAGAGAACAAAGCGGCCCGTTTCCCGGACAAACCTTTTTCTTATCATCCCGGAAGCCTTCAGATGCGCGATTACATTGCGGATTTGATCGACCTGGTTGATATGGATACGCTGGAAGCTTTTGTCCAGCGATTGCAGGACTTTGGCACCCGCAATGCCTATAAGGCCGGGGGGATACAGGCACAGAACTGGATCCTGGCCAAATTACAGTCGTACGGCCTGGAAACAGAACTCCACGATTTCTGGATGCCCGGAGGAAATGCCAGCGATAATGTCATAGCCACTCTACCCGGCAACGTTTATCCCGATGAATACGTCATTATAGGAGCCCACTACGATTCTTACGCCGGTGGTTCAAATGAGCCAGGCGCAGATGACAACGCCACGGGCACAGCCGGTGTCCTGGAAGCTGCCAGGATCCTCAGCCAGTACCAGTTCGACCGGACGATCATTTTTGCAGCCTGGAGCGGCGAGGAATACGGTCTTTACGGAAGCGACGCCTGGGCAACAGAAGCCGCCAACGAAGAAATGAACATTTTAGGTTACTTCAACATTGATATGGCCGGCTACCTCCAGGAAGGCGACGCCATCCATACCGATATCATCGCACCGGCCTCAGCCAATGAACTCCGCCAGTTCTACAAAGATATCTGTGCAATTTATCTGCCTGATTTTCAAACTTCCAACGGAATGCTTACCGGTGGCGACAGCGACCATACCTCCTTCAACAATAACGGTTACCCGGGCATATTTCCCTTTGAAGATTCTCAGAACTATAGCCCGTATATCCATACTTCCAACGATCTGATCGGGCCCAGTGTCAATAACTTCGAACAGCATATGACCTTCGTGAAAGCAGCAATAGCCAATGTTGTCTCACTGTCGGACCTCCTCCCCCGTCCTGAAGACCTGACCGCACTTTCCGGTGATCAGCAGGTGGAACTGGCCTGGGACCCTGTTGCCGAAGCGGCATCGTACAATATTTACCGGGATGGAGGCGAAGAACCGTATGCCACCACGGAGGAAACGTCGTTTACTGATACCGGAGTGGAAAATATGGTTTCCTACACATACTATGTTACGGCAGTATTCGAAGGATCAGGCGAAGAATCGGGCCCTTCCAACAGCGTTACGGTCATGCCCATGCCGCCCATCGTTCTACCGTTTTTCGATGATTTCGAAACCGGGGGGCTATTCTGGAGCCGGGAAGGTACCTGGGGTTTGCAACAAGGCATTTATTATTCCTCCAGCAACTCCCTTACCGAAAGCCCGGATGAAAAATATGAGGCCAACCTTGAGATTTCCAGTACGCTTCGACCGATCGACCTGACGGGCGCCTTTTCGGCCGAATTGTCGTTCTGGACCAAGTATGAAATTGAATCCGGATGGGACTTCATGAACCTGGAAATTTCCGTTGCCGGCCTCGATTGGGAGCCGTTGGCAAACTATTCAGGATTGATGGAAGACTGGACACAACTCACCTATTCGCTCGACGACTATATCGGGCAGTCGGATGTCATTGTCCGGTTCCGGTTTAAAAGCGACGGTTTCGTGCAAGAGCAGGGAATGTATATCGATGACCTTGAGATCAGCATTAACGGGATCGGGATATATGAGAAAACCAGTGATCAGCCTATTGATTTCCGGATTAATCCGAATCCTGCCACAGACTTGCTCCGCATCGACTACACCCTTGAGTCGGCAGGCAGTGTGGAAATCCTGATCGCCGATCTGAAAGGAACAACAGTATCGGTTTTAGATAACAGCTACAGGGAGAAGGGAGACCATTTCATCCACACCTCGCTGGAGCCTCTTCCCGCCGGCAGCTACATGGTCATCCTGCGCCACTCCGGAAAACAATCGTCCAGAAAACTGATAATAACTGAATAAACAGCAATTAGCAACTATTATTCAATATTCACTGCTTCTCCATTCCATCACGAAAGCGCCGTCTTTCCTGACAGAATGAAAAGGAATACCAGCATCGTTGAGCCATTTGACTATCCTCTCCTCCCGGGAATAGGACAGATCAGGAGCCAGGATGGCCCTTTCGAACTTCACCCAGTTTAAAACAGCCGGATCATTGAATCCGGATTGACCGGATAGTATCGCCAGATCACATTGCACCCTTTGTTCAGCATTTCCTGGCAGCCATTCGTCATGGATAAAAACAATCTTCTTTCCCATGTAATTCAGAAAAGGACGAGAATACCAGTACTCCTGACGACCTATCTGCCCTTTCTCGCTGATCTGCAGTGTATCAGTCAGACTTATTCTGTTTTTTATCCTGTTGGCCTCAACCAGCATTTGTAAACGGGTCGAATCCTTTTGTATACGTCCATCCGTGACAAACAAATTCCGCCTGTTTTTCATCATATCAATGGCGAGAGCGCCCTTGTGCTGATACACATACAGTGCACATCGTTCAATCCGGTTGTATTGGTTGACTGCAAACAAGACCGAAACAGCGGCGATTGCCGACATCAAAGGCAATAACCACTTTTTTTTCCGGGTTGAAATCATGATAAACAGGAATAGGATTGCAGCATAAGAAAAAATAGTAGTTGCTGCATCCGGCAGAACTGGCCGGAGGACGGCGCCGGGCCAGCTTTGGATCCACTCCACTGAACCCAGCATGAGGTCAAGGCACCATTTCAACGGCCATGCTAACCATTCGGGGTAAAGTCCGGCTGCTCCGGCAAACAAAAGCATCACGGTAAAATAGGTAATAAAAGAGGCCAGGGGAACAACAATCAGGTTAGTGATCAGGAAATAAACGGGGAACATATTAAAGTAATATACGGATAGCGGACCCGTAGCCAGCTGGGCAGCCAACGAAACGGCAATGACCGACCATATCCAGGCAACGGCTATATTGCCGGTAACCACCATGTTATTGAAAGGCCTGTAAAATGCAAAAATGCCGAGCACAGCCAGGTAAGATAACTGGAATCCAATCTGGGTTAGTTCAAAGGGATTGATGAAGAGCTGAAGGAAAGCGGCAGTAGCCACCGAATTGAAATTATCCGAATCCCTGCGGAATAAATTCGCCATAGCTACAATACTGAACATCAGTGCAGCCCTGACAACGGAGGAGGGAAGTCCGGTCACTACTGCATAGGCCCATATCCCGGCAATAATTAAAATATACTGCAGTTTGCGGCCATGTTTTCCACGCTTCAGGAAAAAGAGCAATTTGTCGAGCAAGACATACATGATCCCGACATGAAGCCCTGAAACACTTAACACATGAATAGCGCCGGCATAACTGAATTCCCTGACCGTTTCAGGCTCAAGATAGGCCCTCTCCCCTATCATCAAAGCGGTAACAAGCGCAAATTGTTCACCCTCCACCCGGTATTTTCTCAGAACATCCAGAAATCTGGCCCTGCACATCTCCGCATACATTCTAACAGGATTAGAGTGACTGGTATTCAGCTTGTCCCATTGATGCGGCTTGAGAAAGATCTGATGGGTATATCCCTGGTTATACATATGTTTTTTAAAATCAAAAACGTTTGGATTGCCCGGTGGAGAAATCGGCTGAACAACAGCTCTGGTGATTATTACGTCGCCGTACTTAATGTTGGCACAGCTGCTGTCGGTGAAATAGACCAGCATTTTCAAACCTGATCTTTCCCAGGCCGTTGTATCGGTCAACCTTGCCACCACCTTAACTTTAAGGGCATACGACCGGGTCTTTTTTTCAGGCGTATGCCCGGCTCTCAGCAATAAAATACTGGTATCCGGCCTGGGTCCAAAGTTGTTGTTGCCTGCAACATGCTGTGGATCATGCAGGCATGTGACAATATTTCCGAAGACAACCAGGCAACAGGCCGTTGTAACACCTGCTGTCCATCGCCAGCGAAAATTCGCCCTGAAAAAAAGATAATGAATACACAAGCCAGCCAGAAAGAGGCACGCGAGGGTTAATAAAGTAAAAACAGAAAAGATTTCACCGGTCAGGAAGAACAGGGCAACGCCTGCCGTGAACGGGAGGGCAATCCTGATCGGAGTGTACCGGCTGAACCTGTTCAATGGCAATGATTCCGTTATTTGACACAGCGCCCCTCATCATCCTGCTCACAGCAAAAACAGGAATCCCAAACCATATGCCTGTGTGGAGGTCCTGAATCGGTAAACAAAAATACCTGCCGGCAATGGCCCTTTGATCACATACGGGCTTTTCACAGTCCCCCTGGAAGAATATATGATCCTTCCGTCCCAGTTGATCAGCTCCATGATGAGCGGATCATCAGAATTAGCAGTCCAGCTCAATTGCAGGGGTTTATTCCGGTCGATGGAGAACGGGCTCGCCGGCTCCAGCAGTTTAAAATCGACATTGCGCTGATCAAATCTCATCAGCTCTGCATCGAGGGCTACATATTCCTTAAAAAATTCCGCTTCGACAGAGGCGACATATTTCTTTTGTTCTTTCAGAGTGAGGACGAAAAATGAGGTAATGACGGTTATTCCGGCAATCAGGATAAAAAGTGCCGCCACCAAAAGCCAATTGGTTTTATCGTTCATAAACCGGTCCTTCTTCCTGTTGTGCCTGAATTCATCCCGTATTTCATTCAGTTTGGTCCGGAATTCCAGTGTTTCCTTGTCCTTCAATGCTTCATAAATACTCAGGTATTCCCTGTAAGCATCCGCCATTTCATGGTCGTTCTGCAATTGGCTTTGAAACATTTCCTTTTCAGGCTCTTCCATTTCGCCATTGTAGTATCTTTCGAACAATTTTAAATATTTTGTTTTCATTTTGTCAGATTTTTATATTCAGGATCGTTCAATACCCTGTTAATTAATGATTTCATGCATTCATATTTGCGTTTTACAGCATATTGTTTGCCTTTATACCCCAGAATAGTGGCAATTTCTTCATAGGGTTTGCCTTCGACAACCATCAGCAGCAGTTTCCTGCATAATTCGGTCAATTCAAGGAATTTTCTCTGAAAAATGACTTTCTTATAGTGGAAATCGTCATAGATCTCTTTTTCTTCCAGCAAAAGAAACTCATCCATATCGCTCAGTTCATACTGCAACCGGTTCCGGTCTGCCAGTTGTAGCCAGATATGCCTGACCACTGAATAAAGATAGGTCTTAAAAGCGCAACCCAGGGCCAGGTTTCTCTTTCTGGCCCGCTCAAAGACGACGATCATTGCCTCCTGGAATATGTCTTCCGCATCCTGTTCCGTTCCGTTATTCCTGACAATAAAGTACCTCACCATCGGAAAGTATTGCTTGTAGACATATCGCAGGACATCTTTATCCTTACGCCGGATTCCTTCTATAATCCCATATTTGGTATAGTGTACCATTCTATACTGTTTATCCGGTTTTTCACAAAAAAATACCCGGTCGTTTTAAAATATTTTTAAATTATTTTTTAATATATTGCTTTACAATACATTACAAAGGCGGCATAAAGGTAGTTTTTGTCCTTTTTTCAGGAAAAAACTTATAATTCAGAGGTTCATCAGGCTGGCTTCATGGTCGAGGTATTCCTGCAGCGAACGGTTTTTGAAATTATTAAGCCTTTTTGTCATCGCCAGCGTTGATCGGCAATGTTTCAGATACGGCTGGACAAAACGGATGCAATTGGAATAAAATTCTTCGGAAGGAAGAATCTGATTAACGATACCCAGGCGAAAAGCCTCTTCAGCGCAAACCCTTTCGGAAAGCTGAACTTCAAGTGCTTTTGAATGGCCGAGATAATGTGTCAGGAAAAAGGGGATGGCGCCGCTGGGATGCAATCCATACCGGGTATGGGCCAGGGCAAAACATCCTTTTGGACTGGCCAGGCGCAAATCGGCCACCAGGGCTACTCCCATGAATGGAGTCACAATCGTGCTGCTCACGCCGACTACGACCAGTTTCTGGTAACCGGCCAGGTACCGGATCAGCTTATTCAGATTGATAATCTGCCGGAACCGGGTATTTTTCTGGAGGAAGGCCGGTACGTCGTTATTTTCGGAATTTTGGTCGCTTTTCAAAATGCTCCGTATAAATTCATCATACACTATTTCTCCGAGGCAGTCGGGCTCATTGAGTAGCATCAACGCTTTTACTTTTGGATTATGCTCGGCATCCCGGATAAATTCCATCAGTTCATCGCTGTCGGGCACGCTGGTGATCAGGTCAAAGGCGCGGGTTTTTAGCAGAACGACAGCCATATTAGCCTCAATGGCTGCGTCATAATATTGATTATCAACAATCTTTTCCATACAATCCGGCATTTTTGGTCGGGGTTAAATTCAACGACAATTTACAAAATTCGGATAAATAATCATCAACAAAAAATGGGGAAAACCGGTAAAATTTTCTGGTAAGGGTACGGCCGAAATAAAAAAAGCCGGTATGTGACCGGCCCTGGTAGCCCGTAGGGGATTCGAACCCCTGATTTCCAGGATGAAAACCTGGCGTCCTAACCACCTAGACGAACGGGCCAAAATTTGAGGGTGCAAAAATAGCAAGATTTTTTTATCCTGCAAAACACTTTGAAAAAAATCTTTACTTTTCTTAATCGCGGTCGGCCTGAAACTTGAAACCCAATCGTTTACCGGTTTTAAGCGTCTGGCTGCCGGCGATCGATTTCATCTCCGAAAGGGAAATTTCTTTCACGGAATCGAACGGAGGCGTCAGCAAATCGAAATTAATGGTGTATAAAACGGCCGATTCGACGACCTTCCGGACAGCGGTCTCATCCAGCTTCTCCTGGCCGAAATTATTGTACAGAAGCCCGACTTCCCGCTTGCCCTCAATGAAATAGCTCTTATCCTTATTGATAAAAATCCTCCCGATAAGATAGCCGATATCATTGGCCCGGTCGTATTTAAATGAATCGGCCAGGAAATTGTAAATATTGATAATGCCACAGTACGACCTTGCTTTGTCTTCCCGGATGTAAGAGGTCGACATCACATCATGATACCTCGAAAATTCGAAAACATTGGTATGCATGTTGAAGATCAGGACATCACCGGCAAATTGCAGGTGGATCTCGAATTCTCCCATATCTTTGACAACGAACGGGATAGCCTCAGGATCTTTTGCAAATTCCCGCCGGTAATCCTCCAGCATCTCCCCGATAGTCTTCTTGATCAGGTTAAGCGATTCGAGCGTATTTTGGTAAACACTCTTTTTGAGCTTGCCTTTGCTGTTGACAATCTGGTAAAGTCCGGCATTCTGTAATGGTGACATGGCACATAAGATTTTGGTTATTCAAAGGTAACTCCCAGTTCGAATACTTTGGAATTTATTTTATCGATGCTCTGTGTGAAAAAGGTTTTATCATCCTTTAAAACATCCAGTAACCCGTACGACATCTTTAACTCCACTCCCATCTTGAACCAGGGATTGTAAAAATCAAAACCTACACCGACGATAGCATAGATATCATGCTTGTTCAGCTTGACTACCACCTGTCCGTTGGAATCCTTTTTCTTGGCATTGGAAGCAATGTCGAGCGTGTATTTCCCCCCGGCCAGGAGGTAGGCGAGATAGTTATTATGCCTTTTGGATTTGTATTTGATGGTAAAAGGAAAATCGATGAAAACCGATCCGATATTCTTCTTTATATCCACCAGCTTTTCCTCGCCGTTCGCCCAGGCTCTCACACTGTAATTAAGGTAACGTTCGCCGAAAACAAGTGCAGGGACAAAACGGACATTAAAATAGCGTCCGAGTCTTTTATCCCCGACGATGCCGATGTTGAATCCAAAAGTGGGTGTACCGTTCACTCCAAGGACGGTAGCCGAATCGGCTATCAACTCTCCCGTTTGACTGAGCGATTCATAATAGAACCGGGTATTCAGGTCATCGGAAGGCTTAACATCGAACAACATCTGGTTCATACCGATAGTAAAACCAAAATGGTAATCGGCATGGTCGTATTTAGGCAGATTGGTCACCTGGCCCTGACCCCGGGAAATAACAGCATCTGTGAGAAGAACGATCAGTATTATGAAGCAAACAACCTTTCTCAACTCTATCCGGATTAAATTTAAAAAGTAACGACTGGAAACCTGCTTTATTTTGAGGGTGCAAACTTAATGAAAACTTTGAAGACGGAAAGCATACCGTTCAACGGAAAAGGTTCAGAGGAGAAGCCGGGCCTCGGAAAGGAGGCGTGCACGGTTAACCGGGTGAACGCCAACCTCTTCACAGACCAGCCCTCCTGCCAGGTTCGCCAGTCCGGCCAGCAGCCCGGGTTCCAGGCCTGCTGCCAGCGCCAGGGCCGCCACGCTGATTACCGTATCGCCGGCGCCGGAGACATCGGAGATCTTCCTGACATAGGCCGGCATGATCATTTGTTCAAAGGGCTCGTCCCCGTTTTTCCGGCTGATAAAGACTCCCCTCTCCGACAGGGTGACCAGGACGGTTTTTATTCCCTGCCTGTTGTGCAGCCATTCTGATGCCTGTTTGAGTTGATCCGCCTCTGCTGCAGCCATTTCCAGGCCCAGCCCGTCCCTGAGCTCTTTCAGGTTAGGCTTGAACAGGTCCGCATTCCTGTAAAGCAAAAAATTCTTCTTCTTGGGATCCACAGCCACCGGAACATTCCGGCTCGCGGCCAGCGACAGGGTCTCATGAATTACTTTTGGCGTTAATACCCCTTTGTTGTAATCCTGAAGGATAATGGCATTAACATTGCCTTTTAAGATTGCTTCTGAAAGGGTATTTAGCAGTCGTTCCTCATACTCCGGGGTCAGGTCGTCCGTCACCTCTTCATCCACCCTGAGCATCTGAAAATTATTTCCGAGGATGCGTGACTTGGAGGTGGTGATCCTGGTGTTGCAGGATATAATTCCGGAAACCGAAATACCCTCATCCTCAATCATTTTCCGGAAAAGCGCTCCCCTTTCATCGATCCCAATGACCGAATATAATAGCGGTTCCGCTCCCAGGGCTTTTATATTCAATGCAACATTGGCGGCGCCTCCAAGCCGGTCGTAGCGCTTTTCCACTGTAACGACCGGCACAGGCGCTTCGGGAGAGATCCGGTCAACACGGCCGAGAATGTAAGAGTCGATCATGACATCACCGATGACGATCACTTTCATTTTCTGAAAGTCGCTGAATATCGCATGGAAATCATGAACTGCCATAATACCTTTTACGGCTGAACCCTATTTAAGTTCCGATAAGGCTTTCTTCATTCTTTCAACTGCTTCGGTAAGCAGTTCCATCGAAGTGGCATAGGAAATCCTGATGCAGTCCGGGTTACCGAATGCGTCACCGGGCACCAGGGCTACATGGCCCACTTCAAGGAGGTAATTGGCCAGGTCACAGGCATTGCTGATGGTCCGCTCGCCATATTTCTTTCCAAAATAGAAGGTAACATCGGGGAAAAAATAGAAGGCGCCTTTCGGCACATTCGTCACCAGGCCCGGAATCGTTTTGAGCAAGTCCAGCATTTTATTCCTTCGCTGCCGGAAAGTAAAGACCATATCGCGGATATCGGGCGATTTGCCGGGTTCGGTCAGCATCGCTTCGATAGCGGCATATTGTGAAATGGAACTGGTGGCCGAGGTCATCTGGCCCTGGAGCTTGTCACAGGCTTTCGCAATCCACAAAGGAGCGGCCAGGTACCCCAGGCGCCATCCGGTCATCGCAAACCCTTTGGAAACCCCATTCACCACCACTACCTGGTTGCGGATAAAATCAAACTGGGCTATGCTCTCGTGCTTGCAGTCGAAATTGATAAGCTCGTAAATCTCATCGGAGATGATCACTACCTGCGGATGGCGTGCGACAACCCTTGCCAGCGCTTCCAGCTCCTCCCTGGAATATACGCTTCCGGTAGGATTACAGGGGCTGCTGTACAGGACCACCTTGGTTTTAGGTGTAATGGCGGCTTCCAGCTGTTCAGGCGTGATCTTAAAATCGGTCTCTACCGTAGCGGGGACAAAAACGGCCACTCCCCGTGCCAGTTTCACCATTTCTTTGTAAGAGACCCAGTAAGGGGCAGGAAGGACTACCTCTTCCCCGGCATTGACCAGACTGATGATGACATTGGCAATGGAATGCTTTGCACCGGTCGATACAACGATCTGTTCGGGGGTAAAGTCAAGGTTATTATCTCTTTTCAGTTTATGGCAGATGGCTTTTCTCAATTCGATATAGCCGGGTACCGGCGGATAATGTGTTTTATTATCGTGAATTGCTTTAATGGCCGCCTGTTTGATAGGCTCCGGGGTATTGAAATCAGGTTCGCCGATACTCAGGTTGATCACATCAATGCCCTCGGCTGCCAGTTCCCGGCTTCGGCGCGTCATAGCCAGGGTTTCCGACTCAGATAGATTCAGTATACGTTGTGCAACAAGTTCCATAGATCATTTCATTGTTAAAAGATTCACAAAAATAGAAAATTATCCTTAACAACGTATTATCGACGGAAAGGGAAAAGGGAATAGTAATTTGGAAATTTGGAAATTTGGAACTCTTGAACTCTTGAACCTGGAACCCGGAACCTGGAACCTGGAACTCAGAAACAACAGATTACTATCTTTGCAAATATTTTTTAGATATGGCGCTGACAATTTTATCATGGATCCTGAAGTTCGTTTTGCCGTCGGTGGTTGTCTTCCTGGCGGTTAGAATGGCGGTAAAAGCTTACATGGAAAATGAGGAAAGGAAGAGGATGGCTAAGGCCGGTCCTGACAATTCGGCTATTGTTTTACCCATTCGGCTTCAGGCTTATGAAAGATTTATTCTTCTTCTGGAGCGGATGGCTCCGGCGCAGGCGATCAACAGGGCATTGGAACCAGGTATGACAAGCTTCGGGCTTCAGCTGGTTTTGGTGAGAAACATCCGGGAGGAGTTTGAGCATAATGCAGCCCAGCAGCTTTATATTTCCCAGGATAGCTGGGTTATGGTAAAGTCGGCCAAAGAAGCGGTCATTCATCTGATCAATTCTTCCGCCTCACAAACAGAAGCCAGCTCACCCAGTAGTGAACTGGCCCGAATCATTTTGGAAAGGTGGTCTGAAATGGAACACAACCCGGTTCAGAAAGCAATAGACCAACTTAAATCAGAAGTAACCGGGCTACTCTAGCCAAAAACGTTCCCTTTTCCCTAATTCCCGTACCCCTCGAGCTTGTCCATCAGCTTCTTTCTGCCAAAGAATATCCTGCTTTTCACTGTGCCGATCGAAATATCGAGTTCTTCGGCAATCTCCTTGTATTTAAAACCCTGCGTGTGCATTTCGAACGGAATCCTTTGCTCGTCTTCGAGTTGGCTGACGGCTTTTCTTACCTCTTTCTCGCGAAGTTCGGAATCGGGTGTTACAGGATGCACATCAATGTGCTGATGTATATAGTGCAGGTTATCCGTGTTATCGATAAAAGTCCGCGCTTTTTTCGTCCGCCTGTAGTTGTTGATGAACACATTCTTCATAATAGTGAACAACCAGGCTTTGAAATTGGTATGATGCACATATTTTTCACGAAACAATAAGGCTTTATAATTCGTTTCCTGAACCAGGTCGTTAGCATCTTCCTCATTGTTGGTCAGCTTTTTAGCAAAGTACTGAAGATAACTCTGCATGCTGAGAAGCTTATAATTGAATTCTATTACTGTCATGGCTCGTATATTTGTTTAATTATTATGCGACAAAGTTAAACATAAATACGATCACTTGTCAAGTTTTTTAACATTTTTTTAAGAATTATTCTAAATAAGAATATTATTAGCATTGATAATCAATACTATAAAGTATTTAAAATAATTAGAATTTGAATAGAATTGTTAAACGATGTTAAAATATCAGCCGATAAGGTTTAACAGAAAGAGTTATAAACGGGGAAGGATTTCGGAGGAAAACTGCTGAGCCGAATTTACCCGGACTACATTATGAGGGAATGCCGGCGGTATAGCCTGAGCCTGAAAACCGGTAATAAATATTTTCGAATCCGGAAAACGTCCGGCAACCCTGTTGATATATGATTCCAGTTTTTCAGGTTCAATAGCATTGGCAAATGCAGTCAGAAAGTAATCGGGCTTCAGATAATCAGCCACTGAATAAACGTCCTCCTCCGGCACATTCGAGCCCAGGTAGATGACTTTAAAACCCCGGCTTTTAAGGATATAGTCGTAAACCAGAAGACCTAACTCATGCAGATCCCATTCGGGAAGGAACAGTAAAAATTTCCTGACTTCGGCTCCGGCAGGCACGGGAATACTGTCGATGGCGACATAAATTTTCTGCTTAACGAGGTTAGTAATGAAGTGCTCGTGCGCTGGATTGATGCTCCCGGCCTGCCACAGCACGCCAATTCTTTCAAAGAAAGGGTAAAGCACCTTGAACACTGTATTTTCAAATCCGTCTTTAATGATAGACTGGTTCAGCAGTTTCTCGAACCTGGATTCATCCAGTTCGATCATGGCGATGACCAGGTTCTCAATCTGGCTGTCGTACCCATTGGCGACCATCGAAACTTCCAGTACCTTTTTGGAAATCTCGCTGCAATCGAGACCGGCAAGTTTGGAGATCTTATAGCCATGATTCAGCAGGATAGCGACATTCATCAGCTTTTTCACATCATGGTCACAATAATAGCGGATATTGGAGTCGGTCCTCTTTGGCTCCACGATGCCATACCGCTTTTCCCAGATACGGATGGTATGTGCTTTTACGCCGCTTATTCTCTCAAGATCTTTAATGCTATAGTTCGCCATGGAATGATGAATACGTCGGGATAAACAATACGAATATGATTTTGTTCACTTTTAATGCAAAGCAAATTACGCAGAATTTCTGAAATCAAACCATCCGGTCAAATATATCGGTTAATTTTGCACGAATGAAAAGGTTGGATAAAGAGATTCAGGATATTGTCGTTATCGGATCAGGAAATGTTGCCTATCATTTAATATGCGCTTTTACCGGCATTGGCATTTCCGTCTCCCAAATCTATTCCCGAAACGAAAAAACTGCCGCTCTTCTGTCCGGCAAATTTGGTATACCTTATATAGGTGACCCCAACCTTCTCAACCGAAATGCCGGCTTGTACATACTGGCGGTCCAGGACAGCAACATCCGGGAAGCGGCGATAAGCCTCAATCTGGAGGATCATCTGTTAGTGCACACATCGGGTTTCTCCCCGCTCGGCATCCTGGAAGGGACAGCGGCTTTTACCGGCGTGATCTGGCCGGTTCAGACCCTCACTTCCGGAAAAGATACCGATTACCGTTCCATCCCGATTTTCACAGAGGGTTCCTGCAACGAAACCAGGATCATGCTGAAAAACCTGGCCGGCAGGATCAGCCATAAAGTTGTTTTAACCGACACTCCGACGCGGCAAAGGGTTCACCTGGCCGCGGTCATTTCATCCAACCTGGTCAATCATCTGTATTCAGTTTCAGCATCCATTCTCGAATCGGTTAACCTTCCGTTCGATATCCTGCGTCCGTTGATTCATGAAACCGCAATAAAGGCCACCGCTGCCTTGCCCTCCGATGCACAGACAGGTCCGGCGGCCCGGCACGATATGGAGGTGATCCGGCAACATCTCGAAATGCTGCGGGATAATCCCCTTCAGCGGGATATATATCAATTGATAACCAACAGTATTTTAAACTCAGGCCCTGATAAGCATGAAAAACTATAAAGAACTGCTCCGGCATATTAAAGCTTTTGTATTCGATTATGATGGAACCCTGACCGACGGCACGGTCATCCTTCTCGACGAAGGGGAACCGCTGCGAACGGCCAATGTAAGGGATGGATATGCCATTCAGCTGGCGGTAAAAAAGGGTTACCAGGTAGTAATTATCTCCGGCGGAAGATCAAAATCGATGTCAAACCGGTTCCGGATGTTAAGGGTGCAGCATGTTTTTCTGGGAATCGAGCATAAACTGGAGACACTCAGGAAATTTTTGGAGGAGAACGGCCTGGAACCGGAAAACGTCCTCTACCTGGGCGACGATATTCCCGACTACCATGCGATGAAATATTGCGGTGTGGCAGCATGCCCGGCCGATGCAGCCGAAGAGATCAAATCCATTTCGCATTACATTTCTCATTACAAAGGCGGCGAAGGTTGTGCCCGCGATGTGATCGAACAGGTTCTTAAAGTGCAGGGACAGTGGATGAACGACGATGCTTTTGCCTGGTAGAAATGAATCTTAAAGCCGTCATATCCCTTGTCCGGCCATTAAACCTGGCCATCATGGCCGGCATGCTGCTGCTGGTCAGATATGCCATATTCGAGCCGGTATTCGCCATGAACCACCTCTCCGGGCTCATGCCTTTCTGGCAATTCCTCCTGCTTATCCTGGCAACGGTTCTCATCGGGGCCGGCGGTTATGTGATCAACGATGTTCTCGACATTGAGATCGACCGGATCAACAAACCCGACAGGCAGATCATCGGAAAAAAGATCAGTGTGGAGACCGGGAACAAGCTCCACTTCAACCTGACAGCCTCCGGGATCGTTCTTGGAATTGCATTCAGCTATTTGTCCGGGAATATTTTTCTTGCCATCCTCTTTGTCATTATTCCCACAGCCCTTTTTTATTACAGTTTCAAATACAAATACCTGCCGATTGCCGGCAACCTGGTTGTTGCTCTTCTGGCAGCATTAACCGTGATAATATACTGGCTGTTTGAGTTCTATCATCTGAAAAAAACACCGGAGGTTTTCATTGAAGCCGCTTCATCTTTTGCAATCCTGAACCGTTTCATCCTGGCATTTGCCTCTTTTGCCTTTCTGACCACCCTGACGCGGGAAATCATCAAAGACGCCGAGGATATGACGGGCGACAGCCGGTTTGGCTGCAATACGCTGGCTATTGTTTTAGGGCAGAAAAAGGTGAAGTATCTGATCATTGCTTTGGAGGTGGTGCTGATATTACTTCTGGCATGGTTTCAGCTAAATCTTCACAGATCGGGATTGGTGGTGATGTCCTGGTCGCTTCTGATCACACAGGTCCTGATCGTGGTTACCCTTTTCTGGACCATAAAGACCGGTTCGAATTCGGCCTTCAGGCAATTGAGCCTTTTCTTTAAGATCATCATGGTAACCGGAATGCTCTCCTTATTAACAGTCTATTTCAGAAATATTTAGTTTATGTTCGACAACCTGAAAGGCCGTCATATCATCCTGGCGTCAAAATCTCCCCGGAGAAGGTATTTATTAAGTCAGCTCGGCCTGGAATTCTCGGAAATGGCTGCCGATATCGACGAATCATTCCCGGATTCACTGACACCTGACGAAGCGGCCCTTTACCTGGCGGAAAAGAAAGCAGACCATTTTGCGGATATGATCTCTCAACCGGCAAACATTATCATCACGGCCGATACCCTGGTGCTGCTCGACGGTAATATCCTCGGAAAACCGGAAGGAAAGGCAGGTGCAAAAGCAATGCTGAAGGCGCTGTCGGGCAGGATGCACCAGGTGGTAACCGGCATTTGCATACGCGACAGCAAAAAGAACCGCTCTTTTACCTGCTGGACCGATGTCTATTTCAAAGAACTTTCGGATGAAGAGATCACCTATTACCTGGAAGCATATCAGCCTTATGATAAAGCCGGTTCATACGGTATCCAGGAATGGATTGGTTACATCGGCATATCCGGGATCAACGGATCATATTTTAATGTGATGGGATTGCCCGTGCATCAACTTTACGACGAACTTCGCCGGTTTTGATCCGGTTAAATAATATTATCTTTGCCGCGTGAACTCAAAACCCCCTACCATACTTATCACTAATGATGACGGTATATTCGCACCAGGTCTGCGAACACTGATCAAAGTCATGCGGACCATGGGAAATGTTACGGTCGTCGCGCCCGACAGGCCGATGTCAGGCTCGGGGCATGCCATAACGGTCAGAAGCCCACTTCGGCTGCATCTCATCGCCCGCGAAGAGGGTTATGCCGAATACAGTTGCAACGGTACTCCGGTCGATTGTGTTAAGCTGGGCGAACAAGTCGTATTGAAAGCCAAACCCGACTTGCTCGTTTCGGGGATCAATCATGGTTCAAACGCTGCGATCAACATTATTTACTCCGGAACCATGGCCGCTGTGCTGGAGAGCGCGATCGGCGGGGTCCCCTCGGTCGGTTTTTCGATGCTGGATTACAGCCACAATGCTGACTTTTCTGCATGTGAACCCTTTGTCAGGCTCATTGCCGGCAGAGTCATCGAACATAGCCTGCCTGATGGTATTTGCCTGAATGTCAACATACCGGCGTTAAACGGCTCCGATATAAAAGGGGTGAGAATCTGCCGGCAGGGACGGGCAAGATGGGTAGAGGAGTTCGATACCCGGACCGATCCCCACAAACGGGAATATCACTGGCTGACGGGTTATTTCGAGAAGCTGGAGGAAAATGATGATACCGACCAGTGGGCCCTGGAAAATCATTACGTTTCGGTGGTGCCGGTACATTTCGACCTCACCGCTCATTATGCCCTGCATACGTTGCAAAACTGGAACCTGGATGCTGAAAAGGGATAATATAGCTTTCGGGGCTCTGATCGGCCTGTTGCTCCCTGTCTTTCTGTACGGGATATTGTGGCTGATTGGTTCGCAGGTCAATACCGGTTCCTGGTGGGCTTTGCCATTTGAAACCGACCGGATGATGATGCTGTCGCTGGCTGTCAATATCATCCCGATCCGGATCTATTTTGTCAGCCTGAAATATGACCGTACAGGCCGGGGCATCCTCCTTTCCACATTTCTTTTAATGGTCGGCGGTTTTCTCTTTATCCGGTTCTTTTAGATGAAATACTATATCATTGCCGGCGAAGCTTCGGGAGACCTACATGGCTCCCGCCTGATCAGCGAAATAAGGAACAATGATCCTGGCGCAGTTTTCAGGGTATGGGGCGGCGACATGATGGAGCAGGCAGGCGGCCACCTGGTCAAACACTACCGCGACCTGGCTTTTATGGGGTTTCTGGAGGTGGCTGTCAACCTGAAGACCATTCTGAAAAACCTGAACTATTGCAAAAAAGATATCAACGATTTCAGACCGGATCTTCTGATACTGGTCGATTATCCGGGTTTCAACCTGCGCATGGCAAAATACGCCAGCCGGAAAGGATTTAAAGTTGTGTACTATATTTCACCGCAGGTTTGGGCCTGGAAAAAATCGAGGGTTTATAGTATCAGGAAATATGTGGATAAAATGCTGGTCATTCTTCCTTTTGAGAAAGCTTTCTATTCAAAATATCAATTTGATGTGGATTTTGTCGGGCATCCCTTGATGGATATTCTGAATGAAGCAAAGGATTCGGGTTCCAGGGAAACCTTCCTGAAAAAAAATGAATTGCATGATATGCCTGTGATTGCACTGTTGCCGGGATCAAGGAAGCAGGAAATAAAAAGGATATTGCCGGTGATGATCCGGGCGGCTGAAAGATATCCCGGTTACCAGTGTGTTGTTGCCGGTGCTCCTTCCCTTGATCGGGAATATTACCGGTCGGTGACAGGAGATAAGGATGTCCGGATACTCTTCGGACAGACTCATGATCTGCTCCGTCATTCGCATGCAGCCCTGGTGGCATCTGGCACCGCCACGCTTGAGGCAGCTTTGACAGGGACACCCCAGGTTGTTTGTTACCGGGGTAGCGCCATTTCTTATGCGATAGCCCGCCGCCTGGTGGATGTGAAATACATTTCGCTGGTGAACCTGATCATGGACCGAGAGGTTGTGACGGAGCTAATCCAGAATGATCTAACGGCTGACAAACTGGAGGCCGAGATGCAAAAAATCATCCAGGGCCCACGTCGCACTGAAATGATCAGCGGGTATCATTCCCTCCGGGAACGGCTGGGAGGGCCAGGGGCAGCGGCAAGAGCCGCGGCCATCATCCATCAACTTTTGAAGCGGGGATAAACAATGCTTTCAACCTTCGACATAGAACTTCTCCGGTTCATTCACCACGGCAGGATTGCCGGCCTTGACGAAGCCCTGTATATCCTTTCATATTCGGCCTCTTATGTAAGTATCGGGATTGTGATCGTGTTCCTGGTCATTGCTGTGAAAAAAAAGACCTGGAAGCACCGCAGGGACTTCCTTAAAATGATGGCTGCGCTGGTTGCGGCTGCATTGATAAGCCTCGTATTAAAAACCCTGATAGCCCGCGAAAGACCGTTCATTACCTATCCTGACATTGAGAAATTGTCGTCGGGAGGAAGTGCTTCATTTCCATCGGGGCACACGCTGGAAGCATTCGCCATCGCGATGGCTTTAACGCTGGTCACCCGCAGAAAGAGCATAGCTGTAGCTGTTTTTACCTGGGCATTCCTTGTGGCGTATTCACGGATGGCACTGGGAGTCCATTATCCGAGCGATGTTGCCGGTGGCATATTCATCGGGCTTTTCACCGGCTGGTTCTTCTGCCGCCTGTTGAACAACAAACGGACCGGCCGGCAGGAAATTAAAAAAGATTGATTATCACGTTATCAATTCAAAAAAACATATCTTTGCAAAAATTTAATAATCAATACATCATTATGAACACAGGAACAGTAAAATTCTTTAATAACTCCAAAGGTTTCGGATTTATTAAAGACGATGCATCGGACAAGGAATATTTTGTTCATGTATCAGGATTAAAAGATGAAATCAAGGAAAACGACAGGGTAACCTTTGATCTTCAGGAAGGCAGAAAAGGATTAAATGCAGTTAATGTTAAGAAATCTTAATATAAAAAGCACATAACCTTGATCTCAGGAAAGCCTTACAAAAATTGTAAGGCTTTTTTGTTTGGAATTTTATATCAATGTCTTACGAGGAACTTACCGGTAATCACCTGCTGGTTATCGGAGATAATGGAATAAAAATAGATCCCGTTCATCAGTTCAGAAACATCCAGCGTTGCTTTGCCGGATATGTTTTTTAAGCCGATCTCTTTAATTTTAGCGCCCAGCATATTGGTGATGACCAGCCGGTTGTTACCGCCCGAATTTGGAATGGAGTAATCGATGTAAGCCATACCGGAGGCGGGATTGGGGTAAACACCGGAAGCCGTGATTTTTGCGGCCAGGTCATTCACTGATGCCGGGCTGGCTTTATAATGCACATTCACGGCTACGGAATCGTTCACATTCATCTCGTCCCAGAAAACATAGGTGATTTTTGATATACCGATCAGGTTATTCGGCCTGTAATCGCCATAAAACAGGTCGCTTGTGTCTCCCGGCTGGATGGTTTGCGGGAACGGGCTTACATAAGTCGTGTTGGGATAGCACAACCCCCAGCAGAATGTATTGTCGGATCCGGCCAGGGTATCGCCATCATGAATCACTTTCTTCACCAGTACCGATTTGGCCGTGGCCGCATTATTGGTGATATTCACCCAGGCTTCAATTACTTCCACAGTGGGGTCATCAGCAACTACGAGGACGGCATCCGGCGCCAGGGTATTCCCCTCATAGGACAGGACAAAGCTTTGAGTATTAGCGCTTAACAAGAAGCAAACAGCAAAGAGAGAGAGTAAAATTTTCTTCATGACAATCTTTATTACAAGTCTTATTTAATTATGCAAATATATAACAAACGACTAAAATATTTTTAATTTTCGTCCTTTATTTTTCAAAAATCATACCAATGAAAACAATCTACCTGACATTATTTGCATTTTCATTTCTGGTATTTTCGGTTCATTCCCAATCCCAGAGAATGGTGCTGATCGAAGAGGCTACCAATGCATCCTGCGGACCGTGTGCCTCGCAAAACCCTGCTTTCGACAACCTCCTCAACTAAAACAGGGATATTCTCACCGCTATCAAGTACCACTGGTATTTTCCCGGATATGACCCAATGCATAACCACAATACAGTAGAAAACAATGCAAGGGTCTCTTATTACGGCATAAATGGGGTTCCAACGGCCACCATCGACGGCGATATTCCAAACGGCCCTACTTTCAGTTATCCGGGAGGTCCGCACGGATATACCCAGGAACTGCTGGACGAATATGCTGCCATCCCTTCACCGTTCAATCTCTGGTTAAGCCACAGGATTTCGGATGATGAGGACAGCATCTACGTAGATATGATGATTGAAGCGACACAGGCCGTTAGCGGCACTCTGATCGCCCACATGGTCGTTGTGGAAAAACACATCAATTTTACAACTCCTCCCGGATCAAACGGCGAAAAGAACTTTCTTGACGTAATGAAAAAAATGATCCCGGATCAATTCGGCACCACCCTCCCTGCCTCCTTTCAGCCAGGTGAATATCTTATCCTGCAGGGGTCATGGGAACTGGCCAATGTTTATAAGATTGAAGAACTGGGAGTTGTAGGATTTATCCAGAATAATGTGAATAAAGATGTCCTCCAGGCAGCCAACAGCACGGCTGAACCTTTCACTCCGCTCTACGACCATGAAGCCAGCATAACGAAGGTTTCGAATGTGAGCGAAACCAATTGCCTGGGGACTGTCAAGCCTGAACTGACGATCAGGAATAACGGGGCCGAGCCGCTAACCCAGGTGGATGTATATTACCGGATAAATGATGAAACGACATACCTGTATGAGTGGACCGGTAATCTCGGCTTCCTGGGATCGGATGTTATCACACTTCCTGAAATCAGCTTCAATATTATTGACGAGAACAGCCTTTATGCATATACGGTCGACCCGAATGGCGTACCTGACGAATACATCGGAAACGATACGATTATCCAGTCTTTCAGCAGGGCCGAGATCACTCCGCTGACGGTTAAGCTCATGATCCGGACAGACGAAAACCCGGATGAGACGACCTGGGAAATCCGCAATTCGGCTGGCGAATTGCAGTTTTCCGGCGGGCCCTATTCCCAGCCGAATACCGTTATCCAGGAGACCTTCCAGATGGAAGACATGGAATGCTATATCTTCCGGATATTTGACGAAGGAGGCGACGGCTTGAATATCCCCGGATTCTATGCCCTGTACCACGGATCGAACAGTTACATTTCAAACGGGACCGATTTCGGTGCGATCGATACAGCTTATTTTGAAGTGAATACACAAGTCGGAATTGACGAAATGCAAAGCAATCCTCCAATGGTTATTTTTCCCAATCCGGCCAGGGATAAGTTCACCACAACTTTATGGCTCGACGGACAAAAAGAGGTTCGAATCTTCATTTATGATGTTGCAGGCCAACTGGTTACTTCTGTATATGCCGGCCAGCTAATGGCAGGTTACCAGACGGTTGAAATAAATACTAAAGATCTGGCGCCGGGATTATACTTTGTCAGAACCAACATCGGGCCAACTCATCAAACACAAAAAATTACCATTATCAAATAACGAAAACATATGAAAGGAAGATTCTTTTTATTTACTCTGGCGCTCTTACTCTCCGGCCTTATTTATGGTCAGACAGTACCCCGCGATAAAGTGATTGTCGAAATCGGTACCGGAACATGGTGTCCGTATTGCCCAGGGGCTGCCATGGGTGCTGATGATCTGATCGCAAACGGGCACCAAGTAGCCATCATTGAGTATCACAACGGGGATGATTACACAAATATTTATTCCAATGCCAGGAACACCTATTACCAGATTCCCGGTTTCCCGACGGCCTATTTCGACGGCGGCAGTGCGGTTGTCGGCGGCAGTGGAACGGAGAGCATGTATCCCTCCTATCTCCCGCGGGTCAATCAGCGGTTGGCGATCCAGTCGGCGTTCACCCTGGAGGTGGAGGGAACGCATACCTGCCTGACCGATTTCAATGCCCATGTAACGCTGGAAAAGGTCGGTACGAATAGCAGCTCGAACCTCAGGTTGCATGTTGTGGTGACCGAATCCCATATCGAAAAGTTCTGGCAGGGGATGGACGAACTGAACTATGTTTGCCGGCTCATGGCTCCGAACCAGAATGGTACGACTGTCAGCTTCAGCGGTGGCAATACGCAGGTCTACGATATCCCGTTTACGATAGACCCGTCGTGGGTGCCGGAAGAGTGCGAGGTGGTTGTTTTCCTGCAGGATCACAGCACCAAGGAGATTCACCAGGGCACCAAACTTCCTCTGCTTGATTTCCTTCCGGTATACCAGTATGATGCCATGGTGAAGCAGGTTGTCGACCTCCCGGCGACATCGTGCATGGGAAGCCTGGAACCGACAATTAAATTGCGCAATGTGGGTTCCGAATCCATGACTTCAGTACAGATCTTTTACCAGGTAAACGGAGGGGAAACCGAATCTTATTCCTGGGCAGGGTCTCTGAACTATCTCGACGAAGAAGAGGTCGTTCTTCCTGAAATTACCTTCCCGGCCGGTCATGAGTATGAATTGGTCGTTTATACTTCCAATCCGAATGAAAATGATGACGAATGCCCTTCCAATGACGGCAAGACCATCATTTTGCCCGAAGCCATGAACACTCCCAATACTGTCAAGCTGCTTTTCCGCACCGATGAGAATCCGGATGAATCAACCTGGGAACTGAAGAATGGTGCCGGCGAAGTGCTCTATTCGGGAGGCCCCTATTCTACCCCGAACCAGATGATCCAGGAGACCTTCGAACTGGAACAGGAAGCCTGTTTTTCTTTCCATTTTTATGATGAAGGTGGCGATGGATTGATCACACCGGGTTATTATGCACTCTATTATGGCAGCAACACAGTGATCCAGCAAGGTACCGGCGATTTTGGCTATGGACTGAGTATCAATTTCAATACGGCCGATCCGGTGGGTATCGATGAGACTCCGGCGAAGCCATCCCTGACTGTATTTCCGAATCCTTTCAAAGACAAGACCAACCTCGAACTGACGCTGGCAGAAGCCATGCCGGTTTCGGTCAGCATTTATGCAATAACCGGTCTATCGGTTTATGAAAGCAATGAGGGAACGATGGATGCGGGATACCACCTGATTACGTTGGATGCAAGCACGCTCAGACCGGGACTTTACCTTTACCGTGTCATGGCCGGTGAAACGGTTTACACCGGCAAACTGAATATCAGGTAAAAGCCTTTTCGATCATATCATTATCTGTCATGTGAGGCAGGGTTACTTTCAGAAGTGGCTCTGCCTCCATTGCTTTCCGGATGGCAAAGACAGCTTCCGGATTCCGTGCCCAGCTCCGGCGTGCAATGCCATTATTGACGTCCCAGAAGAGCATATTTTTCAGGCGGCGGGATGCATCAGCCGATCCGTCGAGAAGCATGCCGAATCCTCCGTTGATCACTTCACCCCAGCCGACGCCGCCCCCGTTATGGAGCGAAACCCATGTAGCCCCCCGGAAACTGTCGCCGATAACGTTCTGAACAGCCATATCGGCCGTAAACCGGGATCCGTCATAGATATTCGAAGTTTCACGGTAAGGCGAGTCGGTGCCTGAAACATCGTGATGGTCGCGGCCCAGGACCACCGGGGCAGAGATCAGCCCATCCCGGATGGCCCGGTTAAACGCTTCGGCGATCCTGATCCTGCCCTCGGCATCGGCATAAAGAATGCGTGCCTGTGAACCGACGACGAGTTTATTTTCTTCGGCAGACTTTATCCAGAGTATGTTATCGCTGAGTTGCATCTTAATTTCCGGCGGAGCACCTGAATAAAGCTGTTCGAGTACCTCTGCGGCAATCCTGTCTGTCGTTCGCAGGTCTTCCGGTCTGCCGGAAGTACAAACCCAGCGGAACGGGCCGAAACCGTAGTCAAAGCAGATCGGGCCCATAATATCCTGAACGTATGACTGGTACCGGTAACCACCGTCGGGGCGGAAGACATCCGCCCCGGCCCTTCCCGACTCCAGCAGGAAGGCATTGCCGTAATCCCAGAAGTACATTCCCCTGGCTGCAAGGGTGTTAATAGCTTTCACCTGGCGGATGAGCGATCCTTTCACCAATTCCCTGAAACGGACCGGATCTTCCGCCATCAGGCGGTTAGATTCTTCAAAAGTGATCCCGGCCGGGTAATACCCGCCTGCCCAGGGGTTATGCAGCGAGGTCTGATCGGAGCCCAGTTCCACGTCAAATTGCTGTTCCGCCATCTTTTCCCACAGGTCGACAATATTTCCCTGGTAAGCAATGGAAACGGCTTCCCGGAGGGTTCTGGCTTTTTGAATCCTGGCGAGTAACAGGTCAAGATCAGTGAACACTTCGTCTACCCATCCCTGTTCATGCCTTTTACTGACTGCCGCGGGGTTAACTTCTGCAACAACTCCCACTGCGCCGGCAATTACCGCTGCTTTAGCCTGCGCACCCGACATACCGCCCAGGCCGGAAGTAACAAAAACCGTACCTGCCAGGCTTCCGTTTCCCGGATCAAGCCTGCGTCCTGCATTGAGGATGGTGATCGTTGTACCGTGCACAATCCCCTGCGGGCCGATGTACATGTACGAACCGGCTGTCATCTGCCCATATTGCGAAACGCCGAGCGCATTAAATCTTTCGTAATCGTCCTGCGAAGAATAATTCGGAATGACCATTCCATTGGTAACCACCACCCTGGGTGCATCGGGGTGAGACGGAAATAAGCCGAGCGGATGACCCGAATACATTACCAAGGTCTGTTCATTGGTCATTTCCGACAAATATCTCATTGTCAGCAGGTACTGCGCCCAGTTTTGAAATACAGCCCCGTTACCCCCATAGGTGATCAGTTCATGCGGATGCTGCGCAACAGCCGGATCGAGGTTATTCTGGATCATCAGCATAATGGCGGCGGCCTGCAAAGAGCGATGGGGATATTCGCCGATGGGTCGTGCAAACATCGGGTAATCCGGCCTGAACCGGTACATGTAAATGCGGCCGAATCTCTCAAGTTCTGTCGCAAATTCGGATGCCAGCACCGGATGATGTTCCGGTTTAAAATAGCGAAGAGCATTGCGCAGAGCCAGCCTTTTCTCTTCCGGCGTCAGGATGTCTTTTCTTCTGGGTGCGTGGCTTACACTTCTATCATAAGGCTTCGGTTCGGGCAGGACATCTCCGATACCAGTTGCTATAGCTTTTTGAAAATCAATCAATTTCATCATCATTTAGTCATAATCACCAGAAAGCGGGATGACTTCCAGAATTCCCCCGGATTCAGAATCTCAATCCCTTTAAATGTATCGCCTTCCATCAAAAATTTGTATGAACCTTCGGGATGAACCGTTACCATTTCCGCTTTGTCACCTTCAAAAGGTATTACCGAAATCTTCCGCATATCGGCGGTAACGAAATATCCCGGGTTGATCAGGTCGCTCATCTTCATTTTTCCGCTCAACATTCCCCCGGCTTTCTCGATTATCCCTTTTTCCAGAAGTTCTTTTTTCGGACCTGAAACGTACCAGATCGTGTTCATCTCCCCGATGAGGGCGTCCTGCTGACTGATGATCCTCGACTGCGAGGCTTTTTCCTCCTGAAGGGTATCAACGGTAGCATTCAATTCTTCAATTCTGAAATTTTGACGTACAAGCTGATTTTTCAGGTCAGCAATCTCCATTTCTTTTTCTTCGAGGCGCTGGGTTAAAAGATTGATGGTTTCCTGAAGAGCAGCCACTTTGGCGCCTGATTTCTTCAGCTGGTCTTTTAAAGCGGCAATCTGCTTTTTATTTTCTTCCATTATGTTATTGATGAGGATAATCTCATCCATAATTTTTGTGCGTACATCTTCGTTCATCCGCTGCTCCGATACGGGTGCATCGGTGATCAGCTTTTCACGGGCCGTGACATCCGCCAGGTTCCTTTCAATGTCATTAATCGAAGTAAATAATTCGTTCATCAGTGAGTCTTTCCGGTTGGATTCTGCCAGTAATTCGGCATTTTTTGCCTGGAGATCCAGAATCTGCTGTTCTTTTTTCTTACCACAGGAAGTGATCATCAATGCTCCCATCAGAATAATGATCAAAATCTTAAGTCTTTTCATGTGCTGAAGTTTTAATTAACTCATTCGAAATAACTAAATTAATACAAATATATTATCCGAATAAAAAATATTGATTTCCGGGATCACTCCTCGTATAGTTTGTCGTGACGGTTACTCAGAAAGTGATAAAGAAATTCCCTGGCCCTGAAGAGCTGAGCTTTAACCGTACCAATGGGGAGATCAAGTGCCTCCGATATCTCCTCGTACGATTTCTCCTCGTAATACCTTAATTCGATCAGCCTGCGGTAGTTCGGTTTGAGTTTATCGATCACAAGGCGCAGGGTTTCAATTTTTTGTTTCCGGATGATATCTTCTTCCGGATTCCTGGATGTCGTAGGAAGTATATCGGCCAGTCCGTCACCGGAATCCGGTAAGTCATTCAGATTGAATGAGATATTTTCATTCAGTTTTCTCTTGCGGATAAAATCGATGCAATTATTTGAGGCGATCTTGAAGAGCCATGTACTGAAAGCATAATCCGGAGTATACTGACGCAGATTCCTGAAAGCTTTTCCAAAGGCCTCAATAGTAAGGTCTTCCGCATCATGCGGATTATTGGTCATTTTCAGCATCATGAAATACAAAGCGTCACGGTAATTCTTCATCAGTTCGGCATAGGCGTTCTGGTCTCCCTTTTCCAGGGCAGCTTTAACCAGGTCAAAATCCCTGATCGCTTTACCGGTCATCCGCTGGTTTATTTCCATCTCTCCTGTTTGTGAACGATATTGGAAATATAAAGTAACGGGCTGATAATCAATAGCAGCACCTCGTAGATGGGAGATAATACCGCCAGATCGTTCTCTTTCATTTTATTAGCAGCAAAAGAGAGGATGATCCAGTGGCTGATAAAAAACAGCGAAAAAGCGGCCAGGACAATCATCCAGTTGTAGCGGACCACCATCAGTGCGATAAATGAAAGGTAGAGCAACAACTTGGAGACGTATCCCAGCGAGAGCAAAAACTTGAATGCAGGCCGGTAAAATCTTGCGGTTGTATAATGTCTTCTTTTTTGCAGGATCCACTGGTAAAATCCTGACTTGGGCGATGAAATGGTATGAGCATCAGGATGTATCTCAATCCGAGTATTTCTCCGGCGGGCCACCCGGTTAATGAACAGGTCATCGTCGCCGGATTTGAGTTTATAATGAGAGATGAAGCCGCCGTTTTTAAAGAAGAGGTTTTTTTTGTAAGACAAGTTCCGGCCAACACCCATATAAGGCGAGCCGGAGAGGGCAAACGACAGGTACTGAACGGCAACCAGGAATGCGTCGTAGCGGATGATCTGGTTGAGAAAGCCTGCTGTTTTTCTGAAAGTTCCGTAGCCCAGCACTATTTCGGTCCCTGGCCCGTAATTCTCCATCATTTTCCGGATCCACTCCTTGCCGGAAGGCTGGCAATCGGCGTCGGTGAGAAGCACGATTTCGTGCCTGGCGGATTTTATTCCCAGCGAAAGCGGAAACTTCTTGCCGGAGAAAAAATTGAGGTTCTGTTCCAGGTTAAATATTCTGAGATGGCTATATTTCCGGGTAAAAGAACTCAGCAGTTCGATCGTATCGTCATCCGATGCGTCGTTAACGACAATGACTTCGTAATCGGGATAGTCCTGTTCCAGGATCAGCGGAAGATTCTGGATCAGGTTCCGGTATTCATTTTTAGCACAAATAATGACCGATACGGGCGGGGTATCCGCAGTAGTGGCTTTACGTCTGAAAAATGCAAGCCTGCTGAAGATTCCCCAGTAGTATACCATCTGAATGAGCCATGTTATCCCGAAAAGGATAAACACTGCGAAGGGCAGTATCTCATGCACCGATGGTTTAAAAGGAAACTCAATCATTCTCAAAAACAAAATTATTTAATCCGGCAGGAATAAAATTTATCTTTGATCATTTTTTATTAACAATGAGATTTACAATTGAAGCTACTGATATTCAGTCGAATGCAAGAGCAGGAATCCTCGAAACCGGGCATGGGTTAATACATACTCCCATCTTCATGCCGGTTGGTACTGCAGGAACCGTTAAAGCATTACATTTCAAAGATTTGAAAGACGTTGTCAGGGCTGAAATAATCCTAGGCAATACCTATCATTTATATACACGTCCCGGGATGCCGGTCATCGAGTCGGCCGGGGGACTTCATCGTTTCAACGGCTGGGAAGGGCCCATTTTAACCGACAGTGGCGGCTATCAGGTGTATTCGCTGGCCGATAGCCGCAAACTGACCGAGAACGGAGTTACATTCCAGTCGCATATCGACGGCTCGAGGCACACATTTACGCCCGAATCGGTCATCGATATCCAGAGAAGCATCGGCGCCGATATCATCATGGCTTTCGACGAATGTCCGCCGGCCCAGGCGCCACGGCAATATGTGGAAGAGTCGATGCACCTTACCCACCGGTGGCTAAACCGCTGCATGGGCAGGTTTATCGAAACGTCACCCAAATACGGTTTTGAGCAGTCGCTTTTCCCGATTGTCCAGGGAGGTGTATTCAGCGATCTGAGAGCAAAATCAGCGGAGGCCATAGCAGCGCATAACGCTGATGGCAATGCCATTGGAGGGCTTTCGGTCGGCGAGCCGGAAGAGGTCATGTATGCCATGACAGATCTGGTCAACCGGATTTTGCCAAAAGAAAAGCCCCGGTACCTGATGGGTGTAGGAACACCTGTCAACCTGCTCAACAGCATTGCATTAGGTGTAGATATGTTCGATTGCGTCATGCCGACGCGGAACGGTCGCAATGGTATGGTTTTCACACCGGAAGGCATAATGAATATGAAAAATGAAAAGTGGAAGGACGACCACGAACCTGTCGATATATTTGGTATCCTGCCTGCCGACCGCACCTGTACAAGGGCCTTTCTGCGCCATCTGATCATTTCGGGTGAGATGCTCGGCGCTATGCTGGCCAGTCTTCACAACCTGGCCTTTTATTTATGGCTGATGAAGCAGGCCAGGGAAAAGATCATCAGCGGGGAATTTTCAGGATGGAAAGAACGTATGGTTACGCAATTATCCCAGAGGCTCTGACAATTTTTCTACTTTTACAGCGTATATTCTTACAAAACACCCATGAAAACGATCGATTACTATATCATCAAGAAGTTTCTGGGTACATTCTTTTATGCCATTTCACTGCTGATCATGATCGTCATCATTTTCGACCTTTCTGAAAATATCGACGAATTCATCTCCAAAAATGCGCCCCTGAATGCCATAATCTTTGATTATTATCTGAATTTTATCCCTTATTTTATTAACCTGTTCAGCTATCTTTTCACATTCATATCGGTCATCTATTTCACATCCCACATGGCCGGAAATTCAGAAATCATTGCCATTCTGAGCAGCGGGATCAGTTACAACCGGATGCTGAGGCCCTATTTTATCTCGGCTATCCTCCTGGCATTGCTCTCCTTTTACCTGGCTAATTTCCTGATCCCCCACACAAACCAGAAGAGAAGGGCTTTCACCGATGTCTATTTCGGGAACCTGTCGAAAAGCAAAGATGAACACATTCATTTGCAGATCGAACCGGGTACCTATGTTTATGTCGAAAGTTTCAATATTAAAACAAAAACCGGATTTCGTTTTTCTCTGGAAAAGTATGACGGTCATGATATGAAATATAAATTGATGGCTGACCGCATTATCTGGGACACGCTGACCAGCCGGTGGACCATTCAGAACTACACCATCCGGGAGATTTCGGGAAACAAAGAAAAAATCAGCCATGGAACCCGCGTTGACACCACACTGAACCTGATGCCTTCGGAGCTTTATATTAAAAAGGAGAATTATGAAGAGATGACTTTCGGAGAGCTACAGGATTATATAAGGAAGGAAAAGCTCAGGGGAGCTGAAGAGATCGTTTATTACGATATGGAAAGGCACAACCGTTTAGCATCTCCGTTCGCCACCCTGGTGATGACGCTAATCGGTGTTTCATTATCCAGCAGGAAAATGAGAGGAGGGATCGGCATGCATCTGGGACTTGGGATCTTACTGACATTTACCTATATTTTACTGATGAGGGTGACTACTGTTTTTGCAACAGTAGGTGACCTCCCCCCCTACCTGGCCGCCTGGATTCCAAATATTTTCTTTGGGATCATTGGCCTTTACCTGCTGAAATCGGCGCCTAAATAAGCCGGTCTTACATCTCCGGCGCTAAAGCAAAAAGTTTGAACAATCGCTCCCTTTGTTTACGAAAATGTTATTTTTGAAGATGAATCGCACAAGCAGAAATCCGAAATGGCGCTAATCAATTCCGTACTTTACTGGCTGATCAAGAAGCGGATCCACCAGATCGACCTGTTCATCAAATACCCGCATGATGTGCAGGCCGAATGGTTCCGCAGGCTGATCACAACGGCAAAGGATACCGAATGGGGCAAAGAATACGGCTATTCGTCCATTTCAAATGTCGGCCAGTTCAGGGAGAGGGTACCTGTCAGCACCTACGAAGACCTGAAAGGCCGGATTGACCTGATGCGACAGGGAAAACAGAATATTCTGTGGCCAACCGACATCCGTTGGTTTGCCAAATCGTCGGGCACGACGGACGACCGGAGCAAATTCATTCCGGTCAGCCAGGAATCGCTGGAGGAGTGCCATTATAAAGGGGGCAAAGACATGCTTTCGCTCTATTGCAACAATTTTCCCAATACGGCTTTGTTCAGCGGGCGTGGCCTGGCCATCGGTGGAAGCCATAAGATCAGTGAGATAAACGCTGAGTCGTACTATGACGGCGACCTTTCGGCCATCATCATCCAGAATCTGCCATTCTGGGCCGAATTCATCCGGGTTCCCAGAAAAAGCACAGCCCTGATGGATAACTGGGAGGAAAAGATAGAGATGATGGCCGATGAAACCATTCCGCACAACCTGACGAGCCTTTCCGGCGTTCCGTCGTGGATGCTCCTGCTTTTGCGAAGGGTCCTCGAAAAAACGGGCAAGAGCGATATCATGGAAGTCTGGCCGAACCTGGAAGTATATTTTCATGGCGGGGTCAATTTCACGCCTTACCGGGAACAATTCAGACAGATCATCCGGGCCGGGGAGATGAATTACATGGAGACCTACAATGCCTCTGAAGGATTCTTCGGTCTGCAGGACTGCTCCGACTCCAGCGAACTGCTGCTTATGCTGGATTACGGCATTTTCTACGAGTTTATCCCCGTCAGTGAACTGGACAACGATCATCCCAGGGCCTGCAACCTTGATGAAGTGGATACCGAAACCCATTACGCAATGGTCATTTCCACCAACGCCGGCCTGTGGCGTTACCTGATCGGCGATACTGTCAAATTCACATCCATTAACCCTTTCAGGATCAGGATTACCGGCAGAACAAAAAACTTCATCAACGCGGTTGGTGAGGAAGTGATCATCGACAATGCGGAAAAAGCGCTGGCCGTAGCCTGTAGAAAGTGTCACGCCGTTGTAAATGAATATACTGCTGCGCCGTTATTCCTTGAGAAAGAGAAAAAGGTGGCTCATGAGTGGCTGATAGAATTTGACACTCCTCCACCCGACCTGGAATATTTCACGGAAACACTGGATAATGCCCTTAAATCGCTTAACTCGGATTATGAAGCCAAACGGTTTCATGATCTCATTTTACTGCCCCCGGTCATCCGGATCATGGCACCGGGAACTTTTTACAACTGGCTGAAAAACAAAGGCAAGCTGGGTGGACAGAATAAAGTTCCCCGATTATCGAACCATCGTACAATTATTGAAGAAATATTAACCGTATAACACTATGCATATAGCTATCGCAGGCAACATAGGCGCCGGCAAAACAACACTCACTGAGCTTCTTTCAAGGCATTTCGGATGGGAACCGCACTTTGAAGACGTAGAAGCGAATCCTTATCTCAACAGTTTTTATGAAGATATGCAGCGCTGGTCGTTCAACCTGCAAATCTTCTTCCTGGCCAGCCGCTTCCGGCAGATCCTGAATATACATGCCAGTGGGAAAAATGTCATCCAGGACAGGACCATTTACGAAGATGCCTATATCTTCGCTCCTAACCTCCATGCCATGAGCCTGATGGAAACAAGGGATTTCGAGAATTACAGCTCCATCTTCGAACTGATCAGTTCGCTCATCAAACCTCCCGACCTGTTGATCTATCTCCGGTCGACGGTCCCGAACCTGGTCAAACAGATACAGAAAAGAGGCCGAACTTATGAAGAATCGATCCGTTTGGACTACCTGAAGAGCCTTAACGAACGGTATGAAACCTGGATCTCCCGTTATAAACAAGGCAAACTCCTAATAATCAATGTTGATGAGATAAACTTTGCCGACAACCCGCACGACCTGGGCGTGGTGATCGAGAAGATACAGGCTGAAATCCACGGGCTTTTCTGATAATCTATGAACTGTCTGGCAATCATTCCGGCCCGGTACGGGTCATCGCGGTTCCCTGGAAAACCCCTGGCGATGATCAATGGTCGCTCCATGATCCTCCGCGTCTGCGACCGGGTGAAATCGGCAGGCGTTTTCACCGACCAGGTCGTGGCGACAGATGATGAACGGATTCTTACCCATGTCCTGGATAATGGTTATCAAGCCATTATGACGTCAGAAGATCACCAGAGCGGCACCGACAGATGCCTCGAAGCACTTGAAACCTGGGAATCCTCACCGGCGTCGCCGGTCGAGTTTGTCGTCAATATACAAGGCGATGAACCCTTTATACAGCCGGAACAGATCAGGCTGCTTTACGATACGCTCATCTCCGCGGGAACCGGTATAGCTACCCTGGCTAAATTAATCGACCAGAAGGAAGATATATTCAATCCCAACGTTGTGAAAGTTGTTTTCAGCAGTGAATACAAAGCATTGATATTCACCAGGTCTCCCTTGCCCTATGTGAGAAGATCCGGCGAAATGGAATGGATACACGAACAGGCGCATTATAAGCATATCGGTATCTACGGTTTCCGGTCAGAAGTTCTCCGGCAGATCTGCCGGCTTCCTCAGGGGAGACTTGAAAAGCTCGAATCCCTGGAACAATTGCGATGGCTGGAAAACGGATTCGATATAAATTTGGCAATCACGGTTTTAGAAAGCGTTGCCATTGATACTCCTGCGGATTTATTAAAAATTACTAACACGGCTTGACCTTTAGGGCACTTATTCCTATTTTCGCAAAGGAAAATCCAGCAAAACTTTTGAATGAAACCGGTTGATCATCATCTGCGGCAATTATTGTATGAGTATGATTGCGTGACCATCCCAGGACTGGGTGGATTTATCATGCAATCGGTCCCGTCACGGCTGAACCAGACCCGGCAGCGGATCTTCCCGCCAAACCGTTATCCGGCCTTCAACAGCTTTCTCAATCACGACGACGGGCTTCTGATCAGCCATATTGCCCGTCATAACAACCTGTCGTATAGCCAGGCAAGCCTTTTTATCAGTGAATTTGTAAGCGAATGCCAAATCAGGTTTACCCTCGGGCAAAGAGTCGTGCTGGAAGGAATCGGGGAAATGTTCCATGGAGATGACGGCACGGTGCAATTCATCCAGAAAGATACCCTTAATTTTAATCCCGGATCGACCGGAATGGATTCCCTGGCCCTGATCCCGGTTTCCGGCGAATCCAAAACCATACGGAAACAACCAAAGCCTGAAGACCGTAAAACCCCGGCTGCCCGCAAAGAAAAACAGCCGGCATCAGCCATGTGGACTGTAGCCGTTTCTTTGCCAATCATCCTTTTCCTTATTTATGGCATTATCTTCCCGGCTTCTGTACAAAATCTCTACACCGAATTTGCCGGGATCTTATCCGGATTAAGAGAAGAATCTTTTTACAAAACAGCGGATAAACAACCGTTATCCGCACCGCTAACGGTGAATGAGCCGGTCCGGGCAAAAACCATCGAACCAGCGCCCCTGCCACAGGAAAATGAATCGGAAACAGAAATCAAAATAGACCCTGTTATACAAAGAGCAGAAACTGGGGCTATTACAACCGGACCCAGGTACTACATCATCGGAGGTTGCTTTGAGCATGACAAGAACGCGGAAAGATTCCTTGGGATACTGATCAGCAAGGGATTTGACGCTGAATTGGCCGGAAAGACCAACCGGGGCCACACAAGGGTCAGCTATAATAGTTTTGAGGAGAAAGAGCAAGCATTATCTTATTTGATTTTCATACGGAAGGAAGAAAATCCTTCAGCCTGGCTACTGAAATACTGAAATAAATTTCCCGATCGAGGTGGTAAAAAAGAAGCTGGCTCATTTTGCCGAAAACCTGACATTCAGTCATCTGTTTCAATATACCCAACTGGATCTGCTACAGGAATTTCCCCTGAAAGGAAAGTGGCACAGCGGATTCTTCATGAACGAAAATCCTGTTACGCTGGAATTGGGCTGCGGCAAAGGAGAATATACTATCAACCTGGCCATGCTACATCCTGAAAGAAATTTCATCGGCGTGGATATAAAAGGGGCCAGGCTATGGAAAGGCTGCAAAATGACCCAGGAGTTGGGGTTAAAGAATGTCGCTTTCATCAGGACAAGAATTGAACATATCACTTATTTTTTCTCGCAGAATGAAGTAGATGAGATATGGCTGACCTTTCCCGATCCGCAGCCACAGAGTAACAGGATAAACAGGCGGCTCACATCGCCGGTCTTCCTGGAAAGATACCGGCAGTTTCTCACCCCCGGGGCGGTCATACACCTGAAAACCGACAATACGATGTTATACCGTTACACATTGTTGGTGATCCGCGAAAATAGCCACACCCTCGTGTATGCGTCCGACAACATTTACAACGAAGCGGTAAATCATGAGGCGACGTCAATTCAGACATTTTATGAGTCGATGTTCAGGAAGGAAGGAGTACCGATCAAATACCTTGAATTCTCACTAAAGGATGAACACTGAAGATTCATTTTTTGAAAAAGTATATGAGGTGGCACGACTCGTTCCATACGGTCGGGTCACGACCTACGGTGCCATTGCCGCATACCTCGGGACTAAAATGTCGGCCCGGATGGTTGGCTGGGCCATGAATAAATGTCATGTTCATCCGCATCCCGTTCCTGCCCACAGGGTAGTTAACCGCAACGGGCTTCTGACCGGAAAACATCATTTCGGCGGCCCTGAGGTTATGCAGCAGCTTCTTGAAAACGAGGGTGTTCAGATTATCGATAATGCCATTGTTCATTTCGACCGCCACTTCTGGGACCCGGCCAAAGAGCTGCACTGATTCTGAGATCCGGATCATGGCATAATTTTTATGCCTAATTTTGCTTTCTTTTTAGAATACAGTATGATGAAAGACAATAAAGAACTCATCTTAAACGCATTGAAAGATGTATTGTATTTCCCGAAAGGAAGCGATATCATCTCCCTGAATATGGTCAGAAACCTTGAGGTTGACGGGCACAACATCAGTTTTACGATAGTTTTTCCCAAGCAGGATGATAAAAGCCAACCTGCACTGCAAAAACTGTCGGAAGCGGCGATCCGCAACCAGGTGGATCCGGAAGCACTTGTAAAGATAACTTTCGTTACCGATTTTCCATCATTACAGGCAGTTAAACATATCATTGCAGTCGGTTCTGGGAAAGGCGGGGTGGGAAAATCCACGATTGCGGCCAACCTGGCAGTCGCCCTGAGTAAACTCGGACTTAAGGTAGGAATCCTCGACGCCGATATTTACGGTCCGTCGATTCCGATCATGTTCGATGTTGAAGATGAGAGGCCCGTGATGGATCCGGAGGCTGAGAACGGAAAGATTATCCCGGTAGAAAAGTATGGCATCAAAGTCCAGTCGATCGGTTTCTTTGTCGATCCGCAGCAAGCGCTGATCTGGCGCGGACCCATGGCCTCCAATGCGCTCAACCAGCTGTTCAACGACACACACTGGGGAGAGCTCGACTACCTGGTGGTTGACCTTCCGCCGGGAACCGGCGATATCCACCTGACCCTGGTTCAGCAATACCCGGTCGAGGGAATTGCGATCGTTTCCACACCACAGCAGGTTGCGCTGGCCGACGCGAAAAAGGCGTTCAGCATGTTTAACCAGGACAAGATCAGGGTAAGAATCCTGGGATTGATAGAAAACATGTCGTATTTCACCCCTGCCGAACTTCCTGAAAACAAGTATTACCTCTTCGGTAAGCACGGAGGCAGGAGGCTTGCGGATGATGAGCGGGTCAATTTGCTGGCTGAAATCCCTTTGGTGCAAAGCATCTGCGAATCGGGAGATACCGGCAGCCCTGTGGCACTCGATGAACAATCTCCTGTTTATAAAGCATTTATGAACCTGGCGATCAACATCCGGGCTATCATTGAACATAATAACTAAGCAACAACTCTAATATAATGGAAGAAAATCGTAACGAACTGGAAAAGAAAGTTCAGAATGTACTGGAGCAAATCCGGCCTTACCTGCAATCTGACGGGGGAGATATCAAATATATCAATCTGACGGACGATAATATTGTGAATGTCGAACTGATGGGTGCATGCGGTTCATGCCCATACAGCCTGATGACATTGAAAAACGGCGTGGAAACGGCAATCAAAAAAGCGATCCCGGCGATAAAAGCTGTGGAAGCCGTGAATATCTGATCAGATAGCCAAATAGCGGGCCACTATCGGCATACGCCTGCCCATACCAAATGCTTTGGAGGAAACCCTTAGTATCGGTGGGGTTTGATGACGTTTGTATTCATTCGTGTTGACCATCCAGAGAACACGCTTTACAACCGCTTCATCAAATCCTGATGCGATGATTTCTTTTGGCCCCAGCCTCATTTCTATATACTGAAAAAGAATTTTATCCAGGATATCATATTCAGGCAGCGAATCGCTGTCCTTCTGGTTGTGCCTCAATTCGGCCGAAGGAGGCTTCATGATGGTATTCAGGGGGATTATTTCCTGATGCCGGTTAATGAAATGAGCCATTTCAAATACCTGGGTCTTATAAACGTCGCCCAGCACAGAAATTCCCCCGTTCATATCCCCGTAAAGAGTACCGTAACCCACTGCCGCTTCGCTCTTATTGGAAGTATTGAGTAAAATATACCCGAATTTATTGGATAGTGCCATAAGTATCACACCCCTGGTTCGTGCCTGCAGATTCTCCTCAGCAACACCAAAGGGTAATCCTTCAAACCAGGGATTCAATGTTTTTCCCAGTGTATCGTACGAAGGCGTGATCGGGATGATATCGTACCGGCAATCGAGGTTATCCGCCAGTTTTATCGCATCGCTTACAGAATGATCGGAAGAGAATGCCGATGGTAACAGGACAGCCCAAACGTTCTCTTTTCCCAGCGCCTCGGCGGCAAGGGCCAGCGTCACAGCCGAGTCTATCCCTCCCGATAATCCCAGAATTGCTTTGCTGAATCCAAGTTTGGAGAAATAGTCCCTGATCCCCATTACCAGTGCGTCATGAATCCAGGCTACCGGGCTTTTTTCCTCACCGGCAACCGTTTCCTTGCGGCTTATGACCTCGTCCAGGTCAAAAACAGCAAAATCTTCTTCAAAATACTTAAGCTCTGCCAGGTTTTGTGCGTCAGGGCCAACCACCATGGATCCGCCATCGAAAAGCAGTTCGGTCTGGGCTCCCACGTGATTGACATAAAAGACAGGCAAATGGTATTTTTTCGCATTCTCAGTCAGGATACCTTTTCTGATCTCCGACTGTTTATAATGGAAAGGCGAAGCGGCAATGTTGATAATCAAATCGGGATTCCGGAGGATCATCTCTTCCATAGGGTTGACCACATACAAAGGATCTTCTGCTCCGATATCCCAAAGGTCTTCACATACTGTCAGGGCGAGTTTCTTACCTTTGAACAGCACCGTCCCGAATTTTCTTCCCGGTTCGAAATACCGGTATTCATCGAACACATCGTAATTCGGCAACAGGGCCTTATAATATGCATGCCGAACCTGCCCCTCCTCCAGGAACAAAGCAGCATTAAGCAAATTCTTACCTTTAACATCCGGGTTTCTTACCGGGCAACCAATAACAGCTGCAATGCCCCTGCATTCATCAGCAATTTCGCCGACCGCTTTTTCGCATCTGTCAATGAAATCGCCGAATTCAAGAAAATCCCGTGGCGGATAACCCGATACGGCGAGTTCGGAGAAGACTGCCAAATCGGCCTTCAATGCTTTGGCTTTCCGGATCGCACCTTTGATCTTGCCAACATTTTCATCAAAATTACCAATGTGGTAATTCAACTGTGCCAGTGCAATTTTCATATTTGCCCACAATTAAAAGACGATACCGGCGCCCAGTTCCACAAAATTCTGTACCGCTCTGGGTTTGTCCGGAACGAAAGGATTGTCACCCGACAGTATATTATTAAATGCATTATCGTACATAAAATCAATAATGACAGCTGTTGAGCCTTTGATGGTGATCTCCACCCCTCCTCCGATCAGAAGTGATTCACGCATCAAAGCTATATCATCGCCGATATTTTTCTTGTCCTCATGAATCTGCCCGTCATCTGCTTCAAAATGACCCGTGGCTTTAGCATCGAGGTTAAAAGCAGTTCCCAGGCCAATTTTCCCGAAGATCGTTACCCTTTCCGATAACTCAGTCTGCATTTTTAGACATAAAGGAATTTGAAGGTATTTGAAGCTGTAATCTCTGTTCATAACCCCTGGTGAAAGGATGGTACTATCAGTACCGGGAATATGCATACTGTAAGGATAATTCATTTTTCCGCCGGTGAAGTTCATATTGAAACCCGTTGTAATGGCATAGTTTTCCATCATGTAAAATTCACCGGTAAATCCCCATGAAAAACCCGGTTTAACGCCGTCGGAATCATAACCTTCCGTATCAGGATTTAACCATGCGAGGTTCGCCCCAGCCCGCAAACCGAATAAAACCGTTTTATACTGGGAAATAGCCTGGGCTGATATGAATAGGAACAGGATAAAAATGAAGATCTTTTTCATGAAACTATCGATTTTCCAACAAAAGTAATCCTAAAATCGTAATATCGCTTTATTGGTATAATGAATGAATTTCTTTTTACATTTGCTTGCCAAATAGCTCTATTATGAAAAAAATTATCGTCATTATTTTCCTGCTTTTTATCGCAGCAGAAAATTACGGCCAGTTTACTTTTGGCCCGAAGATCGGTTACAATGCAGCCAAATTATCCACTGATTTCGACACGATCAAGGAAAGTGTCAAGAGCACTTTTCAGATCGGCGCCTTTGCCAGGCTGGGAAAGAAACTCTACGTGCAGCCCGAACTGTACTATGCCACTAGCGGAGGAACCTTCAGAATAGAAGGTACAACACTCAAGCAGGATATCCGGATGAATAATATTTGTGTCCCGGTGCTGATAGGTTATAAGGTGATCAATGCAAAAGTGATCAACCTTCGGGTGATGGCAGGTCCGGTTGCCAACTTCATTATTAATAAAAAACTTGAAACCAGCGACCTTATTGAATATCCTCTACAGGATAGCGACCTGAAAAATATAGCATGGGGCCTTGACCTGGGCGCAGGTGCCGATATTTTCTTCCTTTCCCTTGACATCCGTTACGAAATCGGTCTCAACAACATTTACATCATTCCTGAAAACGCAACCGACAATAAGATCAAAAGTAATATGTTCATTGTCAGCCTGGGATTCAAACTGATCTGACAATAAACAGGTTTTAACCGGCGTTTTTATTGCATGACAGGCTATTTCAAGAGAGTAATTTTTATCCTGCTGCTGATTTTTGCGGCGGGATGTGGACCGAATCCAAAAAAAGGCCAGATACCAGAGACCCGCATTCAAAAAATCAAAGTTAAAAATTATGGCCAGGCTTTGTTTTCGCTCGACCCCATGAATGTAAAACAAGGCCTGGATTCACTATCGTCGGAATTCAGCATTTTTACAGGCGTTGATCCTGACACTTTGCAGGCTCTGCAGATCAGGGAATTCATTATGGACCCTCTCAACAGGGAGCTGGCAGCGGGATGCACAGAAAAATTCCCCAGCCTGGAATTTCTTAATGATGAACTGACGGTTTGTTTTGATGCGGTTAAAAACACGGATACGGCATTCACAGTACCTGAAGTTTACGCCTATGTTTCCGGGCTGATTTATGAATCGCCGGTAGAGTATTTCGACAGTATAATGGTTATTGCCCTCGACCTTTTCCTGGGATGGGATTATCAGCCTTACCGGGCTGCGGGAATACCTGTGTATATGACACGCCGGATGGAAAAGCAAAATATCGTCGCAGAATGTGCCCGACAAATCGCCATTTCAAAAATCCCTTCCGGAGATGAGCCGAAAACGCTCCTTGATTTCATGATCCTGCATGGAAAGGTGCTGTACGCCCTCGACAGGTATCTTCCAGGTGTCGCCGACAGCCTGAAGATCGGATATACAGCCGGTCAGGCAGAATGGTGCAGCAATAATGAGGCAAATATCTGGCGAATGCTGATCGACCAGGAGGTTCTTTACTCCACCGAATCCTTTGCGAACAACCGGTTCATCATGGACGGACCTTTCACCTCAGGACTTCCGGATGGGGCGCCAGCCATGCTCGGACGCTGGATCGGCTGGCAGATAATCAGATCTTACATGATGAAGAATCCCGGGATCAGCCTGGAGGAACTTTTTGCTCAGAATGATTCACAGGCCATCCTCTCAAACTCAGGCTACAAGCCGAAAAGATAAAATAATTCTCACCTACCGGGTATTTTTTACCCGTTTTCCGGATTAAGATAAAGAAATCAGAGTCTGAAACTTTAAATCCGGAGAAATATGCTCGTTAAAACTTTTGGTTGTGCCATCTATGGCATCAATGCCGTTACAGTCACTGTTGAAGTGAACATCGAACAGGGAATAAACTTTTTTATGGTAGGATTACCGGACAGCGCGGTAAAAGAGAGCCACCAGCGGATAGAGGCCGCACTGCGCTACATCGGATACCGTGTGCCCGGGAAAAAGATAGTGATCAACCTGGCCCCGGCGGACATCAAAAAAGAAGGCTCGTCTTACGATCTGGCCATTGCTGTGGGCATTCTGGGGGCAAATGGCAATCTGGTCACCGACCATGTGAGCGAATACATCATTATGGGAGAATTGTCGCTCGATGGCGGGGTTATGCCCATCAAAGGCGCACTGCCTATTGCTATTGAAGCCCGGAGGAAAAAATTCAGCGGGCTTATCCTGCCGGCCGCCAATGCGCGTGAAGCAGCCATTGTTGAAGGAATTGAAGTTTACGGTGTGGAGAACATCGTGGATATCATCGATTTCTTCAATGGCAAAAAACAGCTCAACCCTGTTGTAGTTAACATTGAGGAGGAGTTTTTCAAAAACTTAAACAATTATGAGTTTGACTTCGCTGATGTGAAAGGACAGGAAAACATCAAGCGGGCACTGGAGATTTCAGCTGCCGGAGGACATAATGTGATACTGATCGGCCCTCCGGGATCCGGGAAGACCATGCTAGCCAAACGTCTTCCTTCAATCCTGCCTCCGTTGAGCCTGGAGGAAGCACTCGAAACCACCAAGATCCACTCGGTTGCCGGCAAGTTAAGGCGTCATGATGCGCTGGTCACGGTCAGGCCGTTCCGGGCTCCGCATCACACCATCAGCGATGCCGGCCTGGTAGGCGGAGGATCATTTCCCCAGCCTGGCGAGATTTCTCTTGCCCAGAACGGGGTCCTTTTCCTGGATGAACTGCCCGAATTTAAGCGATCCGTGCTGGAGGTGCTCAGGCAACCGATGGAGGAGCGGGTGATCACCATTTCAAGGGCCAGGTCGGCTATTGAATTCCCCGCCAACTTCATGCTGGTAGCCGCGATGAACCCCTGCCCGTGCGGATACTACAACCATCCTTCGCAGGAATGTACCTGTTCGGCAGGGAACGTTCAGAAGTACCTGAATAAGATTTCCGGCCCTTTGCTCGACCGGATCGATCTGCATGTGGAAGTGGTGCCGGTACCTTTCCGTGAGTTGACCAACTTTACCGCCTCTGAACCCAGTCATGTTATCCGCGACCGGGTGATCGCTGCCAGGAAGGTCCAGGAACAACGGTTCCGCGGGATGCACGGGATTCATTGCAACGCCCAGATCCCAAGTAAGAAGTTACATTCACTATGCGCGATTTCTGAAGAGGGGCAGGTATTGCTTAAGAATGCAATGGAGAGGATCAACCTTTCGGCGCGGGCTTACAACCGCATATTAAAAGTAGCCCGGACCATTGCCGACCTCGACAGCAGTTCCTCAATCCTGACAGAGCATCTGGCAGAAGCAATACAATACCGTAGCCTGGACAGGGAAAGCTGGGGGAGCTAGTTGTGAGGATTTTCGATTTTCGATTGACGATTTTCGATGTTCGATGGAAGAGTTTATAAAAATCATTTATATTTACAGATATATTATTGCTGGTAAATTTCAATTTAATTTTAACTTTATCAGCGATAAATTCATTATTTTTAGCATATCACAGTTTTGGATTATTTATATAACTGTTTATATTTGCAAATAAATTAGAAAAGAAACCCGAAAAACTTAAAATTAATCCATATGAGAAAAGCCTACAATTTCTTATTCAAATGCCTCATTGCCGTAATGATTGGCATTTTGCCGGTTCTGACGTATGCACAGGACCAGGGCGACCAGACCAAAGAGACCCGCAAAGAGAAGAGACAAGATTTCAAACATTATTTTTATCTGAACGGCAACATTGGTGGGATGTTCAACCACACCGACGTAGCTGAGAACAGGTTCTTCGGCTTTGACGGCATCGGATTGGGTTACGGCGGCAGTTTCGGCTGGCAGTTCAAACCGATCTGGGGTGTCAGGATTAAAGGCGCTGCCGGCAAAGTGTCGGGCGACTGGGATGGCAACACATTCAGCAATAATCTGTTCGATTACCATCTGGATGTGACCATCAACTGGAGTAACCTGATTTCCGGATACCGCGGCGACCGTTTGCTGGATATATACAGCGCCCACGGTTACGGACAGGTGCAGGCCAAAGATAAAGATGTTGAAACCGATTACAGGATCTACGCCGAATATAACAGCGGCATTGGTGGGGCATTTCATCTGGCTCCCAAGTGGGACCTGAATGTCGAATGGATCATGAACCTGACCGAGACAGATAAATTTGACCTGTATAATCCCGGTAATCCTCTTGCAAAAAGCAAGCTGGAAACATGGGATCTTTACAGCTACGCCTCTGTTGGCGTAACTTACAAATTCGGCCAGGGCGATCCGCTGAAGAAGATGGCGAAGAATTTCGAGACCGTCACCTTCAAGGCTGAACCCGATCCGCTGGAAGCCCACGGAGGAAAAGTCCCGGTGAAGATCACCGGCAATTTCCCGGAAGGCTATTTCCATCCGAAAGCCGCGATGTGGGCTGAGCCGGTCCTGGTTTGCGACGGCACGCGCATCCCGATGAAACCCATCCTGCTGAAAGGTACTTCGGTCGGCGGAGAAGGAATCGTAATTTCCAAAGACGGCGGATCCTTCACCTATGAAACCGTGGTGGATTACAATGAAAGCTGCCGTGCTGCAGAACTTATCCTTGAGCCCATCATCTTTGTCCCGAAGGAAGACCTTCCGGCTGATCTGAAAAAGGAAGATGTACTCGGTTACAAGAAGAATATCGAACTGCCGGCCCGCAAAGTGGCTGACGGCGTCATCGTTACACCGAGCCGGTTTGCGTTTAGCAAAACAGGTTCCATCGTCCCCCACGGTTATGTGAAAGAGGTCATCATCAGCAAACAGGCAAACCTCTATTTCGAGGTGAACAAGCATAACCTGAATATGAATCTGCCACTGAACAAGCTGGACGAAAACAAAGCGAAATTTACCGAGCTGTATGACTTTATCAACCTGGGTTACCAGATCAAAGATATCAGCATCGATGGCTGGGCATCTCCCGAAGGGGAAGAGACTTTCAACCAGGGACTGTCGGAGAACAGAACCAAGACAGGCCACAAGTTTATTGTTGACAAGATTAAAGGTCTGATCAAAGCCAAAGGAACCAAGCTTACCATCAAAGATGCTGAAAAAGAGATCAGGTACAACCTGCTGCACCACGGACCTGACTGGAACGGATTCATCGCCGCGCTCCAGGCTTCCGATATCAAGGAAAAGAGCAGCATCCTGAATGTGATCAATTCAGCGGGTACACCGGCCAAGAAAGAAGAAGAAATCAGAAATATGATCAAGATCTATCCTGAAATCGAAGCCAAACTCCTTGCCCCGCTAAGAAGGGCTGAGATCGTGGTCAATTGCTATGAACCCAGGAGAACCGACGAAGAGATCATCGCCCTGTCAACGACAAAACCGGGTGACCTGAACGAAAAAGAACTTCTTTATGCTGCTTCGCTGCAACAAGACAATAAAGTCAAGCTCGATATCTACAAATCGGCCATCAACATATTCCCCGACAGCTACAAGGGCTATGCAAACGCCGGCGCCATTGAAGTCGGAATGGGTGACACAAAGGCTGCCAAAGCCCATCTTGAAAAAGCTGCCGCCCTTAATGCCAACAGCGGAGAGGTACACAACAACCTCGGAATTGTGTATGGCTTAGAGGGAGATATTGCTAAAGCGGAAGAGCACTTTACCAAAGCAGGCCAGCTCGGAACGAACGCCGATTACAACCTGGGTGTGATCCATATTTATAAAGGCGAATACGGCAAAGCACTGAGCAAATTCGGGAATAAGACCTGTGATTACAATGTGGCCCTGGCTTACATCGCACAGAAGAATTACCCGCCGGCACAGAAGCAGCTGGATTGCGCTTCCAAGGATGCACAGACCCATTACCTGATGGCCATTCTCGGATCAAGGACAAGCAATACCGGTATGTTGTTCGAAAACCTCGGCAAAGCCATCCAGATGAATGAGGCCTATAAAGCCGAAGCTCAAATCGACAGGGAATTCATCAAATATTTCACAGATCCTAACTTTACGAGCCTTGTAAAATAAGGCGATGGTACTAAACCAAGGAGGCTGTCATTTTAATGGCAGCCTCTTTTTTTTATAGCAGGATCCGGTGTATTCCCGGCTCGTAGTCCATATTGATGATTTCCAGGAAGGACCTGTAATCGGATTCATTCTCCATGAAGTCTACCCTTCCGGTATCGATGATCAGTATTCTCATCCCGGTAAGGACACGGAAATGGTTTAAATAACCCATCTGGATCTGCTCGAGGTACCCGGGCTGAATGTTTTGTTCATAATCCCTCCCCCGCTTTTTGATATTTTTCAGGAGACCATCAATATCCAGGTACAAGTATACCAGTAAATCTGGCCTGGGAAGAAAAGCGCTGATGATCTGAAAAAGGCGGGCATACAGGTTGAACTCATCTGGTCCCAGGTTATTCCTGGCAAAGATCAATGATTTATCGATAAAATAATCAGAAATGGTCTGGGAGGAGAAGAGTTCCGGCATGGCAAGCTTATCCTTCAATTGCTGATAACGGTCGGCGAGGAAAGACATCTCCAGTGGAAAGGCAAATGCTTCCGGTTGTTCGTAAAATTTTGGAAGAAAAGAGTTGTTTTCGAACCTTTCAAGTATTAAACGGGTATTAAAATCATCCGATAACCGGGTGGCTAATGTTGTTTTACCGGCTCCTATATTGCCTTCGATGGCGATGAAGTTATATTTCAGCAATGACTGGTTCATAGCATTAAGCGGGATTATAAAGATAAACAGATCCCGGATCATGGCACTCCCTGATCAGTTGTGAGATTGTCTTCCGGCTTGCGGGGTGAACAAAGGATTGATCAAGTTCGGCCAGGGGTACAAGGGTGAACATCCTCTCCTCTATCTTTGGGTGTGGAATAACCAGATTCTTCTCGGTAACAATCTGGTCATTATAAAAAAGGATATCAATATCAATAGTCCTCGATTGATACGTTTCGGCATTATTCCGGATTCTACCCAGCTTATTCTCGATAGATAAGATTTCGTTAAGTATCTCATCCGGCTCCATGTCCGTTTCCGTTTTAACGACCTGGTTGAGAAAACATTTCTCAGCCTGAAAACCCCAGGGTTCAGACTCATAGAGTGACGATTGGGCTACAATTTTTCCGATCGACAGATAAATTTCATCCTTCGCCTTTTCCAGCCAGGCGGCCCGGTCATCCATATTTCCTCCTAAAAGCAGATACACCGTATTCATAGGCAGGTCAGGCAAATTTTTCAACCAGTTCTACCAGCCTGGCGGCGTATCCCATTTCGTTATCGTACCAGGCCACAACTTTGACAAGCTTATTTTTTTCTCCAAGTACAGCCGTAAGGCCGGCATCAAAAACGGCAGAATGTGTATTTCCGATAATATCAACTGAAACGATCGGATCTTCGGTGTATTCCAGTATCCCGGCCAGGTAAGTTTGCGACGCCTCCTGGAATTTCAAATTGATCTCCTCCCGTGTGGTTGGATGACGCAAGGTGCAGGTCAGGTCGGTCAGGGAGCCGTCTGCGACAGGCACTCGAATGCCGGCTCCGCCCAGGTTGGATTTAAGGTGGGGGAAGATGCGGGTAGCGGCTTTGGCAGCGCCGGTGGTTGTAGGGACAATTGAAGTTGCGGCGGCCCTGGCCCGGCGAAGATCTTTGTGTGGCGCATCGATCAGGTTCTGGTCTCTGGTATAGGAATGCACCGTGGTGATAAATGCCCGTTCTATCCCCCAATACCTGTCGAGAATCATGATTAGCGGTGCAACATTGTTTGTAGTGCAGGATGCATTGGAAATAATGACTTCGTTCCGGTCGATAATCTCCTCATTTACACCCAACACAACGTAGGTAACATCATCGCTTTCTGTTTTCGTCGGAGCGGATATGATAACCTTTCGTGCACCCGCTTCGGTCACATGCCGTATGGCATCCTGCCGGGAGACAAACCGGCCAGTAGACTCAATGACCACGTCGATACCCAATTGATTCCATGGCAGATCGCCTGGATTCTTAACATTATAGACAAGTATCCTGGAACCATTTACCAGGAAATGGTCTCCATTGTTAATTACGGTACCGGGGAACCGTCCGTGGACCGAATCATACCTGAGGAGATGGGCCAGGGTGGCAGAATCAGCAAGGTCATTGACCGCCACCACTTCCATCCGGTTATTCTCGATTAATTTCCTGAAGGTAATCCTTCCAATTCGCCCAAACCCATTAATCGCAACCTTAATTTTTGTCATGAAAATATTACCTACTGCAATAAAACTTTTCTGACCATGACATCGTTGTCGGAGATCAGCTTAAATAAATAAATTCCTTTTGAAAATCCCTCCAAAGATAGGGAACCTTTGTGAACTTTTCCGGGTAAAGCGACAATATTCCCGTTGTAAATCCGGTTTCCCTGCAGGTCGGAAACTTCAATTCCGATATGTTCTCCCAGCCCGCCACACTCATAATAAACAATTCCTGAAGTCGGGTTGGGATAAAGGTACAGGTAAGGGGTATTTTCAAGTTCATCAACACCGGAGCACTGGGTAAAATCAAAAACAATCTGGATGGTATCGGTTCCAATACAACCATTTTCATTTTCGACATTCAGCCAGACCGTCCGGATATCAAAACCGATCCCGGTACTGCCTATAATAATGGATTGATCTGTGGATCCATTAGACCAGTAAAAATTACCAATGGCATTGGAGGATAAGACCAATGAATCAAGCGGGCATACAATCCGGTCTGCTCCCAGGGTTACTATGGGAGCCGGCGCTACGGCTACTAACATCTCCGTATGGGTATAATTAAATTCGTCGAAGATTTCAACTTTGTAAGTCGTATTAACGGAAGGAGAAACTATAACGGATGAAGTAGTATCATCCATGCCGGGAGGAATGGAACTCCAGTTGTAATGGTACACCTGGTTTCCGCCCGACGGGATGGCAAATAACTGGGTAGAATCGCCGAGGCAAATGAGGTTATCGGGAGTCGAAATAGTTACTGCCAGCGGCCCGCCGTTAACAACAACGCTCACCGGATCGGGATCTGCCGACACGCAGCCTGTATTCAGATCGGTAACCGTCAGCCAGAACTGGTTGGTAGAATGAAGCTTATAAGTAGTCGGGTTCTGTGCGGTCGGGTTGATCAGCGAATCGGCAGGCTCCCAGGAATAAGAATAAGTGCTTCCGCCCGGAATGGCTGATCCGTAAAGTTTGCCGATAGTACCATACCAGATCGTGTCGTTTTCTCCGGCCTCGGGGATCGGAAGTGCGTTCACATGTACGAGTACCTGGCCCTGAACAGAATTGTATCCGTCGTTGACCGTCACATGGTAAGTTGTGTTGATACTGGGTTGAACGACAGGGTCAGGAATATCTGAGCTGAATCCCGGGGGATTGGAAGTCCATGTATATGTATAGTTCTCGGAGCCTCCGCCGGCATTGGCCGCCAGTTGCGAATATTCGCCCACACAAATTTCGGCCGGTGAAGCCATGGGGCCTACGTTCAACGGGCCACCGGTCACATATAGCATCATGGCATCCAGATCCTGGCAATTACCGGCAAGATCGGTTACGGTCAGTGTGAACTGCGTTGTCTGCTCCATCTGTAAGGTAGTGGGCGTCGGGCTGGCAGGATCAACAAGCAAAGCTGCCGGTTCCCAGCTATAGGTATATTCACCGGAGCCCTGGCTGGCCGATCCTTGCAGGGTTGTAGTGGTTCCGTACGGAATACTCTGATCCTGGCCCGCATGGCTTTCGGGACCGTCGACAAAAACCGTCACGCTATCGACGGTTAACGAATCACAAAGCGCCAGGCAGGTTACATAATATGTTGTCGTAATCAAAGGGCTCACCGTGATAAACGGTGTAGTATCGCCCGTGCTCCAGACAAAGTCGTAGGGCCCGAATCCTATAATGCTGTTGACACCGATATAGGCATCTGTGGCACAGTTTATCGTCGTGTCGGGTGTCATATTCAGATTCAGTTTATAATCCTGATGCCCGATATTGATCGTATCATAATCGATGCCGCAAAGTGAAGAATTAAAGACAAGACGGATATTTTCATTCCATTCGGTGATACCATCGGCAATAGTTATAATATCGATGGACGTCTGGCTGTAGCCCTGGGGGAAAAATAAAGAATCTGAAATTTCCTCGTAGTCGACCCCGTTAATTGCCGACCCGGAGATCATCAGCGGCAAATATAAATCGGCATCCGGTTGTATCGACATTTGAAAGTCGATCGTCACATTATTGCAGCCTTCAATGGCGAACTCAAATTCAGGCTCCGTATATTCTTCCTGGGAGGCAATGCCTACGCTCGAAAAGCTATTCTTTTCGAGGAAAACCCCCGAATCATATGCGTGATCGATACCATCGCCGATGGCCAGCTTGATATGGTATGTTTCACAGGGAATGACATTCGCCCAGGCAACCAGGGGTTTAGTGAAGGCGTCGTACTGGACAAAATTCTGGGTGTTATTGACGAAATACTGGCAATTATCGCACTCTTCCTGGCAATTGTAAGGGTTGCCGCAATTAACAGTGTTGATTGTCACAGGAATATTAGTAAGCGGGATTAAAGCAATATTTTTGCTGTTATTGGAATAGGGACCCGTAATCCCCGGTCCGCTGATAAAAAATCCGAAAGCATCGTTATACTGGTCCACATATTCGTGGTACTCTTCCGATCCAAAACAATACTTAAAAGTAACGACTGTTGATTGAGGGATAAAATCGAATTCCAGGACACAGGCATCATTGATGGAAGTGCCCGAAAGCTGGACCAGATCGGCATCACTGCCCTGGTTTGAATTTGACCCGGCACTTCCGCTATTGTTCGGGCCTGGTGCAACCGTTACGGCTCCTGAAGTAAGGATTATCCCTTCCTCGATGCCGATATTTCCGGGACCACCCCAGAATTTTCCCCGGGAAATATTGTTACCGGTATATTCAATGTTGAAAGTTTCGACACCTCCCCCGATCAATATCTCCTGTACCATCTGCTCTGGAGTAATACTGCTGGAAACCTGCAATACTTGTGCATTTGCGCTTAAAGTAAGTAAAAAAGTTACCGGTAGCCATGCAAATACAAATAGTCTGGACAAGTAGGTGTAAAGATTGGTCATGTTATTAAGATATAAATAATTGATTTAATGAATAGTAATGAAACATCCCGCCCATAGAATGCAAATATAAATAAAAATAAATCAAAAATATATCAATGAAAATTAGCTGAATTACCGGGACTTTACGAAGGGCATCTCGCTAATTTGCAATATATTTGCATCAAAGCAGTTATTCAAAAATCATTAAAAAAAGAAAAAATAATTATTATGAAAGATATTAAAGACTATATCCGGGAAAATAAGGAAAGGTTTCTCGAGGAGTTATTCGGATTGATCCGAATCCCCTCTATCAGCAGTGAAGCGGCCAGGAAAGGCGATATGAACAGTGCCGCGGAATACTGGAAAAAGACGTTGCTCAAAGCAGGCATCGCGAAAGCGGAAATAATACCCACAGAAGGCAACCCGGTTGTTTATGGCGAACTGATCATCGATCCGGGTAAACCCACCGTGCTGGTGTATGCCCATTACGACGTAATGCCGGTGGATCCGGTAGAGTTGTGGAACTCTCCACCGTTTGAGCCTGAAATCCGGGATGGAAAAATCTACGCACGCGGCGCTGATGATGACAAAGGGCAGTCGTTCATGCAGGCTAAAGCCTTCGAATACCTTGTAAAATCGGGGACATTGCCCTGCAATGTCAAATTTATGATCGAAGGAGAGGAAGAGATCGGATCGATCAATCTGGGCAAGTTTTGCGACGATTACAAAGAGATGCTGAAGGCGGATGTGATCCTGGTTTCCGACACCAGCATGATTGCTCCCGACATTCCTTCCATTACGAGCGGACTGCGGGGTTTGAGCTACATGGAGGTGGAAGTCACAGGGCCGAATAAAGACCTTCACTCAGGCCTGTTCGGAGGCGCAGTAGCCAACCCGGCCAATATTCTTGTGGATATGATAGCCTCTCTGAAAGATAAAAACCAGAGGATCACCATCCCGGGATTCTACGATGATGTGATGGAGATCAGTATGGAAGAGCGGCAAAAGATGGCCAGGGCCCCTTTCAACCTGGAAAACTACAAAAAAGCCCTCGATATCGATGAAGTTTGCGGCGAAGCAGGTTTTACCACCCCGGAACGAACCGGTATCCGGCCAACTCTCGACATTAACGGGATCTGGGGCGGTTACACCGGCGAGGGTGCAAAAACGGTTATCCCTTCTAAAGCCTACGCGAAAATTTCTATGAGGCTCGTTCCTAACCAGGACCATCATAGGATCAGCAGGCTGTTTGAAGAGCACTTTAAGGCCATTGCCCCGCCTTATGTGAAAGTAAAAGTAACGGCGCTTCATGGCGGCCAGGGATATGTGTCGCCGACCGAAATGCCGGCATACAAAGCTGCTGAAAAAGCTTACATGAAAACTTACGGCAAACTTCCCGTGCCGGTTCGCAGCGGCGGAAGCATTCCGATCATTGCAACTTTCGAAGAAAAGCTGGGAATCAAATCGATCCTGATGGGATTCGGACTGGAGGCCGACGCCATCCACTCTCCCAATGAGAATTTCCCATTACAGCAATTCTTTAACGGAATCGAAACGATCGTCTATTTTTACGGATACTTTGCTGAGGAATTCAAATAACCAGGAAAGCAGTCCGACGGGTAAACCCGTCGGTTATATTAGTCTTTTATAGTATTGAACTGTGCTATACCCTGATCGAGGAATGAGATATAATCAGCCGCATCGGGAACAAAACCGACTCCTTCTGTCAGTGAATTGCCTTCTGTGTCGAGGATAACATAATAAGGCTGGGCGTTGACGCCAAAACGGGTAATCTGGAAGTCGGTATTTTTCCGGCCGATGGTCTTTTTCACCTTGCCGTCGAATGTCGATGTAATCCATTCATCTTCGGGTAATTCAAAGTTGTCATCAACATAAAGGGCAATAATAACAAAATCATCCTTCAGCCTTTTAAGAACCTCGGGATCAGACCAGACATTCTTTTCCATCACCTTGCAATTGGTGCAGGCATGTCCCTTGATATCCAGGAAAACCGGTTTATTCAGCTTTTTGGCACAGGCAATTCCCTGATCGTAATCGAAATAGCCGGCCAGGCCGTGAGGCAGTTCAAACAGGTCGGCATATTTTGGTTCGTCGCAAAGGTTTGCGGCTTTATTATCATCATTTGAACCGATAACACTGATATTTTCGGTGCTTTCGCGGATGATGTCATCCAGGTCCCATGCCGATTCCGATGGCAGATAACCTGAAACGGCTTTCAGCGGGGCACCGAACAAACCGGGTACCAGGTAAACGGCAAATGCAAACGACGCAATGACCAGTACGAGGCGGGGAACGGCTACATGATCAACAGGGCTGTCGTGGGAGAACCTGATCTTTCCCAGAAGGTAAAATCCCATCAGGGTGAACAGAACGATCCAGACTGCGATGAACACTTCGCGCGTAATTCCCCAGCCTAAGGCCTGGTTAGGGACATTCAGGTATTTCATGCCGATGAACAGGATCAGGAATGCCAGGACCACCTTAACGGAGTTAAGCCAGCCTCCCGATTTTGGCATTTTATTGAGAAATGCCGGAAAAAGAGCGAGTAAGGTAAAGACGATCCCGAACGCGAGTGAAAAACCGAACATGCCAACGGTAGGCTTAAGCACCTGGCCGGTGGCGGCCTCTACCAGGATACCGCCTACAAACGGCGCTGTGCATGAAAACGAGACGAGCACCAGGGTCAGCGCCATGAAGAAAGCGCCGATATAACCGCCTTTATCGGCCTGCCGGTCGGATTTGCTGGTCAGCCATGCCGGCAGCACCAGTTCGAACATGCCAAAGAAAGAGGCGGCGAAGATGGCGAACAGCAGGAAGAAAATGATATTGGTGATCCAGTGTTCGCTGACCTGTTTAATTGTATCGGCGCCAAAAATAACGGAGACGAGAATACCGATCACGGTATAAATGAAGATGATAGACAGCCCGAAGAAGACAGCCTGCGATTTGGCTTTCAGTTTATTCTGGCTGGCGTTCATGAAGAATGTAACCGTCATCGGGATCATCGGGTAGACGCACGGTGTCAGCAATCCCACAAACCCGATACCCAAAGCCAGGAAAAAGAAGGACCACAAAGAACCGTCCTGCTTGCTTTCATCCGGCGCTGCGGATTTATCTTCCTTGGTTGCCGTTCCGCCTTGTTTAACGGACTCCTGAACAACTTCCTTTTCTGAAGTTTCAGTAACCGGCCCGCTTTTGGAATCTTCCTTTTTAACCACGACAGGTTCGGCTTCGGTATTTTCCACTGACTTTTGCACATCCTTAATCTTCGCGCCAGGCAAATCAAAGAAAAACTCTACATATTCGGGGGGCAGGCAACGGCTGTCGTCGCAGGCCATATACTCCAATTCACCTTTTATCGTAAAAGCCGTTCCCGATTTCATCTTAACCCGCTGAGTAAAAACTGCATTGTCGTCGAAATAGCGAAGATCCATCTCAAACGCATTGTCATATTTCTCAATAGGTTTCGGGGTTTTCAAACTTCCTGAAAGTTCATAGTCGTCCGATGGTGTAAATTTGAAAGAGGTCGGTATGGGCCCGTCTTCGGGGATATCGGTTCCATAAATATGCCATCCTTTGTCCATGGTAGCTTTCAGGAGGAGATCAAATTCCTCGCTATTGACCTGTTTTGCTTCAAATGACCATTTGACCGGTTGGAGGATCTGGGCAGTCGAAGTGGTGATTAAAGCCAAAATGGCGAATATCAGTAATAAAAACGATTTCTTCATGGGTTATAAATATACAGTTTCAGAAGGATTGCAAAAATATAAAATAAGGGACTATGTTGGATTTATCTGCTTCTATTTAGAAGGTTTTCTAAATAATGCTGATTCTTAAGACTTTTTGCGTTTCCCGATGAATTTTATACCGGTCATCGATCCTTCTGCCTATAACCCAAACAATATCAGTGCCTGAGCACAGCAGCCACTGGTTTTCTTTTTCAATCTTTGACATCTTTTGATTGATAAAGAAATCACTTAGCTTTATGGATCCTGACATGCCAAACGGTATAAACCGGTCACCCCTCTTCCACTTTCTTAACCTGAGCGGAAACAGCAGTTTGTCAAGGTCCAATAAAGCAACGTTAGCAGGAAATTTAAGGCTGGCCGGGATATTTTCCATGACCGCGAACGAAAGTTGTACCGGCACATCAATACCAATCTGCAGATCGTTCCGGTTCAATTCATATTCACTTTTGATTTTCAGATCATGCCGTGGAACAATGATAAACAACTCTCTGTCTTTTACCAGCCGATAGGTAGGAGAAATGACTTCCTTACCGGTTACAGCGTCCCGCAAACCAATAATGTCTTCGATATTCGACTTGTTGAATCCGAAAGGTGATAACAATTCAAAAGCCAGTGTTTTTAAAGGCGCCAGGTTGAAGAACTGACTTACCGAAATCGTAATCAGATTCCCTCGTTGATCGATTATCGAGTTTCGGGTATCCTCAATCGCCTGCAGATATATCTTTTCCGCATCGCTGATATTATTAATGGTTTCGGCCAGAGTTGCCCTGAAAGAAGGGTTTATTTTTTCCAGCTCCGGTATAATCTTGTGCCTGATCCTGTTGCGGGTATATTTCAAGGACCGGTTCGACGAGTCCTCGATAAAATCAAGACGGTGCGCACTGGCATAATCTTCAATTTGTTTCCGGGTTGCAAACAGCAGAGGCCTGACAATCTTTCCCTGCCTGACCGGGATGCCATGCAGTCCGGCAATGCCAGTTCCCCTTGCCAGGTTGATCAGGAAGGTTTCGACCTGGTCGTCAAGGTGGTGGGCAGTGGCCACGTAATCATATCCTTGCCTGAGCATCAATTCATAAAACCATTGATAACGAATATCCCTGGCTGCAACCTGGATGGAAATCCTGTATCTTTTCGCGTAACCTGCAATATCCACGTGGTTGACATGAATCTGGGCCTGGTAATGTGCTGCCAGTTTCCTGACGAATCGTTCATCGCGGTCAGATTCATCGCCTCTCAGGTGAAAATTGACATGGGCAAGCGAGAAGTTGTACCCGGCTTGGTGGAACAGATCGGTCATAACCACCGAGTCGACACCTCCGCTGACAGCCAGAAGTATCCGGGATTCCCTGGAAAAAAGAAGGTTATCGGTTATAAATCCGGTGAATTCATCAAGCATCCGGCAAAATTACCAAATGCTTTTATAAATCGAGCACATTTCCTGAATTCATCAGGTCGTCCATGCATTTGATACGACTTTTCTGTTTAACTTCAGCGATCTGCCGCTCATAAAGCTCATCATAAGGCTCCATGCAATCGCACGACCGGATGACACCCATGGCCACAGGGAACTCTGGTAATCCCATCCTGACCAGGGTATAATGCGTCATATCATTAGGATTTGTAGGGTCATGCACCAGGACATCCGACTCCTTCACGCCGTTTTCGCCGATCGTTGCCACCTGTAACCTGTTGTTCTTAACGATGATCCCTCTATTTCTTTCCTTACCGAAAATCATCGGTTTACCTGCTTCCAGGTAAATAGTGTTGTCTTCTTTGGTCTCTTTTGCCGAAACCAGAGAATGGATCTGGTTGTTAAAGATGACACAGTTCTGGAGCACTTCTACCACAGACGTACCTTTATGCAATGCCGCCGCTTTGATGACCTCCTTCAACATCTTCGGGTCGGTATCAACAGCCCGCGCAAAAAATGTCCCCTGTGCGCCCATGACCAGTTCTCCAGGTGTAAAGGGATTCTCGACGACTCCTTCGGGAGAGCTTTTAGTTACAAGTCCTTTGGGTGATGTCGGGGAATATTGTCCTTTGGTCAGGCCATAGATTTTATTATTGAAGATGATGATATTCATATCAATATTACGGCGGATCGTATGGATAAAGTGATTACCGCCGATAGCCATACTGTCGCCATCTCCTGTGATATGCCATACCTGCAGCCGGGGATTGGCAATTTTAATCCCCGATGCAATTGCAGCACCCCTGCCGTGCATTCCATGAAACCCGTATGTATTGATGTAGTAGGGAAAACGAGACGAACAGCCGATTCCGGAAACAAAAACAATATCTTCTTTCCGTCCGCCCAGATCTACCAATATGGAATTTACAGCGGCTAAAATCGCATAATCACCGCACCCGGCGCACCATTTAACGGGCCCCGGCGATTTGAAATCTTCCTTAGTCAGAACATTAACATTCTGGTTAAACTCTCTGTTACTCATATCATTCCCCTTTCAGAATATCGTTAAACCTCGATTTTAATTCGTTGATCAGGAATGGTAATCCCTGCACTTTATGATATGTCAAATATTGATACTGGGGGAACTGTGCCCTTAACCAATAAATAAACTGCCCGTTGTTCAATTCACATACCACGATTTTTTTAAAACCATTCAGGATTTCCCGGGTATTTTTCGGCATCGGGTAAATAAAATTGAAATGGGCCAGGCTGACGCTTTTGCCTTCCACCTGAAGGTCTTTAACAGCAGACACCAGGTGGCCATAAGTTCCACCCCAGCCTACCACGAGCAGATCACCCGATTTCTCGCCGAAAACTTCCAGTTCCGGGACCACGTTGGCTACCCTGTAAACCTTTTCCTGCCGCAGTCCGACCATTTTCTGGTGGTTCAGCGGGTCATGGGATACGGTTCCGATAACATCTTCTTTTTCAAGCCCCCCGATCCGGTGGCGAAGGCCTTCCTGCCCTGGGACCGCCCAGGTGCGGGCAAGGGTTTTTGAATCCCGCTGGTAAGGTTTGTAATCTGGATCGTTGTCTTTCACCAGGCGTGGTTGTATTTTTGGAAGATCAGCCATTTTAGGCACCTTCCACAGTTCTGATCCATTGGCCAGGTATCCGTCGGTAAGAAGAATGACGGGCACCATGTGTTCGACCGCAATTTTGGCGGCCATGAAAGCGTAATCGAAGCAATTGCCCGGCGTACTGGCAGCCATGACAACCACCGGGCTTTCACCGTTTCGTCCGAAAAGTGCCTGCATCAGGTCGGATTGTTCCGGTTTGGTAGGTAATCCGGTAGAGGGCCCCCCCCGCTGAACGTCGATGATCACCAATGGCAGTTCGGTAATAACAGCCAGGCCAATGGCTTCGCTTTTCAGTGCAAGCCCCGGGCCAGAGGTTGAAGTTGCTGCGAGTTTGCCGGCAAATGCAGCACCTATTGCGCTGGAGATGCCCGCGATTTCGTCTTCCGCCTGAAGGGTTTTAACACCCAATTCCTTATGATGGGCCAGTTCCTGGAGGATCTCGGTAGCCGGGGTAATGGGATAAGACCCCAGGAAAAGCTCCAGGCCTGCCTTTTCTGCTGCTGCCATCAGTCCCCATGCAGCCGCTGTATTACCATTGATCGAACGGTACCTCCCCTTCATATCATCACTTGGCTTTATGCGGTAGGTGATGTCGAATTCCTGGAGGTTTTCTGCAAAATGGTAACCGGCTTCCAATACGGCTTTGTTGGCTGCGGCAACCAGTTCCTTTTTGGCAAATTTCTCCTGGAGGAATTTGGCGCCGAGTTCCACATCCTTATGGAACATAAAATAGAGGATCCCCAGGGCGAACTGGTTCTTGGTCCTGTCGGCCGATTTGGCATCAAGGCCTATTTCTGCACAGGTCGTACGGCTAAGGCTGGTTATAGGCGCTTTGATAACCCGGTACCCGTCAAGGGTTCCGTCATCCAGCGGGTTGTTCTGCCAGCCGGCTTTTTCGATATCTTTCGGTTCAAAGCTGTCGACATCAACGATAATTGTCGCTCCGGGCTTGACCCACTTCATGTTTACCTTCAGGGCGGCCGGGTTCAGGGCGATCAGCACATCGGCCAGATCGCCGGGGGTTTCCACTTTAATATGGCCGAAATGAAGCTGGAAACCGGATACGCCGGCAACCGTTCCCTGCGGTGCGCGAATTTCGGCAGGATAATCGGGAAAAGTTGCCAGGTCATGACCATCAAATGCAGTCGTATCAGAGAATTGTGATCCGCTGAGCTGCATACCGTCGCCGGAATCCCCGGCCAGCTTTACCACCACGTGTTCCAGCTCAATGATCTTGTGATTCTTATTGTCTTTCATGAACAAAAAATTAATGGTCAAAATTACAATTTTAGAACAACGGAAAAGCAGGTACATCTATTAAATTGTAAAAAAGTAATTGGACATAGTTGCATCATCCTTATTATCAATATTCTAGATTGTGAATTCTTTAACAAGAATGATGATCAGGTTACGGTTAACCCTTATTCCCGAATTATTTAGATTTTGTATAAAATACAAAAAAACCTTTAATTCCGTAAAGGATGTATATGAAAAAACTACATTTGCATTCAATAAATTACAACAAACTTTTAAAACAAAATAAAATGGCTTACAAAATTACTGATGACTGTACAGCTTGCGGCACCTGCATCGATGAGTGCCCGGTTGAAGCAATTTCTGAAGGTGATATCTATGTGATTGATCCGGATATCTGCACCGACTGTGGTTCCTGTGCAGACGTCTGCCCGGTTGATGCAATAGAACCGGCATAAGAATCAGGCCGATCCAGAAAAAGGCTGCTCCCCGGAGCGGCCTTTTTTATTGCCCTGCATTTTGTATCTTTGCAACATCTTTTGCTAAATATCTATTTATGGATAGATTTTCATACCTGAATGCCAATGATCCGGCCATGATCGAAGCACTTTACGAAAAATTCCTGGCAGACCCGGCCTCGGTAGACGAAGGGTGGCGGCAGTTTTTCGAAGGGTTTGAATTTGCGAGGAATCATTACCCGGCCAGGAAGCAGGAAGGTACCGCAGTTTACCCTTCCGAATTCAAGGTGATCAACCTCATCAATGCCTACCGTCAGCGTGGACATCTCTTCACCCAGACAAACCCGGTCCGGACCCGCCGGAAATACTCCCCTACCCTCGATATTGAAAACTTCGGCCTGAATAATGAAGACCTCTCTAAATCATTTGAAGCCGGTCACGAAATTGGCATCGGTAAGGCCACGCTGAAAGAAATAACTGACCACCTCAAGGAGACATATTGCCAGTCGGTAGGCGCAGAATTCTTTTACATCCGTAATCCTGAGGTTAAAACCTGGTTGCAGGACAAGATGGAAAGGTCACGCAATTCATACCCATTTACTCTCGACGACAGGAAGTACATCTACCGTGACCTGGCCAGGGCCGTTCTGTTCGAAAAATTCATTCACAAGAAGTTCCCCGGTCAAAAGCGGTTCTCCCTGGAAGGAGCGGAAGCGCTCATTCCGGCTTTGGATGCCATCATGGAAAAAGGAGCCCTGCTGGGTACCGAAGAATTTATCATCGGGATGCCTCACAGGGGCAGGCTGAATGTACTGGCCAACATTCTAAGGAAACCTTACAGCCATATATTCAGCGAATTCCGGGGAATGAAATATGAAGATGAAACCTTGCTGGGTGATGTCAAATACCATCTGGGTTATACGATCGAAAGATATACCACGGCAGGGAAAAAAATGAAACTGACGCTGGCACCCAATCCCTCCCACCTGGAAGCCGTCGATCCGGTAGTTGAAGGTATTGTCAGGGCCAGGGCAGATATGGATTACAAAGGCGATTTCAACCGGATAGCCCCCATCCTGATCCATGGCGATGCCTCTGTCGCGGGACAGGGCATTGTTTACGAAGTCATCCAGATGTCGCAGTTACCCGGATACAAGACCGGAGGAACGATCCATGTCGTGGTTAACAATCAGATCGGTTTTACGACTAACTATCTCGACGCCCGGTCGAGCACCTATTGCACCGATGTGGCCAAAGTGGTCCAGTCGCCTGTTTTTCATGTGAACGGCGACGATGTGGAGGCCATCGTGGCAACCATCCAGCTGGCGATGGAATTCCGGGCCAAATTCCAGCGCGACGTTTTCCTCGACATTTTGTGTTACAGGAAATATGGTCATAATGAAGGGGATGAACCCCGTTTTACACAGCCCATCCTATATAAAATCATTGAGACCCATCCCAACCCGATGGAGATCTATCGGCGGCAGTTGATCGAAAAAGGATTCCTGGAAGCATCTTATTTCGATGAGGTGGAAGCCAAAATCCACGAGACGCTGGAAAAGGACCTGGAAGAATCGCGGAAGATCGATAAAGCCAATATCCGGTCTTTTCTCGACAATGTCTGGAAGGATATCCGCAAAGCCACACCTGCTGATTTCGACACTTCACCGGAGACCGGTGTTGATCTGAAGAAAATAAAATCCATAGGCCGCAGGATAGCCCATGTGCCCAAAGGTGAAAACTATTTCAGGAAACTGGTCAAGCTGCAGGAGAGCCGTCTGGAAATGATTGAAAAAACAGGCCAGGTCGACTGGGCCATGGGGGAATTACTGGCTTACGGCACATTGCTGGAAGAAGGATTCCCTGTTCGTATCAGCGGCCAGGATTCGATCCGCGGGACTTTTTCGCACCGCCATGCTGTATTGAAAATCGAAGATTCGGAAAAAGAGTACTATCCCCTGGCCCATATCAGTGATCGCCAGGCCCGATTTGAGGTGTACAATTCGCCCCTTTCTGAGTACGGCGTTCTTGGCTTCGATTACGGTTATTCTCTTGCTTCGCCACAGACGCTCACAATTTGGGAGGCACAGTTCGGGGATTTTGCCAACACGGCCCAGGTCATTTTCGACCAGTTCATTTGCAGTGCCGAAGACAAGTGGAATGTGATGAACGACCTGGTCATCTTGCTGCCGCACGGTTATGAAGGCCAGGGGCCCGAACATTCGAGCGCCCGGATCGAGCGGTTCCTTATCCTCAGCGCCGAATACAATATGCAGGTCGCCAATGTGACGACCCCGGCCAACTTCTTCCACCTGATCCGGCGCCAGTTGCACCGTGAATTCCGGAAACCGCTCATCGTTTTTACCCCCAAGAGCCTGTTACGTCATGCCCGGTGTATTTCACCCCTTGCGGATCTGACAGCCGGGGGCTTCCTCGAAGTGATCGACGATCCGGATGCCGATCCGGCTACCATTAAGAAAGTCGTGTTCTGCACCGGTAAAGTTTATTATGATCTTCTTGAAGAAAAAGAGAAGATGAAATACAATGATACGGCCATCATCCGGATTGAACAACTGCATCCTTTCCCTCATAAACAAATCAGGAACATCCTTGATAAATACCTTCATGCAGAAGACATCCTGTGGACACAGGAAGAGCCGGCCAATATGGGTGCATGGACATTCATCCAGACAAAAATGCAGGAACTCAACCTGCGACTGATAGCCCGGCCGGCCAGTGGAAGCCCGGCCACCGGTTCACCGGAGTTTCACGAGCTTCAGCAACGCAAAGTCATCGAAAAAACATTCAGCAGTTGTGATTGTCCAAAGGTGGCTGAAGAATGCCGGATGATGTGCATCGGTAACCGCTGGAAAACATTTGAAGAGCAAATCATGAAAACAGGTCAGCACATTTCAAGCAAATCCGTTTCAGCCATAAACAAACTGCAAAACAAATAGCCTTAGCGTATGATCATAGAGGTAAAAGTACCCAGTCCGGGTGAATCGATCAGCGAAGTCCAGCTGGCAGGCTGGCTGGTTGATGATGGTGAATATGTTGAAAAAGACCAGGATATAGCCGAAATCGATTCCGATAAAGCGACACTGAGTATCAGCGCGGCGGAGTCGGGTGTGATCCGCATTCTGAAAGCCAGAGGCGAAAATGTTGGTGTCGGAGCGGTCGTAGCCACCATCGACACAGACGGCAAACAGGCCCCGGGCAGGCACAAAAAGGAAGCTGCTCCTGAGAAACCAGTGCAAAAGATTGAGATCGAAGCGGTGACAGCACAGGAGAAGCCTCCCATCGCTGCTGAAATAACGGAAGATAAACAGGAAGAGGTAAAGCTTCATTTGTCGCCATTGGCCAAAAAGCTTCTTGATGCAAGTAATCTTAGCCAGGCGGATTTTATTGATTACCTGAAACAAGTTCGTTTCGGCAAATCGGATATCGAATTCTTTATAAAAGAAAAAGACAAATATAATACCGCCCTATCTGACGGTCCTGCCGTCGTATCCTCAATTTCCTCAGGCACATCAAGGGAGACGGAACGCAGAAAAATGAGCACCCTCCGGTTAAAGCTGGCCGAAAGGCTTGTTTCTGTCAAAAATGAAACGGCCATGCTGACCACTTTTAATGAGGTAAACATGGGTCAGATCATGAAGATCAGGCAGCAATACAAGGAGCCCTTTAAGGAAAAGTACGGAATCTCTATCGGGTTCATGTCATTTTTCACAAAAGCGGTCACAGAAGCGTTACAGCTTTTTCCCCAGGTCAATGCACGGATAGATGGCGATGAGATGGTATTCCATCATTACGCTGATATCGGAATTGCTGTTAGCACACCAAAAGGGTTGATGGTTCCGGTTTTAAGGAATGCGGAAAGCATGTCTGTTGCCGACATAGAGCTGAATATCAAAGAGCTGGCAACTAAAGCCAGAGACGGCAAGCTCAGCCTGGACGAAATGAAAGGCGGGACATTTACAATCACTAACGGGGGCGTATTCGGTTCCATGCTTTCGACGCCAATCATCAATCCGCCGCAAAGTGCCATCCTCGGGATGCATAATATCGTGGAGCGTCCCATTGCCGTGAACGGGCAGGTTGAGATACACCCCATCATGTATGTAGCGCTATCCTATGATCACCGGATCATCGACGGCCGTGAATCGGTAAGTTTCCTCGTTAAGGTGAAAGAGATGCTGGAAAATCCGGCGAAAATGCTGTTCGGGGGGAGTGATCCCGTCAGCAGGCTTTTGGGGCTGTAGCAGTTGGACAGTTGGACAGTTGGACAGTTGGACAGTTGGACAAAAATTAGAACAATCGAACTGTGGAACTTTGGAACAATGAAACAATCTAATGATGCGTAAGACGATAGATTTTCTGGTGATTGGGTCCGGCATTGCGGGTTTGAGCTATGCGCTCAAAGTGGCGGATAAAGGAACGGTATGTATCATTACCAAAGCAAAGGCGGATGAAACCGCCACAAAATATGCACAGGGCGGAATCGCAGCCGTGATGTACACGCCGGATACCTATGCCAAGCATATACTCGACACGATGAAGGCCGGTGATGACCTGAGCAATCCCGAGATTGTCAAAATTGCCATCACCGAATCAACTGAACGGGTAAAAGAGTTAATGGACTGGGGTGTGGAGTTCGATAAAAAAGAGTCGGGAAGGTTCGATCTTCATAAAGAGGGCGGGCATTCGGAATTCAGGGTGCTGCACCATAAAGACCAGACAGGGGCAGAGATCGAAAGGGCGTTGCTCAGTAAGGTTAAGAATCACCCCAAAATTGAAATGCTCGAAAATCATTTTACGGTCGATCTGATCACCCAGCACCACCTGGGTTCTGAGGTAAACCGGAGGACATCGGGCATTACGTGCTACGGCGCCTATGTGCTGAATCCGGATACAGGTGAGATCCACACCCTGCTGTCGAAGATAACCTTGCTGGCGACGGGCGGAGCCGGACAGGTGTATGCCAATACCACCAACCCGGTCATTGCAACCGGCGATGGTATTGCCATGGTGTACCGGGCGAAGGGGATCATTGAAAATATGGAGTTTATTCAGTTTCATCCTACCACATTATATAATCCGGATGAAACACCTTCGTTTCTGATCACGGAGGCGCTCCGGGGCTTTGGCGCCATTCTGAAGACCAAGGCAGGAACCGAATTCATGCATAAGTATGACGTGAGGGGTTCGCTGGCACCGCGGGACATCGTGGCCCGGGCGATCGACAACGAAATGAAGATCACCGGGGATGATTATGTTTGCCTGGATTGCCGTCACCTGGATGAAAAGGAGCTGATCCATCATTTTCCGACCATTTATGCCAAATGCCTGAGTTTAGGCATCAATATCGCCAAAGATATGATTCCCGTAGTGCCGGGCGCACATTATACCTGCGGCGGGATCAAAGTGGATGAATACGCGCGCAGCAGTATCATAAACCTCTATGCTACCGGCGAATGTGCATCGACAGGTTTGCACGGAGCCAACCGCCTCGCTTCCAACTCCCTCCTCGAATCGGCTGTCTTTTCGCACCGGGCAGCGCTCGATTCAAGGGAAAAAGCGGATCATACAGCAATCAATACAAATGTTCCTGACTGGAATGCAGAAGGGATGATACTGAACGAAGAGATGGTGCTCATCACACAAAGCTTAAAAGAAGTGCAGTCCATCATGTCGAGCTATGTCGGGATCGTCAGATCCGACCTGCGTTTAAAGAGGGCATTCGACCGGTTGCGCATCATTTACCGTGAAACCGAAGACCTCTACAATAAATCCATTTTAACGGTGAAACTGTGCGAACTCCGCAACCTGATCAATATCGGTTATCTTATTATCAGAATGGCACTGGAGAGGAAAGAGAGCCGTGGTTTGCACTATTCGATCGATTATCCGCATGCCAAAGCGAAAGAGTCGATAGACCACCAGGAAAATGGCCTTGCCGATTATTAACCGTTCTGTCATGGCACTGATAAAAACAGTAAAAGGAATCATTCCGAATATCGGGAAACGGTGTTTCCTGGCCGATACGGCAACCATTACCGGGGATGTTATCCTGGGAAATGATAGCAGTGTGTGGTTCAATGCGATCATCCGGGGCGATGTTCATTACATCCGGATCGGGCACCATGTGAATGTCCAGGATGGTGTGATCATACACTGTACCTACCGCCAGGCGCCCGTCACCATAGGGAATAACGTATCTATTGCACACAATGCGATAGTACATGGCTGTACAATCCATGATAATGTCCTGATCGGCATGGGATCCATCCTTATGGACCGGGTCATTGTTCATTCCAACAGCATAATTGCGGCAGGAGCGCTCGTTACGAAAGGGACGGTCGTGGAACCCGACAGCGTTTATGCAGGAGCCCCTGCCAAAAAAATCAAATCCATCGACAAAAGTTTATCGGAAGGGGAAATACAACGGATTGCCGACAGCTATAACATGTACGCCGGATGGTACAAGTTGTAAAAAAATAAAAAAGAGCCTGCTCAGGATTTTGAGTCAGGCTCTTTTATTTGATCAGTGGAAATTTATTTCAATCCCAGTTTGGCTTTGACGAGCGGCAGGATATTGTCTCCTTTTTCATAAAAAAGGAAAGCGCCGGTACCGACATCAAAAATATAGGTATATCCATTCTCTTTAGCGACGGCGTTAATGGCATTTTTTGCTTTATCCAGCAGCGGTTGCAGAAGTTCCACCTGTTTGTTCTGCAAATCGGTATCGGCTTGTTGCTGGAAAGTCTGAATACGGGTTTCAAGATCTGCCAGTTCTTTTTCTTTTGTCTGGCGAATAATATCTGACATGGTGCGGGAATTTGTCTGATAGTCCTGAACTTTTGTCTGGTACTCGGCATACATGGTTTGTAACTGGGTTTCCAGCGTTTTCTGGTAATCCTGCAGTGCCGTTTGAATGGAGTCTTTTCCCGGCATTAACTCCAATAATTCATTTGAATCAATATAGCCCAGTTTGGCGTTCACCTGTCCAAATCCGGCGGACATAACAGTGCTGAGGGCAATCACCATGACAAATAATAAGATCTTTTTCATTTTCAGTATGATTAATTAATTAAGTGCGGCAAAGATATGGAAATTTATGAATTTCCAATTACCTTGGTTTTTTTTCACCCGGCGGCGGGATGGGGTTATCTTTTATACCCTCAGAACCAGGCCTTTCTGTCGGATTGACATTTGTTCCCTGTCCGGGCCGGGCCTGGGGTACCATCTGCCCGGGTGAAAGATCGGAGCCTTTTCCGGTTCCGGTACCCGTACCGGTACCTCCCAGTTCAACGGTCTGACGTTTACGGTTCTCCCTTTTAACGGTCTGCATCACGGTACCGACTTCATCAAGGACGTCGTCGCTGAGATCGAACTTAGCATCGGCAAACAACAATGCTGCCCCGGATGCTTTGTCGAAAATAAAGGCATAATTCCGTGTCACGGCCATATCCTGGATTGCGTTGTAGATTTTCTCCTGGATGGGCTGAACCAATTCTATCCTTTTTTTGAAGAGGTCACCGTCTTTACCGAAGCGTTTTTTCTGAAGATCTTTTGCTTCTCTTTCCTTCTGAACAATCTCGTTCTCTTTTTGCTTTTTCAGATCTTCGGGCAACAGGATCGATTCTGCCTGGTATTCCCTGTAAAGCTTATCGATCTCCTGGAATTTCGCTTCGATTTCCTTCTGCCATTCGGCAGAGAGGTCATCCAGCAAAGCCTGGGCATCGGTGTACTCAGGTATGTTATTCAGGATATAATCGGTATCGACGAATGCATATTTCTGACTAAAACCGGGCATAAAGGCCATCATCAGAAGCGCTGAGATTAAAATGAGCTTTTTCATATTTATTCCTCCAATATATTTAATGATAAAAGGATTACAAGCAAAAAACCTGCCATATTAGCTTCGGTTAATCAATTGACGAGTTGATCGAGAAGTGGAACTGGGAGCCGTTGGCTGACGGGAGCCCGGGTACATCATCAAATCCATATCCCCAGTCAAGCCCCAGGAGGCCGAACATCGGCAGGAAGACCCTGACCCCAAATCCTGCACTGCGGTATATGGAGAAAGGATTAAAATCATCAAATCCAAGCCATGAGTTACCTCCTTCAAGGAATGCCATGGCATAGATCGTTGCGCTGGGATTAAGCGATAGCGGGTATCTTAGTTCCAGCGTATATTTGGCATAGATAGTCCCGCCGATATTTTTGCTCTTGTAATAGTCGGGAGTGATGGTTTCATTCCGGTATCCCCTCATTCCGATGATCTCCCTGCCATCAAGGTTATTATACCCCGACAATCCATCGCCCCCCAGATAGAACCTTTCAAACGGCGTGATCCCGATATCCCTGTTATAGAGTCCAAGGAATCCAAGCTTAGCCCGGGTCATGATGACTGCTTTGGGAAATATCTCGGTGAAGAATGTGGCATTCACCTTCCATTTATGGTATTCGATCCACTTGTATCTTTCATCCGGTTCCATGACCGAATAGTCGTCCTTGCTAAAAAGCGAATAAGGCGGTGTAACTTCAAGGGATACAGAGACATCCGAACCATATGTTGCGTAGATGGGCTGGCTGATGGAACTTCTTCCAAGGACAATGTTATAGTTGATATTATTGTAAACGCCTGTGCCCGATCCAAACACAAATATCTGGGAATAGTTTTCCAACGCATAACGCTGACCGGTTACCGATTGGTATAAGGTAAAGAAGTCATCCGGCCAGGTAAGTCTTCGTCCCAGCCCGAGCGTCAATCCATCGATCACAAATTCCGACCGGAGTGGGTCATTCTTGGATTTCCCGTTTGAATAAAGTGAATGCCAATACGTTACACTGAAAGCGTTTGGTTTTTTGCCTCCCAGCCATGGTTCGGTAAAAGAAGCACTGTACGACAGGTACCCTTTTCCATACGACTGCAGCCGGAGGCTTAATTTCTGACCATCGCCAGAAGGGACTGGTTTCCAGGCATCGCTTTTGAATAATTTCCGGGCGGAAAAATTATTGAAAGAGAGGCCAAGGGTACCTATGATACGGCCATATCCCCATCCGCCGCTGAGTTCGATCTGGTCGGAAGAAGTTTCTTCAACTTTATAGGTAATATCGACGGTTCCGTCTGCCGGGTTGGGGACGATATCCGGGGTTATTTTCTCCGGGTCGAAATATCTAAGTTGTGCAAGTTCGCGGGTGGTGCGGATTATATCGGAGCGGCTGAATAGCTGGCCCGGGCGGGTGCGCAGCTCGCGCATCACGACATGGTCGCTGGTCTTGGTATTTCCGCTGATTGCCACTTTATTGATCCGTGCCTGTTTGCCTTCCCGTATCCTGATCTCGATGTCGATCGAATCATTCTCGACATTGATCTCAACCGGCTCGGCGGAGAAGAACAAATACCCGTCATCCAGGTATAGCGAACTGACATCCTGTTCATTCGGGTTGAATGATAGGTTTGTTTCCAGCAATTCCCGGTTGTACACGTCTCCCCTGTCAATCTTTAGTACCCTGTTCAGCTGGTCGGCTGTGTATTTCGTATTTCCGACCCAGGTAATATTCCTGAAATAGTACTTCCTCCCCTCTGCCATTTTCAGGTCGATACTGAGAGTCCGGTCCGCATTGCGGTAAATGGAATCGCTGATGATGGAGGCGTCACGGTATCCGACTTTGTTATACTTCTCAATGACCTTGACCAGGTCTTCCTCATATTTGTCCTGGATAAACCTGGAGGGTTTGAAAATCCTGATTTTCACCGTGCGGTTGAAGTGGGCCATTGTCGAATCGACCACTCCCTGCGGATTCATCCTGAGGATTTCCCGGATATTGTGCAAAAGGGCCAGTTCAATATCCTGCAGCGGATTAAATTTCCCTCTCTCCTTGGTCTCTTTCAGCGAATTCTTGATCTTTTGGGCTGAAAATTCATTGTTTCCGAAGATCCGGATTTCATCGATCCTGACACGATTTCCCTTCTTAATAAATATATCAAGGACAACATTATTGGCACGTGTTGTATCGGGGTTTTGCCTGATGTCGATCTCCGCATCCAAAAATCCCTTATCCCGGAAATGTTCCCTGATCCGGTGGCGCGTATTTTTGAGAAGGCTTTCCGTAACCACATCCCCTCTGGTGATATTGAGCTTTTCGCGCAGGTTGTCAGCTTCTGTTTTATTGATCCCTCTCAGTGAAAAACGGGAAAGCCGTGGTCTTTCTTTCAGTTTCAGGTTCAGAAAGACTGTTTCCCCCTGTATATCGGTGATATACAATCCGATATCTTCAAACAGGCCCTGATCCCATAGTTTCTTGATAGCACCTGAGATGTCTTCCCCGGGGATGGTGACACGGTCACCGACATTGAGACCGGTGAGCATGACCAACACGTTTTTATCGAGATATTCGGCGCCGGTAACGGTAATCCCACCAATCTGGTATTCAATGGGCCGGGTATAGTCGATTACGCTCTGATCCCCGAGAGATACCTGGGCGAATACCCCGGAAGCAAAGCCGGATATCAGCAAGGCCAATACCAGGAATAATTTCCCCGATTTAACACGGGGAATAAGAACAGGGTTTCGCTGCAGAATTTTCCGGTAGTTCACTTTAGGGTATTTGATGATTATTGATCTGGTCACTGGTTTTACCGAACCTTCGTTCGCGGTGCTGGTAATTAAATATGGCTTCGTACAGGTCTTCTTTTCTGAAGTCGGGCCATAGTTTCGGGGTAAATATCAATTCCGAATAAGCAATTTGCCATAGCAGGAAGTTGCTGATCCTGTTTTCCCCGCTGGTGCGGACAAGGAGTTCCGGTTCAGGAAGGGGGAATGAAGGAAGCATGGATGTGAAATAATCGGCGGTGATATTTTCGAGCGTTATCTTGCCCTCGGCAAACTCCGACACTATTCGTTTGGTAGCATTCACGATCTCCCAGCGTGAGCTGTAACTCAGGGCCAGGGTAAGTGTCATCCGGTCGTTAGCTGCAGTCTGTTCAATTGTTTTTATGAGTTGTTTGTAGATACTTTCAGGGAGGGCTTCCAGGTTACCTATGGCATTTAATCTGATCCGGTTTTTATTCAGTGTTTTGGTTTCTTTGTTGATCGATTGTAAAAGAAGGTGCATCAGGGCATCCACTTCAAATTTTGGCCGCTTCCAGTTCTCAGTGGAGAAAGCATAGAGCGTCAGATATTTAACGCCTAATTCAGCCGCTGCTTCAGAGGCTTCCCTGACAGCGGTCACGCCGTGTTTATGGCCAAAGGTCCTGGGTTTGCCACGCAATTTAGCCCAACGTCCATTTCCATCCATGATGATAGCAATGTGTTGCGGTAGCTTTTCCAGATCCAGTTTTTCTTTATAACTCATTATTTTTTAACGTCTTGCCTCTTTAACAACCCATCAATCATAATCTGATTTCCATTGATTCGGGCATTTATTTTTATTATAAAGCCTGAATTTATAAGTCAGTGAAATTCCTGCAAAGTTATACCAATCTTTGGTTGTTGGATTACCCCTTTCTTGCATTGGTTGATGGAGCCGGGTCGGATCGGAGAGAAATTCCGCCGGATCACCCGGATCGATCTGTGTTCCGTTTAGATAATATGTTGTGCTGACATCGTCCAGGTAATCGGAAAAAGTTTTCCTCATGCCCCATTCAGCAGTCAAACCCAGTCGACGGTTGATGCTATATTTTATTCCCAGCCCAAAGGGAATGGTAAAAGTCACTTTGCCATAGGGCGAACGTCCGTCGAAGCCGGCGTTCTGCCCTTCTGTTCCAAGGCTGCGCAAATCTATACCATCATATTCCGGATTATAAAAAACCATTCCGACGCCTCCGAAGATATACGGTGTCAGGATATTCTTCCTGCTCCCGGTTGTATAATCGAAGAAATTAAACTCGGCCGAGGCTCCCACATCGGTAATTTTGGATTCGAATCCCAAGCCTCTTTTATCATTGGTTGTGCCCCGGGCATCATTGCCCCGGATCTCCCCGCGGACCACTTCGGCTTTCACGGTCCACCTCGAATTAAGATTTACTCGCGCCACCCCGCCATAGGCTGGTCGTGACGCCAGAAAATGGATCCCGGGGTTGATATCTCCCAGGTAATAGGTGATTCCGCCGATCAAGCCGACTTCCGCTGTCTGGGCCCAGGTTACCACTCCGATTAACGTAAATACAGGAATTAACAGGTATTTCTTCATCTTATCTTGCAGGCCGCAAAAATATCAAAAAAAATTAAAGATCAATCAACTGTTCAGTTGCGAGCGTCAAGGCCCCATTTGAGCTTTTCCCTGATGGTCATATAAAAGTCCTTCTCACGCATCTGGATCATATTAATGCTGAATGCGGCCTTTTCAACCACAAGTTCAAAATTTGAATGGATAGTTGCCTTTCTGGAATCAAGGCTGACAAGGAACTGGTCCTCCCGTCCTTCAACGATGACCCGGATTGACGACATGTCAGGTATAACGACAGGCCTGACCGTTAAATTGTGCGGAGCAATCGGAGTCAGGACAAAATTCCTGGAACCGGGAGTTAGAATCGGGCCGCCGCTGCTCAGCGAATAGGCCGTTGAACCGGTTGGAGTGGCGATGATCAGACCGTCGGCCCAATAAGAGTTCAAATACTTGTCATCGATATAAACATGGAGCACGATCAGTGAAGTCGTATCTTTACGGGTGATAGTCAGTTCATTCAAAGCATAACTGAGATCGCCAAAAAGATCCTTCGGCTGCGAAAGCGCGACAAGTGTCCGGGAATCTATCCTGAAATCCCCATCCAGGACTTTATCAATGGCAGGCAAAATCTCATCCTTACCAATACTCGACAAAAAACCCAGCCGGCCGATATTAATGCCTATGATCGGGATTCCGGAATCCCTGACGAGTGTAACGGCGTCGAGGATGGTCCCGTCACCGCCAATGGAAATAAAATAATCCACCTTCCCGGCCAGATCCTCCATATCATCGAAGAACCCAATATTTTCACCTGTTTCCACCTTCCCCGCCAGCGACTCATAAAATTGCCTGTGGAAAAGCACTCTGCATTTCTTCAGCAATAGCTTATCAATGACACTTTGCACATATTTCAAATTTTCCTGGGAAATCGGTTTACCGAACAGCGCAATCACCATATGCTTATCATTTTAAACGGCTTGTGCAAAAGTAACGAATAATGATCATTTTCATCAGATTATATCGGAGCCCGGAAATGAAGATAAAATCCGGCTTCATTCCTGTAATTGACGGAAAAATCGAGCCTGACTACCACATCATAATAGGTGACGAAATCGAGCCCTGCACCATATCCGATCAGCAAAGAATTTTGCAGGTCATTTGTTGTCTGCCCGAACTCCTGCGAATAATAACCGTATCCGGCATCCACGAATAAATTAAGGTAGAGGGCGTAAAAAATTCGCGCAAACTTTTCGGCCCTGATGAATTGAAAACGATGCTCCCGGTTCGGGATCAGGGCGAACTTGACATTATTTTTCAAAATAACAAAATGTTCGGCATCAATCAGATAGTACTCATATGCTCTTACAATATCACGGTCGTAGCCAATTCCTCCCAGGACAAAATAAGGCTGACGGCCGGCAGAAAAATACCCATTGATACCTGTTGCAAGGTAAATCCGGGGATTTAGCTCCCAGTATTTCCGGTAAGTGGCCGTTATTTGGATGGAATTGATGGTCTTTTCAGGAAAGGTCCACAATCCATTCTTGACGAGACCAAAATCAGCGTAATAACCTTTCAGGGGATATGATTTAAAATCACGGTGATCGTTTTTATACTGGTAAGAAAGTGAAAAATAGCGTATTACAGTAGAAGTGTCGTTGGTAAAATCGGGATTGGAGCGGATCAGGCTGTCGGAAAAATGATGCTGGTCGAATCCGGCCTGGATAGTGTGGGTAATATGGATATTGTTGCGGACCGTCAACTGGCTGTAGGCAAAAAGATCCTTTCGCGCAAACCCGGAGTCAAGGCGGATAAACTCCTGTTTATTGTTCAGCGTCCGGAATGCCGATTCCTTCTGGCGGGCAAAACCAAAACCGACGCCCAACCCCATCGTTTGCGACCGGTTAAGATAAGGCACCTGGTACTGGAGCTGTATCAACCGGTCATATCCCCACTGGAACCGTAAGATCAATTCCTCTTTTCTTCCCCTGAAATTTTTCCAGTCGATATAAAATCCATAACTAAGCCTTTCAGGATCACGGGTTTCCCACCATACGTTAAAATTTCTGTCTGATAATTTGAATATGGGTGTAGGCCAGATGTACCATCTCTCAACCACTTTAACCCCGACAACAACACTACTCCCGGACGAATCAGTGTGATTGGCGTTTATTTCGACAAAATTGAAAAGAAGCGTATTCAGCAGGTTATTCCTTGAACACCCGATCAATGAGTCGAGGGCGGCAGAACGGATAAAATCACCTTCCTTGAATACAATTTCCCTCAGGATAATGGGATCCCTTGTGATCCGGTTACCTTCGAGAACAATTTTGTCGATGGAAATAAACCGGTCGCCTTTATCCCGGCTCCCGTCTATTTGCTGGGCGTGGCCAATGCCTGCGAGTGCCAGGAACAGCGCCAGGAAAAGCCAGACAGGCCCGATAGCATATTTTGCCGGATCAATGCTCAAATGAAATCATTTCATACATTGAGGTAATTCATCAACGAATCATAACGCTCTTTCAGTTCATCCAGGTCGTCTTTTTCGGCAAAAGTGGCTTTAATTGTATAGTGATATCTTTCGAATGTCTGGATGACGGGATTAAGGTCTGTTGCATTGATCTTGAGGGTAAGGTCGATAAGCTTAGAATCTGCTTTGGTGCTGAAAAAAGCACCGATGATCCGCACATCGTTCGATTCGACGATCTGGGATATCTCGGCCATTGAATAATTGCTTTCAGCCACTTCCAGTATAATCATCCCGCCCGGGTTAAGCACCGACATATTCAATGTGAGATATCTGACCAAAGCGGAAAGGGTGATGGCTCCCTGGTAAAGGTTCCGTTGGTCAACTACCGGGAGCAGCGAAAGCTTCAGTTCGGTCATCATTTTCATCACATCGAACACATGCTGGTACGAAGAGATGAACGCGTTCGGCATGGAGAGCCTGACGTTTCCGAGCGGCTCAGATTGATCGGGGTGGTTTACCAGGTCGAATTCCGATACAAGCCCGACCAGCTCTCTTTCACGAACCAGCGGCAGATGGTTGACCCGGTTCTCATCCATGGCATTAAGGGCGAAAGAGCAAGAGTCATTCACATTCAGGGGCAGAATATCGAAGGTGATTATTTCTTTGGCGATCATAACAATTCGTTTTAAAATGATTATTCAGTCCAGTCCCGGCCATTCAAAATCCCAAGGTAGTTGGAATACCTCGAAGGATGGATCCTTCCGTCGTTGACTGCACGGATCACTTCACAACCCGGTTCGTGTGAGTGAGTGCAATTGCCATAACGGCAAAGATGCATGAGGGCTCTCATTTCGGGAAATCGTTCGGCGACTTCGAACTGCCCGAAATCGGTCAGGCCGAATTCCTTGATTCCGGGAGTATCGATTATATACCCGCCGAAAGAGAGGCGGTGCATCTCAGGAAATGTAGTGGCATGCTGGCCTTTGAGGTGATAGGATGATATCTCCTTTATTTTCAGGTTAATGCCGGGTTGCAGGGCATTGATAAGGCTCGTTTTACCCACACCGGAATGACCTGAAAGCAGGCTGGTCCGGTCTTTCATGGCATCCATCAGTTCATCCAGCCCTGCCCCGCTCCTGGCCGATACCTGCAGGCACCTGTAACCGGCGTGCTCATATATTTCTATCATCTCCCGGAGCCCTTCTTTCAGTTCCTCAACGATCATATCTATTTTATTGAAGACGAGGATGGCCGGTATATGATAAGCCTCTGAAGTGACCAGTACACGGTCGATAAAGCCGGTGGATGTCCTGGGAAAAGCAAGAGTGGCCACCAGGAGCAACTGGTCGATGTTGGCTGCGATGATATGTGATTCCCGGGAAAGTTTGGTTGCTTTGCGGATTATATAATTATGACGGTCAAAAATACGGTAAATCACACCTGCGTCGTTTCCCGGAGTCATTTCGTATTCAACACGGTCGCCAACGGCCAGCGGGCTGGTTGTTCGAATGCCTTTCAGCCGGAAATTGCCTTTCAACTTGCAGGGGGTGACCATCCCTTCGTCAGAAGTTACCATATACCAACTGCCCGTTGAACGTGTGACGATCCCTTCCATGAAATATTTTAATTTGTAAAATTACAAACAATTGCTAATTTTGAATCCCCGATAACCTTCAATCTTATGGAGTTTCTGAATTACATTTATTTTGTCATTCCACCGGCAATTGCTGTTCTGGTATTTTTTTATGCTAAAGCCCTACAGAATGAATGGCCGGCCAGATTGCTGATCCGTGCCTTTGTCTGGGGAATGTTCAGTATTGTGCTTGTACTGACTGTCCAGGTTATAGCTGCGGTTTTTGACCTTGATAATCTGACCAACCTCAGGCGAATCTTGTTTTATTCACTCGTGATCATGGCTTTCTTCTCTGAATTGGGAAAGTTTACGATTCTCAAGGTTTTTTTCTATCCGAAAAAAGAATTCAGGACTCCCGTCGATGGTATCCTCGTTTCAGTGATGATATCGCTGGGTTTCGCCACGATGAACAACATACTCTCCTTCGTCAACATACCCCATCTGTCTGTCAGCAGCGTCAACGCACTCAGCGCCGGCCCGGCCAATGTTATTTTCGGTTTGATGATGGGATTCTTCATCGGTTTGGGAAAATTGAGGAAGATGCGGCTGGTCGACTCCATGACAGGCCTTGCAGCAGCGATCTTTTTTCATGCTTTGTACGATTTTTGCCTCCTGACCAGGGATTATAAACTGCTTTGGGCTTTTTTCATCGGGTCGGCCATCATAGCCATCTCATTATGGATTGCGGCATTACGGATTCACAGAGATGCCCTTGAGGAAGGGAATTTCTGATTTTAGTTATTCAGTCTGAATCTCTTACCGGGAAAAGCTTTCACTAACCCGTCAAACTCCAGTTTCAGCAATATTGACGAGACTTTGCTCTGCGTCATGCCCGATTGCAGGTATATTTCATCGATTCCGGCTTCTTTCAGCCGCATGAGAAGATCATAGATCTTCTTTTCATCCTCGTTCATTACGGTAAAAAGATCGGGCTGACTGTGCGCCCGATGGTTATCCTGGTCCCACCCCATGAGATAACAGATATCGGCAGCGGATTGCACGAGTGCCGCTTTGTTGTTTCTGATCAGGTTATTGCATCCGCTTGATTTCAAATCGGTTGCCCGGCCCGGAAGGGCAAAAACATCCCTGTTGTAAGAGCCGGCAATTTCCGCCGTGATCAGTGCTCCTCCTTTGGCAGCGGATTCTATAACCAGGGTCGCATCGGCCATACCCGCAATAATGCGGTTGCGCCGCGGAAAGTAATCACGGTTCAGTTTGGTATGGCTCATAAATTCGGTCATCAATCCACCGTTTTCGATCATTTTCCCGGCCAGGGGACGATTGACAAAGGGATAGATCAGGTCGAGGCCATGAGCGAGAACGCCTACCGTAGGAATACCGGCGGCCAGAGAGGCGCGGTGGGCCAAAGTATCGACACCATATGCCAGCCCGCTGACCGTCATAACGCCCAGGTCCGACAAATCGCGGATGATCTGTTCGCACATGGATTTGCCGTAATCGGTCGGGTTACGTGTACCGACGATACTAAGTACGCGTTTCCGGGAGAGTCCGGCATTTCCTTTAAAATAGACCATTATCGGGCCATCTTCGCAATGTTTCAGCCTTTCGGGATAATCGGGATCAAGGTAAAATAATGCATTAATACCGTATTGACGGATGAAGCCAATCTCCTCTTCCGCCCTGGCAAAGATCCCCTTGCGATGGATCGCATCGGCGGTAGCGTTGCCGATCCCCGGAATTCGCATCAGATCTTTCTTCTTCTCCCGGAAAACCGCTTCCAACCCACCACAATAGGCAACCAGTTTCTTACCCTGGACATCCCCGATACCCGGTATCAGCGTCAGGGCTATGGCATAAATCAATGAATCTTTGTTCTGCATAATCAACAGGTTTTTCTTATTAATACCTTTGTCGGGCAAAAAATACCCGGTTGGCTGAAAATTTTCTCCGAATCCTTGTCTGTCCGCTCGATTGGGGACTGGGTCATGCGACGCGTTGTGTGCCTGTGATCACAAAAATGGTGGAAGAAGGTCACCAGGTAACGCTCGCTGCGGATGGCCAGGCCCTCGGATTTCTTAGGAGTCAATTTCCCGATCTGCCATGGAAACGGTTTCCAGGAGTTACAATCCGTTATCCTTCGGGGAAGAGCATGGTTTTGAAAATGTTGCTTCAGCTTCCCGGTATCTTTCTGAATATCATCCTGGAAAATCAACGCATTAAAAAGATTGCCGGAGAATGCCGGGCAGACGTGATCCTGTCTGACAACCGGTTTGGATTATGGCATAAAAAGATTCACACTATTTACATGACCCACCAGGTCATGATCAAGGCCCCCGACAGGCTGAAATGGGCAGAACCCTGGCTGTACCGCATTCATCTCAGGTTTATACGGAAATACGATGAATGCTGGATCCCTGACTTTCCGGGAGAACCGAATCTTTCAGGCGATCTCGCCCATCAGTACCCGGTCCCGCCAAACGGGCTTTTCATCGGCCCTCTTTCCCGCTTTACGGCAATTCGGGCCTCGATCGAAAACAGGGAGCAGACCGGTGATCCCGCTTTGATGGTAATGATCTCGGGCCCTGAGCCACAGCGCTCGATTTTCGAAAATATAATTCTAAGGGAACTCAGGGAAAATCCGGGGATCAACGCCGTTATCCTGAGGGGGCTTCCGGGTGAGGTCAGGGATCTTCCTGCAATGGAAGGCGTCAGGATATTCAATCATTTACCCGACATTGATCTCCTGCCGATGATCCTGAACGCAAATACGATTTTGTGCCGGTCAGGCTATTCCACTATAATGGATCTCGCAACGCTGGGCAGAAAAGCTGTACTTGTCGCAACTCCCGGGCAGACAGAGCAGGAGTACCTTGCAAATTATTTACAGGAAACAGCGCAGTGGAAATCTGTAAATCAAAACGATCTGATACTTCGACGCGTGATGGATCCAGGCAACGGGCCGGATGAAAGCGTTGAAACAATCCGGGGGGAGCAACTGCTTTATGCCGCCGTGAGACGTCTTAGAACAACAGGCAGACGGGACAAATAAATAATTTTATCAGCATCGTTCATTATTTCTATTTTTGGCGATAAATAAATTGCCCGAGTATTCTATGGATCTATTATCGATAACCTGGTCGCCCGACCCCGAGATATTCCGGATCGGCACCTTTGCGGTTCGCTGGTATGGCGTGCTGTTCGCCCTGGGATTCGTCTGCGGATATTTTATCATCCTCGGTTTCTTTCGCAGGGAAAAGATCCCTGTAAAATTGCTGGATCAGTTAACAACCTATATGGTTATTGCAACAGTGATCGGGGCCAGGCTGGGCCATTGCCTGTTTTATGAACCCGGTTACTACCTTTCCAACCCGGTCGAGATACTGAAAATCTGGCAGGGAGGACTGGCCAGTCACGGGGCTGCAGTGGGTATTATATTCGCCCTCATCATCTTTGCCCGAAAAAACAAAGTTTCCTTTTTATGGATTATCGACCGGATTGCCGTTGTTACAGCCCTGGCCGGTTTTTTCATCCGGATGGGAAACCTTATGAATTCGGAGATTTTCGGTAAGCCGACCTCTCTTCCCTGGGGTTTTATTTATGAGCGCGCCGGAGAAATTGCCCAACGGACCCAGCCCCGGCACCCCAGCCAGATTTATGAAGCGCTGGCATACCTTCTGATTTTCGCCCTCCTCCTCTTCGTATACAGAAAAAAGGATGGTAAACCGAAAGAGGGGATACTGATCAGCCTTTTCCTTGTTCTTGTATTCGGAGTCCGGTTTTTCATTGAATTCCTGAAGGAACCACAGGTAGGATTTGAGGCTCAAATGAGCCTGAACCTGGGCCAATGGCTCAGTATACCTTTTGTACTTGCGGGAATAGCCGGTCTGATTCTTATCCGGGCAAAAAGTATAAAGACGGGCCGCCTTTAACTATTTGTAGGATTCCATCAATTCGGTTGCCTTTGCTGATAATTCAGGCTGACCGTTGGTCCTGGTCACCTGTGCGATTTCGCGCAATATCCTCATGATCCTGGTTATGGAGTCAGAGTAATATTTTTCCACGAATGATGGTTTCACCGTATTGTAATACCGGAGGTCATCCGCATAATAATCAAGCAGTTTTCGGATAATCTCGTTGCCTTTTTCCGGTTCACCCGCCCCATAATAGACTTCGGCAAACGGGATCATGATCATATCGTAATTGATTTTATTGTCAGGGAAAAATTCATTGCATCGGTCAAGCAACTCAACAGCTTTTTGTTTGTCACCATTAATGAGGAGTGTTTCTGCAGCCCGCAGGTAGTTCTGCCTCGGAAGCCGGCTGTTCCGGTAACTTTCCCGGTCAACCAGGACACCGGGCTGGTTAAGGTTACCCCAACGGCAATTCATGAAGTTCTCATAAGTCTTCATTCCGTTAACTCCTCCCACACCGCGGTAATAGTTATCTGCTTTTACCGGCATGAATTTGTAGACCAGCCCCTCCTGGTGAAGGTATTGGTCAATGTCAAGAAAATCCAGCAGGCTCGACGGATTCGCTGTATAGAACGCCCTTTCCCAGTTGCTTGATGCCAGGAAATCGAGGACCGCAAGGTCGTTTTTATAGAGTGCATTTTGCTTTATCTCCCATTCAATGACCGGAACGATCCGGTCGGCCAGTTCAGGTGGCACAATCCCGTTCTCCACGCATTTTTTAGCGTCAACCGTCATTTTCACCTTCCTTGACGGGAAGAAATTGATCTTTTTGGTTGAGGAGATCGGTATTTTGCTCTTGTCGCTATCCAATGCCACAAACCGGATCAATTCCGACAACTCGGTATATTCGTTGGCCAGGCTGGGGATCTCATATACCGGCACATAATTATTTACCCCATTATTGTACTGGTCTATTCTCAGGGTAAAAGGCAGTGGATCCGAATCATAGACCTTTGAGAACAACTGCTGAACATACCAGTGTCCGGAAGCAAGCATATGATTCACTACCCTGACATCAGTACGGAACCCTTCAACCTCCTGGACATACCATAAAGGAAATGTATCGTTGTCGCCGAAAGTCACCAACACAGAATTTTTATCGCAACCCCGCAGGTAATTCATGGCAAAATCCCTGGCGGCGTATTTTCCGGAACGGTCGTGGTCATCCCAGCCCTGGTGTGCCATTATGCCCGGTACGAGCAGGAAAGAAAGGCCGACTGTGGCTGCAGCTACGGCTACTTCTTGTTTTCTTACGTATTTCTGTATAAATTCCGCCAGTCCCATCACCCCCAGGCCTATCCAGATCGCGAATGCATAAAACGAACCAACATATGCATAATCCCTTTCACGGGGTTGGTACGGGGTCTGGTTAAGGAATACCACGATGGCAATACCGGTCATCAGGAACAATAAAAACACCACCCAGGTATCATTCCTGTTCTTCTTAAAGTGATAAAGTATACCAGCGATACCCAGTAAAAGCGGCAGGAGGTAAAACTTGTTTTTAGCCGTATTCTGCATACTTTCCGGCAGATCCGACTGATTCCCGAGCCGGCCATTATCCAGGAAATTGAATCCCGAGATCCAGTTCCCGTTTTGCGGTTCTCCCTGGCTTTCGATATCGTTTTGCCTACCGGCGAAGTTCCATAAGAAATAGCGGAAATACATATGTCCCAGTTGATAGCTGAAGAAAAACCGCATATTTTCTATGAATGTCGGCTTATACAAGGTTTCGGTCGTACCGTCCGGTTTACTGACGGTGATCGGGGTCCCTTTTATTTTTCCGTATTCCTTGTATTTGTTGATATGGGAGCTCTTCTGGTCGCTCCACATCCTGGGAAAAAGGGTGGTGAACCGGGAATCATAAACCGGCAAAGATTCCTTCCGGTCATCCGTAATCACATATTTTCCTTTGCTTCTGTCTTTTAAATAAACGGGCGTACCATCCTTGTAATCAACCACTGGAGCATTGTAATATTGCCCGTAATAAAGCGGGTAGGTTCCGTATTGTTCGCGGTTGAGGTAGCTCAGCAACGAAATGGCATCTTCGGGATTATTTTCATCAATAGGGGTGTTGGCATTTGAGCGGATAATCAGAATGATAAATGATGAATAACCGATCAGAAGGAAAACAAAAGCGAGTATGATAGAATTTAAAACACTTTTGCCTTTTTTCGAAGTATACTTCAGCCCCCAGACAATCAAACCGATAATGAGGGCAAAGTAGATAATGGTTCCCGAGTTGAACGGAAGGCCGATGGAATTGACAAAAAACAGCTCGAAAGAGCCGGCCAGTTTCACAATTCCGGGGATGAAGAAATACATAAGCAGGGCAAGGATCAGAACGGATACCACTCCGGCTAAGAGCAGGCCTTTGCGGCTGGGTTTGTATTTACGGTAATAATAGACGAATGTGATGGCAGGGATAGCCAGCAGATTCAGGAGGTGGATTCCAATGGAAAGCCCGATCAGGAAAGCTATCAGGATGAGCCAGCGGAGGGAATGCTTTTCATCGGCGACCACTTCCCATTTCAGTATCGCCCAGAAAGTGATGGCGGTAAACAAGGAAGACATGGCATAGACTTCACCTTCCGAAGCGGAGAACCAGAAAGAATCGGAAAAAGTAAAAGCCATAGCGCCAACAAACGCACTGCCGAAAAGCAGTATGACCTGTGTCAGGGTATATCCGGCATCGGCTTTCACCATTTTCCGGGCCAGCAGCGTGATGGTCCAGAAAAGGAACATGATCGTCAATGCGCTGACCATGGCCGACATAGTATTGATCATCATGGCCACATTGGCGGTATTTCCAAATGCAAACAGGGAGAAAAATCTTCCGATAAGCTGGAACGTCGGAGCCCCTGGCGGATGACCCACCTGCAATTTGTAGGCAGTGGCGATGTATTCCCCGCAATCCCACCAGCTGGCGGAAGGCTCCAGGGTCAACAGATAAACGATGAAGGCGATCAGGAAGGAAGCCCATCCGAAAAGGGTATTCCAGCGGATAAAATCTTTGTGTGCTATCATGCTCCTTTATTTGGAGTTGCGAAAATAGAAAGAAAAAGCGAATCTTTCATCCCGAATATGACTGAGCAAATATTTCTGAAGCAAACCGAAATATTAAATAAATAATTTCTATCTTTGCGCGCCCAAAACAGGGGACAGTTTGTCCGATGGTGTAACTGGCAACACGTCTGATTTTGGTTCAGAAGACTCCAGGTTCGAGTCCTGGTCGGACAACAGGATTAATGAAATAGTTAATCTTTCGGGAGGGGACTGCGGTCCCCTTCTTTATTGCATTAAAAAATGCAAAATGCAAAATGAAAAATGAAAAATAACCTGTCACATGACCATTGCTGAAGTTACGAAAATAGCGAATGAATACCTTGCCGGCAGCGACAAATTCCTGGTCGACGTACTGGTAAAGCCTACCAACAGGGTATTTGTGTTCATCGATGGGGATCAGGGGGTTACTATCGACGATTGCGTAAAACTGAGCCGGCACATCGAATCGACATTTGACCGGGAAACAGAAGATTTTGAGTTGAATGTCTCTTCCTGCGGTGCCGACCAGCCGCTGCGTTTTTCCAGGCAATACGCAAAGAACGCGGGCAGGATGCTCCAGGTCAAACTGGATGACGACTCCATTGTCGCCGGCAAACTTGTATCGGCTGATGAATCCGGTATTGTCATCATCACCAATGAAAATAAAAAAAAGAAGGTTCCGTCTGAAACCTTTCATCTCGCTTTCAATAAAATAAAAGAAGCAAAGGTCATTATATCATTCAAATAATTGTTTAATCCAAGCTCAAACAATAAAGCCATGGACCATATAAATCTTGTTGAAACCTTTTCTGAATTTAAAGAATTTAAAAACATCGACCGTGAAACGATGATGCGTATCCTGGAAGATGTTTTCAAACATATGCTGGAAAAAAGGTTCGGCACTTCCGACAATTTCAAGATTATCGTCAATATCGACCGGGGTGACCTGGAAATCTGGCGGAACCGGGTAATTGTGGAAGACGGATCGGTAGAAGATGACAATACTCAGATTGCACTTTCCGACGCGATCAAGATCGAACCCGACTTTGAAGTGGGCGAGGAAGTGTCGGAAGAGATGAAACTGATCGACTTCGGGCGAAGGGAAATTCTCTCCATCCGGCAGAACCTGGTGTCGAAAATCATGGAATATGAGAAAGACAGCATCTACCGGAAATACATGGAAAAAGTCGGCGACATCATCACCGGCGAAGTTTACCAGGTCTGGAAAAAAGAGATCCTGGTCCTGGACGATGAAGGGTATGAGCTAAGCCTGCCGAAACAGGAACAGATACCCTCCGACTTTTACCGGAAAGGCGATACGATCCGGGCAGTTGTTGCACGGGTTGAAATGAAGAACAATACCCCGGCTATCATCATCTCACGCACCTCGCCCGTATTCCTGGAACGTCTTTTTGAATCGGAAGTGCCTGAAATTTATGATGGCCTCATCACCATTAAAAAAATTGTCAGGGTTCCCGGGGAAAGGGCAAAAGTGGCTGTCGAATCGTACGACGACCGGATTGACCCGGTTGGCGCATGCGTAGGGATGAAAGGATCACGGATCCATGGCATCGTCAGGGAATTGAAAAACGAAAACATCGATGTCATCAACTTCACCAACAACTCCAGTCTTTTCATCCAGCGCGCCCTCAGCCCCGCCAAGATCAGCTCCATCCACCTGGATGATGTGACAAAAAAGGCTGAAGTTTATATGAAACCCGACCAGGTCTCGCTGGCTATCGGTAAAGGAGGATACAACATCAAACTGGCAGGCAAGCTAACCGGGTACGAGATCGATGTATACCGGGAAGACATTGACTCGGAAGATGTTGATATACAAGAATTTTCAGATGAGATCGACCAGTGGATCATCGATGAACTGAAAGCCATCGGTTGTGATACGGCCAAGAGTGTACTCGAATTGGAGGTGAAGGAACTTGTCAAGCGTACCGACCTCGAAGAGGAGACAATCCGCGAGGTTATTCGCATTCTGAAGGCCGAATTCGAATAAAAATAGTATTTTTGCACCTTTTAAAAAAATAGTGTAAACTAAATCTGTATTCATGCCAGATGAGGTAAAGCCGACCAGGCTAAATAAAGCCGCTGCCGAACTGAATGTCGGGATCTCCACTATCGTGGAATTCCTGCATAAGAAAGGCATCGTGATCGAGGAAAACCCGAATACCAAGATCACGCCGGAGATCTTTGCCCTGCTGGTCAAGGAATATCAGTCAGACAAGGCTGCAAAGGATGAAGCAAAAAAGATAGGCCTCTCCTTCGTCAAACATGAATCGATAACACTCGATGAAAAAGGGACCAAGGCCCGCGCACCCGAAAGGGAACCCGAACAGGATGAACTGATCATCAAGAGTTCGGCAGTCGACGATACGATCACCCAGAAAGAGAAGAAACCGGCGGCCGCCAAAAAACCGGCTGAAGAGGAAAAACCGGCTCCAAAGCCCGCTCCCAAAGAAGCAAAAGAACCGGAGCCGGAAAAAGCACCTGAAATCAAACCGGTCGTAGCCACTCCTGAACCCACCCCGGGACCGGTTGTGGAGGAGAAGCCCGTTGTGGCCCCTGCCGAGGCCGAAATCCCAACCGATTCCCCCATCAAGGTACTGGGCAAAATTGACCTCGACAGCATCAACCTGAAAACCAGGCCGGCAAAGAAAACAAAAGAAGAGAAAAAAGCGGAGGCCCATCGGAAATTCGAAAAAACGAAAGCAAAACCTGCTGAAGAAGAGCCCACGGCCGAAATCATTCCGGAAGATAAAGAAGAGGTCGTTGTGGCTGTAACTCCGGAACCTGGGCCGGTTGTTGTTGAGCCGGCAAAGGAAGAGCCTCCGGCAGAAAAGAAGCCGCATCGCGATGCCAATTTTATTCCCACGAGGGTAGAGAAACTCGACGGGCCCAAGATTTTTGGAAAAATTGAACTGCCTGTTGAGAAAAAGCCGGAGAAGAAACCGGTGGCTTCATCTACCGATGACAAGCTCCAGTTAAAGAAGAAGAAAAGAAAGAGGATCAAACAGGAGAAATACCAGGAGCCGGTTGCACAGCAGGAATCGAAGGAGCGGCAGAAACCGGGCGCAAAGAAAAGACAGGTTTTCAAACCCGAACCCTCTGAAGAAGAGATCCAGAAGCAGATCAAGGAAACCCTGGCCAGGCTCGCTCCTTCGGGTAAATCGAAAACTTCGAAGTACCGCCGGCAGAAACGTGATTCCATCCGGGAAGAGATAGAAATTGACCGGCAGAAAGCTGAAGAGGACAAAAAAATACTCAAAGTCACCGAATTTGTTACGGTGAACGAAATGGCCAACATGATGAATGTGCCGGTCATCAATATCATTTCCACATTCATGCAATTGGGCATGTTTGTTTCGATCAACCAGCGGCTCAACGCCGAGAGCCTGGCGCTGGTCGCTGAAGAATTCGGCTACAAAGTGGAATTCGTCGATGTCAGCGTGCAGGAAGCCCTGGAACTGACACAGGAGGAAGACAAGGAGGAAGACCTGGTGGATCGGCCGCCGATTGTCACGGTTATGGGACATGTCGACCACGGCAAGACCAAGCTGCTCGATTTTATCCGGAACACCAACGTGGTGGCCGGAGAGGCCGGTGGTATCACACAACATATCGGTGCGTATGAAGTTCAGCTGGAGAGCGGGAAAAAGATCACCTTTCTTGACACCCCGGGTCACGAAGCGTTTACGGCCATGCGTGCCCGCGGCGCCCTGGTAACCGACGTTGTTATTATCGTTATAGCAGCCGATGACGACGTCATGCCGCAAACCGTTGAAGCTATCAACCATGCGCAGGCTGGCGGCGTACCGCTGGTATTCGCGATTAATAAAGTGGACAAACCGACGGCTAATCCCGAGAAAATAAAAGAGCAACTGGCCAAGATGAATATCCTGGTGGAAGACTGGGGCGGCAAATACCAGTCGCAGGAAATCTCAGCCAAACAGGGATTGAATGTCGGTCTGCTGCTGGATAAAGTATTGCTGGAAGCAGAACTTCTGGAACTGAAAGGCAATCCGAACCGTCTGGCACTGGGAACTGTCCTGGAATCCTCACTTGATAAAGGCCGCGGTTATGTGGCAAAAGTGATGGTACAGAACGGAACACTGAAAGTCGGCGATATGGTTTTGGCCGGCGCCCATTTCGGCAGGGTAAAAGCCATGTACAACGAAAGAAACCAAAGAGTGGATTTAGCAGGGCCATCAACCCCTGTCCTGCTTCTGGGTCTGGACGGCGCACCGCAGGCCGGCGACAAATTCAACGTCATGAAAGACGAAAAAGAAGCTAAAGCTATTGCCAACAAGCGGCTTCAGCTCCAGCGCGAACAGGGAATCCGCTCGCAGAAGCATATTACCCTCGACGAAATTGGCCGCCGTATAGCCATCGGGGATTTCAAGGAACTCAACCTGATCGTCAAAGGCGATGTGGACGGCAGCGTGGAAGCCCTCTCCGATTCACTGCTGAAACTCTCCACCAAGGAAGTCCAGGTAAATGTCATTCACAAATCGGTCGGACAGGTCACCGAATCGGATGTGCTGCTGGCCTCGGCATCCAATGCCATCATCGTCGGGTTCCAGGTCCGTCCTTCGCTAAGTGCACGCAAACTGGCTGAAAAAGAAGAGATCGAGATCCGGTCGTATTCGATCATTTACCAGGCTATCGAAGAGATCAAAGCCGCTATCGAAGGTATGCTCTCTCCCGAGATCGAGGAAAAGATCACCAGCAACCTGGAAATACGGGAAGTTTTCAAGATTTCCAAGGTGGGCACCATCGCGGGATGCCACGTGCTCGACGGGAAAATCACCCGGAATACACGCATCCGGCTCATCCGCAATGGCATCGTGGTCTATACGGGACGGCTCGGATCTCTCAAACGGTTCAAGGATGATGTTAAGGAAGTTGCCGCAGGTTTTGAGTGCGGCCTCAATATCGATAATTTCAACGACATCAAAGAAGGCGATATCATCGAAGGGTTCGAAGAGGTCGAAATTAAAAGGAAGCTTTAATCCGCTAAAAGAACAACGTCTGGTTCCTGTCGGGGCCATACGACAGGCCGATCACCGGAACTTTGGTCCTGTCTTCAATAAATTTCACGTATTTTTTTAATGCTTCGGGCAGTTTATGGTAGTTATCCAAGCCCTGAAGCGGAGAGTTCCATCCCGGGAAATCTTCATATACAACTTCCATAGCGTCATTTACCATATCAAAGGGCACATGGTCGGCAATGGAATTGTCGAAACGGTATCCGGTCCCGGCTTTCAGAACAGGAAAATCATCCAGGACATCGGTTTTCATCATGAACAGTCGCGTTACTCCGTTAATCATGATAGAGTAGTTCAGGGCCACCATATCGAGCCAACCGCAACGTCGCGGCCTTCCTGTCGTCGATCCGTATTCGTGGCCTGTGTCGCGCATTCTGGCTCCTTCTTCACCAAACTGTTCGGTTGGGAAAGGGCCGCTTCCGACGCGGGTGCAATAGGCTTTGAAAACGCCGATCACCTCGCCGATATGGGCCGGGCTTACGCCCAGTCCCGAGCAAACGCCTCCGACGGATGTATTGGAAGAGGTTACAAAAGGATAGGAACCGAAATCAATATCGAGCATCGTTCCCTGGGCGCCTTCAGCAAGAACCTTCTTTCCTTCAGCCAGGCTTTTATGGATGAAGTATTCGGATTCGATGAGTCGCAGTTTAGCCATAAATCGCGCTGCTTTCAGCCATTGCCTTTCGTACTCGTCAAAGGAAAGTTTATCTATTGTAAAAGAATCGGTTTCATAGCCCAGGAACTTTATATACCGGAGATGCGCTTCACGCATATGTTGATATGCGTTATCGAAGCCGGGCGATAAAAGGTCTCCGGCCCTGAGCCCGTTACGGGCAATTTTATCGGTGTAAGCGGGGCCGATGCCTTTCAGCGTTGAGCCTATTTTGGCGGCTCCTTTCAATGTCTCCTGGGCGGCATCGAGAAGCCGGTGGGTGGGCAATATCAGATGTGTCCTTTTCGAAATAACCAAATTGGCCGTCGCATCGATACCATGATCGGCCAGGTTGTTGATCTCTTTGAGGAAAATGAAAGGATCGAGGATAACGCCGTTGCCAACCAGATTCGTCTTCTCCGGATAAAAGATACCCGAAGGGATGGTATGCAGGATGAATTTTTTATGGTTGAACTCGATGGTGTGGCCGGCATTCGGACCGCCCTGGAACCGCGCAATGATGTCGTATCCGGGTGTCAGGACATCCACAATCTTCCCCTTGCCTTCGTCACCCCACTGAAGGCCAAGAATAACATCTACTTTCATTTCAATTGGTCTGGTGTATAAATCTAATGGGTAAGTGCGGGTTCTTTGTGTTCATCCAGGCTCGACCCGTAAAAAGTGAGCGAATGGTGCGAAACCCTGACTTTCAGTGTATCTTCCACAAACCGGCGGATATCGTCGATCCGGGGATCGCTGAATTCGATCACTTTTCCTGTGGTTGTATCGATAAAATGGTCGTGCTTCTTGAACTTGTACGACCGTTCGAACTGTGCACAGTTGTTGCCGAACTGGTGTTTGGTGACCAGGCTGCAGTCGAGCAGCAGTTCGATGGTATTGTATAATGTTGCGCGGCTGACCCGGTACTTGTTATTCTTCATCCGGATATAGAGGGTTTCGATATCGAAGTGCCCGTCGGTATTATAAATTTCCTTCAGGATGGTGAACCGTTCCGGCGTTTTCCTGTGGCCTCGCTGCTCCAGGTATTCCGTGAAAATCTTCTTAACCGTCTCGAATGAATCGCTTTGTTCTCTTTCTTTCATACACATTACAGAAAAGTGCATAAAAGTAGAAAAATTATTATTACTATTTGGTATAAATAAAAATAATTTTTTAACATGTTTCCCCCTCCGTCGTAATGACGCCAACCCTCACCCTAGCAACGGAACTGCCGACTGCCCTCCTACTCATTGAACCTGTCGATCCTCGTCACTTTGATGATCTCCTTTATCTTCATCAGGTTATCAATGAGCTTCTGTAGTGTCTGAGTATCATGAAGATAGAGCATGATCGTCCCTTCCGTCATCCCTTCGGAAGTATTCAGGTGGAAAGAACGGATATTGATGTTGTGCTTTTCGGTGATCACTTCGGTCACCTTGCGGATGAATCCCTTTTTATCCACTCCTTGTATCTTTATCCCTGTCAAAAAGCCAATCGACTCCTTATTTTTCCATTTCGCTTTCACGATCCGCTTGCCATATTTCGAAAGCAGGTCGATCGTATCCGGGCAGTTGGTCCGGTGGATCTGGATCGAGCCGTTCTCGTTCAGGAAACCGACCACATCATCACCGGGGATAGGACTGCAGCAGCGCGACAAAACATATTTGATCTGGGTGATATCATCACTCAGAAGCAATGATTCGGGCTTTTCCTTCAGTTTCTCGACAATTGTTTCGGTCAGGGTCCTGTTTTTCCCCGGTTTCTGCCGGGTGAACGGCCGGCTGAGATAGCTGAAGAAGTTCTTCTTCTCCCCTTCCACCCGGAAATTTTTAAAATCATCGGCGGTAAGGTCGCCGCTGGCAATCATATAATACAGGTCATCTTCCTTAATGATGTTGTGGAAGCTCATGAACCGCTGGACCGAAGCTTTATCATCGGGCAGGTTATATTGTTGGAATAACACGCCCAGTTTTTCTTTCCCGAGCATGGTCATTTTCCTCTGCTGTTCCCTGACCCATTGCTTTATATTGGCCCGCGCTTTAGCCGTCATTGCGTATTGGAGCCAGTCGGCCTCCGGCAGGGTACTGTTGGAAGATAAGACCTCCACCTGGTCGCCGTTCTTCAGGATATGCTTACGGGAAACCAGTACCTGGTTGACTTTTGCCCCGATGCAATGATTCCCGATCTCGGTGTGGACTACGTAGGCAAAATCGAGCACGGAAGAACCCGAAGGCAATGTCCTTACTTCACCCCTGGGTGTATAAACATAGATTTCATCCGCAAAAAGGTTCAGTTTAAAATCATTGACGAAGTCTACCGCATCCGGCTCTTCTTCGCGCAGCATGTCCTTCACCTTTTTCAACCATTCCTCTACGCCTGTCTCGCTGTCGATGGTATCCTTGTATTTCCAGTGGGCAGCATATCCTCTTTCCGCGATCTCGTCCATCCTCCGGGTCCGAATCTGCACCTCTACCCATTTACCGGCATGGCTCATGACGGTTGTATGAAGGGCCTCATAACCGTTGGCTTTGGGAATGGAGATCCAGTCGCGCAGGCGGCTGTGATTCGGCCGGTAATGATCGGTAATGATCGAATAGACCTGCCAGCACTCCGATTTTTCCATGGGAATGGGAACATCCAGTACAATCCTGACAGCAAATAAATCGTACACCTCCTCGAAAGGGATCTCTTTGTTCTTCATTTTCTGCCAGATGGAGTAAATGCTCTTCTCCCGGGTAAAGATCTGGAACTTGACTCCCCTGTCCCTGAGCCCTTTTTTTATCGGGTAGATGAATTTATTGGTGAAACGGATACGGTCTGTCCGCGTTTCCTGGAGTTTTTTCTGGAGAGTATGATAAATCTCAGGTTCGGTAGCCCTCAAAGCCAGGTCTTCCAATTCGCTTTTTATCGAAAACAGTCCTAACCGGTGGGCCAGCGGCGCGAACAGATATATCGTTTCGGAAGCGATTTTCAACTGTTTGTCAACCGGAAGGGCCTCCAGCGTTCTCATGTTATGCAACCGGTCGGCCAGTTTGATCAAAATTACCCTGACATCCCGGGCCAGCGTCAGCAGGATCTTGCGGAAATTCTCCGCCTGTGGCGACGTCGCCGGTTGATCCATTATCTCGCCAATTTTGGTCAGGCCATCGATGATTTGCGCTACATGCTCCCCGAAGTGAAAACGGATATCTTCCAGGGTATAATTGGTATCTTCGACCACGTCGTGAAGAAGGGCGCTGACGATAGAGGTCGTGCCCAGGCCGATCTCCCCGGCCACAATCGTGGCTACTTCCATGGGATGATAAATGTAGGGCTCGCCGGAATGGCGCCTCATGTCTTTATGGGCATCCGCCGCAAGCTTAAACGCCCGGCGAACCAGCTTTTTGTCATCCTGATCCTTTGAGTTCCAGACCCTGAGCAAAGCCCGGTACCGTTTCACTATTTCTTTCTTCTCTATTTCAGGATCCGCATTAACCATAAAGAAATGACGCTTGGTCACCACAAAGTTACGAATAAGAAATTTTGCACCGAAGGATGGAATTTATCTAAATTTGGACTTTTGTTACGTTATAGAATAATGAAAAGAATTTTACTCACCGTGGTTTTGATCGTAGCCGCAGCAATCCAATTGCTGGCAACCCATCAGCGCGCGGCGGAGATCACCTTCCGGCATGTGACGGGCCTGACTTACGAAGTGAGAGTCATTACCTATACCTATACGCCAAGCCCTGCCGACCGGCCCACCCTCGATATCGGCTGGGGCGACGGGACCTACAGCACCCTGCTCCGCACACAGAAAACCAATTTGCAGGATAATATTTCACTCAATGTTTACGAATACGATCCGGGAAACGGCGCTGCAACCAACCGGCATACATACAGTTCACCGGGCACTTATGTGATTTTCATGGAAGATCCTAACCGGAACCTGGGGGTCGTAAATATTCCCAACTCGGTAAATGTTCCGATGTACGTGGAGACCAAACTCATTATCAACCCCTTTCTGGGCACAAACAACTCTCCGGTATTGCTTAATCCCCCGATCGATGTGGGATGTGTGAACCAGGTATTCGTTCATAATCCCGGGGCCTATGACCCGGATGGCGACAGCCTTTCCTACAGGATGGTCAGTTGCAAAACGGCCGGCGGAATAGATATTCCGGGATTTTTCCTGCCCCAGGCCAGCAACTCCTTTACCATCGATGCCGTCAGCGGTGATGTGGTTTGGGACACACCGGTCATGCAAGGGGAATACAACATTGCCTTTGTAATTGAAGAATGGAGAAAAGGGGCGCTGATCGGTAGTGTTACCCGCGATATGCAAATCGAGATCCTGGCCTGCAACAATACCCCGCCGGTGATCTACATCCCTGCCGACACCTGCGTGACAGCCGGCGACACCATTGCGTTTGATGCCACAGCCATTGACCCTGACGGCGATAACGTTTGGCTGTCGGCAACGGGCGGCCCCTTCGAAGTACCCGATTCGCCCGCTGAGCTTGATCCCGATCCTGCCGCAGGAAACGATACGGTATCGACAAGGTTCACCTGGATCAGCAACTGCAGCCATGTCCGGAATCAACCGTTCCAGGTCTTTTTCAAAGCTTCCGATGACGCTTTTCCCGTCAACCTGGTCAGTTTTAAAACCCTGAACATTAAAGTCAATTGCCCTGCACCGGAGAACCTTACGGCAATGGCGGCCGGGAGTGCGATCCATCTCACCTGGGACCGGATCGTTTGCAGCCAGGCAAGCGGATACAGGATATTCAGGCGCACCGGCTATACCGGGTATGTTCCGGAGGGCTGTGAAACGGGAGTGCCCGACAGCCTGGGTTATGTGCTTATTCACGAGAACCAGGGAATTGCCGATACAAGCTTTATTGACAATGACAACGGGGCCGGCCTTACCCATGGAAACCAGTATTGCTACATGGTCACAGCCATTTTTGCCGATGGCGCCGAAAGCTACCCTTCCCTGGAAGCATGCGCCACATTGAAAAAGGATTTACCCGTGATCACCCATGTCAGCAACGATAGCACTGACCTGGAAGCAGGACGCGCTTTTATTGCCTGGTCAAAGCCTACCGAACTCGACACCGTTCAGATCCCGGGGCCTTACCAATATGTGCTCCTTCGCTCAGAGGGACCCGGAATGGTAACCCCGCAGACTGTCGCCACCCTGGCCGGACTTGATGATACTACTTATATTGATAATTCAATCAACCTGAATACCAGCGGAATCCCATACAGCTACATGGTTAACCTCGAAAGCCTCAATTTCGGGTATATCGGCAGTAGCCGGAATGCATCTTCTCTTTTTCTGCAAATTTCACCCACAGATGAAGAGCTTCGGTTATCTTTTATCCCGGATGTCCCATGGGAAAACGATTATTACATCATTTTCAGAAGAGAAGAAGGCAATACGAATTTCGACTCGCTGGGTTTGAGTACCGTACCATTCTATAATGATACCGGGCTGATCAACGGTACGATTTACTGCTATTATATTAAATCGGTCGGAGGCTACTCCGCTGCAGGTTTTATCGATCCTATCATCAATCTTTCACAGATAGCCTGTGCATCACCGTACGACAACGTCCCTCCCTGCCCCCCGGAGTTGTCGGTGACCGTGAACTGCGATATGGCAATCAATACGTTAAACTGGATCAACCCGTTCGATTCATGTTCGGCAGATATCTTTAAATACCTGATCTTTTATTCACCTTACCAGGAAAGTGATCTCGCATTGATCGATTCCACCAGCCCGGCATCAGTGATGACTTACGAACACTTCAACAACGGCATTATAACGGGCTGCTACGCTGTCATGGCAGTCGATTCAGTCGGTAACCGCAGTGATTACAGCTTGCCGGCGTGCATTGATAACGACACCTGTTCAGATTACCGGCTGCCGAATGTTTTTACACCAAATTTCGATGGTTATAACGATGTTTTCCATCCATTTCCCTATACATCGGTTGAAAGAGTAGATATGACGATTTTCAACCGCTGGGGCGGGATGGTTTATGAAACCGAAGATCCCGATATCAACTGGGATGGTAAAGACATGAATACCAATGCCGATTGCAGCGACGGTGTTTATTTCTACGTCTGCCGGGTTTATGAGATCACCCTGCTGGGCATTGTTCCGAGGGAATTGAGAGGATCGGTTACTATAATCAGAGATTAAAAATCCGTGTAAATCCGCATAATTCGTTTTATTCGTGTTCTTTATAAAACAGAACACGGATTACACTGATTTTACGAATCTACACGGATGAAATATCCAAAGAACTTTACTTGTTATCCATCGTCTTGAAAAGCCTGATCAGGTCGACGACGCGGTTACTGTAACCCCATTCGTTGTCGTACCAGCTCAGGACTTTCACCAGGCGGTTTCCGATCACGCGGGTGTATTCCGGGTCGAAGATCGAGGAATAGGGATTACCGACGATATCGGAAGATACCCATTTGAAGTCGGAATAAAGCAGCACGTTCTTCATCCTTTCGGTAGCGGCGGCCGCCTTCATGGCATTGTTCACATCTTCCACGGTGACATCTTTTCCCACTTCTACGATCAGGTCGACGACAGAGCCATCCGGAACGGGTACGCGTGAAGCAAGCCCATCAAGCTTTCCTTTTAGTTCGGGGATCACTTTGCCGACTGCTTTGGCAGCGCCGGTAGTTGTAAGAACGATGTTCTCGGCGGCAGCGCGTCCACGGCGCCAGTCCTTATGAGGGACGTCGGCCAGGCGCTGATCGTTGGTATATGCATGTGTGGTGGTCATCAATCCTTCGACAATGCCGAATGAATCGTTGAGCACTTTGGCTACGGGGGCCAGGCAGTTGGTTGTGCAACTGGCGTTCGACACAATACGGTGTTCAGGCTGAAGGCCGTCTTCATTCACTCCGATAACAACCGTGAAATCGATTTCGTCCTTCGATGGAACGGTCAGGATAACACGCCTTGCGCCGGCACTCAGATGGGCTTCGAGCTGTGATTTTTTCCGGAATACGCCGGTGGCTTCCACCACCACATCGATATCAAGCTCTTTCCAGGGAAGCTGCGCCATATCGCTTTGTGACAGCATCAGCACCTTTTCCCTGGGAGTGACAAGATAGTCGCCTTCCACCCGGGCTTCTGCATAGAATTTCGACATGACGGTATCGTACTTCAGCAGGTATGCCAGCACGTCATTGTCATAAAGGTCGTTGATGGCAACGACATCGATGTTTGGATCTTCATCCAGGATTCTGTATACTGAACGACCGATTCTTCCGAATCCATTAATTGCTACTCTCATTTGGAACCTCCTTTCCCTGTTTTTTCCTGTAAATTATGATAGGTCCTGATCACATCGAGGATGCGGCAGGCCTGTGCCAGTGCGGTATGGTACCACACCAGGGTCTTGATCATTTTGCCCTGCGATTTCATCGTGGCCAGCTTGTCGAAGATCACCGCGTGGCGGTTGTTGATCACGTCGCTGGAAACGATCGGGTCTTCGGCTACCTGGATAAGACCGGGAAGCTTATTCGCTGCATCGTACATCGTTTCGTTCACCTGGTCGATCGTCACTTCATTATTTTTAAAGATCATTGTCAGATCGAGGAGAGAACCGTTCGGGATCGGAACATTTAACGCGGTCCCTTCGATCCTGCCTGCGAATTTCGGGAGGATGGTCGGGATCCAGCGCGGGGTAGGCGTTTCGTTAGGAATGATGTTTTCGGCGGCAGAGCGCGAGCGGCGGTAATCGATACCGGCTTTGTCGCGGAGCGGCTGGTCGGAAGTATACGAATGGACCGTTGTCAGCATGGCGTATTCAACGCCGAACTTCTCATCAAAGAACTTCAGCATCAAAGCGGTGGCGTTGGTAGTGGCCGAACCGGCCGATACAATCTTATCGTTGAGATCTATGGAATTTTCGTTCACCCCCATAACGACGATACGGTCAATCTCCTCTTCGGGAAGTGTTGACAGCACTACGTGCGGCGCACCGGCTTTGAGGTGTTTCTCGAGGTCTTTCTTGCTTTTAAAGATACCCGTGGCATCAATCACCACATCGACATCGAAGATGTCCCATGGCACATCGCCCGGTTTGCCGCCGGTGACCACACGGGCACGGCCGGCTGGGGAGTTGATGAAGTTTCCCTCTTCCAGGGTAACCTTCACCCTTCCTTTCACTTCGGCTTCCAGTAAATAGGCCAGGATGTCGGGTTTGCCATAGTCGCTGATCGCTACGACTTCGAACATATCATCTTCCATACACAAACGGTAGATATGCCTCCCGATCTCTCCAAATCCCATAATACCTAATCTTACCTTACTCATAATCAATAATTTTAATTAATATTTCTGCAATAAAATGCCCTTTTTAAAAAAGTTGCGCAAAGGTAATCACAATCACAGTTATAAACATATCAACCATAATAAAGTTTTGAACCAATCAGGAAAAAAACTACTTTTGCACACTATGAAAAACATCCGCAACTTCTGCATCATTGCCCATATCGATCACGGAAAAAGCACCCTGGCCGACCGTCTGCTTGAAATCACCGGCACCGTGACCGGGAAAGATTTGCAGGAACAGGTTCTCGACGATATGGATCTGGAGCGTGAGCGCGGAATTACAATCAAGAGTCATGCTATCCAGATGAATTACCGGCAGGATGGCGTCGATTACATCCTGAACCTGATCGATACTCCGGGGCATGTGGATTTCTCGTATGAAGTTTCAAGATCAATAGCATCCTGCGAAGGAGCGCTGCTTATCGTTGATGCGACCCAGGGCGTGCAGGCTCAAACGATTTCGAACCTTTATATGGCCATCGATCATGACCTGGAGGTGATCCCGGTAATGAACAAGATGGACAGCGAAAGCGCCATGCCCGATGAAGTGCGCGAACAGATCATCGACCTGCTGGGATGCAAACCGGAGGAGATCCTCGAAGCCAGCGGAAAAACCGGCTTCGGCGTCGATAAAGTGCTGGATGCCATCATACACCGCATTCCGCCGCCAAAAGGCGACGAGACCGAACCGTTGCAGGCCCTCATCTTCGATTCGGTCTTCAATCCTTTCCGCGGAATTATTGCTTATTTCAGGATATTTCACGGCGTGCTGCGCAAAGGCGACCATGTCAAATTCATTTCGACAAACCATGAGTATGACGCGGATGAAATCGGCGTCCTCAGGTTAAAGATGGAGCCGCGCCAGGAGATGAAGACAGGGGATGTCGGCTATATAATCAGCGGGATCAAATCTTCAAAAGAGGTTCGCGTCGGCGATACGATCACCCATGTCAGCCGGCCGGCTATTGCAGCCGTTTCAGGATTCCAGGATGTCAAACCGATGGTTTTTGCCGGCATCTACCCTGTGGATGCCGACGATTACGAAGAACTCAGGACATCCCTGGAGAAGCTTCAGCTTAACGATGCCTCGCTGACCTTCGAGCCTGAGTCATCGCTGGCTCTGGGTTTCGGCTTTCGCGGCGGTTTCCTCGGGCTGCTTCACATGGAAATCGTCCAGGAGCGCCTCGACAGGGAATTCGACATGGATGTGATCACAACGGTTCCAAACGTTTCATACCAGGTTGTCGGGCATAAGGGCGAAATTACGGAAGTACACAATCCATCGGGCCTTCCCGACATCAAATACATCGACCATATCAAGGAGCCTTACATCCAGGCCCAGATCATCTCGAAAGTGGAGTATATCGGCGCGATCATGAAGCTGTGCATCGATAAGCGCGGTATCCTCAAAAGCCAGGTATACCTGACCTCCAACCGCGTTGAGGTAACGTTTGAGATGCCGCTCGGAGAGATCGTCTTCGACTTTTACGACAAGTTGAAAAGCATTTCAAAAGGCTATGCCTCATTCGATTACCATCCGCTCGATTACCGGCCGGCTAAGCTCGTCAAGCTCGACATCCTGATCAACAAAGAGCCGGTCGATGCCCTCTCCTCTCTCATTCATGCCGATCACAGCTATGAGCTGGGACGCAAAATGTGCGAGAAACTGAAAGAGCTGATCCCCAGGCAACAGTTCGAAGTCGCGATCCAGGCGGCTGTCGGCGCCAAGATCATTGCCCGCGAAACCATCAAAGCCGTTAGAAAGGATGTAACCGCAAAATGTTACGGCGGCGACATCACGCGAAAGCGTAAACTCCTCGAAAAACAGAAAAAAGGGAAGAAGCGGATGCGGCAGGTCGGCAATGTCGAAATCCCGCAGAAAGCTTTCCTGGCTGTGCTGAAGCTGGATTGATCGCAGTAGACAGTCGGCAGTCGGCAGCAGGCAGTATTCAGTTGGCAGTTGGCGGTAAGCAGAAGGCAGTAAACAGGCCCAATTTCTCTTGTATGATCCCCTTCCGCGTAGCGGATCAGCTTATGCAGCAAAGGCATGGATGTGTGAAAACCCTTCCGCGTAGCGGATCAGCTAATGCAGCTAAGGCATGGATGTGTGAAAACCCTTCCGCGCAGCGGATCAGCTTATGCAGCAAAGGTATGGATGTGTGAAAACCCTTCCGCGCAGCGGATCAGCTTATGCAGCAAAGGTATGGATGTGTGAAAACCCTTCCGCGTAGCGGATCAGCTTATGCAGCAAAGGCATGGATGTGTGAAAACCCTTCCGCGTAGCGGATCAGCTATTGTAGAAAAGACGGCGGTTTTCGGCTAATTCCCCGTAGGGGATATGGTATTAATTGATTTTGAGATAATTATTTCACGAAGAACCAGGAAGAAGACGCGAAGAAATAGAAAATCATCACAAACATTTTCCCTGTTCCGATATTTTCGGTATCTTTATCCGGTGTAAACCAAAAGCATCAATCCGGAAAAAATGAGAAACCATTTCCTATCTATCATTTTATCCTTGCTTGCCTTATCTATCTATGGTCAGACAATCATTCCGGGTGGCGAAGTTTACGGCACCTGGCATGCCAGCCAATCCCCGTTCCATGTCCAGGGCGATATCACCGTTATCTACGACAGGGTGCTTTACATTGAACCTGGCGTAGAGGTCTTCTTTGACGATCTGTACAAACTGACCGTCAATGGCAGGCTTGACGCTACCGGTACCGAAACGGATTCCATCCTCTTTACCGCTGCCGACCCCATTATCGGTTGGCAGGGCCTTGAATTTTACCAGACCAATGCGGGGCTTGGAGTGTCGAATTTGCAGTATTGCATCCTGACCCATGGCAAAAAGAATTCGGGAAGCGGCGGGGCTATTTATGTTTACCAGTCGGATAACGTTCTGATCAACCACTGCCGGATCGAAAACAATTACGCCTACGAAGGAGGCGGGATTTTTATTGACGACGGGTGGATCGATGTTAAAAACTGCATGATCCGTTACAACAGTGCCAAATATTACGCCGGCGGGATTACCTGCCTTTCATCGGTTCCCTATTTCTATAATTTACAGGTAACTCATAATTCATCCGGTGAAGCAGGAGGAATTGCTTTTGCATGGAATCCAAATTACAGTTACCCTTTTTTTGAGGACCTTATAGTGACGAATAATGTGGGGGGCACGGTAGGAGGTATTTTGCTTGTAGGATCCCTGACCCTGGTACTTGACAATTGCAAAATCTGTTACAACAGGGGAAGTGTTTGTGGAGGTGTCGGACTTAGCGACTCTGAACTGGGATACTGGGGCTGGCCCGCTCTAAGTAACCAGGTTTACATGAACAGGGGCAGTTTTGTGCATGACCTATATTATGAAGGGGAAGGCAGTACAAGTATCTGGCTGGATACCTTCACCGTGGTCACTCCCGACAGCTACCATGCCTATCCTTTGAGTAAAATCACTTTCTTCCAGGGAGTCCAGCATGCCATAATCGAACAATCTGATACTGATCTTTACATATCGGACTCCGGGTCGGATCTGAATGATGGTTTAACCCCGCAAAGCCCTTTGCGATCCTTTGATTATGCCCTGAGAAAGATTAGAAGCAATGCGGATGAAACGAATACGCTCTGGGTATTGCCGGGACATTATTCACTCAGTGAAAGCGATTCCGCTTTCCCGGTGATCATAAAAGATAATGTTATAATAAAAGGGGTCCAGCCGGGTGAAGCGATCCTTGACGGGGATTCCATCTGCAGGGTTTTTTATGGATTATTGAGACACAGTTTCACTTTATCCGGGCTCACAATAAAGAATGGCTATGTGGATAATGTGCTGGGAGCCCAATGGATGGACCAGGTTTCCGGTGGTGGCATGTATCTTAACTCGTCGGACGGGATCATCGATAGTTGTTCTTTCATTTCTAACTCAACACCGAATTTTGGGGGTGGCGTTTACCTCGATGGCACCTACGATATGCATTTTACCAATTGTGATTTTATTCAGAATTCAGCTACGAAGATCGGTGGAGGTATGCATGCGCATAATCATTTAGGGAATACCGATGCTCCTCTGGAATTGTATAATTGCCTTTTCAAGGAAAATTACAGCGGTGGCGTAGGAGGTGGCCTTAGTTCAAGTTCAGACCAGATTGATCTTGTGAAATGCAGTTTTATAGCCAACACATCTGTTAGCAGTGGCGGCGGGATGTACTTCAACGAGGAGGTACCCGATATAGTTAATTGCACCTTTATCGGAAATATATCCGGTGAAGAAGGCGGAGGATGCTATATGATAGGAGATAATATCGTTAATATCACAAATTGTGTATTTTCCGACAATCAGGCATTATCCGGATCGGCACTGTACCAGTATTGGATAGCCAAGCTATATTCTGTCAATAATATATTCTGGAACACCAATGTCCCTTACGACGATTTGATTCATGTGTTTGCCAGTAACACAAAAGATTACATCCGCTTCTACACGAATTATTCCGATATCCAGGGCGGGGAAAACTCGATTGTACTGCAAGGATATTATGCCAAACGTTACTGGCAGGAGGGCAACATCATTCAGTACCCGGAGTTTTTGGATCCTGAAAACGGTGATTATTCCCTCAACTGGAACTCTCCCTGCATCGAAGCCGGCAGGCCCGATACTACCGGTTTGCATCTCCCCGAAACCGATCTTAACGGCAATCCCCGCATCGTGAACGACCGGATCGACATGGGCGCCTTTGAATTCCAATACCCGTTAGCTGTCAGCCAACCCATCACAGCCCGGCAGGAAAATGAGATCATCATAAGTCATTCAGAATCACACATAAAAGTAATTACATCATCATCTCTTCAAGATAAAACCCTAGCTATCCGGCTCATTTCATCCGATGGCAAAACGATCTTTTCGACAACCAAACCGGAGGGTGAGACCCGGACCTCCATTACAACCAACGAAATCCCTGCCGGTATCTACCTGGTCACGGTATCAGATCACGACAAATTGCTGAAATCAGAAAAGATCATCCTGTTGTAACTTTTCATTTCCTGAACCGTCTTATGCATAACTTTGTGGAATTCAAAGCTGCAGCATGACTGTAAACGAATACAATCAATGTGTGGATCAGCACTCCGACGGGGTGTACCGTTTCATCCTGAAGAATATCAGGGATGAAGAGGCAGCGATGGATATTGTTCAGGATGCATTTGAGAAGATGTGGATGAAATTCAGGGAAGTGAAAGCATCCAGCGCCAAATCCTATCTTTTTACATCGGCTTATAACCGGATGATCGATTATACGCGCAGGGAGAAACGGATGGAGCGGATGGCCGAGGGTTACGATTACGGGCAAATGGATTCCGGCCATTACAATGATGTGAAACAGGTGCTGGATGAAGCGCTGGATCGGTTGCCGGAAATCCAGAAGTCGGTCATCCTGCTGCGGGATTATGAAGGTTACAATTATGAAGAAATAGGGCAGATCACAGGATTGAACGAATCGCAGGTGAAGGTTTATATTTTCCGGGGCCGTATGGCTTTGAAGAATTATCTGGTCAGCATAGAAAATTTGGTTTAGATGAAAATCACGAGGGACAATTACGAGCAATATTTTCTCGACCATGCAGAGGGCCGGTTATCCTCAGCCATGGAGAGCGAGCTTGCGGATTTTCTTGAGGCCAATCCCGATCTGCGCTATTTGCTCGACAGCTATGATGCTTCACCCCTGCCCCCCGATGATCTGACCAATGCAAATCTGCGCAGGAGGTTAAAAAAAAGGGTTACTCCCACGATGCATATCGGGGAAACTAATATCGACGAATGGCTGGTCCGGGACCTGGAAGGGTTGCTGGCAGCCGATGAAGAAGCCGAGCTCGAATCTTTTATTTCAAATAATCCTGCGTTTGAATACGACCGGAAGCTGTTTGGGATGACCATTCAAAATCCGGATCATTCCATTAAATATACAGGTAAGGGAAAGTTAAAAAAGAAGGGTGTGGTGTTGTCGATGACAAGGATAGGCTGGATAGCCACAGCGGCTGCAGCCGTATTGTTATTAATGACCGTATCCCGTTTTTGGCCGGAACCTTTGCCGGAGGAACTGGTTCCCGATGAGACTCCATCTGCCCTGGCCGAGACTCCATCTCGGATCAAGGAGACTCCATCTCAAATCAAGGAGACTCCATCTGCCCTTCCAGAGACTCCATCTCAAATCAAGGAGACTCCATCTCACCGTGCCCGGATGGAGTCTCAATTCCTGACCCCGCTCCTAACCCACAATATTGCTATTGATCAAAACCCCGTATTGCTCCAGGCTTCGCTTGATTATCACCCCTTACCTGAAAATATAATGCCGGAAACTGAAGAAAAAGGACTCCTGGCCAGCGTGGTCTCCAATCTCTTCGGCAAGGCCCGCGATGCCTTCCGCGAAAATCCTACCCTCGAAAGGCTTTCGGAAACTGATCTCAATCTATGGGCGATCGCGCAGGCCGGAGTGAATGGATACAACAGAATCTCCGACCGCGACCTGGCGCTGTATGTCCATAAAGATCAGGATGGAAATGTGTTGTCCTATGCCCTTGTTGAGCAGGATAAACTCTTGTTATCCAAACATCTGGATAAAGAATAATATTGCCTGTAACATTTTCATTACCCTGCCCGTCACAGGAAAAAAACTAATAATCTTTATTATATGAAAACGATGCACAATTTAAGAGGATCATTTTTGGGAGTGCTTATCAGCATTTTGTTCATGATCACAACAACAGCCTTCAGCCAGAAAGAGATCGTCAGGGAAACCCGCGATCTTCCGGCTTTTAATCAGATTGACGCCGGGGGCGCCTTTCAATTTATCCTGGTTCCGGGAACTCCACAGAAAGTAGAGGTCGAAGCCCGGCAAAAGGATATCGGGAAAATCGCTACCGAAGTGAAAGATAATAAACTAAGCGTCACAGGCAAAGGGATCAGCAATAACCCCGTACTTAATGTTTACATTACCATGCCTTCCCTGACCCGGCTGGAAGCTCATGGAGCTGCGGATGTTGAGAATGAAGGGACATTCAAAGAAGAGATGATGTCGCTGGAAGTGTCCGGAGCGGCATCCGTCGATTTGTCGCTCGATGTCAAAACCCTCAGCTCTGATGTATCGGGAGCGGCAGACCTTGAACTGGCGGGTAAAGCGGAACGGCATAGCACGGTGGTCAGCGGAGCCGGCACACTCAATGCCTTTGACCTGAAAACAGTCACTACCGATGCTGAAGTCAGCGGGGCCGGAACAGTAAAAGTTTCCGCCGGCGAACTAACCGGGGAATCCAGCGGCGCGGGCAAAATCTATTCGGATGACGGAAACTGGGCCGGCAATGACACCAAGTCCATCGTTGAAGTGGATGATGACGGCGACACCACCTATATCAAAGTGCCGGGAACCAGCGTGATAATTTCTGAAGGCGATGATTCAGTCAAAGTGAAGGTCGGTAACAGGGTGATCATTATTGATGATGATGGCAATGTCAAAACAAGACACCACAAATGGCCCAAATTCAACGGCCATTGGGCCGGCGTGGATATCGGACTGAACGGCTTTGTGACTCCCGAGTTTAGCATGAACCTCCCGCGGGAGTATGAATACCTCGACCTGCGCATGGAAAAATCCATCGCCGTCAACCTAAACTTCTTCGAACAAAATATCCCTTTGTCTAAAAACCAGAAGTGGGGCATTGTCACCGGCCTTGGCCTGGGATTCAACGACTACCGGTTCCTGCGGCCAACCCGCTTGAGCGTCGATTCATCATTCCTGGTCGGCTATATCGACAAAGGCATTGAGATTCGGAAATCAAAACTTTCAGCTATGTACCTGACGTTGCCTGTCCTGTTCGAATTCCAGACCGCTCCCGTTTATCATAACAACGGGTTTCATATCAACGTCGGAGTCGTGATCGGAGCCAGGCTTTCATCGCATACCAAAAAATACTATGAGGATTTAAATGCCGAATTCGACGTAACACAATACAATCCCGCAACCGGGATGTATGAAACCGTTTTCACGGCTATTTCACCGGAACAGCACAAAACCAGAGTTTACGACGATTATTTCCTGCAACCTTTCAAATTCGATGCAACTGCCCGGATCGGATGGAATTTCCTGAACTTCTGGGCCAGTTATTCGCTTAATTCGATGTTCAGGGAAGGGAAAGGACCGGAACTGTATCCCTGGGGAGCCGGGATCACGCTGGTGTGTTTCTAGGTTCCAGGTTCCAGGGTTCCAGGTTCCGGGTTCCTGTGTTCCAGGGTTCCAGGGTTCCAGGTTCCAGGTTTCGGGTTCCAGGTTCCAGGTTCCAGGTTCCAGTGTTCCAGTGTTCCAGTGTTCCAAAGTTAAAATTCCTCTGAACTCCATAAGAGTGCCAGTATGGTAGGGATTTGAGGCCGTCGGTTCTGGATGGGTTTTCCTTCCGACGACTAAAGCCGTCGGTTCCAATTGCAACTCCTTGGAACCAACGGCTTTAGTCGTTGGAGCACAAACTATTGTCAGGCTATCAATTCGAAATATCAGACTTTTGATACACGCACTTTCTTTTATTACCAATCCAATGTCTTTAATTATCATTGGCTTTTTTGTTCAGAAAATTTTCCTAATTTTACAACCCGCAACATTTTAGGGTAAAGTATTTAATACCAATAAATTAAAATTTAAAACTCAAAACTCAAAATTCCCAGCGTATGTCCGGACACAATAAATGGTCTACGATCAAGCACAAGAAAGGGGCAGCAGATGCCAAGCGCTCCAAGATTTTCTCCAAGCTCGTAAAAGAAATCCAGGTTGCCGTAAAAGAAGGCGGCCCCGATCCCGACCACAATGCCCGGCTCAGGCTGGTCATCCAGAATGCCAAGGGAGTCAGTATGCCCAAGGATAATATCGAAAGGGCTGTCAAAGGTGGAAATAAAGACGCCGCCAGTTTCTTTGAAGTGACCTTCGAAGGGTACCTTCCCAATGCCGTGGCTGTTTTTATTGAATGTACTACCGATAACCAGCAGCGTTCCGTCAGCAATATCCGCTCCATCTTCAATAAATACAACGGAAACCTGGGTACCAACGGTTCACTGAGCTTCCTGTTCGAACGCAAAGGGGTTTTTTCCATCCCCAAAGAGAATTATAATCCCGATGATCATGAACTGGAATTGATCGACGCCGGCGCCGAAGATATTTCCGATGACGGTGATTATATTACGATCACTACGGCTATGGATGATTTCGGCAAGATGCAGAAAAAGATGGAAGAACTGAAGATTGTGGCCGAAAACGCCAGGTTGCAAAGAATCCCCAATGATTACAAGAAACTTGGCCTGGAGGAGACCAAGAAAATCTTGAAGGCCATCGAGGTTTTTGAAGAAGACGATGATGTCCAGAATGTCTATCATAATATGGAAATTCCGGATGAATATGTCGATCAGCTTGAAGACTGATAACCAAACCGGTAAAACGACTCGACACGTTTCTTATTTATAATGCTTTTAAATTTCGGGGCAATTAATTCATATAGTTTTTAAACTATATAATAATGTATTGAATATCCGATCTTTACCATTTCGGTTACCTACCTTCCCTTCCTGCTAATGGCTTGTTTAAGTCAAAAAAAATTCTATCTTCGCCCGTAATAAATCTTTTATTGTTAATCAATTAACAAGAAAATCCCGCATGAAGAAATCGCTTCTTATCCTTTTCCTGGCTTACTTTCCTGTTATGTTATTCTCGCAGGATGAGAAATCATTTGGAATAAAGTTTTCCGGATTTGTTAAAACGGATGTCATCTGGGATTCGCGGCAAACGGTCGATTTGAGGGAAGGGCACTTTCTTTTGCTTCCCAAACCAGTATTAAACGACCTGGAAGGCAACGATATCAATGCCAAGCCGAGTTTTAATTTCCTCAGCATACAGACCCGGCTCAAGGGAGATATAACAGGCCCTGACGCACTGGGTGCAAAAACCTCGGGATCGATCGAAGGCGAATTTTTCGGTATGGCCGATGGAGATATTAACGGTTTCCGCCTGCGTCATGCCTACGTAAAGCTGAACTGGAAAACTACCGAGCTGCTGGTCGGGCAGATGTGGCACCCGATGTTTATCACTTCCTCATTCCCGGAGGTGGTTTCTTTCAATACCGGTGCCCCTTTCCTGGTCTTTTCCCGCAATCCTCAGATCAGACTTACAAAAGACATTAAAAGTTTTCGCCTGATTCTCACTGCCCTGTCACAGGTCGATTTTAAAAGCAACGGCCCCGACGGAGCCAGTACGAAATATATCAGAAACTCCTCCATACCCTCTTTTAACCTCAACCTTGAGTATTCATATAAAAACAAGGAAACCGGCACGGAGATCCTGGCAGGCGCCGCCGGTAATTTCAAACGGCTCCTCCCGAGGATGATCACCGATAGTGGCTATCAGACGAATGAAGGTATTAATTCCCTTTCGGGGATGGTATATTTGAAATTAGGTTTTCAGAAGGTCATTTTCAAAATGGCAGGATTATACGGCCAGAACATGTTCGATTATACCATGATCGGGGGTTATGTGGTGGATGATTACCTGGACAAAGACAAAGGGATCGTCAGCTACCGGAATATCACCACGGCATCGGTGTGGGCCGAGGTGATGACGACGGGCAAGAAAATGCAGGGAGGGTTATTCCTGGCCTATTCTCAGAACATGGGTGCCGGCGATATTGTGATAGGCCCTTACTATTCAAGAGGAGCGAATATTTATGACCTCTACCGGATATCACCCCGGTTCGTTTATAATGCAGGCAAATTCAGGATTGCCCCTGAGATAGAATATACGGTTGCCAGATACGGCATGACCAACAATCTCGACGGTAAAGTTATGGATCCGGAACCGGTCGGTAATTTCCGCTTGCTTGTAGGTGTATTTTATTTCTTTTAAAAAATTGAAACCCAATAACATCTAAATATCCTAATCATTATTTACAAATTTAAATCATAAGCGTATGATGAAGAAAATTTCAAGTTTTGTTGATTATTTTCAGCAATATCATGAAAGCGTGACCAATCCCGAGGGGTATTGGGCAAAGATCGCCGACACTTTTCAATGGCACAAAAAATGGGATAAAGTGCTGGATTGGAATTTCACCGAGCCCAAGATCAAGTGGTTCGACGGTGGGAAACTGAATATCACGGAGAATATTTTTGAGCGCAATCTGCCTGCCCGAAAGGACCAGGTGGCGCTGATCTGGGAACCGAACGATCCCAAAGAACCGGAAAAGAGGATCACGTACGGGGAATTATTCGAAAAGGTTTGCATTTTTGCCAATGCACTGAAAAGGCAAGGTATCCAGAAGGGCGACAGGGTAGCCATTTATCTGCCAATGGTTCCGGAACTTCCCATAGCGATGCTGGCCTGTGCCCGTATCGGAGCCATCCACAGCATTGTCTTCGCCGGATTTTCCGCCAACTCGCTGGCCGATCGCATCAACGATTCCGCCTGTAAAATGGTCATTACCGCCGATGGTTTGTACCGTGGTTCCAAGAATGTCGGACTGAAATCGATTGTTGACGAAGCGCTGCAAATGTGCACCTCCGTGGAGCATGTCGTGGTACTGAAACGTACGGGCGACCCGGTCCAGATGAAAGAAGGCCGCGATATCTGGTGGGATGCCTTCATCGAAGGTGTTTCGAAAGAAAACAAGGCCGAAGTCATGGAAGCCGAGGATACGCTGTTTATCCTTTACACCTCCGGATCAACAGGCAAACCGAAAGGCGTTCTCCATACCACGGCCGGATACATGGTATTTGCCCAGTTCACGTTCCTGAATGTTTTCCAGTACAATGAAGGCGATATTTACTGGTGTACAGCCGATATCGGCTGGGTAACGGGCCATACCTATATTGTTTACGGGCCGTTGCTTTCGGGCGCCACATCTGTCATGTTCGAAGGAGTACCTACCTATCCCGATCCGGGCAGGTTCTGGGAAACGGTCGACAAATACCAGGTCAACCAGTTCTATACTGCGCCGACGGCTATCCGCGCCCTGATCGCACAGGGAGACGAGTGGGTGCGTTCCAAAAACCTCAGTTCACTCAAAGTCCTCGGTTCGGTTGGCGAACCAATCAACGAAGAGGCATGGCGCTGGTATCACGATGTGGTGGGCAAAGGCAAATGCCCGATCGTCGACACCTGGTGGCAGACGGAAACCGGTGGCATCCTGATCACCCCGCTGGCCGGCATTACCCCGACCAAACCGTCGTTTGCCACACTGCCATTGCCCGGCGTACAACCGGTGCTGGTCGATAACGAAGGCAATGTCATGGAGGGGAATAATGTACAGGGTAACCTTTGCATCAAGTTCCCGTGGCCGGGCATGATCCGTACGACCTATGGCGACCATGAGCGCTGCCGGATCAACTATTTCTCGACCTACCGCGGGCTCTATTTCACCGGCGACGGCGCCAAACGCGACGAGGAAGGCTACTACCGCATCCTGGGCCGTGTCGACGACGTTATCAATGTTTCGGGCCACCGCATCGGAACGGCCGAAGTGGAAGACGCCATCAACCAGCACCCGAAGGTGGTGGAATCGGCTGTCGTTGGCTATCCTCATGAAATAAAGGGTTCCGGCATCTATGCCTATGTAACCTGTGATGCGCTTTCGGAAGAGGAAGTCCAGACCATCGACAAAGAGATATGCGACATCGTCAGCCGGATCATCGGGCCAATCGCCAAACCGGACAAGATCCAGATCGTGAGCGGGCTTCCCAAGACGCGTTCAGGGAAGATCATGCGCCGTATCCTCCGCAAGATCGGGGAAGGTGATGCCACCAGCCTCGGCGATACCTCTACCCTGCTCGATCCGGGTGTTGTGGAAGAAATCATCCGCGGCGCCAAGGTTGAAGTGAAACGGTAATCTATCGATTGGTTAACCACTAAGGACACAAAGGATTTCACAAAGAACACAAAGGACGGTTTGCATTTGGAAAACTTAGTGCTTCTCAGTGCCTTGGTGCCTTAGTGGTTATCATTTAAAAATCATAACCAAAAACCAAAATCCTTATGTCAGATATTAAAACAATGAACCGCTGGCTGGTGGTTATCGGGGCTATTATGATTCAACTTGCCCTGGGTGCTATTTATGCCTGGTCGGTTTACACGAAAACGCTGGAAAATTCCGGATGGAGCAAGCAGGAAACACAGATGGTCTTTTCGGCCGGACTGGCTTTGTTTGCCATTGTCATGGTAGTAGCCGGCCGGTTCCTGCAACATCCGAAAGTGGGGCCTCGCAGGCTGGCTATGGCCAGCGGACTCGTACTCGGCCTGGGATATGTGCTGGCAGGAATATTCGGCGCAGAAAACTTTACCACAACCTTTATTTTTGTCGGAATTATCGGTGGAGCCGGGATCGGGATCGGGTATGTCGTTCCTATTGCGGTAGGCATTAAATGGTTTCCCGACAAGAAAGGGCTAATTACGGGTCTGGCTGTCGCCGGATTCGGATTCGGCGCCACACTCTGGATGACACTGGCCGGCAAACTCGGTCCGCTCGGGGGTGGTGAACTGCTTAAAAGCCTGGGCGTTTCAGGGACATTTATTGCTTTCGGTATTGCCTATTTCGTGCTCGTCGAGATCGGCAGTATCTGGATGAAATTTCCTCCGGACGGATTCAAGCCTGCCGGGTGGAACCCTCCGCAAGCCACAGGATCGTCCCCTGTCGCCGGTTCGGTCACCCTGACCTCAGCAGAAATGCTGCGAACACCTCAGTTTTATTTCATCCTGCTGACCTTTGCTTTTGGAGCCAGCGCCGGCCTGATGAGCATCGGCCTGATGAAGTTATGGCCAATGGAAGCACTGGAGGCGAATGGAATCGCACCTGAAACAGCCAGCGCTATGGCAACACTGGCCATGGCCGTATTTTTTGCCCTTTTCAATGGCCTCGGCCGAATCCTGTGGGGCATGATATCCGATAAAATAGGCCGGAAACTGTCTATTATTATTATGACAGCAACCCAGGGCGTATTTGTCTATCTTTTCCAGTTTATGGCTGGTAATGAATACACTCTTTACCTATTTGCCATGTTGATCGGCTTTAATTTCGGCGGCAACTTCGCCCTTTTCCCCACATTAACAGCCGACACTTTCGGCACCAAGTATGTTGGCATGAATTATGGCTGGGTATTCCTGGCCTACGCCATCGGTGGGATCTTCGGGCCTATAATGGGTGGAAAACTGGGCGATTTGGGTAACTTTCCACTCGCATTTACTATTTGCGGAATACTCTGCATCGTTGCTGTAATCACCATTTCACTCGTCAAGCCTGTCATCAGGAAAGCCTGAGCCTGAATCAGGATTTTCATCACCGCTGGGGTGCAATCGTGCAAAGAATTAAAATTTAACTTTGCCAATTTGTTCCTCAGCGGTTTTATTTTTATCAGGTTCACCAGGATTAAAAATAATGATATGTCCATAGAACTAAAAGAAGTTTTAACCCGCCACGACATTGGTGAATTTATCCGATTCCCCTTCCGTTTATACAGGAACAACCCCTTCTGGCTCCCTCCTGTCCTGATCGACGAAAAGAATTTTCACAACCCCCGAAAAAACAAAGCACTGCGCGTAAACGATTGTATTCATTACCTGACGTATAAAAACGGACAGGTGGCGGGCAGGATCATGGGGATTATTCATCACCGGTATAATGAACAGATCGGAAAAAAAAGAGCCAGGTTCTTTAAATTCGATTGTATGGATGACCCTGATGTCGGCCATAGTTTGATCACCGCAGTCGAAGAATGGGCACGCGTCAAGGGCATGGAAGAGATGATCGGGCCCTTCGGTTTTTCGGATAAAGATCCACAGGGATTGCTCATCAGCGGGTTTGATATCCGTGCAGCCATCGTCGCCCCGTATAATCATCCGTATTATATCGATCTGATTGAAAAAGAAGGCTATATGAAAGATGTTGATCTCTATGAATATATTATTCCCATCCCGGAAAAGATCCCCGACTTTTACCAGCGCATTTACGACCGGGTAAGCCGGAATGAGGATCTCCGCCATGTCGTCCTGAAAACAAAAAAGGATCTCAAACCTTATATCATGCCGGTCATGCGGCTGATCAATGAAACTTTCCGGAACATATACGGTTCATATGAGTTCGATGAAGAAGAAATGAAGAAATTCGCCTCCGATTATATGATGATCCTGGATGTGGATTTCACCATAATAATTACAGATAAGGGCATTCCGGTCGCGTTTCTCATCGCCGTTCCCGATATCGGCCCTGCCCTTCAGAAAACCGGCGGCAGAGTTTTCCCTTTTGGTATTTTCCGGATTTTAAAAGAGATGAAAAGATCCGATTTCATTGTCCTGATGATCGGAGGAATAAAAGAAAGCCACCAGGGCACAGGGATCGATGTGATGATGGGCGTTAAAATGCTCCAGGCAGCCAAACGAAGAGGAATCCGGCATATGCACAGCCACCTCGAACTGGAAGAAAATTATAAGGTCCGCGGGGAAATGGAGAAAATGGGCGGGGAAGTTTGCAAGGTGCACCGGGTGTACAGGAAGTCGTTGGTCGCTTATCCAGCATGCGAACAACATTTTTCCAATATTGTTAATAATTTCACAAAATAAATCTACATTTGTGCGTTGTAAAAAAAAGGCTTAATATAAAAATATAAATATATAAAACAATGGCAGTAAAGACTTTACAGAAGATATTCAGGCCACAGCGCATCGCGATCATCGGCGTATCGAATGATCCGAACAGTGTTGGAGGAATTACATTAAAAAACCTTGTAGGAGGAGGCTTTCAGGGGGTGGTTTACCCGATTAACCCGAAACACGAAGCGGTCATGGGGATTCCGTGCTACCCTGATGTGAAAAGCCTTCCGAAAGTACCTGACCTGGCCGTCATCTGTACCAATGCCAAATCGGTCCCGGGATTACTGAAAGATTGCGGAGACGCAGGTATCCTGGGGATTATCATCATGTCGGCAGGATTTAAAGAAACCGGTCCTGAAGGAAAGAAGCTGGAAGAAGAGGTCAAAGCTATCGTGGCAAAATATACCGGGATGAGGGTAATCGGGCCGAACTGCCTGGGAATCATTGTTCCGGGCAATAACATGAACGTCAGTTTCGCCAGCGGGACCGCTAAAAAAGGGCATGTGGCATTTATATCCCAGTCGGGAGCCCTTTGCACCTCGGCGCTTGACTGGGCCAAGGAAGAAAATATCGGCTTCTCCTACTTTGTATCCATAGGCAACACCATGGATGTCGGTTTCGGCGACCTGATCGACTTTTTCGGACAGGACCCGAGCACACGCTCCATCATACTTTATGTCGAATCCATCTCCAAAGCCAGGCAGTTCATGACGGCAGCCCGTGCTTTTGCCCGCAAAAAGCCGATCATCGTATATAAAGCCGGAAGGTTCCCCGAATCGGCCGCCGCTGCCGCTTCCCACACCGGAGCGATGGCTTCGGAAGATGCGGTTTACGACGCTGTCTTTCAACGTGCCGGTGTAGCCCGTGTGTTCGACATCGGCGATATCTTCAATTTCACCGAACTGATGGCACAGAAAAACATCCCGAAAGGGAGAAACCTGGCCATCATAACCAATGCCGGCGGTCCGGGCGTTATGGCGACCGATGCGCTCATCTCCATGGATGGGAAACTGACCAAACTATCGGATGAGACCATGAAGAAACTGAACGATTACCTGCCGCCATTCTGGTCGCACGGCAACCCGGTCGACGTGCTGGGCGACGCACCACCGGAACGATTTGCCACAGCTACACGCATTGTCCTGGATGATCCCAATGTAGACGCCGTCCTGGTCATCCTCACTCCGCAAGCCATGACCAATCCAACCGCTACAGCGCTGGAGATCACCAAGCTGGCCGACCACACCGTGAAACCGATCATGGCGGCCTGGCTCGGCGGAGAAAGCATGCGGGAAGGGATCAGCATCTTCAACAAACACGGATTAAGCACATACGATACCCCCGAAGGCGCCATCCGCGCATTTATGACACTGGCAAGCTATTCGAAAAACCTGGATGCCCTGTTTGAAACACCGAAGGATTTCCCTGTTTCGTTTACCCTTGACCGGGACAAGGTGAGGAAAGAATTTGTCGAAAAGCATTTCACCAAAGAGAGAATCCTGTCGGAAGACGTTTCAAAAGCGCTCCTGACGGCCTATGGCATACCCACCACTCAGCCCATGGTCGCCAAATCGGCTATTGAAGCGGCCGATATCGCCAACCGGATCGGCTATCCCGTTGTCATGAAAATTCACTCACCCGATATTACACATAAATCGGATATGGGTGGCGTCATCCTGAATATCAAGGACGAAGACGGCGTTTGGAACAACTTCAAGAATATGACCCGAAGCATAAAGGAAAAGATGCCTTCGGCCAATATCGAAGGGGTTACCATCCAGCCGATGGTCAATATGAAGGATGCCACGGAGATGATCCTCGGGATCAAGAAAGATCCGGTTTTTGGTACCGTCCTCCTGGTAGGGATGGGCGGCACCGGCGCGGAAGTCTTCAAAGATACCAAGCTGGCATTTCCGCCACTTAATGAACGGCTTACGCGCACCATGATCAAATCGCTGAAAATATATCCTTTCCTGAAAGGATACCGTGGCGCACCGGAAAAAGACATCGAAAAACTGATCGAAGTGATCATCCGGTTATCTTATCTGGCCGCCGATTATCCTGAGATCATCGAGCTCGATATCAACCCGTTGCTGGTAGGCACCAGCGATGTCATTGCACTCGACGCCCGCATCGTCATCGATAAAGAGCTCGTCGGCAAAGACCTTCCCCAGTTCTCGCACCTGCTTATTCACCCCTATCCGGATAAATATACCAAACCGGCAAAACTGATCGACGGCAACACCATTCTCTTACGGCCGATCAAACCGGAAGACGAACCGCTGTGGCTCGATCTGCTGGGTAGCTGCTCCAAGGAGTCGATCTATTCAAGATTCCGTTATAATTTCCATTATGATTCCCATGAAATTGCCACCCAGTTCTGCTTTATAGATTATGCAAGGGAGATTGCGATCGTGGCGGAAGTAATGGAAGAAGGGCAGAAAAAGTTGATCGGAGTCGGCCGACTGATAGCTGATCTTGACCATGAAACGGTTGAATATGCCGTACTGATCGCTGATGCCTGGCAGAAGAAAGAATTGGGAACCATCCTGACGGAGTATTGCATTGAGATTGCCCGTCAATGGCATCTGAAACGAATCGCCGCTGAAACGACAAAAGATAACCAGGCCATGATCTCAGTATTCAAAAAACTGGGATTCAAGGTAGTCTTTAACCAGGATACCGGTGTAAGTGTATCGATGGACCTGGTTTAAGTCTTCACCTTATCGATGGCCCGGCAGATATCGGTAAAAATTTCTTCGACAGAGCCTACCCCTTTTATAGCGACAAACTTGCCCTGCTTTTCGTAGAAATCGATTAGCGGGTGAGTTTGAGAATGGTAGACCGACATCCTGTTCCGGATCACATCTTCCGTATCGTCTTTGCGGCCTTCAAGCCGGGCCCGTTTCAACAGCCTTTTGACGACTTCTTCCTCATCGACTTCCAGAGCCAGGACGAGGGAGACGTTTTCATGGGTTTCAGCGAGCAGGTTATCCAGGTCGGCGGCCTGGCGCAAGGTACGCGGGAATCCATCGAAGGCAAAGCCGGCAGGCGAACCTGCCTGATGCAAAGCCGAACGGAGGATATCCACCAGCAGTTCATCGGGAACCAGTTCCCCTTTTTCAATGATGCTCTGCACTTTGATACCAAGTGGGGTTTGATTTTTGATCTCCCGGCGAAAGATATCACCCGTCGAGATATGAACCAATTGGTACTTTTCAGCGATTTTCACCGACTGGGTTCCTTTGCCCGAACCCGGAGGACCGAATAGAATCAGATTGAACATATTATTAGTCGTTAGCCTTTTACTGATTTTTTGCGAAAGTGGCGGTTGGGTAACCGCGTTTACAAATATAGTGAAGCGTTTTTATTCCTGCCATTGTTTTGGTTAATTTTGCCCAAAATACCAATTCTTGACAGACCCCTTCACAGATAATTCTATTTATTCACCCGGCAGATCGGTCTGCGAATATCTTGATCCGGGATTATGGGAGGCGTGCCATGCTTCGCCGTCAGCAACAGTTCCGGAGCCATTTCTCTACACGGCTAAAAAGAATATGATCTTTCAGAACCTGGATATTGCTTTAAACGGAAGCAACTGGATATTCTGGATATTACTGGCCGGGTTTATCGCCCTGACATTTACCCGGTTCTATCACGAAAGGCGCTTAAAACTCCTGGCTAAATCTTTATTCAAACATTCCGCAGCCCTTCAATTGATCCGTGAGAGCCCCCTGCATACGCACCGCAGTTTTCTATTGTTTTTCCTGATTTACATCATTTCCACCAGCTTACTGATCAGCCAGGTTTCTGTCATATTCTCCTCGGGCGACAACCGCACTATTGGGTCGCTCTTGTTTTCGTTAACAGCCGTTGGGGCTTACATCGGCTTTATTCTTCTGAAGTTTTTGCTCATCTGGATAATCGGGATTATATTTAAGAACATCGAAACGGCAAAGGAATACGTTCAGAATATCATCATTTATAATTTTGCACAGGGAATTCTGTTACTTCCGTTTCTTGCACTGATCATCTATGTCTATCCGGCAGTTTTTATTTATATCAGCATAGGTATAGTGCTTATAATGATTGTTTTAAGATTCACCAGAGGAATGATGATCGGTTTATCGGATCCTAAGTTCACGTTGTTTCATTTATTTTTGTACCTTTGCACCCTCGAAATTTTGCCGCTTGCTTTTGCTGCAAAATGGATAAGCAAATATTTTTTCTCCTGAGAAAAAATGGTTGCCGTTGATGGATTTTTAATTAACGAACTGATACTTTAAGAAATAAATGCGAATCCTGGTATCACAACCGCAGCCTGCCGACATTGAGAAATCACCATACGGCGACCTGACCAAGAAGTTCAACGTTGACATTGAATTTTTCAAGTTTATCAAGATTGAAGGTATCCCCTCCAGGGAATTTCGCCAGGCAAGGGTCAACCTGCTCGATTACTCAGCTGTTATCTTTACCAGCCGTAATGCCGTAGATCATTATTTTCGTATGGCAAAAGAGCTCAGAGCGGATATCCCGCAGACAATGAAGTATTTCTGTATGAGCGAGTCAACTGCGTTTTATCTTCAGAAATATGTTCAGTTCCGCAAAAGGAAAATCTTCCATGGCAAGCAGAATTTTGAGGAACTCATGGAAATCATTAAAAAACATAAAGAGGAAAAGTATCTCCTGCCCTGCTCCGACATACACAAGGCCAGTATCTCCGGTATGCTCGATGAAGGTGAGGTCAACTACACCAAAGCTATTTTTTACCGGACCCTGGCCAGCGACTTATCGCATATCGATATTAAAAAATATGACATGCTGATTTTCTTCAGCCCGTCGGGTATTGCATCGCTGATGAAAAACTTTCCTGAATTCAGGCAGAACAGTACCATCATCGGCGCATTCGGGCCTACCACCAGCCAGGCTGTCAAGGATGCCGGATTGACGCTGAACATCGAAGCGCCGACCAAGACCGCCCCGTCGATGACCATGGCAATTGAAGAATTTCTTCAGAAACAAAGAAGAATCATAAATAACCGTCGTGCCGTTCATCGGGAGGTAAACTGCCTCACTTCCCCTGAATTGCGTTACCGTTAAATTTCATCCTGCTTATGTCGCTTTTCTCTTTCAGAAAAGAGGAGATCATCCGCAAGAAAAAGCAAATAGATCGGCTATTTGACGAAGGGAGGACTTTTTTTATACATCCTTTTAAAGTAATCTATCTGCCTTATCCGGCAGAACCGGATAGCCCGGCCCAAATACTCATCAGCGTCAGCAAAAGGTCGTTTAAAAATGCCACTGACCGGAACCGGATCAAAAGGCAGATCCGGGAAGTATACCGACTCAATAAACATGAATTTTATCACTATCTGAATGAAAAACAGACCGGATGCCTTTTGGCTGTTATTTATTCAGGACAGGTCATGCACGAAACTCATTTTCTTGAGAAAAAAATAAAAGCCGTAATAAACCGTTTAATCAATGAACTTTCAAAAAATCTGAACAATCCTTCCATATCTTTGTCTGATCAATAAATATGCAGTTATGAACAGTATTCGTAAAAGCCTGGTAATATTCCTGTCGCTGCTGGCTTTTTTACCGGTTATTTCTCTTAGCCAGGCAGAGAACAATTTCGAAGTATCCAAGAACCTGGATATTTATGCAACTTTACTGAAAGAGCTTGACAAGAATTATGCAGAGGCGATAAATCCTGGCGAACTGACACAGGCAGCCATCGATGCCATGTTGGAAACCCTTGATCCTTACACGGTATATATTCCGGAATCGAATGCCGAAGATTATAAACTGATGACTACCGGGCAATATGGCGGCATCGGCGCTTTGATCCATAAAAGCGGCAGTTATGTCGTCATTTCGGAGCCTTATGAAGGATTCCCTGCCCAGAAGGCCGGGTTGCGCGCTGGAGACAAGATCCTGGAGATCAATGGCAAAACAATGAAGGATAAGAACTCCGATGAGGTCAGCGAAATTTTAAAAGGGCAGCCCGGCGTGGAACTGGAATTACTCATTGGCCGGATTAATGTACCGGATCCGGTCAGGATGAAGGTTGTCAGGGAAGAGATAAAGATACCGAATATTCCTTATTACGGGATGCTCGACGACGGCATCGGTTATATTAAACTGACCAATTTTACCCAGAATGCGGGGGGTGAGGTCAAAAAGGCCTTTAACGAGCTGAAAACCAATAATGAGCTTAAAGGCCTGATCATCGACCTGAGGGGCAATGGGGGCGGTTTATTGAACGAAGCTGTCAATATCAGCAACATTTTTGTCGACCAGGGGCAATTGATCGTCAGCACAAAAGGTAAAATTGCAGCCAAGACCCAGGATCATTTTACCCGGTCGGCTGCCATCGATAAAGAAATCCCGCTGGCGGTGCTGGTAGACAAAAACAGCGCATCCGCTTCAGAGATCCTCGCCGGCGCCATGCAGGACCTGGACCGGGGAGTGGTCATCGGTCAGCGCACCTTTGGCAAAGGATTGGTACAGAACGTTATACCGCTCACCTACAATTCGCAGGTTAAAATTACCGTAGCCAAATATTATATTCCCAGCGGCCGTTGCATTCAATCGATCGATTATTTCCATAAAGATGAAAACGGGAAGTCGGATAAAATTCCTGACTCACTGATTTCCGAGTTCAAAACAAAGAATGGAAGGCCTGTATATGACGGCGGCGGCATCGAACCCGATATTAAATTGCCTGCACTAAAGCTCAGCAAAATATCACAGGCCCTGGTCACAAAATACCTGATTTTTGATTTTGCAAATCAATATGCTTCAAAACATGCAACGATCCCGGTTGCCGGCGAATTCGAAGTAACTGACGAAATATATACCGAATTCACGGCTTTTCTTCAGGATAAGGATTACGACTATAAGACCGCCAGCGAAGAAGCCCTGGAAAAACTGAAGTCAAATGCGGTCAGGGAAAAATACTTCGATTCAATCGAAGAAGAGTATAATGCTCTTAAAGGCAAGATCCTGCACGACAAATCCCAGGATTTGATCACGAATAAGAAGGAGATCAAAATGTTGCTGAAAGATGAGATTGTTGCCCGTTATTATTTTCAAACCGGCCGGGTAGTTGCTTCTCTCAACGACGATCCGGAAATTGAAAAAGCCATTGAAGTATTGACCGGAAGGGACACCTACCTGGCGATCCTCGACGGAAGTTTGAAGCCGGATCAGAAGGAAAAAAACACAGAAACCGACAACGGCAGCGATGAAGAAGAGTGAGATCAGGATCATCGTGGAAGATTACCTGTCGGCTGAAGAGTTGCCTGTTCAAGACAGACAATTGCTGGCAGAGGCCATAACAGGGGCTTCCACCTCCTACTCCCCGTATTCTTCATTCAGGGTCGGAGCTGCCGTGAGGCTGGATAACGGTGAGATTATCACAGCCAGCAACCAGGAGAATGCAGCTTATCCATCAGGGCTTTGCGCCGAACGTGTCGCCCTCTTCTATGCCCAGGCCAATTACCCTGATTCTTTTGTGACCGGTATCGCTGTTTATGCCGAATCATCAGATTTTCTCATCGACGGGCCGGTAACTCCCTGTGGATCATGCCGGCAGGTCATGGCCGAACACGAGTACCGTCACGGTCAGAAAATGCGGATCATCATGGGAAGCAGCAAGGGAAGCATCAGGGTCGTTGAAGGCATTGAGAGCCTGTTGCCGATGCAGTTCGTGATGGAAGGGTTGCGCAGGGAATAGTGAACTGTGAACAGTGAACGGTGAACAGGGAACAGTGAACGGTGAACGGTGAACGGTGAACAGTGAACACTGAACAGGGAACAGTGAACAGTGAACGGTGAACGGTGAACGGTGAACAATGAACACTGAACAGTGAACAGTGAACGGTGAACGGTGAACAGTGAACAGGGACAGGGAACAGGGAACTGGGGAAAGTTAATGATAATATTGGGTTAATATGAAAAGAGGAAGTGTAGTACTTGGAGTTTTGTTTATGCTGACGGTGGCGATGAAATCGGATAAACCGGCGTATATTATTTTTGATGTTAAAGGGAAACAGGCTGATTATAAGGATTTATTGAAGAGTGCCGCAAATGCCGATATTGTATTTTTCGGTGAGATGCACAATTCCCCGATATGCCATTGGTTGCAATATGAACTCACAAATGATTTATACAAAGAGGTCAATGAAGATCTGATCCTGGGGGCTGAAATGTTTGAGACCGACAATCAGCTGATCCTCGATGAATACCTGGCCGGAAAAATTAAGGAGAAGAATTTTGAGGATGAAGCCAAACTCTGGGATAATTACAAGACCGATTACAAGCCCCTGGTCAAGTATGCCCTGGATAAAAAGCTCCGTTTTGTAGCCACGAATGTCCCCCGGCGCTATGCTTCGCTGGTCAACAAATCGGGTTTTGAAGGGCTTGACAGTCTGACCAATGAAGCAAAAGCATTTCTGCCCCCTCTCCCAATACCTTATGATCCTGAACTGGAAGGATATAAAAGCATGATGGAGATGATGGGTGGTGCAGGAGGCCATGCTTCACCGAATCTGCCAAAGGCCCAGGCGCTGAAAGATGCGACAATGGCGCATTTTATTTTGAAGAACTATAATACAGGAGACCTCTTCCTCCACTTTAACGGGACCTACCATACGAATAACTTTGAAGGCATTGTCTGGTATATTAAGAAAGAACGTCCTGACCTGAAAATCATTACCATAGCCTCAGTGGAGCAGGAATCGCCGGAGGAGTTGACAAAGGAAAACTCAGGACTTGCAGATTTTACTATCTGCATCCCTTCGACGATGAGTAAATCCTACTAGAAGATGCTATCCAAAAACCAGGTAAAATATATCCAATCCCTTCGCCTGGGGAAGTTCAGGGATGAATACCGGGTTTTTATTGTGGAAGGGGTAAAAATGGTCGATGAGCTATTGAAAAGCTCTTTTCATATCCGCCAGATTCTCGGGACAACCTCCTGGATCGAAACCCATAAAGATATTCTAAAAGCAAAAAATCCTGAAGTCCAGGTTATCACTGAGGCTGAACTGCAGAGGATCAGCAACCTGGTCACGCCGAATGAAGTTCTTGCCGTGGCCGGTTATCCTGAGAATGACCTTCCCGCCAGGGAAGGCCTGGGAAAAATTATTCTGGTCCTCGATGGCATCCAGGATCCGGGGAACCTGGGAACGATAATCCGGACGGCCGACTGGTTCGGGATCAGGCAAGTCATATGTTCTGAAAATACGGCGGATATTTTCAATCCCAAGGTCGTGCAGGCTACGATGGGATCGATATTCCGGGCAGGCATTTACTATACCGTCCTGAAAGATTTCCTGGAAGGCCTTGGCCCCGATTGGAAGATTTACGGGGCCGATACGGAGGGCGAGAACATTTTCGGCCTTGAGCCCGGTTTTCCTTTGGCCATCGTAATCGGCAATGAATCGAAAGGGATCTCTCCCGGGCTATATCCTGCGTTGACACATAAAATAGGTATTCCCTCCGGTTCTACCGGCGCCGAATCGCTGAATGCGGCTGTTGCGGCAGGGATCATCATGGCGGAGTTTGGCAGGAAAATTTAAGTAGTAATGGGCAGGAAGTTCTTTGTTAGCAATAAAGTGCCCGATTCGGCATTCGGCATTTTCGATATTGTTTGGTAGTCCGACGGGTGAATCGCCAAATCGCCAAATCGCCAAATCGTCAAATCGATAAATCTTCGAGACTCCATCTGCCCGATGTGAGATGGAGTCTCCGTTTATGAGATGCCATCTCGAATTTGAGATGGAGTCTCGCAAGATTGAGATGCCATCTCAACCAAACCAGATGGAGTCTCAAAGCAGAGTCTCAAAGCAAAAAGTTATCAAACGCCCTTGACTTTCTTATCTGATTGAACTATATTTGTTCCATCCGTTTCATTCATTTATTAACCAATCAATCAATCCAAATGGAATGGCATGCTCAAATAAGTTATCCCCGTAGAGAAAGAGAGAGAGAGAGAGGTTAAATTCTCACATTCAGCCGGTTTTCTTATTTTGTCAACTTTCGTCTATCCTATTTATTCCTTCCTGTTTATTAACCTTTAATCCGATTGATTATGAAAAAGATCAAATCTATTGTATTGTCTTTGTGGCTTATTGTGGAAATTATTATCCCACAAGTCAAAGTTAATGCTCAACCTCTGACTGATTCTACATTCAATTATTTCACCCTTACAGATTATTATGATAATTATTTTGACTCGCTGATTCAGCTGCGGGGCCTCGAAAACATGCAGGGAACCGGTTATAAGGACTACCTCCGCTGGAAATGGTTCTATAACGGACGTCATGGTGAAGACGGTGAGATCGGCGCTGTCTGGGATTCGATAAACTCTTATTTTCAAAATATGGAAGTTCCTGAAAATTATACCGATTTATCGGATTGGCAATTTACAGGCCCCTATGGTTTTCCGCTTGGTTATAATGGCACATCAAGCATAACTGGCAAAGGAATGGCGCTTTCGTTGTGGGTGAGTCCCGGGCAACATCAACTCATGTATGTGGGAAGCCACCACGGAGGGCTATGGAAAACCACCGACGGCGGGCAAAACTGGTATCCATTGCACGACAATGATTCCCAAATTCATGGTGTAAATAGTATTGCGGTCGATCCGGAAGACTTCGATAAAATTTATATTACCTGCAACAGCACCGTTGGAGGATCGTATGACACTTATTCAGCCGGTGTATTCAAATCTATTGATGGCGGTTATACATGGAATGATTTAGTGATTGACAATGTCGGGTTTCCGTAAGATTGGGATTATGCATTAAGAAAAATTGTCATTGATGATGAAAATCCGGATATCCTTTATTTGGTAACCTATCGGGATGTCTTTCGCTCTATGGATGAAGGTGAAAACTGGGCGAATATCCATTATAGCGACATTAGTCCATGGAATTCCGATGATAAACACAAAGGGTTTTTTGACTTTAAGATAACCCCGTGGGATGAGACTAGAACAGCATATCTTGCCGGCAGCGAAATCTATAGGATAACAGGCCTGGAAAACAACGAGCCGGAGTTTATTGATATTTCAACAGAAGTGCTTGATATTCCGAATGCAGGGACAAGAAATGGCAATCCGCTTCGATGTGAGATCAGTATGGATAAACATTTTAATGGTGTCGTCTGGTTTTATTACATATGTAACTATGACAAAGGTGGTGAAATAAAAATTTATAATAGAATTGTCAAATACGATGATATATCTGGATATAGCCTGATTTATGAAGCCGACGAAAGCCAGGCTGGTGTTCATGGATCGGATTATAAACTTGAATTTTCTGTATCGCCGGCTAATTCTAACCAATTCTATGTTGGTGGGCTTGGAATTCAAAAATTTGACTTGATGCTAAATCCGCCAGAATCCCCTTTGGCAGGCAGTACATTTCCAGGGGATTGCTATGTCCATGCGGATATAAGGGAAATGCAAATACTTAGCAATGGAATATATGACACCTTGTTTATTGCTGATGATTCGGGAATTAGTTGGGGGACATCTTTTGAAGAAGGCCAAAACACATGTGGTAATAATGAACTATGGCATTGGTTTCACCCTTGCAATTCACTTGTAAATGGTTTAAATATTACAGAGTTATATGGGATTGGGCTATTTAAGAAATCTTCCGATTTAGTAGCCGGGGGCTGTCAGGACCTGGGTAATATGCTGTTAAATAACGATGTTTGGCTTAATTTTGGCATTGGGGATGGAAGTGAAATAGTTTGGGATACTGAAGAAATGAATATTTTCTACTATAGCGAATGGCAATCAGGCTCGATTTCTAGAACTAATGATTTCGGCGCAACATCATCTTCTATTAATAGCCCGACCTTTGGAGAAACCGGCCTATTTATACCCCTGGAACTTGATCCGATAAACAATTCGATCCTTTATTCCGGTAAAAAAGAATTAAAAAAGTTTTCTGGTGTCAATGATTTTAATGGAAACAATATAACAGTAGAAACTCTGTATACCCTGCCTCACGATTCAATTTCAGACATTGAAGTTGTCAGATCCGGAAATTCCCGGAGAATTTACTTTTCAACACTGAGAGCTTATTACGATTGGGCTCCTCCTCCAATTGAGGGTTTTGAAAACTGCCTTTTCAAATCAATAGGCGATGGAAATAATCTCACTTTTGTAGATATTGGGAAAAATTTAGACGGCTGTGATGGTGGTTTCATCAATGATATTGAAGTGAAACCTGATGCGATCTCTACCATTTGGGTATCTTTTGCCGTCTATTCGTTCGATGGAGATCCAAAAGTATTTAGAACGCTTGATGAGGGAGCGCATTGGGAGGATTATTCTCCGGGATTACCGCCCGGTTTGCCTGTATTCAAGCTTAAATACGACTCAAGATATGGTAATCTTTATGCCGCAACGGATGTAGGGGTATTTGTCAGAAATGTCAACAGCAGTGAGGAATGGTATCCATTCAACTCTAATCTGCCTCAAAAGATCGTAACCGACCTGGAGATCAATCCCGACTTTAATGCGATTTATGCTGCCACGTACGGACGCGGTTTATGGAAATCGCCTCTTCATTGCATATACAATAGCGAACCATTTTATGTAAACGATGACCATTTGATCTGGACGACAAATCAAATCAGGGAGCAGACTATCATAATCCCGGCAGGCAAAATCCTCGAGATTCGCAATTGTACTGTTTTTATGCCTTCCGATGCGAAAATCGTTGTGGAAAGAGGAGGACAGCTCATTCTTGACGGCGGAACGCTTACCAGCGCCTGCAACGACCTTTGGTGGGGCGTTGAATTGCAGGGCGATTCCCGGAATATTCAGACTGAGCAATATCAAGGGAAAATAATCATGAGGAATGAAGCGGTTATCGAAGATGCCCAAAAAGCCATATTTTGTGGAAAAAACATCGAAAACACCTACCCCGACTGGAATTATACCGGAGGAATTATTGATGCCACTAATTCGACTTTTCAAAATAACAAATTCGGGATCCTGATCTGGCGGTATAATGATCAAGACCGGGATTATAACTGCACCCTCTCTGAATGTAATTTCCTTACCACTACAGCATTAAAAGATGGATTACCCCCAAGGTATTTCCTTACACTTATTCAGGTTAAAGGTGTCACTGTGGAAGCATGTGATTTTATTAATTCCACACCTGAAAACATTGATTATCCGGATAGGGGGACGGGGATCTTTGCTTACGACGGGAGATTTGATGTAACATCTATCTCACAAATTCAAAGATCAAGATTTTGGAATCTGAATTATGGAATTCATGCTTTAAACTATGAACAGGATCTGCCTTTTACTGTCGATAATGCAATCTTTGAAAATAACCTCACCGGAGTCTATGCCAGCGGATTGAGCGGAATTATCCTTTATGATAACGACTTTAATGTCCCGAGAGCCGCGTATCCCACAAACAGGATCTTCGGAGGTGTTTATCTGAATTATTGCACCGGCTATACCATTACCGAGAACAATTTTGATGGAGTATCCCCCGGCGGTGATACCAAGGTCGGAATCACGATCAATAATTCAGGGGAAGATAATAATGATATTTACAAGAACTATTTTACCAACATGTTTATTGGGATTTTAGCACAAAATGTAAATCGAAATAGAGATGAGGATATCGGCCTTAAACTTCGTTGCAATGAGTTTACTACAAATGAATACGATATTACCGTAATAGCCGATCCCTGGTGTTCAGATTTATGTGGAATCGCTCAATACCAAGGCACCACAGATGAACCAGCCGGTAACTTGTTCAGTAAAACCGGTATTCACGATTTCAGCGATTATAATAATGAGAAAGAATGGATTGAGTATTACCATCATAAAATACCATTACAAGGAGAATGTCCCTGGAAACCGGAATATTATTCAAGACAGACAATGCATTTAAATAATACTGTTATACAATATACAGATCAATCTTGTCCACCAATGAATTTGGAATTATTTGATAGAAGTTATTTTATGGATCAATACATTGCGATGGGCAATTACATCGATTCATTGGAATCTCAGATCGCTCAGTTAGTGGATGGGGGGTCTACAGCCGAATTAAATCAGGAAATCTCCCAGGCTCAACCGTCAGAAGCGGTTGAATTGAATGATGAATTATTGGAAAATTCTCCGTATCTTTCCGACACGGTTTTAATCAATGTAGCCGGTAATGAAGATGTTTTGCTGACAGAAATGGTTACAGATATCATGATTGCCAATCCCCAGTCCGCGAAGTCCGAAAGCGTGCTCGAAGCACTGGAAAGCCGGGAAAATCCATTAAGTGAAGAGATGATGGATGCGGTGCTGGCTGGAAGAGACACGGTTTCCGAAAAGGAAATCCTTGAAGCGGATCTTTCACAGGCCGGTTTACAGCGGGAACTGGCGTTAAACAGGCTGATTGATATTTTCAGGCAGGATACGATTGATTCACGGACAGACAGTATCATCAATTTATTGCAAAATCATCCTACTCTTTCTGCCAAATACCGCCTGATGATGATCTATCTTGGCGAGGGTGATTCCATTGCTGCCCTCAGCACACTCGACAGTATTCCTGCTCAATTCTCCATGACAAGCCGGCAGTCAATAATACACGATCACTGGAACGAATGGGTCGATTTTATTCTTGAGCTTAAATCTGATTCATCGAGTATAACTGACGCCGATTCTAACCAGACGACAACTCTTCTATCTCTTTCCCAAAATGAGGATCTGCCCGGCTGTCTTGCAAATAATGCCTTGCAGTATTTGAGCTGGACCGAAACAGAACCTCATTATGTTTTACCTGGCGATCAATTGAAGAATGAGCCGGTCAGGATAAAATCAGGAAAAGAAAAAAGCAGTAAAACTCAATCTGCAATTAAATTATATCCCAACCCTGCTTCCGGTTATATTATTGTTGAGTATTTGCCGAATCAGAAATCATATAATGGGTTGTTGCAAGTTTTCAATTCAGCGGGTGGGTTACATTACACAATGGAACTTTTTAATAATAAACATTTCCAATCCATCGATACAAAAGATTGGCCTAGTGGGATCTATTTTTATAAATATACAAGTGAAAATTCGATAACGGAAAATGGGAAGATTATAATTATTAAATGAAGGGTAATAAACTGAAATGAAATGGATTATTAAAATATTAATTTGTACAATGCTGGTTTGCATTACCAGGCATATCCATTCTCAATCATTCTATTTCAACGATATTTATAATCCAAATAACACATGGGCAGCAGGCTTAAGTATCATTGGCATTGACACAGGATATTTTGGTTGTGCCATCTCATCCGACAGCATTACGACCAATTATAACACCTGTACATTTGTCATGAGTGAGACCGGAAAAATCTTGCACTGGAATAGTTTCGGCAGGTGGGGCGCCCACTTTTATGCCGGTGATGAAGGAGCGCTGGCTGAAAACAATAACTATTTTGGTCTTTTTACCTCTGTGGAAGATGGAACACTAGAAACATCATATGGTATCTTTTTTAAATTCGATCAATACGGCGATAGTATTCTTACACGAACTTTTTTCGATGAGACCGATACTTTTCTGATTGGCCGCACCTGTACGGCAACTAACGATGGAGGATTTGCCCTGCTTGGAAATAACTATCGTGACGGACTGGCCGACCTGCTACTTATCAAGACGGATTCAAACGGCAATGAGCAATGGCGGCAGCAATACGGAACCGACAGTTCCGACTGGGCAAAAAGTGTAATTCAGACCGCTGACAATGGATTTGCACTTGGAACCTGGACACGGCTTAACGCCGGCGTTTATCAAAGGGTTACTGCAGATCCCCTTGTTTTTAAAACGGACAGTCTTGGAAACCTGGAATGGACGCTTAATCTTGGCGGTCCAGTCATGGATGATCAGGCGGTGCTTTGCCCAACGCAGGATAGTTGTATCATGGTAGCAACCACCATTGGGGATTCAATGTTTTCAATAGAATATGCATATGCAAAGGTAAATCTAATTAAAATTGACTTGCAAGGCAATGTAATCTTGAATAAAAAATACGGTGCTTCAATGGTGAAAAATTCCATATCCAATCTCTCAATATTGGAAAATGGAGATATAATTTGCTGCGGCTATGTCAAATATTCAATCTATCTTAATCCAGCCGGTTGGCTATTTCGCTTTAATTCAGATGGGGACAGCCTTTGGTACCGGGAGTATTGGTATTACCCGGAAGATCCAAACAATCATGGTCGAAATTACTTAAATGATGTGTCTGCTACAAATGATAATGGATTTATTGCGGTCGGATATGCATACGCTTCTCCTTCCGATTATCCTGAAAAAATGTGGGCTCTGAAAGTAGACAGTGCAGGGTGTGAGATTGCGGATTGCTGGGTAGGAATTGAAGAAGAGGAGACGGGGAGACCGGGAGACAAGGAGACGGGGAGAGGGTTGGAGATTTGGCCGAATCCGGCGAGAGGGATTGTCGATTGTCGATGGTCGATTTTCGATGGTCGAGGGGATGTTGTATTGATGATTTACGATGTTTTCGGACGGGAAGTGGCTGAGATAAAGGTTCCTGGCAAGCAGGACCAGGTACAGATCAATGTAGAAAGTTATCCTCCAGGGGTATATATCGCGGTTCTGAGAAATGGATGTGATTTCTTGGGGAGTGGTAAGTTTGTTGTGGCGAGGTGATCGCATAAACATAACTCATTCACCCGAGCCTTGCCTGTTGCTGCACGTCTCTCCCCCATCGCCACTCCCACAGGAACAACCGTATCTTTCACCGGTAACAGGATCGACACTGGAACAGCTTTTTTTAAACTCTCCTTTTTTCGTCAGCAGAATTTTGATCGCAAAACCGGCAAACGCCAGACCGACAAAGAGTATGGTGATCAGAATTACGTTGAGCATACAAAATGGAAATTAGAAATTTGATATTTGAAATTTGGAACTCTGGGACTCTGGAACCCTGGAACCCGGAACCCGGAACCCTGGAACATTGGAACTCTGGAACTCTGGAACCTTTTTAACCATTGCTTCAGTCACTTATTAACAAACTCCTGAACCCTTTTGTTGCATAAGTCTCAAAAATCCCATCTTCGGAGGCATTAATAAAATATGCTTCCAGTTCCGGCTCGTTTTCAATAAAAGCCTTCGCCTTGTCAAAACCCATTACCATGAAGGCTGTTGCATAGCCGTCGGCGGTAGCACAGTCGGTGGCAAGGACCGATACGCTGAGTAAGGAATGTCTCACAGGATAGCCGGTTTTCGGATCAATGGTGTGCGAATAACGGATGCCGTTCTCCTCGTAGTATTTCCTGTAGCTGCCCGAAGTCGCCAAAGCTTTGCCCGACAGTTTCACCCGTGCGTTAAGAGTACGTTCCGACAGGCTGTCGGTGGATGGATTTTCGATGCCCACCAGCCAGTCGCTGCCATCGGGCTTCTGCCCTTTTCCCAGCACCTCTCCTCCAATGTCGATCAGGAAATTCGAAATTCCTTCCGAAGCGAGAAAATTCCCCAGGACATCAACGGCATATCCTTGCGCGATAGCGTTAAAATCAAACTGCACCCGCGGATCCCGTTTTACTATCTTACCTTCATATAGTCCTACAGTCCTAAAGTCGACCAACTCCAGGAGGCTATCGACTTTTGCCGAATCGAGCCTGATCTTGTTCCTGAACCCGAATCCCCAGGCATTGACCAGCGGCCCGACGGTGAAATCGAATGCTCCGCCGGTTTTTTCGGCTATATCGACTGAGCGGTTGAAGATATCGGTGAACCATTCATCCGGTAATGCCAAAGAATCGCCGTTATTGATCCTGGAAAGGATTGAACCGGGCTCCCACAAAGAGACAGAAAGATCAAATCTGCGAAGGATGGAATCGATCTCCGGCTGGAAATTTCTCCCGGTCCGGTCAAAGTACGTAATTGCGTAATATGTTCCCTGTGCTTCTCCCCGCAGCATGACTTTCTTATCCGGGGTAAAGCAGGAAACGGATAATAGCATGAGAATCAATCCAAAAAGGGACAATCTTGTCATGGGATTTTTAAAAGCGGTAACTGATATTCACTGCAAACTGGCCGTCGGGTCTCAGCGCATCGCTGTCGTATGCCGCTTCAGGGAAATATCTGACGCCGATGCTGGCAATCACCGAGATACCGAAATTTCTGACCGGCAGGAAAGTCACCCCATTATCGATAAAAAACTGGGTATAGAAACCCCTGTTCTCGATGTCATCACTGTAAAGGTAATTGCCATAATCGTCATAATATTCGATCCACTCATTTTCTTCACCGATCCCGGCCCTGACCTGCGGCCCGACAAAATAGCGCCATCTCCCCTGCCCCGTCGGATAGAAATTAACCCCCAGGCCGGAGTAAATGATACTGTTAAAGTTGCCGAAATCGCTGTAATAATAATATCCCATTGCCACCGGAATCTTGAAACCCACCATTCCGTTGTTCAGCAACCGCTCATAAGAAAACGTAAAATCACCGAAGACCAGGTCGAACATATGGTAGGAGATGATGTTCTTTGCAAAATTCACCGTAAAATCTGTTTTTAAAGGCATTCCTGCAGATTCCTTTGTCACAATAGTTTCAAATTCTCCATTTTCATAAGTAATCAGGACAATCTCATGTTTCGGCAGGCTGTAAACGGGTCCGTCAGGGTTGCTGAATTTTTTGTATTGGATCTCCTTCTCCCCGACAAGGGTAACTTTCACCTCTTCTTTGGAGCCATCTTTTTTATAAACGACGTCCTGGGCAAAAGAAATGGTCATAAAGCCAAAAACAGACAACAGGGTAAATAAAAGTACCTTTTTCATAATTTTAGTTTGGTTTCAGTACGCAAAGATAATGCCGCAATATGACATTTATCCTCCGAAATCGTCGAAAGCGATCATTTCTTTGGGAACACCATAATCGTCGAGCATTTTAAAGATGGCGGCGTTCATCATGGGCGGTCCGCAGATGTAATATTCAATCTCCTCCGGTTCGGGGTGCTGCTTCAGGTAATTATCGATGATCACCTGGTGAATAAAGCCGGTATAGCCGGTCCAGTTATCTTCGGCTTTCGGTTCCGAGAGGGCGACATGGAATTTGAAATTCGGGTTGTTCTTTTCTATTTCGCGGAATTCATCGATATAGAAAAGCTCGCGCAACGAACGCCCGCCGTACCAGAAAGTAGCTTTCCGGTCGCTGTGTTTTGTCCGGAATTGGTCAAATATATGGGAACGCATCGGGGCCATTCCGGCGCCCCCCCCGATGAACATCATTTCACGCCTTGTATCTTTGATAAAGAATTCACCGTAAGGCCCTGATATAGTCACTTTATCGCCCGGTTTCCTGGAGAATACATAGGAGGAGCAAATTCCCGGGTTGACCTTCATAAAACCACCTGATTTCCGGTCAAATGGCGGGGTAGCTATACGGATGTTGAGCATGATGATGTTGCTTTCTGCCGGGTGGTTGGCCATGGAATAGGCCCTGAACACCGGTTCCGGGTTTTTCATCTTCAGTTCCCACATCTTAAATTTATCCCATTCATCCCGGTATTCTTCCTCGACAAAAATATCCTTTCCATAGTCCACTTCACAAACCGGGACATCGATCTGGATATAGCCACCCGATTTGAAATCCAGGTTCTCGCCTTCGGGAAGTTTCACCACGAATTCTTTGATGAAAGTTGCCACATTCTTATTGGAGACGACCTCGCATTCCCACTTTTTAATGCCGAAGATATGCGGATCGATATGGAGTTTCATATCTTCCCTGACCTTCACCTGGCAGCCCAGGCGCCAGTGGTTCTGTTGTTCTTTCCGGGTGAAATATCCTGTTTCGGTAGGCAGGATACTGCCACCGCCTTCGAGCACCTGGCATTTGCACATGGCACAGGTGCCGCCTCCGCCACAAGCTGAAGGAAGAAAAATCCCGCTGTTAGCCAGGGTCGACAGCACGGAAGATCCCGGTGAGACCTCCAGTTCCTTATCATCATTTATTGAAATCTTCACTTTCCCCTGGGGAATCAGTTTTGCGCGCGCATAAAGCAATACCCCGACCAATAGAAGAATAATGACCAGGAAGACTACGATACTTATGCCTATGACCAATCCAATATTCATAATCAATATCTTGAAGATGATTTAACTTAAAGTTTGATACCTAAGAATGACATAAATGCAAGGGCCATCAGGCCGGTAAGGATGAATGATATCCCGAGACCCCGGAGTGGTGCCGGGACATTGGAATACCGCATTTTTTCACGGATCGCTGCAATTCCAATAATGGCAATGGCCCAGCCGATGCCTGATCCCAGGCCGAAAACTGTGGCATGAACAACTGTCGGGTATTCCCTCTCCTGCATAAACAATGAACCGCCCAGGATCGCACAGTTCACCGCAATAAGCGGAAGAAAAATCCCCAGAGAATTGTAAAGGGCGGGCGAAAACTTCTCCACCACCATTTCGACCAGTTGAACCATGGAAGCAATCGTCGCGATAAACATCATAAAACTTAGAAAATTCAAATCTACACCCGCCAGCGACGGGGAAATCCAGCTAAGTGCTCCCGGTGCCAGTAGATAGTTCTGAATGAGAAAGTTGACCGGAACGGTAATGGTCAGCACAAAAATGACTGCTACCCCCAGGCCCAGTGAAGTTTTCACCGTTTTCGACACAGCCAGGTAGGAGCACATGCCCAGGAAGAAGGCGAAGACCATGTTGTCGATAAAGATCGACTTGACGAACAGGTTTATATATTCTTGCATGACAGTTCGGTTTTAGGATGATGAAATCAGCTTTTATCTATCAGTGAAGGGGTTCGAGATCTTTGAATCCAGATGATAAGGCCTACCAGGATGAGGGCCATCGGCGGCAGGATGATCAGGCCGTTGTTTTTGTATCCCAGGTCATATAAAGCCTGCGGCAGCACCGGGTATCCCCACAGCGTGCCTGAGCCGAACAACTCCCTGACAAATCCCAGCGCAATCAGGATCCAGCTATAGCCCAACCCGTTACCGATACCGTCGAGGAAAGAAGGCCAGGGTTTATTGGCCATGGCAAAGGCTTCGAGGCGGCCCATCAGGATACAGTTGGTGATAATCAGCCCGACAAAAACCGACAATTGCCGGCTGACGTCGTAAACGTAGGCTTTCAGCAGTTGGTCGACCAGGATGACGAGGGTGGCGACAACCGTCAGCTGGACGATGATCCTGATCCGTGGCGGTATCCCGTTCCGAATCAGGGATATGACCAGGTTGGCAAAGGCCGTGACAACCACTACCGACAGCGCCATAACGAATGCCGGTTTCAGTTTTGCCGTAACAGCCAGCGCTGAACAGATACCCAGAACCTGTACCGTGATAGGGTTATCCGCATTCAGCGGATTAATGATCAGCTTCCGGTTCTTTGCAGAGAAAAGGGATTCTCGTTCCTTTGTCTTCATCGGTTATATTTTTTGCTTTTTAATATATTCAATATAATTAGCCAGGTTGGATTTGATCATATCCGAAACCCCGTTGCTGGTGATCGTGCCACCGGAGATCGCATCCACGCCGTGAATTAACTTTTCCGGCGAAAGGACTTCGGAAGCGCCTTTCAGTACCTGGATAGAGGTGAAGTTGCCATTGTCGTCGAAAATTTTCTTGCCGATAAACTGCGATTCGAATTGTGGCAATTCGATCTCCGCGCCAAGTCCGGGGGTTTCTTTATCATGTCCGAACATCGAGCCGGCAACCGTGTTGAAATCCTCTTCCAGCGCCAGGTTTCCATATACCGGCCCCCACAGTCCGCGGCCAAGCATCGGGAAAATATACAACCGTTTCCCGTTCACTTCGGCAATATAGAGTGGAATAATAAAATCCTGCCCTTTGGAATGTTTGTAGAGCTCTTCTTTCAGATTGATCTCAAACGGGCGGATATTTCCTTTTTCGAGTTTCTGTCCTCTGAAGACGGCCACCACATTGCCGTCGGGAGCGAGCGCTTCCTCTTCGACAACATACTTATCGAACAGTTCGATCGCATTTTCGGGAGTGGCTTCGATATTGGCGGCAGCCAGGATATTTCGCATCTTTTCGATGGTCACGTTGCGGTCCTGTGCCGGCTTCAGCAGCATGGCCACCGAGGCGAGCGCTGCAGCCACCACGATCACCATGATGGCGGCATACCGGAACACATATGAATTACTGTACATATCGTTGTTGTTTATTCCGTTTCAAATTAAATCAAGCTTTAGCCGGTTTCATACGTTTCAGCCTCCTGCGGATATTGGCTTCCACCACATAGTAGTCGATCAGCGGGGCAAAGACATTCATCAGGAGGATGGCCAGCATCATCCCTTCGGGGTAGGCCGGGTTGAATACCCGGATCAGCACGACAAAGACCCCGATAAGGAGGCCGTAAATCCATTTCCCGGTATTGGTCTGGGCTGCACTTACCGGATCTGTAGCCATGAACACCGCACCAAAGGCAAATCCGCCCATGAGAAGATGATAATGGGCCGGGAGGGCTGTATAATCATTGAAGGAGACCAGGTTAAGGAAGTATCCCAGTCCCAGTGCGCCGGCGACAGTCGCCAGCATAATCTTCCAGCTTCCCACCCCGGTGGCTATCAGGATAACCGCTCCGATGAGTATGGCCAGGACTGAAGTCTCGCCGATCGATCCGGGGATGAATCCCAGGAACATGTCGATGGGAGCTTGTATCTTGTCAAAATCACCGACCAGGGCGTGGCCTAGCGGTGTGGCCCCGGAAAAGGCGTCTGCCTTTTCGGCAATCCAGACTTTGTCGCCCGACATATCCTGCGGGTAGGCAAAGAAGAGGAAAGCCCGGGCCGTTAATGCCGGGTTCAGCACGTTCATGCCGGTTCCTCCGAACACCTCCTTACCGAAAATTACTGCAAAAGCGACGGAAACAGCCAGCATCCACAATGGGATATCGGGCGGTACGATAAGGGGTATCAGCATGCCCGATACGAGGTAACCTTCGTTGACCTCGTGTCCGCGCGACTGGGCGAAGATGAACTCAATGCCCAGCCCGACCACATAGGAAACGACGATGATCGGAAGTACCTTAACGAGCCCAAAGCCGAACATTTGCCAGAAACCGGCTTCCTGTCCGTGGGAGAGAAAATGCTGGTATCCGACATTATAAATACCGAAAAGCAATGCCGGCAACAGTGCCAGGATCACAACGCTCATGGTGCGCTTCATATCGATGGCATCGCGGATGTGGCTTCCGCTGCGGGTTACCTTGTTCGGCACGAAAAGAAAGGTTTCGAAAGCATCGAATGTCGATTGAAACTTTGCAAACTTCCCCCCTTTTTCGAACTGAGGCTTAACCTTATCCAGGAAATTCCTGAGTGACTTCATCAGAAAAAAATATTTTAATTCTTAATTTTTAATTTTTAATTCTTAATGGCTGATATTTATCTATTTATACCTTTAAAGAACTCACTTTGAACTTTGATCCGCCAGCTGGCGGATGAACTTTGAACTAATATTTAGCTCATTTCTTTCCGCATCAGGTCCAGGCCTTTACGGACTATCTCCTGGATATCCGTTTTTGATGTGTCGATAAATTCGCAAAGGGCAAAGTCTTCTTCATCCACTTCATAAATACCGAGTTTCTCCATCATATCGATATCTTCGACAAGTATGGCTTTGATCAGCTGGAGCGGGTAGATATCCCATCCGAAGACTTTCTCGAACTGACCGGTCATGACGTATGCCCTTTCCCCGCCATGATAATTGGTATCAAGCCTGTACCTGGCTTTTGGTTTCATCCAGGAAAAGAAAGACCTGGAAAAGCTGAATTTTCCAAATCCGGGCATGGCCCAGCCGAGGAATTCATGATGGTCGCCTTCCGGCAGCACAGTCAGTTGGGCCTCATAAAATCCGGTATGGCTGTACCTCTCCACTTTTTTGCCTGTGAGCGGGTTTCCGCTGATATACCGGACATGCTCTCCGGAAAGGTTATCCTTTATAATATCTTCAACCGCGGCCCCTAACTTCGTTTTGATGTAATAGGGCCGTTTGATTTCCGATCCTGTAACTGCGACCAAATGGGTCGCATCAATCTTCCCGGCAGCAAATAACCGCCCGATATGCAGCACATCCTGCGGCCTGAGATACCAGATAATTTCACCTTTATTGATTGGATCGAGACGGGCGATCTGGGTGCCTACATTACCGGCCGGGTGTGGCCCGGAGAAACGGTTGATCTGCACATTCTTACAGTTCGTAAATACGCCGGAAGAGGTTGTACTGGCATTCAGGTTGAGATGTACGGCCCCATCGGTAAGCTTAGCTATGGCATTGATACCGGTCTGGAAAACATCACCGTTTTTATGGACGATAAGATCGTAATCCGGGGCCAGGGGTGCCGTGTCGAAGGCGGAAATGAAGATGGCTTTCGGCTTCGACGCAGGTTCGGCAATGATTGAATAAGGCCGTTGCCTGAGGAAAGGCCATAAGCCGCTTGCCAGGAGCTTACCGGTGATCTCTTCACGGGTCATTTTCTCCGGATCCCCTTTCCCGAAATCGATGCCGGTGTCCTTTCCGTCGTTTTCGATGACAACCTCCAGCAGGACGCGCTTTTCGCCGCGCCTGATCTCTTTCACCGTTCCGCTGACGGGTGAGGTGAAGACGATCTTGTCCCTGTATTTGTCGATGAATAAAGGCGTTCCAGCTTTCACGGCATCCCCTTCCTGGACCAGGAGCTTGGGAAACACACCGATAAAATCGGTCGGTTTGATGGCACAGGTTTTGGGGATGATCTCGGAAATGGTTTTTTCGGCTTCTCCTATCAGGTTAATGGTGAGGCCTTTGCTAATCCTGATTACATTTGACATATTAAAAATAGTCTATATTTTCGGCAGTGCAAGTGTACAAAATTTTGCGAAATCTTGCGACCTTTGTTGTAAATTTTACCCGTGAAAGATATGAAAAAAGCCTTAATCCTGTTCATTTCCGCGCTACTTTCTTTTAACCTGCTGCCATTCAATCTGGTATCACAGAACGAACCCTATTACGATGCCGGATATATCCGGAATGACAATGCGGTTTACCGGGAGACGGTACGGACTGTGCTGCTTTACAGGGAAGGATTTGAGCTGGCTCCGCCCCTCATTGAATTTGGCTCCGGAGAGAAACTGGTGCTGTCGTTCGACGACCTGGATCCGCAATACAAGGATTACCGTTATACCGTTGTCCATTGCGATGCCGACTGGAACACCTCCGATCTCCGTCAGATGGAATACCTCGAGGGTTATTTTGAAGATTTTATCGAAGATTATGCTTATTCGTTCAATACGACCATTCCCTATGTAAATTACACCCTTGTATTCCCGACCGATGATCTGCGGTTGAAAAAACCGGGCAATTATATCCTGAAAGTTTTCCTCGATTCGGATAAAGATGAGAATATCATCCTGACCCACCGGTTCATGGTATATGAACCGAAAGTTGCAGTTGAGGGGCAGACCGCCAATTCGATCGACCTGGATTTGCGTTACACCCACCAGCAACTGGAGTTCAGGCTCCTGGCCGGCGATTACAACATGTCGGATGTCCACCGGAACCTGCATGTGGTCATCCTGCAGAATGGCCGCTGGGACAATGCGATCCGAAATATCCAGCCCAGGAATTACTCGGGAAATATATATGATTTCACCCTGATCAACGGCCTCGTCTTTCCGGCCGGCAATGAATTCCGGTACTTCGACATGAAGACGTTGCGGTACAATACCGACCGGATGCAGTTGCTGCAGTATGATACGGATGGTTACCATGTTTACCTGATGACTGACCTGCCCCGGGCCAGCGGCAGTTACATTTCTGACGAGGATATTAACGGCCGGAGGCTGATAGCGGCCAACGAAACCCGCGATCCTTACAGTGAAGGCGATTATGCCTGGGTGCATTTCCTTTTGCCTTACTGGCCGCCGCTTGCCAGCGGGAATCTCTACATTGCCGGCGCCTTCTCCGACTGGACCTACAACCGGGACAATCTGTGCATCTACAACTTTGATCTCAAGGCCTATGAGGCCAAAATACTGCTGAAGCAGGGCTATTACAACTATGCTTATGCCTTCGTGGCCAACAATACGGCTGTGGGCGATTTAACATGGGTGGAAGGAAGTTTCTGGGAGACGAAGAATGAATATTCGATCCTGGTCTATTACCGCGAGCCGGGCGACACATATGATAAGCTGGTGGGGGTGGGATATGTTAACAGGGAATAGGGAAAAAGCTTAAGGTTTAAACGCAGGTGCTGATCCATGTTCGCATTTTGCGTTTTGCATTTTTCATTTTTCATTTCATTTTGCATTTGGCATTTCATTTGGCATTTTTCATGCTTTACTTTTTACTATTCTCCGCTCACCCTTCACCGCTCACTCTTCACGCCTCACGCTTCACGCTTCACTACTTTGATGAAACTATGAAAATTAACTTCCTGAGCAACTATCAAATACACTCCCGCCGGGCATTCGCCGCCGGATTCGTCATCGCCGTTCCAAGTGAGTTCAATTGAGGACGCTAGCAGCCGGTTAGCGAAGACGAGCGATAGTTGGCAGGTTAAACAACCGTCTAATGGCCATAAATGGAAAACTTACGACCACTATAAGACCACCTTATGACCTTTCCTTTGTTTGCTTAGTATTTCAATAAAAATAGTTATCAACCGCCCTTGACTTCTTTGCCCTTTTGAATTACCTTTATGCAGTAAATCACACCGAGTCAATTATTTATTAACCTGTTAATCCAAACGATTATGAAAACTGTTCATGTTTTATCAGTATTTGTAATTTTAATCCTAAACTTAACTCTTTCAGGATTAATTGATTCAGAAACTTTTGCACAAAACCCTGATTCGAACCAATATTGGTATTTGCACCAATATTATCAGGATGCAAATTATTATCCAATCAGAGAGATGGGGTGGAATTATTATAACACTCATCCTGAATTGGATACTTTAAAAGGTACAGGTTTTAAAGACGTACAGTCTATTAAATTCTTCTCCATATTTATCAGACACAGTTTTGATAAATGCTGTGGAAAAAGAAGATGTATTGACGGATGCGTTAATACGTGACATTCTTGTCGAAAATCCACAATCGGCTAAATCAGAAAAAATTATGTCGGCCATCAACCAACGAACGAATTTATTACCTGAATATATGATCGACGAAATCAGGCAAGGTGTTTTCACAGTCTCACAAAAAGAATATCTTGAAGCAGAGCTTTCTTATCATTATCAGCAGCGAATCCTTGACCGTAATGAGCTTATCCAGACTTATTTTGCTGATACCGCAAGCAGCGCTTTGGACAGCATTGAAAACATTTACATAAACGAAAATGACAAATATATCAAATATGACCTGGCATTTCATTACCTGTACAAGAAAGATTCTTTAAATGCAATGGATGCGATTTCATCAATACCGGAGATATTTCCATTAACCCAAAGTCAACAATCTGCACATCAGCATTATGAGGATTTTTTCATTATGCTGCTTGACAGCCAATACCTGTCGGCCGGGGAGTTTGTGCCTGATTCTCTGGAATTATTGGTTTTAAATGAGATTAATGAAGAAAATAGAATACAAGTCAGTGCTTGGGCAAGAAATATTTTGCAAGTTTGGGATTCTCTAACTTATAATGAACCAATTCTTTTTGCAGATACTTGTTATAAATCCTCGGTAATTAAAAATAATAAATCTGCAACTGAATTTTTGACCGAATATTTTTTAAATATTTATCCAAATCCAAGTAAGAATTATTTTACAATTGAATATCTGGTTCCGATCGACCAGCAAAATGCATCATTGTGTATATATGATTCTAAAGGAGCTCATGTTCAGGAAATTAGACTTCAATGTGGTCAGAACAAATTTATTATTGGAACTGAAATGTTGCCTAATGGCATATATTTTTGCAATCTGTTGGATAATAATATGATTGAGAAATGTGTAAAGATGCTAAAAATAGAATAGACACCAAATGTCACTTTTTTGGTCACCATAAGAAAGCTTTACTTTCAATAGATATTTTTGTTTTATTTCTATTGAATCTATTTCCTTCCTATGCCCTAAGTCAAGTAGATGCGTATAATTATTTCAACATCTTGCTTGACAAAAACGATCCATCTATATGTAAAAGCATTGTTGAATTTGAAAATTCATTTTATGGATGCGGAATGAGTCTAGACAGTATATCAAATTATAAAACAATCGTTACTTTTAGACTTAACCTCGATGGAAGTCTTATTTATTGGAAAGAATTCAGAAGAAATAACACCGATCATTATCCTGGACATGAATCATCGTTTCACTATATAGGAAATAGTTGTTTCTTTGATGGAGGCACGGCTGGATTAATGGGTCATTTACGAAAAATTAATATCACAGGTGATACTGTTTGGACACAATTATTGCCAAGTCATTTAGGTAATCAATTAATAATTGATCATTGCCGGCAGCTTCATGATAAAGGATTTATATGTACTGGACAGGATGACTATTTAGATGCTTATCCAGATGGTGTTCTGATCAGGACCGATAGCCTAGGTAATGAGATATGGCGTTCATTCTTTGGTAATAGTTATGCTGATAAAGGATTCAAAGTCTTACCTTCTGGTTTAACATCTTATATTATCTCAGGATATACTTATTTGCCTGAAGATGGTTATTCAGGTGATGCATTATTATTAAAAGCCGATAGCTTTGGAACGATAGAATGGCAGCGAACATTGGGACATCCGGAATACATGGATGGATATGGCAGTGTAACCATTGCCCCGGATGGGAATTTTGTTTTCGGGTATGCCCATGCCGTGTCCCAGGGTCCTCCCTACCCCGTACCCTATTCGTATTGTAAAATTAAATTCATCAAATACGACCAGAACGGCGATACAATCTGGGAAAAATTATACGGCAAACCCTACCAGCTCAATATGCTCCGGAATATCATCACCCTGCACGACGGGAGCTTCGTAGCCGTCGGATATGCCAATTCCGATACCCTCACCGGGCCGATGCAGGGGTGGCTTTTCAAGATCAACCAATACGGCGACAGCATCTGGTACAGGGATTACAGGCATTACCAGGAACCATCGATCCTCGATTATTTATACGATGTTTACGAAACCAGCGATCATGGCCTGATAGCCTGCGGCGAATCATCGCGGGCAGAACCCGGCCCGGATGCGGTCCAGCGAATGTGGGTACTGAAGCTCGACAGCGCCGGTTGCGCCGAACCGGGTTGCGACTCTACGGTTTGGATCGATGAAACCGGAGGCGGGGAGGCATGGATGCGTGGAGAGTTGGAGGTGTGGCCGAATCCCTGTTCGGAAATTTTGAATTTTAAATTCTCAATTTTAAATTCGGGACGGGATTATTCAATGGATCTCTATGATATTTTTGGGCGTTTAGCCCCCATCCCCCGTTTCCGGCAGGTCCCCACTGATGCGGGGACAGGCTCTCAAATCGATGTCTCCGGGCTGCCGGCTGGGATATACCTGGTTGTTGTCAGGAATGAAACTGGCATACTGGGTTCAGCTAAATTCATTATTTCACATTGAACAGCACCATTCACCGTTCACCGTTCACACTTCACTGCTCACCGTTCACTCTTCACCCTTCACCGCTCACTCGTAGCGCAGCGATTCGATCGGGTCGAGTTTTGCCGCTTTGTTGGCGGGGATGATTCCCGAGGCCAGGGCGACGATGAAACAAAGCGTGACGCCGAGCAATATCCAGAGCCAGGGGATGATGAAGCTGGTCTTCATGATGAGCGACAGGGTGTTGCCGATGGCGATGCCGAAAATGATCCCGAGGATACCTCCCATTTGAGCGATTACAATGGCTTCTGCCAGGAACTGGTTGCGGATGGTCCGCTGCGTGGCGCCCATTGCCTTTCGGATGCCTATCTCGAGGGTCCGTTCCGTGACCGATACGAGCATGATGTTCATTAAGCCGATAGCGGCGCCCAGCAGCGTGATCAGCCCGATGAACGTGGCCGCCATCGTCACGTATTTGATGTTTTCCGTCAGCATGGCGGCCAGCGAGTCGCTCCGCTCGATATCGAAGGTCTGCTCCTCTCCCACCCGGTCGCCCCGGATGATCCGGAACAGGCCGGTGGCCTCACCGATGCACTGATCCATCTGAAGCGGGTCAATGGTCGAAACATCGATACCGTATGACCGATTGGGGCGGGGAAAGTACTGGTCGACATTGGTCAGAGGAAGAAGCACCTGCCGGTCGCCCGAAAAGCCCATGCTGGAGCCTTTCTCCTTCAGCACGCCGATCACCTGGTACTTGCCGGGCCCTACCGATATGATCTTTCCCACAGGATCTTCCTTGTTCTTAAAAATATCCTTCTCCACCTCGCTCCCGATGATCACCACGTGGGCGCCAAAATAGACCTCATTCGGATTGAAATTCCGCCCCTTGACGATCTCCTGCCCTGCGGTAATGATATAGTTTTCATCGGTTCCCAAAACGGCTACGTTCGGATTGGTCTTCTCCGACTTGTATTTGAGTGTGCCGGTATGAGAGGCAAAAGCGGATATGGAGACGTGGGCAGGGAAATCAAAATCCTCTTTAAACTGCATGGCCTGGTCGAAAGTGATCCTTTTATACCGCTTGGGGTCATTGCTTCGACCCCCGATCTGGATCATCATCTCCCGGTTGCGGATCGAAAAGGTGTTGGCCCCCATCATCATGAAGTTGTCGTTCAGGAAGTATTTGATGGCATCGATAGCCGTCAGGATCCCGATCAGCGCCATGATCCCGAAAGCGATGATGGTAATGGTGAGGATGGTCCGGAGCATATGGCTGCGGATCGATTCGACCGAAATCCTGATGTTTTCCCGGATGAGGAGGTTCATGCCTTTATTTTTTTGTAAAGATAAACACCAATTTTTAATAATGCCGGCATCCGGTCGATAATCACCCGCTGATAATGTACTTCCCTGGAACCGAAGCTTTTATAGAATCGAGCGAGGTCAGCGTCGTTGGAACCGTCGAAATCGAAGGTCAGGTGCTTTCCGGCGTTGTGCCTGAGGTAGGCATCGATCAGGAAAGGCATCGCTCCCGATTTGCGGCCCTCGTCAGAAAGGCCTGAGAAGAGGAAAACAGCTTTGTTATGGCTCCGGATAAAGAAAGCGCCGGCTACGAGCTGGTTGCGGTCGTCGTAAACGCCCTGTATCCCAGCCATTCCCTTGTACATGCAGGTATAGGCGATCCGTTTCAGCCTCATATAGTCCGTATCGCCCAGGTGGCCGATATCCTTCCCCCGGTTTTGCCTGAACAACGCGATGATATCGTCGGGCTTGATATTCCTGGAGACCGAAAGACCCGCTTTCTCCGCTTTTTTAAGGTTCCGGACCAGGTTTTCGGAATAACCCTGCCTTATCTTTTCATAACTGTTGATCAGGTCGAGTTCGTGGTTAACCTGGGGAATGATCTTATAATGAGTTCCGGAAGGGTTATTCAGCGTATTCAGGTTCATTTCGGCCCTTCTGAAGCGGGAAGGGATAGCCCCGATGAACTCTTCGAGCTTTCCGGCATCCAGCCTTGTTGTCGAAAATAGCCCGAGCTGCTGGGTAAAGAAAGGCTGATAAATATATGATAAACCGAATTTTCGGCGGAAAACGAGGGGAAAGCTCCGTTCATAGTCATTTTCAACCAGCCCGGCCCAGTTATCCGCCACGATATCCAGGAACCACGATCTGCCATAGAGGTTTCCGTTGAACGCCCTTTCAAGGCAGGCGTTCCACTTTTCATCGTCAATATCTTTTCTGTCGATATACCTGATCACCGATTATCGTTCTGAAATTCCTTAAAAGTAGTCCTGAATACTTCCTGCCAGCCTTTGTATTGCCCTTTTTCGGAAAGGGAATAGTTGTGCCAGATACCGATGGCCTCGCCACCGAGTTCTTTCACCCGTTTGACAAGTTCCCTTATTTGCCCGGTTGCTTCCGCCGGCGACATTTTCATTTGGTCGATAAATGCCGAATCCATAAAAATGAAGGGATGGATCCTGAGCTTTGTAATCTCTTCTTTATCAATATCATAAAACAAGAAGGGGGTACAGGTGCCCGCCCTGAAACCGTTCACTGTGGAATAGCCCAGCGAATAATCATCCGTAATCCCCTGATCAATTAAAATCCTGAAAGAACCGGAGAACCTGACCCTGAGAAAATGAAAGCGGGAAGCCATGACCTGATTTCCGGTAATTTCCTCCAGTCTCTTTTTTTCCTTGATAAATATTTCCTTCCGGAGATGGGAGCGGTAAGAAGGGTGAATCCCGACATCCGCCGTAAGGCTTAATCTTTTTAATAATTCTTTAAAAGATGATGATGAATACGATGTATTGCGGTCATATCTTCCAAAATCCCCGATGAGGATGAAATAACGAAGACTAAGGCCCGATTTTCCGGCTGTTTCCAGGTGAAAATCAAAATTATCATACGGATCCGTCATCTTCCCTGTAACAACGGCTATCCTCTCTTTCAATGGCCGGAAATCGGCCCGGAGCAAAAGTTTGATCCAGGCGCCCGCGGCCCTGAGCCAGCCTTTCCCCCGATGGGCAAAGGCGATATCCACATCGATCGTCGGGACGAAACGGAAAGGCATGACCGGGAAAGCATAACCGGGATAACGGCTGCTGATCAGCGATTTAAGCTCTTTCACGATCATATCGACCAGCGGAATACCGAGGAAACCGCCTTTGAAAGCGAGGCTCTCTTCGGGCCGGAACCTGCCGTGCCGGTCGGGCTCAAACGGCAGATACTCTTCGTACCGGCTGACCAGGTAAAACGCAAGGGAAAACGGGTCGAAAGGCCATTCCGAAGGTTTGATAACTTTGAAAAAAACGGGGAGACCCTTCCATAAAAAAGTCTCCGTATCCTGCGTAGTGATCCCGTTCTGCGACAGGATGGGATAAGGATGGAAATGGATACCGCCGCCCGGGTTTACTTTTGAATAACTTATTTTCGGGCCTTTATCCTGGAGAAAATCATCAATACCGGAAACAAACCGGAATTCCGTACCCATAACATCTTCAAAAATAAAACGGAAGATGTAGTGGTGCCTGGGGGTGATATGGTCACAATAAACCGTGATCATGGCTGATTTTATCGCCTAAAGTACGAAAACCGAAGGATTGCATGACGCTTTTGGACATCTCCCTGAAAAAGAGGTTATAACTGAACCGCGAAATATTCCGGCCCCGGTTGTTCCGGATATCGTCGAGGATGAGGGGATAAGCTGCATCCAGGTCTACCTGAATAAAACTGATTTTATTGATCGTTTGCTTCTTAGCCATGTTTTCCCGGAATAATATCTTCTCCAGGCCTGTCATATCCATGGTCCAGCCCGGTTTCTTTGCATAGATCAATACTTCCCTGCCGGCGATCTGGCCATCCTCACCTTCCACATTTATTATCAGCTTCTTATAACGCCTGTATTTCACTTTTTCCATCTCTTCCACATGGTGAACAAACGTAAAGGCTTCGGCGATGGTTGTATCGACGAGCAGCATCAGTGCCTTGTGATCACGGAAAAATGCAAACGGGGAGCGCTCATCGAAGGAGCTGCTGTTCGAAAGCGCGGCCAGGGCACCGGCCTGCTCGCCCCAAACCAGGAATGAATGGAGCGGATGGCTCGTCCGGATGAATTCAGGGCGTTTCAGCGCCGCCACCGCCAGTGAACCCGTTATGGGCAACGATTTTTTCGGATGGAAGTAGTCGTGGTTGCGAAGGTTGAAATTATAAGCCGGGATAACCAGTGTGCCTCCCTTTCCGAGACATTGCTTCACAACACCTGTAAACGTATGGATATCGAAACCGATCTCCATCCGTTTGCCGGCCAGCGCCAGCCGGGTCACATCCCCCGCCAGGATGACCAAACTACCCGGACGTATGTCCAGTTGCCGGATCATATCGTGGTAGTAGTAAGGATTTATCACTTCGAACGGATTTTGCGGTATTGCGTCAATTCCACCCTGTACCCCAGGTTTTCCCAGAACTTCTGTGCAGGTAAATTATCATTAATTACCTGTAGTTCAATGGAATGAACATTTTTATCATGAAACCAGCCTTCCAGCATTTTCACCAATTCTCGGCCCAGCCCCTTTTTCCTGGCTATATCTTTGACAAAAACGTGCGTGATCAATCCCACGCTATGGTTTCCAAGGTAATCGGGCAGGAATTTGATCATGCCGTGGGCAAAGCCAACCGGAACCTCTCCTATCCTGGCCAGGACGACTATGCCGAACTTTCCCGCCGTATTCCGGGTCGACCGCAGCCACTTCTGCGCTCCGTCAGCGGCCAGCGGCACCATCAGCCCCATCTCATCCATCCTGGCGTACATCTCGTTGAAAAGCCCTGGGATTTCATCCCAATCGGGAAGTTCCGCATTGTCGAGCCGGATGAATTCGATCTTTTCCATGGCTTCAGGATGAAAATGCTTTGATCAGTCCGCCCAGCGTGGTAAAAGCTCCGGTCGCAAGCTCTTTCTCAAAATCGATCTCCCGGTCATTTTCCTTTTCCAGGGAAGCGACCAGGTCGACGAATTCCAGCGAATTAAGCAGGCCGCTTTTCACCAGGTCGAACGGATACCCCAGTTCGCTTTCTTTCACCGACAGGCGGGCAAGCTTGTCATGGATGAGCGCCATCACCTGGTTCCGGATCTCAATTTCCTTCATCATACTTTTTCAGCAGTTGTTTCCGGTCAATTTTACCGTTATCGTTCAGCGGGATTTCTTTCACAAAGATAAACTTTCCCGGCACCATATACCAGGGAAGGCGTGACTGGCAATATTCCGTCAGTTTCTGTAAGGCATCACCAGGCGGGATTTCTGATAATACCAGGAAAGCCAGCAGTGACATGGATGAATCATGATAGACCACAACGGCCTGTGTAACAGTTTCGCTTTCCAGGAGCACATTCTCGACCTCTTTCAGGTTAACGCGGTAACCGGAAATCTTCACCTCGCTGTCTTTTCTCCCCAGGTAGAAGAGGTCGCCCTGTTCATCGACGCTCACCATGTCGCCCGTTTTATAATATCTTTCCATGTCATCCGTGTTGCTGAAAAATGACTGTTTGTCGGCTTCTTCATTATCCAGGTACTTTTCAACGACCTGGTTTCCGCACAGGCAAAGTTCACCACGGGCATCGGACGGGTTTTCGCGCAGGATCAGAAATTTGTTGCCATCGAACACTTTGCCGACAGAGACGATTCCCAGGGCTGTTTTCCATTTCGTTTCATCAATAGGAAGGCTATAGCCGGAGATAGCAATTGTAGCCTCTGTAGGGCCATAGAGGTTGATGAGGGAGGAATTGGGCGCTGCGAATTTCCAGGCCCGGGCATCACCGGCCATCAGCGCTTCGCCGCAGAAAAAGCTCAGGCGCAGCGAAGGAAAAGTGTCCGGTTTGAGCAACCTCATCCGGTTCATCAACGCCGGCACGGAAGGGACGGAAAACCATACCGTCGGTTTCTTATCCCGGATAAACCGCGACATGGCAAAGGAGGAACTATCGTCGGGGACGACCAGGCAGGCGCCAATCGACCATGCCAGGAGCATATCGTGGACGCTCAGGTCGAATGTCAGGTCGAAGATCTGGGTAAAGCGGTCATCACGCTCAAAATCATACGTTTCGAGCATGAAATCGAGGTACGAAATGACATTGGCACAGGAGACCGGTACCCCTTTCGGTTCGCCGGTAGTACCTGAGGTGAATAAAAGGTAAGCCGGATCCGAAGGCTCGGTGATCCTGGGGACAAAGTCGTGATGGTGATAATCGGCTACTTCTTCGGGAAACAGGATATAAATCTCCTGCAGGTGGTTTTCGAGGATTTTTTCCAATTCATCGTCGGAGTTTTCTCCTGCGATAATGATCCGGGCGCCCGATTTCCGGAGCATAAAGAGGTTCCGGGCGGCAGGAAACCTGGGATTGAGGGGCATATAGGCTTTGCCGGCCATCATGCAACCGAGGATACCGGCATAGCAGGCCGGGCTTTTGTCGGCCATAACGGCTACGAAGTGGGCCGGGTTCTCCAGGTCGGCTATGGCATGGGCGAACCGGGAGGCAGCGGTAAAGAGCTCCCGGTAGGTAACCTGCCGGTCGCCCTGTTCCAGGGCTGTGCGGTCGGGGAACCTGCGGGCGGTATCCCATAGCCGGCCACCCAGTGAGGCCAGGATATCTTCTTGCAGTTCGGTCATGGTCTTAATTCTGATTCCAGCAATAAAGCGTCGGCAAAGAACTTCGTCGCCCAGTTCGGATAGGCAAATGGCTCATAGCGCCCCCAGAGCGGGAAAGAACCCGGGATGGCGCCCAGTGTATCCACCGGTTCACCGCGCATCCTGCTCTGTACCGTCATCAGCAGATCCAGCATTTGACAGGCCGCATCGTACCAGACCCGTTCGCCCGAAATTCTGAAGAATTTCAGCCAGACGATGGATATCTGGGCCGATCCGGTGCAGATCATATGCTCCGAACCATGCCAGTTCCGGTTGTATCGGCCATGCAAATATCCCCGTTCAGGGAAAATCTCCCGGAGTTGTGCGGCGCCTTTCCGTGCAGCGGCTATATACTTTTCATCTTCCAGCATCAATCCGCAATCGACCAGGCCATCGAGCGTATAGGCGATCGTGTGCAGGATGGGTTTATCATTTCTCCGGATGGTATTGTCACAATCTTCAAACCAGCCATTCTCCAGCATTTTCTCACCGACGACCCAGTCGAGATTACGTATAGCCGCATTTTTCAGGCTTTCCTCACCGGTAAGGCCGTACAATTCGAGCAGCGGGGCATCGACGAAAGTGTCGTATACCCTCGGCTGGTTCATCAGGGCAAATTCCTTCCAGTATCCCTCCGGATTTTGGATTCCGGATAACCAGCGGCCGGCTGCCGACGCTGCATCAAGGTATTTTTGTTCCCCGCTGAAATTGTATGCTGCCATCATGCCGCGGATCGCCTGGCCCGTATTGAAAACAATCTCGGGTTTATTTTCGGCCACTCTTCCCCCCTGCCATCCCCCGCTCTTCTTCTGGATTTTCAGTAAAAATTCCGCTGCTCTCATCGCACTACCGGTAACCTCATCATTATCATATTTTCTTCCGAAATTCAACAATGTAGGAATAATGTACCCGGTCGTTTCCGGATAAGAGGATGACCACTTATTTATAAGATGAAAAGATCCCATCCCGCCATCGGTATTGGCTTGTTGCGATCTGACCAGCCAGGTGATAGCTTTTATAAGCGCTTTAGCTTGAAGGTCAGGTTCTTTATGAGGTTCTTTCTTAAAAATATCTTTATTAAAAATATAGCGCCCGGTATCCAGCCAAAGATATTTCCCGGCCGGTGAAATGGCCGACACTATGAAATATTTTGCATATAACCTGAGGCTGTTAAGCATATTTTTCAGAAAATTCTACCGGCAAAGATAACGAAGTAAGGCTTGTTTATATTTTCCCTTAACTAATATCCGTAATCCGATCACGGCTGGTCAATCTTTATTATTTTTGACCAATCGAAAAGGAGGAACACGCAGGACATGGATAATTTTGTCGTTTCAGCAAGAAAATACAGGCCGGCCACATTCGATATGGTTGTAGGCCAGCAATCCATTACATCGACCTTAAAGAACGCGATCCGGAATAATCAGCTTGCGCAGGCATTCCTGTTCTGCGGGCCAAGAGGAGTAGGCAAAACGACCTGTGCCCGTATCCTGGCCAAGACGATCAATTGCATGAATCCCAGGGACAAGATAGAGCCCTGCGACCAGTGTGAATCGTGTCTTTCTTTCAACCGTTCGGCTTCTTTCAACATTCACGAGCTGGATGCGGCATCCAACAATTCGGTCGACGACATCCGAAACCTGGTCGACCAGGTCAGGATTCCCCCACAGGTCGGAAAATACAAAGTGTATATCATCGATGAAGTCCACATGCTTTCGGCGGCGGCATTCAACGCTTTTCTGAAGACGTTGGAGGAACCTCCGCCATACGCTAAATTCATCCTGGCGACGACGGAAAAGCACAAGATCATTCCGACGATCCTTTCCCGTTGCCAGATATTTGATTTCAGACGGATTGTAGTTAAAGATATTGCCGATTACCTGGCGTATGTAGCTAAAAGCGAAGGAGTTGACGCAGAAGAGGAGGCGTTGCATGTCATCGCCCAGAAAGCCGATGGTGCCATGCGCGACGCCCTTTCATTCTTCGACCAGCTTGTCAGCTTTTCAGGCAGTCAGCTTACGTATCAGACTGTTACCGAACATCTTAACATCCTGGATCATGCCTATTATTTCAGGATCATGGACCAGGCGCTCAGCCAGGACACCAGCGGCATTTTACTGACCCTGGATGAGATCATCAGCCGGGGATTTGATGGCCAGCATTTCCTGATCGGCCTGGGGGAACATCTCCGGAACCTGCTGGTTTGCCAGGACCCTAAAACGGTGACCCTGATGGATATAAGCTCCAATCTGCAGCAGAAGTATGCGGAACAAGCCGGAAAATGTTCACCGGCTTTTTTGCTCCAGGCACTGGAGATTCATAACCAGTACGATCAAAGCTACAAAACAGCCAACAACAAACGGCTGCAGCTTGAACTGGTCATGCTGCTGATCAGTGCTGCTGCAGTAAAATCAGGGTCTCCGGAACCGGAAAAAAAGATTTCATTGATTCCGCCTCCGGCAGATAAAAAACCGGGCCCGGAACCCGGGATTCCTTTAACGCCAAAGCCCGAAGAAAATAAGACTGTTGCGCCCCCTGTTGCCGTGGTTCCCAAGCCATCGGCAGCACCGTCGGCTAGCCGCACCATCTCCATCAAACCCGAAAATCATACGCCGAAAAAGGTTGGAGCAACCGGTGAAGAAACGCCTGCAGGACCGGTTAATCAGAAAGAATTCACACAAGAGAAGCTGGAAAAAGTCTGGCTCTATTACACGGAAAGCATTGCGGGTCAGTATCCCAATTTTTACAGCATTCTATCGACCCGGAAACCCCTTCTGAAGGAAAATTTCCTGATCTATCTCCAGTTGGACAATAAGACACAGGAGATCACCTTAAAAGACCGCCGCGCCGATCTCCTGGACTTTTTACGCAACGAATTAGGAAATCAGTCCGTTCAGATGGAATCCGTTGTCATTGAGACAGCAACGCAATCAAAACCCTATACCCCGGATGAGAAATTCCGGTCGATGGTGGAAAAGAATCCCGAATTAAAGGTTTTAAAGGAAGGTCTTGACCTGGAGATCGAGTTCTGAAGAAGGAGTCTTAAAAAGACATGTTCTTCAGAACCCGTCCAGGTATGATCATTATTCCGGATGAACCGGGTTTGAGATATTATCCTCCATATTTGCAGGCATCAACACGGCTTCGATAATATTATCGCCAAAGAATTGCTGGGCAGCCGTTTTTAATGATCCGACCGACATGCTGTTCACATAATCTTCATACTTCATATATTCATCCAGGCCGGTGCCATAGTAATCCTTATTTTTAATGATTCCGAGCCAATAGTTGTTTTGCCTCAGATTTTCCTGGTGGACTTTGATCTTGTTCTCTTTCACGCCGTGCAGGTCTTTCTCTGCAGGTCCTTCGGTCTTCAGCTTGCCAATTTCATCATAAACGATCTGTTTAAGTTTGCCGGCATTTTGCGGATCACAGTCAAAGAATATAGTAACTGAATAATTTTCGTAAGGATATTTGTCCATGCTCTCATAAACCGCGGCCCCATAAGTTCCGCTCTGCTCTTCGCGGATGGTTTCCACAAATCTCACATCGAGAATATCGCAAAGCGCCGACAGGTTCAGCCTGGATTGAAAATCATCATAATCAAAAGTACCGGTATATGTTAAATAGACGGTACCTTTCGGGACTTTCATTTCACGTTCGATCACACGTTCCACTTTGCCTGCAGGCGGACGGATATTATTGTCTTTGAATGTTTCTTCGCGTGAAACTTTCGGCAGTCCACCGAGATATTTTTCGATCAGGGGTTTAGCAGCGACGGGATCGATATTTCCGACGAAATAGAAGGTAAAACTGCCCGGATCGCCAAAGCGGGTTTTGAAGATGGAGCGGGCCTTCTTAAGATTGGTCTCGTCGAGTATGGCAGAGGTCAATGGCCGCACGCGGGGATGATGGTTGGCCATCAGGACCGTCACGGTATCCTGAAGGGCTGATTCGGGTTCGAGCGCTTTATTATCCAGCATGGCCTTCATTCTCTTAATAAAAGCATTAAAGGCCACCTCATCTGTTCTGGGAGCCGTAAAATAGAGATTGATTATTTGGAGCATCGTTTCCAGGTCTTTCACAGAGCAAGAACCTTCAAGACCCTCTGAGCTCCCCCTGATCACCGGCCTTACGCTCGCGATCACCCCCGTCAGTTTTTTATCTAGGGCAATCCGGTCGAACTCGCCCAATCCGCTTTCCAATGAAATATCGGAAGCAAACATAGCCGACATCAGGTCCTTGGTTTCATACAGTGAGGATCCGCCAAAACTATAAGCGCTCATCAGGATCTCATCATCTTTGAAATCGGTTGTTTTCATCACGACTTTTACCCCGTTCTCAAAGGTCCAGGTGGTTGTTCCCAATGTTTTATCCTTTCCTTTCTTAGCCACCTTTGCAGGTGTAGGTTCTGCAGCCATCAGCGGCTTATCGGTCACTTTATCCACGTAAGCCGTTATGGGTTCCGTTTCAACAGCGGTGATGATATCCCTGACTTCCTGTTCCGACGGCACTTTAATATCGGGATTGTCGGGGGCCATCAGTGAAACGACCCTGTTTTTACCGGTTATCCACTTACCCGCCTGGGCATTGACCTCCTCCAGGGTAATTCCCGGAAGCATAGCATTGGTAAAGGCAAAATCATAAGCAACACCCGGGGTTGGCTCCTGTTCCAGGAAGTGTGAGAAATACTGCCAGACATACTGGTCGCTTGCCATTTTATCTTTTTCGGCGAATTGTTTTTCAATACCTCTTTTCAGTTCACTTTTGGCCCGATCGAACTCTGTAGTAGTAAAACCAAATTCTTTAACTCTCTTGTTTTCAACCAGCAGAGCACGAAGAGCTTTGTCAAGTTCATTATTATTGCCAACGGCCAGTGAAAGAAAACCGTCCTTAGTCCTGGCAATGTTTGTATAAAATGCATACCCATAAACAAACGGAGGATTTTCAGAAAGGATCAGTTCCTGCAGGCGGGCATTCAGCATGGAATTAAAAAGTTGTTGTTTGAGCTGTTCGCGGTAATACTCCATGTTTTTCTCATTTGCAGGCTCGTGTTTGTAATAGATCTGAACGATGGGATACTGCGCTTCCTTGTCTGTGAGGATCGTCACGAGGGTTTCATCGTGGTTCGGAACGGGGAAGTATTCGCGTTCACGAGGGCTATTTTTAACGGGGATGGTGCCGAAGAGCTGTTTGATATGCTGTTCCATCGCTTTTCCATCAAAATCCCCGACAGCAATAATAGCCTGCAGGTCGGGCCTGTACCAGTCGTTATAAAAACGGCGGATCACATCATGAGAAAAGTTATCGATTATGTCGATATCGCCGATCACATCGTGCACAGCATACTTGGAATCCTTATATATCACTTTGTTGGCTTCGCGCATCATGCGGAACATGGCAGAACGGCCTGTCCGCCATTCTTCATGGATGACTCCGCGCTCTGCATCTATTTCTTCATCTTCGAAAGAGATGTTTGTTGCCCAGTCGTAAAGAATAAGAAGGGCTGTATCCACGATCTTCGGATCGGTGGTCGGGACCTTTTGCAGCATATAATTAGTTTCGTCGCTGCTGGTAAAGGCGTTGATTTCAGGCCCGAACTTCATTCCGATCGATTGCAGGTAATTCAGGATGGCTTTCTTGCTGAAGTTTTTTGTGCCGTTAAAGGCCATATGCTCTGTAAAGTGGGCCAGGCCGTTCTGGTCGGCATCTTCCGAGAGGGCCCCGACATTCACAGCCAGGTAGAACTCGGCTCTTTCTTTTGGCTCGCGATTTTCGCGGATGTAATAGGTCATTCCGTTGTCGAGTTTTCCATAGATCACATCGGGATCCAAAGGGAGTACCGAACCCGGTGCATAAGAGATCTCCTGGGCCGGCAGGCTGAAGGCAAATAGCAGCAAAAGACTGCTGATCAGATAAAATGCTATTCTTTTCATAGAAAAAATGTTTGGTTACAAAAGATGGGCAAAAGTAGCAATAAAAAAGGCTGATCAAATTTTTGATACAGCCTGTTTTGTGGGAGTTACTGGATTCGAACCAGTGACCCTCTGCTTGTAAGGCAGATGCTCTGAACCAACTGAGCTAAACTCCCTTTTTGAGGGTGGCAAAAGTATAATTTTATTTTGATATATTAAGGTTATTGTAAAAAAATAGGTTAAAAAAAGAGGCTGTCAAATACTGACAGCCTCTGGTTAAACGTGATAAAACATTTATTCCTTACAATTCTATTTTATGGATTCTTGATACACCGCAAGGGGTATCCGGATGATTTGATTGCAGTAGTAACCTGTGAATTACCGCTCAGGAAGTAGAGGTCTCTTCCATAAGTAGTAGTACTTTGAACACTGGCCCAGTAGAACCCTACAAGTCCACGACCGGACAATGTTCCGCTGCTTGATGTAAGACTGCCGGAAGCATGTAATTTCAGGTCAGATCCCCACGGGCCGTTCCAGTTGGTCCAGCCGCCCACATTGTCAACGTTGTACCATTCGGTATTCGTGGGTATACGCCAGATGCCGCCTAACTCGAGGTTACACGGATCGCTTGTCAGCACCCAGTTGGATGTTTCATTGATACTGCTGTTCCAGGTCGTATTCGGCGTTCTGACTGAACCGTCGTGCTTGTAACCCTGGGCGCGGTTAAACTGCCAGTACCAGCCTGCTGAGGCTTCTGTATTGTCATTAACGGCAGTGGCCTGGTTATCAGATCCCAGGTTGCTGGTTATCCAGCATTTTGTAGTTTCGCCGGGGATATTCGAAACGGTTCCATAGTTCACAGTTTTGGTGACCGGTGCAACGGTATCGGCCACATGATAAACTGTCAACTCATCGCCGCAAGCCCAGCATGGTAAAGTATTCTGGGTCATCGTAAGCGCAGTTGAGTTCCCGCAGCCGTCATAAGCCCAGGCATAGCTCGTATTACTTGAGCCGCAATTGAGACCCGTTTGAACCTTGGTTGTAGAGGTTCCGTTATCTGTGGCGCCGGAGTATTCATTTACAGTGCTCCACTTATAACCTGCGGCTCCTGCTACCGGAGTCCAGTTCCAGGTAATTTGCGTATAAAGTGCGATGTGGGTTCCGGCTGTCGGAGCGTCAGGAGGAGTAGCTGTAGTAGATGCGGAAATTAATGTGGGTGTCGAATTGCCGCATCCATAAGCCCAGACATATCTTTGGTAATAGGTACTGCAGCTTAAGGTTGTTTCTGTGTAAGAAGTATTCGTTCCGACATCGGTTGAATTGCTATAAACATCCGTTGTCCCCCACCTGTAACCGGTGGCTCCCTCTGCCGGATTCCATTCCCAGGTTATCTGGGTGGAGAGGGCAATGTGGGTACCTTCCGCCGGAGCTGCCGGTGCTTCATTAGTCGTAGAGAAAGTAAAGGCAGTTGAAGCAGAAACGCCACACGGACCGTAAGCCCAGAAATACCGGGTATAAGGCTGATTGCATGACAGGTTTGTACTAGTCACCGTAAGTACATTGCCCAGGTCGGTAGCTGTACCATAATTGTCTGAAGTATTCCATTTATAGCCAGATGCCTCTGTAACTGCATTCCAGTTCCAGGTGATCTGGCTAACTGTTGAGGTATGGGTTGCTGCCACCGGCGATGCGGGCGGATCCGTGATGGTCATTTTGGTAAGCGTTGTTGATCCCGATAATCCGCAATTGCTGTAGGCCCATACATATCTGGTATAACCAGCATTACATGTCAGACCGGATTCGGTGTAGGTTGTCATGTCACCGACATCTACAGAGTTTGTGGTGTCGTTAACGGTATTCCACAGGTAGCCTGTTGCACCCGATACCGTGTTCCAATGCCATTCGATCTCTTCAACATCGGCCACGTGATTTCCTTCGGTCGGTGCTGCAGGAGGATCAAGTAACGTAGCTGAAGTCAGCGTGACCGGAGTGGAATTGCCGCATCCGTTATAAGCCCAGACAAAGGCAGTTTGTGGCAAATTACAGCCCAGGTTGATTTCCGTATGAGATGTTACATTGAACTTATCGGTGGCTCCCACTGTTGTATTTTCCGTATTCCACAGATATCCGACAGCACCTGCCACCGGGTTCCATTTCCACTCGATCGAAGTAATGGCCGCTACGTGTGACCCGGAAACCGGGGTTGCAGGAGGCTCGTTTAAAGTAGACTGTGTAAAAGTAGAAGCGGCAGAGGTTCCGCAAGGCCCGACTGAAAATACATACCGTGTATAAAGTGTATTGCATACCAGGTTTGTTTCTGTCCAGGTTGTATTCGTTCCGATATCAAAAGAACCTTCCGGATTACTGTCGAAATCCCACCTGTAGCTTGTAGCTTCCGGAACTGTATTGAAATGCCATTCTATTCCGTTAGCCGATGCAATGTGTGTCGCAGCAGAAGGGGCATCCGGCGGATCCTGGCCGGTCATTTGTGTTAGTGAAACGGCGGTTGTTGTTCCGCATGCACCGACGGCCCAGACATATGAAGTATAACTTGACAAGCAATTCAAGTTTGTCTGCGTAGCATTGGTATCGGTTGATGTCGGTGATGCAGAGCCCAGATCATTCACGGAATTCCACCTGTAACCTGTTGCGTCCTGAACCGGATGCCATTTCCAGGTTATCTGGTACGCTTCCGCTACATGGACCGCGGCAACAGGTAATTCCGGCGGATCCGCCAGGGTTGAGGCAGAAAGAGTCCGGGAACCTGAATTTCCGCAATTGCCATTATATGCCCATACAAATCGCACATAACTTGCATTGCAAGGCAGGCTTTCATTCCAGGTTGTCACATTCCCTAAATCACTGGCTGAGGCATAGTTATTTGTAGCGCTGAATTTATAACCCGTAGCACCGGCAACAGGATTCCAGTTCCAGGTGATGGCGTTAACAGCCGGGACATGTGTACCAGCGGTAGGAATTGCCGGCGGGTTCATCGCTGTGGTGGCATTCAGGGTAACCGGGGCGGAGACTCCGCAGTTCACGCTATAAGCCCAGACGAAGATTGAATAAGGTGTATTACAGGTCAGGCTGTTTTGTGTAACGGTTCTTATGGTGCCCAGGTCAAAGGCATTCGGATAATCATTGCTGGTATTCCATTTATACCCGTCGGCGCCGGCTACAGCATTCCAGTTCCAGGTAATGGATGTTGCCGTAACATTGTGAGTGCCTGGCGTTGGTGGAGCGGGCGGGTTTTCGGTGGTTTCTTCTGAAAGCAATGTTACTACTGAATGGCCACAATTACTGTATGCCCAGACATAACAGGTATATTCGGTGGTACATTCCAGGTTATTTTGTGTCTTTGTGGTTGATGATCCCATATCCTGAGCCGCATTATAGTCATTGGTCGGCCACCATTTGTATCCCGTAGCCTCCGGGACCGAGTTCCAGTTCCAAACGATCTGATTGTATGAGGGGATATGACTGGCTGCCACAGGTGCGTCAGGCGGGTCAAGGTCGGTCGTTTTGCTCAGGCTAGTAACCAGAGAGATTCCGCAATTGCTGGCTGCCCAGATAAAGCGGGTATATGGGGTGAAACAAGTTAAACCGGACTCGATATAAGTTGTCACATTTCCAAGGTTCGTAGCCGTTCCCGGATCATTTTCATCGTTGAATAAATAATAGGTAGCTGTCGGCACGCTGTTCCAGTTCCAGGTGATCTGATTGGCCGTTGCGACATGAGTGGATGGTACAGGTGCTGCCGGCGGATCCAGCGCGGTAGTCTGGCTGAGCTGTGTCGCATCAGAAACACCGCAGGAACTAAATGCCCAAACATAGCTTATATAAGGTGTATTGCAGGTAAGTCCGGACTGAGTAGTGGATGTATTGTTGCCAAGCGGGGTGGCATTTTCATAATCGTTATTCTGGCTCCAGCGATAACCGGTAGCGCCGGCAACGGCATTCCAGTTCCAGGTAATCTGCGTCGGTAAGGGATTATGAGTGGCTGCTACCGGTGCGTCGGGAGGATCCAGAGAAGTAACCTGGGTGAGGGTGGTTGCCCCCGAAGTTCCACAACTACTGTAAGCCCAGACGTAACGGCTGTATGAAGAATTACAATTTAAACCGGTTTCGGTTCTGGAAGTAACATTTCCCACATCAACAGAGGATTCTATGACGTTAGTCACTCCCCATCTGTATCCTGTGGCACCGGCCACCGGGTTCCAGTTCCAGATGATCTGGTTCGGGGAAGGTGTATGCGCTGCTTCAACGGGTTCATCCGGTGGATCAAGGGATGTCTTTTGTGTGAGAATCGTCACACCCGAAACGCCGCATTCGTCATAGGCCCATACATAGCGCGTGTAATCGGTATTGCAATTCAACCCTGTTTCGGTTTTTGAGGTCAGGGTACCCATAGGTTCAGCCTCATTATAATCGTTCGAAGTACCCCAGCGATAACCATCAACACCTTCCACGACATTCCAGTTCCAGACCACCTGGTAAGCCGATGGCACATGAGCAGCCGGTGCAGGAGCAGCCGGAGGGTCACTGAGTGTGGAGTGCTGCAGAACAGTCGGATCAGACAAACCGCATTCGCTGAGTGACCAGACATACCTTGTATAATTCGTCAGGCAGTTCAGGTTTGATTCGGAATAACTCGTTGTTGTGCCGGTTTTAACTGATCCGGTCGTATCATCTATATCATTCCACAGGTATGAATCGGCACCGGTTACGCTGTTCCAGTCCCAGATTATTTCCGTTGAAGTTGCTGTATGTGTTCCTGCAGCAGGTGACGGGGGCGGATCGGCGGTTGTCCAGGCAGTCATCATTACAGCTGTAGAAAATCCGCATTCATCATATGCCCATACATATCGCTTGTATTCTGTCAGGCAGTCCAGACCTTCATCCAGGATCAGCAGCGAATCACCGATATCCTGTGCCGAATAGAAATCAGGGTTATTACCAAAAATAGTGCGGTAACCGACGGCGTCAGGAACGGCCTGCCAGCTCCAGAGAATAGTCGATTCGGTAGGCAGGATCAGAAATGGGTTCGGCGCCGGAGTGAACGGAATATCGGTTGTACTGCCGGTGAGAACGAGGGGTTGCGATTCGCCGCATTCATTGTAGGCCCAAACATACCTGACGTATTCGGTCCAGCATGAAAGGCCTGATTCCAGGTGCGCCAGTGTATCGCCCAGGTCAAGTGCCGATTCATAATCAGGGGTCAAACCCCATTTATAACCTTCAGCAATCGGAACCGGATTCCATTTCCATTCGATAGAGGTAGTAGCCGGAACCTTAATACCGGAAGTCGGCGTATTGGGTTTGGCACAATTCAGGTTAAAAGCCCGCCAGGCCTGGTTCTGGAATATCGCCAGCGATCCTGATCCATCCGTATTGCAATCAACACAATAGATCAGCAATCCTTCAGCCGGTTCAGGAATATTGTTCATCTGCTCGAATGTCAGCCTGGGCAGCAAAAAACCTTTGTTGGGGAATGAAATTTCCAATCCCGCCGAGGGATGCGGAGGACTTCCGTTAGGGTTAATCGATACCTGGGCAAAGGCAACACTACAAAGAAAAATGAATATCAGGCCTGAGAATAGAATTCTTTTCATGACGTTTTATTTAGATTAAAGGACTAAAACACATATCAGTTAAACAAAGCTATTTCTGAAAAACAACTTTTTAGTAAATGCAATTGATTATTTATCAACTCATTATTGTTAGTATCTGATTTTCGCAGAGGAAATGACCCGGAAAAGAAGTATAAATAGCACCTTTCAGAGGGATCAGGGTATACAAATAAAGATTCGATCGCATTCATGCAACTTTATCAAAAAAAACCAAAAAAGTAATATCAAAATCTGGAAAGTGTCGTTATTGGTGATTTCCAATATGTTCCACCGGAAAGGGATCGTTTTAAAGGCCTGGATGGTGGCTCGAAAGCAATCTGAGTTCCGGACCTCCGATTGATATTCAGTTGACAAAAGTAATAAGAGAAATCCTTAAACCGTAGATTAAAATGAAATTTAGACGATTATTGTTTTCTAATCTCCGAGGATAAATTTCTCCGGATGCTTCGGGGTCATGCTCCGGTAAAATTCTTTTATTTCTTTCAATTGGCTGTCATAATCCCCGTTGGGAAAGATAACCTTACCCACTCCCCCTTCTTTCCGGGCATAGTCGAGATAGCCTAAGGCGATGGGCACCTGTGCCTGCATGGCAATATAGTAGAATCCCTTTTTCCAGTTCCTGACGGGTTTGCGTGTTCCTTCAGGAGTGATCACGATATAGAGCGAATCGGCTTTCCTGAATTGCTCTGCTACCTGTTCCACCATCTTGCTGCTTCTTCCCCTGTCGACCGGGATCCCACCCATGCTTAAGAGCAGGAACTTGAACGGAAACCGGAAAACCTCCTTCTTTATTAAAAAACTGGCTTTGATTCCCATAACCCAGTATGCGAGCCGTCCAATGACAAAGTCCCAGTAGCTGGTGTGCGGAGCCACCGCAATAATACATTTTTTTGTACCCGGAGGAATAACGCCGGTTATCCTCCATCCCATAATTTTAAGTAATGCTTTTGCGAACAATGCTAACATATGATGGCATTCTTTTGCAAAATTAAAAATTTACCGGAAGGCCCGACAGTATATAATGGTCATTCGGTTTTTCACAAAAATCCATACCTTTGCCCATTAAGCTGCGGTACGCTTTGGTGAAGGTTCCATTCGCATATTTAGCCCGATATATAATTCTGCCCTGCTGCCTTGCAGCACTTTTATCCTCATGCTCAAATACGCGACTGTTAAGCGAGGGAGAGCAATTGTTGATCGATAACAGGATCCATTTCCAGGACAAGAATCCCGGTATTCCATCCGATGAATTGCTTTCGATCGCCCGACCCCGTCCAAACCATAAATTCCTCGGCATGGCCAGGGTGAAACTATACTTTTACAAGCTGGGAACCCATGGCAAACCCGAAAGCAAATTCAGGACCTGGCTCAGGGAAAAAGCCGGAGAACGCCCATCGGTTTTCGATTCGGCTTCATCGCTGCAGTCTATTGCCGAGATGAAGCAGTACCTCAATAAAACAGGCTATTTCTTCTCCTCCGTTGAATTCAGAACAAATCATTCAAGGAAGAAAAAGGTTGTCGTAGATTACCTGATCACTCCGTCAGTTCCATACCGGGTAAAGTCGTTGAGATATGACATCCATGACAGTATAATGCTTTCATTCATAGAAAAATCAATAGCCGATAGCAGAATAATAACAGGGGATAAATATAATGCCTTTTACCTGGATGACGAACGGGACAGGATGACCGAAATCCTGCAGAACAACGGCTATTTTTACTTCACACGGGATTATATTTACTTTGAGATCGACAGTGCATTTCGGAGCAATGAACTGGAAATCAACGTAAAGGTCAAACCCTGGATGGATGATACGCTGAGGGGTTCTTCACAGTTCCATAAAAGGTATTTCATACGCAATGTGTACATCACCCCCGGTTTTAATCCACTGGCCCCGGTGACAGCAAAACAGGATACTATCAGCGTTGAGATCCCGGGGGCGTTAAGAAAGAAATACAGCGGTGACTATTTCCTCATCCAGGAGAAAGATGATCACATTCATCCACGTACCATTATTCAGTCGGTTTTTATCCGGCCGGGAGATCCTTTCAGGCAGGTGAACATCGGAAGAACCCGCTCCAGGTTGTCGGAGATCGGTGTTTTCGGGTACACCAATATCAGGTTCAAACCTGTCACAGGATTACCGGATACGATCACCGACGGGATTCTGGATTGCCAGATAGACCTTACAAAACGAAAGCCGCACTCTTTCACCGTTGAGACTGAAGTGACCAATTCGGGAGGAAGGCCGGGGATCGGGCTTAATTTCACCTATACCAACAGTAATATTTTCAGGGGATCGGAAACATTCAGGATGAAAGCACGCGGAGCGCTCGAAGCGCAAAAAATATTCGGCAGTAATGCAGAATACCTGGATGGCACCCCATTCTTCAATACTATTGAGTCAGGCCTGGAAATGGGCCTTTTATTTCCCCGGTTCCTGATCCCTGTGAGGCAGGAGCGTTTTCCCAGGTATTTCAGACCCAAAACAACCATCAGCCTGGGTATCGGTTATGAAAAACGGCCCGAGTTTGAACGATGGCTGACCAACCTAACTTTTGGTTATGACTGGAAAGAGTCGGAACGGAAGCGGCATCAAATATTCCCGTTCGACTGGAGCCTGGTGAATGTGAACCTCTCACCCGATTTCAAGCAAGTCTTAGAGGATGAACCCAACGACAGGATCAAAAATCAGTATACGGATAACTTTATCACAGCCATCCGGTACTCTTATACTTACAACACACAGGATATCAAAAAGATACGTGATTTCTTTTTCTTTAAAGGAAACCTGGAAACTGCCGGAAACATACTCAATCTGGGAAGTAACCTCCTCAATGCACCGGTTGATTCTTTAGGCAGGTACATTTTATTTGGTATTCCCTTTGCCCAGTATGTGAAGATCGATGGCGATTTCAGGTTCTTTAATGTTATAACACGGAACACTTCGTTTGCCTACAGGCTGTTTCTCGGTGCAGGATGGCCATATGGCAATGCCCGCTTTCTGCCGCTTGAGAAAGGGTACTATGCCGGCGGAGCGAATGGGATGAGGGGCTGGCCGTACCGTTTGCTCGGTCCGGGCTCATACAATAATCCCGACGACAACTTCGACCGGATGGGGGATATTCAGCTTGAAGCCAACCTGGAACTGCGTTTCCCTATATACAGTTTCATTAAAAGCGCCATTTTTGCAGACATTGGCAACATATGGCTGATGAAGGAACAGGAGTCATATGCCGGAGGTAATTTCAGTTTCAACCGGTTTTACAAGGAGTTCGCCATAGATGTGGGGCTTGGGCTGAGGCTTGATTTCAATTTTTTCATTTTGCGTGTCGATTTTGCCACTCCGCTTCGCCAGCCTGCAATGCCGGCAGGCAAACGTTGGGTAGCCAATGACTGGCATATCTCCGATGTCATCATCAACTTTGGGATCGGATATCCCTTCTGACCGGGGGTGATGTCAGGATCTTGTGCAGGTCACGAGTGTATGGGAAATCCCGATATGGTCCGACACTTCTTTGATTTTCAATCCTGCTTTCTCAATCATCCGGTATAAATCAGCTGAGTGGTACATCCGGCTGTTACCATTTGCCAGGCACGTAAAATACAATGATGTGGCATTGAGGCTATAGGATGAAGCCTCATATTTCTGCCGATCCCAGAAAAGTTCCAGGATATAAAGCAATGCACCGGGATTCATAGCTGTAGAGGCCCTTTTAAGTATACTGATGATCTCTTCCTCTGAAAAGCAATCGAGGAACTGGCTCATCCATATGGCATCAAAACCGTCGGGCAATCGTTGGCCGGAATCAAGCATATCAGCGGCAAAGAAGCTGATGCGGTCCTGCAGTCCCATTCCGGTGATGATATTTTCCGCAGCGTTAAGGGTATCCGGCAAATCCACAATGGTTACGTTCAAACCGGGGATCTGATTAACGCATTGTATGGCGAACCGGCCTGTGTTACCTCCGATATCCATCAGGCGCCTGGGTTTGCCCGCTGCCAGCACCGGGATGATTTCAGGAAAGGCCACATCCGAGTAATAATGGTCAAAAGCAAACCAGCTCCTTTTGGCCTGCTCCGGAAGGAACTGCAGAGCGGGATAAATCGTTTTCCACTCTCCAAATACTTTTAATCCTTCCGGTTTACCGTTTCGCACCGATTCCTCCAGGTAAAAAAACGGTTCATAACAGACATCATGGACAAAATCCATATTGACACGTGTCATGGTATCTTTAAGAATAAAATAACCGGTTTTGGTCAGGATGTATTTTTCATCCTTCAACAAAACGATTCCCATACTCAGTCCTGCATCCAGCAAAACTTCAGTGCCATAAATGGTCAGGCCAAGTTTTTCAGCTATTTCAAAAGACGCGACGCCCTGCTTTCCGGCTTCGCTGACCTCATGCAAAATGCCCAGTTTTATCAATGCCCTGGCTGCCTGGAACATAACAGGTCCGAAAGCTATCTTCTGCGCTTCCGTTTTGGCTTCGAAGGCTGTACGGTTATCATGCCCGAAATCTTCTTTCTTCATCTTCTTTTAATAAAAAAACCGTTGCGAATATAATGGTTATTCGTTCAACCGGTGAGGATAGCCAAGAAATTCGACTATATCGGAAGCGTATTGGTTAATATATTTTATCGTATCCGCATGAATTTTGTAGCCGGATTTCCGGTGACCTGCCGTTTCATTCAGGTACTTCTCCATTTGGGGCCGGGCTTCCTCAAAACCGGGAATACCAAGTTGCTGGCACACTTCCTGAAGTTCCTGCCGGATATTAACCAAAAATTGTTCATAACGAAGCTCTACCAGGTTTTCTTTGGGAATCAAATATTTATCATCCAAATACTGCCTGACCATGTCGGCATATACCCTGGCCATCCGGTCACGTGACAGAATATTTCCGGAATCCTGCAATTGCATAACGGGAAGCACTTCATGGAAAAAGCGGTAAAAAGATTCGACCGTGGTGTAAGGATCTCGATAAAGGAAGATGAACCTGGCTCCGGGAAACATCTCCAGCAGTGCCGGAATTCGTGCCATATTGGAAGGGCTTTTGGAAATCAACCGGTCACCGCCGGTATTCATCATCGCTTTGCGGATCAGTTCCATGTATTTATGAATCCATTTGATCTTCGTCTCTCTGTCGATGTCATGAAAAAAAAGTTCCCGGTGATAGAACCGTTCAAAGTCTTTCGGAAAAATAAGGAAATTATAAAAGCTTATTCTTTGAAGATTAGCCAGGGCGATCTCCTCTTCCTGCGGCAGGTGCATCCCCATCCTGACATGATCAAAAGGACGATGGGTGGGCCAGAATTTCCCGATGATCGGTTTAAACCACCTGGAACCTGAAAGAAGGAGGCCGGGAAAAACCGTCTGGAAGGTGGTCACATATGCCGCATCCGGCAAGCAGCAAAGGAGGTTGTGCAATAAAGTAGTGCCGCTCCGCCAGAAACCGATGACAAAAACCGGGGGGGTTGAGATCACTACCTTTCTGACTTTTCTTCGCCATCTAATCATTTCCCACCATCGAAAGGGTTCAAGGATCAAGGAAACCAACAGGGTGCGAATAACGGTTCCGGTGTAACGGTAATCGGTCTTATGGCTAAGAAGTTGCCTGACCAGCAACCCGGCTGGTGCGCCGGCCAGTACCGTCACCAGGAATGAAAACGGCCGTTTGGATTCATTGGAGGTCATTTTCCTGAAAACTGGCATCCAAACAAAAATAATAATCCTTTTCTAATTTATCAAGCGAACAGGAAAGATTACGTATTTTTGACACTCCCGGATTTAGTTTTTATAATGCTCAAAAACAAGAAATATCCAATCTGCCTTTCACTTCTTCTATTTATTCCCGGATTGAGTGTTTTCGGTCAGCGCGATTTTTTAAAGAATTTGTCGAAGGTTGAATACGACACCAGCTATATTTCGACCTACACCACCGACTATACCTGCAGGCTATTCGGTTCGGTCAAATACGGACAAACCAGTTACAACGACAATCTGAACGGTAAGAGTCTGTATTACAAGCCCAACAGCAAGTTTCTGCCCGGAATCGGCATCAATCATGGATTTCTTGGATTGAACATCGCAATAAACCTGCCATTTTTGAACCAGGACGACGACAAATACGGTGAAACAAAATATTATGACCTCACGGCGAGAGTTTTTTCACCGCGGTTCAATTCCACCTTGTACCTTCAATATTACAGGGGATTTTACCTGAGCAACACCCGGGATATGGTTCCGGGATGGGAGTATGGTGATCCCTATTACACCAGGGGGGATATACGGTCGGTCACGGCAGGGCTTGACCTCATTTACATTTTCAACAGCAGGAAGTTCTCATACAGGGCAGCGGTTATTCAGAATGAATGGCAGAAGAAAAGTTCGGGATCATTCCTGGGCGGAGGCAGTATCATTTATAATGCCACATTTGGTGATTCGTCGCTGGTACCTTCACATCTTTATTATCAGTCATTTTATGATGGCCTTAAGATCGACCGGAGCAACAATTTCTCACTGGGCCCCGCATTCGGATACGCTTATACTGTGGTGATAAAAAAGCATTATTTCATCATGGGATCATTGAACGGATCGGGCACTATCGGGTTCACCCGTTTCATTATTCATGAAAACGATGAAAAAGTGAAATCGGGAGTGGTATTCGGGCTCCGGTCTGAAATCCTGGTATCGGCCGGTTACAACAGTGAAAAATGGTACTTCGGGCTTTCTTTCGTCAATATGTCGGTTACCAACCAATCGCCACTCGACGAATGCACGATCAATTACGATACCGGAATGTTCCGGTTCAACCTGGTCAGGAGGATTCCCACCAAAAAACCGATAAGGCTGCTCAACTCATGAAAAATCTGATGGTTCATAAATACTCATACTAAATATCCATAATAATTTGGATTTTTATAATTTTACCCTCCCGAAAGTCAATTTTTTAATGTTTAACCATAAACAAGCCCAGATATGAAAAGCATTACAGCCATATTCCGGCTTTTAACCATCACCCTGCCGCTGGCAGTTGCGGGACAGCAACTGGAAAATCCCGGATTTGAGGAGTGGGAAACAGCAGCGCCCAGTATTATTGAACCTGTCGAGTGGAACAGCATCAAGACGGCCGATGACCCGGGAATTGCAGCCATGGCGCCGATCACCATCGACCGGAGTGAAGATGCCCACACCGGTAACTATTCCCTGAAGCTATACAATGTCACTCCTTTCCCAAACCTGGTTGCCACGGGAGCTATTACCAACGGAAGGTTTCACGCGGAATTCGATCTCACCAAGAGCTATTCATATACTCAAAGGAGCGATCCGAAATACCACACCAGCTTCACCTGGCGTCCGGACAGTCTGACGGGATGGTTCAAATATTTCCCCAACCTGAACGACGCGGCCCAGTTCAAAGTGATCCTGCACGTTGACTCATGTAAATTACCAACCGACTCATTATCACAACTCAACATCGTAGGCATGGGCGTTTTTGTCACTGAACACGGTGTGACTTATGATTCTTGGACCCGCTTTTCGGTACCTTTCCAATATTTCAATGACAGTTTACCTGAATATGCGCTGACGACTATGAATTCAGGCGACAGCATTACAGCCAACGACGGGAGTTATCTTTTGATCGACGATCTGGAGCTCAAATATGCTCCGGCAGGTATCAATGAACCCAAGAAACCGGACTCATTTCTCACCTATGGCAAAGGTATTTTAAATTTGACCCTTGCCCCGGAAACCTATATGAACCAATGGTTTTATATTATCGATGCATCGGGACAGACTGTTTATTCGACACGGTTGGAAAGGGGTACGATAAACCTTCCTGAAAGCATACCCGGTGCCGTTTATATTGCATTGCTGATAACCAGTGACAGGCAATATGCCCAAAAAATATTGATCCCATAAAGAATGAAGAAAATTGTCTTGTTATTGGCCGTTTTACTTACGGCGGTTTATGCATTCAGCCAGGATAAAGGCACATTCAGAGGGATTGTCAGGGATAAAACGAACAACGAACCACTGATCGGCGCCAACATCATCCTGAAACTGGACCGTTCATTTGGCAGTGCCTCCGACATCGACGGCCGGTTCTCGCTGAGGCTGGATCCCGGTTCCTACATTTTCGAGATTTCTTATACGGGGATGAAATCCGATTCGGTATCGGTGCGCATCAACCCGGGTGAGACCGTTGAAAGGGAAATCCTGCTGGAACCCTTTGTCAGCCAGTTGCAAGGCGTAGAGGTCAAAGCGGGCAAGTTTGACCGGCCTATTGAAGAGATGACGGTGTCGATGGAGATTATCAAAGCCGGCTTCATTGAGGCAAAAAACACACAGAATGTACAGACCATACTCGATTACACACCCGGTTTGAACATTCTTGACAACGAACCGCAGATCCGGGGCGGCAGCGGATTCACGTTCGGGGTCGGAAGTAAAGTAGCGTTACTGGTAGATGACATGCCGATGCTCTCGGGCGATGCCGGAAGGCCTTACTGGGACTTCGTCCCGGTTGAGAATATTGAGCAGATCGAAGTGATCAAAGGAGCTTCAAGCGTATTGTCGGGGACGTCGGCTCTGAGCGGTGCAATTCATATCCGGACCGCGCTACCGAACGACAAACCGCTCACAAAGCTGACGGTATTCAGCGGATTGTATACCACGCCTGAGGATAAAGAACAGAAATGGTGGGATGATGTCCCTTACCTTGCCGGTGCGAATTTTCTGCACACCCGGAAAGTTGATAACCTCGATGTGGTATTGGGTGGAAATGCGTTTTTCGATCACAGTTATATCGGAGCACCACGTACCGTTCCACCCGTATATGATACTACCGAGAATTTTGCGGATAACAAGATGGCGACGCAAAAAGTACGTTTCAACTTCAATCTGAGGAAAAGGTCTGAATCTTACCAGGGGTTGAACTACGGGATCAATGGCAATTTCATGTACCAGCATGCCCCGATGGTGCTGGCCTGGCTTGATGACACAGCCGGTTTTTTCAGGGGTTATCCCGGGGCAACCATTCTGCAAGACCAGTTCATCGGAAATCTAGACCCTTTTATTAACTTTTATTCTAAAGTAGGCTTCCGGCACAGTTTTAAAGCCAGGGCTCTTTACACCAATAACCACCAGTCGAACGGGCAGCACCTGGAAAGCACCTTCATTTTTGCCGACTATAATTTCAGAAGAGAATACGACTTCCTGCAGGGCCTGGAGTTTATCGGCGGGCTATCAGGGCAATACACTCTTTCAAATTCCGATATCTACAAAGGAAGCGGGAGTGAAATCAACAGGTTCCTGAACTTTTCCGGATATACACAATTTGAAAATAACCTGTTCAAAACGCTTACTTTATCGGTAGGTCTGAGACTGGAATATTACAAAATGAATGAGGCGGCTTCTTCATTTGAGCCTATTTTCCGCGCCGGTTTCAATTTAAAGGTCATGAAAGAAACCTATGTCAGAATTTCTTACGGACAAGGTTACCGCTATCCGACCATTGCCGAAAAGTTCATCCGGACGGATGTCGGCACTTTCAGTGTCTTCGAGAACGATACACTTCAGCCGGAAAGAAGCTGGAATGCCGAAGTAGGCGTCAAGCAAGGGTTTAAGTTCTTCAATTATTTCGGGTACTTCGATTTTGCCGTATTTCAGCAGGAATACTGGAATACCATCGAATATCTTTTCGGGCGTTGGGTTGCTCCTACTGCCGATATTTCCGGTTATGGATTCAGGTTCCTGAATACAGGCCATTCCAGGGTGACCGGTGTGGATATATCGGTCACCGGAGCCGTAAACCTGTTTAAAAAGGTATCGATGAAGACCCAGATGGGTTATAATTATATTCTGCCCGTATCGCTGCAGCCCGATTTTGTGTATGCCAGCGACATATACACCACATACAGTTATAACACAACCAGCCTGGATTCGACGCAGGGTATCCTGAAGTACCGCTTTCTGCACACGTTCAAAGGAGATATCGCCTTTGATATTTACGATTTCACGCTGGGATTCAGCGCCAAATATTTCAGCCGGATTGAAAACCTCGACAAGTCGATTGCCGATTTTGAAAAGTATACGGCTTCTACCGGTGGGACCCTGCAGCAAATAAGGTATATGGATTATTTCAACCAATACAATAACGGGCAATGGATCCTGGATATCCGGGCGGGTTATGCCTTGAGTGACCATAACGAATTCAGCCTGCTGGTCAACAATATGCTGAACAATATATACTCGCTCCGGCCGCTGAAAGCAGAACCTATGCGGAGCGTGCAACTCCAGTATATCCACAAGTTTTAATATTAATATACCGAGGATGGATAATGCAATCCTGCTGACAAAGATCATTGCCACCCTGGGCCCATCCAGTTCGTCGGTTGAGCTGGTCGGGCAACTGATCCGGGAAGGTGTGCGTGTGTTCAGGGTGAATTTTTCGCATGGCAGTATAGATTCTTTCTCGCGGATCATTGATAATGTCCGCCAGGCCGCCGCTTTGTCGGGTGTGCCGGTGGCCATCCTTGGCGATCTGTCCGGGCCGAAGATCAGAATAGGCCAGGTCCCCGATCCCGGAATAGAATTGATCAGAGGCGAAAAAGTGGAATTCACAGCACCGGATACACCTGCTTTTCGCAAAGAGGACGGCACTGTAGTTTTTTCGACGACTTCGCCTGAGATTGTCTGCGAAGTCAGGACCGGTCAGCGGATAATGATCGACGACGGGAATGTGGTCCTGGTATGTACCGGCAAACATGAAGACCGGCTCGTTTGCGAAGTCATGCAGGCAGGCAGGGTATCTTCAAAAAAAGGGATCAACCTTCCCGAAACCGACCTGACCGTCGCAGCAATGACAGAGTGGGATAACCGGTGTGTTGAATTTGCCGTCGCGAAGAAAGTTGATTACCTGGCATTGAGTTTTGTCAGGCATGCAAAAGACATAATTCATCTGAAAGAGATACTGGCTGCCCTGGGTGCCAGACCTTTCAGCCCGTTCGAATACCATGCCGACGACATGAGTGGTGTGCCCGATGATGTGCAGTTTATCCCGATCATCAGCAAGATTGAAAAACCGCAGGCTATCGATGACCTTGATGGGATTGTGGCGGAGAGTGATGCCATTATGATCGCCCGGGGCGACCTGGGCGTGGAGATGGAGCTGGCAGAGGTCGCCGTTCTCCAGAAAAAGATCATAAGTGCATGCCATGACCAGGGTGTGCCTGTGATCGTTGCAACCCAGATGCTGCAATCAATGATCGAATCCCCCGTTCCGACACGCGCCGAGGTTTCTGACGTCGCCAACGCGATTTACGACGGAGTGGATGCGGTTATGCTTTCGGGAGAAACGGCCGTAGGCAGATACCCTGTGGAAACTGTCAGAATGATGGCCCGGATCGCCCGTTTGACGAACGAACACATCAGAAGCCGGAAAATTGCCCGTGACGTGCCCGGGCAATTGCGTGAGTCGAAATACCGGAGCGCCGCCCTGGCTCATGGTGTAAAATCTATCGTGAGAGACATCGATGCAAAGCTGATCATCATATGGTCAAAATTCGGAGGCGGTGCTCTTTATCTCTCCCAGCTCGACATACCCCTGCCCATTATAGCCTTCAGCAACCTGCCTGCGACGCTGAACCGGTTATCTCTCCTTTATGGAATACAACCGGAACTGATGGAACAACCGGAAACCCCGGAAGAGTTCATCCGTAAAGCCGGCGAAAAGGTATTAAAAACCCGCCGGGCCGGACATGGCGACGCCGTTATTTTTGTTTACGGCGAGCCGATCCGGTCAAGCGGGGTGACTAACAGTATTTATATTCACTACCTCTAATAGAGATCCCACCAGACCCTGGTCGACAGGGTAAGCCCGTCGGGCATGTTATCGCCGTTGTAAATTCTTTCAGAAGTCGGGTACGGGTACCTTCTCGGGAGCTGCCCATCATTGGTTGCTGCATAAGCCGCCGGTTCCAGTTCAGGATAGCCAGTACGGCGCCAATCGGTAAACGTCTCCACCTGGTTGAATAAGGCAATGTATTTCTGGCGCATGATCTCCGCATAAAGTTCCTCACCTGTCAATCCGTCAACTTTCGCTGCAAACGCAGCCGTCCATGCAGGATCATCAATACCGAACTTTGCCAGCGATTGTGCAACGGCTTCTTTAACGGTGACCTTCGGGTCGCCGATGCCCAGTTTATATTCGCATTCAGCCTTTATAAACAGCAATTCCACATACGAAACAAAAGGTACCGGTGAATCATTCTGTGTGTAATATCCTGACGGCGGACAATCGCCGTCGCCGGTTCCGGGATGCGCACCATAATTGCCGCCGGTCGTATCGCAGAACTGTCCGAGACGCGGGTCGGCGTCCTGGATCAGCATATTGACAAAGTTGGCGCACATGGTGATATCACCGGGTCGCTGGATCAGGAACTGATAGAGCGGATTTTCCTCATTGGCCGGAGTCCCGAAATGAAATTCGAGATCTTCTTCATTTGAAATTATCCCATTGGAAAGGGCATCCAGCGCCTTCTGGTATGCGGTGGCATCCCTTTCCGAAAGATGAAGAGCATAACGCGCCTTCACGGCATAAGCCGCTTTAAGCCACAGGCTCAGATCTCCGCCGTAAATCAGGTCATCGCTGCCGGGAACGAAATTGCTCGTTTCAGCAGTCAGATCTGCAATGGCTTCATTGATCATAACAGCCATCGTATCATATATTTGTTGCTGGGTATCATACACCGGCTTAAGGTTTTCATTTCCCTGGAAGGCATCGCTGTAAGGCACATCGCCCCAGAGATCGGTAGTCGTTCCCAGCATGTAAACCGTCAATACCCTGGCAATGCCTCCGTAATAAGGTGAGTTCTCCTCGTCGGCTTTATCGGCCATCGTGTGAAGGTCTTTCAGAACGCCTGCATACAGCGCCCATTTCCACACATTGTCGACATCACTCTGCGTATAATTATAACGGTCGAATGCAATAGGCTGGTTGCCCAGGCCCGAATACTGCTGCATCCACATCAGTGTGGCATAGGAAAGGTCCCCGCCGACCGCATACCCGATTCCGGCTTCGATAGACGGAAGGAGCAGGTTCAATGAAACATCAGTCGGTTTGTTGGGATCATCGTTCATTTCCGGATCGATCCACTTTTTGCATGAGGTGACTAACACAGCCAGCGAAAGTATAATCGCCGTAATTATGTTGGTTCTAATCCTTTTCATGGTATTTAAATTTTCTTAGATTAAAAATTCAGTTTTAACGATACGATATAGCTTCTCGTGTTGGGCGTATTGAAATAATCGATGCCCTGGGCATTGCTGGCGCCGAACGTGCTGCTTTCCGGGTCGATCCCGGTGTAAGGAGTACTGAGCCACAGGTTTTTACCTGTAAGGACCAGTGTGGCCGACTTGATGAATGTACCTTCCAGCATCTTATCAAACGTATAAGCCAGTGAAACTTCACGCAGCCTGACCCATCCCGACTCTTCGATAAATGGTTCAATCGGACCGGCAAAACCGCCACCCAGGCCGTTGTACCAGTTTTCATCCTTGATCGCCTCAATATCGTTTACACCGGACGTCTGATAGGTAACACTTCCATCGGGATTGGTCACCGGATGGCCTTTAATCCCGTCGAAGACGGTCATGCTGCCGCGGTCTTCGGTGTCTTCATGCATACCGAACGAATAAAGAGCTCCGCGTGTGCCGTTCCACATGTATCCCCCGGTCCGGATATCAAACAGGAATGAGAACATGATTCCCTTGTAATTCAGGAGGCTGCTGATTCCGCAGGTCCAGTCGGGCAGTGCTGATCCCAGCGGCCCTTCCTCATCGCTCAGGAAAGGATAGCCGTAGTGGTCGTTGGCTTCTCCGCCAATGGTTTCACGGTCATCAATAATAACATTTCCGTTATCATCCTTAACCCATTGTGTACCATAGATCGTTGCATAAGGCATTCCTGCAACAGCACGGATATCCGACCCGGTATACCCGCCCAGGTTGACACTTTCAACGCCATCAGCCAGAGAAAGCACCGTATTCTTGATCTTTGTAAAGTTGACATTCAGCGTCCATTCCAACTTGTCGTTTTTTACCGGGCTGCCGCCAAGAACTGCTTCAATGCCCTTGTTTTCCATGGTGGCTGCATTCATCGTTTGTGCCGTATAACCTGAGCTTCCGGCCAGCGGTACGACAATGATCAGGTCTTCATTCTTATTATAGAAATAGGTCAGGTCGAAATTCAGCCTGTTGCCGAAGAAACGGAGCTCTGTGCCGGCTTCAAACGATTTCATCCTTTCAGGTTTCAGGTCTTCATTTCCCAGCAGGTCATCGTTCATAAACCCGGTCTGACCGGCAAACGGGAACGAAATGCCATTGGTCCATCCATCAATCCAGTATGACGAAATAAAATAAGTTGCCGTGCTGTATTCCGGTGCATCGTTGGCAACAATGGCATAAGAGGTGCGCAATTTACCAAACGACAACACTTTGTTATCCCTGAGCGCAGGCAGTTCGGTGAACACAAAACCAAGGCTGGCCGACGGGAAGAAGAATGAATTCTTCTTTTCCGGCAATGTGGTCGACCATTCATTTCTACCGGTCAGGTTAAGGTACAGCATGCTCTTGTATCCAAATCCGAAATCACCATAAAACGCGGCTGTCCTTTTCTGTGTAATAGTTTCGCGCGTAATCACCGAACTGGCATTGGCCATATTATAGTAATCGGGGATCGTCAGGTTATCTCCCTGAACATAAATCTGCTGGTGATAATGCTGGAAGATGTTATGTCCGACATTGAAATTCAATGAGATATCCTTGATATCCTTTTTGAAGTTGAAGATGAGATCGGAATTGAAGTCCCAGTTGGTATGATGATCTTCCAGGATCTGCCCGGTCGGTTGTTCGGCTGAATTGATCGCCAGGGTTCCTTTCCGGCGGTCGATATAGAAATCGTTACCCAACCTGTAAGTGATATTCAACCAGGAAGTTGGTGCACAGGTTACGGTTGCCTGGCTGATAATTCGATTGACATCATCGTTGAATTCATTTCGGTTCACCGTCCAGTAGGGATTGTCATAAATCCCCCAGCGGAAGCTGCGCTGCGAACCATCGGGGAACAAATAGGCCTCCGGATTATTGACCGGATCGGATAAGCCGTTCGAATTATCAAATGATGCCGGTGTCCGGAGAAGGCCCAGCATCACACCCGACAGGTTGGACGCTTGCTGGATCCTGTTACCCCCTGATTTCATGTAATTTGCAGAACCCGATACAGTGAACAGCCGGCCCAGCTTCGTGTCGCCCGACATTTTTAAAGTATATTTCTGATAGGTGTTGTTCGGTATAATTCCTTCCGTTTTGGAGTGGGAAAATGACAGGTAATATGATGCTGCATCATTTCCACCTGCCATACTGAGAGAATTATTGACAGACACCCCTGTCTGGAAGAAGGTACCCAGGTTGTCGTACGGCGTGGCCTTTTGCATGGCATTAGCCGCACTTGCGCCGACAATCCGGCCGTTTTTATCGAACATATACGGTTCGTCATACGGCGTTACCCCGTCGTCCTGAATATTGTTATCCCAGTAGAGGGTATCATACTTAGGCCCCCATGAATACCGGTTAAAGGTCTCCGGCCCCAGCCATTCGCCGTAGCGCCCTTGCGCATAGGAATTCTGCAATCCGGGTAATTTGTTGACCTGGTCGAAACTGACCGAAGAATTAAATGAGACATTCACTTTAGAGTCGCCTTTGACTTTACCGCTTTTTGTTGTGATCAGAACGACGCCGTTTGCCGCGCGCAGGCCGTAAAGCGCTGTTGCAGCCCCACCTTTGAGTACCGAAACATTCTGGATATCGTCGGGGTTCAGGTCGATCATGCGGTTAGAATATCCGACCCCCTTCCCCAGGTTGTTGATCCCATCATCAGGATTTCCCGAGTAATCCATCGAATTGTCGACCGGAACACCGTCGATCACAAAAAGAGGCTGGTTTTCCTGCGTGATGGAGTTGAAACCCCTCATCGTGATGAAGGTGGATGCCCCTGCCATGCCGGAAGAACTGGTAACGGTGACGCCGGCGACCTTGCCGCTCAGCGAGTTGATGACATTCGTGTTCCGGGAATCGGAAACACTCTGGCCGCTGACTTCCTGTACGGCATATCCCAGCGCTTTCTTGTCTCGGGAGATGCCGATGGCTGTCACTACCACCTCTCCCAGTGAAACGGTTGATGATTCCATGATCACGTCGATCATGGCCCGGCCGCCGATTTCGATCTCCTGCGTCTGCATGCCGACAAAGCTGAAGATCAATGTAGTAGCATTTGCAGGTACTGTCAACTGGTATTTCCCGTTCATATCGGTTATGGTCCCGTTTGTCGTCCCTTTTTCATAAACGGTAACCCCGGGTATCGGATTCCCATCCGCTTCGGTAACATTCCCGGTGATGACCCTGCCTTGTGCGCTGACCAGGGAAACGGCTGTCACCGCAAGCAGAAAGAGTAAAAAGATTCGCTTCTTCATAATCTTAATTGATTTGGTTTTTAAATTTTGAGATAATTTGTCCGGTAAGCTGTGCATCCGCTTCAGGCCGGATTTTCTGTTTGGACAAGAATAGAAGGTGATGAATCCCCGGGAAAGAAAAAGCTATACAACTCTTGACAAAACAAGATAAAATGTTGTATATTTAATGCCGGAACATCTTCATGTTTTCACGGTGGCAAGCCTTGCATGGAAATGCTTCTTCACGATTCCCCGGATTGCAACCCGGGGATTCTTTTTACCTTCTGGCTGTCAGGCAGTAACTTTTTCAGGAAGTGTCGTCAGTGTAAGATGTTTTCATTATTATTCTTTTAGTTTGACATTAAGGTATTCTGAAAAAGAAGGGATAACCTGCCGGGGCGCCATGAATGATTTCCCCGGAAGAGGAAGCAGTGCATTCTTTCATGCAACCAAAAAAAATGAAGGAGGAAAATAGAAGCGAGTTCCTGTTCATTAACCCGTAACTGGCCGCGGAGAAATCGCCGGCCAGCTTTTGAAAAGAACTGGTCACGGTGGCAAAACCATAGATGAAAGTACTTCCGTGAAGGATTTCCTCAAATCCGTTCACATTATCCCTTTTATCGGATTTTTTATGGATGTTATCAGTCAATGGATTTATTGCTGGTTGACCAAATTTAGTCAGTAAAAAGCCATAAATCAATCACAAAACAATAATCAGCAGTTACCAATTTACTGATATCGTGTTATGATCAACATCCTGCCAATATTAACATTAACCCGAACCGGATAACTTTTCGCAAAACAAAACCAGGTCATTAATCGTTAATTTAGCATATTAAAAACGGATAATATGGCCATATTGAAGTTCAAAACAACAATTAAATGTAACGGCTGCATCAAAGCTGTAACACCCGGACTTGATACAATAAGTGACATAAAATCCTGGAAGGTGGATTTGAATTCTCCCGACCGGATACTGACCGTTGAAGGGGATAATCCGGATGCCGGCCGGATCATGGAAGCGTTGAAAAATGCCGGTTACAAATCTGAATTAATCTGAAATTGACGGTTAAAACTGAAATATTCAAAGTGGAAGGCATGTCGTGTACGGCATGCGCAACCAGCGTAGAAAGCGCCCTCTCCAGTGCCAGTGGTGTCAAAAGGGCAAATGTGAATTTCGCTGCGAATACTGTTGCCGTAACATACGACGAGCGAACCACCGGATTTGAAAAGCTGAAAAAAACATTGCTGGCCTCTGGATATGACCTGGCTCCCGATCCGGCCGGCGATGCCGAAATGATTGCCGCCGATGAGAAATCCAGGTTAAAGAATATACGGAACAGGACCATCGGATCAGCCGTTTTATCGCTGCCGGTTGTCGTTGTTTCGATGGCATTTCACGCCCACGACCGGTTTCATATATTGCTTTTTGTATTGACATTGCCGGTTGTCGCCTGGTTTGGCAGGGAGTTCTTTATCCATGCCTTTAAAAGGGCCATTCAATTGACCGCCAATATGGACACGCTGGTAGCCATCGGTACCGGTACGGCATTTATTTTCAGTGCTTTTAACACGTTCTTTCCCGATTACCTTGCCAGCCGCGGCCTGGAGGCGCATGTGTATTACGAAGCGGCTGCCGTCATTATCACCCTCATTTTGCTGGGAAGATATTTCGAAGAAAGAGCTAAATTCCGCACATCGGGAGCCATCCGCAAACTGATGGGCCTGGCCGTCAAGTCGGCCGTGGTGATCCGGGAAGGAGTTGAATCGGAAATTCCCGTCGATCAGGTGATTCCTGGTGATCTGATCCTGGTCAGACCAGGGGATAAAATTCCGGTCGACGGAGAAGTGGTATCCGGGAATTCAACGGTGGATGAGAGCATGATCACCGGCGAACCGGTACCGGTGAAAAAAAAGGCGGGCGATACGGTCATAGGCGCCACGATAAATAATTCGGGGGCATTCCGGATGGTTGCCCGAAAGGTGGGCGAAGAGATGATGCTGGCACGGATCATTCGCAAAGTGAGGGAGGCACAGGGGAGCAAAGCGCCGGTACAGAAGCTGGCCGACAGGATCGCCGCGGTATTTGTACCGGTTGTGCTGGCAATCTCTATCATCACTTTCGTCATCTGGTGGTTCTTCGGGCCTGAGCCCTCGCTGACCTATGCTTTCATTACATCTATCACTGTTCTGATCATTTCCTGCCCGTGCGCGCTGGGTCTGGCAACTCCTACTGCCATCATGGTCGGGATAGGCCGCGGAGCCGAATCGGGCATTTTGATCAAAGACGCCCGGAGCCTCGAGATCGCAAACCGGCTCGACGTGGTCGTGCTGGATAAAACAGGCACCGTTACGGAAGGCCAAGCGAAGATTACAGGCTGGATCTGGGTAAATGAAGAGGTCGACAAAGAAGGAACCAAGGAGGTGATCCTGGCAGCCGAGAAGATGTCGGAGCATCCTGTCGCCCGGGCTATCGCACACCAGCTGGCAGAAGAAGGTGTAAAAGAAGCCCCACTGGAGGATTTCATGAACATCCCCGGTAAGGGAATTATGGCAAAATCAAACGGAAAACAATGCCTGCTGGGGAACCGGAAGCTGATGGACAGTGAAGATATCCCTATCCCTGGTCATGTTACGGACAGAATCAATCTATGGACCGGCGAAGGGATAACGGTGAATTACATAGCAATCGAAGGTAAAGCAATATGCGCGGTCGGCGTGAATGATCCGGTAAGGCCCGATTCGGTGGTGGCCATCAAAGCGTTGCAGGATGCCGGCAAGGAGGTCCACATGATCACAGGCGACCATCCGGGATCGGCGGAAAGAGTTGCCCGGGCCGCCGGGATCATGCATTACAGGGCACAAGTCACACCCGAAGGAAAGCTCGACTATGTAAAAGAGCTGCAATCGCGAGGACTGAAAGTGGCCATGACCGGCGACGGCATTAATGATGCTCCTGCCCTGGCCCAGGCCGACGTAGGGATTGCCATGGGTACCGGGACCGATGTGGCGATGGAAACAGCAGAGATTACGCTGCTGAAAGGCAACCTGATGAAGATAGCCGAAGCTATCGTCCTTTCGGGGAAAACCATGCGGATCATCCGTCAAAACCTTTTCTGGGCTTTCTTCTACAATATTATCGGGATTCCCGTTGCAGCAGGTATTCTTTTCCCATTTACCGGGCTGCTCCTCGATCCGATGATTGCCGGGGCGGCCATGGCATTCAGCTCGGTGACCGTTGTGAGTAACAGCCTCAGGCTTTCAAAAATTGCTCTATCTCCTGAACCAGTTTAAACTGTACCCTGGCACGGTCCAGATTATGATCCGGGTGGTGAATCCGGAAATAGGTATCCCCGTTCAGATAATCAGCGAGGAACCGGAGACCGATGATAAACGTCATGTATACAGGAGCATACGGCAATAATTCTTTTTCAGCCTCATTCAGCATTGGCCCTGCTTCAGCCAGGAACCCCTTTGTCACCGACTGATAAACTTTTTCATTGAATCTAACCCGTTTCAGGTCGGGTTCATCTTCCAGGGCTGTATTGGCCATGGTCCGCAAAGCGTCGCCAAAGTCAAAATGGACATATCCCGGCATTACCGTATCGAGATCTATCAGGCACAGCGCTTCATTCTGACGGCTGAACAGGATGTTGTTCAGTTTGGTGTCATTATGGGTTGCCCGGATAACCCCCTTTTCTCTTAGTTGCAGCAGGTAATTCTTTGCCGTATCAAATCGTTTTTCAGCAAAATCAATAGTATCCATTATTTTTCCCTTGCGGGATAACGGATCATTTTCCCTGGCCGAGTAATACTGCTCTATCCGGAGGAAGATATCATGAAAACCGGGGATGGTTTCCACCAATGGTACCGGCAAACCGGCGAGACCTGCCTGGAAACGTCCGATGGCTTTACCGGCCTCAAATCCTAAAGCGGGATCCTCCATTTTCTGATAAGTTACCGTATCCGGGATATAAACATACATCCTCCAGAAATTTTCCTCATCCAGCTCCAGGAACGGCTGACCTTCATGGGTATAAACCAGTTCGGGTGTTGAAAAAGTACTGCTTTTTCCGGTGTTTTTGAACCGGAGATAATCCGTGACTTCTTTGATATTCCGCATCATCCCGGGAATATCCCTGAAGATCTTATGATTGATCTTTTGAAGAATATAATCGGGCTGGCTGGATCCAGTGGTGACCAGGTAAGTATCATGGATATGCCCTTCTCCGTATCGGACTATCGATATGGCTGGGGAAGAAATATTGAATAGACCTGCAATATTGTATAAAGGGTTGCTCATCCGTATCGCGGCTCCTCAGAATATCCAGATTGGCGAAGGATAGCTTCCGCTTTCTACCAGCTTTTGCAACTTACCTTTAACCATTTCGAGATCCTCTTTGTATGTGATCCCGAACCATTTCGAATCGGTTTGCATGACAGGAATGTCCACTTCACCCGATTTGATTAGCCTGTCGATGACATTGGGAAGCAGAAATTCAGCTTTGGCGCTGGTTGAATTTTCCTGAAGGAACCGGATGAGGTCTTCTTCCAGGTAACGGAAAAGCGAAGGCATAAATCCCCACATATTCATCGAAACGACAGCGTTCTCACTGATATTCATTACTACACCCGATTCATCGCTGAAAATGACCGATTCTCCTTCCCTCATTATTTTAAGCCGTTCCGTTATCGCGGTGAGCTTTCCTGTCTCATCTGTTTCACATTCGGCACGGGAAACAAAACCGTGTTCCGAGAGGGTATTTTTCAGGATATAACCGATAAGAGCATAACGGCTGTGGATGAGGTTATCCATATTCCTGAGAAAACCGGCGGCGAGTTCGAAAGATTTCCTTCCATAAAAATCATCGGCATTGATCATGCAGAACGGTTCGCCGATCTTTTCCCTGGCCACCCAGATGGCATGTCCTGTACCCCAGGGCTTTACGCGGTCAGGCGGGGCCGTGTAGCCTCCCGGCAGATCATTCAGTTCCTGGAAAACATAATCTATTTCAATTTTGTGAGTCCACTGATCGAAAAAGATCTTTTTCATATCATCGTAGATATCACGGCGGATTACAAAGACTACTTTTTTAAATCCGGCTCTCACGGCATCATATATTGAATAGTCGAGAATCGCTTCTCCTGACGGCCCTGCGCCGGATGCCTGCTTAAGTCCGCCAAACCGGCTTCCGATACCGGCTGCTAATATTAATAAGGTTGGTTCCATATATAAAAATTCCAAATTCAATATTCCACCCCTTACACCTCTTTCCTGCCCACCTTATGCCCTGAAACGGCGAAATACAGGATGAACAGATAGCATGGAATCCCGATCCAATAGGCTTGCTGGGCCGACCAAACATCCGAAAGGTAACCCCAGAGCAGAGGCAGGAGCGCCCCGCCGGCAATGCTCATGATCAGGATAGCCGAGCCGGTCTTGATAAACCGTCCGAGCCCGTGAATGGCCAGGGGCCAGATGGCAGGCCATACGATCGCATTGGAGATACCCAGCAGCGCCACGAACAATACCGTATAAGGCAGCCGGATGTCGATACTTTGCAGGGTTACCAGGTCGAAAAACGGGAACTGCATGGTGGCGGATGCAGGGACAAAGATGGCCAGGGCCGAGAAGACGATGCCGGTAACTGCACTGATAGCCAGCAGGTTTTTTTGTGAAAGAATCTTCGGGATCAGGATTATCCCGATGATATAACCGATAACCATAGCGATGAGCACCAGGGAGGTGTAATATTTGGCCGATTCGATGGGTACTCCGAGCGACATGCCGTAACGTATAATCGTATCGCCCGCAACGACTTCGATTCCAACATAAAAGAAGAGGGCGATAGCTCCGAGTACCAGGTGAGGAAATTGTAAGATATTGGTTTTGCCGGCTATAGCCGAAAGTTCTTCCGGGCTTTCTTCTTCGGTTTCGACCTTTGGCAAAGGGGCAAAACGGATCAATAACCCGAGCAGAAGAAGAATAGCCGCCATTACGGCATACGGCTCGATGACTCTTCCTGCCAGGTTATCCAGGGCCGCAGCCTTAGCTGTGCTATCCATTCCTTCAAGGCTTTTGATGAAAGCATCGCCGTCGCTGAAAATAAAATAGGCCAGGATCAGGGGAGCTATGGCCCCTGCGAGCTTGTTACAGATCCCCATGATACTGATGCGGCGTGCGGCTGTTTCCCGGGGCCCGATGATCGTAATGTACGGATTGGAAGCCGTTTGCAGGATAGCCAGGCCCGTTCCCATGACGAAAAGCCCCGTAAGAAACATTGGGAAAGAACGCGATATGGCCGCTGGTATGAATAAAAGGCTCCCTGCTGCCATGACCGCAAGGCCTAAACTCATTCCATTTTTAAAGCCTGTCTTTTTCAACATCCATGACGAGGGTAAGGCCATTACGGTGTAAGAGATGTAGAAAGCAAAAGCCACAAAGAGCGACTGAAAATCAGATATTTCACAGGCGATTTTGAGATACGGGATCAGGATCCCGTTGAGCCAGGTGACAAACCCGAAAATAAAAAAAAAGACGCCGATTATCGTGATAGAAATAATGTAAGCCCGGGTGGACATGGGATAATGTTTAATGTTAAATTCTTAATTCTTAATTTAAAATTCTTGATGTGAATAATTTAAGAAATCATTATTCATTGCCTGGATGCAAATTTATAAAGATTTCTTTCCGTAACTTTGCCGTTCAATTCTAATTCCAGAATGGAACTCCTGATTATTTTACTGCTCATAGTGTTGAATGGCGTGCTTTCCATGTCGGAAATCGCTCTTGTTTCAGCGAAGAAATCAAGGCTGCAATACATGGCACGCAAAGGGAATAAACAGGCAGCCAGGGCGTTGGACCTGAGCAACCGTCCTGACCGGTTTCTGTCGGCCATACAGATAGGGATCACGCTGGTAGGGATATTTCTGGGAGCATACAGCGGCGAGAATATTACAGAAGATATGCAGGGAATTCTTAACCGGGTCACTGCGCTTCAGCCCTATTCGCACACCTTGTCGTTTATCCTGGTTGTGCTGATCATCACATTTTTCTCCCTGGTGCTGGGCGAACTGGTTCCTAAGCAGTTGGGCCTGGCTATGCCTGAAAAACTGGCAAAAGCAATGGCAGGTCCGGTCCATGTTTTTTCAGTAGTCACCAGGCCATTTGTCTGGCTGTTAAGCATCTCCACCAATCTGATCATCAAAGCATTTAACATAAAAGCTTCAGATGATGAGAAGATAACGGAAGAAGAGATCAAATCGATGATAGAAGAAGGGACAAGGCACGGAGAGGTGCAGGATGTGGAAAGGGATATCGTCGACCGGGTTTTCATTCTCGGCGATACAACCATCAAATCGTTAATGACTTACAAAAGTGATATTGTCTGGATTGATTTTTCAGATGAACAGGAAGAGATCAGGCAGAAAGTTTCAGCCAATCTGCATAATGTTTACCCGGTTGCTGAAGGAAGCCTCGATCAGGTGATGGGAACCGTTGGCCTTAAAGACCTTTTCACCAACCTTGACAAACCCGGCTTTTCGCTGAGAAACTGTATCCACGATCCATTTTATCTTCCGGAGAATACATCGGCGTATGATGCTATCCGGCAATTCAGGTTGAACAAGACATTTCATGCTTTGGTAATCGACGAATACGGAAGTGTGGAAGGGATCATAACGGTAAGCGATATCCTGGAATCGCTGGTAGGAGAAGTATCCCCGGCGGATGAAGAATACCAGATCATCAGCCGCGACAACGGCACCTGGCTTGTCGACGGACAGTATCCTTTCCATGAGTTCCTGAATTATTTCGATTTGCAGGAGCTTTACGAAGAAAACCGGTTCAACACCATTGCCGGGCTGATCCTCGACCAGCTGGGATACATACCCAAAGCCGGCGACAAGACCGATTGGATGGGATTCCGGTTTGAGATCATGGATATGGACCGGGCGCGTATCGATAAGGTGCTGGTGAGCAAAGAAAAGCCATAAGCATTTTCCATTGTGCATTTTCCATTGTCCATTTTCCAGGTGGTTTTTCATTTTGCGTTTTGCATTTTTCATTTTGCATGGCATGTTCTGTTTTTCATTTTGCATTGTCTGATGTCTATCATTCTTCTATGGACAATGCGAAATGGACAATGGACAATGGACAATGCTTTACCCCATCGGGGTTCCACATTTGTAGCGAAGAAGCAGGCCCATAACAATCTCCCCTCCCCTGATGTTCCCGGATAAAGGTTATTGGGTTTGCACGGGAGGGGCCGGGGGTGGGGAAAGGGGAATCATTTTGCATTGTGCATTTTCCACTGGCCATTTTCCAGGTGATTTTTCATTTTGCGTTTTGATTGCATTTGGCATTGCATCTATTTTTTTCCACATCTACATGTAAATAGGAAAAATATTTTATCTTGCTCTCGATTAACCTATATTTCCATGAGCCTTTTTAACCAAACCTTTGATCCCGAATTCATTTTCCACGAATTATTTAATGCTAATACTGAAGAAGACGTTGACATAGTTTTGCAGACGTACTATGATATTTTTAAATCAGAAAACTGGCATCCACTCGGTCAAAATTATTCCAATTATGGGGTTGTAAAAAATCAACAATCCGCACCGATTGCAGCACTTATTGAAAAAATTACAAATTCAATTGATGCTATTCTGACGAGGAAATGCCATGAGAACGGGATTGATCCAAAATCAGCGGAAGCGCCAAATTCCATGGATGAAGCCATAGAAAGATTTTTTCCTGATTTCAAAAACTGGGATCTCTCAACTTTCCGAAAAAAGCAATCCGAAAGCATTCAGATTCTTGCCGATGGCCCTAGGATGAACACAAGTTTAACTATTTTCGATGATGGCGAAGGCCAACATCCGGAAGATTTCGAGAATACCTTCTTATCACTATTACGAGGAAATAAAAATGAAATTCGGTTTGTACAAGGAAAATACAACATGGGCGGTAGTGGTTCGATTATTTTCTGTGGCAGAAAGCGATATCAACTTATTGCTTCAAAAAGATTTTCTAATGATGGAGAATTTGGGTTTACTTTAATTAGAGAGCATCCTTTCACTGAGAAGGAGCCTATGAAAGGAAAGGAAACCTGGTACGAGTATTTTAAATATCAGGGACAGATTCCTTCCTTTAAGATCAATAAGCTCAATCTTAATCTACATAATAGGCCATTTGAGACAGGAACCATTATAAAATTATATTCCTATGATTTACCTTCCGGAAGCAGATCTGTAATTTCCAGGGATTTAAATCAAAGTATCAATGAGTATTTATTTGAGCCGGCCCTTCCTATTTTAACTGTAGACCGGAAAGAAAGGTATCCTGATGACAAAAATCTTGAAAGAGAACTTTATGGTTTGAAAAGAAGACTGGAACAGGATGATTTTAAGTACATAGAAGATTACTTCTCGGAAACTTATCATGAAGATTCATTCGGTGACATGAAAGTCACTTGTTATGTATTTAAAAATAAAGTGGATGGAAAAAGCGTAAAGGAAACAAAGGAATCAATTGAAAGAGAGTTCTTTAAAAATAATATGTCTGTGATTTTTTCTCTTAATGGCCAAGTCCATGGACATTACACTTCAGAGTTTATCACCAGGTCATTGAAAATGAATCTCTTGAAGAGCCACCTTTTAATACATGTTGATTGCACTAGGATGAAGTATGAATTCAGGAAAGAGTTATTCATGGCTTCGCGCGACAGATTAAAGGATGGAACTGAAACCAGGGAATTACGCAATTTTTTAGCGAAAAAACTCTCTTCATCTGACAGTCGCCTTTCGGAGATAATCAAGAAACGTAAAGATTCAATAGCAGTTGAAGGTGGAGATACGTCAGAGATTCTAAAATCATTCACGAAAAACTTACCTCTGAATAGTGAGTTGCTAAAACTTCTTAATCAAACCTTCAAGCTTGATTTAAAGAAAGATAAGAACCAGAAAGAGGACAAAGATACCACGGAAAAAAAGAAAAAGGACCACGAGGAAGTTCCTTTTAATGCCCAGCGCTTTCCAACCAAATTCAAACTGAAATCTAAACATGATGGAGAGAACGAGGTGGTCAAGGTTCCTCTGGGTGGTGAAAAAACGATTAAATTCGAATCCGATGTTGAAAATCACTATTTCGACCGTGTTGAGGAGCCTGGGGAATTAATTATTGCTCTACTTAACAGTGCACCTAATGAAAAAGGGGGTGGCGACCAACCTGGCAAACCAAAGGGAATTGAAGATGTTTTCAATGTCACTTCGAGCAGTCCGAATAAAGGCATGATAAAAATCACGCTGAATCCCAAGGAGAAAGTCCAGGTTGGAGACGCTTTTCAGACCAAAGTCACTTTGACCAATCAAGGAGGTGAAGATTTTGACGAAATATTCTGGGTGAAGATTAGTGAACCGGAAAAGCATAAAGAAGAGAAACCGAAGGAAAAGGAGAATGAGCCTGACTTGCTGGGCTTACCTGATTACATCCTGGCTTACCATGAACTTAAAGAAGGATTTGTTTCCTGGGAACAAGTGGAAGAAGCCACCAGCGAACCCATGAATTACAGCACCGTCATGTTTCCGTTAGTAAGTGGTGATAATCTCGAAAAGATATATATCAACATGGATAGCAATGTGTTAAAATCATTCAAGGCCAAAACGAAAAATCCAAATGAGGAGCAGCTTGCTTTGGCGGACAGGAAATATATTTCTTCGGTTTACTTCCACACGCTGTTCCTTTATTCAATTACTAAAAACCGGAAATATCGGATAGTACAGGTTAAAGAAGAAAACCATGAGGATCCCGTTGAGTTAGAAACTTATCTGAAAGATCTATTCGAATCCTATTATTCAGAATTTATTCTGAACTTTGGAGGGGCTGAGGAACTGATGCAGGGGTTGGGGGATTAGATATTAAAGTTTCAACAACTCATCTATTGATTCCTCAAGCTCTTTTCTATTATTAGCCTTATCATATGGTATTATATTGATATTAAAATCTTTTCTCCACCTATCAACTTCCGTGTTAGTGAGTTCTTCTTTACTCATATAACTAAAATGGTCTGGCGAACCGCCGTGAAAAATATTATGTATAAAACCTAATAATAATTTAAGTTCAGGATCATTGAAAGAAACACCAAGAAATAGAATATGGCATGTAGAAAATAAGACATGCAATACACTTTGATAACCTACTTCTTTAAAAAGAATAGTTCTATAATCTTTCTCCGTAATAATTATTTCACTTGGAGTTCTCCTTGCATCCCCATGCGCCTTTAATAAAAAGCGATCCCCGGATAAAAGATTATAATTAATAGTTGAAGCATCTTTATATGTCAAATCATTTGGCGATTGTTGCTTCATTATATATGCCTTCTCTATTAAGGTATCATAGTTAGTCGTAATTATAAATCGACTCTTTAACTCTATGATCTTCTTTAATAATTCTGAGGGATTAACAGCTTTATCATCAAACCTATGTTTTATATATTTGTATAAATCTGATCCCAATATTTCTTTCAACTCTTCAGCTACCATTAAGTATTTGGATGGATCCTTGACCAGTGATCTTAATTCATCACACTTTTGCTTTTGTAGTGGATTCTGTTCGGCTATTTGTATTAATTCTAAAAGTAATTGTTCCCACCCTGGCAATCCTGAACCTTGTGATATTCCTGTACCAATAAAAATTCCAAAAGCTCCAGATAAATAAGCTGTTTGTAGTTTCTTTGTAACCATATTATCTTATAGTAAAATTATCTGACTTAAAAAAATGATTAACAAATACTCTGTGTCTGATCTTGATATTATTTTTCTCAGCTCCTGCTGATTTAAAAGCAATTATATAATCATACATATCCTTATCATAGCTAAGTTTTGTTTTATCTTCAATTAGCTTTTCAGGATCTTTGTTATATTTCCTTCTTTTTGATTCAAAATTAGCGAGATTGTCTGCAAGGATCTTTGGTTTAATGTCAATAAAACTGTCTATCTTGGTAAATAGTAGATAGAAAGCATCAACAAATGTCCATTTATTCCTAAAGATCCCTTTCCTATGAGAATTAATTCGTCTCATCAAATCTAAAACTTTATTAACATTACCCAACATTGGCTGAAATTTATCCAATGTTTCATTAGCTAATTCTAAATATAATTGCTTAATATCCATAGACTTTAGATTCCTCTGACCATTAAAATGTATTAAAGTAATGACATGGTCGAGGTAATCTTGATGTTTAAAACGCGAATTTTTTATTTTACACTCTTTGTCAAAGAATTTACTATTTATCGTCAGTGATTGAATCGCATTTCCAATATTACTTGTCATTGCGTTCCGAAGTTCTACTGGATTCAATTTCTCTCCCATTTGAAGCCTAGCAAATAATGTTCTTGTTTCCTCAGACGAAGCAGACTTTATTATGGCGATATGAAGTTTAAAATTTAGCAAAGCTCTTTGCAACTCAGGATAATTCCTTTTAAAGTCATTATAAGTCAGCCCCTTTGTATTAACACCATTTATAAAGCTATCATCTAAGGAATAAGCTTCTACATCGTCAACAAATTCCCAGATTGCCCTCATTCTTTGTTGTCCATCAGTAACTTCATAACGATAATTTTGGTCAAGAGGCGTTTCTCGAATATAAAATTTTGGCAAATCATAACCTCTAAGTATTGAGTCAATTAACAGTTTCTTCTTTTGCGGACTCCAGACAGATGTACGCTGATATTGCGGTTTTGGATTAATATAGTCCTTGTTGTTGATTAAATCATTTATTGTCCAATAGCTTACTTCTATTTCCATAATAAATTATACAAAACAGTTAACACAGCTAATCCCCTGAGAATCATCCAAATTATCAACAAGCTTATTGGATTTCTTTGCCAGGAGTTTATTTCTTACTTTTAATAGATGTTCTTCTTTGATTTGCTTTATTCGTTCAGGTCTTGAAAGCTCTTCCAGGCTTTCATTCTCATTCCAGGTATAGCCATCTTTTTCATATGCCATTGCTTCATTAAAAAGCTTTCTATGCCTTTCATACAGCCAAACCCATTCAATCTTTTGCTGATAGAAGCAGAAAAAACATCCGGAACGGCTGCGGGAGTAATATCCCACTTTCCCATTGACTTTATACGGAATTTCTTCAGCATACTGAGGGTATTTTATTCCGTTGGTTTTAATCAGCTTAATCACTTCAGGCTTGTCAACGATATCCTTATTAGGCAAAAGGGCATAATCATCCAGGTGGGATATGGGATAAGATGTACCTTTCAAGCAACAGAATACGGTCTTATTAAATACCGGAATATTAACATTAAGTAACGCTTCAACTTTTTGAGAAAACAAAAACTTTTTGGAAGTTTCCATCAAAATCAGTTCCCCTGCCCTTTTAAGGCTCTTTTGATCAGCAATTTGGGCATAATTTGCATAAAACTCATCAATTCTATTATTTGATATAACGTGAGATAACACATCGATGCTCCAGATATTCTTGCGGAACGGGAAAATCGTTTGAATATTCGGTTTGGTTGAAACGTACCCTTCTCGATTCTCATCTCCTCGGATTGCAACATAAGAGATTACCAAATCATCACCAATCTTTCTCTCAAATGGCTCAAGTTTAAGGTTTTTGGTACACCACCGTGCCATATTGGACGGTAAGTATCCCTTGTACAATTTTAAAAAATGATCAAACGGATCGTCAGGGCTATTTTCTGCAGCTTTCCATCTAGCAACTGGTTTATCTAAGAAATTTTCAAGTTCATCAATAAGAAGATAGGTTTCTTTCAGTTCTTTTCCTGTATCACAGAAATAGTATTCCATGTCAATTTCAGGATACCTGGTCTTCATGTAAATAGCCAGGGCAGCGCTGTCCTTTCCACCGGAAATACCTAAAAGATGCCTAACTTTCTTCATCTTCTTTCAATTCATCCTGCAATAACTTGACTAACAGAGCAATATTAATTGTTCGATCATTTAACCTGAGTTGCTCCTTGTAAGACTTTTCTAAATTAGCAATTTTATTCATTTTGGATTTCGGAATCCGGATATATTTTTTTGATAAGCCCTTCAATAAGTCAGTTACTTCAAGCTTAATAACGTCTTCTTTATCAGGATTAATATCTCTTTCCGAAATTTCAGTAAAGTTATCCAATTCCCTTACATAGTCGATGATCTTATGCTTCAACACCGGAATTTCATCATCTGTAATCGTATCGATGTTTTTACCAAGAATAGCCTGACAAAGAGAATTTATCCAGGCCTTCTTATTATCCAATATAGAAACTAAGCGTTTGAAAAAGACATTGTACTTTGGTTGAATCCGGTCTGTTTTTAGTTTTGCGAATCTGTGACTGAAGGCAACTTTATTTTCCGGAAAAACTAAATCCTCGCCAAATATTTCGGTATTGATGTAAGTTTCAATATCTTCAATCAAAACATCTAAGGCTCCATTAATCTCCTGCACACACTCCTTTATTGAAATGGCAAAGTTCTCGATAGCTTCCTGTTTCTCAAGTAATTCAACAGTATTGAAACCCAATGCATTGGGGAATTCCTCGAAAAAGGTAATTTCAGGATCAACAGCATTGGCAATGGCTTGTCTTAAGTTTCTGGATTTTTCGGAAAGGTTCCTTGTGCTTATTGCATAAACTGAGAGGGATTTGTAAAAAATCACAAAAGGTTTAAACGTTTCAATAAAGGATGCATTTGTAAATCTTTCTTGTTCAATCTGATTTAAGATTTCCCTGTATTTATTAAACAATTCAAGCCTGGCCGGTGTCAAGTCAAACTTCTTAATATAGAAATCTTGCGGAATCTTGTTAATCAAGTCAAGAATCTCATCATTGAGATTGGGTAAGAAAGTAATTTGATCGTCTGACCTTCCTCTTTGAAAGAGAGCAAAGTCATTTTTATTAGCAATTAAAAAAACGGGAAGCCAGAAATCGACAAATCCTTGCTTTAGTTTATAAGGCCTTCGTTTTAAGTACTCAGAAAATTCCAATAGTGATTTCCTCTCATCACGGCAACTTTCCAGAAATTCCAGACTACCTAACCATAATCGTTGAAAGGATGGGGAAGTAGGGGCTGTTAATTGCCATTTGCCGTCCTTGCAATTCCATATTCCTGAACCTTTTATCAAGGATAGAAATATAGATTTCTCAGGTGGAAACCTCTGATCATCAAAATTCAGGTTCTCTTTCGGCATCTCTTCCAACAAACCGGATATCAGATTTTTTCGCGCAATTGAAATTGATCCCGAAATTTTAGTCTTGTTTACAAGCTCATTCCTAAAAATAGGCGTAGAGGAATAAACCTCATTACAAATAAAAGACAATAAGTTATTAAATGCCTTCTGGTTAGATACAGGTATTAAATTCCCCTGAAAAAACCATTTAACAGTTTGATCACCTGAATACAATCCATCCAGGACATAGTGGTTAAGCAAATTTCTATAGTGTGATTTAATATTTTCAAGCTCTTGCAGTGCAATTATGTCATCGGCATTATCCTCAATAACCCGTTTTATCTTTTCCAGTTCAAAGATCGTATCTTCTATCTTGCTTGTATTAGTGAACAAACCATGTAAAACAGCATCTTCCACTTGTGAAGAATGCTCTCTTATTTTATTTTCGGAAATCTTATCATTAAAAATCAGATTGATAAAACCATCCAATTCATCTTCAGGCACCTCCTTAACTGGCTCATTACTAATCTTAAAGCTAAACATCCTTGGCGTTCCCGTAATAAATGAAGCAGCTTTGGCCATTATAACAGGAAAATCAAAATAGTTATTCAGATAAAAACTTGTGTCCTTAACTCGTTCTATTAGATTACCGGCCTCATTGATTGCCAGTTCAAAATCCAGGTCGGTTCCATGAAAAAGCTTAAATCGGTTATCATAATGCGAATGCCTGACTATTTTGAATTTAACTAATTGATTTATAATTTCTTTAGGGTTATTAATTCCTAAAGAATATTTTCCATAAAGATTAATAAATTCATCATCAATAGTTCCTCCCTTATTGGCAAAAATGTTAAGCAAGCCAATGGTTTTAATCAATTTCCCTGCATCCATTGCCAGCTTTGGCATTCGCACTTCAATCCTGTCTAAAGCTGATCGTATTGAATTCCATTGGTTTAAATAAGGATTATATTTGGTAGAAATGATTGAGAAATGATAGTAGTTTAAATAATCATAAACACACGCAATATTGTAGAATGGGTTACTTTCTTTATTAAATCCGTTTAATCCAAATTCTTCCTCAGTTTCAATGAAGGAGAAGAGTGACCTTTCATTTTGTCCATACTCTTGTAAAGCGAGGGTCAAGATTGAAGCTGATAATAAGTCAAAGGGATAGATTCGATTACTAAAATCAAGGGAATCAAATTCCTTCAATGGATACAATTTTGCTTCACTGATGCTACAATGAACTTTTTCCAGCTCTTCAGTATCATTTATTACAAATCCATACTCTGCAATCTTCTCAGCGGCTAAAAATAATAGCTGTTCAACCGGTTCATTAAAATTTAATTCAACAAACCTTCCTTTAACCTTATTCCATTCGTCAATCTGGTTCTGTGTAAGTTCCAAGGAATATGCGTTGAAATTTTTATGAAGGACCGTGATGAAAATTACCTCATGCTTTTTAGAATTAACGAACTCGGCCAATTGTTGGAGAAAGTACAATTCTTTTTCCGGATTGTTCTTTGCAGCAAATTCAAGGAATTTGCCAAATTCATCAATTACAATAACTAATCCTTTGTTTTTTAAATCATTAAGATAATTTTTTAAACCTTCCAGTACTTTTCCTGTATCATTTGATTTCGAATCAAGTTTTAACAATTCATTGAAAGCCTGGATAATTGATTTATGCTCGCCGATGAGGTTAATAAAATGAAATTCATCAACATCTCGAAAAAGCCGAGCCCGCTTAAAGATATGGTTAGTTCCATTAAGCGATTGTTCTAATGCAACAATAAAACTTGATTTCCCTGATCCATAAGAACCAATAACAGAAAATGACCTACTACCCTTTTGATAGTTAGAAACAATTTGATTATAAATGTTTTGAGCATTTGGAGTAGAGATATAGTTTATCTCCTCATCAAAGTCCCTTATTATATTAACCGAAGGAGTATAGGTTTTACTTTTCATAATAATTCCTGATCAACTGTAGTGTGTCGGGAGCTTTATCGATATGTAATAAATAATTACCTGCAGTTTGAGAAAAAGTTACCTGCGAGTATTTCGCAGCGATTATTTCCATCTTTTCATAAATATCATCCTTACTTAAAAGAAACACATTTCCAATCGAATTGTTATCCGAAAAAAGTTCATTCAATGTTATATTGGCTTCCGTTCCATATTTATTAACGACCGCCCATAATAAGATCAGAGGCGGTAAAGATGGTCGCTTCTTTTTTGACATAAGATAATATTCTTCTTTGGCAAGTTCATCATCTGTCTTTACCACTCTTTCAATTAATTGCAGATCAATAAAAAGTGATGCAAAATCCTCTTCAATGTTGGCTTTTACTAATGCCCTGTTCGATACCAGGTAACTTCTTAAAAAAACACTAACATCCGGCTCGAATGTCTTTTCTGAGTACGAGTTATGATTACGGTCACCTGTAATCCTTTTCAGAAACCCAACGAGATGATTCTTGGTGAACTCATTCCTTTCTTTCAGAAACTGGTTAAAAAGCAGATTATACACTGACGCATAATTCTGTGTAACAAGCAAATAATGCAGAATCCAAATAGTGCCAATATCCTCTAAATAAGGATCATAACCGCGATCTTCAAAAATCATCTTGGCCATTTCGGTCAAGTTGTCATTTTCATCAACTAATCCAAATGCCTTAAGCCAAAACCGGATTGAGGATACCATATTCTTACCAACACCCAATTTAACAACGGCATCCTCATCATTGAAACTATTGCCTGCTAAAAGAAAATCAACTCCTTTCTTTAGCCAGAATTGCTTGCAGGTAAAGGTTTCGTGACCGGAAAATTTAAACGATTGCATTGAATATTAGGGTGTTATATAAATTGGTCGTTTTGGTAAAAATAAGCATAATAGCAGGTAAATGCATGGTCTGACGTGAAGAATTATCCGATTTTATTTAACAACCCACCCCCATCCCCTCCCGTGCAGACCTGAACACCTTGATCCGGGAACAACAAGGGAGGGGAGATTGCTATGGGCATTCCTTATCGCTACAAATGTGGAACCCGTCCGGGGTAAAACATTGTCCATTGTGCATTTTCCATTGTCCATTGTGCATAGAAGAACAATAGACATCAGACATTGCAAAATGAAAAACGGGACATGCCATGCAAAATGAAAAACGCAAAACGCAAAATGAAAAATCACATGGAAAATGGCCAATGCGCAATGGACAATGATTTCACAAACTCACCCCCCGGCCCCCTCTCTTTGGGAAAGAGAGGGGGTGAAGTTTTTTACGTGAAATTTTTTTGCTTCCACCGGGTATATTTTCTTAAAAACCGGATAAAGAGGTATAGACATGTAATTTATAATCCTCCCCCTCTCTTCCTGTAGAGAGGGGGCCGGGGGGTGAGTTTTTAATTTAAAAAACTAACATATGGTAAAGGATCTGAGAAATATTGGCCGCGAGAAGCAAAGCTGGCGGGAGCGGATCAAATCGCATGTCAGGGAATTGCGCCGGAATCAAACAGAATCTGAAGCAATAACATGGGAATTAGTCAGGAACAGAAAATTGGATGGGAAAAAGTTCCTCCGGCAGCATCCCATCGTTTATTATTTTTATAAAAAGCCCTGGTATTTTGTGGCGGACTTTTATTGTGCAGAGGCTAGATTAGTTATTGAAATCGATGGCCCAATTCATAAAATTCAGGTAGATTATGATGAACAAAGAGATTTTATTCTAAAGCAAAAAGGTCTCCGCATTTTAAGAATAAAAAATGAAGAATTGAAAGATATAAATAATGTCAAGAATAAGATCATCAATGCTCTGCTCCAATAACCCTCCCCCTCTCTTCCTGAAGAGAGGGGGCCGGGGGGTGAGTTTTTATTAATTTTGTCCCAAACTTAAAACCTATGCTCCTCCCTCGTCATCAAGCCACCGATCTTCTGCATCAATATATTAAAAACGAACGGATGATCTTTCATTCTCTTGCCTCTGAAGCTGTTATGCGTGCATTAGCCCGCAGGCTCGGAAGAGATGAGGAACAATGGGGGCAGGCAGGACTGCTGCACGACCTCGACGTTGAAATCACTAACGCCGATCCGTATGTCCATGGGCTTGAAACAGCCCGGATTCTTTCTGAAATGGGCGTTGATACGGATGTAGTTGAGGCCATAAAGTTACACAACGAAATAGCTACGAGCCAGCCACGCACAGCGGAGTTCCATCATGCCCTGGCTGCCGGCGAAACGATCACCGGCCTGATCGTGGCTACTTCCCTGGTCTATCCTGATAAAAAAATCGCCAGCGTCAAACCGAAGAGCGTTGTTAAAAGAATGAAGGAAAAGGCTTTTGCCGCATCTGTCAGGCGGGAGAATATTATGGAATGTGAGCTGATAGGGATTCCGCTGGATGAGTTTGCGGAAATAGCATTAACTGCCATGACTGCACTTGAAACAGCCAATAATTGAGCGGAAACCTGCTTATTCGGCAACGACCTGTATGAGATCGAACCAGGCTGTTCCTTTACCAATCAACTCCAATTCGGGAGAAACCTGTGCCGGGCTGGCCCCATCCAGCTTAATTCCTTTAATTTCATATTTCTCCCAGGCTGTTGTGCACTCAAAAACCTGGTCTGCAGGCCCGAAGGCAAGCCTGAACCTGACCGGTCCCCCTTTCTTCCCACCGGACTTATTCGGCGAGGGTCCGCTCCGGGCCATAATGCTGACCGTATAGGTCATGGCCGAATCGACATTGACCGGGTAAAAACTCAGCAGATTTCCGGGCCCGGCAGAAGGATTATTCATCCTCAGGGAATGATCGCCTTCGTAATGGCGCCGGGGATCCGTGAAATAAGTGCATCCGGGATCGGCCCCGGGATAGGCATAACAGGCCGAAGGTACTCCGGCTGTGGTCATGTCCTCAAAACCCGGATCGGTCGTGAGATTCTGCGGATCAGGCAGGATTTCCTGCCCGGTTCTCTGCCTGGCATCAAAACGGTAAATCCGGGTACCATAGCCATCAATCACATCTTTAATAATTCCTTCCACGATGGCAACTTTCCGGTTCTCAAACAAAATATCCGCCATCACCGAAACATTGAAATCTTCCATCTCCAGCGAAAAATTCAACGGCTCATTCTTTTCATTAACTATGGCAATGGTGACCATTCCGCGCCTGTTCCATGCCCGGGCGTGAATACCTGCCTCACTGGCCAGAACCCTCGGCGCCGGATGAGGTGAAAGCAGATCGGAAGTCAATTCAGCCAGTTCCATGGCTATCCTGCTACATTCACCCCATGTTGCCGTCGATTTTGGAAAGCTGTTTGGCGGTTCCCTCAAAGTAAACTGAACACCCGTAGCTCCGTGGATAATAGCCATATAGGTCATAGCCCGGACTTCCGCTGCATTAGGTTCGCGGCTCCACATCCTGTTGCCACCGAAGGCCTGCGGTACAATCCAAACCGGTTTGCCGGGCCAGGATTTACCGACCGCAATCCTCGTATAATCGTAAACCTCCCGGATAGTCCCGTAGGGAATGGGATTCGGGTTGATCAGGATAATATCGGTGACGCCCAGGTAGGTACCGGCTTTTCGTGGAGTAGAAACCATCATGCTAACCGGGTGATAGGGATCAAGTTCCCTGATAAGATGGTAATACATCGCCAGCGAATCAGCCGGAATATCCCGACTGTCAGGTTCTTCGGCAATATACCAGCTCAAAAGCGCCGGATGGTCGCGCATGGCCAGAATCTCTTTCTTTAACCGCTCCTTGTTAAATGGCTTGGTGTTTTCCTGTTGCCCGCAACTTTCATCCCTTCCTCCGTAAATACCACCGCTAACGTTATAGCTGATCCGCATTCCGAGATCGGCGCAACGGTCCATATAAGCTTTCCGTTGCTTAAATGTCTTTTTATTCAAATCCTGGTAAGGTGAAATCATATTGAAACCATTTACAGCCTCCTGCCCGGGTAAGTCCGGATTAACAGGAAAGCCGGCAAAGAAACCTGCCGGGAAGTAAGGGAGCCCGGAAACAAACAGCCCACCTGTTGCCTGATCCACCTTGACCGCATTTTCCCTGTTTGGCCGGATGCTCAGGTAAACCTTCCTGGAATCGGTCCATTTATCATTTTCGTAAAAAGATACGGTGATCTCATTTTCACCTTCCCTTAACCTCTTCATCTCGAAGGGTACGGTGGTTAAGGCTCCGGGAACCACTACAAATCCCCTGTTCAGAAATTCATATTCAAAGACAAGGTCAACAGTTACTTTTTTCCCGATCAATTGTCCGGGAGTAATAACTATAATCTCTCCAATCTCTTCGTTTGTATAATAATTCAGCCTGGGCATAGCCATATAGCCTGAGATATCAGCCTGTGCCGGTCCCGAAAGGCTTCCCGACAGCAGGAGAACAATCAAGAATAATTTTTTCATTCTGCAATAATCAAATTCATGAACTAATTCAAAACCACTTCATCAAGAAATATCCAGGACTTCTCGCCATGATAGGGATGCCAGTCCGGGCATACTCCAATATTCACCGCTTCTATCCTGAGGAATTTAACTTTCAGGGGTTGGCTGATCTTTACCGTAAAGTCATTGGTCTGGGCAGCCGGGTCGTTCATATCGATCAAATGACGGATAGATCCAATCTTCTGAAAATTCTTACCATCATCCGACACATAAAAATTGACCACTTCCGGGTAAAAGATCCATCGTTTTTGATCCAGAAGAAAGGTTGCCGAAATATTTTTAAAATAAAATTCATCGCCCAGGGAAATGACAAAATCGGCATTTCTCCCATTCCAACCCTGCCAGAATCCATCGTTATAGTCAAGCGATCCCCTAAGGCCATCGACGAGGGCATAACCGCCGCCACCGGTATATCTTTCGCTGTAATTCAAATTATACGAAACGTTTTTGCCCACTCCTTTATGGAATTTAATACTATATTCCACCGGCAGTTCCAGCTGTTTATCCCCTTTATAGGCAACGGCTTTCAAAGTAACATTATTCGTAATGGCAACGGGATTTTTATACATGAACGACCTTTTATCGGGTGTGTACCCATCCAGCGTATAATAAATTTTAGTGCCATCCTTTTCCGTTTCAAGTTTGATGGCATAGGGTATATCATCCTTGTTAAAAACTGCAGTGGCGTCTACTCTTCCCGACCCTTTAAAATAATTCGCTTCCATCGCACCAAAGCGCTTATTCTGGGTCAGCAGGCGTTCCTTGAAATCATCCCAAACCAGTAAAGGCTCGGGGCTCCACAGGACTTCCGCGAGGGCCGTCATTCTGGGAAGAACCATATATTCAGCATGATCCGGTTCAGGGACATATTCTGTCCAAAGATTTCCCTGGGCCCCGAGAATTAGCTTTTGTTCCTCCGGAGAAAGTTCTGAAGGCTTTGGCCTGAATGAATAGACCTTTTTCAGGGTAATCAACCCACCGATAGCAGGGGGTTGAAAATCGGGATTTGCCTGGTAATAATCGAAATAGCAATAAGATGTCGGGCACATGACCACTTTATGCCCCTGCCTGGCAGCATCGATCCCTCCTTCAAAGCCTCTCCACGACATCACGGTGGCATCAGGAGCAAGACCACCCTCCAAAATCTCGTCCCAGCCGATCAGGATTCGTCCTTTGGATTTTATGTAACGCTCGATCCTTTTCACAAAATAGCTTTGCAGTTCATCCACGCCTGAGAGTCCTTCCTTCCTGATCCTCGACTGACAGTCGGTGCATTTCTTCCAGGCCGTTTTATCGGCTTCATCGCCTCCGATATGTATATAAGGCGATGGGAACATTGCGATGACCTCATCCAGGACATCTTCAATAAACCGGAAAGTTTCCTCCTTACCTGCACAAAAAATATCCTCATTCGGCCAGTAGGATCCGGTTTGTACGGTTGTTCTCTCGCCTGTGCATGAAAATTGCGGATAAGCAGCGAACACTTCCGAGGTGTGGCCCGGCATTTCAATCTCAGGTACGACCGTTATGAACCGCCGCCTGGCATATTCAACGATCTCCCGGATATCTTCCTTGGTATAAAAACCGCCATAGGTTGCTTTCTCGCCCGGTCGCTGCGGCGCCCTTTCGTTCCAGGGAATGTCGCTACGGTCGGCTCTCCAGGCCGAGACCTCCGTCAGCAGCGGGTATTTATCGATTTGAATACGCCAGCCATTATCATCGGTAAGATGCCAGTGAAAGACATTCATCTTGTGCATGGCGATCATATCGATATATTTTAAGATGAATTCCCTGGGAAAGAAATGGCGGGAGACATCCAGGTGCATACCTCTCCAGGCAAAAGCGGGTTTGTCTGTAATCTCAACACAAGGAACGGTCCATTTCACATCCTCCAGTCCCGCTTTGCTATTACCGGCTGTGAAGGCCGAAGGGGGTAAAAGCTGAAAGATCGTCTGCATCCCGTAAAAGATACCGGCGGGTTGCGGTGCACTGATCACTATCCTTGAACGCTCGACCGATAATTTATATCCTTCCAGGCCGGCTTCAATTGAAATAGAGCCATCCAGGCGCAGCAGGATTGAGTTTTTGGGCTGCTCACCCGTCAGAATATTAATCTCGGGTTCCGATCCGGTAAGTAAAGCTATCCTTTCCTGCAACAGAACTGCCACATCCTTTAAGTAATTATCTGCCAGGCTGATAAAAATGTCGGTTTTCCGGTTAAGGGTAAAGTTACCTTCACCCATGCTGTAGTTCATGGGTATCGGGATAATATCGGGCCGGGTTGCTTTTTCCTTTTTATCACCCGTACATCCAAAAATAGAAACTGAAATTATAATCAGAGGTATCAGTATCTTTTTCATATTTTTTTCATTTCAGTGGCGAAAATACAACTTTACCCGCTTTAGCCGGGTCTATTTTATTATTGATCGGACGGATGCGAAAGCTGAACCGGTAATCGGAAGGGAAAAGGGTGTATTTCGATAATGGCCGTGCGCCCCAGCTATCATTCCCTCCAACTCCCGTCTGCCTGTAATCGACATTAATATCGATAAAGTAGTTGGGAATCAAATCGGTCGTATGGCGGAACATATTGTCAGTATAATCAAGCTGACTGGTTGTGAATGGCAATGCAGAGACCGATACCAGCGGCATCCCGGCTATCATGATCCCGTCGCCGGAAGGATTTGTCAGTGTCATCCAGCGGATATCGGTACGGGTGCCATTCTCCTGCGGGCGGACATAAGGGAAATACATCTCGCTAACATCTTTTTCATAAATCCCTGTAAAAGAAGCGGTATTCCGGTCCTGGTAATTTTCGTGCGGCCCTCTGCCAAACCACTTCACATGGTCAAATTCCGCCGGGATCCTGAAATTCATTCCAAACCGGGGAAGCTCTGGCAGGGTTGTTCTTCCAACCATATTAATATCACCGGTAATAATAATATCGCCCGTGCTATGTATTTCATAATCCATACGGTAAAGGAATCTCTCCTTCCCTAATTCAAATATCACCGATATAACCGCAATACCTTGTGCTGCTTTTTTGGCTGCAAACGATTTAACCGTTCGTTCAAGGCTGGCCTCTTTCCAGACGGCACACCGTTTGGGCATGCGGTTACCAAAGTCATTGTCGATTGGCGCACGCCAGAAATTAGGCAGCGGTCCTTGTGAGATATAATTGCGGCCGTTATATTCCAGCCGGGTGATCTGGCCGGCCAGGGTATCAAATCTTACAAGGAAATCCACTCCGGTGATATCCACCTTTGTTCTGTCTTTGCTCCATTCGATCTCAAGAAATGCCTTATCATACACAAGCAAAGGATCAGCCTTCAAAGTCAGAGGCAGTTGTTCCGCGGCCACTTCGTGACCCTCGGGGATCAGGCCATTGGCTTGTCGGATGGTCATGCTGAAATCAAGGAAATATTCAACGCCGGGTTCTGGTTTGATTTCCGGCAACGGTATAGAATAAGATTTTTCTTCACGCGGCAGGATATCAGGTTGTTCCAGGGTGCCGAATGCCATAACCGCTCCGTCGCCTTTCAGTTTCCAATGGATATCGAATCCCGTCAGGGGAATAAAGTCATAATTATTCTTCACTGAAATAATTCCCCTATCGGGATCTACAGCACTAACGTCGATATACTGGTACACTTTTTTAACCTCGTAAAGGGCCGGATGGGGTGTCCGGTCGGGCAAAACGAGGCCGTTGATGCAGAAGTTGCTGTCGCTGGGCGTTTCCGGCGGGCCATAGTCGCCTCCGTATGCGAAATAAGCTACTCCGTTTTCATTCTTCTTTTCGAATCCCTGGTCGACCCAGTCCCAGATGCAGCCCCCCTGGAGTTGCGGATACTTTTCGATCACATCCCAGTAATCCTGCAGGTTGCCGGTACTGTTGCCCATCCCGTGGGCATACTCACACATGATCAAAGGCCGAGCCTGTGGTTTTGATGCATATTCTTCAAGATATTCAATATCGGGATACATCGGGCAGTACACATCGGTATTATGGCGCAATTCCGCACGCTCATAATGGATCGGCCGGGAAGGATCACGCTTTTTAATCCATTGATAGCATGTATCGAAATTTACACCGTCGCCGGCTTCATTCCCCATCGACCAAAAAATTATGGACGGATGGTTTTTATCACGTTCCAACATCGCTTCTACCCTGTCGAGGTGCGCTTTCATGAAGGCCGGATTGTTGCCAAGGGTCCGGTCCGGATCATATCCCATCCCATGTGATTCGATATTTGCTTCATCTATTACGTAGAGCCCGTATTGGTCACATAGTTCATACCAGCGTGGATCATTCGGATAATGGCATGTGCGTACCGTATTGATATTGAACTGCTTCATCAACCGGATGTCCTCAAGCATCGACTCTTCCGAAATCACATGAGCCGTTACCGGATCGTGTTCATGGCGGTTAACCCCTTTGATCAGTACCGGGATACCGTTGACCAGGAATTGTCCGTCTTTTATCTCATATGATTTAAAACCCACTTTACAACTGACCGATTCTTCACAAACGCCCTTGTTATTGTACAACGACAAGACGAGTGTGTATAAATCCGGTGTTTCAGCGGTCCACTTTCGTGGATTTTCAATCATTTGATTAAAGACGATCTGTGATTCTCTTTTACCTGAGAATTTGATTTCCTGTGAAAAATCTGCAACGGTGATTTTGCCGACTGATGTCAACAGTTTGACTTTCAATGTGTAACCGCCCGGCTTTTTACCGGCAGTTCCAATGTCTGTTTCGAGTTTGAATTCACCGTTCCGATAGTCATCTGTAAGTGCTGTATGGACGAAAAAGTCGCGTATATAAACCGGTGGCCGGGCTACAAGATAAATGTCCCTTTCTATGCCGCTGATACGCCAGAAGTCCTGGCATTCAAGGTATGATCCGTCGGACCAACGGTACACTTCCATCGCCAGGATGTTTGTGCCTGCCTGGACATATTCCGTAATATTAAATTCAGCGGGGGTTTTGCTATCTTCGCTGTAGCCGGCCTTTTTTCCGTTGATCCAGAGGTAAAAAGCAGATTTCACCGCCCCGAAATGAATAAATATCTCTTTGCCTTTCCAGTTTTCAGGGAGAGTAAACCGGTGGCGGTAACATCCGACGGGATTATAGTCGTGCGGTACGTTCGGCGGATTAGGATTACGGGTCCATTCATAAGATATATTAACGTAGATGGGGACACCGTATCCCAGCAACTCCCAATTAGCAGGGACAGGGATGTTATTCCAGCCCGAATCGTCAAAATCAGGATTGTAGAAACCGGCCGGGCGATCGAATGGTTTTTCGACCCAGTTGAATTTCCATTCATCGTTCAGAAGGAGATAAAAAGGGGACTTTGACTTCACATTTTCGATGGCGGTTCTCTCATCAGGATAGGGAATAAGAGTGGCATGAGGCTGAACTTTATTTACACCCGTAACCTGGGGATTTTCCCACTCGGGAATTTGCTGTGCCTGGCAGATAAATGAGAACAGGAAACTAAAGAATAAAAGATAACTTTTATGCATAGAAATGAATTATCGCGGATATTTTGGATAAAAATAAAAAAAAGAGTGCCCCGGTAAACGAGACACTCTCTGCAAATATTTAAATATCTATTATTAGAATACTCTTCTGTAGCGCAATACAGCGGCAAAAAGGATCATGAAGATACCGATGGCGATGGCCCAGTCGGAAACCGGCACCTTAGCGTCGATGGCATGTTCACATCCGTAGTTCAGGTTGTTGACCAGCATCTCACCTGCTTCCTGACCAAAGTCATAGCCGAATTCATAAGTACAGGTAGTAGCAGTGACGATTCCCGCTCCATAAACGTATTGTATGGTCGTGGGCTTATTGTTGGAAGAGGTTTCTGTTATAATATCCGTGCCGGCAACAAGGTTTGAGAAGTAACCGTGGCTTGCATAACTACCACTAAATGGGCTTGATACTCCGGCTACAATCGGATGGGCAGCGTCAACAACGAGGTTATAATCATCGTATTGCTCCGTGGTAAAAACACCTCCTGGTAACAGAACAGAGTAGCCGCATGGAGAATTCCATCCGCAGGTAGCTGCATGAACCTCAAGCGATCCTCCGTTGGTAACAAAAGTTACAAACTTCGCAAAATTAGCCGCAAAATTATCATAAAATGAAGGTATCTGATCGGAAGCAATGATGATCACATCATACATAGAAAAATCTGTTGATGCCATCGATGCAGAATTTTGCAACACCCAGGATTCTCCATTGGCGGTCAGAATTGTCTGAATGGCACTGCTATTCCATGGAAGATAATCCATAAAAACCAGGAAGTTACATCCTGAACTGCGATAAACGTGACTTTCCGGTGAGGCCATGACCGGAGCAGGCGGATTATCCATTTGTGAACTGACCTGGCTGAACACAAAGCCGCTGACAGACAGCATCATAATCAATAAAATGTAGATCTTTTTCATAATTATAGTTTTAAAGTTAAATTTTCAGGATTGTTTGGCAAATATACAATGACTGACATCAAAATTCAATACCGTCAAGAGACAAAAAATTCAACAAAATATCGCAAATTATTAATGACTTATATATCAATTATTTAAAAAATTCTCAAAGCATTTATTCGTACAACTTTGTCATTAATTCGTACATTTTTTTTACCCGGTGCCGATCTGTTTCCATCCAGCAATAGTCGTCCGAGAGGTTTGTCCCCATCGAAACCGTTGTATTCCGGATACACATGGTGCTATTAACCGGAGACCTTAGAGAAGCATGCACCTCCTGGGCACCTGTTTGATTAACAAGAAGATGAATATTGTTTTCAGTCACTCCTCCTCCGGGCATAATGATGATATTGTTATTAGTTCGATTGTTCAATTGTTTGATCAGCTTAGCGCCGGCCAGTGCATTTTCGGCCTGTCCGGAAGTAAGAATACGTTCGATGCCAAGGCTGATGATCTCTTCAAGCGCTTTAATAGGATCCGGAGTCAAATCGAATGCCCGGTGGAAAGTAACCTGCATGGGCCGGGCCAGATCGACCAGGATTCGCATTCTGTCGATATCTACATTGCCGCTTCCGGTCAAAATTCCGGTGACAATGCCATCGAGGCCATTCCGTTTGCAAAACAGGATGTCCTCTTGCATCGATTCAAATTCTACATCTGAATAAGTAAAATCGCCGGCCCTCGGCCTGATCAGAACAAATACCGGAATTCCCAGGAGTTTTTTTGCTAGAATGACCGTTCCAGCCGAGGGAGTAGTCCCTCCTTCATTCAGGTTATCGCAGAGCTCGATCCGGTGCGCCCCGCCAGCCTGGGCATTCAAGGCTGATGTCAGCGAACCGGCACAGACTTCTAGTTTTAGGTTCATGTGTTTAGGTTTTGTTCCGGGTTCCAGGTTCCAGGTTCCAGGTTCCAGGTTCCAGGTTCCAGGTTCCAGGTTCCGGGTTCCAGGTTCCGGGTTCCAGGTTCCGGGTTTCAAATTTCTATTTTCAAGTTTCAATTTTCACCATACTTACTGCTTACTGCCGACTGCTGACTGCTGACTGCCGACTGCCTGCTTTTAACCTGCGCCAGCAGCATGCCTGCAAGCATCAGGGCACAGCCGAACCATTTGCGGTCGGTCATGGTTTCCGACAGGATCAACATGCCTCCGACTACTGCAAACACTGCTTCCAGGCTCAGAATAATGGCTGCGTGAGCCGGCGGCGCTTTCTTTTGTCCGACAATCTGCAGCGTAAAAGCCACCCCGACCGAAAGAAAACCGCCATACAGCAATGGGATCGCGGCATCGTAAATACCTGAAAGGGTATTCTTTTCAAAAATCAATGCAGCGAACAGGCTCAGCAGGGCGCACACCGCATATTGAACTGCGGCCAGCCTGATTGCTGACACTTTCGGACTGACCCACCCTGTATACAGTACGTGCACCGCCCAGAAAACGGCGCCTGTCAGAACAAACAGATCGCCTTTTGAAATCGAAAAGGCTTCTGTCACCGAAAGGAAATACATCCCCACCGTAGCGATCAGAGCCCCTCCCCAGAGGTTGACACCTGCCTTTTGCCCGGAAAAGATTCCAAAAACAGGTACGAGAATCACATAGAGCCCGGTAATAAAACCGGCATTTCCGGCCGTTGTATAGACAATGCCTACCTGTTGGAACGTAGCGCCGGCAAAGAGGATCAGGCCCAGGAGGATACCGTATATAGTCGGCAGTCGGCGGTCGGCAGTCGGCAGTCGGCGGTCAGCAGTCGGCAGCCGGCGGTCGGCAGTCGGCAGTCGGCGGTCGGTTATTCTATGGACTACCACCATCACTCCTGCTCCCAGTGCAAACCGGATGGCATTGAACAGAAAAGGGCCGATATGGTCCATCCCCATCCGCTGGGCGACGAATGCAAACCCCCAGATCACTGCAGCCAGGAGCAGCAGGAGGTCGGAGCGGAGGGTTGAACTACGTAGCATCGGGTCGCTGGTTGTTAGTCGTTGGCCAATGGTCTGTATTTAGAGGCTAGATTGTTCTGTGCGCCTGATGATCTCGTTCTGGAGGGCTTCGCTCAGGTCGTTGAAGTAGTCGCTGTACCCGGCAACGCGGACGATCAGGTCGCGGTACTTCTCCGGGTGTTTCTGGGCATCCTTCAGGGTATCTGCCGTAACGACATTAAACTGAACATGATGGCCATTCATCCGGAAATAACTGCGCACAAGCTGAGCCGCTGCAGTAATCCCTTTGGCCGATTCCAGGATCTGGGGGGTAAATTTCTGGTTGAGCAGGGTGCCTCCGGTCCTGAGGTGATCAATCCTTGCTGCCGATTTCATGACCGCCGTTGGTCCGTTGATATCGGCTCCCTGCACGGGTGAAATGCCTTCAGACAGCGGCTCCCAGGCTTTCCGGCCATCGGGAGTGGCGCCGGTGACGCTGCCAAAGTACACGTGACTTGTGGTCGGCAGCATCATGATATGATGCTTTCCACCGCGGGCATTCGGCTTCCCGTCGACAGCGCTGAAAAACATCTCAAAGACTTTCACTGCCAGTTCATCGGCAAAATCATCGTCATTGCCGTATTTCGGCGTTTCGTAGACCAGTTTGTAACGAAGCTCTTCAAAACCCACAAAGTCAGCACGAAGAGCCTCCATCAGCACCTCCATACTTAAAGTCTTACCGTCATACCGTCCTGCTGCCGCATCATCGTAAACCCAATACTTCAGCGCAGCCAGCATATCCGTTACCGTTCCCAGTCCCACGCCCTGGATATAAGACGTATTGTACCGGGCGCCGCCGGCATTGTAATCCAGGCCGTTGGCGATACAATCGTCGATCAGCAGGGAGAGGAATGGCGCGGGCATATGTTCGGCAAAGAGTTGTTCTATTGTCAGGTTGCCCTTGATTTTTATATCGATGAAATAGTTTAGCTGGGCTTGAAAAGCAGACTCAAGGGACGCCATCCCCCGGGACGCCATCCCGACCTGCTTACCGGTTCTCGGATCGAGACCGCCGTGTAGCGTGATCTCCAGCACTTTAGGCAGGTTGAAATAGCCTGTCAGCCAGTAAGCCTCTTTGCCAAAAGCGCCGCTCTCCACACAACCGCTGGCGCCTCCGTTGCGCGCATCTTCAAGACTTTTTCCCTGACGGACCAGTTCGGCTACGATTGCTTCCGTATTAAAAATACTGGGCTGGCCGAAACCGGTTTTAACGATATGCATGGCCCTTTCAATGAACGCATCCGGGTTTTCCACACTTAGCTGGACCATGGAGCTTGGTTGCAGAATCCGCATCTCTTCCACCACATCCAGGATCAGGTAGCTGAGTTCATTAACGGCATTGCTCCCATCGGCTTTCAATCCGCCGACATTGATCAGGGCGAAATCGGTATAAGTGCTGCTCTCTTTAGCCGTAACGCCAATCTTTGGCGGGGCCGGATGATTATTGAATTTTACCCAGAATGACTGCAGCAACTCCCTGGCCCGTTCGCGGTCAAGGGTGCCATCGGCCAATCCTTTCTCGTAGAATGGGAACAAGTGCTGGTCGAGACGGCCCGGATTGAACGAATCCCAGGGATTGAGCTCCGTAACGACGCCGATATGGACGAACCAGTAATACTGCAGTGCTTCGTGGAATGTCTGCGGTGCGTGCGCAGGAACCCGGCGGCAGATCCGGGCCATCGCAAGCAACTCTTCCCTTCTCTCTTCATCTTTCAAACCCGGAACCTGGAACATGGAACTTTGAACCAACGCCTCAGCATACCGGTTTGCGTATATGATGATCGCTTCCGCCGCTATCTTCATCGCCTTCAGCTCTTCAGACTTTGAACCTGAAACCTGGAACCTGGAACCTGGAACCTGGAACCTGGAACTCTCCTCCAGGAGCTTATCGATCTGCCCGATCAGATCCAGCATCCCGGTCAGGAAAATCTTATCCCCCAGCACCGTATGTCCCGGCGCCCGCTGTTCCTGGAATTCGGTAAAAATGCCGGCTTCATAAGCTGCCAGCCACTCGGGGGTCATGGCGGCAAAGATCCGGTCACGCTGTGTCCTCCCTTTCCAGAATGGGATGATTTTTTCCCGGTAGGCCTCCCGCATGGCATTTTCCGATTTGTAGGAGACCTTCGGCCTGGAATGAAGGATTTCGAGGTCATCCAGAGAATGAAGGCAGATCTCAGGATAAGTCGGAACCGCCTTGGGCCCAGGCCCCCGCTCCCCAACGATCAGTTCGTCTTCGTTAATCCAGATCTTTTTATTCTCCAGTATATATTTGAATGCCAGCGCTCTCTGAACCGGAACGGAAACTTTCTTTGCCATATCCGACCGGTAAAACTCAGTTAACAGCACCGCCCTCTCCTCTGAAAGCGTGTTCGTCGCAATTAAAGTCGCTTCCCTCAGCCTTTTTATTCTTTCATTCATTTTATTCTGGCAGATATCGATGATTTTATCAAATATTCCATTTTATGCCACAGAAGAACAAAAACACCAAAGTACACTAAATTTTTAATTTTCATCCGGTCCGGTTTCAAATCCCAATCCGCTAAAAAATGACCTGACCTCATCTATTCTAATTTTATCAGGTTCCAAAAGGTTTTCAAGCAGGTAGGCCTGCCCAAGGCGCCTGTACTTTTCCCTGGTAATGGAATGGTAAGGCAAAATGTCAATCCGGTTCAGCCTGTTTTTTCTCATAAGGATGGCAATTCCTTGAAGATTTTCTATATGATCCGTAATTCCGGGGACTAACGGGAACCGTATAATGACTTTATTGCCCCGGGATGACAGCATTTCCAGGTTTTTCAATGCAAGATCATTTGAGACTCCTGTGTATTCAACATGTTTCAGGTCATCCATCAGCTTCAGGTCGTACAGCCATAAATCGGTCAGCGGCATAACTTTTTGTAACGCAGCAGGTTCGGCATGCCCGGAGGTATCCACGACCGTATGCAGTTCTCTTTCCTTGCAAAGATGCAATAATTGTGCTAGCGCGTCGCCCTGCATCAAGGGCTCGCCACCGGAAAAAGTGACTCCCCCGCCCGATTCCCGGTAAAACACCATATCCTTCTCAATTTCGTGCATCACTTCTATTTCAGAATACCATCTACCTATTGTTTCTTCACAATGATAATTCCTTCCATCGAGGACTCTTCGGATAGTAACTTTCCCTGTCGCTACTTCCTGACTTTCAGGATTATGACACCATTGGCACCGAAGCGGACATCCTTTAAAAAATACGGTGGTCCGGATTCCGGGGCCATCATGAATTGTAAACCGACGAATATCGAAAACGAGGGAGTTCAAAATTTAAAATTTTATACCTAAATTAGCTGCATGTATATGGTCTCGAAAAACTTACGACCTCCGACCGACTTCACGTCATACGACAACAAAACAATCCCCGGCCGCGGCGGGTATACATTCTGAAAAGAGGGTATTGCGGCAGATGCATAATAGTTTATTTTCGACAAAGATAAATAAGTTGCTAAGCGAAATGCAAGCAGTTTTTAAGTTTTGGGCTTTAGCCATGAAATAAAAACTATTATCATCAAAAAAATTATTAGTTTTGCAGTAATTAAACCTTAAAAGGTTTATCTCTTCTTCGCCAACTAACTCTCATCTTCCCGACCAATATTTGATTCTTTAACTATTAAATATTGAGAAAATGGGTTACATTAAAATTTATGTCCATTTTGTTTGGACAACTAAAAACAGGGAACCTTTGCTTCACAAAGAAATCCGGGAAATAATTTTCACTCACATCCGTGAAAACGCAAGATCCAAAGAAATTTATATTGATTTCATTGGTGGCTATCTTGATCACGTACATTGTCTGATTTCATTGAATTCTGATCAATCAATTTCACAAACCATCCAATTAATCAAAGGAGAATCCTCTTACTGGATTAATAAGCACAAACTTATTAAAGGCAAATTTGAGTGGCAACGGGAATATTACGGGATTTCTGTCAATATAAGAAATATCAACAGAGTTAGGGATTATATCAGGAACCAGGAAAGCCATCATTCCAAGTATTCTTATCAGCGCGAATATGAAGAATTTAGGAGGCATATCGGGTTTTAAGTTTTGGGCTAAAGCCCGAAAAGGAAGAAAGCAGCCTGCCACCCGGCTAAAGCCGGGAGAAACTGAAGACTGACTTACCCCAGCCTACAGGCTGGGTGCTCACCAACCGGGCTTTAGCCCTGAATTACCCCAGCCTTCAGGCTGGGCGTAAAGCAACCGGGAAAGACCCGCCAGGGCTTTAGCCCTGCACTTCTTCAACGAACAGATCCTACCAACCTTTCGCACTGTACTCTGCTCATGATACGATAGTGCGGATCATATGCGAGCGAGTAAGATTCGCTATGATGAACTGTAGTTTCTCCTTCATCCAACATCTTCGACAAGTTTTTCTTATCTGACTCAAAATTCTTGATTTCCAGATTCATTGATTCTATTTCTAATACAATCATCCCCCACTTTGCTTTCCATTCACCGGTTGCCGGAATCCTGAAAGAGGAACCACTTTCCAGAAAGGCAGTCAGATATTCATTAAATGAAATTTTTTCGTCCTTTACCAGGTCAAGCGGAACCCTGTAAAAATTCAATCCTGCGCCACATGGTTCAGCCGTGTAATTGCCCCTGGAGGTCATTTTGGCCAGCTCGTCAGCAAGGTATTTTCGTGCCGCGGCTGTATCTTCCAGCAAATGCCCCGGCCCGAATTCATCCTGGAAAAAACTCTTGTAAATATCCTGCAAGGTTGCGGCCGGATATTTTTCCAGTAGAACAGAAACAGACCGTGAAATTCTTTGCCTCTCCGGATCACGGCACGCCGTAAAGCCTGTAACGATCAATGAAATCGAAATAATTCCAAAAAAAAGCATCTTTCTTTTAATCATCCAGCAATGGAATAAGGGTAAGATTATATCCGTATGTAAAGGTTCCCTGTATATCGGGAAGCGTGCTTTTTATATCCTGTCCGTTCAGGCTGCTGGCATGTAAAATGTTAAACTGCATTGCGCCATCGCTGTATTGATCCTGTTGAGTATGCAGTTCGTCCATCATCTGAATCCATCCGAGTTCATCATCCCATGCCCAAACGATCATCTGAACATATAAATTGGCACTCACTTTAATCATGGCAAATTCATCTTCGCCCGATATCGATATGTCGCCCTGAGCGCCATTGAACACAAGCGTTCCGGCCATCCTGATTTTTGTAACCGGCTTTCCATCTTCGTAAAGGATATCTTCTTCATCAAATTCATCCATATCCCCGTTACCGGTAAAAGTAAAGACACCCGATTTATCAAGTCCGACATTCAATTTTGCCTTAGCCGTGAAATCAGGAAAACCTTTGGAATATTCAACACTCAATACTCCTGTATATGAATGGCTTAAATTATTATTATCGCCTTTCTTACAGGATAATAATGATAATGCTAAAACGATGGGTAAGGCAGAAGACAGAATACGTTTCATTGCTTTCTGTTTTCGCGTAAATATACAAAATATGTGTTGATATTCAAAGGAATTACACCAAGTTACTGACCGATTCGTGTGCCGGCTTCGGTTTTGATCTTATCTGCTTCCTGCCTGGCTTTGGCCAATACAGAATCAGATTGCTTCCGTGCTTCGTCCATAATTCCCTGAGCCTTTTTATCGCCCTGTTTCCGCACCTCTTCTGCTGACTTTTCGGCCGCCTTTTCCGCGATAAATCCTTTCCCTTTGGCTTCTTTCACGATATTGTCGGCCTGTGTATTAGCAGTTTTCTTTGTTTCGTCAGCCAGTTTTTGCGCATTTCGCAGTAACTCTTCCGATTGCCTGGAGGCGAGGTCAAGAATAGCCTGAGCCTGCTTATCCGCTTCCGCCAGGATCTTCGCAGCCTCCTCTTTTGCCATGTCTTTCACCTCCTCCACTTTCTTTTCGACCTCCTCCTTCGCCTGTTCTTTCAAGTTTTCAACCATGTTCTTGCCCATCCCTGCCAGGTTGAGTTTTACCTTCGGGTCGGTAATCGTCCCATCGATCATAGCATCGACATTTATCTGGTCGCCGGGTTTCAGGTCAGCTCCGGCACGTCCGGCAGTCGCCAGCAAGTCGTCGACCACTTTATTTGCCTCGCCGCCCATCATTGTCCTGGGAATCTTCATTTTCAATTCGTAGCCAATGGTCTGATCGAGCGACGTCCGGCCTCCCAGGTTCATATCGATGCCCAGTGCTTTGAAGTCAAATGGCTTGACATTCATCGCGCCGTTGATGAATTCCACAATGATCCGGGCACCATTGATCTTCAGTTCACGAAGCTGGTCCATCTTCAATGAATTCGACAACTGGTTAAGTGTATTTACATTTTTGACCTGTATGGCGGTTGTGGTGAGATCGCCGGCTCCCAGGAGCGATTCCATCTTTGGCATCATCGTTTCATCCAGCAAACCTGAAAGCTTGAAGTTTCCCGAAATATCGCCGGCAATCTTTTCGGCAACCGGGGCAAATTTTTCGACAATCCCGATTTGTTTAAACGTTTCGCGGATACTTATATCTTTCAGTCCCAGGCTGAAATCAATGGTTGGATTGACCGGATCGGTTGTGGCATAGCTTCCATCCATCCGGAGTGTCCCTCCCATTCCATTCATGGTAAGGCCATCAAGCAAAAGCTTTTGGTCTTTAACCCTGACTGTTCCGTTCAGGTTGCGAATATCGTAATCCAGCCAGGCAACCGACCCGGCTGAAACTTTGAGTGTCAGATCGAGACCAGGCGGAACGATAAAAGCAGAAACGGTAGCCGTATCCGACGAGGAGGGCTCCTCCTCAGTTCCTGCAAATGTTAATAACTCATTGGCATCTATCCGTTTCGATTCCAGGACAAAGATTCCTCCCAGCGTTTCATTTTTAAGATAATAACCCAGGTAGCCGGTGACCTTGCCGGTCAGCCCGAAATCGCTGTTCCCGGCACGAATTTTAAGGTCTGCCAGATCAAGGAATGCCGGTGTGACTGATAGGGAGATCCTGTCGATCTGAAGCGGTTGGGCCAGGTAAGCAGTGGAATATCTGATACCAGAGGAATTCAGTTTACCCGATGCTTCAATCTTTGTGTAATTAAGCTTTTCAAAATCAGACAGATTACCTTTCACGGCCACATCAGCCATGATCTGGCCGGTCACCTGTTCTCCGGGCGACAACGGGTAGAGTTTGCCGATATCAGCCAGTGCCAGGTCAATATTGACCTCCATATCGATGAAAGGATCCGACATGGGATTTTTAAGATAAAGCCTTGCCATGACAGGATTATCGGCAAGGTTAAGGCTCAGTTCGCGGATATCGATAACCGTATTGTCAAGATCGCCGCCCGGGTTTTCGACAGTCCCGTTGATATTAATTTTGTTGACCTCCGCCGGAAGACCGGGATACCTGAACCAGGCGTTACCCACACTGAGGTCGACTTTGAAAGCAGGGTAGCCATCCTCTGAATATACACCTTTGACAAAACCATTGAAACTGACTGTTCCATCGGTTTTTACAGATTCAAAATCCCTGGCATAAACGGCTGGTACCAGCGAAAGCAGCGCTTTAAATCCGCCGGACGGTGTCGAGAAAGAAATGTCCAGGTCATAGCCATTGTCGGGCAGCCCGACCGAACCGTTGAAGATCAACGGAAAATCATTGATAAACAACTTATTATCGGCAAAAGTATAAATACTGTTCTTCAAATCGGCATCGATACCGGCATCCCAGGTGATCTTCGTGTTTTTCAGATACTCCACTCCGTCGTAACGAACTAAGGCCGAGCCAATTCCAGCCTTTAAACCCAATACGGTCCTTTCATCTCCCAGATCGCCGTTCATGGAAAAATTAAAATCGTCCAGTCCGGCATATGTTAGATTTTGAATATCATCATAAATAAACCGCGAATTGCTTATGCTCAAATCCTTCAGTAAAAGCCTGAAGCTTCCGCCTGTACCGGTTTGCTCCTCCTTTACCGGCTCTTCGGAAGCGGGGGCAATATCCCAGTTGGCACGGCCATCTGCCAGGACTTTCAGGCGCACATCAGCCCTGTCGATCAGAATTTTCCGGATACTGTAAGGGCTTCCGTTCAGCAGGTCCATAAAACCGGTTGTGATGGTAACCGATTCGACCCGAAGAAGGGTATCGGTTTCAAAGGCCCCTTTTCCGACGATGATCAGTCCTTTCAATCCTATGGTAAATGAAGGAAAGCTCTTTATAAGGGAAATATTGACACTTTCAATATCCAGGCGGGCGTCAAGGTTCTTTTCAGCCTCATCGAGTAAAATTCCTTTGATTTTCCCTTTATAGATAACGGGTAGCAGAATTATCGCCAATACCAGGATCAGAATGACGGCTGTTATAATTTTAACCGGTTTCTTCATGTTTACTAAGATTATGTAAGGATTTCCATTACAGAAAAAGCAAATTTAATCATAAATGCGACAAGTTTTTTTAACCATTTACATGTAAAATTTTGAATATTAAATTAATTGCCTCACTTTTGCCTCTGTTTTTCAATAATTTATTCCCAAAGAAATGAAAGAGCACATTGCCCATATGGTTCGCGACCGTGCCACCCGGTTCGGTTCCGATGAAGTTTTCCGGTTCATGGATAAGAAAGATGAATCGTATAAAAGTTATTCATGGGAATCGTTTGCCAGTGATTCGGAAAAGATCGCCTGCTCATTGATTTCCATGGGTTTCGGGCACCAATCCCGCATCGGAATATTCAGTGATAACCGGCTGGAATGGACTCTTGCCGATATCGGTATCCTCTCCGTCAGGGGTGTAGTGGTGCCATTTTTCGGCACGGCCTCGGTCAGGCAGGTGCAGTATATTGTTGATGAGACGGAGATGGAACTGATGTTTGCGGGAAACCAGGAACAACTGGATAAAGCGATCTGGCTGCTCGACCATTCGAAGACGCTTAAAACGGTTGTTTATTTTCCCGGCGCGACAGTGTGTGCGGATAAAAGATGCCTTGACTGGGAACAATTCTTACAGCTGGGTGAAGGCCCGGTGTATAACCATGAATTTCAGCTTGCTTTTGATAACGCACAGCCCTACGACCTGGCCACGATTTTATATACATCGGGCACTACCGGGGAGCCCAAGGGTGTCATGCTGGGGCATGATAATTTCATGGAGTGCTTCCTTATTCACGATAAACGATTGGATATTACCCGCAAGGACGTATCACTTTGTTTCCTGCCATTAAGCCATATATTTGAACGGACCTGGACCTTTTACCTGATGCATTGCGGTGCAGTGAATGTTTTTCTTGAAAATCCGAGGGAAGTCATCAAAGTTCTGCCATTGGTCAATCCTACGGTCATGTGCACCGTGCCAAGGTTTTTCGAAAAAACGTATGACGGGATACAGGTTGAAAAAGAAAAATGGCCCAAAATCAAGCAAAACATTTTTAACTGGGCTATAGCGACGGGGCTGCGGTGCAACGAGTACAAAAAATCTTCATCAAAAATTCCGGCGGTTCTGAATTTTAAATTAACACTTGCCGACCTGCTTGTACTAAAGAAACTCCGGAAGGTATTCGGAAACAAAATGCGCCAGATGCCGTGTGCCGGTGCAGCCATCCGTGAAGATCTCCTCCGGTTCTTTCATGCTGCAGGATTATTTGTCAATTATGGCTACGGGGCAACAGAAACTACCGCAACGGTATCCTGTTTTAAAAAGGATGAATATAGTTTTCAGACCTGCGGAACCGCAATGCCCGGCCTGGATATAAAATTCACCGAAGAAGGCGAAATCATGGTCAAAGGGCCTACAGTGTTCCGGGGATATTACAGGAAAAAGGCCGAAACCGAAATGGTGTTGCGAGATGGCTGGTATATGACCGGAGACAAAGGTCATATGACAAAAGAGGGTGACCTGGTTATGACCGACCGGTTGAAGGATATGTTCAAGACTTCGGTTGGCAAATATGTTTCTCCGCAAAAACTGGAACTGTTGCTCGGGCAGGAAAAGCTGATCGAACAGGTAATTGCTGTGGGTGATAACCGGAAATTCGTTTCGGCGCTGATTGTCCCATCATTCGATAACCTGAAAACGATTGCAGAAAACCTGGGGATTGACATCAACGACAGGCAAAAAGTCGTTTCCCACGATACCGTTCAAAAAATATTCCGGGATAAACTGGAAGAGCTGCAGCAGGAGCTGACCCCTTACGAACGAGTAGTTAAGTTCACTTTGCTGACCGAGCCTTTCAGTATTGAGAACAATGCAATGACCAGTACGCTCAAGCTTAAACGGAAAGTGATCACTGAAAAGCACATCGCAGTAATAGAAGAAATGTATTCATCGTGAATATTTCCATCGATTATGTGACCATAACCAATTGGCAGGATCTTCACGGATCAGCTTTTCCATGCTTGCGGCGTAACGGGCTGTGATCTCCCCTTCCGGTAAAACAGAGGGATCATCTGCCAGAACCGACAATTCCAGTTCATAAAAACCTCTGGCTGTGCGACGGATAGCAGCAAATACGACCGGATAATTATTGATGCGTGCATGTTTTTCCGGGCCATGCAGAAAAGCGGTTTCCCTGTTCAAAAAATCTACCCAGTAAGCCATCTCCCGGTTCGACGGATTCTGGTCGGCTGCCATGAGATAAACCGACGGATTGCCCCGGTTTTCCTCAAATGTCTTGGTCGTTTCCCGGATCGGGGCAAGATATGTTCCGAAACGCGACCGGTTATTCCTGGCGTATGAGTCAAACCTTTTGTACTTCAACGGCTTATAAAAAGCTATGAAGCGAAAACGCGTCTGTAGAGGTGGTGACAGGGCACCCCATTCCCAGTTCCCGTAATGTCCTGTGACACAGATCACACTCCGTCCGGCATCAACGTAAGGTTTTATAACCTCTGCATTCCGGATGCGATACCGGGCAAGTACCTGCCGTCCGCTCATTGTAAAAGCTTTGAGCCCTTCCAGCATAACATCGGTCAGGTTTAGGTAAAACCTCCCCATTGTATCGTTCAGGGCCCGTTCATCCATTCGGGGAAAGCAACCGGTGAGATTTTGAAGTATTATTCTCTTCCTATATTTAATAACCCTCTTTAAGATGAAGGATAAAAAACAGGAGAATGAGTACAATACGGGAAAAGGCAACAGCCCGATAAATCCCGAGAACAAGCGGAAGAAAATAAATCCGGTCAGTTTCATACTGGCTACCTGGAATACATATTTATCACATCTTCCAGGCTTCGCCGGCAGACTTTACAGAATTCCATATGCCGTGTGTACATGATACAATCGATTTGTGGCCGGTACAGTCCTTTGGCAAGGTAGCCGGCACCCTCGAAGGCCCCGACCTGTTCACGGTACTTCTCAGCGGCGAAGAACTCGTCTTCCTGCTTCATCTGGCGCATAAAAAGCGCTTCCATAAGTTCTTCGGGCACTTTGGCGGCACGCAGGCTGTCGCGTTCCTGCTGGATCCTGTAACCAAAACGGTCGAACGGTTCTTTATTCCAGGGAGTAGGAATGGGGGTGCCGGGGTCAACCAGGTCTTTCCATTTCAGGTTATCTTTATCAAAGAGCGCGGTAATATTGGGCTCCCACGGTTCGGTCTTAACAACGGGGATTTCATAAGCGATGGAAGATGTGTAATATTCATCGGCCAGTGCGCCCATATGGTGCCCCATTTCATGCACCATAATGTATTCGCCAAACTTGTTATCCACCGAAACGGTTGTGTAGAGATTATAGATTCCGCCGCCGCCATAATTTCTCTCGTTTACCAGAATAACCATAAAATCGTAGGGCACAGCGGATGCCACATCCCGGATGGTCCGGTTATCATAGGCCAGGACATACCGCTCCGAGTCAAAACTGCCGTAATGGGCCGACAGTGGCGTTCGCCTGAAAACTCCCGGGTGTGGCCGCAGGACGCCGGAAACGGGAGATGGAGTCTCAACCGCCCGGATATTGATGTCGGCTCTCCGGTTTAAAAATGGTTCCCGGCTGAGCAAGACTTCTGCCATTCGCTTCGAATCCATCCTGAATTTCTCCATCTCATTCATTGCATAACCATCGCCCAGGATGACAATATCCAATTTTACGGGAGCTGGCCCGTTATCCAGGATAACATCGACTTTTTCATCATGAACCAGGTCGGCCGGGTTTACCTTTCGGGATGCGGGATCAACGGAGGTCGACCATATCTGGCGGAAAACATTTATGGTATCCCTTTTCTTCAAGATGATATTCACCGGCTTTTTCGGCCAGGGGAACCGGATCGATTCATGGAAAGTCCCATACCCTTCGCCGGCTTCGGGAATCGTCTGCCATTCTCCGAAAATGCTGGCAAAGCCCCTGGAGTACAGGAGGATATCTGTCTCCTTGTCGGTAATTTCAAAATAATATAAACCGAGTCGCAACGGGTCGATCAGGATCGTTTTACTTCCCGGCCAGGGGCCATCGGATACGATCCTGTCGGGCGCAAAGACCTCCGAAACCGCCGTACCGGTGTGGAAATAATCAAAACGCATCGTTTTTTCCGTAAAGTAATTGTCATAGGCCACATTGCCCTGATTGATCACACGCACTTCATCAGCGACATTTTTTTCATCTCCGGCAGGTTCCGCTTTCGGCGGTTCCGGCGCCATGCAGGCACACATGCCTGTCAATACAAGAAATAACAAAAGAATTTTCATAATCCGGTATTTAACGCAGTAAAATTAATTATTAACCAATAACTCCGACAGTTTATCCAATCTGTTGTTCCAATCCGGCAAATCATCGGTTCGCATCCGGTACCGGAAAACTCTTGCCCGAATCTTCAACTTTCCATCATATCTTTGCATTTACTTGACCAAAAAAATTAACCGGCTTACTGGTATTATGTTCCGTCTTGGAAAAAATATACGATTCATTATCAGTGCATTAATAATATTACTATTGATGAAAGACGGTTTTGGCCAAACCAGGAAGAACCCTGAAAAGAAAACCGACAGCCTGGTTAATGTGCTGAATACCATGGCAACCGGAGATACTGCGAGAATACTGGTATTAAAATCACTGTCAAAGATTTTACTGAGCAAAGATGCACGGCAAACCCTTGACTATTGCGATGAATTGATCGGGATTTCCGAAACCAACCATCTTCCGGTCGATCCAATGGTTTTCCTGACCAAAGCCCGGGCATACAGCCGTATTCCGGATAATGAAAAAGCGCTGGCGAACTTTAAGACCGCCATGACACTGGCCATGGAAAAGAAAGACACGGCGTCAATTGCCTGGATTCACAATGGTACCGGTTATCACTATTATGCACTGCGCAATGTTCCTTCGGCGCTCTTCGAATTCAACAAAGCCATCGAACTGGGAGTCATACTCAAAGACACAATGCTGCTATCCGACGCATGGTTCGGCAAGGTGGTGACATATAATATTTTTGAAGAGCTGGAAGGCTTGCAAAACTCGATCAATCAATACCTGCTTTATGCCGATTCGGTTACGGAGAAACGGCGTCTGTCCGACGCTTACCGGATACTCGGAACCTACTGGCGGGGAAGGAACGAGTTTCAGGAAGCCATCGACGCCAATTGGAAATCCTTTACGATTGCATCGCAGATAAAAGACTCCATCCTGATGGGGGCAGCCCTGAACCATATGGCATGGTACTATTATGAGATGGGTAACCTGGAGAAGTCACTTCAGCTTTACCGGCAGAATATCGGTTTTTACCATTCGGAGAAAAGCAATGCCCTGGCAAATGTCTATGGCAATATCGGAAATATATACCGTGACTGGGAGCGGTATCCCGAAGCCATCTCCAACTATAACAAAAGCATTGAGCTTGCCAGGAAGAACCGGGATATTTATAACCTGTCGTGGCTCTATGAGGATATCAGCGTGTTGTACCACCGGATCGGCGACTACCGCCTGGCTTATGAAAATCAGCTCCTGGCTTCGGCTTACGGCGACTCCCTGGCCACCATGACTTACCAGCAAAACCTGGCCAGCGCCAGGGCCCAGTATGAAGCGGAAAAGACGGCCAAAGAACTCGAATTGCTTTCGGTAAAACTGCAACGCAACCGGTTGTTTACCTGGGTACTCATCGGAGGGTTCTTCCTGGTCACCTCTGTCACCTTCCTTCTGATCAACCGTTACCGGTACAAATCCCGGCAGCGTATCGACGCCATGAACCACACCATTTCCGAACTGAACCAGACCAACCTCCGGCAGCAGATGAATCCGCATTTCATCTTTAATACGCTGAATTCGATTCAGTATTATGTATTCCAGAATGATAAGATCTCTTCCAATAATTACATGACCAAGTTTGCTTCCCTGATCCGTAAGACATTGGAAAACAGCCGGCACACCGAAATATCCATCAAAGAGGAACTGGATTCGTTAAGGCTTTACCTGGAACTGGAAGAGCTTCGGTTCAAAGAGAAATTCGAGTGGTCGATCCGGGTCGATGAAGAGATCGATACGCTGGCCTATAAAATTCCGACCATGCTGATCCAGCCATATGTTGAAAATGCTATAACGCATGGGCTGATGAATAAGGAAAACGGAAAAGGAGCATTAACCGTCGAATTACAGCTCCTGCCCGACCATATCTGCTGCATTGTGGAAGACAACGGCATCGGCAGGGCCCGGGCTTTGGAAATCCGCCACCAGAAAAACGAGAACCATCGCAGCCTGGGCACGAACATTACCGAATCCAGGCTGAAACTGGTCAATGAAATTTACGGCAAAAATATGCAGGTTGTTTATACCGACCTGATGGATGAATCGGGTGAGCCCGCCGGGACAAAAGTCGAAATCAATATTCCTATAATAACCTGAAATAAAACATACTATGCTTAAAGTTGTCATTGTTGACGATGAACCGGATGCGGTGAAATTTATCCAGGGGATCATCGAAGAATATTGCCCGAACCTGCTGGTTGCAGGAGTAGCTCATTCGGCCCGCGATGGCGTCGCAGTGATCCAGCAGAACCAGCCCGACCTGGTCTTCCTCGATGTGCAAATGCCCCATGGCAGCGGTTTTGACCTGCTTTCCGGTTTTCCCGGAAAAACTTTCGATGTGATCTTCATTACGGCATTTAACCATTACGCAATCCAGGCCATCAAATTCAGCGCGGTGGATTACATCCTCAAGCCCGTGAATATCAATGAACTGATAGAAGCCGTTAAAAAAGTCGAAGAGAAAAGAGCCAGCCGCGAATACCGAAACCTCGATTTCACCCACCTGCTGGAGAACCTATCCGTGCCTTTCCCCAGCAAACTGGCTATTCCGACTTCCGACGGTATCGAGTACCTGAATACCTCCGAAATCGTTCGGATTGAAGCCGACCGGAGTTACAGCTGGTTTTACCTGACCGAAAAAAGAAAATACCTTGTTTCCAGAAATCTCAAAGAATACCAGGAACTTTTGCAGGACCTTAACTTCTTCCGGCCCCATAATTCCCACCTCATCAATATGAATTTTGTAAAAAAGTTTATCCGGCACGAGGGCGGGTATATCGAAATGACCGACGGCTCTAACGTCCCCATCTCACGGGGGAAAAAAGATTTGTTCTTATTGCAGATGGCAAAAATCTCGAAATAACCGGGAACCCGGAACCTGGAACCCCGAACCATTAAAGCCGCTGGTACTCAAAGGTCGGATAACCCTTTTCACCGCTGTTATTGTAAAATCCCGTAAAACGAAGTTTATAGTAATAGCCTTCGGGATCGCGAACAATATAATTGAGCCCTTCGATGATCACATAGGTCACACTTCCGCTGCTTACGTCCCCAACAACATCTTTCCAGTCGTATCCGATTTCATCCAGCGCTTTCGAATAGAGTAACCCCTGGGCCACATCAAAATCTATGTCTCCGAAATTAAAAACCGTATCCTGAGCCACTTCCACACCGGCAGGATTCGACAAAACACCTGTCAATAAATATGGATAGGGATCCCCTTCGTTTGTGTACAACAGCGTTGTGTATTGCGAAAACAGCAGGTCCCAGCTTTGGCTCTCCGGTTCAATGTCGATTTGCCTGCCCCCTTCATCAAAAGTAAAACAGACATAATTCACTCCACTGTCTTTCCGGATCACCATCTCTGTCACACCGGTGCCATCGAGATGGGCAAACCGGAACCGGTATATGCTGTCGCTGACCTCCTCAAAAACAACTTTTCTCATCCCGCGGAGGTTCCCGGCCTCGTCGTACCCCCTGTCAATGACAAATACCTCATTGGAGTAAATTTTTACGGAATCGCCTTCACTGAAATTAACCCAGCCGGAAAATGAGAGGGAGTCGGGATTGCCCGAAGAAGCATCGAATCTCCAGTCCAGGCCAACCGTATCGAGCGGCACCGAGATATCATCCATGCCGGTACGGGCTGCAAGCATAAAGTTCGACGAATTCAACAGGATAAGCCACCCTTGCGGAGAAGCATCGAACGCAAGGTCCCAGCTCTTTTTCAGGCCAGTCCGTACCACCTCCCCGGTACCCAGGTCAAACCACGACTGGTAGCGGTAGTTGTTAGTCATCTCAATGGTTATGGTATTCACATCCCCCGGATCGTGTGGCAATATCTTCTCATCTTCCTTAAAACAAGAAGTTATAAGGAAAAGAAACAACATCAACAAGCTGATATTTAATGACTTCATTTTAAAATTTGTTGATATTCACCGATGCCTGGATAAAATACGTTCGCCCCCAGCCGACAGGATATGAGGTCGTCCCTCCTGTATGAACTCCGCCCGATCCGCCCGCAGCTGGAATAGTCGTGTTATCGAATAAATTTTTGACACCGGCGCCAACCGTGAACCGGTTCTTTAAGAAAGTTTTCTGAAGCGTCAGGTCCATCGTGTGGTAAGCGCTGATATATCCTTCAATTACCTGGTCACCAACAATGTAAAACTGGGGGAGTTTCCCCGTGAACTTGTAATCTGCCGTCAACTCCATATCATATTTCAGCCACTTGTAGGTCAAGGTTGTAACGGCATCGGGGCTGTAATAAAACCTTTCTTCCACACCCTGCTCTTCCGCCAGTGAATTGAACCGGCCGGTCATACCGCCGCCCACCCGCAAGGTTGCCCAAGGATACAACCGGTAACTGACGGCTGCCTGGAAACCCTGGGTGATGTACTTGTCGACATTGATATAAGTGTACAATGTTCCGGCGGATTGGGCCAGCGTAATTACATCATTAATATTGTTGTAAAAAAGATTGATCTCCGCTCCGGCAAACGATTTGGCCGTCTCTCGGTTATACTGGAATGAAAGATTGATGTTGTGCGAATTTTCCGCTTTCAGGTCAGGATTGCCCTGTACATTATGATTAACATCCACAAAATAAAGATACAGTTCCTTTAAGGAAGGCGCCCTGAAACCCCGGCTGTATGAGGACCGGATGCTGTAATTGTTCAGGAAAGCAAATTTCAAATTAAATGAGTAGACCAGCGGAGCCTGGTATTTGGTATTGTATATATATCGTAAACCCGGCTGAAGTTCCATCCACTTCACCGGTTTGTACTGAATGCTGAAAAAGGCCGCATAGTCGCCGATCTGCTGATGGTTTTCCGTGATCCTTTTGCCCTTGCCCGATTCAAGATTGATGTCAATACCCAGCTGGTAATTGAACCGGCTTTTCTGGTCACTCTTGCTGAAAGTCCCCCTTAACAGGCTGTTATAAAAGCGGGTTGTATCGTAATCTTCCGGATTCGTGGTCGCTGTCTCTGTCAGCGTGGTCAAATCCTTGAAGAAAGTTTCTTTCTGCCTCAGGTAATAGGCGTAGGAAGCCGTCAGGTTCAGATAGCGGTGTTCGCCGACCTTTTGATTGACCTCGGCCCGGGTCGTCCATCTCGATGTAAAGAAATAGCTGTCGAAAGCCGTTTCATAGTATGGGGGCATCAGGTTCCCCCTGCTCTGCAGCTTTTCGTCGAACCACGATGACGACAGTTTGAATTTGGTTCTCGGCCGGGCATACAGGTAATATCCATCGGTAAAAAAATGTCTTTTGGGCTTCCAGCGCATCGATCGGAGAGAATCATTATCGGTGAAACCGTCGAAAAAATTTCTTCCGCCTGTTACAGAAACCACATGGTCGCCGAATTTACGGGAGGCGCCCAGGTCAAAATTATACACCCCGGCCGATTCAACGTATCCCCTGGCATAAGCGCTCTGCCGGGTATTTTTATTTTCTTTGGTGATGATATTGATAACCCCGGCCAGTGCATTTGATCCGTATACCACCGACATCGGCCCTTCAATCACCTCGATATGATCAACATTGTAAAGATTTAACTGGCTGATATCGATATTGCCGTTCATCCGGCCGATGACAGGTACTCCATCGATCAAAAACTTAATATGCTCCCCGGAAAGGCCCTGCAGGCTCATGCTCGTACCCAGGGCGCCATCCTGCGAGATTCTGATATTCAATTCGCTGCTCAGCAGGTCATTCAGATTATTGGCGGCCTTCCGCTCAATTTGCTTGCTGCTGATCACTTTCACCTTGTAAATGGACTGATCGGCGCGAACCGGGGCATACTGGGCCGTTACGACCACCTCATTCATTTCCTGAATTTTCGGCCGTAACGATAAAGTGACCGGCATCCCGGGATCAATGGTATCGTAAATCGTTTCATAACCCACAAAAGATACGGCCACCACCGACCTGGATGATACCGCATTGGGGACAACCCCGTCTTCGCCTGTAATGGAATGGGTTTGCGCCGTTCCGTCGAGTGGCTGAAAACAAACATGGGCAAACGGAACCGGCTGGCCCGTTTTACCATCAACAACCCTGACCGGAGCATGCTGGCCATAACCTTCCGGAATGGCCAGCAGCACGGTCAATGTAAACAACGCTATATAGGAAAAAATAAACTTCAACGCTTAATCGGCAATAAAACGGGTGGTATAAATGCCTTCTTCCGTACTCACCCTGAGGATGTATAAACCCTTCATATCTGCATTTTGAGGCAATGCAAACGAAAAGGTTTTGCCATCGGCTGTCAGCCGGGTGTTATAAACCTCGCGCCCCGTCATGTCGAATACCCGGATCTCTGCCTTTCCTTTGATAATTCTGTTGAATTCAACGCTGATCCTGTCCCTGACAGGATTCGGGTAAATTCGGACCGGATTATCCGGAATATTTTCGTTTACGGCGGAAGATGGAAGGGCCTCTTTGCTGAATACGATATTCCCCGTGGTACTGCCTTCAAATTTTGTGAATACCAGTTTATAAACATTATCCTTGCGCGTATGGACAAAGAAAGCAGTGGAATCGGCGACACTCCATGTAAATGTCCCCATATCGAATGTTTTCCATTCCCAGCCGATCGGCGACTTGGTGGAATCGAACGGCATACTCATATAATCGATGAAATCAGGCGCGACCGGGTAAAATTCATTCGCATAAACTTCCAGGTTATTGCATACGCCTACTACAGGATATGGGGTTCCATTATCCTGGATCGCCATGTAACGTGTAAACACGATGTCCCATGCTGCCGTGTCAGGCTCCCTGTCAATCAGTTCATTATTGGCAAAGGAAAAATAGACAAAGTTTTTCGTAGTATACGGATTGATCTGCAGCACCTGCTCGATATCGTCGCTGCCATCCATATTGGCATGGCGAATGTAATAGGTATTGGCAGCCGAATGTTTGCGCTGGATCCATAATTTCTTCATTTGTCCGGCACTGGTTTTCAGGATGTAAATGGAGTCCCCGACCACATCATGCGATATGGGATTGTATTTTCCCCATCCATAATCGGGATGGCCGGTTGCATTGCGTACAAAAGCGCCTTCTTCCCAGTATTCTTCTGAATCATACAAAAGGGGCCATCCGGCCATTCCGACTGTATCCACCGTGTTCCATCCCGCCGTATCGGCATTCGGATAGGTATAAAGATATACTCCATTGATGGTGGAAGCGCCGTTGCTCAGAATCGTGGCCGACCAGAGCGTCGTGTGAAAGGCAATGTCCCAGTTCGTTCGGGGCACAACGGCTACAACGCCCTCTTCAAAACTGTAATAAACATCATTGGCATAACCGGGCCCCATCTGAACCGAATCCAGGCTGCTCTCAAAAGCGCCTGCTTTGTAACCCTGGCTGAATCCGTTCAAAAATAAAATCGATACTAAAGTGATTAGTGAAAAATATTTCATGCGTGATATGATTAGATTGTGAAACATTGAATGCTAATAAATTACAGAGGAAAAATGAATGAAAGAAAATGAAGGAAAAGAGGTGGTCCGACAGACCACATCCTGATTAGCAGGTAACCGGGGGCGCCCTAAGCGGGGCGTTCGTCACGACAATATCATGCAAACGCCTGAAAACATAAGTATCCTTGTATGCTGAAAATGAATAGGATATGAGTCCCGGCTGGGCATGATCTCCGGGTACGATACCGGCCATCTGGCCGGTTTCCTGGAACTTTAACAATGATTTCTGAAGCGCGACGGAGTAATTTTCCTTGTCTTTCAGCTTCGGAGAGATGAACAAATGGGTGTTCATCCTGAAATGTTTTCCCAGGACATGCTCCTGGTGGAAAACGACCAGGGAACCGATAAAAAGCCACGCAAATGCAGCAACCAGCAGCAGCGCAATCCTTTTATCCCTGTTCCCGATCTGTGTATTCATATCAATTAAAATTCGGTGCAAAAATAATAAGCAATTCGATATGAAATTATGTGAATGTTTGAATAAATGATAGAGAATTTATTATTATCTTTTATTCAAATATTTATAAGTATAATTTATAAAGAATTCAGATAAGATGATAGCATTTTCATCGTAATCCTCAAGAGCAGTTTCAACAAAATTGAGTGGCAACATCACGGGTTTAGTGCCTCTTCTTTCCCGGGTTTTTAGCTCCCGGCCCGGCGCCTTTCCGGCGAAAACCCCTGCCGCTCCCGCCGGGCTTTATCTCCCATTTAGGGCCTTCACCCAACTCAACCGGCAATGGAATTTTATAAACCAGTTGGCCGATCAAATTCTCAATCTTATGAAACCGTTCCATGTCCTCCGGATTAACCAGTGTCAATGCGATTCCTGAAGACTCGGCCCGGGCGGTCCGGCCTACGCGGTGCACATAATCTTCGGCATCATGCGGCGCATCATAATTAATCACCAGGTCGATATCCTTGATATCGATCCCGCGGCTCATCACATCAGTGGCTACAAGCACGCGGGTCTGGCGGCTCCGGAAGCGGAGCAACACCTCTTCCCTCTCCTGCTGCTCCAGATCCGAAGAAATCCCTTCCACTTTGTATCCTCTGCCCTTTAGGGCCCTGACGATCTGCCCTACCTTGCTCTTGGTAGAGGTAAAGATGAGGATGCTTTTGCATTGCGGCTTGCCTTCGATCAGGCTGTTAATGAGCGCCGATTTCTGGTTTTCGAATACCAGGTAGGCCCCCTGTAATACGCCTGATGGCGGTTTGGCCAGTTCACGCGAAATAATGAATGGATCGTTCAGGATTTTGGAGGCAAGTTCTTTTATCTTGGGAGGCATAGTGGCGCTGAACATTAGCGTCTGCCTTTTCTTCGGAAGGTAGGCAACGATTTTCATGATATCGTCATAAAACCCGATATCCAGCATCCTGTCGGCTTCGTCGAGCACAAGATGTTCCAGCGTCTCGAATTTTACGTAGCCCATATTCAGGTGAGCAATCAGCTTGCCCGGGGTGGCCACGATAATGTCGGCGCCGCCGGTCAAAGAGCGTTTCTCCGTCTCCCAGTCGACCGTCCCGCCCCCTCCGTAGATCGAAACGGAAGTGACGGGCAGAAAATACCCGATGCCATGGATCTGCTGATCGATCTGTAACGCCAGTTCACGTGTAGGAACAATCACCAATGTATTCACATCGTGAACATCCCGGCGGGTAATTTTGTTAAGGATGGGAAGAAGAAATGCGGCCGTCTTTCCCGTCCCCGTCTGAGCGCCGGCTATAAGGTCACGCCCTTTCAGGATTTCGGGAATGGCAGCCTCCTGGATGGGCGTCGGCTTCTCGTAACCCATGTACGTAATAGCCTCAATCAGTTTCTCATCCAGGCCGAATTCTTCAAAAGTCATCATCAATATTCATTTTCCGGCAAAGGTAAGGATTAATCCGACCCTCGACGAAAACGGCATAAACCGGAAAATTTGTTTCTTTGCAAATTATTAAGATTAAATTAAAATAAGCGATAAATAAAGTGGATCCAAATATAACTACAGAATATAACACGCTCCGGGTCAGGAGTATCCGTGAGCTTACACCTTCTGCCTATGTCCTCCGGTTCGAACGGAACAATATCCCTTTCCGGGCCGGCCAGCATATCCTCCTCGGAAAAAAAGGAGAACTTCAGGCCCGTGAATACAGTGTTTACAGCGCCGAGCAGGATGATCATTTCGAAGTCCTGATCAAGGAAGTGGAAGAGGGCCTTGTTTCAAAACAATTAAAAAGATTGGCCCCGGGCGATCCGGTCAACTTTGAAAGTCCTTTGGGTTATTTTATCCTGAGAGATGAAGACATCCGCGACCGGAAATTCTTATTTATAGCCAGCGGTACCGGCATCTCCCCTTTCCACAGTTTCGTCAGATCGTATCCGGGACTTGATTACAAATTGCTTCACGGGGTAAGGACTGGGAGCGAAACTTATGAAAAACAGGATTATGATAGCAACCGGCTGATTGTTTGCACCTCCCGGGATAAGAACGGCGATTTCCATGGCCGGGTGACCGACTACCTGAGGGCTCACCCCGTAGAAGATAAAAATACGTTGTGCTATTTTTGCGGAAACTGCGAAATGATACACGAAGCCTATGACATCATGCTGCAGCAGGGCATCCCTTCCGAAAACCTGTTCGCAGAAGTATATTTTTAGGAATCCCATCAGCTATTAAAAAATAATACCCGTAACTCTCACGCATAACTTTGAACGCTGAACTTTGAACTATCATTTACTAACTCTCGGCTGCCAGATGAACCTCTCCGACGGGGAAAGGGTGCGAACCGTCATCGACGGGATGGGATACCAGTGGACCGAATCGGAAGAAGATGCGGGTCTGCTGGGCATCATAGCCTGTTCAGTAAGGCAAAAATCGATCGATAAAGTCTATTCCCGGATCAATCGATGGAACCGGAGGAAAGACCGTCAAAACCTGGTCACTTTCATCTCCGGATGTATCCTGCCGGCCGACAGGGAGAAGTTCCTGAAACTGTTTGATTTCGTATTCCCTATGAGCGAACTCAACCAGTTCCCGGAAATGCTCAGCCAGTACGGAGTGGTCACCCCCGCCTCGCTGAAAGCCATGGCCGAAAAAATGAGGCTCAATGAAAGCATACATGAATTCTGGCATATCCCTGCTCATTACAACTCCGCCTTCGAGGCTTTCGTTCCCATTCAGAACGGATGCGACAAATTCTGCGCTTTCTGTGCTGTCCCATACACGAGAGGCCGCGAAATTTCAAGGCCATCGGCCGAAATACTCGATGAGGTCAAAAGCCTGATCGGCAGGAATTATAAATCCATCACCCTGCTGGGGCAGAATGTCAATTCCTATGGCATCGACAAGAAAGGAGAAGAAATATTATTCCCGCAATTATTGCGTGAAATCGGTGAAATCGGAAAGGCCTCCGGAAAGGAATTCTGGGTGTACTTTACATCGCCTCATCCCAGGGATATGTCGGATGAAGTGATCGACGTCATTGCCGCTTATCCGAACCTGGGGAAACAGATTCACCTCCCCCTGCAATCGGGCGACGACAAAGTACTCATCCGGATGAACCGCAAACATTCGCTCGATAAATTCAGGTCGGTAATGCAAAAAATACGCGAAACCCTGCCGCAGGCAACCGTATTCACCGATATTATCGTCGGTTTCTCCGGTGAAACGGAAGAGCAATTCGAAAATACGGTGAAGGCCATGGAGGAATTCCGGTTCAATATGGCGTATATCGCCCAGTACTCCCCGCGTCCGGGAGCCGCCAGTTCCCGGTGGGCCGACGATATTTCGCCTGATCTGAAAAAAGAACGCTTCAGGAAACTGACCGGCCAGTTGCAGAAATTCTCCCTGGAACTGAACCGGGAAATGATCGGGAAAACATTCCGAACCCTGGTTACCGGCCCCGACCGGAAAGAAGGTTTTATGTCCGGCCTGACAGAAGGAAAAATCGTCCTCAGATTTCCTTCCGGCGACACCTCCCTTACCGGAAACTTCATCGACGTCGTGATCCGCTCCGCCACACCTTTTTCATTAGAAGGAGATCGGGTCAATCCTTCTAAATACAATCTCAAATAAAATAACCAATAATCCACTAAAATGGACAATGGACAATGGACAATGGACAATGACTAACCCTCCTCTCCGCCATATCGCCTTTAAAACCCTGGGTTGCAGACTGAACCAGTTCGAGACCGACGCACTGGCCGCCCAGTTTCGCCGCCATGGTTACACCATCGTGGATTTTGACGGGGATGCCGATATCTGTATCGTCAACACCTGCACCGTCACCAACCAGGGTGATGCCAAGTCAAAGAAAGCCATCAGCCAGGCAATCAGGAAACAGCAGCAACCGGTCGTCGTCGTTACCGGATGTATGGTCAACAGCCAAAAAGAAATGCTGCAGACTATGAACGGTGTGACCTACTTTGTGGAAAATGCCAGGAAGACCTCAATATTCCAGCTGGTCGAAGCCCATTTCAGCGGCGAAACGGCAAGCCCCGAAGACTTTGAAGGAGATTTGTTCGCCTTTGAACCTGCCGATGAGACCTTTCATACCCGTAGCTTTATCAAAATCCAGGATGGCTGTGATAACTTCTGTACCTATTGCATTGTTCCAAAGGTCAGGGGCCGGGCTATCAGCAGGCCGGCAGCCGACATCCTGGAAAATATCCGTACGGTCATCGGTTTCGGCTTCAAAGAGATCGTCCTGACCGGCGTCAACATCGGCCGATACAATGACCATGGTATCGGTTTCGAGAACCTGGTGGAAAAGATTCTGGAACTGCCCGGTGATTTCCGGCTGCGAATTTCTTCCATCGAACCGGAAGGATTCGGCGATAAACTCCTGGAATTATTCAGCCATCCGAAAATGACCCCGCACCTTCATCTTTGCCTTCAGAGCGGTTCCGACAGGATCCTGTTGCAAATGCGGCGCTTTTATACGTTAAATGATTTTCGATCCCTGGCCGACAGGATCAGGTCCCGGATGCCCGATTTCAACCTGACAACCGATATTATTGTAGGCTTTCCCGGCGAAACCGATGAAGAATTCAACCAAACCTGCACGGTTGTAAGAGAAATTGGCTTCTCGCATGTGCATACATTCAAGTACAGCACCCGTACCGGCACCCGCGCCGCCCGTATGCCCGACCCGGTCCCCGAAAAAATAAAGCAGGAACGGAGCCTGATCATCCGGAATATTTCAGACGAAAATAAGCGTAAATACCGGCAATCGATGCTGGGAAAAGAGCAATGTGTGCTGGTGGAAAAATACAACCCGAAAACAAAGCTGGCCAGGGGATATGGCCAGCATTACATTCCTGTCGAATTCCGCTCTGAAGAAAATATCCACAACCGTTTTGCTCTTGTCATGCTCGAAACCCTGTCAGAACAGGCCGAACCGGTGGCTGCCGCAAAAAAGATTGCCCTCCTTTGAGAGCCGGCAATCCTCTCATGCAACTCTATCGGATTCATGACAATCGATTCACAACAACATTGAACCGGATATCATCACGCAGGTGGCGTTTCACCGTGCAAAGGCTGGCCGTCTGGATGACCGCCTGGTCATATTTCTCAGGAAAATCAGCCGGAACATGGATGGTCATGTCAAACTCTCCGATCATATGACGGACAGGATCGAATTTGGGCTCCATCGTCAAGTGTATCTTTTCGGTGGGTATTCCCCTCTGGTCGCAGAAAGATTTAACAAAGATACCTGCGCAGGTTCCAAGAGAAGCCAGGAAAAGGGCAAAAGGCTCCGGGTAAAGGCCGTCGCCTCCTCCGCGGGCTGACTGGTCGGTTTTTACTGTAAACTCATTAAAATCGGCGAAAACCTGTTTGTTTCCGTTAAAATAAATCTTCATAGTATGTCGATATTTAAGTTAAAAGATGCGGTTGTCAGCAATTTCCAGGCCAGCGGAATATTCGTGTCCCGGTGATGACATTATGGCACCCCGATCCGGGGGATTTGTTAATTTTGGGCCACAATGACTATCCAGGGAGAAATATTCCGCAATTTTCCATTTGAGCCTACGCGGGGCCAGCAATACCTGGCCGATGAACTGGCGAAATTTATCGGCGATCCCGAGCCCTGGTCGGTTTTTATTCTGAAAGGCTATGCCGGAACCGGGAAAACCAGTTTTGTCAGCGCAATGGTACGAATCCTTCCGGTTATCCGCAAAAAAGCTGTCCTCCTGGCCCCGACCGGAAGGGCTGCCAAGGTTCTCTCTGGCTATGCCGGCCAGCCTGCGTGGACCATTCACAAACGGATCTATTTCCAGCGTGTCGGGCGCGACGGGAGCATGAACCTGGTATTGCAGAAGAACCTGTACCGGAATGCCCTGTTTATTGTTGATGAAGCCTCCATGATCGCCGGTAATCAGGCTGAACGCGATCAACTGTTTTCATCACGGAACCTGCTGGATGACCTCGTAGAATATGTTTACTCCGGTGAATCCTGCCGGCTGCTGCTGATAGGCGACACAGCCCAGTTGCCTCCCGTCGGGATGGCTATCAGCCCGGCCCTCGACCTGGATTACCTGAAATCGAGGTTTAACCTGAAGATCTTTCGCCATGAACTGACGGAAGTCATGCGGCAATCGCTCGAATCGGGCATTTTGTCGAATGCAACAGCGCTCAGGCAGAAACTTGCCGCCGGTGAAACCACACTCCCGCTGTTTGCCATCAATGGAATGCGCGACATCCTCACAGTTCCGGGCAATGAACTGGAAGAGCTCTTTCACAGCGCCTTCGCCCCTGACCGAATCTCCGGATCGGTCGTGATCTGCCGGTCGAATAAAAGGGCTAACCTGTTCAACAAAGAAATCCGGAACCGGATCCTCTTCAGGGAAAATGAATTATCAGCCGGAGATCACCTGATGGTCGTCAAAAACAATTACTACTGGCTTGACCCGGATTCCGCACCCGGTTTTATTGCCAACGGTGATATCATCGAACTCCAGAATGTCAGGAATATGGAAGACCTGTATGGTTTCCGGTTTGCCGATGTTACCGTCAGAATGATTGATTATCCCTTAGAACCGGCGTTTGATGTGAAAATCCTGCTGGATGTCCTGATGGCTGAATCACCATCTCTTCCCGATTTAAGACAAAAAGAACTCTTTGGCAAAGTCCTCGAAGAGGTCAATGATATCCCGCAAAAATCGGTCAGGCTGGAAAAGGTCAGGTCAAATCCTTATTACAACGCGCTACAGGTTAAATTCGCCTACGCCCTCACCTGCCACAAAACGCAGGGCGGACAGTGGGAAAATGTCTTTATCGACCAGGGGTATCTGAAAGCGGAACAAGTGGATGCCGAATACCTCCGTTGGCTTTATACAGCCCTTACCAGGGCCACTCAAAAAGTATATCTTCTCGGGTTTATGGAAAATTTTTTCATATAAATGTAAAAGCAATAAATTAAATACTACCTTTGCACCGCTTTTTTAAACCAAACCATCTGCTAAACCCAAAACCCCCAAGGTCATGAAAAACTTAGTGATACTAAGCCGGTTGGTTATTTTATTGTTTTTTTCGCAGAACATCTTTTCGCAGGTTGCGATCAATACATCGGGTGCCGATCCCGATCCCAGCGCAGTCCTCGATATTAACGCACCTGACAAAGGGCTCCTGATCCCCAGGGTCACCCTCTTAAGCACAGTCAATAATAACGCTCCGATCCAAAATCCGGCAACCGGATTGATGGTTTTTAACCTGGGCGGAAACAACCTCGATGCAGGCTTTTATATCTGGAACGGTATGACATGGTCGGCCATGGCCACCGTTGAACAGGTAATGAATTTGGCAAATGCTCCGCAGCCGGCAGCCGTTTTTGGCGAATTATACGAGTACCATAATATCGGGGATTTCACAACAATTCAGGTCGCTTCAGGCGGAACCTGGATGCCCTGGAATACGGCTCAGGAAGGAGACACCAGTGAAATGGCCGCTTCTGCTTCCACTTTAACGATTTTAAACCCAGGCACATATACCGTCTCATTCAATGCGGCGCTCCAGATGTCGAGCGGTGGCAAGATCACTGAAGCAGCGCTCTTCGTTAATGGTATCCGGCAGGATGACATGCGCACCCGCTGCTGGTTCAAAGAAGGCAGCAAAGCTCAGAATTTTTCGTTCTCAGGATTGATTGAACTGAATGAAGGCGATGTGGTTTCCGTTAAATTCACCGTTAATGAAAACGGCACGATCCGCCTCGAAATGGCAAACCTCAATCTGACCCGCCTGAATTAATTGTTCCCGGTTTTTATTTCCTGGGGAGATCGCTCTCTTTATCCGGATCAAAGTTGAAATGGAGGGTGAACCGGAGCGTGTTTTCCAATGGATGCTGCTGTTCAAAGGGGATCAGGTACGACAGATCCAGACCGAAAACACTGTAGCGCAAGCCTGCACCGACCGTGATAAATTTCCGGTTGCCCTTGGTCTTGTCTTCATAAAAGAATCCCGTACGCAATGAGAACTGTTTGGCATACCAGTATTCCATTCCGAAAGCTATTGCCCATTCTCTCATCTCTTCACTGAATCCGTGAGGTGCATCATACCACGACTGGATAATCCCGGCAACGGGCGACACATTCGGATCTTTCCCTTTATCAATGACAGGATTATTGGTAGCCGGATCAATGACCGGGTTCCCTGACGAATCCCTCAGGTAAATAGGGGGCGTGGGAACCATCAGCTTGTTGAGATCAAGCAGCAAGGCCAGCGAATTATAATCGTCAAAATTCATTTTCAATCCTCCTCCCAGGCGAAGGTTCGTTGGAATAAAATCCTTCTTGGTGGATTGTTTACTGTATGAAATCTTACTTCCGATATTGGATAAATTGATTCCCCAGGTTACATCGCTGCTGACATTTCCGAGATCTACCTCCTTTTCATAATACACGGCAGCATCAGCGGCGATAGATGTACCCGGGCTGGTTTCAACGCCCTGGACAAACTGCCCCTGGGTCAGATTGGAATAGATGAAACGGCCGGCAACGGCACCCGAGATCTCCTCACTGAATTTCCTGCTGTATGTAGCATCAAGCGAGAACTCATTTGGTTTATATGTGCCGAGATCCTCTCCGAATTCATCCGTAAACGTGATTTCGCCCAGTGAAAAATACAATAATGAGGCTGCGACAGTCTGCCGGTCATCAATTTTGTAAAAACCGGCCAGATAAGCCAGGTTGATATCACTGACCAATTCCCGCAACCAGGGGCTGTATGAAAGAGCAAAGCCGAATTTTTTATCTATGAATGCGTACTTGGCAGGATTCCAGTGCATCGAGCTGGCATCGGGCTCGGAAGCAACACCGACTTCGCCCATTCCGCCGCTTCGCGCATCCGGCGCTATTATTAAGAAAGGTACAGCCGTCGTAACGACCCTTGACCCGTCCTGACCTGCCCATTTATCCACATTCTGGCTGAAAGAAAAAATTGCTGAAACAATTAATAACAAAGTGACTGATACTCTTTTCATTCCCGGTTTCGGTTTAATTTAACTGATTAAAAATGAAGGTGCAAAAGTAATGAAATAATGATAACAAAATTGTTAACCACTACTTAACGCCGGATGTTATAAGTTATTACCTGATGCGGAAGAATTTTTCGGAAAGAATGGATTCATAACCGTCATCCGAACGGACCTTCAACCTGTAAACATACAATCCCGGAAGAAGTTCATTTCCGGATGAATCCCGGCCATTCCAGTACAAAGGCCCTGAATCAGCACTTTCAGGCTGAATCGCATACCTGAGTTCATGGATGAAAAGTCCGGAAAGATTGAAGATGGAAATGGTTACATCCATCGATGCACCGGGTTTATTGTGCCCGAAATGAAAGAAAACCTGGTCGCGGAAAGGATTTGGCCTGGCTTCTAAATTGCCCAGGAACAGCCTGTTACTTGTATTTATAATAAATGTTATGGTCGATTCCGATGAGTTATTCATCACATCCCATGCTTTGAGAGTCAGGGTATGCAGTCCATCTGCAAATGGACCTATCCTGTACAAAATTTCGCCTGACTGGTAACTGTCGGTCGCAGGGGTGAAATAGTCGTTGAGTATGATCGGCTCCCTGTTATTGTCATCCACAACGGCGCTGATATCGTGCCCGATCCCGTTTCCTACGGTATTGATGCCGCTTTCATCAAAAAGTTTGACAATCAGTGTGGGTGATGATGTTGTGATATCCCCGGATTCAAATGATAAAACATTGAGATAAAGGCTGATATCCGGCCCCTTATCATCGGTAATGGCCAGTTCGTCCTGACCACCGACAATGATATGGTCATATCCCTGGGCATCTATCAGGTTATTTGTATCCAGCGCATAATAACTGATCTTACCATCGCCGAACTGATACGAAATATCGACCGGTACAATAAATGAAAAACTGAAAAGACCGTTGGCCACAGATGCCTCTCCCCTGAAAATCTTTTTATCCTGCATATAAAAATCGGCTACTTTACTGCTGGGATCATTCGCCCGTGTCGTATAGAGCACCGGTTTGTCAAATACGGTCACATGAACGGTCCCGTTAAATCCTTCCAGCCGGTTGCCCTGCAGATCTTCCACCTGGCCTTCTATCGTTACTTTCGATTGTGCACTGATAGTGTCTGTCATCCGGCCCGATCGCTCGTTGAGCACATTGAGCGTACTCACCTTCATTTTCGGATAAGCCAGCATCAATGCCGGATCCCCCAGGAGCACAAAATTCTTGATATTCTGGTTCGAAGGCGTTTTGGCTACACGGATCAGATCGCCTTGCCTGGGGTATTCCCCGGTCAGAGGGTCGATTATGAATGATTCGTAATAAAACCGCTTATTAAGCGCGTAATTGGATTGTGAAAAAGCCAGGCGCGTCGTGGTAAACAAACCGATCCCGGCGCCTTCCGGATTGAGGAAAACCAACTCACCCGCCGAAACCAGCCCCGGGTCGTCATACCGGCTGAATTCGCATGTTGCCGTGACAAATGTGGGTAATGAATTCAGATTGGTGTATGATTGAATGGCCGGGATATCAAGAATTCTCTCTTCGGCCCAGGCTATTTCCCCGCCGTGTCCGGTATAATTGACTATGAGGGCACCTTCACCGACTACCTGGTCAATGGCTTTGTTTACATCCGGATAGCGGTTTCCGCTCGGTGTTTTTAACTGCGAATAAGCATCCAGGTAGATCTTGTTCACGTTATAGGCAGGACCCAGCGAATCGGCAATTTTCACCAGCCCTTCAGCCTGGCCGAAATGGGTATTGTTATCTTCATCATCCCCGATAAAACAGATTGAATTCCGCCAGGGGCCAAAATTCTCGCGCACCGGCGACATATATTGGATCGTCTTATCCACCATCGCCTTCGCCTGCTCAAGCGTGTGCACCGGGAAACGGCCCACACCCAGGTCCATCGTCCCCGATCCGTTACTGCCTTCATCAATATCCATGCAACCGAAAAAATCGTCTGTAACAAATGAAGCGGCGGCTTTCAATGATTCCCTCGACTGGTATGCCGGCACAAAGTTGTTGTCAATCTCCAGGAATCCTTTGTAGTCATAGGAAGCATCGCCAAACAGCAGAAGGTATCGCGGTTCTTCACCATCCCCGGCCCTGTCGTATATCATTTTAACAAAATCCCGGATGGCCGACACATCCTGAGCCCCTGATGAAAACTCATTGTAAATCTGCTGGGGTGTCACGATATGCACCTTCATGCCGCTGTATTGCCTGTGAAAATCGGCCAGCCGGTTTGCCTGCTCGAGAAACACCGGGTGAGCTACAATGATGTAATCCGCACTGCCCATTGCGTGCAAATCCTGGTTTTCGACCCGCTCAACGAATTCGGGCGAATAATAGGCGCCCGGGCTGAATGCCACAAACTCCCGACCGGAATCGGCTGATGCTGTTATAGTGATTCCATTGGATTCCGCTGTTACCGGAATATTCAGGACCATCGCCGGATCGGTGATATCCCAGACGGTTGTTCCGGGCGCGGCTCCGGAAAGATGATACCGGGCCACAACACTATCTCCGACAATCCTCATATCCCTGAAAAGCAGCTGGTTCCCGGTGTGTTCAAGTTTCCGGATATAATTTAATTCGATATAATTCAGCCAGCCTTTGTCTATCGTTCCCGTTTTATTGTAAATGATCCGGATGACAGCAGAATCGTTACTGGTATAAAACGGCTCGAATCCCGATATGATCGGCCGGCCGTAAATCTGTGAATTCAGCACAATGGATGGTACCTCAAGTTCCATTTGAAGCTGGTCTGATACCATGACCTCGAAATTTGTCCGTGATGTCGTTCTGCCGGCAAGGCTAACCTTCAGAATAACAGGCGCTTCGTTTACTTTACCGGGCAGATGGAATGGAAATGAGTAATCAAGTTTCTGGTCAAAAACTTCGCCATACCAAATTTTACCCGATTTTATCAGGTTCACGGCCTCCTTTTCATAATACACGAAATCCTGGAAAGTAGTCACCTCGTGTGTCGGTTCCGCATAAATGGCAGACTCTTCCTGGATTCTTTTCCCGTTCACCGGCCGCTGGGTCAGAAAATAATACGTCTCGTCGGAATAGAAATTGACCTCATGCTCAAAATAGTCATAGAAATTGTTGTAATAGACTTTTACGGCTCCCAGTCCAAAAAACAGGATATAATCTTCAGGATCGAACCGCCCGTCTTCCTCTCCGGCCACAAAAATGGCATTCTCCTTCAAATCATCCGGTCTGTCCATGGAATTAGGTTCGGGGAGCATTCCATTGCCGTTTCCAAACAAAGATATCTTACGGGGATCCGACTGGCCGGGATTAAATCCCATATCTACAAGGTCCTGGTATGTAAGGATATGCACGCCGGTTTGTCTGACAGCAATCCGGAACCAATCCCCCTCGCGCAAAACCGAATGAGAAGCATATTCCCTGGCACCTGTCTCACGATTGGTTATATTTTTTGTACTTACCGGGACTTCAAGTGTGAACGAGGTCAACCGGCGGTAGTTACCGCTCTCATCACGGTAGACCGGCATAACATAAGCAGATGGTATCGATGACCGCCTCGATGTAAGATTGGTAATTAACAGGATAGGTTTGGAACCGATCTTTTCCAGATCGGGATAGTTCACCGGGTTTTCAATTTCAAATGGTTCCGATATTTCATTCCGGATCACTGCACCGGTTATGATCCGGTTGGAATGTTCAGGCATCAGGTGATGAAACACCGGAAGGAATCCAAGGCTGTCGTGGTTCACAGAACCTTCGAAAACCAAAAGGGAATGCCCGGGAAATAAATTCAGGTCGGATTGCCAGTCTAATTCCACTTTCACCGAATGGTCTTCATCTTGCGCCCGGGCGAAAGAACCTGCCTGGAAGGCAATGAAAATGGATATGAGTCTGAGGGCAAAATATTTCATCCTGTACAAATATAGTCTAAGACACCCTTACAAGTTAAAAAGTTGCCTGAAGTTTAAAAAATCTTATCTGAGCAGGATCAGTTTTGCGGTTTTGGATGCAGTGCCTCCCTCGTCGCTTCTCACAATGATCCTGCAAAAATAAATACCGTTTGTAAGTGAATTACCGTCCTGGCCGCGGCCATCCCAGTATATCGCTTCCGTACGGTAACCGGAAGGGACAATATTTTCGTTAAAAGACCTGACAATCATTCCATTTAGATTGAAAATATCCAGTGAGAATTCCAGGTTTCCTTCAGCCCGGTTATGTGAAAAAACAATGGAAGTCCCCTCCCTGAAAGGATTCGGATTGTTGGACAGCTCCTCTATCATAAAATTGGAAGACCTCACCACATTGAACTCAATATAAGCTTCTGAACTGTTGTTGAAGATATCCCAGACTTTCAGTGAAAGACTGTGAAGCCCTTCATCCAGGTCATGGAATGGAAACCGGATCGAGCCACTGGAATAGCTGTTAAGGTCGGATTCGTAAAAATCGTTAAGTATGATCGGTTTTTCAGTATTTTCATCCAGAATGGCTACAATATCATGGCCTATACCCGATCCAACCGTGTTTATACCGCTGACATCATCGACGAAAGCCAGCATAAAGGGATTTTCATCCGTAACACCCCCTGACCGGAAATTTTCATCATTCATGTATAAACTCACTTCCGGCCCGGCAAAGTCCGGGTCAGCCGAAGCATCCAGCCCGCCGACCAGGATATTGCGGTAAAAACCTTGGGCATCCTCATTTTCAGTGGCCGCATAGTAGCTTATCTTGCCGAAGCCATACTGGTAGGCAATATCGCGCGGTACAATGAATGTAAAATTGAAAGCTCCGTCGACCACCTGCGCTTTACCCTTGTATAAAATGTTATTCTGAAGATCGAACGTGCGCTGATAACTTGTCTGATCAGCAGCAAGGGTTGTCACGCGGGAAGGTTTATCGAACACAATCGGGTACACCGTACCGTTAAATCCCTCTTCTCTTGAACCTGAGCTCCTGACTTCCCCTTCGATCGTTATTTTTCTCAGTGCCTGGAGCGTATCGGGCACACCCGAAATATCCTCCCCGTTGATACGGGTTGTTACTACTTCATGTTCCGGATAGGCCAGGTGCAAAGCAGGGTCACCCAGAAGTATGAATTTTTTATCGTTGGCATCCACACCCCCCTTATTTTTAGCCAGCCGGATCAGATCCCCGAAACGGTAATGCTCCCCGTTATCTTTTTCAAACATATAGTCAAAAAGAGCAGTATTAAGATTGAAGTTGGAACCGCCAAAGGTTGCCCGGGCAGTGGTAAACATGGCAATAGCCCCACCCAGGGGATTCAGAAAGGTGTATTCCCCGGCCGAAATCCTTTCCGGATCATCATAGCGGCTGAACTCGCAGGTAGCGGTAATGAAGATGGGCATATGGTCGTAATTCGTCCAGGAATTGATGTCGGTGTTTTCCAGGAACCTCTCGTGCCCCCAGCCGACCTCTCCCCCGTGCCCTGTGTAGTTCATCACCAGGCAGCCCTTGTCGATCCTGTTGTTCAATGCGCGGTTGACGTCCGGCGCCCTTTGGCCGCCAGGCGTTGAAACCTGTGGAAAAGCATCGATATAGATTTTATCAATATTATAGGCACCGTAGGTGGTGTCGATGAAAGTCGCCATCTCTTCCGCCTGCCGGATATGCAAATTACCGTCTTCATCGTCAGCGACAAAGCAAATGTAGTTACGCCATTCTTTCATCACTTTTGGCGAATTTGTGGCATAATGAATGATTTTGTCGACCGCTACGGTAGCCTGTTCAACCGTACGAACCGGCAACCGGCCGATCCCAATATCCAGAAGGTTATCCCCGGGGCCATCCAGAAAACCGTAATAATCATCCGAAGCTATAGAATATACAATGACCAGCGATTCCTCGTCTTCCCATGTTGGCACCAGATTGGAGTTATCCTGAATCCTGTCCTTGTAATCAAAAGAAGCATCGCCAAACAACAGTAGATACCGGGGCTCCTGGCCGGCAGGAGCAACATCGTAAAGCATTTTCATAAAGTTGCGGATGGCTGTAATATCCTGAGCACCCGAAGAAAATTCATTGTAAACTTCTTCAATTCCAGCGACTAAAACCGACAAGCCATCGTGCTCCCTGTGAAAGCCGGCCAGTCTGTCGGCCTGCTCCCTGAACGACTCGTGCGTGATGATGATCATATCTTGAGGTCCGGAGCCATGAAGGTTCTGATTGCCCGTTATGCCGGCATACACAGGCTTAAGATAATTTGAACCGTCGAAAGCAATAAATTCGGACATTGTATCCTGGGCTATGCGAAACAACTTTCCGTTTCCGGATGTGATCGTTTCAATCCTTGAAGCACTGGTCGGATCGGTCACATTCCAGATCTGGACTGCATTACCGGCATTGCCAAGGGCAAACTCCGCTATTGTTCCCGGAGAAGCGGCGGAGGGCTCACGAAACGACATTTGTCCGCCGGTAAAAATGAGTTGACGGGTAACGTTTAATTCCAGGAAATTCAGCCACCCGATTGAACTGGATATGTTTTTATTAAATTCCGCTTTGATAATCAGGTTGGACGATGAAGGGGTAAACCAGTTGCTGCCTATATATGCCCTGGCGTATGTATTGGAAGATGGCGGAATACCGCTGATGTTACTGCTGAGGATCTTACTTCCGTTATCATAAAAACTGAAAGATGTAACAGATTCCGATTTTGCCGCCGCATAGGCCCGGAAATAGGCCTGGCTTTCCGGGTCAATATTGGGAAATGAAAACGGAAACTCATAAATGGTATTGACATCGAAAACCTCACCATACCATACCCTGCCGATATTGGTCAGGTTGATAAGATCAACCTCATGGTAGTCGTAATCCGTAAACCTGGAAATATAAACATCAGGCGGTTCATTCGAAGATTGAACGGAGACAACCCTTTTTCCTGGCCCAAGACCGGTTGTTAAGAAATAATAAGTTGAATCGCTGTATATGTTTTGAAAATGGTGAAACGCCTGGCTGAACGACTGGTATTTCCACTCATGGGGAGATTCGCCGTAAAATAAAATATAATCATCGGGATCAAATTTTCCATCCGATTCGCCCGATACGAATATCCGGTTCTCAGCAAGGTCATCATGCCTGAATTCGTTGAGCGACTCGGGCAGCATACCACCGCCGTTACCATAAATCCGGATATTTCGGGGATCTATTCCTGAAGGATTGATACCGAAATTCTGAAGGTCAGGATATGATATCCTGTATATACCGGTCTCAGTAACAGCCAGTTTGTACCACGTCCCGGTCGCAAGGACCGAATTCTGGATATAATTGCCGTCCGTCTGGCGTGTGTCAGGTAATGATCCCCCGGCTGAAACAACAAGATCGAAAGCGATCAGAATCTCCGGTTCTCCGTTATATGGATTAATCCTGGCCGGGATGAAAGAACACCAGGCAACAGGCATCTTCCTGTCATAAGCTTTTTTAGTGCTGACGGTAATCACATCGTCCAAAAGATCGATTCCCGAAATTAAATTAAAACCTTCCGGCGCAATATCATAGACCGGGTTTGCAATTTTTGCTTCAATCAGCGCCGGATCCCCATCTAAGGGATAAACAGCGGAAAATATGGGTAAGCCACCTGTCTCCTTAGCATATTTCGCCCCGCTGAATGCAGCCCTTAATACCGAGTCGGATTCGTCGCCAGGCACAACTTCCAACCCCGTCCATTTAATGCGGCCCTGATAAACAGTTTGTCCGGTACAGAAAATCTCTGCCGTCAAAAATAAAAAGAGCAACAATGCAGCTGATTTCATGGAATTTAATTTAGTTAGAATTGCTTACCGTCCAATCCGAAAACACAGATTCATAAACGTAAAATATAACGTCCGTTTTATGTTGATATTGTCATTGTAATAAATTCAAAAAAAAATTTTTGAATTAAAAAATATTGTATAATTGTACCCTCAAATTTAAGGCCGGATTGATGTTGCAAAGAATTTTAACTATATTAACTGTTGTAACAGCACTTTTGTTCAACTACAAGGGGCAGGCACAGGATCCCGAATTCTCACAGTTTTATGGCAATCCGTTATACCTGAATCCGGCATTGGCAGGAGCCGAAATCTGCCCGCGGGCAGTGCTCAATTACAGGAATCAGTGGCCCGGGCTTGCCAAAAGTTTCGTCACCTATAATGCTTCCTATGACCAGTATTTCAAAAAACTGCACGGTGGTGTCGGCGTACTTTTCAATATGGATAATGCGGGCAACGGCATTCTGAAAACAACCCAGGCCAGCCTGATGTACGCCTTCAGCCTCCAGGCTTCGAAAAATTTGTTCATCAACATGGCTTTGCAGGGCACCTTTTACCAAAAATCACTCAACTGGGATATGCTGGATTTTTATGATGAGATAGATCCCCAGCAAGGATTCATTATTCCCACCTCGGAAGTCCCGCCGAATAACAATACCGTTATTCAGCCCGACTTCTCCGCCGGAGTGGTATTCGGGTGGAAAGGGATCCTGCACGGAGGTTTTGCAGCGCACCACCTGACCCAGCCGGAACTGGCATTTTATACCGAAAATGTCAATAAACTTCCAATGAAATATACCGGACACCTGGGAGCCAATATAAACCTTGAAGGTGGGGGAATGGGATTTGCTGAAGATGTCGAACCTACCTTTTATATTGCACCTAACCTTTTGTATCAGCAACAGGGAGAATTTCACCAGTTGAATGCCGGGGTTTATGTGATCCGCCTGCCGATTATCGTCGGGGCCTGGTTCCGGCACAATTTTGAGAATTCTGATGCTGTCATCGCCCTCGTCGGACTGAATTATAAAAATCTCAAGGTGGGATATAGTTACGACATCACATTGTCCAAATTGAAAAGCAATACCGGGGGGGCGCATGAAATCTCAGTTGCCTATCAGTTCAACTGTATCGAAAAGAAAAGAAAGATTCATGCAATAAAAGCACCCGGTTTTTAGTTATATGTCGAAATTCAATGAATACCTTATATGATCAGATTTAAAAGTTTGAGCGTAATTTTTTTGGCAGGCGTCTTGCTTGCATTCCTGGCCTCCTGCCAGCAGCAGGGTGCCTCAAGGAAAGCCTCAAGAACTACAGGATGGAAATACAATGATCCCTCTGTCGGTGGATTCGAAGTTTCATCCGCCAGGGAACAGGCAACAGGTCCGGGCCTGGTATTGGTCGAAGGCGGCCGTTTTACCATGGGAGCAAATTTTGAGAACCTGACCTATGAATGGGATAACATACCCAAAACGGTTACGGTTCCGTCATTTTACCTGGACCAGACCGAAGTGAGCAATATCGACTACCTGGAATACCTTTACTGGCTGGAACGGGTTTTCGGGGAAGACTATCCGGAAGTTGTCCGGAACGCCCGCCCCGACACGCTGGTCTGGCGTGAGCGCCTGGCTTTTAACGAACCTCTGGTGGAAAACTACCTCAGGCATCCGTCTTATCAGGACTACCCGGTCGTAGGCGTTAACTGGATCCAGGCAAACGATTACTGCCTGTGGCGTACCGACAGGGTCAATGAAATGATCCTCATTTCAGAAGGTTATCTCGATTTTGACCCCGATCAGAAAAACCGTGATAATTTCAATACCGATGCATACCTGGCAGGGCAATACATTGGAGTGGTCAACAAACCCAAAGCAAACCTCAACCCTAGCAGCACAGGAGAACGCTCCATCAATCTCCAGGACGGTATCCTCTTACCCAAATACAGGCTCCCAACCGAAGCTGAATGGGAATTTGCAGCGCTGGGGCTTATGGGAAATACCTTATATGAAAGAGTTGTCGAACGACGCATATACCCCTGGAACGGCAACCTTCTCCGCACCGATCAGAAAAAATATTACGGAAGTTTTATTTCCAACTTCAAAAGGTCGAGCGGCGACTATATGGGGGTTGCCGGAAACCTGAACGACGGAGCGGACCTGCCTGCACCCGTTGGCAGTTACTGGCCAAATGACTATGGGCTGTATAACATGGCAGGCAATGTAGCTGAATGGGTTATGGATGTGTATCGTCCCCTGTCACCGGAAGATGTTGCCGATTATGCCCCTTTCCGCGGTAACGTCTTTACCAAACCAGCAACCGATGCCGATGGATTTCTGCTCGAACCCGACAGCCTGGGCAGAATGCAAAGAATCCCCGTTACGGACGAGGAAAGCAAAGACCGCGTGAATTACCGTAAAGCCGATAATATTAATTATGCCGATGGCGACTACCAGTCGGTCTCCTCTTCGGATTGGCTCACAGACCCGGGTAAGAATACTACCGACGAGATGTACGAGTTTGGAGCAACATCCCTGATCACCGATAAATCCAGAGTGATCAAAGGCGGTTCCTGGAAAGATGGTCCCTATTTCCTCAGCCCGGGAACAAGAAGATTTATGGATGAAAAACTTTCCACCAACTGGATTGGTTTCCGGTGTGCTATGGTTCGCGTCGGAGACCCCATGAAAGGGAGATAAAACATTAAAGACTGAAGCTTTAAAATCCGGAGGCTGTTTAAAATCTTTGAACAGCCTCTTTTTTTATCTTTGTCAATTTCTATGAATTTCTTTCTATGAAATCTGCCGAAGAAATTTATGCCCTCTTTCAAAAGCACCCGGGTATTTCAACCGACTCCAGGAACATCCGGCCCGGAACCCTGTTTTTCGCTATCCGGGGTTCTCATTTCGACGGTAACCGGTTTGCAAACGATGCATTGAATAACGGGGCCACCTATGTGATCGTCGACGATCCGGATTCAGTTTCCGACGAGAGATATATCCTTGTGGATGATACCCTGGCAACCCTCCAGGAAATAGCCATGATCCACAGGTCGGGGATTAAAGCAAAAGTGATCGGCATAACCGGATCGAACGGCAAAACAACCACCAAAGAACTGACAGCCCGTGTGCTCTCAAACGGATACAACACACTCGCAACAAAAGGAAACTTCAATAACCACATCGGGGTACCACTGACTGTTCTTTCCATAACACCGGAAACACAACTAGCCGTAATCGAAATGGGAGCCAACCATCCGGGAGAGATAGCCGCCCTTTGTCAAGTCGCCCGTCCTGACTATGGAATCATTACTAATATAGGGAAAGCACACCTGGAAGGATTTGGCAGCTATGATGGCGTAATCAAAGCAAAATCGGAACTATATGATTTTCTGAGAACCAGCGGCGGCACCGCCATTGTCAACCAGGATGATCCTCTGCTGATAAAATTATCAAAAGGTTTGAATACTATTTTTTATGGATCAGGAGAAGAGGCCCGGTGTTATGGTCGTATCATCAAAGAAACTCCTTTTCTCGGCCTGGAATGGTCTGCCGGAAACATATCCGGTTCAACCTTTACTCAACTGACCGGGAATTATAATTTCGGTAATATTCTTGCCGCAATATGTGCCGGGGTAACCTTTGATATCGAGCCTCAAAAGATAGATGAGGCCGTTTCATCCTACCTGCCTGATAATAATCGTTCTCAGTGGTTAATAACCAAACTCAATACCCTTATCCTCGATGCATATAATGCCAATCCCTCCAGTATGTCAGCTGCCCTGATGAATTTCAGCACCCTGGAAGGCAAATCTAAAGTTGCCATTTTAGGCGATATGATGGAACTCGGTATACAGAGCGCTGAGGAACATGCCGCAATCGTGTCACTGGCCCGCAGGCTGAAAATCGATGAAATCATCCTGGTCGGCGAACAGTTCACCGAAGTAAGCTCAGGTTATGAGGAAAGGTGCTTCCCGGACACGGAACAAGCCGCAAAATGGATTGAAATGAATCCTCAAAGGGGAAAAACCATCCTGATCAAAGGATCACGTAAAATGCAGCTGGAGAAACTGGTAAATCTCCTTTAGCCATGGAGAGATATAAAGCCATAGGTTTAATGTCAGGCACTTCCCTCGATGGGCTGGACCTGGCGGCAATAGATTTCCGGTTATCAAATAATAAATGGCATTACGAAATAGTGACCGGTGAAACCATTCCGTATACAGTTGAATGGAAAAACCGGCTTGAACAGTTGCCTTTTTCAGACGCCTTTTCTTTTGCCCTGGCCCATTCAGAATATGGTCATTTCCTCGGCAGAGAAGCAAATGACTTCATAAAGCGAACTAATTTCCGCCCTGATATTATTGCCTCCCATGGACATACAATTTTTCACCAGCCGGCCAGGAAGCTTACCGTACAAATCGGAGATGGCAGTGCCATCGCGGCGGAGACAGGAATACCCGTCATCTGCGATTTCAGATCGGCCGATGTAGCACTCGGCGGACAGGGTGCACCGCTGGTACCTATTGGCGACCGGCTGCTGTTTTCAGAATATGGTGCATGCCTGAATATCGGCGGATTTGCCAATATTTCAATGGAAACGGAAGGAGCACGAATAGCCTTCGATATCTGCCCGGCGAATATTGCGCTGAACCGGCTTGCAAAGGAAAATGGCCAGGAATATGATAAAGATGGCATCCTGGCCGGTTCTGGATTCACGGATCCGATGCTGCTTGACAAACTGAACCGGTTGCCATACTATGAGCTCCCTCCGCCGAAATCGCTTGGAAGGGAGTGGCTGGAAAAGGCTTTCATGCCGGTTGCTGAAGATAAAACTATTTCACTTCCCGACAGGACAAGATCAGTTTGTGAACACATTGCTTTTCAAATAAGCCGGGCGATAAATGATGAATTGCCATGCAAGATACTGGTTACAGGCGGAGGAGCCAGGAACCGGTTTTTAATACAACAGATCAGAAATATGAGTCATCATGACTGGTATATTCCGGACAATTTGCTTGTAGATTATAAAGAATCACTCATTTTTGCATTCCTTGGCATACTCAGGTATACAAATCGTGTTAATATATTGAGAAGCGTTACGGGAGGCCGCTTTGATCATACCGGAGGCGCACTTTATCAACTTTTTCAACCTTTAACAAACATTTAACATTTTTTTTCCGTTTCAATCGCAGTTCTTATGTATCTTTGAAAATAATTACCAGTATTAATCTATAAATCTTGAACTTCGGAGGATAGATTCCTAAAAACCGTAATTTAATTAGCATTTTATTAAAAAAAATTTGCTTTTTATATTTTATTGTTTTAAGTTTGTGAATTGGATCGGAAGAATCTGTTGTTTAATTTGTTTTAAGATCAATTAAACTGAAATTGCCAAGCAAAAAGAGTAAATATCAATAACTTATTAAAGAAAACAATCTAGGAATTGAAACACTAATTATTAATTAAAATTCTATTATTATGGAAACAAACTACGAATTAAAACACAAATGCCTGCTGGTGCCTCTAAAGGCAGTACTGCTGGTATTAGCCATGACACTGATTGGCTTCACGGCCAATGCCCAGGTGGGCAAATCAGTGAGAGTGGCTACCGACCAGCAACTGATTGAGGCCCTGGAAAATCCTGCTGTCGGGAGTGTAGAACTGGAACCGGGGTATTATGCATACCTGAATATCCAGGCCACTCCGGGAACAAAAGTCAGGAGAGGTGATGCCGGAAACGGCAACCGCGATACTGACGGTTGTACCTACTTCATCGTTTCCTACGTCGCTTGCTTTGACGTTGAAAACCCGGGGGACTTTGAAACCCAGATTGCCTCGGCAGGTACATTACCAGACCAGTGCCCTAACTACCCTCCGGTTGACTGTTGTCCTCCGGCTAATCCTTCATGGGGTACCTGGATGGTGGTCGATCAGCCTACCGGTTCTACGGTAAATTTCTTACTGCCCCTGAATGAGTATTCGCAGATTTTCGAGGTGAATGCTCCTGGTGTATATACACTGGCCTATGAGTGGGATGACCCGACATTCACATATGAATATGCTTATGTGGAAACCGAATATTTCTTCTTCGGTCCGGAAGAGGTTGAACTGGAAGCTGATGACGTTTGCGGTCTGACCACATGGGTCGACGTTTTAGTAGATATGCCGGATGATTTCACTTACGACCTGGAATGGTTCCTGAATGATCTGCCTTATGCAGGTCCTGAAGTAGCCGAAGGTTTCTGGCTGACCGTTGATCCTTGCGGATTATACGAACTCACACTCGTAGTCCATACCTTGTACGAAGGTACTGACAGGGATTGCCCCGATTCGACATCAATCATTATCAACTTTGCCTGCGAACCCATCGCTGATGCTGGTCCCGATGTGAATGTCTGCAATGATCTTTGCTATTACTCACTGCACGGATCCACTGGCCTTGGCGAGCCTCCCCTGCCCCCCTATTCTCCTACCTATGCCTATTCATGGGTACAGATGAGTGGCCCGGGAACCCTTGATTTCGATGACGAATATGCGCTTACGACATATGTGTGCCGCGAAGAATTCCCTCCGGTATGCTCCTACGGTGAATATCTGGTCGAATTCCAGGTCCAAAATGGAAAATGCTACGATGAAGATGAAATGTACCTGCGGTTCTACCAGCAGCCGATTGCAGATGCCGGTGATGACCAGCACCTTTGCAATACATTCAGCTTCAGCCTGAATGCAGTACCGTTTGAATACTGCGGAACCGAAGGCGTTAACTACTGGGCCACCCGGTACTGGGAAGTTGTTTCCACCCCGGACCCGGCCGCTATCGTTACCTTCACCGACCCGAATGATCCCAACACCACAGTAACCATCACTTCCACTGACCCTGATGCTTGTATCTGGGGTCCCTATGAATTCAAGTGGAATGAGGAAAACTCCAAAGGAAGAGACCTGGGTGGTTGCTTCGACGATGATAACGTTGTTTATACCATCTACGAAGACCCGGCACCCGACGCAGGAGACGACATGGCGTTCTGCAATACATTTGCATTTACTCTTTATGGCATCGGTGATGAACCTTGCTACGAAGAAACTGTAGTCGTTTATACCTGGGAGAAAACTTCAGAACCCGGTAACTGCCTCATCACTTTCAACGATGCCAATATTCTGACTCCTTTGGTTACTATTTCAGAATGTGATGATGAGTGCGAATATGGCGAATATGTCTTCACCCTGAACCAGGCAAATGGCTATTATAATGAGAATGAGCAGTTTGTCGAAGTTTGTGAATCTTCAGACGAAGTTTCCGTATGGGTGCTCGAAGATGTTGTTGCCAATGCCGGCGACGACCTGCGCCTCTGCAACGACTTTGCATTTACCCTGACCGCAATTCCGACTGATTTCTGCGGAGAAGCCGGCGTTAACTACTTTGCTGGCGGCTATTGGGAATATGTCGGCGACATTCCGGCAACCGTTACTTTCGACGACAGCAATGATCCCGAAACTGGTGTTACGATCACCGACGCACCTGCCTGCCCGTGGGGTAAATATACCTTCCGCTGGAACGAGTATAATAAGGTAGAGGTCAACAATGAAGAGATAGGATGCGAAGGCTATGACGATGTCGATGTTTATATCTACGAACAACCCGATGTGGATGCCGGTGATGACCTGTACTTCTGCAATACTTTTGAATTCCAACTGGATGGTACTTATGATGAGCTTTGCACCGAAGGATGGTCTTACATAATCGAATGGGAACTTATCTCACAGCCCGGAACATGCGATGTTGATTTTGAAACTGAAAGCATTGAAGATCCTTTGGTATATATTTCCGAATGTTCTCCTTGCCAGTATGGTGAATATGTCTTCCGCATGACCCAGTACAATGGCTACTATGCCCAGGTTGGCGATATGATCCGTTTCTTCCCGATCTGCGAAGATTCTGACGAAGTTTCGGTATGGATATTTGAACAACCTATGGATGTCGACGCCGGTGAAGACCTGTATCTCTGCAATGACTTTGCTTTCAGCCTGACCGCTGTGGGTTATGACTATTGCGGTGACTTTGGCGTTAACTACAATAACTACTATAGCTGGACACTCGAATCACAGCCGGAAGGCGCCCAGTGCGATGTGGTCATCACTGATCCGACTTCGCTCGAAACCGATGTCCTGATCGGACCTTGTGCCGGTGAGTGTAAATATGGCGAATATATCTTCCGGTTTACCGAATTCAACGGTATGTACGAAGGCGTATGCGAAACCTATGACCTGGTGAGCGTATTTATCTTCGAACAGCCGGTTGCGGATGCCGGTGACGATGTCAACGCCTGCGTCGATATCGCTTACACCCCGTATTGCTACACGATGACCGCCACTTACGACTTCTGCTACAGCATGTATGGCGTATGGACCAAATCTTGCGGCCCCGGTGATGTAGTATTTACAGATGTTAATGACCCGGCAAGCGAAGCCTGCTTCCAGGAACCCGGACGCTATATCCTGACCTGGACGGTATGGAATGACGCTGAAGAATGCGAAGCATCCGACGATGTTATCTTCGATCTGCTCGAGCAGCCTACTGCATGGGGCGAATACGACGAATTACTGGCCGAATGTGACGAACTCTGCATCGACCTTGGTTTAGCCTATATTGATAAATATGAATACTTTGGAACTGACGCAGGTGATTGCCCGAACTACGACGATCAATCCTACTGGGAACTGATCGACGGACCCGGACCTGTAACCTTTGCCGATGATACCGACCCGGCTACCGAACTCTGTGTAACCGTTTATGGTTGCTACACCGTTCGTTGGAATGAGGTTAATGTATCAGTTGACGGTGAAACCGAGTGCGCAGACTATTTCGATGTGTTCGTAGTGTTCGTTGAAACACCCGTACCTGATGCAGGACCAGATGCTTCATTATGTGGCAACTGTTACGAAATGCAGGCAGAACCTTACCTGGAGAACACCTGTACAGGAGACAACGGTTATTCGTACTGGGAATTTGTGAGCTATGAACCTCCGGTTGATCCTTGTACTTTAGACCAGTTTGTTATTAGCTACAGCGAAGCCTATGAGATTTCCGATATTTTGGATCCAAATGCTGAGATCTGCGTGGTTGACGACTGCCTGGGTACACATTATGGAACCTATGGTTTCAAATGGGTCAACGGTGTTGGCGAATGTGAAGGGGAAGATATCGTTTATATCACCTTCAATAAGATTCCGGAAGAAGTTGCCCTGGAAGGCTCGATCAATCCTTCAAACTGCTACGACGGCGAATGCCCGAATTGCGAAGTAAGCTGCCTGTATCCTGATGGATACCGTATAGAGCCCAAGGAGCCCGGCGTTGATCCGGAAACCGGAGTTATCGAAGTTTGCGCCGGTAGCTGCATCAGCTTAGGCATCGACTGGAGCTGCTTCTGCAACGAAGGACCGATCCCGGGTTACACCTACGAGTGGAGCTTTATCGGACCCGCCGGAAGCTATATGCAGGCCGAACCTTACTGGTACGACTGCGACGACAACTGCTGGAGAGGAAGCGACGACGTATTCATTTGCTTCGGCGAATGCTGCGATACCGCCCGCCTGTACCTGACCATCACCAGCCCGCAGGGATGCACCACAACCGAAGAATGGAAGTTCTTCGTGAACCACCTGCCGTGTGCCAATATCGAAGGACCAGACGTTGCCGAAGTCGATATGATCTCGACCTACTGCAATGTATGCCCGGAAGAATATGACATGGATTGCCTGCTCTACACCTGGACCGCCGAACATTGCGGACAGATCGTGGAAGGCCAGGGAACGGAGTGCATCGAAGTTCTGTGGACCGACTACAATGTAAACGGTGGCTGGGGCGAAATTACCCTGACGGTATTCGACACCTGCACCGGCTGCTGCAACTACGACTATATGGATGTTAAGGTATGGCCCGCCGGAACCATTGGCGATGCCACCCTGGCAGGATATGTCTACTACCATAACAATGGCGAAACTCCGCTGAACGGTGTTGAAATCCAGTTGTGGAACGGTGATGTACCGGTTATGACAACAACATCCTTCAACGACCTCGAAGACAATGGCATGGGCTACTTTGAATTCACCGGCCTGAATGCCACGACCTCCTTCGGATTGACTGCAACGTACGATGCTCCATGGTACGGCGCCAATGCAACTGATGCTCTCGCTGTCGAACTGAAAGCAATCAACAACCTGCCCGTCGGCTTCATCTATGACGATGTTGTGGCCGAAGCAATGGATGCTAACAACAGCTCAACCATCAATGCTACCGACGCTCTGTGGATCAAACAGCGCGCGATCAACATGATCGGCTACTTCCCGGCAGGCAACTGGGCATTCGACCCGGCTATGTCAACTCAGGCTGTGGATGGTTACGAAATCTTCGCCCTGAACGTGGGTGATGCTAACAGGTCCAATAACCCGAACTCGATGAAGAGTATGCCGGCTATCGACCTGGTAACTGATGGTACGATCAACGTGGTTACCGGACAGGTATTCGAACTGCCGGTCAGAATCGCCGATGCCAACACATTCGGCGCTATGACCCTTACGCTCGACTACAACCCGGCACTTTACGAAGTAGTTGACGTTGTTGCTGCTGAAGGTATGATCTTCAACATCAACGAAAATAACGTCGGTATTGCGTTCAGCAATGTGAACCCGATGACCCTGGCTGAAAATGATGTAGTGGTGACACTGAAAGTGAAAGCAATCAGCGAAGTAGCCACTGCAGAAGCTATGTTCAGCGTAGGTATGAACTCCGAATTCGCCGATGCACAGGCTAAGGTGATTGAACCGGTTACCCTGAAATCGTTTGGTGTTACCACCAGCCCGGCTGCTGTGGATTACTTCCTGAGCGCTAACAGGCCTAATCCGTTCAACAATTCGACCTTTATCGAATACACTATGCCGGAAGGCGGTAAAGTCAAACTAAGCGTACTTGATATGCTTGGCCAGGAAATCGCTGTACTGGTAGATGCTACGCAAACCGCCGGTTCATATACCGTCGAATTCAGCGCAGCCGGTCTCGCAACCGGAGTGTATCTCTATAAGATCACTGTCGACGGCGAAACACGCGACTTCATCTCAACCCAACGTATGGTTATCTCTCAATAATATGTGAATTACCCGAAGAGGGGAAGTCCCCTTCCCCTCTTCGGTTTTATCTTTAAAATAAATTAATTGAATAATTAGGCGGAAAGAAAAATAGAATGCGGATTACAATAGTCATATTGATTATCGCACTTCAACCCCTGCTCATGAAATCGCAAACTGCCATAGCCACTCTCGGAAATATCGCCTCCTGCGCCGGAGAAGATGTCATGGTTCCTATGGATGTGGTCGATTTCAATGATGTCGGGGCCATGACCATTTTCATCGGTTACGATACCAATGTGGCTATCTTCAATTCTATCCTGAATATAAACCCGCAAATCCCCGGATTCATTTCTTACAACGATATCGGCGGACAAGTTAATATAGCCTATAGCAACCCTAATCCTTTCTATATTTCGGGCGAAAAACTGTTTGATCTCAGTTTTACCTACCTGGTTGATTCAACCCTTCTTACCTTTAACCCGGGCACCGAAATAGCCAATACCATGCTGGAAATTATCCCCCTGGAATCTTATTCCGGCAGTATCTTCAACAGTATCGAAATCATTAACCAACCGGATAGTGTACAATCTTACCCAAATAACGATGTGTTCTTTAAGATCACCTCGGTGGGCAATACAACTTACCAGTGGCAGGAGGATTCAGGCTCCGGCTGGACAAACCTGCAAAACAACGGCCCTTATTCAGGTGTTAACTCCGACTCACTTTCGATAAGTAACGTCCCGTTGAGTTTTAACGAAAATCTTTACCAGTGCATCCTGACTTACGAAGAATGTACCCTGGTATCAGACATTGCACTATTGGAAGTAGCCACAGCTTTCCCGGTGGCAACCATCGGCCAGACAGCCTCCTGCCCTGCCGACATCGTTTCAGTACCTGTTTATGCAGGCGATTTATTTGATATAATCGAATTTAACTTCAATATTTCATTTGATACGACAGAACTAACCTTCCTGGAGCTAGAAAATATCCATCCCGATCTGCAATCCGGCGAGATGGTCACCTCACCACTTGTCGGACAACCCGGGATCACTATTCACTGGACCAATGAAGATCCTGTCACAGTGAGCAATGGTATGCTGTTCCAAATGGTATTGTTTTATGAATCGGCAACGCAAACCCTTTCTTTTGAAGAAGGGACCGTTGTCATTAACTCCTCATTCAATCCGTTGACTATTACCCTGAATGATGGGCTGATCAACCAATATGTCATACCTTATCTAATAATACAACCCGTAAATGATACGGTACTTAAAAACGGGACGGCGGAATTCTCAGTGGAAGCGACAGATGCCGTAAGTTTCCAGTGGCTTGTCAGTGAGGACGGAGGTAACAGCTGGGACGAACTGGACGATGCGATACCTTATTATAATACTCAAACCCCTGTCCTGACCATCAGCCCTGCTTCCCTCGATCTGCACGAGTATCAATATGCGTGCCGGCTGGCAAGCAATTATTGCTCTGTTTTTTCCGAAGCGGCAGTATTATTTGTTGATACGTTAACCCTCGTTTCCGAATTGCCGGGACTAAACTTTATTTCGGTTTATCCTAATCCTGTTAAGGATATAATAAACATTGAATTTAGAAATAACCCGGAATGGATTTTATTAGAATTATATACAGTTGACGGAAAGTTGCTGCTAAGAGAAAACGGAATAGCTATCCGCGGAGCATCCAGCTACAAACTGGATATTTCCGGAATCTCGGGGAACCTGTTTCTGCTGAAAATGAAAGGGGTTAAATCAGGTAAAGTATTTACCGGAGAGAATAAAATATTCAGGATACATTAAAATAAAGACATTAAAATATAAGAAAATAATTAAAATTTAATGATATGAATAGGAAAATTTACCTTTTACTAACAGTACTTCTGGCGTGGTCATTTAATTTGAAAGCTCAGACTGCTCAAATTGAATCACTCACAGCAAATCCCGGCTCAGCGGTATCTTTTGATATCACTGTAAATGATCTGCCGACAAATGTCGGGGCGGTATCTCTGTTTATCGGTTATGATCCGAATGTTCTGACATTTACAGGATCTACTCCAGGCGACGCAGAGTTTGCCACATATTTTATCAATAATATGTCAGGTACGGAACAGGTTGGTATTCAATGGACTGATCCATACGGGGCGGATATTAACGGGATATTGTTGTCGCTGAATTTTCAGTACAACGCCCTGGGTGGTTCTTGCGAACTTACCTTTAATGCAGGATGTGAGTTTACTGACAATGCTCTTAACCCGATTGCGGTTGAATTCACCAATGGAAGCATTACTCCGAACGCAGGCATCGCAAGCATCACGATCGACGAGGTGCTCTCAACAGCAGGCCCGGTATCGGTTAACGTGACCGGGGCTGATTTTGGGCAATTGGCCGGCGCAGTAACTCTTTATATGGAGTTTGATCCGGACGTACTGCAATTTACAGGCTATTCAAGCACACTCACTGCCCTTCTGGTTAGCGGAAACAATACTTCGGGCATGATCAGCGTGGCTTATTCCAATCCGGGTGGCGGCGACCTGAACGACTCCTTCCTGACCCTGAATTTTGTTTATGACGGGACAGGTGCAAGTGACCTGATTTTCAAATCCGGATGCGAAGTGGCCTATACCGACCTGACAACACCGGTGGTTTCATATGACAATGGATTTGTTCAACCGCTGGCATCAGCCTATAGTCTGACTATCGGCGATGTCGTGGAAACTCCCGGTAATATCATCGGGATTCCGATTACGGCTGCCGGTTTTGACCCAAACATGATGGGTGCTATAACACTTTTCATTGGTTATAACCCCGGTCATCTCGATTTCGTCGGGATTACCGGTGGATCGATAACAGGTGCATCGGCTAATATGATGGGATCGGGAATGATAGGGATCACCTGGAGCAATTATAATGGCGCCCTGATCGACGGAACTTTATTGACGCTGAACTTCGACTATAACTTCGGCGCCAGCGCCATCACCTTTGAAGGGGGCTGCGAAATCACCGACAATGAGCTGGTCCTTTTTCCTGTGACCTATGTTGACGGAAGTATTTCGCCGGTATTGGGCGGACCGGAACTGAGCCTGCCCACACTGACCGGAACTATCGGACAAACTATTAATATCCCTGTTACAGCCAGGAACTTTATCATGGATCCGGCCGCTATCTCATTGTTTATCGGATACGACGACGACGTGTTGACATATACCGGCCACACTCCGGGTACCTTGACCAATTACTTTATCAATAACATGCCGGGGCCACAGATCGGCGTACAATGGACCGACCTGAACGGTTGGGATATTGATCCGAATAATGAAGATGTCATCTTTACATTGCATTTCACATACATTGGCGGCACCTGTCCGTTGACCTTCAATGCCGGTTGCGACTTTGCCCAGAACGACCTGACATTCATACCGGTTGCATACTTTGACGGTGGGGTTATCAATGGAACATTGTTTAACCTGAAGACTTTCCTTGAAGGGCCTTTCAACGGTACGACCATGAATGCCTATCTGAACGACTTTGACCTTCTTCCCCTGGCTCAGCCATACGGTGGCCTGCCCTGGGAATATACCGGAACGGAAAGTGTGACAGAGATGCCAAACCCAAATGTAGTTGACTGGGTCCTGGTGGAGATCCGCGAAACCGAAGGCGATGTGGAAACGGCAACGGCTGCAACCACAGTTGCCAGAAAAGCCGGATTTATACTCGACAATGGGTATATTGTTGACCTGGATGGAGAAAGTGACCTGCTATTCCCCACCTCTTTTGAAGATAATATCTATGTTGTCATCTGGCACAGGAACCATATAAGGGTTATGTCGTCTGCCGCGCTAACGCAGGTTGGCGGGGTTTATACCTACGACTTTACGGATGATGTGGCAAAAGCCTATGGATCGCAGCAAAAGGAGATTGCTTCGGGAGTATTTGGAATGTACTCTGCCGATATTGATAATGACGGTGAAGTTTTCGCAGGTGACGTAGGTATTTTCCTGAATGATTATCCGACTTTCGGAGCCTATATTAACTCTGATTTGGATCTGGATGGAGAAGTTTTTGCGGGTGATGTGTATTATTTGCTCCTTAACTATCCAATATTCACTTATATACCCTAATTAATACATTAAGTAGTATTACTTTTGTGAAATAATTTAATTAATGTTCAAGATAAACATGGTCATTATGAAAAAAATAAAATCACTTTTAATCCTGGGGGTCTTAATTCTGGTTGGATTTACCGGCCAATCGCAAGTTGGGATCACATACCGGTTCAACAATTTCAAGATTGCTCCGGCCGCCGGGCCCGACACTCTGATTTTTGATGTGGAGGCAAAGGCCACAACAAACACCACCTACACCACTACCTTTACAATAAAGGTTGATTTCAGCACAACCGTGTTCGGCTCTTCCGCCACACCGGTTGTGGTTGAAAAGCTGGTACTGGCTCAACCGACGGGTTATAACTTTAACACTGATATTGTTTCAATTGACGCCAATACATTTGGTTCAACTTTCCTTGCATTTAAAACCCTTCCCCCTCATAATGGATCGTATAAGATTGCTTTTTTAAGCAATCTTACAACCACTTACCAGGGTGTGGTCAGGTATAAAATGCTTATAACTGGAAGTGGTGATTGTGGTATTGGCTTCTTTATTTCCGGAGGTGGAAGTATGCAAAGCGGACAAAATTATGTCCTGGTTAATAATGCTTCAACAACAATAAACTACACTCCTATTACTGCAGAAAACAACCTGCTAACGCTTCCCTCCAACCCGAATACAAGCCTGATCATTTCCGAAGTGGGCGATCCGTCGAACTCTTCTACCAATTTTGTGGAGGTTTACAATGCTGGAGCAACGGCTGTCGATTTCACTAACCATTATGCATGGTATCTGAATGCAAATGGCAGTTCAAGCGTGAAACTGACCGGCACACTGGCTGCCGGAGCAAAATATACGGTTGGCTATGATGCAGTCGATTTCACACCTACCCTGACCTCCACTGTAGTAGGAACGGGAGGAGCGACGAATTACCTGTTATCTACCTATGGTGATTATACAACCGGGACAGGTATTGATGTTTATGATGGGAGTACATTTGATTTCACCGGAAAACATGCGGTAAGATTGTATGATATCATAGCGCCAAACATGACCATGACTGCTTCCGAATGGGCGATCAGCGCGGCACAGAATACCGATATGACCCCGGGAAGCCACCGTTCTACGATCACCTGGGATGGCGTCCCTTCGTCCGAGTGGCGTTTGAAAGCCAACTGGGCACAGAATTTCATCCCGGATGCAGGTCATAATGTAGCCATTCCGAATGCAGGGGAAACGGTCCCTATGATCTCCAACGGAGACAATGCCTATGCCAATAACCTGGCCATTGGTGGCGCCGGAGTTGGTCTGCTCATTGCTTCAGACGAGGTTGACGGCGACGGATCGTTGATCACCTACGGAACGGTTTCGGGTACGGCTTCAGTACAGCGTTTCCTGGATGCAGACCGCTTCTGGTATGTCACACAACCCACAACAGCAGCTACAGCGAACGTATTCCTGCACCTCTGGTTATTTACTTACAATGAAGGCGCCAGCGACTGGGATGCTTTCATAGAAGATGAGACCACACCGTTAAGCCTTATGAAGGGATATGCCGCGTGGACCTCCAGCGTGAACCCATGGCACCAGGGTTGGGATCCGGTTGACGATACAACGGTCAATTACGATGGTACGCTGAATACGGGAGCCATCAGTAAAGGCCTCACCAAAAACGGGGATGGATGGAATTTTGTCGGCAATCCTTATGTATCGGCAGTTGACTGGGATGCAGCCGGATGGACCAAGACCAATCTTACCACCGATGCATACTACGTATGGAACGGCGGCACTTATTCGAGTTATGTCTATGGCGGCCCCGGAACAAACGGTGGAACACAATTTATTCCTGCCGCGCAGGGATTCTTTGTCAATGCCAGCGCAGCCGGTTCTCTGGGAGTTAACAATGCTGTAAGGGTTCATAGCACACAGGATTTCTGGAAATCCAACGGCAATTTTGACAATATGCTGAGTCTGACCATTTCCAATGGGGAGATCAACGATGAAGCCCTGATCCGTTTCGATGCCAATGCAACCCCGGAGATCGATTATTCGTATGATGCAAAGAAACTGTTGTCGCAGAATGCACCTCAGCTTTACACGATGCTGAACGATGAAATGATGGCCATTAACACCTTCAATAATTATACACAAACGGTAAAAATCGATATGGGAGTCAATACTCCTGAAGCCGGTGAATATACGATCCTGGTTTCCAACCTGGAGAGCTTTGATGCCGGTGTCCCGGTTTACCTGGAAGATAAGGTAACGGGCCAGAAGATGAACCTGCGCGAAACCACCTCTTACACGTTCAATTCACAGGAAGGGATGTCGCAGCGGTTTGCCGTTCACTTTGCCGAATTTGCAGGTATAGGCGATGATCCGGCCACACAGGTTAACAGCATTTATGCTGCCAATAAAATGATCTATGTTGATTTCACCGGAACATCGGGACAAATCATACTCTACAACATCCTGGGACAGGAAGTCGGTCGTGTTTCCGCAAGCAAAGGCACGAATGAGATCGCTGTCGCGGAAGGAAATGCCGTTTACATTGTCAAGGTTATTTCAGACAATAACACGGTGACGAAGAAGGTGTTCGTTAAGTAATCGGCTCAAAAGGCTTAAAAAACAGTAAATTTGCAAACGATAAAAATAAAAGCTATGAAAAAAGCGATAAAAATAGTTCTCCGGACAGTTTTCTTCATCACTTTCGCGATTACCGTCACTACGTTAGCGGCTCAGCCCATGCCACCCGATCCGGGCGGTGATCCGTCAGGTGGCGGAAACGGGCCTGTAGGCGGCTATGCGCCGATCGGCAGCGGATTGATCATCCTGCTTGCCCTGGGTGCGGGATATGGCAGCAAGAAAGTCTATGACGCCAGGAAGAAACTGGAAGAATAGAAAATCTAAGATAATGATTTTAAGTCTCCCTTAAAGGAGATAATCTTAATCATTAAAACCAAGAGGCTGTTTGGTTCATCCGGGCAGCCTCTTTTTTTGTTAATTATTTCCTAAAGTTGACCAAGTAATGCACCCGGGTCGGAAAAACTATTTAGATTTGTTCTAAATTTTGAAGTATTTTTAACAAAATCATAAAAATAATACGTATATTTGCCTATCAATTGGCTGCCAAGCTTAACTTTGCAGACTTTTGCAAACCCAAGATCATGAATTGTAACAGTTTCCACCCCCGGGATTGTTCTTTTGCTTTATTGATCTGCTATTTCAGCGGATCAACATCACCGCCATAATACCTCTTAACCAAATCGTTATACCCCCTCCATCATCCCAAGTCCAAATAAATTAAATCAAACAACCCAAAATCATGAAAAATTTTCTACCTATTGAGTCAAATAACAGGAAGGTTTGTTGTTTTAAAAGCATAAGCACTTTGCCTCTGTTTGTTAGATTGGCATTTGTCTTTATAATTCTCATCTTCTTTAGTTTTTCGAGCCTGCCGAGCCTTGCTCAAATGGATGGAACAGGTCCTGTTTACCCCCCTACCGGAGGATTTAGAATTGAAGGGAATCTTCAGGCCAATGTGCCAACAAGTGGAATAGGTGACTGGGCGGCAGGAGGTACTGGAACCGGCGGTTTTGTCTTATCGAATACTGGTGTTCCTGTGAATGCCAGTACGACTTATTTCAGTACAGATGTATGGAATACAAACCAGGACAATGCCTTCGATGGCGGGGATAAATTCAATGGCAATCCAAACACCTGGGGATTTACAAATACATCCACAAATAGAAAAAATGACATGAATCATGTCATGATCCATCTCACTACCGATACTACCACGGGACATGTTTGGGCCATCCTTGGTGCGGACCGGTTTTCCAATACCGGAGAATCATGGATCGACTTTGAATTTTTCCAGGATAGTGTATATCAAAATTTTAATACGAACCTTTTCGTCAGTGATGCCCCGGCTTCGACAGGAGGCAGAACTGTTGGGGACTTTGTTATATCGGCCCATTTTGCCAATAACGGGCCTGCCACATTTGAAGTCTGGAGATGGCAGCTTGTTGGAAGCACCTATAATTATGTGCTTTATACTACTTTCCCCGCGGGCTCTGTGTATGCATCATCAAATTATCTTACAACCGTACCTTCACCCTGGTTGTCATTTGGAAGCAATACTTATCAGACTAACACATTTATTGAAGTGGCGGTCGATCTAACCAGCTTGATCGGAAACATCAGCGCATGCAACGACATCAGGATTACTACCATATTCGTCAAAGGGAAGATGTCAAATTCGGCAACAGCAAACCTGGACGACTTTATTGCTCCCATCCAGGTTACCGAACTCCAATTTGGAACGGCTGAAGCCGGAGCAGCTCAATCTGAATGTGACGAAGGGGCTTATACCGAATTTACACTTAAAGGCGTTGCAAATCCATCTCCGGGTTATAACGTCTTTTCAACCACATGGTCAACCGTTTCTTATGATGGGGGAACAGCGCCGGTAATCACAGATGCTTCTTCCGATACCACGACAGTTAAAGTTTATGGTACAACAGCCACCATGAAATTGACAGTAGTAACCTATAATGGCACCTCGTATTGCACCGCGGATGATGAAGTGATCCTTACTGTCAAACCCACACCTGTATCATCCATAACGGTAACAGGCACTGAATCGTTGTGTCCATTAACAACGAACACCTATTCCGGTCCGGCTGGGCTTCAATATAACTGGTCGATCACCGGAAACGGATCCATATCAGGTTCAACAACTTCCCAATCTGTCACTGTCAATACAGGCGCCTTATGTGATTCTTCTTATACTTTAAAACTGATTGTAACAAATTCTCCGGAATTATGTAAAGATACCGCGACCAGGGTTGTATTTATTGATGATAATATCAATCCGACTGCATCCAACCCACCTGATATCGTCCTTACAACCTGTAATGAAACTTATCCGAGTCCTGACATACATGTAGTAACCGATGAAGCGGATAATTGCGGAACACCAGTCGTAACACATTTTTCTGACGGTACACCCACAATGAATGGTTGCCTGGAAACGATGGTCAGGACATATAAAGTTACCGACAAATGCGGTAATTTTATTTATGTTTACCAAAACCTGAAGCGAACTGTCGATAATACCCCGCCCCAACTGACCGGCACTTTGCCGGGAGGAGATATGGGCAATGTTTGTTATGACGATGCCCAAGATCCTCCCATCACAGGAGATATCGAAGCACAATATACAGACAATTGCGGCACTGTTATTGCTACTCTTGTCAACACTTCAATTACAGGAGATGACTGCTCATGGTCAGCCACCTATACCTATTCGATTAAGGATGCGTGTAATAATTTCGCACCGAATGCTGTTGTTTCCTATACAGGAGGTGATGATGAACCTCCGACATTAACCTGTGCTCCAAGCGGAAGCCGCTGTCCGAGCGTTTTGGGTGGCACTACTTACACAATAATTGGAACAGAATTCGACCCGACCAATATCACAGATAATTGCAGTAGTGTAATTTCAGTTTCTCATAATTATTCCGGCGGAGGATCCTCCCTGTCAGGGAAAGTACTGCCCTTAGGAGAGACGATCATCACCTGGACTGCAACTGATGAATGTAATAATTCCATTCAATGCAAAGATACTATCTGGGTTGGCGGGCCTATCACCACTCTGCCCGATTTGACAGGTTACTGTGCCGGAGACCAGGTAGACATTGATGTGACCGTATCGCAGTTTATGAAAGTTGGAATCATTTCATTGACAATGTTATATGATCCCGATTCACTGACTTATAATTCATATACGGTTAATCCGCTGATGACATGGACAAGTTTTTTGATTGGAAATCCGGAGCCTGGACAGGTAGTTGCTTCTGGTTATGCGGATACTGAAGGTCTTACTTTGCCGGATAATACCGTACTATTTACTGTTAGCTTTATTTATAATGGTTGTGATGGTCCCACTGATCTAACATGGGATTTGGTTACCAGTGAATATTTGCCTTATTCTGAAGGATTTACATTAACATATTGCAGGACTCCCGAAAGTTATTACTTCAGGGATGGTTCGGTTTCAGGACTTGGAATTGATGTTGCTGTAACGGGTCCACCCGACTCGTATTCACACACCTGTGATTATGCTGATCAGACTGAAATTAATGATGCTTTTGCCACCTGGAAGAGCCAGTTTGCCGTAACGGAAGACGGTTGCGGAGTGGTTACACCAGATCTCAGCGGATATACAGCACCGCCAATCTGCACGGGAGATACAGTGGAAATTATCTACAGTGTTACTGACGGTTGTTCGACAGCTTCTATCACCCGATATTTTGGTGTTGCGGCTGATAAGACCGACCCGACGGCTTCCAACCCGGCTGACATCGTGCTCACCGGCTGCAACGGCACCTTCCCCGATCCCGACATCACCGTCGTGACCGACGAAGACGACAACTGCGGAACACCCACCGTCACCTGGATCTCCGACGGGACCCCGGCGATGAACGGTTGTATTGAGACCACCGTCCGCACCTA
>JAGOPY010000008.1 GCA_017991835.1 Bacteroidales bacterium | reverse complement strand
CAACTTTGGTAATGTCAGTGAAGGATCGACGAAGGGAGTTTTTTGACGGATTATTCCAAAAAATTGAAAATATTACGCCAGAGTCGAGATTTTTTGTGAAGAAAAAGTTTCTAATGAATTAATCAGGTTAATTATATGTTGAAATCAATTTTTCAAGACAAAAAGATTCAGGTGTCTTCCCATACACTCAGGAAAAGTTTCGCTCGCCGGGTGTATGAAAATATGAACCAGTCCGAGGACGCCTTGGTTCTGTTATCGGAAATCTTTTCCCATTCAAGTGTTTCAATAACTAGGCGTTATCTCGGAATAAGAAGGGAAACGATTGCAAATGTCTATTTATCCTTAGTTTAAACGGGGAATCATATGGACGCCATTCAATTCATTTTAAACTATCAGTACTACATTATTGAGATTAAATCGGTAATAAAACCGGACTTGTTACTGATTATCGATGAACTCGGAAGTTTGGACCCGCACGATTTGGTTGCTCCCGATTCCTGGTTCCCGAATGAGAGTGCTGCAAGGGGTTATGTTTGGAGTCTATTCTTGAAAGAAGTGACTAAAAGATAATATAATTATTAGTCAAATTATCTAACAGCTCTTGCAACTTGTATCAATAGTTCAATTGATTCTTTCAATTCGTTTCCATTAAAGTTTACAGTCTTCATCGCTTTGTTCTCTGGATGATGAATTTTGTTTCTTATGAAAACGGGAAGTGTTATGTTTCTTAATGCCTGTGCAACACCTTCTTTTTCGGGTGTCCACTGTCTGTTTTTTTGAACTCCAAAATTCTTTTCCAGGCAATCATCAATTTCATGTTCCCTAAAACATAGTGTTCTCTCTTGGATGAAACCATAGAGTTCATCGTGGAATTCAATTGTCCCGTAATTGTAAGCAATGTAATTTATTTCACCCCAAGACGGACTCCAAGGAAATAAACCATTTCCGAATGATATTTCATCTACGAATATTTTCTCGGACTTGTCTTCTTTTCTGGTAACAAATGTTTTCACTCCGTCTCTACCAATGCAATTCTTGAAAAATATTGGTGAGTGAGTTGTAACAAATATTTGATGTCCATCTTTCCCTGAAGAAATATTCCATAAGTAGTCGGCTAATCGTTCTTGCAGCTTCGGATGTAAATGCAATTCAGGTTCGTCAATTAGAAGCAATAATTTTTCCTTTGACATTGATGCAAGTGTTTCAAGAAACAAGAGTGAAATAATCATCTCAATTCCTGAACCCAAATATTTTATAGGAAGGTCAAGTAATCCTTTTGTTGCAGAAAGAAACGAAGATTCATAAGGAGCAGTTGAATCTAAAATTGTCAACACGGTGTCATCAAGTTCAAATTCTTTTGTTCGCTTGTGAAATTCTTTGAACACTTCGTATTTGTCAAAATCAATCTTACTTGCTATTTCATCAGTCAATGACGAAATTTTTGAAAATATTTCTGGTGATTTTCCTGTCTCTTCAGTTTCTTTCCTAACGCTCCTAGAAAATCGCCAATTCAAATCGTCAATAATTGTTGAGAAAGAACTGTTGTAACCTTTCTGTAATTGCCTGTCTCTATCCTTTCCATAAAAAAAACTTCGTGGTAATTCTTCTGTTGAAACTTGCGAAAGAGATAATGACCTTTCAGTAAAATTGAATTCGGTTCCATTTTTTCTTTTCAGTGCCCAACCTTTTTCACCTTTTGCAAAGTCAGGTAATAATATATGTTCAAGAGTTACAAGGTCTGAAAATATTTTACCTGCGGTTTTCTTATCTCTTTTCTTAATTGCCAGAAATAATTTATTGCATGTTACATTTTGTTCAGTATAACCATCAGGTAGTTTAACATCAATGCTCTTTTCAAACTCAATTAAAACCTTTATCGGATTATCATTTCCGTTTGGGAAATCTGTGTGTTTAATTTTCCCTGATAAGAAATTTGGGGAGAATGAAAAATGAATTGCCTCAAGCAAAGAGGTCTTAGATGTACCGTTGTCTCCAATGAAAATATTGAATCTGTCAATTGGAAGAGCGTTTATTACCTCAATACCTCTGAAATTTTTTATTGAAATGGATTTAATCATTGCACATTATTTTTATTCATGTCTGATTGAAATTAATGTGTATTAAATCTTCTCTGATTCAGTAGCCCTGTTCACAATTGTTTGCTCGATTGGTGGTAAGTGCTTTTTCATTTTATTCTTATTAATACAACATAATCAGACATTATCTTGATTTTTTCCGTCAATGTTTTACTCATTATTGTCTTGTCGTTGGGTAATTTTAATGTTACTGGCAACACATCAATTAAGTTCTTTAAATAATTCGTCTTTATTGCATACGAAACATTATCAGCATAGTCTGACCGAATTTTTGATGAGTTAATGCCAATGAGATTTCCATCATAGTCAAAAAGTGGACCACCACTATTCCCTGGTTGAATTGGTGTTGTCATTTGATAAGTGGCAATGTCCCCTTGAAATCCTGTCTTTGAACTTATTTTGCCATCCGTAAACTTTATCTCCGTACCCATTACTGTAAGTGCCATAGGATAACCTAAAGCAAATACATTGGAGCCAACATCAGATATGGAAGTTTGAAAATTGTATGGGACACTAATAAATGGACGAAATGAATTGTCATCAACGATTAAAATCGCTAAGTCGTTTTGTTTATCACTTTGTACCACCTTTGCCTTGTAATTCTGTTTTTGTCCGTTCCTTATAAATTCGATTTCTATTTCTGAAGCCTCAGAAATTACATGATAATTGGTTGCAAGATAACCATCTGTGCTAATAAAGAATCCGGTGCCATTTCCTTTCCATCCTTCAGAATTTGAGTTAGGCAAATTATCAGTAACAAGGTTAGTTTCTATATCTTGTTTTACAATTAAATATTCAAAAAGAACTGCTTTCTTTCCAGAAAGTATAGAGAAACCAATATCGTTGCCACGAAATGCATAAAAATCATCTGAATGAACAAGATTACCATTAATAGAATAGTACATTTTATCCCCTACTCTTAAAACCTTTAAAATATTTCTATTATAATCTTGATTTATTAAATTTGATTGTGACCACTTAACAAATTCAAGATTTATACCTTCTGTTCTTGCCCCGATTTGATAAAATCCATTAGCACTGATATTAAAGTAATAGTAATCATCCCAATCTTTATATCCCCACATCAAACCATGTCCACTGTTTTTTTCGCCTGATTTAAAATCAATTGAAGTCTCTATGGAAAAATCTTCTGATAAACTTAAAGGAATATTAATCGTTTGCCTAAAACCAATTTCAGTTTTAGTTTCCATCAGTAATCCCTTTTCAGAGATAATGGAACTCTTATAATCTCTTTCTACTGATGCCAATTGCCATTTATTTAAATTGTCTTGATTCAGAAAATATTCCAAGAATACCTTTTGACATGCACCAAATTCATCACATTCCATAAAGAATTTACTTGTCGCTTCTCCATTTTCAAAACTGAACTTTCTGAACAATGTACCACTCTCATAATAGTCTAACCAAAGCCCATTCGGAACGCCATTTGAAAAATCAATTTCTCTTGCCTTATTTCCATTCTCATACCAATATGTTGTTCTTCCATTTTCAAGATTGTTAACCATATCACTTTCTCTTGATTTTCTGCCATTCTTATAATACCATATACAGTGACCTTCACTAATGTCTTTGGAATTGTCATATTTATCAACAAATGAACAGTAACCTTCCCATTGTATCTCTCCTGTGATATAATAGTCTTTTACCATTCCAAAAGGTTTGCCTTTTTCATCAAATGTTATCAATCTATAATATTCCGCATTTGATTGTGAACAAACTTTCCAGTCTTTGTCATAAAAAATTTTATCTTGTTTCTGTCCGAAAGTTATAAGACTGATAAACAAAAACACTGTGAATATGATTTTTTTCTGTTTCATAAATACATTTCTTAAGTCGGTTTATCATTACCTTAAAATCAATTTATGTTACGCTATAAAATTATTTAAGATTTGCATTTTTCCAAACTTTGACCAACTTACGGAAAATAAAGTCTATTCAATGGTAACTGATAAATACGGTTTCCCATCTGACTTATATCCAAAAATTGTTAGGATTTCACCATCTGAATTAGTAGTTAAACACTTTCTGGTTTCCGATTTTCCGCTTTTCTTATGGACGGTCCAGCCTCTACTCATAGCCGAATATCTTGAATTCGCACTTGTTTCACAAAACCTGCCATCAGAAACAATACTTAATCTGGGATTAACTTGATTCATAAAGTCAACATTGTACCCGGATTCGCGTCCATGATGGGGTGCCAATAAAATATCGGCATTTTTTATGGCTGTCATAAAACTTTGCCTTGCCATTAACTCTTCAAAAGAACATTTTTCATTGTCACCAGGAATAACAATCTTTATTGTCGCAAATTCTAAAACAACAACTATACTATGATTATTAAAGTTATTGTGGTTGCAAGATGATGGTGAGAAGAATTGAATTTGTAGCCCACCCCAATTCTCTGGATTTGAAATATTATCGCTACCATTCGGGTCAACGGGGGAATTATATCTGTTATTTATCTCACAATATTTCTCCAACTTCTTACGGTCTTTTTCTTGTGCACCTTCCATGACTTCTTCATTAGAAAGTTGACTGGGCCTGGTGAGAACCTTGGGATTCAATAAGTCGAAATTAAGAATGTCATCAATATGGTCAAGATGAGGATGCGTAATAAAAACATTGTCAAGCTGCTGAATACCATATGAGTATTTTAAATGACGCAATGGGCTAAATTCTATATTTTTACCCGAATAATCTCCAGTTCCAAGGTCCACCATGATATGTCTTCCATTTGGTGTTTTAATGTAAGTTGAATGTCCGTGTTGAACATCCCAAAATACAATTGTACAATCCTGTGCCATTACTTTGATTTATTTATTCGTTTATAAATGTATTTTGTCTGTTTTCTATATGATAACAAAAAAAGGATGAGCATGATGGTTAAAACTATTGAGTCTTGAAAGTCATTAACAAAATCCCAATCTCTAGATATCTTTTCAAAACCTATAATTAGAAATAATATTGAACACATTGAAATAATTGTTCTATACATATTATTCACCTCTGAAAGAATTTCAAGTTTATTATCGGTCTTGGATGTTGAAACAAAATCTTGGTATTCGGCGAATTTCACAAATTTCAACCATTTCAAAAGGGGCTCAATAATTACAGAACCGATTCTACTAATTGTAAGTCCTATAAAGTAAAATAAGAAGGCTGCAACGAAAAGATTATCAAAAACAAGATTAAAATTGGTAAACTTGGTCACCAAAACAGAGAAAACTACTCCGGGAAAGAGGTAGTTAAAAATATTGTACGAGGAAAGTTTGTCTATTATCTCTTTCATTTTATAAATGAATATTAGTTAGTCATTTGAAACAAGAAATAATTCCCTTGAAAATTCACATATCAATAAAAACTCAGTAAGATAATTTTTTATATCCCCTCAAATATAGTGAAATTAAGTATTCGAATTGTCAAATGGAAATTTTGATTTTAAGGTAATTGATATGAAAGTGTCCAATTTTGTTCCGGGTGAGTCAATTTGACCTAATATGATGAAGATATGACCATTAAGCAGCCCGATTCATAATCACATATAATAGAGATGTACTTTTAAGCGCCTTTCTTACTGATTCCAAGAATTATAATATTTTAATTCCTTATTCCGCACCTCAATCTTTCCATTATCATAATGCAGAACAACATAGTCCTGGGCAGTTGCAATCTTTTTCAGATTAGAATAGAATGCCGTTGTCATGAGGTTCAAATCAGAGCCCCGAATTTCAATCTTGTCTGAATCATACAACATTACGATGAAGTTATCGCCCTGAGCGATGTCTTTTAACCCAGAATAATACCCACTGGTCAGAAAACCACCACTTATGTTACGGACTTCAACTTTGTCACCATCCTGAATAGCAATAAACTGGGAGAAAAGCGGGGTCGAGAAGAATAGGGGTAAGATGATATTGAACCAACAGACTTTTGTTTTCATAAAACACAGGCATTAAAAAGTTGAGACTGATATTTCTGGAAGAAACAAGAATTGGTCCAGTTTTCACTTTTACTTTTATGACATAGATTATCATATTAATGTTTCATATAATAAAACTAATGAACATATAATTATAATTATCTGGTAATGTATCATTAGAATTTATTAATTAGACTTCATTATATCGCATTTCAGAAAATTTCTCCCCGATAGATGGGGTGAATTTGGGTAATACTTCATGATAGGACAGTAACAGTTTTTCGACTCGATATAAGGACTCGCCCAAACTCACCAAAATGAATGATGATGATATTTTGTAATGAAAAAAGACCGGCTGAAATGACAGTCGGCATGTTGATATAATAAATTGCAAGTCTTTGAGTATTTGGTTCAGATTCGAAGCCTTAGAAGATTCCAACTGGGTTCTGAGTCGACAGGTAAAGCATCGAAATGAATTCTGGATTGGATGTTGTATGTTCATCAGCCAATTTTCAAGCCTAAATGCCGCCAGCAAACTTTGAATTTGGAAAATCTAAGAATAGAATTCATATATTTGAGGTTCAAATTATTATTAACCTTTAAAACTAATATTTTATGGCAATTTTCGCACCTGTGAGAGACCTAAAGTCTATATTAGATTTGCAAATGAAGCGGCAGGCAGAGCTTCAGACCCAGGTTAAAAGATTAGAATTAAAAGATGTTAAGACGGATGCTGTCTTTAACGGGACCAAAGAAAAAATAAAACATGATATTCTTTTGAGACCAGTAACAATTCATGAGCCTAAAATTAAAGGTCATCGTGTAACTGAAAAACCGCTCATTGGTGGACCGGGACAATTATATGTGATTACAGTCCAATATCCATTTGAAGGGAGTCCTGAACTTTTTACTTGTATGCCGAATAATTACATGTATGGAGGTTCTAATCCGATGGTATATTTACCGAATGGGAATGTAATAGAAGTTGATGTTGAAGCAGTAGCACTGAATAAAGAACAAGTTTTAAATAAGGCTCAATCCCTTATGGACACAACTTTTAGCCTTATAACTGGTAATAATGAACAAGCAAAAGAATGGTCTGAAAGAATGGAGCCAGGAATAGAAACAATGTTGGAGGCGAAGAGGAAGGAACTTATTGAATTTTATAGTTAAGAAATCAATATGGAATCAGATGAACAAAGGTTTGAGAAATTAAGAAAAGTATGTTGGGATAAGTCTTTACATAGTTTCGCTTTAGCATATATTTTTGACAAGAAGGCTCAGAGATATGGTTTTTTTGTTAATATGTTAAAAGTATTTGGTATTGTAGTTCCTACTGCAATTGGTGCAACTGCACTTGGTTATGGTCTTGAGTCACAAATCCTTCCGTACTTAATAATTATTGCGATTCCGTTAACCATAGCTCAGTTAATATTTTCAGTGTTTGCAGTTGCCAACAAATGGGACGATGAATTAGCGTATTCATACGAAGCGTCCCAAGATTTAAATGACCTTTATGATAACTTCAAAAAATTAGGAAACCTACCACCAAAGGAATATGAAGACTTAAATGGAATCTATAATTTATATAATGAAAGATATAAGGCAAGGACCCAACAAAACTCAAAGCATAATATTAAAGAATGGGAATTGCGGATGGGAATGAGATATGGTCTTCGAGAATTTCAAAGACCTTGTGTCGGATGTAATTTAGTTCCGACATCAATGGAATCGACAAACTGTAATGTGTGTGGTAAATTCAATAAATCAATCTATTATAAAATGTTCAAACCATGAATCAGAAAACATTTAAAGTAATTAAAGGATATTCTGAACTTGATTCCACTGAAAGAAAAGAAGTCAGAGAATTTATCCAAAAATTTGAGGGTGTTAGTTTAGAGGAAAGAAAACCTATAGTTAGGGGACTCTCGGAAAGTGTTGGACCACTTGACCAAGGTCATTGTCCATGTTGCGGTAAATAGCGTGACAAGTAAAGTAGAAGATTTATTTTTGGTTTCAATTCAATTACTATATCACTGTTTTTAGTGATGTAAGAGAGGAGTATTATGGAAGAAAGTGAACTCCAGAAAATCGAGAAAGATTTTGAAATAAAATTTTCTAAAATAAAGAATAAGGAAGAGTCTAAAAGAATTTCAAGATTTATTCTTTCCGCTTTGAGCAGCATACCTTGGGTGGGTGGTTTTTTAAGCGCCTCTGCATCGTTAAATGCTGAACTCGGTCAGTCCAAAATCAATGATATTTTAAGATTATGGTTACAAGACCATCAAGAAAAATTAGAAAAATTGGGGATGACTATCTATGGTATTGTAAGTCGTTTGGAAGGATTCGATTCAAGTGTACACGAGCGAATGGAATCGCCAGAATACCAAGATATAGTAAAAAAAGGTTTCAGAGCCTGGGATAATTCTGATACCGATGAAAAACGAGAATTGATTAAAAATCTTTTGACGAACTCGTGTGCCAGTAAATTATGTACAGATGATGTAATTAGATTATTTATTGATTGGATTGAATTATATCATGAAGCACATTTTTATATTATTAGGGAAATCTATCACACTAGAGGCATTACTCGTGGACAAATTTGGAGTAAAATTAGGGGCACGAGTCCGAGGGAGGATTCTGCTGAAGCAGATTTATATAAGATGTTAATTAGAGACCTAAGCATGGGTGGTGTGATTAGACAGTTCCGGCAGACGGATTATTATGGACATTTTGTAAAGAAAGAATCTCGTAAACCAAGTAGCCCTGTCTTGACCTCCGCATTTGATAATGTTGAGCCATATGAATTGACAGAACTTGGAAAGCAATTCGTTCATTATACTATGACAGAATTAATACCAAGACTAGAATAATAGGGAAATTCGACAAGGAAACTATAAAACCGGAAGAATTAAAAAAAATTACACAATGTTTTAGCGATGAAAGTAAATGTTTTAAGAAAAGTAATCTAATAGATTGTATATTAATTAATTAGGAGAGTATAAACCGGGCTGCGCTACATCCCGCCCTGTTTTGGGAGTGCAAAGATAGGTTTTTTCTTGAATTGAAAACCAATTCCTCAAAGAAAAAGTAGATATTTACATCAGACATTGGCACTCAACTCTATCATTCCATTTACTTTTTTCGTTGTGGTTCCGCGACTGGAAAGCTCCCTCGTCGCTTCGCTCCTCAGTCCGCTTCCCTAGGTCGCTCCACCACAACTAGTGCTATAAAATTCCAAACCGTTTTGGTGCTTATTTTAAACACAGTTGCCGCATAAGCGACCTTAGCTGGCGCGGTGCCCGGACAAGGAACGGTCCGGGCAATCGAACGAAGTGAGATAGCGCCAGGTTCAGTCGCGATGCGGCAACGAAAAAAAATCCGAATCTTACCATCCCGACTTTTTCAGTTGGACAGCTTGTCCCGGACGCAGCGAGGGATTGGACAGCTGGCCTGATCTGAAAAACTTTTCTCCTTTTCAATTGTTATTGTGTATTCATATTATAACCATGGAATTTCTCAGTCTCAGTACCGTATTCAATATATTTTCCAGCCCGGAAGATCTGATCCGTATCGGCGGGTTGGTGCTGTTACTGGTCATTATTTACCTCGAAACCGGTTTCTTCCTCGGGCTGGTCCTCCCCGGTGGCGATTACCTGATCTTTACCGCAGGGCTGCTGGCCGGTACCCATTTCCTCGACGTACCCGTCTATGTACTCGTCCCGGCGATGATGGGCGCGGCAGTCCTGGGCGATTATACAGGCTACGCCAAGGGCCGGTGGCTGGGCCCGAAACTGTTTGACAAGGAAGACAACCGGTTTTTCAAACGCTCTTACCTGGCCAGAAGCCGGACCTTTTACCGGAAATTCGGCACATGGGCCTTTATTATCAGCCGGTTCCTGCCGGTCGTCAGGACAATGATGCCCATGCTGGCCGGCGCTTCCGGTTTAAAGCTCAGGAAATTTTCATTTTATAACATCCTGGGAGGTGTCATTTGGATAGGTACTCTGGCCCCGTTGGGCTATTTCCTAGGCAAACAGTATCCAAACCTTATGGATTACTCGATCTGGTTTTTGCTCGGATTCATCATCATCGCCAGCACACCCGTCATCACATCATTCCTGAAAAAACGCAAGCTGAAAGTTATTAAACATCCTTAAAAGGTTTTTCCTTGATGTTTTAAACAATTATCCGGCAGAACCGTTTTAGCATTACCATTTATCTTCATAATAACCAAACTATGGAAATCAATATCTGGTTCTGGATCGGATTCAATGCCTTTGTCCTCCTGATGCTTGCACTCGACCTTGGCGTTTTTCACCGAAAAGCCCATGAAGTGGGCTTCAAAGAAGCTATGACCTGGAGTGGTATCTGGATCAGCCTGGCTTTGATGTTCAACCTCGGCCTCTATTACTATTTTGGGAAGGTTAAAGCGGTGGAGTTCCTGACAGGTTACATTATTGAAAAGTCTCTCAGTGTCGACAATATATTTGTCTTTGTTTTAATATTCAGCTCGTTCGCAGTCCCTGCAAAATACCAGCACCGGGTCCTGTTCTGGGGTATCATCGGCGCCCTGATAATGCGCGCTGTTTTTATCTTCGCCGGGGTGGCACTGATCAACAAGTTTCACTGGATCATCTACGTTTTCGGGGTGTTTCTCCTTTATACGGGAATTAAGATCGCGATTAACAAAGGGACCAAGATCAACGTTGAAAACAACCGCCTTCTGAACCTGTTCCGCCGGTATTTTCCCGTTACGAAAGAATATCACGGCAGTAAATTCATTATCCGTCTCGAGGGTAAGATATGGGCGACACCACTGATGATGGTACTGATACTGGTTGAAACTACCGACCTGATCTTCGCTGTCGACTCCATACCGGCTATCCTGGCCATCACAAACGATCCGTTCATTGTTTATACTTCCAATGTCTTTGCCATTCTGGGGCTCCGCTCACTCTATTTTGCCCTGGCAGGCATCCTGAAATATTTTCATTACCTGCATTACGGTCTGGCAGCTATCCTTGTGTTTGTCGGGATTAAGATGCTTATCACCGACTTTTATAAATTCGATCCTTTTATTTCCCTTGGAATTATCGGGTTCATCCTGCTGACCAGTATTGTGATGTCAATATGGAAACCGGCAAAAGAATAGTTTAACCTCCTGAAAGATGAATATAACCAAACCACTGAGTATTTTCACCGAATCTGCCTACTTCAGGTATTTCATCCTGGGAGTGATCATTTTGTCGGCCGTGATCATCGGTATTGAGACTTACCCTGATGCATACCGGCAACACTATAATCTCCTGCATCTTCTGGATAGAATGATCCTGGCCATATTTACCGTCGAGATCCTGCTCAAGATCCTGGCCAGGGGCATTCGACCATGGGACTATTTTAAAGACCCATGGAATGTGTTCGACTTCATCGTCGTGGCAGTGTGCTTTATCCCGGCTATCGACACTCATTATGTTGCTGTATTGCGATTAGCCCGTATATTAAGGGTTTTTCGCGTCATATCCATCTTTCCTAAACTTCAACTCCTGGTAGGCGCCCTGCTGAAAAGCATCCCTTCGATGGGCTATGTCGTCCTCCTCCTGGCGCTTATCTTTTATATTTACGCCGTACTGGGGACCTTCCTGTTCGGCGGGAAAGACCCTGTCCATTTCGGCAACCTCCATCTATCAATGATCACGTTGTTCAAGGTACTGACGCTTGAAGGGTGGACCGATATCCTGAATATCCAGTTCTATGGAACTACAGACCCGCTGGCGGAGTATACCTCTAAACCTGTGTCATATGGCTCTTTCCTCTATTTCGTATCTTTTATCCTGATCGGCGCTATGGTCATAATGAACCTGTTTATCGGGGTGATTATGAACAGCATGCAGGAAAGCCAGCAGGAAATGGAAAAGCTGTTGAAATACAAGACTCGTGAAACGTCAGATGTAAAAGCCATGATCGCCGATCTTGACAAAAAGATCGACGATCTGAAGGCAAATCTGTCAATACTTAAAGATAATCTTAAATAGTCGCGATCCCGGACTCTTTACTTCCTGATGACCCTAATCGTTTCTATTTCCCCGGCTGTCATGATCCTCACCAGGTAAACTCCCGCCTTGTAATTGCTGAGATCCAGTTCTATCAACTCCTTCGATAACACTGAAACATCCACGGGATAAACCTTTCCGTATAAATCAACCAGGCTGACCTGCTCCCGGCTCACCGATTCACCATCCAGGCGGATCCATACTTTTCCATTGGTGGGATTAGGATAGGCTTTGATGGATTCTTGCAAATTATCCCCGGCTTCCTCTTCTTTAACTTCTTCCGATTTAAGACACAGGCCGTTCTGTGAACTGACTCTTGCCATTGAGGTTGTCTTTATAGTGTTCTTATAACTTTTAACGGTATAAGACAGTAATACTCCGTTGAAAGGCACAGTGAACGATCCGCCACCGGCTTTGAACAACACAGGCTGATTGATCCCGTTCCAGGATCCCGATCCGGAAAACATATTATCCGGACCATATGGAATGTAAACATCCGTTGTATTAGTATTCTGATAGGTAAACCGGGCCAGGTAAGTAAATCCGCTCGTATCGGGGGGATTCAGCACTTCGATGCAGGGAATGCTTAAAGTGATCTGCTTTGCTCCCGAACCGTAAGGATTTACATATAGCGGAGCCGTGACGGGCACAAATATATAATTGGCCGCGGTGGCATGCGGCTGTATCTGGTATGTGCCTGCCGCCCCATTGTAAGCCGGACTCAGGGTAAAATACAGTGTGTCGACAACAGACTGATCATCGCCATCATGGAATCCACTGAATGTAGCTGTAAATGAAGGCAGAGGGTCTCCGGCTTTGATCACTTTCATATCGGCGGTAACCGTAACGGTATCCGGTAAAATCGTTAATTCGCCCAACCCGTAAGTAATGTTGAAGTTATTCGAGAGGAAGGATCCAGGTACGATATAATGCTGCCCGACCGTGTTACCGGTGATCAGGCTTATTCCCCGCAAATCAACACCTCCGGTAGAATCGCCGGACAGGATCAGGATATCGTCTTCGCCAAGTATGACGATGGCATCACTGTTATTGTTGCCGTTGACTGTGGTTGTATTGACCAGGGCTGTGGCGCCGGCAAAGGCATTTATCAGCTGGCCGGCATTGACCAGTGCCGTGGCGCCGCCTGTACTGAATCCGTTCACCACGACATCGCCATTTACCAGCGCTGTGGCAGGTGCGAGGGCTGAACTGCCTGAAAAGCTGACCACATTGACCAGCGCAGTGGCTGTCAAAAAGGAAGGTGCTCCGATAAAGGTCCCGTTGACCAGTGCTGTTGCAAACCGGCTGAAGGTAGCATTGGATATCATCATGCTTTTATTGACCAGCGCCGTGGCATCCAGGAGCGGTTCACCGTATTCGTTGACCAGCGCTGTAGCATTGACCAGCGCTGTACCGTTAACCAGCGCCGTAGCATAATTGGATCTCAGCGACGACAAAATGGCCAGGCTGTCGGATGGCTCAATGAAAATGGAATAGGCAGAATCGTGCACCTGACCCAGATGAAACCCGAAACTGAACCCGTTGATCGAATCGCCATATACAAAAGCGGTATCGTTCGGGTATATGACCAGGTCCATTTTTTCGATCTGGAGCAGCCCGTTTTCAATGTCGATGTCGAATCTTTCGAGGATGGCCAGATCGAGCGGGTCCGTAATTTCGAGTCCGCTTTCGGGATTCATCGGATCACCCGGATCGGCTTCAATAGCCCAAAGGCCGGTGTTACTCAGATTGTTCGCCACTGTTGCCATCTGAATACCCGTTATTCTTGCCTTCTCCGGCTGTGTCAACGCAGCAGAGTCGAGGGGCACGGTCCCATTGATCCCCTCGACAAAGAACTGTGCCGTAAAATCGGGTAATACCTCCCCGTATTTTTTAAATTTATCGTCAATAGCCATGACAATAGTCTCTTTTGTCGAAAAATACAAGGGATTCGACAAACCGCCATCTGTTCCGTTTGTCCCAGCCATCGGCGGGTTATAAACCTGGATCATCGGATACCGTTCGTCGAAAGGGAGAATTACCGAACGGATGGCCGTATCACCCAGCAGAACCTGCTCGCCGGCTGCTGGCTGCCCGTTGATATAAATGGCCGCGCCTGCGGTCAGCAACCTGCCGGTAACCGTAACCTCCAGGGTGTCTTTTCCGGGGACAAGGGCTGTATCGTAATTAATCCCTGTGATAAGCGGGGCAGGATTGGCTATCGTCCCCAGGGCAGCACCGGCATGGATGAAACCGGCCCCGGAAGCCGCATCGTATCCGGGAGTTCCCATATCCAGAGCAGTAGACTTCAGGATGGATTTCACCTCGCCGGGCGATAATGCGGCAGATCTGTATTTTTGCGAGGCTTCAATCAGAAGGGCGGCCAGGCCGGCTGCATGTGGCGCCGCAGCCGAAGTGCCGAAGAAATTGGGGAAAGCGTCGCCGTCGATGTTCACCCCGCCCAGGTTCACCGAAGTATTCACGCCGTTCGGTGCGCTGATATCGGGTTTGTTGCGGTCAACCCCATTCACCGGCGTCCCGCCGCGGGATGAAAAGGAAGCGATGGTCGGCGGATTGACGCCATACTCAGGGGTGTTGCTGTAGAGAACAGCCCCCACGGCTAACGATCCGGCAGCATTGGCCTGACCAACCAGCGTCGGCGATGCGGTGGCATATTCGTTGATCTGAATGTCGCCGCGGAAAATGATGTATTTCAGAAATGCCGGCCCCGAACCGGAAGCGCGGACGATCATCAGGTTGCTGAGGACATTATCGCCCAGAACGGTGAACGGGAGGACTTCAATAGGCGCGCCACCGGTATTGACCCGGTTAAATCCAAACAGGGTGGCCCCGTTCTCTTTGGTCAGGTAAATGTCAAAATCGGTGGCGGTCAAATTTTCCGGAGTTCCATCGTCCCATTGCAGAACAACAGTATAATTTCCCGGCGTCAGGGAGATGCTCTGGTAAATATCGGTGCCGTTGCCACCCCCGGCGAAATTGTGGGCCATGCCGGTTATGCCGTCGGGAGCCGGCACCGGATAAAACGCGCTCTCATAAGATCTTGTGCCGAAATTTCCGGCAGCGGAAATGTAAGTCACTCCGAGCGATTTTACGCTGTCGACGGCTCGTGCCACGATGCCGTCACGGAAAAAAGGTTCGCTGATGTAGGTGATGTCATCGACGATAATATCGCATCCGGCCTGATGGAGATCATGAATGCCCGCGGCAAAATCGGCAGCGCCCAGGAAACCGGTCCGGAAAGCCAGTTCAGCGCCCGGCGCTATGTCGTGAACGATCTGGAGCATGGCGCGCCCTTCATCCGACCTCGTCCCGTAAGGAAATTCCTTAACAACATCGACCGGTGCCGCATAAACCGGATTGGCAGGCCCGGGGAGATCGCCTCTCAGAACATCATCGCCGGCCTGGTTCCCCTGTTGCGTGTTGTAACTGTCGGAAATCACGCCAATCTTGATCCCGTTGCCGCTCAGGTCAAATCCCGACCGGGCCAGGTATGTGATCATCGCCGTATCGCCCTGCGAAGTGACCAGCCCGGCGTTGCCCAATGCGGGATAAACAGGGCGGGCGTAGCTGACTTTATCAGGTAATTCATTGATAAAAAGCAGGTTAATGATGGGAAAAAGACCGGTTATCACGACCGCATCCGGATTGCTGTTTTCAGGGATCATCCCCATGGCTGGAGAGGTAAGTATGGCCAGGAGAGAATCGAATTGCCCCGGCAGGGCAAATACATCGATAATGACCAACGTATCGACGATCTGGAAAATATCGTTGGAAATATAGGAGCCGTTATTGATATATGTATTGTGAAGGCTGGTGAGCTCTGCGCCGATAAGGTCACTGGTCTTGCCCCCTGCAGGCGGTTCATAATACGGAATGATCTCCGGGAACAAACAGTCATAAACCTCTTCAAAATCATCATCTTGTATAAGACTGACGAACTGGTTGCTGAAAGTTTTCACCATCACCTGCTGATCCTGGAGAATCCCTGCCAGGGTAAAAGTGATAGAGAAAGAGGCGGGCATTCCGGGACCGATATTGTTGGTCCGGTTGATCCTGAATCCCTGGAAAGGCGCTCCGGGAAGCGACGGGCCGGGTTCAACATTCAGGTAACTGAAATTGCCTGTGAGCGGCTGAACGATTATATTGCTGTACGTACCCGGATCGGCCTCCACCGAATAATTCATCATGCGCGTGTACCCCTGCCCGGTCGAGCCGTCGTGGGCAACGATCAGGACGATCGTATGACTGTTGTCGTCGTTGGCGGTTACCGACGCCACCGTGGTGGTATATCCCTGTCCGTGCGGGAAAATGATCCCGCAATCGTCCTGTGCCCGGATCTCACTCAAATAGAGCAGGTTGAAAAGTAAGGCACAGGTCAGGGCCACTAGAACTTTGGATCTATTGCGTTTGGTTATCATATAAAACTGTTCTGGAATAACTTTATTTAGAAAGAATCTAAACAAAGATAAGGCGGGAGTTATCTATACAATATTAATTAACAATCAATTAACAAAATAACTGGTTCAGTCAAATCGGGGATTTACGGCATTGCTCTGCTTCGAGCCGAAAGAATACGAAATACCTGCCTGGAGGCTGTAGCTGAAATCATTCTCCATCTCGCGGCGGCCGGTGAGAATATCCTCCGGGGTATAGGCCTGCTGGCTAAGCGACCGCTGATCGTTCAAATAAGAACAACCCACCATAACATTGAACGACAGGCCTTTGATGAACCTGCTGAGGCGAATGGATGTCATAAGCCCGGCATTGGCGGCGTATGAAGACGGATTATCAAAGTATTGCGTAAAATTTGCGCTGCCCGAAATACTGCCCCATTTCTGAAAGGAAAAATAGCGGACCCGGAGATCGTGCCGGAACAGGTCTTCTGTTGTCCGGTTGTAAATCGTTAAGTGCCGGTACCTGTCGTGTTCATAAGCTATACTGTAGAAAAGAGTGAACCGCTTGTCAAAGGCGAAATTGTAATCGTAAAGGTTTAGCTCGATCCCGGGGCCGACAGCCAGTTGAAAATCGAGGTTGTTGTAATCGCACGATCCAAAGGTAGCCATCCCTCCCACTCCCAAATGTTTGCCGATGGTGAATGCCGCCAGGTTTGAGCTTGCCCACTCCCGCTGGATCAGGGTGAATTGATAGACGACAGAATCGTCTTCGTAAAGCTTAAGCTCCGACTGGTCATATGAAAACAGGTTATCGGATTCGATCTTGATTTCAGATGTGATCTTTTCAGCCGAAACGCCTGAGACCAGGCTGACCGACCGGTATGTTTTCCGGTAATCGAGCGAGCCCTGGCAGAACAGGTTAAACACCCAGTTCCGGAAAGGATCATCTGAAGTCTCAGGAGTGTAATCGCCCATGATCATGACCATAATCCTGTCTTTCAGCGGTGTATGCAGTAAATAGGGGACCAGCCCTGTTTTGATCCGGTCCAGCAGGGCATCCCGTTCATTATCCGCATTGGCGTCGCGGTCGAGCACAAAATCGAGGGTATCTGTATCTCCGGCATATTTCCCGCATCCCGAAAAGATAAGCCTGTAAGCCGATCCCCCGTTTCCGGCAGCCAGCGTAGTGACCAGGATATGCACATCGGCATCCGATGGATCGTTGACATAATTGACCAGGTCGAACTCACTTTTAAAATAGCCGATATCGCAGAAAGGGCAGTCGAAATAAAGGCTGATCGCTTGATTATATCGGGTTACAGCCGTATCGGCCGGTTTCTGGGCAGATATTCCGGTGGAAAAAACCAGGAATCCCATCAGGAAAATTAACAGCTTGTTCATGGCTCCGCAACTTAATCCCGACAAACTTAGCGGCAACCGGCTGCATGATCATGGCAGAAATCCCTGATAAAATGAATTGGCAGAATTCCTGGCGACCAGGATGATTTGAAAATTGTTTTTGGAAATTTGAAATCCGGGACATTCAGACTTCATATAACTACAAAGGTTAACGATGTAATTGAAATTTTTTCTATTTTTGTCGGGATTATCAGCAATGATGCCCTATTAATAAATAAAATGTATATGATCATGAATAAATCATTCTTTTACATTCTGTTAGCCGCATTTTCCATGAGCCTGAACACGTACTCGCAGAGCTCCTGCTGCACCTATTCGCTGACCGGCCAGGACCCGGGACCCGGTGAAGCAGGCGAAACGTTCGGTATCGGGCTGGGCGATATCGATGACGATGGAGACCTGGATGCCGTGATCATCGATGCTTACGACGACATGGAGGTATATAAGAACAACGGAGCCGGTATTTTTACGTATCATCAAACCTATGGCTCCGGTAACTCCTGGTTTGGCGCTTACCTGGTGGATGTCGACGGCGATACGGACCCCGATATCGTGGTTTCGGCTTTCTATTCAGGCTCGGGATGCGAGGTCTGGGAGAACGACGGCAGCGGCAACTTTACCTTCGCCCAGGGCGGAATAGCCTCATCCATCGCCATGCACCAGATCACTATCCTCGACCTGAACGGCGATGACGCACCCGACATCTTTGCCCCGGCTTACAGCGGGAGCGGCGGGCAGGTCTGGTTCAACGACGGCACCGGCACTTTTGTCAATACGAACCAATCGTTGCAGGCCGGCTCGGCAACCCAGGCCGCGATGGCGGATTTCGACGACGATGGCGACCCCGACGCCTATGTCGCCACCACCAACGGCTCGCCCGATAAAGTGTTCTTAAACAACGGCTCGGGATTTTTTACACCTACCGCTCAGGAACTGGGAAATGCCTTTTCATCCGGCGCTGCTGCATCGGATGTCGACGGCGACGGGGATATGGACGTTGTGGTGGCCAACTGGCAGGTGCCCTCGCAGGTATGGCTTAACGATGGAAATGGCATCTTTTCACCCGGCCCCCAGATAGATAATGATAATTATGCAAAAGCAGTGGAGATCAGTGATATCGATTATGATTGCGATGATGATGTCATCCTGGGCTCCTATGGCTCGAACGGGTTGCAGGTCTGGACAAACGACGGGCTGGGGAATTTTACCCTTTGTTTTGAAAATACGAACGAAATATATGCTCATGGCATTGCCGTGGGGGATATGAACGGCGACCTGATGCCGGATGTCTGGGTCGGCAACTTCAGCTCAACTTCAGGCGATTATATTTTCCTGAAATCGACCCCGGAATTTGTTTATGATACCATCCAGATCTGCGGTGGCGACAGTGTCTACATCGGCTGTGACTGGCGCTATTCCGACGGCGACTTCTTGGAGGCCGTCAATTGCGATACACTTTGCTGGTATCATGTGTACAACACCCCGATCAATGTGTCTGTAACGCTTGATAATACTGTCCTATCGGCCATACCGGGCTATGATGCTTACCAGTGGTTTGATTGCAATACCATGCTGCCGGTTTCGGGAGCCATCAGCCATATTTTTAATCCTGAGATCACCGGGACCTATGCCGTAGCGATTTCGCATTCGGGTTGCGCCGACACCTCGGCCTGCACCTTTGTTCAAACGCCTCTTGTTGATTTTGCAGGTAACCCGACTTACGGAATGCCTCCCCTGACGGTTAACTTTACCGATCTCTCGACAGATATGGTCGATACCTGGGAGTGGGATTTCGGTGATGGCAATACTTCCGGCCAGCAAAATCCGACCCATGTCTACACCGAAGGGGGACAGTATTCGGTCCGGTTGAAAATTACAGGTCCCGGTGGCAGTGACAGCCTGGTGAAACAAAATTACATCGAGGTGTTATTCAATCCGCCAACTGCGGAATTCTCAGGAACTCCGACCACCGGATTTGCCCCGCTGGAAGTGCAGTTTACCGATCTTTCGGTGGATAGTGTGAATAGCTGGCTATGGTTCTTCGGCGACGGCGGGGTTGCTTTTGAACAGAATCCGTCACACACCTACGAAACCGCCGGTTCGTATACGGTCACCCTGCAAATTTCCGGTCCGGGCGGCAATGGGGAAATGGAGAAGACGGACTACATAAATGTCTATTCAACGGATATCCAGGCTGATTTTACCGGTACCCCGACAACCGGGCAGGCACCGCTGACGGTTGATTTTTCGGACCTGTCTGTTGGCAATATTGATTCCTGGGCCTGGGATTTCGGCGATGGCGGCACGGCCAGTGTGCAGAACCCGACTCATGAATATACAACCACCGGCAGTTTCACGGTTTCTCTCACTGTAAATGGCCCTGCAGGGAGCAGTACAGAAACCAAAACGGATTATATCCTGATTCCGGTCGGCATGGCTGATAACGGGAATGAAGCTTTTGTGATCTATCCCAATCCGGTAAAGGATTTCCTGAACATCCGGTTTCCCTGTGCTGCCGATCGAAAGATCATCCTTGAATCCATCGAAGGAAAGCATGTATTCGAAAAAAGGACCTCCAATGCGTTTGAGAGAATCGATATAAGCGGATGTGATCCGGGAATCTATGCGCTGATCATTGAAACGAACGGAGAAACCATCCATGCGAAGGTGGTCAAGAAGGATTGAGGGGTTTTACCGGGACAACAATGTGAAAAGCAGCACCTTTACCTGCTTGTGTATCGACTGATATTTTCCCGTTCAGGAAATCGACCCTCGACAGGATGCTTTTCAGTCCCAAAGATCCCGATTCCAGCGCCTTTTCATAATCAAAGCCCCGGCCATCGTCAGAATAGGTGATATCCAGCGCATCGGGAAGGATTTGGATCCGGATGCTCATAACAGAAGCGCCGGCATGTTTGAGGGTATTGTTAACCAGTTCCTGGACGATCCGGTAAAGCATGATCTCCCGGTTGCCGGGCAAACGTTCCTGATCTCCTGTAATATTACACATCACCCTGATATCACCGGTATCGCTTATCTTCTCAAAAAGGTCTTCCACGGCTTCATAGAAACCGAGTTTTGTTAACAGGCCCGGCATCATGTTGTGCGAGATCTTCCTTACGTCGCCGCTGGCCTGCTCGAGCATTTTCGTCGCCTTCTCGATCAGTTCCTTGTTTTCAGGGCTTTTATCCATGATTGTCGAAAACTGCATCCGGGTGGCCGACAGCAACACGCCCAAACCGTCGTGCAGCTCTGTGGCAATGCGTTTGCGCTCTTCCTCCTGCCCTTCCACCAGTAACCTGGCCGCCATCAGCTTTTTCTCTTCCTCCAGCTGTATTATCTTCTGCTGCGACACGATCTTTTCGTGCCTTGCCCTCTGGCGGAAGTACAGGATCGTGAACAAAGCCAGGACTACGATGGCAAGTCCGCCGAGAAGATAGCCGTTGCGCTGGCTGGTTTTGCGAAGGTTCTCCTTTTCCAGGCTCAGGATCCGGGATTGATCCTGTTCTTTTTCGTATTTCAACAATAAACTGTGGATAGCTTTCCCTTTCTCAATATCATAAATTTTTTCAGATAACGCCTTGCTGCTAATAACCGTCTCATAGGCATTTTTGTATTTCCCTTGTTTATAATAATTATCGGCGATATTTTGAAAGATTAGCAGTTTCAGCCGTTCATCGCTAATGCTTTCCATAATCTGCAGGCAGGAATCCTGCATATCAAGTGCTGTGCTTGTTTTCCCTAATTCTGAATAAACAGCCGATTTATTCATCAAAGCCAATATGATTCCTCTTTCAAATTCCAATTGCCGGTAACCTGATAAGGCATTGTCGAAATATTTGAGCGCCTCACGGTACTTCTTCAGTTTAAAAAATAAATCTCCGGCATTCAAATTCACATCGGAAATTCCACGTAAATAATCAATTTGATTATAAATTTCGATCGATTCCATATAAAGCTCTTCTGCCAGTGAATATTCCGCTTCACTGGCAGCAATAATTCCAAGGTAATTCTTACTGTTAGCTATTTGCTTCCGGTCATTTAATTGCATGCTTAATTCAAGGCCTTGACTGATATAATCTTTTGCCAGTTCATAATTTTTCTCAGAATTGAAGATCATTCCAAGGTTGTTCAATATGACAGCCTGATGCGCATAATTCCCTTTCTTTTTGCTGATCTCAAGAGCTTTAATATAATAAAAAGCTGCTGAATCCCCCTTTATTTTACTTTCTGAAAAAATACTGCCGATACAATTATAATTGCCCAGTACTAGAGTTGAATCGTCAATTTGCCGGCTTATTGCCAGGCTTTTTTGTGAATAGACCATGGCCAGGTCATTGTTTTCAGATTCCTTATAAGCAAGAGCCAGGTTATAATACCCTTTGGCAATGCGGTGACTGTCGTTGAGAATAATAAATAGATCTGCACATTTCTCGGCAAGCGGCAAAGCCATTTTCAGGTCCTCATTTCCTTTGTAAATAATGCTTTTAAGATAAAGTGCATCCGCTTCCCCTTCCAGGTACTTTATCCTGACGGAAAGATCATACGCTATATTACAATAGAAAAGCGCAGAATCGGGCTGTTGTTTTATTAAGTAACTCCTGGCAACCTGGATAATTTGATCGGCCTTGGTTGCATTATCCGGAAGATCGCTGACAATGCGGCGCAAATTGTCAACATTAGTTGGTTGTGAGAAAACGACCTGAGTCAAAATGATTAGGCACATGATAGGAACCAGCCGTTTTACAAGCAAGCGTCCGTTTTTCATCATTCAGTAGTTTTATCAGGTTCCAATGATTCCCTTAAATGATTATGATCTGGTTTGCTGAATCAATAGTTGAGGTCGTTTGCCCGCCAACTTGCCCTGTCTTCTCCACCACATCCGCCTGAATGGTATAAGCCTTGTTTGGAGAGTACGTATTTAAAATATATTCAATTTGAGCCCGGATATCGGCAATTTTCTGTTCATATGTTGTCGGTGAACCTGTATAGTTCATGTTTTGCCTGACCAGGACATGAGCGCTTAATTGGGCGGTAAAGGTGTTATTGCTGGTACTGTTGGTCAGGATATCAAAATGGATAACTGTTCCAAATTCGCCCTCCGGCATTACAACCGGGCTTGATTCACGTAACCTTATCGTTTCGCCTTGCTCAAGCTCGACTGTGGCATCTGAGACAACATAAAGTTTCGACTCATTTTCAACAAATCTGAAAGCCAGGTTCTGTTCGGGTTTGTGGAGGATACTTCCCATATCATTGTTGTTTAAGGTTTAGAGTACGGTCATAAAGATGATGAAAAGATACACAATTTTTATCTCTAAAGATAATATTTATGAATTTAATCAAATCAGTTCAATATCTGAATTTTCGGCCGCACTAATTTTTACACCCTTTACCCATGCCGGGAGGCTCCTGATCCGGAAAACCACTTCTACCTCCAGATCGATATCCATAAATTCTTCATGGTTACAACCTAATGTAAAATCAAGTTCATAGATTCCATCTTCGGGCGCTTCGGTATAATCTTTCGGCACCAGCATTGGAGCGATAATGCGCCTGACTGAAGCCACTCCGCGGGCCCGGATAGCCATTAGTCCTGCCTCATCTTTTTCCTTAATGATCCTGATCTCTTTAACGTATTTGATTTCGCTTTTCATCTTACAATGTTATCCATTATAAAATGAAGAAGATTAGCTGAAAACATTAAAAAAAAAAATTAGCTGTTTCCAGCTAATAATATTCTAAAAGCACTGCATACCTTTGATTCATTAAGTTCTTATAAAAATCCTGATTTGGTTTAAGGTTAAGATCGGTGGTCAACCGCAGGTCCAGGTAGTCATAATCCTGAAGGTTATCATTGCAGCAAATGACCTGTAAGGAAGTGAAACTTTCCTTATCCCCACCAAAAAGAAGCGGGAATAATTATTCAGAGATCATCCGCCACATTCCCGGCGAAAATTAATCCGGATTAGCCTTACCAGCAGGAACCCCGATCCAGTCGGGGTTTTTTTATGACAAGTAGCCGTTCTCATTAGCCCACAGGACCAGTCCGGCTGAATTCCTGACGCCGGCTTTACTGATCATCCGCGACCGATGGCTTTCAATGGTATGGTAACTAAGAAATAATTTATCGGCAATTTGTTGTGTGGAATACTCCTCCGCGATCAGCCGGAGAATTTCTATCTCTCTGTCTGAAAATTTTGAAAATAACGGATTGCTTTTCTCCTCATCCAATTCTTGGTTGATCATTCGTATTGCCAGGCGCTCACAAAAATACTTTTCACCTCTCACAACTGCCCGGATGGCCTTCTCCAGGATATCCCGGCCAGAATCTTTTAAAAGATACCCCGAAGCGCCATGCTTAACCATCTGCTTAACGAGTCTTTTTTCATCATACTGGGTAAGGATCAGGATTTTAATGTTCGGATATAGCTTTGAAACCAGTTTTGTACATTGTAACCCATCCATTTCCGGCATATTGATATCCAGCAGAAGAACATCAACTGAAAGCCCCGCATCCAGTTGATTCATAACCTCCTGACCGTTGTATGCTTCACCGGCAACTGTAATATCCTGAATACTTGCCAGGGCCGTTTTTATCCCGTCGATAAGCAGTTGGTGATCATCGGCAACCAGTATTTTGATCATTTTGACAGGATTGTTTTTAACAAAATTAATGCGAATTATTTTATGGGTGAACAGATAATCAAATTTGATTATTTTAGAAGTCGATATCGATTCACATTATGAATAAGATACAAAGGCCCTCTTCTTTTATTAAGTTATTGATCTGTTGTTCCTTTATATTCATTTCCTTTGGTTTACAAGCTATTCCGGAAGATGAAAAAACACCGGCCGACTTGATGACACAGGCGGAAAGCCTGCTGGAGAACGATCCGGAAGAAGCAAAAGCACTTCTTCACCTTGCATCTGAAAAATCGGATCCTAAACGAAATCCGGAACAGGCATCCAAAATAAACTTCCTTCTGGGTGAAGCCAGTTTTTACCTGGATGACCCCGATTCAGTCATCGCGTACTACCTGAAAGCAGTTGAAATCGATGTGGCATCCGGTAATGACCGGACTGCGGAACATATCAATATCCTGGGTAACCTGGGCTACATGTACGACCTCATCGATCAGAAGCAAATAGCCATCGATTTCTATCAAAAAGCGCTGAATATAGCACGGGAAATCAACCAGAAAGATGAAATCGCGGCCAATCTGGCCAATATTGCCCAGCTTAAAACCATCCAGGGATTTTATGAAGAAGCCATGCTCTATATGGAAGAAGCAATGGCATTCGATAAAGAGTCAGGCGACGAATCCATCATAGCCACTGATCTCAACACGATCGGGAGAATTTATGAATCGATGGGCATGTATGAACAGGCTGTAAGCTATCTCGAACAAGCACTGGAAATCGATCTGCGACTTAAAAACGAAGACAAGGTGGCCATACGTTATAACAGCCTGGGACTGGTTTTTAAAGGATGGGGGAAATATGACAAGGCGCTGGAGTATTTCGGAAAAGCGCTGGAAATTGATCAGAAACTGGGCCGGGAGGAAAAGGTGGCTTTGCGCAAAGCAAATATGGGCAGCACTTTGATCGAAAGCGGAGAGATTAACAAGGCAATCACTTACCTTGAAGAAAGTCTCAATTATTTCAAAACAAATGATCTGCCTTCGTACACGGCAACCACCCTGAATGACCTTGGCCGGGGATATTTCATGAAAAAGGATTACGCGAAAGCAGAGAAGCTCTTTCTGGAAAGTGCCAATATATGCCGGCAATACGGTTTTGTCAGGTTCCGGATGAACAGTCTCGATTATCTCTCCAGGCTTTACCGGGAATCGGGGCAATACCAGAAAGCTTACCTCTCCATTTCGGAGTTCAACGTGCTGAACGACTCCATCTTCAATGCCGAGAGCCAGAAAAAGATTGCCGAATTCAACGCCAAATACGAGCTCGACAAGAAACAGCAGGAAAATGAACTCTTACGACGGGACCATGAGATCAGCCGGAAAAGGCATACCGTCACTATCCTTGTCTTTTCGCTGGCCGGGCTATTCCTTGCTCTTCTCCTCCTGTCGTTGCTGGTCAGGCTGAAAAGCATTCAAAACCGCAGGCTCCGGGCCGAGAAAGAGAATGAAAGGCTTAAGATGGATCTGGAGCAGAAGAATAAAGAGTTGACTTACAATGCGATGTGTATTATCAAGAATAATGAGACCGTCGCTAAGATCGCTGAAACACTCGAAGATGCACTTCAGGCTGGACAGGACGAGCGGGGGATCAATACCCTGGTGCGGAAGCTTCAGAACATGGAGCGGGAGAAAAACTGGACTGAATTCGAGATCCGTTTCACCAGGGTCCATGAAGATTTTTACCGGAAACTGAATGAGCGCTTCCCCGACCTTACGCCCAATGAAAAGAAACTTTGCGCCTTCCTAAAACTAAATATGTCGACCAAAGACATTGCCGCTATCACCCATCAGAGTGTTCACAGCATAAATGTCGCCCGCACCCGGATGCGGAAAAAGCTGGGCATTGATGGCACAGACGAGAATCTTATCGGGTTTTTGAACAGCCTTTGAAAATTCCAAATTCCAAGCACCAAGCTCCAAACAAATTCCAAGCACCAAATTCCAAAACCCAAACAAATTCAAAAAAACAAATATCAAATTCAAATATTGCTTCAAACAAATTTTTTCAAGATTGCTGAAAGTATATTCCTGATTTCACCGGTTTCTTTTATTAGCGATTCACACCTGATCTTAGTCTGCTCATCGAGATTATTTGACTCTTGAATAATGTTTAACCAGTAAATCGATTCCTTGGCTTCTTTTCTGCTGATTTTAATTCTCATTACAAAGTCTTTGCGACTAAGGGATTCATTGGCTTCGATATAGTTTGCCCCTATTGATCCGGAGGACCGAATCAATTGTTTACTATCCTCGACATTTGAAATTGTCTTTGGCAGGATCTTGATGAGATTCCTGACCTCAATTGCCAGCTTCTCAGTTCTTTCCTCTAAATCGTACATATAAATGTGATATTAATGGTTTCAAATGCTTTATCCGGAAAATCATAAAAAATACCCGCAACTGATATAAATATTTTATCAGAAATATCTAATATGTTGTATGTCATATGGTTACAAAAGGATAGAATTTAGATGAAATGATTGCTTTCACCCCTGTTTTGATTTTTTTAGATTTTTTGAATTTGTTTGGAGTTTGGAATTTGGTGCTTGGAATTTGTCTGGAGTTTGGTGCTTGGAATTTGGAATTTCCCCGTCTGTATCAATAAAGTATCACAGCAAAATTTGCATCCTCCCTCCCCTGCCTTATACCTTTACGCCCAGAATTACTATGGCAGGATCCAATAAAAAACCGGCGACCGAAAACCTGAATGAAATGCTGAAACGCATCCGGTCAGAGAATAAAGCATTGGAAAAACTGATCCGGGCTTTAGAGATCAGGACGGCTAGAGCCGGTGACAAATCAATAACCAATAAATCTTAAAAGTATGAATCTCAAGTCGTTACTCTTCATTGTCGTGATCTTTTCAGGAATCAGCCTGGGCCTCAAGGCTCAGCAGGGTATCGCTATCAACACTTCAGGCGCATCGCCTGATGGCTCAGCCATACTGGATGTAAGCAGTTCCTCCAAAGGGATCCTGATCCCACGGCTTGATAACGGGCAGATAACCAGCATGTCGAATCCGGCAGACGGTTTGCTGGTTTACAACACCAGTGCTAACTGCTTCTACTACTATGAATCCACGGGCCCGGGCACCGGTGCCTGGCGCCAGCTCATCGACAATGCCAACAGCAATACGCTGTATGATACCGATGGCGATAGTTACCTGACCTTTAAGTATGATGGAAGCCATGATGATACCTTGTATATACTTTTCGATGAAACGGAAAAATACAGGATCACGGCAAAAGCCATTGAAACCCTGAATAACAGTAATTCAGTCATGATCGGGGAAGGTGCCGGGCAAAACATGGACCTGACAGGCGACAAGCACAATATTTATATTGGGTATCATGCAGGAAATATCAATCAATACGGCGGGGCCAATACAGCTGTCGGCCATTATGCATTATCGGAGAATACGGTGCACAATAACACTGCAATTGGCAGCTCGGCCCTGAAATTTAACACGACGGGCAGTTATAATACCGCAGTCGGCGCTGGTTCACAAATGAATGGCCTGACGGGTTCTTCCAACACCTCCGTGGGTTATCAATCGATGATATATTCGAAAGGAGTTGAGAACGTAGCGATCGGAAAGCAAGCGATGTTCTATGATACCACCGGAGCCTATAATGTCGCTGTTGGAAATAATGCGTTGATGTATTCGCGAAGCGGCAGTTCCAATACGGCTATCGGCCATGGGGCGCTCAATATGAGCAGTCATGGCAATGGGAATGTGGCGGTCGGGTACGAGTCTATGTACCTGGATTCCGCCGGTTCGAACAACACATCGATAGGACAGCGATCACTTTATAATAATAAGAACGGAAGCTATAATCTTGCCCTGGGAGCCTATGCTGCATATAACAGCAGGAGTAGCACAGGGAATATGGCTATCGGCGCCTATTCATTATATTATAGCCAGAATACGACCAACAATGCTGCTATTGGATACGGGGCAATGGAACAATTGACCGAAGGAACAAATAATATAGCGATCGGTTCAAACGCATTGCGCTATTCGGAAAATGTCAGTGAAAATACGGTGATCGGGATGAATGCCATGATGTTTAATAAGACCGGATCAAGAAATACGGTCATCGGATATTATGCCATGATCTTTGACTCCATCGGGTCCGGCAACTGCATCCTGGGACATAACGCGGCTTATGCCAATAAAAAAGGCAATGATAATGTGGCCATCGGCCAGGCCGCCTTGATGAATAATACCATAAGAGGCGATCTTGTAGCTATCGGTGATTCAGCGCTTTATAGCAACGGAATGGGCATTATTGAATCACAATCGTATACAGCTGCCTGTAATACAGCTGTCGGATCCAATGCCATGATGAACAACGCATCCGGTTATAACAATACCGCCTTAGGGTTTAAATGCCTCTATAACAATACACAAGGCGACGGCAATACTGCGGTAGGATACAAGGGAATGTACACCAACAGCAGCGGGGCCTGGAATACATCTTTGGGCTACATGGCCATGCACAATAATACCGGGGGGATCAACAATACAGCCGCAGGTTACACGGCTATGATGAACAACACCATGGGAATCGGAAATACGGCCCTGGGACAAGCGGCGCTTAAAACCAACACGGAAGGGTATTACAATGTAGCTCTCGGCAATGCAGCGCTTATTGGCAACACCCTCGGAACTTCCAATATCGGTATCGGAAATGAAGCCTTGAAAAGCAACACCACCCGCGGCCATCTGATCGCTATCGGTGACTCGGCGCTGTACCGGAACGGGATCGGCGCAACCGAAATCCAGCATGCCACAAAAAATATAGCGGTCGGATCAAAAAGTTTATATTACAATTCGACAGGCAGGAGCAATACTTCTATTGGCTTTGAAGCCATGACAAATAACAATGGCGGATCGGAGAATGTGGCGGTAGGAACCCAGGCATTGTATAATAATACGTCGGGGGCAGGGAATACGGCAGCAGGTGTTAGCGCCTTGCTCAGCAACTCTGGCGGGTACGAAAATACCGCCTTTGGCTACCATGCCCTGGAAGACAACAATGGAAATTATAACAGCGGATTCGGGTCCTTTGCCCTGATGAACAACGCATCGACCGGATTTAACAACACTGCCGTTGGAGCTTACGCGCTGGGACTGGTCACTACCGGCGATAACAATACGGCCATCGGATATTATGCCGCTTCCAGTGCAAACTTTGCAAACAGCACATTTATCGGTGCCTCTATTGATATAACTACAGCACGGACCAATATTTCGGTGCTGGGATACGGCGTCACTAACGGTGAATGCACCGGCAACAACCAGGTTTTGCTTGGAAACACCTCGATAAGCCAGATCAGGGCGATGGTTGGCAGTATCACCACTTACAGCGACGCACGGATAAAATCGGATGTATCGGAAAACGTTCCCGGGCTGGACTTTATCTGCAAACTGAGGCCTGTCACTTACAACAAAGACCCGGAGAAGCTTCACCAGATCTGGGGTACGCCGGCCGAACAAGTAGAAAGAATTGATTTCACCGATGCCCGGCAGCAGCGCTATATCGGATTCCTGGCCCAGGAAGTGGAACAGGCTGCCCTTGACTGCGGCTTCGAATTTCCCGGCATCGATGTTCCGGCAAATGACCATGAAGCTTATTCCCTGCGCTACGGCGATTTCATCATGCCGCTGGTGAAAGCCGTGCAGGAGCAGCAGGCCCAGATCGAAGCGCTTACAAATGCACTGAAAAAGCAACAGGAAGAGATTGAGAGGCTGAAAGAAAGGCATTAGATCGGTAGGATCAATTTCATGTTTATATAAATCAATAAAAATCAGAACGATGAAAAATAAATATCTTTTAATTGTGACAATACTACTGGTTTTGACACAGTTAGACAAACTGAACGCACAGCAGGGCGTGGCTGTAAACACAACCGGCGCTGCGCCGCACATTTCAGCGATGCTGGATGTGAGCAGCGATTCCCGGGGCATCTTAATCCCCCGCCTTCTTGACGGGCAAATGTCGGGCATGAGTAATCCTGCAAACGGGCTGCTCATTTTCAATACTACCTATGGTTGCTTTTATTACTACGAATCAACGGGTCCGTCTTCCGGCGCCTGGAGGCAACTGGTCAATTCTGACAAGAACAACACCCTGTACGATATCGACGGCGACAGCTACCTGACCTTTAAGTACGACGGTGGGCATGATGACACCTTGTATATACTTTTCGATGAAACGGAAAAATACCGGATCACCGCAAAAGCCATTGAAACCCTGAATAACAGTAATTCAGTCATGATCGGCGAAGGGGCCGGGCAAAACATGATCCTCACGGGCAACTCGGGAAATATCCTTATCGGCTATCATGCAGGGCAAATGGTGTCAACGGGAAGCGCCAATACGGGGGTGGGGTATGATGCGCTATCCTCAATCACAACAGGCGGCAATACGGCATACGGAAGTTCGGCCCTTAAAAGTAACGTCGACGGCATTTTCAATGTGGCCGTGGGTACAAGCTCTCAGCGAAACGGCACGACCGGTTCCCGAAACACATCCCTGGGGTACGGTTCCCTGATGAATACCCGGGGATCATACAATACGGGCCTCGGGTTCAGTGCTTTATCATCCGATACGACGGGTATTTACAATACGGCAGTTGGTTATAATGCTTTGATGATCAGCCGCAGTAGCTCATATAATACCGCTTTAGGGGGGTATGCCCTGTACCGTAATCACAGCGGGACCTATAATGTTGCGATGGGATTCAGCGCTTTGCACAACGATTCTGTCGGTAATTTTAATGTTGCAGTAGGCTCTAATGCAATATATTATAACATAGACGGCAGCCGTAACACGGCTGTCGGAAACGAAGCAATGGCAGGGAATTCAACAGGGAGTGGCAATGTGGCGATAGGTAATGCGGCACTGCACAGCAATGAAGAAATAAACGGCCTGGTGGCTATTGGTGATTCGGCGCTTTATAATAACGGAATAGGTGCATCTGGAGATCAGGCAAAAGGGAACACCGCCATAGGTGCCGGATCAATGTATGCCAATACTAAAGGCTGGGCTAATACTTCCCTTGGATCAAAATCGTTGAAGCAAAACAAAACCGGTGCGAAAAATGTAGCCCTGGGTGAACAGGCTTTATACAGTAATGTAGCAAAGTCGGGTAATACTGCTGTTGGAATGCAAGCTATGTCGCATTATGACACCACATCAACGTACGAATTCACTTTTAACACGGCTGTTGGATACTTGGCTTTATCAGGTTATGATAATCCTGACGAACAACACACTGGAAAATACAATACAGCCCTTGGTGCGGGAGCACTGTTCAATAACACCACCGGAAATTATAATCTTGCTGCTGGCATGAACACTTCGGCTTCAAATCTTACCGGGTCATACAACTGTGCTTTGGGCAATCGCACCCTCCTTGCTAATACTGAAGGGAGCTTTTTAACTGCATTAGGATACGAATCCATGCCAAATAATACTGCTTCCTATTCTACTGCCATTGGATATCAGGCTATGTATAAAACAACTACCGGGGGATCAAATCTGGCTTTGGGCTATCAATCGCTGTATCATAACAAAGGAAACAAACGCAGCACAGCTATTGGTATCCTGGCGATGTATTACGCCGACTCCACTGACAGTGGCAATGATACGTATAATACAGCCATAGGATATGAGGCACTTAAGGGTAGTACTGTTCCATTAAACAATACCGGTCGCTACAACACCGCCACCGGCGACCAGGCCATGTATTACAATGCATCCGGGGATTCATGTACGGCAAATGGTTACCGGTCGCTCTATGCCAACACATCCGGCAAACAAAATACGGCCTTTGGAAGTGCAGCCCTTTATGCTAATACAAGTGGCGGATACAATACAGCAGTCGGCAATGGTGCACTATACAACAACAAGGCCAATAGCCGCAGCACAGCCATCGGCTACCGGGCCATGTATTATGCCTTTAACCAGAACGCATCGGTCAGGGAAACCTTCAATACCGCGTTGGGTTATGAAGCTTTACGCGGCAGCACCAGCGCCGCTTCCAACAGCGGGCAGTACAATACCGCTATAGGGGATGCTGCTCTCTGGACCAACAGTATGGGAAACCATAATACAAGTGTCGGTGCGCAGGCTTTATACCAGAATACTCAGGGAGAGCAAAATACGGCCATGGGATTCGGCGCGCTTTACAACAATAAAGAAAATGACCGCAGCACTGCTGTTGGTTATATGGCCATGTACAACGCCGATAACCGTACCACGAGTGAAAGATCTACCTACAATACCGCCGTCGGTTTCCAGGCACTCAGCGGCAGCAGCACTCCTTCAGCCAATACCGGCCAGGAAAATACCGCCGTTGGCGACCAGGCCCTCAGCCTGAACGCATCCGGCAGCTTCAATACCGGCTGCGGCGCCTTTGCATTGCAGTTCAATGATGCAGGAAACTACAATACAGCGGTCGGAAATATGTCGATGGTAAGCAATAACGGAGGATCATATTCGACAGCCGTGGGTTATCAGGCTATGTACGCTACGACTACCGGCGGGTCGAACCTGGCCGTCGGCTACCGGTCGCTTTATAGCAATGTCGGGAAAAGAAGGAATACCGTGGTGGGCATCGAGGCCATGTTTAACGCGGATGATACGCCCACAAGCGGTGATGCTTACAATACAGCCATAGGTTATAAGGCCTTGTATGGAAGCGGTACTCCCGCATCAAACACCGGCACATCCAACACGGCGGTGGGCGACCAGGCCCTGTTTGGCAACACTTCCGGCAACAACAATGTAGCACTCGGTCGCAATGCCCTGGATGGCAATACTGTTGGCTCGAACAACACGGCGATCGGATACGAGGCTGATGTAGCGTTCAATAACCTGACCAATGCCACCGCCATCGGCTACGGGGCATCGGTGAATGCCAGCAATAAGATCGTTTTAGGTAACTCCAGCGCTACAACGGTAGGAGGTTACGGAACATGGACCAATTATTCCGATGCAAGGCTCAAAGAGAATATTTCGTATAAAGATGACCTGGGGCTTGATTTTGTTTTGAAGATGAGAACTGCTTCTTACAATTATATTGATGATGAAAATAAAAGAAGAAGAGATGGGCTGATCGCACAGGATGTCCAACAGGCCCTGGATGAACTGGGCGTAGAATTCAGCGGGCTTGTGGTGGATGACGACGAAATGAAAACCCTGAACCTCTCTTACGGCGAATTCGTGATCCCGCTCATCAACGCCGTGAAAGAACAACAAGCTCAGATCGAAGCGCTGAGGAAGGAGATCGAAGCGCTGAAGGCAGACCGATAGATTTGGAGATTTGGAGATTTGAGGATTTGAAGATTTGAAGATTTGAAGATTTGAAGATTTGGAGATTTGGAGATTTGGAATTTGTTTGGCTTTTGGTGCTTGGAATTTGGAATTTGTTTAGCTTTTGGTGCTTGGAATTTGGAATTTGTTTGATATGCGGTGAGTTAAGTAGGTTAATTCTGCTGTAAGGGGCTGTCTCATATTTCTGAGCAGCCTCTTCTTTTTTCATCCTTTGCAACTATTCTGATTTAATTGCTGTCTTATTTCACAAATAGCAAGAATGAAAAACCTGTCCGGCTGCATCATTTGGTCTTTGTTCATTTTCAACTGCTTAAACATACATGCCCAGACCATCATCCCCGGCGGGTATGTGAGTGGCAACTGGGATATTTCGGGTTCCCCCTACCTGATCGATGGAAACCTGTTGGTCCAACCCGATTCCGCACTGGAAATAGGATTAGGAACGGAGATCCTTTTCAGGGGCACATTCCGGCTGGAAGTCCTTGGTCAATTGCTGGTTTCAGGGACTCCAACCCAACCTGTCATTTTTGACGGTGAAAATGATACCATAGAATGGCGCGGGATCTATTTCAATGCCACCGACTCCAGTTTAACCGATTCCTCCATCCTTGCAAATGGATCAATCAATAACTCCCTCGGGGGCAGCGGCCTGACTTTAAATAACTCAAACAGGGTCAGGATATCCGGCTTCACCATACGGAATTGCGCTTCATTCCAGGGAGGTGCGATCAGATGCGTTGATTCAGCTCCTGTATTTGAAAACCTGCTAATCGAGAATAACTCAGCCCTCGACGGAGCCGGCATTGCCCTGGATGCTTCAAATGCCATCATTAAAAACTGCTCTTTTAACAATAACATCGCTAACGGCGCCGGCGGGGGAATGGTGATTTACAACGGCAGTGCGCCCGTACTTGAAAATTGTACGTTTACCGGCAATTCTTCGATTGGCTCCGGAGGAGGGATATATATCAATGACGCAAGCCCGGTTCTAAGCCAATGTATATTCCTTGCAAATGCCGGGGCGCTGGGCGGCAGCAGCTTATATTCAGGAGGCGCCGTCAGTGTGAAACTTGGCGCTGATCCCCGATTTGAGAATTGTACGTTTTCAGAAAATACCAGCAACACTTCGGGTGGTGCTATTGCATCCTTTTCCCCGAACGAAATTATTAATTGCCTTTTTGTCGAAAATTCAGCCCCGGTTAGCGGCGGCGCAATATTCCTCTCGTCCGGAAATCCAATTGAAACAACACTTTTCAATAATACGTTCCACAACAACGAAAGCCCTGACGGCTCTGTGCTATACGCACATAACCATGTCGCGGTCATGTTGAACTGCATTGCCTGGCAGGATGAGACTCCCGACACTTCTTCCCTGGTCCGTCTTGATGCCATCATGTCCCTTGTTGCACTCTTTATCGCATATTCCGATCTGAAAGACGCTCAGGAAGGGATTGAACTGACCGGAAATGCAGGTTATAGCTGGGGCACAGGAAACATCGTCCTTGATCCCCTGTTTCTTCCCGGAATTTATGATCTTGATTGGCAATCACCCTGTATCGAAGCCGGAACGCCGGATACGACCGGGCTTGGCCTGCCGGAGCTTGACCTTAACAATAATCCAAGGTATGCCAACGACCGGATTGATATGGGAGCGTTTGAATATCAATTGCCCCTGGCAGTTCAAAGTTTAAAGTTCAAAGATCAAAGAGAAATGAGGGTTTTTCCGAATCCGGCACGGGAGTGGGTTTGGGTTGAGACAAATGAAGATCGTGAATATTGCTCCATCGAATTAATTAATGGCTCAGGATTGATATTGAGTAAGAAAAATTTGAATCCCGGAGAGGAAATGGCAAGAATTGATCTGAGTCCTTATCCGGCAGGGATTTACCTGGTAAGGCTTTCGGCCAATGGTGAAGGCGTTTCAAACAGGAGTATTATAAAGGTGAGGTGATTCTTGCAAGATATCATACTGCCAAACTGTCTGAAAGACAATCTGAATAAATCTGGCAACAAAATTGATGGTTTCTTGTTTCATTTAAAATTTTAAAACTATGATATCGATTCCCATGCTGATCATTTTCGGCGTTTTTATGCTCCTGAGCTGGCTGATCTCCATGCAGCTCAAATCCAAATTCAAGAAATATTCGACGGTTCCTATAAATCAGAACCTTACCGGTAAAGAGGTCGCAGAGAAAATGCTCCGCGATAACGGTATTTCCGACGTTAAGGTGGTTTCGACTCCGGGTATGCTGAGCGATCATTACAATCCGCTCACCAAAACCGTAAATCTCAGTGAAGGCGTCTATGCCAGCAGCAATGTTGCCGCCGCTGCTGTGGCCGCGCATGAATGCGGCCACGCCGTGCAGCATGCTACAGCCTACAGCTGGCTGACCATGCGCTCCAAACTGGTCCCGGTGGTCAGTTTCGCCTCTAACTGGGTGCAGTGGGTGCTGCTGGCCGGCGTTCTCCTCATCGAGGTATTCCCGCAACTTCTCCTGCTGGGCATCATCCTTTTTGCCCTCACCACCCTTTTCAGCTTTATCACATTGCCCGTTGAAATCAACGCGACCAACAGGGCGCTGGTATGGCTCAACACCAGCGGCATCACCAATGTACAGAACCACGACAAAGCACAGGATGCCCTGCGCTGGGCCGCCTATACCTATGTCATCGCCGCCCTGGGATCACTTGCAACATTGCTCTACTACATTATGATCTTCCTGGGAAGAAGAGACTGATGCCTGTTCCGTTTTGCATTTTGCGTTTTTCATTTTTCATTGACTTTCGACTGACGACTGATGACGAATGACTAATGACTTTTTTTTACTTACTTTGCGGAAAATTTCAGAAGAATGATCGTTATTGGTGGAAGGGATATCTGCCTGGAGGATTTTCAGCAGATCATTTTCGGCCAGGAGACTGTCAGCCTTGACCCGGAAGCGTTTTCCGCGGTCAACGACAGTTTTCTGTTTTTAAAGGATTTCTCGAAAAATAAAATTATCTACGGCATCAATACCGGCCTGGGTCCGATGTCGCAATATAAAGTGCAGGAAAAAGACCGGCAGGCATTGCAGTATAACCTCATCCGCAGCCATGCCGCCGGAATGGGCGAACCGATCAGCGAAATCCACGTGAAAGCGCTGATGGTGGCCCGGCTCAATACCCTGATGAAAGGCTACTCGGGCATCCATCCGTCGGTCGTTGAACTGCTGCGCGATTTCATCAACCACGATATTACCCCGGTCATCCCGCGCCACGGCGGCGTAGGCGCCAGCGGCGACCTGGTACAACTGGCCCACCTGGCCCTGGCCCTCATCGGCGAAGGCGAAGTGACGGTGAGAGGTACCCGGATGGCAACGGAAGAGGCCCTGCGGAAAGCAGGACTGGAACCGGTGAAGATGCATATACGCGAAGCGCTTTCCCTGATCAACGGGACTTCGGTAATGTCGGGCATCGGGATCGTCAATGTGATCCGCGCCAAACGCCTGCTCCAATGGGCAGTGGCGGCCTCTGCACTGATCAACGAAGTCGTGGAAAGCTACGACGACCATTTTTCGCTGGAACTCAACCGCGTTAAGCTTCACCCGGGGCAGCAGGAGATCACCGGCATGCTCCAGAATATTTTGGCCGACAGCCGTTTAACCCGCAAAAGGGCCGAAGATCTCTTCAACGGGACAAACGGCGAAACGGTCTTCACTAAAAAAATCCAGGAATATTACTCCCTCAGGTGCATCACGCAGATCCTCGGCCCGGTGGCCGATACGATCCATGCAGCCGAAAGAGTCGTCCTCAACGAAATCAACTCTGTGAACGACAACCCTGTCATCGATCACCGGAACGGTAATGTTTTTCACGGCGGGAATTTTCACGGCGATTACATCTCACTCGAGATGGATAAACTCAAACTGGCCATAACCAAACTTTCCATGCTGGCCGAGCGGCAGCTCAATTTCCTGATGAACGACAAACTCAACGGAAAGCTTCCGCCATTCGTCAACCTCGGCACGCTGGGCCTTAATCTCGGCATGCAGGGAACCCAGTTCACAGCGACTTCCACCGTTGCCGAAAACCAGTCGCTCTCCAATCCCGTTTATATCCACAGTATCCCGACCAACAACGACAACCAGGATATCGTGAGCATGGGAACAAACGCGGCTCTTCTCACCGGCCGCGTGATCCGCAACAGTTTCGAGGTGATGTCGATCCATCTCCTGACGTTGATGCAGGCGGTCGATCACCTGAAAATCCGTAACCGGATGTCGACCTTTACCGGCGGAATCTACGACGCTCTCAGGGCCCGGGTGCCGGCCTTTGCCGACGACCACTACATGTCGCCCGATCTCCGGAAGATCAACGAGTATATCAGCAATAACAGCTTAAATATCTGACGGATGAAGAAATACGCGCTGGTGACCGGCGGATCCCGTGGAATCGGAAAAGCAACCTGCATCAGGCTGGCAGAGATGGGATATCCTGTTATCATCAACTACAGGTCGAATGAGGAAGAAGCGCGGCAAACAATGGCCGCCGTCGTCGGTAACGGCGGCGAGGCGGAGCTCCTCCCGTTCGATGTGAGTTCGCAGGAAGCAGCCGAAAAAGCCCTCGATTTATGGATGGAGGCGCATCCTGACGATTATATCGCCATCCTGGTCAATAACGCCGGGATCAGAAAAGACAACCTGCTGGTATTCATGAACGATGAGGAATGGAACAGCGTGATGAATACCAACCTTGGAAGCCTGTTTTTCATCACCCGGAAACTCATTAAAAACATGATGGTGAATAAGTGGGGCCGGATTATCAATGTGGTTTCCCTTTCGGGGATAAAAGGGCTGCCGGGCCAGGTGAACTACTCGGCGGCCAAGGCGGGCGTGATCGGCGCCACCAAAGCGCTGGCCCAGGAAGTGGCCAAAAAGAACATTACCGTCAATGCCGTGGCCCCGGGATTTATCCGGACCGATATGACGAAAGATCTAGACGAAAACCAGCACAAACCGCTCATCCCGATGGGCCGTTTCGGTAACCCGGAAGAGGTGGCGGAAGCGGTGGCATTCCTGGCGGGAGAACGAACAGGTTATATCACGGGAGAGGTTATTTCAGTAAATGGAGGACTATATACATAGTTCAAAGTGCAAAGTGCAAAATGCTTTGTAAACTTTGAACTTTGAATTTTGAACTTTTAACTATCATATGAATCGCGTTGTCATAACCGGAATGGGCATCTACTCCACCATCGGGAAGAATCTCGAAGAGGTGAGGGAATCGCTTTATACCGGAAAATCGGGGATCGGGTTTGAGCCGGCCCGCAAAGAGATGGGTTTCCGCTCAGGCCTGACGGGCATCCTGGAGCGGCCGCAGTTGAAAGGTTTGCTCGACCGGCGCCAGCGGATCGGCATGGCGGAGCAGGCCGAATACGCCTACATCAGCACAGTTGAGGCGCTCAGGCAGGCCGGTATCGACCAGGATTACCTCGACAAAGTGGAAGCGGGCATCCTGTTCGGCAACGACAGCTCGGCCGTACCGGTGATCGAGACCATCGACATCATGCGCGACAAGAAGGATACGGCTTTGATCGGTTCGGGGCTGATCTTTCAGACCATGAACTCGACCATCACGATGAATCTTTCGGTGATTTACAAGCTGAAAGGGATCAATCTTACGGTGAGCGGCGCCTGCGCCAGCGGATCGCATGCCCTGGGGCTGGCATACTACCTCATCCGCAGCGGATTGCAGGAGTGCATCATTGCCGGCGGCGGGCAGGAGGTCAATCTCGAATCGACCGGAAACTTCGATGCGCTGAATGCTTTTTCGGTCAGGGATGGCGAGCCAACAAAAGCCAGCCGCCCGTTCGACCGCGACCGCGACGGGCTGGTGCCCAGCGGCGGGGCGGCCACGTTGATCCTGGAAAGCTACGACTCAGCCGTCAGGCGCGGCGCGAAGATCCTGGCCGAGGTGATCGGTTACGGCTTCTCCTCCAATGGCGACCATATCTCTGTTCCCAACCTCGACGGGCCGGTGAAAGCGATGCGGATGGCGCTGAAAGACGCCGGCCTATCCGCAAAAGAGATCGGCTACATCAACGCCCATGCCACCAGCACCCCCGTTGGCGACGCGAAAGAGGCCGAAGCGATCGATCTCGTATTCGGCGACGCAAGGCCCTGGATCAGCAGCACCAAATCGATGACCGGCCATGAAATGTGGATGGGCGGCGCCAGCGAAGTGATCTATTCCATCCTGATGATGCAGAACAACTTTATCGCCCCCAACATCAACTTCGAAAACCCCGATGAATATTCGGCAAAACTGAAAATCGCCGATCGTACCATCCACCAGGATTTCAATATTTTCCTTTCCAATGCCTTCGGATTCGGCGGCACGAACAGCACGCTGGTTGTTAGAGGTCTTTAGTCATTGGTCGGAGGTCAAAAGGGCGTCATAAACTCACTTTGTTCGCGTCATAAGCTCGCTGCGCGAGCGTCATAAAGTTGTCATAAAGTTGCCATAAAGTAGTTATAAAGTAGTAATAAGGTTGCTATTTGGAATTTGGAATTTGGAATCTGGAACCTTCACCGTAGGTGATCCAATATTGTAGCACAAGGATGGAATTACCACCCTTTTCCCCTCCCCCGGTAATCCGGGATCGATCCTCAAATATTGGCATGGGAGGGGATCAAGGGGTGGGTGGAGTCAATTTATTTAAACCTGCTTGCTTTTCCCTCCGGAATAACATATCTTTATTCCGTTAATTCATCACACCGCATTATTACCCTTTAATCCGCTGATTATGAGAACATTTGCCCCCCCTTCGGAATTCTGATCCTAATCCTTCTGGTCCTTAGTTGTATGTTTTCCATTCCTGCAATAGCGCAATCCATTCAAATCGACAGCACATTTACCACAGATGCTGAAATTTTCCCTTTCGAAAACATCGAACTGATCAGTGAACTGCTGATAGAAGGAGATGTTGAGTTAAACAGTGATACAAGCCTGGTCAGGGTGATCCTGGAAGATGAGAACGGGTTTCGGTACATGGTCCTGGAGGCTTACCCGTTAATTTGCCCTGAAATCGATTTTACCGTTCAGGATCATTGTGATGAAACGTGTGCGCTTGATATGGCCAATCCTGCTTCTGTAATTATTCAGATAATCGACGCAACATTGGATTTGAAAAGCTTTTCGTACGAAACAGAAGCAAAGGAAAACGCGGAAACTGCCCGGTATACAGCGAAAAGGGAGCTGGATGCAGATAAGATAGAGGCGATGAACCAACGGGTTGCCGATTTTGGCATGAACTGGACATCGGGCGACAATTCCATTGTGGCATCTTATTACGAATCAAAATCAGCCATGTTCGGCGAGGGGTATAATTTACTGGGTTACGACTATTACGCTGGCGGAATTTTCGAATTTCTCGGCCACCGGAATTACCCAAAGGTCGATCCTGACCTCGTCCGGCATTTTGATTGGAGGGAGAGGCATGGAGCGAATGACTCCTTGTCTCCATATTATGATGGAGATACTTTAGGAACCGGATGGCTTACATCCGTTAAGAATCAATTTCCTTATGGTACCTGCTGGGCATTTAGTTCTGTAGGACAAACCGAAGCAATGGCGAACTTATATTCAAATGATACATTAGATCTTGATTTGTCAGAACGCCAACTGGCAATTTGTAAAAAAGGGTGCAATGGGGGCTATATATTAGATGCATTAGAATTCATAAGAGATTTTGGGATCGTTACGGAGAATTGTTTTCCATATAATGAAATGGATTGTGTAAATGATAGTTGTAGCGATATTTGTGCTCAACCGGAAAGCCTGACAAGTTTCTTAAATTACAAACTGATCGATGAAGAAGATTTTGACGAGATCCGGTTAGCATTGATCGAAGAAGGCCCACTTAATGTAGGCTATACACCCGAAAACGGAAATTCTAATCATGCGGTTGTTTTATGCGGATATAATTTTGACAACCGTGACAGTTCGGTAATATGGTTAGTGAAAAACAGCCTGGGATTAAATGATGGTTGGGGTATCAATGGATTTTGCAATCTAAAAGTGGATGCTTTTTTAACTGATAAAGTGGCAGCTATAGAAACGCCTGTATACAGGAACGATACTGCTTTACCAGTAAACTGCCTGGATATGGATGGGGACGGCTATTGCTGGTGGGGCCTTGGAATAAAACCGGCTAACTGCAATTGTCCTGGCCAGGAAGATTGCAACGATAATGATCCATTCGTTGGATATTATGACGACAATTACAATTGTAAGTGTATCATTGAAATGGATACAGTCGTTCATCATATAAGTTCCGATACGACCTGGACTGATTCTACGGTGGTGAATTATACAATAAACATCGATTCGGGAGCTTGCCTAACTATCAGCGCTTATGTGGCATTCGCACCTGAAACACGCTTTATAGTAAATCGGGGTGGCAAACTAATAATCGATGGTGGTCACCTGACAAAAGCTTGTCCCGAACTCTGGAATGGCGTCGAAATCTATGGCCAGGACACATCCCAGCTAATGGAAAGTTATTTCGGAGTTGTAATTGTGAAAAATGAGGCTTTGATAGAAAATGCCAAAATAGGAATTGCAAATTATTGCACTGTTGGCGACACCAATAATGAATATAACGGCGGAATAATCAGGGCCGAATTTTCCACTTTCCTGAATAACGAAATTGATATTCAATTGGCTTCCTTTGTAAATTCCTGGCAAGGCCATGAAATACCCTATTCAGCCCGAATAAAAAAATGCAATTTTGTGACAACCGATTCATTTTACGCTGATCACGTTCCGTTATCACATATAGATATGCAGGATGTATTCGGGGTGATGTTATTTGGTTGTGTTTTCAGGAATGAAAGTGGTTTTGACTATCAGCCTTATCCGATCAGGGGAATTGGAATCAATTCTATCGATGCCAATTATATGCTTCAGCAATATTGCAACGACACAAATGTTACGCCTTGTATAAATGTTGATTCTTGCATCTTTCAACGCCTGGAGTACGGAGTTAAAGCCATGAATGCATTATCTTCCAAAACACTCAGCTTTAGTGAGATAAAATTTAATGAGAACCTGGTGGGGATATCGCTTTCAGGCATCAATTATGCAGAAGTCATTTCCAATGATTTCGAATTAACCAAATGTAAAGAATATATTGTGCCCGGCCGATTCAACGGAGGATTGTTTTTAGAAGGATGCACCGGCTATCATATTGAGGATGATTCGTGTTATGCATTTTTACCGCCAATGACTGGAGGACAAAGTCCTTTTTATGGCTTCGGCATTAAAAATTCGGGACCTTCAGATAACGAGATATATGATAATCAATTTTCTCACCTGGAAGCCGGGATGATATGTATCGGGGAGAATCGCGGGCGCGACACTTCAGGGCTCTGCCTGAAGTGCAATGACATGTATGAAAATATAAATGATTTTTTAGTGGTTGTTGACGATGGGCCTCCTACCGGAATTCAAGGTATCAAGATAATTCAGGGGGTCCCTTACGACACTGTTTCTATTACAGCTCCGGCAGGGAATACATTTACCTTAATGGATTCCATAGCAAATCCTGAAAATATAACCCACTATAATTATTATAACTCTGCTGAGGATATATGTTACTTGCACCATCAAAGACAGATTTACCCTTTGACTTACCCTACGGACACTAATTATACGAATGAAACGATCGAATTGCATTTAATTAATGTCGGCTTTCAAAAACCCCTTGCGTGTCCTTCCGGTATTGGTGGAGAGAATGAGTTGAAAAATTATTCATCTCCCCGTCAATGCATCATTGATGCGGATAACCATATTTCGCTTCTTAAGATTGAGTTGAACGCCCTGGTCGATGGTGGAAATACCGACGAACTCAACTTTGACGTGATGACCAGTTTGCCCGAAGATGGCGAAGAAATCTGGCTGGAACTTTTAAGTGACTCGCCTTACCTTTCGGATACTGTGATTAAACAGGCGATTTTTAAGGAAGATGTATTGCCGAATGCTATGATACGGGATATTATGGAGGCTAATCCTCAGTCTGCAAAAAAAGATGAATTCTTTGAAGCTTTGGATAATCGGTACGAACCCATGCCTGATTATTTGATAGCGCAAATAATGGAAGGGAAAAATTACTTTGGAGCAAAAGAAATTCTTGAAGCTCAAATAACATCCTGGCAGCAGATCCGATCTAAAGCAAAACATGAACTGATGAGAGAATTCTTGCTTGATACGAACGTAATCAATCCGGTAGATTCAATTATCGCTTTTCTCGAAACGGAAAATGACATCAGATCAAAATACGACCTCGCATTTGCCTATTGGGAAAAGAAGGACACCGCAAATGCCATGGCTATTCTCAACTATATACCCGCACAATTTGATTTAGATGAAGACCAGGAATTAACGCATCAACAGTATATCGATTTTTTTGAGATCCTTGATCAAATGGCAGAAAATCATTGGAATGCAAATGATCTAGACTCATCTTTTGTGGAGGATGTTTATTATCTGATGGAAAATGGTGATGTGAAACTGGCAGCACATGCAAGAGGGATTCTGGTAAAAGGTGGATTTCTTAAATATATTGAAACAGTTGAATTACCGGCTTATACAAAATCTTCCGAAACAATGCCTTATGCATCTGGCAAAATAAAAAATGAAATAGAAACAGATTACCTCAGGTTATTTCCTAATCCTGCAGGGGATTATGTGATCGCTTATTACAATATTGAAGCTGAAGCTCTTTCAGGTGTTATAACTATAATTGATATTAAAGGCAATTTGCTAAAAAGATACAATGTAAAGCAAAGCGAAAATCAAATTGTTATAGATCTCAAAAATCTTCCAAATGGTTTGTATATAATCGGACTATATTTAGATAACCGGTTATTGGAAGCTGAGAAACTGAGTAAGGGCAAGAATTGACCTGCTTAACTACCTGTATGAAACCATTCATTTTTAAACACTAATAAATTTGCTCTAATTATGATATTTATAAAGTCGATACACATACGCGCTATCAGAATCTTTTGCATGAGTTTATTTTCACTTCTTTTTTTACAAATTAACTCACAAGATTGGCCAAAGGTTTACGGAGGCTATTTTCATTGTTATGTCAATAGAGTCATTGAAGATTACGATTTCGGATACTTGCTGGGAGGCGATATTTGTGCAAATTACACTACTTTCAAATATGCCTGGATCATCAAAACAGATATAAATGGCAATGAACTCTGGAATAAGAAGTACGGGAATGGCGCTTATCAGAATTATCTGGGTTCCTGCACAAAAACAGCCGATCAGGGATTAGTTGCCTGTGGCAACACTACCCTGTCAGACCCGCAGTTCGATCCGTTCTTCTTTAAACTCAATGTGTGTGGTGAGGTAGAATGGTGCACAATTTTACTTTCCAATGGTAACAATGATGCATCAGGTATAATTGCGATTGAAGATGGTTATATCGGCATGCTCAGGTATTACCGGAGTGATTCATTGTACGCACGGATCTGCCTTATAAAACTTAATACAGCAGGAGAACCATTATGGATTAGTTATCTTGCCCAGGAAGATACTTTGATTAATAATGAAGAAGGCGGAGATCTTTATTTAACTGAAGATAAGAATTTTCTTGTCTCAGGAGAGTGTTTTCATCCAGGATTGAAACCGTTCTGGATAAAGACCAATACTTCCGGAAATCAAATTTGGGATTTAATCTGGGAAGGGGGCATTGGTGCGGCTTATCAGGTCTGTGAAAACAATGATGGATATTTTTATAGCGCAGGCGGATTTAAAGGAACCGGGTATCCAATGACACCTTCCATTTTCAAATTCGATAACAGCGGTATTCCTGTTTATCAGAAATACTTGCTTGGCGACACTTTAGTCGGAGGTGGAGCAGACCCAATTAGCCTTTTTACTGACTCCACTCTTTTAACAGGTATTAATTGGAGTGTTTCGTTAAATGTTGATGATGGATATAGCGATATATTAAAAATCGATACCTTAGGCAACATTTTAAATAGACGAACATTGCTCCACGAAAACAGATGCCCTACGGAAATCATCAAGACTCATGATAATAAGATCGTCGTAACAGGTTTTTATACACTTGACTATTATTTTGATATATGTTTATGGAAAATGAACACTAACCTTGAAGACGACACCCTTTACACCCAGCCGATGACGTACGACAGCCTTTGCCCCTATGAAATCCAATCGGATACCATGGACCTGGATTGCGAACTGTTTGTCAACATCGATGAATTGCCCACCCGGGAAGAATATGAATCTACGGTAAAAATCTACCCGAATCCGGCGGAAGATTGGGTAGCGCTGACGTTGCCGGATATAGTAGCTGCAGGGAAAGTTGAGATAGCTGTTTATGATGTGTTTGGAAGAGAGGTGGAGACCGGGAGACGGGGAGACGAGGAGATGGGGGGACAAGGAGAGGTGCCGGTGAACCGGATGCTTGTTTTGGATGTGTCGGGTTATCCGCCGGGGATGTATGTGGTGGTAGTGACGGATCAAAAAGGCAGGCGGTATACGGGGAAGGTGGTGGTGGCGTAATTGGACTATTCGAGATGCTATCTCATCAAAACGAGACTCCATCTCGATTTTGTGAGATGCCATCTCAAATGTGCAGATGGAGTCTCAAGCAGAGTGGCAAACTCAGATTCTCAACAGAGAGAAAATTTCCGGTACTTTAATCAATTACCCATAACTGCCGACTGCCTGCCACCGACTTTTTTCATCCATAACAAAAAAAAATCTTTACCTTTGTGCTCCCAAAAAAATGAGTATCAAGAACCCGGGACATGGAGAAGAGTAAAATCATCGGAGAAATCAACGGTTTTCTGGTCGAGGAGTTCGAAATTGAAGAACATCTGATCAAACCGGAAGCTTCCTGGAAAGAAATCGGCATCGATAGCCTCGATTTGGTGGACATTGTGGTGATCATCGAAAAGAATTACGGCTTTAAGCTGAAGGGCGAAGAGATGGCCAGCATCAAAACACTCGGCCAGTTTTACGATTACATTTTCTCCCGCATCCAAAACCAGAACTAGCCATGGCCGGGTGGCAGGGCAAATCCCGCGGCACCCTTCTGGGCCACAGGATATTCGTCTTTATCCTGAAATACCTCGGATTGTCACCCGCCTATCTTCTGCTTTTCTTCGTGGCTTCTTATTACTTCCTCTTCTCCCGTAAATCAAACCGCTTCATTTACCGCTATTTCAGGGATGTTCACCGTTACCCCCCTTCAAAAGCCCGTCGCGCCGTATTCCGCAACTACTATATCTTCGGACAGATACTCATCGATAAAGTCGCCATCCGCTCCGGCCTGGAGGACAAGTACACCTTCGACCTGGCCGACGAAGTGCACCTGGCCGCTATGGAAAACGGCGGGTTTATGATCAGCGCACACATCGGCAACTGGGAGATGTCGGGAAAGAAATCGGACCGTATCCATAAAACCATGAACCTGGTGATGCTCGACGCCGAACACCGGCGCATCAAGCACTACCTCGAAACGGTCATGAAAGACAGAAACTTTAATATCATCCCGCTCGGCGACGACCTTTCGCACCTGATCTCCATCCGCCAGGCGCTCGACCGCGGCGAACTGATCGCAATCCATGGCGACCGCTATATGCCGGGGATGAAAACCGTCAGGGCAACGTTTCTCGGGAAGGAAGCCGGTTTCCCCGAAGGCCCTTTTTACCTGGCGTTGCGCATGAATGCCCCGGTCAGCTTTGCGTTCGCCATGAAAGCCGGCCGGAAACATTATCACTTCCACGCCACACCTCCGAAAAAATATGCAATTCGGCCAGGCAAAAGGATTTCGCATGAGGATATCGAACCGGTACTGCAGGATTATGTTTCTGCACTGGAGACGATGCTGAAGAAGTACCCTGAGCAGTGGTTCAATTACTACGATTTCTGGATTGATTAATTTGTGAAAATTCGTCGCATCCGTGATTATTCGCGTTCTCTTATTAGAACACGGATGCCACGAATTTTACGAATCTTCGCGGATATATTTAATTTTGAATCCCATTTCGGTTAGAAAATGAAGAAAATACTGATAATTTACTATACCCAAACAGGCCAGTTAAGGCAAATCGTTGACTCGGTCACCGAACCGATGAAGGATGACTGCCGGCTTTTTTTCGAAGAACTCAGGCCCGTCCCCTCCTATCCTTTCCCCTGGAACGGAATGCCTTTCTTCCAGGTCTTCCCGGAGTCGGTCAGGGAGATCCCCTGCCAGCTCGAACCGTTGGCCAACGATCCGGACCTGGATTACGACCTGGTGATCCTGGCCTACCAGGTCTGGTATCTTTCACCATCTATTCCGGTGACCTCCTTTCTGAAAAGTGAAGCCGCAGTTAAGATACTGAAGGGCAAGCCGGTTATCACTGTTCTGGGGGTGAGGAACATGTGGATCATGGCGCAGGAGAGGGTGAAGGCGATGATTGCCGGGGCCGGCGGGAAATACTGCGGAAACATAGTGATGGCTGATCCGGCCGGCAACCTGACCAGCGTGATCACCATCGTCAGGTGGATGATGAAAGGGGAAAAAACGCCGTTCCGCTGGATGGGGAAGAGTTTTCCCGCTGCAGGTGTCCCGGATGAGGAGATAAGGAGAGGGAGTGAATATGGAAGATTGATTATGCACTATTTAATAAGTAGCTTCACAGGAGAATTGCAGGAGGATCTTGTCCGGCAAGGTGCGGTAAAGGTTAATCCGGTGTTGTACAAGATTGAAAAGACCGGCAAACGGATCTTCGGGATCTGGTCGAAGCTGGTTCTGGCCAAAGGCGGCTACAACGATCCGGCCCGCGAAGGGAGGCTGAAAGCATTCCAATACTACCTTTTTGCGGTTATTTACCTGGTCTCGCCCATCGTTGCCGCCGTAAACCGCTTCCTGTTTTTTTTGAATCCCGGCGCTGCCAGAAAGATTGTTGACCGATTTTCCAGGTGAGATGGCATCTCGAATTCCATGAGACTCCATCTCAATTGGCCAGATGGCGTCTCGTTTCATTGGAGACTCCATCTCAAAAATCGAGATGGAGTCTCACTATTCAAAATCTCCCGGAAAATTTTAACTTTGCCCACTCAAAATACTTTGATGCGGCTTGTATATGATCAATGAGGTTTACATCACCCGACTCTCCAAATTCCTGCCCAATAAACCTGTGGATAACGACCGGATGGAAGATTTCCTGGGAATGATCGACGGGAAACCGTCGAAAGCAAAACGGATCATCCTGAGAAACAACCAGATCACCCAGCGCTACTATGCGCTTAATGAAAATGGCAAACTGACCCACAACAATGCACAACTTACCGCAGAAGCCATCCGTCAGCTTTTTGATAAAGATTTTACTATTGAAGATATAGAGCTTCTGGCCTGCGGCACCACATCTCCCGATCAAACGCTCCCTTCGCACGCTTCAATGGTGCACGGGGAACTGGGCGGTAAACCGCTGGAGATCATCTCCCCCTCCGGCTCCTGTGCCACCGGGATGCACGCCATGAAGTATGCCTACCTGGCCGTTAAAGCAGGCGAAAAGAACAATGCTGTTTGTTCCGGCTCCGAACTTTTCTCGATCATGATGCAGGCAGACAAATTTGAGAAAGAGACCGAAAATCTCCACCTGCTTGATCAGAATCCTATCCTGGCCTTCGAAAAAGAGTTCCTCCGCTGGATGCTGAGCGACGGCGCCGGCGCCGCGTTGTTACAGAACAGTCCCAATCCGGATGGCCTGTCGCTCAGGATCGACTGGATTGAGTCGGCATCCTTTGCCGGCCGGCTGGAAACCTGCATGTACAGCGGCGGCGAAAAAATGCCTGACGGAAACGTAAAAGGCTGGAAAGAGTTCGATTCACAGGACATCCTGAACAAATCCCTCTTTTCCCTCCACCAGGATGTGAAATTGCTTGGCGAAAACATTTACCAGACCTGCAATATGTTCCTGGCAGATATCGTGAAAAGAAGAAACCTCGACCTCAACCAAATCGATTATTTTCTGCCGCATATCTCATCCGAGTATTTTCGTTATCGTATCGATGCCGACAGTATAGAAAAAGGAGTTCATATCCCGCAGGAAAAATGGTTCACAAACCTGGTCAGGCTGGGCAATGTCGGCGCCGCTTCCATCTATTTCATGCTCGAAGAGATCTTCCATTCCGGTATCCTGAAAAAAGGGCAGAAACTGCTTCTCGGCGTTCCCGAAAGTGCCCGGTTCTCTTATGTTTACAGCCTGGTAACTGTCGTTTGACTTCTTTTATTATCTTTGCCCCCACTTTGAAAATGAGCCGCCCTGATGCTGGTTCCGAAAGAAAAGATTATGGAATTACTGCCCCAGCGCCCACCAATGGTTATGGTGGACGAACTGGTTGTGTGCAATGAAATGGAAGCGGTCTCCAGACTTTTTATCCGTGATGAAAACATTTTTTTAGGAAACTCCGGACTTTCCCCTTCCGGGTTGCTCGAAGCCATGGCTCAAACGGCCGCTGCCAGAACGGGCTACCTGATGAAAAACCAGCCGGAGAGCGCAAACAAAAGTATACCTGTCGGTGTTATCGGGAGTATAAAGAATTTTAAACTTTATTTTCAACCTGGATCAGGTGATACTATTTTTACTACGGTTTTCGTGGAACATGAAGTTTTACAGGCAACTGTGATCAGGGCAAAAGTGGAGGCAGAGGGCAAACTCGCTGCCGAAAGCAACCTGCAGATTTTTTTATCGGAAGAACAAACTTAACCATGAAGAAGAAAGAGGTTCCCCAGGATGAAGGTCTGTCGGACGGTTTGTTCGAAGACATCTGCTATGCGCTGGACGACGATGGACATTATGTCGTTGTCCCGACAACAGGCTTTCAGCCCAAGACCGATGCTTTGCTGCAGGCATGGGATGTTATCCATGAAAAAGTTGAAGCGGTCAGGCAACAGGTATTGGCAGGCAATCTTAGCCCAATCGCTTATTTCATGGAAAAAAACATTATGGATGCCCGGTTGCTTGCCGATTATACGGAGCTTCCGAAATGGAAAGTCAGGCGGCATCTTAAACCCAAATATTTTAACAGGCTGGATAATTCGATCCTTGACCGTTACGCGGATACATTCGGGATCAGCAGGGAACAACTGATGGACATCCGGACTATACAGGAGGATAAACATGAGCCAGGATAAATTACTCATCGACTTTCAGCATAAACCGGCTGCACATTGCGAAAACGGAGCCACTTCCAATCTGCTGAACCATTACAACATCCGTCTCAGCGAACCGATGGTGTTCGGCATCGGTTCAGGCCTGTTTTTCTCCTATATGCCGTTTTTAAAACTCAATGGCATCCCCGTAGTTTCTTTCAGACCGTGGCCGGGAACCATCTTTAATCGCAATACCCGAAGGCTCGGTATTGAAATTCAGCGCTATAAATTCAGAGACAGGAAAGAAGCGATGAAAATGCTGGATGAGAACCTGGCCAAAGGCATTCCGACCGGATGCCTCGTCGGGGTTTACCATCTGACCTACTTCCCTCCTGCTTACCGGTTCCATTTTAACGCCCATAATATCGTTGTCATTGGCCGTGAAAACGGCGAATATCTGGTCAGTGACCCGATCATGCCCGGAATCGAGCGGATCAGCTACCACGATCTCGAAAGGGTCAGATTTGCCCAGGGTACCCAGCCGCCCAAAGGCCGTATGTACTTTATTAAAGAGATTTCCGAAACTTTTGACCTGAAAAATGCAATTATTGAAGGTATTAAACAGGTCTGCAAAGATATGCTCGAGATTCCGATCCCCCTTTTCGGCGTTAAAGGGATCCGTTACATGGCAAAGCAAATGCGGAAATGGCCAAAGAAACTGGGAGAAAGGAAAGCCTCGCTCTATATGGGCCAGGTAGTCAGGATGCTGGAAGAGATCGGTACAGGAGGCGCCGGATTCCGGTTTATTTATGCTGCATTCCTCCAGGAAGCTGCCCGTGAACTGAACCAGCCCTGGCTGAATGAAATATCGGATGAAATGACACAAGCCGGCGACCGGTGGCGCGAATTCGCCATCATTGCCGGCAGAATCTTCAAAAGCCGCGCCGGGCAGGAAGAGAATTACCAGGCAGCCGCCGACGTCCTGCTCGACATTGCCGGCAGGGAAGAAAAGATTTTCCTTAAATTGCGCCATATCAAATTGTCGTGATGATCCCAACGCCAGCCATAGAGATAAACCATCTGGCCAAGACCTACCGGGGAGCGGATGAACCGGCCCTTGACGGGATCAGCCTGACCGTGCCCGAAGGGGAAATCTTCGGTCTGCTCGGTCCGAACGGCGCCGGCAAAACCACGACCATCAACATCCTTTGCGGAATCCTGCAACCGTCAGGCGGCAATATCAGAATTCTTGGAAAAGACTCCATCCGCGAACATGATGCGATAAAACATATTATCGGCGTAGTTCCGCAGGATATCGCCCTCTACCCTTCACTGACAGCCCGGGAAAACCTCAAATTCATCGGAAGCATGTACGGGCTTTCGGGGAAGAACCTGGCCGACCGGGTGGATGAATGCCTCCATGTTTTTGGTCTGACCAAATTCGGCGGACGCATGGTCGGGAAATATTCGGGCGGAATGAAACGACGGGTGAATCTCATCGCCGGAATTCTTCATCAGCCCCGGATTCTCTTCCTCGATGAACCCACAGTTGGGATCGACGTCCAGTCCAGGACCGTCATTATTGAATATCTCAAGAAACTGAATGAAGACGGGACAACGATCATATACACCTCACACTATATGGAAGAAGCCGAATTATTGTGCAGTTCCATTGCTATTATCGACAGGGGCAAGATCATTACCCAGGGCCGTCCGGCATCAATGGTCGGAAGCCAGCCCGGGTTTACTAACCTTGAAAGCATTTTCCTTCAACTGACCGGACGAAAACTGAGGGATTACTGATGAAAAGATTCTGGGCTACTATAAAAAAGGAATTTCTCGTTCTGGTGCGCGACTGGGCCGGCCTTGGCCTGATCTTCCTCATGCCGGCTGTCCTGGTGCTGGTCATGACACTGATCCAGGATGCTTCTTTCCGGAAGCTCGACGAGACGAAGATCACCCTGCTGTTTCTTGATGAAGACCTCGACTCCCTTGGATCTCATGTAAAAACAGGTCTTCTGGAAGCCGATTATTTCGAGGTGGTGACCGAGGTCGATGGGAAGATCCTGACTGAAAAAGAGATACTCAGCCAGGTCGCTGCCGGTAACTACCAGATCGGGATCAGGATTCCGTCCGGCTCGACCGATGCTATCAGGTTGCGCGGACAGCAAATGGTTCAGCAGACCATCCTTGGGATCGAGGCACCTCCTTCCGATTCATCAGGGCAGGCCCGCATCCTTATTTACTATGATCCGGCCATGAAAAACTCATTCCGGCTGACCGTCAGGAATGCGTTGGAAAATTTCACCTCGAAAATAGAGGCCGGGATCATGTTCAAGGCCCTCTCCGATGAAATGGCGCAATACCTGCCCGAACCGCCTGCCCCTATGACCGGCGCCGGAAGCAGCATCAGTTATGAAGAGATTTATGCCACCGATACCCACACCGAGATCATCCCTAACTCAGTCCAGCATAATGTCCCTGCCTGGACCATCTTTGCCATGTTTTTCATCATCATCCCCCTGACCGGCAACCTGATAAAGGAACGCGAGAGCGGACTGGCCATGCGGCTTATGACCATGCCCGGCAACCAGTTTCAGTCGCTCGGCGCCAAGGTCTTCATCTATACGATCGTCGGCATGTCACAATTCGCCCTGATGCTCATCCTGGGAAAAGAGTTGCTGCCCCTTTTCAATCTACCCCCGCTCATCCTGGGGCCTGAAAAAACCGCCCTCATCCTGATGGCTTTGACAACAACCCTGGCAGCTACCGGCTACAGTGTTCTGGTCGGTACTATTGCCCGGACACACGACCAGGCAGCCGTCTTCGGAATGGTATCGGTGATCATCCTTGCCGCCATCGGCGGGATCTGGGTACCGGTATTCATGATGCCCAACCTTATGCAGGCTGCCAGCCAGGTCTCCCCGCTCAACTGGAGCCTCGACGGATTCTACCAGATACTCCTGCGCGGCGGCGGGATCAGGGAGGTCGCAGGAAATGCCGGCGCACTCTTTCTATTCTTCGCTGTTACCCTTACCCTGGCGGTGGCTATATCAACCAAATCCCGAAGGGCCTGATATCTGTCAGGCCTGCTGGGAGAAGAACAGGTAAGCCACAAAGATCGCGGCAATCACACCCGCCAGGTCGGCGATGAGCCCGGCCGTTATTGCATAACGCGTCTTGCGGATACTGACGGAGCCGAAGTAAACGGCGACAATATAAAAGGTTGTATCTGCAGCGCCCTGGAAAATACAGGAGAGGCGGCCCGCAAACGAATCGGCGCCGAACTGCTTCATGGTTTCTACCATCATCCCCCGGGCTCCGGAACCGCTAAGCGGCTTCATAAAAGCTGTGGGAAGTGCATCCACAAAGCCGGTGTCGGCGCCCAGGAATGCCACAATATCTTTGATCCCGCCAACCAGGTAGTCCATCGCACCGGAGGTTCTGAACACCCCGACAGCCACCAGGATGGCCACAAGGTAAGGTATGATCTTCACGGCAACCGAAAAACCATCCTTCGCTCCATCGATAAATGCTTCGTAAACATTGATCCGTTTGATGAATGCAAGCGTTATGAACGCGATAATGATCAGAAACAGGATAAGGTTCCCGGCTAAAGATGAAATAGTATTGATCTGTTCCTGGCTGATGGTGGAAAAATACCAGATCACACCCGAAACCAGAAGGGTAAATCCCCCGAGATAAGCCAGGACAACCCGGTTGAACACGTTGATCTTTTGAAACAGAGAAACGGTGATGATTCCGGTCAGTGTGGAAAAGAATGTAGCAAGCAAAATCGGGAGAAATACGTCGGAAGGATTGGCGGCTCCCATCTGTGCCCGGTAAACCATGATGCTGACCGGAATAATGGTCAGACCGGAAGCATTGAGCACCAGGAACATGATCATGGCATTCGACGCCGTCTCTTTGTCTTTGTTGATCTCCTGAAGTTCCGTCATGGCCTTAAGCCCGAGCGGTGTGGCGGCGTTGTCAAGCCCCAGCATATTCGCCGCCAGGTTCATCATGATGGAGCCCGTCGCGGGATGTCCTTTGGGTATTTCAGGGAAAAGCTTCCTGAACAGGGGCCCGACCGCACGCGACATGTAATTCACAATCCCTCCCTTTTCCCCGACACGCATCAGGCCCATCCAGAGCGTCATGGCACCGGTGAGATACAGCGAAATCTCGAATCCGGTTTTGGCCATGTCGAACGTGCTGTTCATCAATGCCGGGAATATCTCCGTATCGGCAAAAAATATGAGCCTGATGATGCCTATCAGGAATGCGACAATGAAAAATCCGATCCAGATATAATTCAGAACCATCTGTCCAGAAAATTTAAAATCAAATGTATCTTTTTTTAATAAATTATGTACGAATGAAGTTTATCCGGACATCAAAAACTTGCATTCACGAACTGATAACGTTACTTTTGTTAGCAGAAGGTCATTTATTAACTTAATATCTATAAAAATGAAAAAGTATTCACTCCTTATTGTGGCATTGGCCTTTATGACTTTTGCCAAAGCCCAGGCGCCAACCTTTTGTCTGCCTGATGCTAAAGTAACGGTTACGGAAGAACAAATCCGGGCGTGGGGCGAAGCCAGCCAGCAAAACGGCAGCCGCGAAGTCATTGTGCTTGACTTTGAAGGTGTCGGGGACCAGCTTCCGATTGGTAACTTTTACAATGGTGGCGCCGGCCCGAATTACGGAATCTATTTTGGTGGCAATACACTAGGAATTATCGACGGCGATGCAGGTGGAAGCGGTAACTTTGCCAATGAACCTTCCCCGAATTCCTGCATGTTTTTCCTGGATGGAGCAGCTACTACCATGAATGTACCGGCCGGATTCACCACCGGATTCTCTTTCTACTATACCAGCTCTGGCAGCATTACCGTATATGTTTATGATAACGTGGATGGCACTGGCAATCTGCTGGCACAGGAAAATTTCCCGCCTAATTATACTTTGAATTGTACCGGCGACCCGAACGGAACCTTCTGTCATTGGGATGCGGTCGGTATTTCATTTGCCGGAACTGCCAAATCGGTTGCATTCACCGGCGCCGCTAACCAATGCGGTTTCGATGATGTTACTTTTGGCAGCATCACACCCGGACCGGTTGCAACACCGGTTTCAGACTGGGCTTTATTCATCGGCATCGGCCTGATCCTGATCTTTGCCGTGGTCCGCTTCAGAAAAATCATCTAATTGCCTGAATTCAGCATCCGACGGATTCCTCCCGTTGAATGACAAATAATAAACCGATGGATTTACCCGTCGGTTTTTTTATTATTTACCTCAGAATTGCCCATGTTCATCGATTTTATTTTTTTACTTCATCAACTGTGTTTTTCTTTGCGGAAAATTTGTTGAGATGAAGAAGATCGGATTAATTTTATATTTCTTTCTGTTATTCAGCGCTTTATACGCTTCCAATGAGGCTGCCCCCGGAGTAATCAAAGGTAAAGTCATCGAAAGCTTATCCAATACACCCGTTGAATATGCTACTGTTACCCTTTATACATCTAAAGACTCAATGATGGTCGACGGAGTGATCACGAATTCGGAAGGCTTGTTTGAGTTTAAAAAAATTGATTTTGGCGAATATAACCTGATCATCCGGTTTATGGGTTTCCGGAAGATATTTGTACAGGGGATAAAAATTGAAGATAAAAGAACGGTGATAGATATCGGAACGGTTATGCTGAAAGCGGACGTGACCGACCTGGATGAGGTGGAAATCGTGGCGGATAAGCCACTGGTAGAATATAAGATCGACCGCAAAGTGGTGAATGTCGACCAGCAACTGCAGGCCCAGGGAGGAACGGCGGTTGATGTCCTCGAAAGGATTCCCTCGGTTTCTACTGACCTTGAGGGAAACGTAGCCCTGCGCGGAAGTACATCATTTACTGTCCTTATCGATGGAAAACCGAGTATCCTGACAGGAAGCGACGCCCTCAACCAGATTCCGGCATCGACCATCGAAAAAATCGAAATTATTACCAACCCATCCGCAAAATATGACCCGGATGGTACGGCGGGTATCATTAATGTCATCACCAAAAAGAACAGCCTGAAAGGGCTTTCGGGGATCATCAATCTCAGTGCCGGCACCAGCCCCGACTATTCAGGCAGTTTGTTGTTGAACTACCGGACCAGGAAAGCCAGCTATTCATTGGGCGCTGATTTTGGAAGCCGTGAAATGCCCATGTTCCGGGAAAGCTACAGAGAATCATATATAGGAGATACAACGGAATTCCTGCAAAGTAATGCCGAAAACCTGATGAAAAGGCAAAGCATCAGCGTTAAGGGAGGTGTCGATTACAGTATTACTGACAAGAACACGATTACTGCGGAAGGAAGTTACCGCTTCTTCAGCATGTCGAGGGGCGGGGATACCAGAAATGAAAACTGGAGTTCTACTGCAACCGATCGCGAATACTATTTTACCGATGCCCTCGATGAATCCGATCACCCCTCTTTCCAGTTCACTCTCAGGGATATCCATAAATTCAATGAGAAAGGGACCGAACTGACTACACAGTTCACGTTTGACCAGGGTGATGATTCCGGGGAACAGATTACACAGCAGTATTATTCGGATTCAACCTGGAGTGAAACAGGCGCTTATCTTTACAATTACAGGCAGAAAACAACCGAAAGCGAGAAAGAATTCAGAGGGGATATTGATTTTGAACATAATTTTAATGATAAGAGTAAACTGGAAGCCGGTTTTCAGCTCCGGATAGACCGCACGGAAGAAGATTATGAATATTTAAATTTCGATACGCTTTACACTAGCTGGATCTTGGATTTAGGTCAAAGCAATCAGTACGATTTCTCTCATGATATTTACGCTCTGTATGGGACGTATGCCACTGAAATTAAAAAACTTGGCATCAAAGCGGGCCTGAGGGCTGAATACACCGACCGGAACCTGCACCAGGTCACGGGCGGTGGCGATTACCCTTACGAGAAATTTGATCTTTACCCAAGCCTCTATCTGACCTATAAACTGCCTTATAACCAGCAGATGCAGCTTTCTTACAGTAAACGGGTCCAGCGGCCCAGGGGGCATATGCTGAACCCTTATACGATGTTTTCAGACGCATTCAGCAGTTTTGCCGGCAATCCGCAGCTTGAGCCTGAATTTTCACACAACATGGAGCTGAATTACCAGAAATATTTCGGGTACTCATTTCTTACAATTGAAACCTATTACAGGCTGACCGACAATAAGATGACCAGGGTTCAGAAATTAAATGATGAAGGGGTGATGATGATAACGATGGAAAATATCAATAATGACAGATCTTTGGGTATTGAAGCCTCCGGCAATATCAAAGCCAATACCTGGCTGACCATCAATCCGATAGCTTCTCTTTACGACTATGCTTTGAATCAAACGGAAAACGGTGAAATAGAGACCCGCAGGAGCACCAACTGGATGGCCAGCCTTGAACTGGCCGCCAATCTGAAAACAGGGACTAAAATCAGGCTTAACGGCAACTATGACAGCCCTTCCATAACTGTCGACGGCACCCGGAAAGGGACCTTTTATACCGGTTTCTCTGCGCGCCAGGATCTGCTTAATAATAACCTGTCGATCACACTTAACATCAGGGATATATTTGACTCAAGGCACATGAAAGAGACCAGTGAAGGCGAAAACTATTATATAACCGGCGAAAACTGGCGTAAAGCGCCTGTTTTCAATATCGCCCTGAGTTATAAATTCAACAATTACAACCGCAAAAGATCTGCCGACAGTTTCGACGGTGACTACGATGTGATCAATATGAATTCTTATTTCTAAAAAAAGAATATGATGAAAAAAAACATTCTTATACTGGCTGCGGTTCTGTTTTGCCTGGCCCTCAGCGTGAACGCGCAGAAGGTAGCTTACTACGAATCGAAATGGTATCCGGGTGTCGTGAAAGATAATGAGGCCGATCTGTTAAACCTGATGCAGTATAATGAAAAGAGCGGGATGCTCTTTCTCGTTTCAAATGATGATTCAAGGTTATATATCACGCTGGTGGCAACCGATAAAGCAGCCATCCAAAAGATCATGCGTTTTGGCCTGACCACCTGGATCGACCCTGAAGCGAAGGGCAAGAAAAGATATGCCATCGAATTTCCGGTTAGTTCAGTCAAACTGCCTGCGCCTGCGGCCGATCCGGGGCGTGGCGACCGTAAAGAAGCCCGTATGGCCATGATGGCGGCTAAAAACGGTTTAATGATCCTTCAGGGTTTTGCAGAAAAGAATGAGAGCCTGGAAATTGATCCCCGTATGGATGAAAATTTCAATGGCCGGTTTGAAATGATGGAAGGGGGAAAACTCTCCGTCAGTTTAATCCTTGCCCTCGACCGGATGGGATTATCCATTGCCGGTGCAGCCGATCATCCTGTCAGTATTGCTTTTGAAACCGGGTACATGGATGTGACCGGAGCGATGCCAGCCGGAGGTGGTCAGCCGGGAGGTGGCGGAATGCATGGCGGAGGCATGTACGGCGGTGGGATGCCCGGAGGAGGACCGCCTCCCGGTGCAGGCGGCCAGGCAGGCAGCGACACCCAGGATCGTCCCGATATTGGCCAACTGGCCTCCCCGACCCGGCTACGGATCAAAACAGTAAAGCTTGCACCAAAACCTTAGTTCTTAAGACTCTAATCATTAACCGACGGCTTTAGTCGTCGGAAGACCCACAAAAAAGAGGCTGCCTGATGAACAAGCAGCCTCTTTCAATTTCCGGATCAGATGATGATCCTAAATCAATTCATTACCGGGTGACCAGCATCTTTCTGGTAAAGGTCTGGTTATCACCCTGGAGCACAACCGTATAAACTCCCTTACCGGGATTGTTCAGGTCGACAGGGATTTGTGCCTTACCATTCACCCGGATGTTATTCCGCTCATATACTTTGACCCCGAGGTCGCTGTATACTTTAACGGAGAACACATCCTCGCCGTTAATGGCAATATTGGCAACGAACTTACCGTCGTTGGGGATCGGGAAGATCGAGAATCCGGTTCCGTTCATTTCATCCATACCGACAAAGATCACATCTACTTCGTTGGACGGATCAGAGACGCATCCTTCGAGGGTAACGATCGTATAATAGATCCCTTCTTCGGTAGCCTGGTAATCCTGTTCCGTAGCGCCATCGATCATTTCTCCTTCAAAATACCACTGGTTGCCTTCGGCAGCGCTGCTATGGAGCATATAGAACTCATCGACAGTAGCTTCCGGTGTTTCCGGAATCGGGTTGACCGTGACAGCATAGGGTTGTGACCATCCGCTGACGCCGCAATAATTCTCGGCAGCCACGCGGATATTTCCGGAAGCGGCATCCGGGGCGAAATCTACCAGGATATTGTTGGTATTTTCACCGCCGACGATAGTAGCGCCATAAGGCAGTTCCCATACATAGCCCAGTGCATCGGGTACGGCAGCGACGGAATAGCTGATGCCGGTTGCACCTGCACACAGTCCATGGGTTCCGGTGATCTGACCCGGTACTGCCGGAACCGGCATGACCGTTACAGCGAAAGTAGCCGGATCAGCGGCATAACATCCAAAGGAAGTGGCGTAATTGACAGAGACAGTTTTATTGCCGCCACCAGTCCAGTTGACCTCTATCTGGTAGGTACCCTGTCCGCTGACAATGGTTCCTCCCGTTGTTACCGTCCACTGGTAACCGGAGAATCCCTGCTGTGTCGTATAAACATGCAGCCCCGAATTCACGCAGACCTTGTTGCTTCCGGCAATGCTGGGGGTTGCAAGTGCACCAACCGATACATTGAAAACAGTGGGATTTGCTGTCGGGCATCCATAAGTGTTTGTATAGCTAACTGAAACAAACTGGCTACCCAGACTATTCCACTTTACGACAATACTATTAGTTCCTGCCCCTGACATTATTTGACCACCTGCAGATACAGTCCAGACATAGTCAGACATGTCACTTGTTGTAAAATAAGTATACTGATGAGTAATACAAGCCTCGTTCTCACCAATAATAACGGGAACAGGTAATGGACGTACAGTAATGAATAGATTGCTTCCCGGGCCATTACCACATATGTTTGTCGGTACAACAATGATATTGCCTCCTGGGGCGCCCATGGCAAAACTAACAGTGATAGATGTCGTATTCTGACCATCGGTAATTGAAGCACCGGCTGGTACAGTCCAGGTATACCCGGTGGCATAATCAACCGGATCAATGGAATACACATATCCACCAATTGATTCACAAACTGATGCAGGTCCATCTATTGCACCTGCAGGTCCCGGTAAAGGACATACTGTATTGAACACCATGTCATTGCCATAAGTTGTTCCTCCAATATTCTGGGCTACACAACGGAAATGGTACTGAGTATTTGCAATCAGTCCAGATATGTCGGCTTGAACAGCTGCAGGATTATTTCCGGAAACAATTGCCGGAATAGCTGTTACTGGAGTGCCATACGCAACAGTAGTACCATATTCAAACCACACGTTTGCATCCTGGCCGTTGGCATTAACAATTCCATTCAATGTAGCCGTATTGGTTTCTATATTAGTTGCAGCTGTGGTAGTAACAGTAGGCGGATTAGCGCCTGTCGTGAAGGTTAGATCACCACCATAAGTAGTTCCATTGACACTTTCGGCCTTGACTCTGAAATGATACATTTGCCCAACGGTCAGTCCTGATAAATATGCACTGACAGCAACATTACTTCCTCCAATAACCGGGCTTTGAGCAGCGGTAGCCGTGAAGCCATAAGCAGCAGTCGGACCATATTCAAAGGTTACGGTAGTCGTAGCACAAAGTGCGTTGACTGTTCCGTTCAGTGTAGCGTAGTTTGAACCGATATCAGTAGCTGGCAATGTAACAGCCACCGGAGGTCCGGAAACTGAGGTGGTAAACATCATATCCTCTCCGTAAACGTGAACGCCGAGGGAGGTAACACCCCTGATCCTGAAATGGTAGGTAGATCCGGCAGGAAGTGATAACGCCGCACTTACGGCCACATCTGTGGTTCCGGAAATAGTTGCAGGGACACCGGCAACACTGTTGCCATAGGTGTTATCCGAGCCATAATCGAAATAGGTATTCACAATCAATCCATTCGGATTAATTACGCCATTCAGTGTCGCCCCATCGCAATCGACATTGGTGGCAGCCACAGTCGTTACGAACGGATTGGTTCCGAATTCATAGGCTCCCATATCCGGAGGATTGGTGCGTGCCATTCCATCAAAATCCTTTGGCACAGACGACAGGTAAAATCCGAGATTATCGATTGCTGTATTGGTAGGATGAAAATCGGTGGAAGATACATAATTCGGAATGACAGATACAGAGTTCGCATCCTGCCCGGTAGCGACCTGCCAGGCCTGAAGCGTTGTCTGGGCCGTTCCCAGGAAACCTAAAACACCGTACGTGCCGTAAGCATAATAATCATTGTAATTGATGGTGCCAAAGGTCGTTCCGGTAGGAGCATACACGCAGTATGATGCTGATCCGGCCAATCCTTCCAGGTTGTTCGTGAAAATATTATCCCTTACATCAAGACCTGTCACGCTGGAAGCTGTCAGTAACAAACAAGCTGACAAAGAACCGGCTGTCCCTGAATTGAACTGCGTTCCGGTCAAATGTACCGTATTATGGTAAATTTTATGGTTTGCTCCTGCTACCAGGCGGATACCGAATGGATTATAGGTGGTTGAAGAGGCTGAATAATTGATCGTATTGATATTATAGATCACGTTATTTTGAATGAGGGCCCCGGTAACGGTCGCGGCATTAACATTGATGCCGAATGCGCCCCATCCTCCCGTGTTGTTATTCTGCAAATCATGGATCTTATTACCGTCAATCACAGCATTCGGAATATCTCCGTTGAGCCAGATCCCGGTCTGGCTGGTCGAAGATGAAGTGATCATGTTATAGATTTCATTTCCTTTTACCAGCGGGGCATTGGCACCGTTCAGGTAAATGGCGTAATATCCGATGTAATCGGTCGAAACAGCTGCGCCAAGGATATTGTCAGCAATGGTCAGATTATTGAACAAGCCTGTTGTGACACCACCGGCGTAAATCCCATAATACGCTTTCGAAATCGCATTATTCATGATGGTCACATTATGGTTATCGGGGCCTGTTGTTCCTATTCCGGATGCTGCGCCAATAAAAATGCCATAGGAAGTTGAACCATTATAGCCATTGGCGATCACACAGTTTTTAACGACATTGTTGGAAGCACCCATTCCGGCACCCAGGCTGCCAATCCACACAACGGCCGTCGTACCACTGGCTACGGTATTGTTCAGCGTCATATCCCTTGATGTTCCACCGCTGTTAGAACCGTCAATGATCAGATTTTGAGTTCCGTTCAACTTGATTAAAGCAGTTGAGGAGCTTCCGCTGATCACGGGGAATACGCCGCTTGCAGGTTTGATCGTAACCGTATTCACGGGACTCGAACCGGCAATGGTATTGATGGTCAGGGGGAATGTCTCTCCTGAGGAATAAGATGCATCGGTCAGGGTAAAGGTAACCGGACAGGTCACTTCTTTGAGATTAATATCGGCAATGGCAGCAGTCAGGGTCGCATAATCCTGCCCGGCACCTACCGTATAATTTCCACACAATGCACCGACAATAATATATGAATAAGGAGTAGTCGGAGGAGTGCTGCAAGCCGGGGGATTAAAGCTGAATCCACTCGCGCCACCGGATGGATTGGCACCTACATTGGGTGTGGGCGACACATTATCCTGTGCTACAATATAGTATGATACAACATCATTCAATACAGCGCCGGCACCAAATGTAAACGAGTACTGGTTCGGGCCAAGATAAGTTGCCGTTACCGGGGTATAGGAACCGCTGTTGATCTTCCAGTAAAGGACGGGTAATCCTATACCGGCTGTGGGAACACCACTCGGGTCGGTGATGGTTGTATTTAAAGTCCTGTTACCAGTTACAGAGGTATTTACAAAGGGTGTGAAAAGGATATTTGGCGGGGTTATATCAAGCGCTAATCCGCCAAATTCATCAGCGCCGATATCAGGGGCCGCTGCCGGTGAATTCGCATTGTCAGGATATCCTGCATTCGGATAACGGGGATTTCCGTCGTAGTCATCAATGATATTTACAGGGGCCGAAACCGTGGCTCCGCCGCTTTCGCATTGTGTAGGAATCGTCGTTTGTATATGCAGGTTGTAAGGCATCGAAACGACATTGACAAATGGCGGAACCTCCGTAATAGATGAGGCATCTCTCGGCGAAACCCTTGATTTGAAAGCATCAAGCGTCTGGTCGGAGTTGGTGCCGTCATAGTAAATTAACCGGTTGGATGAGGGCGTTCCGGCATAGAAGTCGTTGTTATTGGATAAATTGTTATAAGTCGTTAGGGTAGTAGAGCTTCTCTGGTAAGCAACAACCCTTCCGGTTGCACCCGGGGTGGAGTTATTGATCACGATATTGTTTCGCAACGTCACATCAGGAGATGTACTGGCATATATCCCGGTAACACCAAACGCCGCACCCGTTGATGATGCATTCAGGTAGATCGTATTATTGAATGCTCCGAGTGTCGTGGAACCTGACAGATACATCCCGTATATGGCCGGATTACCGGTAGCTGCAGGGGCATACAATTCGGAAATATAATTATTATAATAGAATTGATTGACACCCGATGACTGGTAAACACCATAAAGTGTACCTGAAGCCGAATTCATGGTGATGTTCTGGATCTTATTATTATAGAAATAACCGGCCCCGGTTCCGTTTCCGTTGTAAATGGTATAAACCGTAGTATTAGCATTATTAATATTGCTTATAGTATTGTTATAAACATTTTTTGTTACGCCGGAGAACAGGTTGTAAAAAACATATGCTGTTCCGGTTGATGCGAGCGTAATATTATTAATGGTGTTATTGTATTCATTGAATACATTTCCCGAGCCTCCGTTATAGAAAACATAGGTTGTACCTGAACCAAGTACGGATTGAATTCGGGCATTGTTGGATACCGTATTGTTATACATATTGGTAGTCCCTGCTGTGGTAGGCGAACTGGCAAAATAGGTATAGTAGATGGTGCCGGTTGCAGTTGCCGAAGCTCCTCCTCCAAAAGTATTTCCGGATACATTATTGCCATAGAAATTGGCGTTGACTCCCCCTGTGGAAATGTAAATACAATATACGGTTCCCGAAGTATAATTCGGAACAGTATTGTTTATAATGCTGTTATTATAAAAATTAACCGTATTGGTTGTACCTGATGACCCGAACCCGGAAGCGTACATTCCATAAAACGCACCCGTACCGAGATAGGTCATACTGACCGTGTTACCAAAAACATCCACATTCGAGTTCGTGGAAGTCAGGAGGTACATGAGATAAAGCCCGCCTGTTGTATTGCTACATGTACCGGTAAAGGTATTGTTCGCAATTTTGATATTGTTCTGATAATAACAATAAAGGCCATATGTGGTAGTTGTGCCGCTCGCTTTGCCCAGTCCGTTGACTGTATTGGCGCCCCCGAAACCCAGTTCGTTGCCCTGGTCATAATAAGTAAACGGTGTGGCATCCGCCCTGCCATAGAGATAAAAACCATGATAGGTATTGGATACGTTCAGGCCGAAAAATTTATTGTAGGAGTTGGTTCCGGCCAAATCAGCAATAACTAGCTGTGTAGTGCTGGTAGGTGTGTGATTGTTTGAATAGACTGCATAACTTGCAGTATTGTCTGAATTCAGGCTTATCGCACAATTCTTTATCGTATTATTTTGTGAACCGTTATCCACAGACGCTTTTAATACTGCATACGCCCATTCCATCTGCATGGTTGAGGTGGTATTGGCGGCATTTTCCTGGACGTTGATACCATCGAACGTAACGTAATCAGCACCTGAAAGACAGATGATGTAATCCATCGTTCCGGTTCCGGGAGTGGCGGCTGTAATCAGCGGATTAGCGCCTGCCCCGCTTTTCTGAAAAATGATCTGGTTGCCCGCTGTTCCGCTGGCGGTAACCAAACCGGCGGTCACGGTGGTAAAGGTTTCTGTATGGCCGGCAGCAACATTAAAGGTCACTCCTCCGGCTCCTACACCCTGCGCGTTAAGTGCAGTGATGGCCGCTTCAATCGTCGCATAATCGCCGGGGATCGATTTGATTCCCGTCAATTGCCCGTAACTCATATGAATGAGAAACAGAGCCGAAATAAATAGTAACAGTTTTCTCATAATCAATAGTTTAGTAGTTAATTTGCTTTTGTCAGTTCATTTTATGATATTGGGTTTAAACATATTCTTCAAAATTGGCCCGGCATTTTTCAGGATAAAGATAGATATTTTTAAACAAATTGATTTATCGTTTACAAAGTAAATTTTCTACTGGTTGCATTAAAAAATATGTTTGGGTAAAAGCCACGAATAAAAACATAAATCATTATGATTGAAAATCATGAATTAATATTATTTTTACATTTATCATCTTTAATCTTCATTCAAAGTGGCTTTAAAAAGATTGCTGATCATCTCTACTGTCCTTTTAGTGTGTCAGAGCTCTATGGGACAAAAGCAGGCAAATTACTGGTATTTCGGCGTTAATGCGGGCCTGAGCTTCGCCATGGGAGCACCGGTAGCACTGACAAACGGGGCTCTCAACACCGGGGAAGGATGCTCGTCTATATCCACATCCTCAGGCAACCTGGAGTTTTATACCGACGGCCGATTCGTATATAACCGCGAACATGACCAGATGCCTCACGGAAGCGGATTGCTGGGGCATTCCTCCAGCACCCAGTCGGGGATCATCGTCCCCAAACCGGGAAGTACAACCCAGTACTATATTTTCACCGTCGATGCCAAGGATAACGGTCTTGCTGCCGGCCTGTGTTATTCACGTGTAGATATGACCCTTGAAGGTGGCCTGGGTGATGTGGTGACCACTGAAAAAAACATCTCCCTTCTTCCGTATGCTTGTGAAAAAGTGACTGCGGTAGGGCATAGCAACGGTATATCTATCTGGGTAATTACACATCTCTGGAATTCAGATGCATATTACGCATTTGAAGTAACAACCAACGGGGTCAATGTCACACCGGTGATAAGCCATACCGGACCAGCCATTACCGGGGATATGGAAGCCTCCAAAGGGTATATTAAAGTCTCGCCGGATGGTTCGAAAATTGGTATTGCCAATAATACCGCTTTCCATGTTTCGATCAGCAATTTCAGCAATTCAAGCGGAACAGTTTCACATCTTGTAACCGATTATAATTATGTCAACCCGGGAGGTTCTGATCCCGGTGGACCTTATGGCGTTGAATTCTCACCTAACAGCCACTTCCTTTACATTGGGGAATGGAAGGCTAACAAGCGCATCTGGCAATATGACGTATCGACCAATGATCCGGATGAAATCCTGGATTCAAAAGTGATGGTCGGTAGTGTCGCCCAGGACGCCGACCCGATCGGTGCCCTTCAACTGGGGCCTGATAATCGTATGTATATTGCCCGGAATGGAAGCGCATACCTGTCACGGATCAATTCCCCAAATGTGGCCGGCACCGGATGTGGATTCACCGATAATGCAGTAAATCTGGCTGGCCGTCAATCAAGATATGGATTGCCACCATTTATCCAGTCATTCTTCTACCTTTCCGCCGACTTTTACTGGGATGTCCCTTCCTGCGACGGAACACCGGTCCAGTTTTATACCAGCGCTTCCGATAATCCTGACTCCGTGAAATGGAATTTCGGCGACCCGGGTTCAGGTGCTGAAAATCAGTCGACTCTGGTCAACCCTACGCACCTGTTTACCAATACGGGTAATTATTGGGTTACCCTCAATGTTTATCTGTACGGGGTGATGAAAAATGCCTTCCATATTGTTGTGGTCCGTGAACAACCCGAAGTATATATCGGGAACGATACTACCCTCTGCGCTTATGAGCCATTTTACCTGGATGCCGGTTCCGGTTTTGAACATTATCTATGGAGCAATGGAGATACAACACAGATATCTGAAATTACCACTTCAGGAACCCATTGGTGCAAGGTTACCGGCGAAGGAGGATGTACCGATACCGACTACATTAATGTGACCCTGAATCCGGTACCGGATGTGTACGCCGGTGATGACCAGACCATCGCCAACGGAACGGCAACCACCATATTGGCTTCGCTGACAGGAGGCTCAGGTGATTTTACCTACGACTGGTCACCTGCCGCCCTGCTGGTCAACCCGCACGTGCTTCAACCGACCTCCGTCAATCTTACCGGCACTACGCTCTTCACTCTCACCGTTACCGATAATGCCGGGGGATGCGTGAACTCCGACCAGGTGCTGATCAATGTGCTTGGCGGCGCCCTGGGGTGCTTTCCATACGCCGACCCGGAAGGAATCTGCACCGGTAACGAAAGCCAGCTTCATGCTATGCCCACCGGAGGCTCCGGCAGTTATATCTATACCTGGACATCAACCCCTTCCGGGTTCAATTCCGACCTGGCAAATCCATTCGTGAATCCTTCTGTCACCACTACCTACCACCTCAGCCTTTATGACGGGTACAGTACCGTCAACGGAAACGTCACCCTGCCCGTATACGCCCATCCTTTGCCCGACGCGGGAACAGACCAGTCTATTCCTTACGGCACATCCACGACTCTTCACGGGTATGCGGGTTCGGGTTCGGGATCCTATTCCTATCACTGGGAACCGGCCGGTAGTTTAGTAAACCCGAATGTCCAGCATCCAACAACGACTTTACTGGAAGTAACGACCATGTTTTCATTGACAGTAACCGATACGGAAACCGGTTGTATCAGCGAAGACCCCGATGTAACGATAGTGACGGTAACCGGGGGGCCTCTGGCGGTTCAACCACAGGCGCTGCCCGATACCATTTGTTCCGGTGAAACCACCCAATTGTTCGCTATGGCCAGTGGTGGTGCCGATTGGCAATATACTTACAACTGGAGTTCCAATCCTCCCGGATTCAGCAATACCACTTCCAGCCCGTTTGTAACGCCCACCGTCACCACAACGTATACCGTACAACTTGACGACGGATATAAGCAGGTTGTCGGATCGGTAACTGTTATCGTAAATCCGACACCGGCCGTTAATCTGGGCCCCGACCTGACTATATGCGTATTTGACACTGTTCAACTGGATGCCGGCTACTGGGGCGCAGGCACCAAATACCTCTGGTCAAACGGCGATACGGTCAGAACTATCCCTATTACCACCACCGGTATCGGTTTTGACCTTAAAAACATTTGGGTGACGGTAACCTCACCCGCCGGGTGTGTCACTACGGATAACCGGCTCATCATTTTTGATTTCGCTGCCTGCAACGGTATTGATGATCCGTCATCCGACAACGGATTCTCACTATATCCCAACCCCGGCAATGGAACCCTCCGGCTGGAAACCACCGGAAAGCATGACATCTGCCACCTTACTGTGGCCGATGCTTACGGCAGAACTATCATCCGTGACCACGAAATCAGGTTTTCGTCATCCAACCCGTCGTCAACCATAGACCTTACAGGGTACTCCCCGGGGATCTACCTGGCCAGGATAACTGAAAACGGCCGGGAATTGGCCTATCTGAAATATCTTCTTAAATAAGTAATCCGGGGAGAAAGTGGTTCATTAATCCGGTATCTCCTAACAATGGATGAGGTCTGATGCAAAAAGAAAAATCGGTCATAATTTTTATTGCCTTTATTATTATATGGCTGATCATTAATTCTTTCCAGGCCGGACTAACAGGCCTCCTCCATGATGAAGCCTACTATTTCCTTTATTCGGAATTTCCAGCCTGGGGATATTACGACCATCCGCCTTTGACCGCTATGATGATCAAAGCCGGGACATGGCTTTTCCACGGTGAATTCGGTCTGAGGGTATTCTTCGTTCTTTTATCGGCAGGGACAATCGGCATCCTTTTTTTCCAGGCAAAACCGACCAACATCTTCTTTTTTGCCCTATTGTTCTTCTCTTTTTTATTTTTTCAAATAACGGGCTTCCTGGCTTTACCCGACTCGGCAATGATTTTTTTCACTGCCCTTTTTTTCCTGGTATACAAGAAATTTACCGAAAAGTATGACATCCGGTCCGCTTTGCTGCTGGGCACGGTCATGGCCGGATTGTTCTACAGTAAATACCTGGGCATCGTGGTGATCTTTTTCACAGTGCTATCAAACCTTAACCTTTTCCGGAAAGGTTCTTTCTGGCTGGCGGTGGCTACCACAACCATCCTGCTTCTGCCCCATTTGTTGTGGCAGTATCACCACGACTTTCCGACATTTTACTATCATCTCACCGAAAGAAGCCATGATGAATATTTCCGCTGGACAAATTTCCTCGATTATCTGGTGGGCCAGGCAGGACTGATCAATCCCATCCTGTTCATCCCGGTCATTTGGTCCCTGTTCCGGTTCAAACCAGGAAACACTTATGAAAAAGCCCTGAAATTCTCGGCTGCGGGCAGTCTCCTGCTGCCTTTCCTCCTAATGTTAAAGGGACGGGTTGAAGCTAACTGGACCATGGCCGGGCTCCTGCCTTTGTTCCTGGTAACTTTTATAGAATGGGGGAAAAACCGGAAAATGGTCCGCTTTGCCACCGTGGCCGGACTGGTGACCATTTTACTGATTATTTCGGGACGCGTTTTCCTGATGGCGGATTTTCTTCCTGAAAAGTACACCCGGATGGTCAGGCTGGAGATGATCGGGTGGAAGACGTTCTCGAAAGAAGTGGAAAAGATTGCCGGCGACCGTCCGGTGGTATTTATCGGTGGCTACCAGATACCCTCGCTTTACAGGTTCTATACAGGTAAGGAGGCGTTTTCCTTCAATAACGCACTATATCGCAACAACCAATATGATCTTGAGGACATAGAAGCAAAGTTGCAGGGACGCAAGGTTCTCCTGCTGTTTCCCCGGAACACCATATCTCCGTCGGATCTCGTGACATACGGATATGACAGCATTATGAACCCGAATGGCCGGAAAATCCTTTATACATCTGTCGATGACTTCAGGTCTTATAACTGGCTCAGGGCAGAAATTATTCCGAATGATAACAGTTTTAAAGCAGGGACAGAACAGGAGTTCACGGTAATTCTAAATCGCCCCGTTAACGGCCCTTTGGATTTTTCAGATGTCAAAACGGGTGAAGTGTTTCTCTCGTACCTGCTTTTACAGCAAGGAAAACCTGTCCAGTACCGGCTCTTTGAGAACATCTCCCAACTGGGATCAGAAAACAATTACCAAACATCATTCAGGATGACAATGCCCGAAAAACCCGGAATCTATTACATGAAGGTGTCGCTGAAAACGGGTATTCTCCCGCCCGGGATCAACAGCCGGCTGGTAAAAATAAAGGTGGAATAAAATTTTTTTTTGTTAGTTATTCATTTGGGTCATTTTCAGTTTATCTTTGTACTAAACAATTAATCACAGTCAAAAAACATAACCCTCCCAGAAATCACCCAGACATTTTAAACCTCTTAAATTTTCTCTATTATTAATCTTTTATTTATTATTCCACATGAACATTTTTATTGCAAAGCTCAGCGCTAACACCACCAGCGAAGACCTAAGGACGTTGTTTTCCGAATATGGAGAAGTGGTTTCCGCCAATGTGATCTTTGACAAGATGACGGGTCGTTCCAAACGATTCGGATTCGTTGAGATGAAAAACGATGATGAGGCCAACAAAGCTATCGAAGAGCTGAATGAAGCCGAATACGATCACAGCCAGATCGTGGTGAAGAAAGCCAGGCCGGCCGGAGAAGGCGGACCACGTCCTCAGCAAAGGCGCGACTTCAGAAGGTATTGATTCCTGCTTATACGGTGCGTCGCCGGGCTTAATTTCGCAGCGATGCTATATCCGCTACCGCTTCGATAGCTTTATCGACGTGTTCTTCCGTATTGAATGCACCGATACTCAATCTTACCGTACCGTGAATCTTATCCGTCCCCAGGCCTGTATGTACCAGAGGGGCACACTGCAAACCGGTCCGGCAGGCAATATTGTAGTCCACATCCAGCATGGTTCCCACATCGCCGGAATCAAAGCCCTGGATATTAAAACTTAATACAGCATTTTGATTTATAGGGTTTTCAGCACAATAGGTCGTTACGCCCGGAATTTGCTGAAGACCCTTTCTCAATTTATCCCACAAAGTGATCTCCATCCGGTGCAGGTTTTCAATGCCTTTCGCCAGCACCCAATTTACGCCGGCATGCAGCCCGGCTACACCCACGATATTCAGGGTGCCACACTCCAGGCGGTAAGGAAACTCCTCCAGGTGAGTTTTCTGTGCCGACCTGACGCCGGTCCCTCCAAACCGCGTATACCTCACCGGTACATGCTCCATCACATAAGATCCGCCTATTCCGGTGGGCCCCATCAGGCATTTATGGCCGGTGAATGCCAGCGCATCGATGCTCATCGCTTTCATATCGATGGGAATGATACCCGCGCTCTGGCTGGCATCAACTATCAGGAACACGCCGTGCTGCCGGCAAATTTTCCCAATCCCGGCCACCGGCTGAACCGTACCGATCACATTTGAGCTATGGTTGACCACAACCATCTTAGTGTTTTGCCGAATGGCTTTCCTGATATCATCAGGATCAACATACCCGTGGGAATCGAACGGAATATGGGTCACTTCAATGATCCCCTCCGTTTCCAAATGGTGAAGCGGCCGGAGAACCGAGTTATGCTCAAGCATGGTGGTGATCACATGATCGCCCCTCTCCGCCAGGCCTTGCAGTAGCATATTCAGGGAGTCGCTGGCGTTGTAGCTGAATGTCAGCCTGTTGGGGTCATCTCCGTTGAATAGTTCCGTAAGCAGTTTTCTTGTCCCGAACACTACCTCCTCTGTTTCAATGGCCGCATCAAAACCGGATCTCCCCGGATTTACCCCGTTCTTCCTGTAAAAGCTGTCCATAAAACGATAAACCTCTTCCGGTTTTGGGAATGTCGTTGCAGAGTTGTCTAAGTATATCATAATTCCAAATTCCAAATTCCAAATCCGTCAATCCAATCGAAAATCGCCAAATCGCCAAATCGCCAAATTCTCCTACCGTCTTACTCCACCATCGCTTCCGCCACCACTTCCGCCAATGTCATTATTTTCACTCCCAGCTTATAGCTTGCATTCGTCTGTATCAGTTGATCCACACAGTTATGGCAGGGTGTGCAGACTATTTTCGCCCCGGTTTTACGGATCTGGTCTGCTTTAAGGCCGGCGATTTTCATCCTTCGCTCATTGTACTCGCCCATGGCCAGCTGGCCCCCGCCGCCGCCGCAACAAAGATTATCCGGACCATGCGGTTCCATCTCCGTAAAATCACTTACAGCATGTTTGAGAATATACCGTTGTTCCTCAAATATCCCTCCCCCGCGAACCAGGTTACACGGATCATGCAATGTTACTTTGCCTTTCAGCCTGCCCGGATCGAGTTTGATCCTCCCTTCCCGGATATATTCAGCGATAAGTTCCACTGAAGTCAGCACGTCAAAATCAAATGATTTGCCGAGATAATTCGGCGCTTCCCAGCGGAAAGCCCTGGATCCGTGGCCACATTCGGCCAGCACACACCTTTTTGCTCCCAGAGACTCTATCTCACGGTGCAACCGGCCGGCAATCTCCGATGCTTCCTGTTCATTGCCACTGAAATAACCGTAATTGGTTACATCGTACATCTTCGTCGAGATCGTCCAGCTTTCCCCGGCAAAATGAAAAATCTTTGCCATGGCTGAGATCGAAAGCGGGAAAAACTTGGGCTCCCGGGGATTTAGCGTATACAGGATGTTTTTTCCGGGTTCATCCAGGGGGATAAAGGCATTGTCGTCGTTCACCTCCATCCGGAGGTCTTCTTCGAGCCACTTGATCGTATCGACCAGTTCATGGGTCGGGATTGCCATATTGTTCCCTGTTTTTATGGCGGCATCGACTGTAGCCTGCAATGTATCCGGCACCAGGTTCATATCGGCCAGCATCGATCGACCCGTAAAAACAACATGGGCAATATCGAGCCCGATGGAACAATGCAGATTGCAACGGCCGCACATAGTACAGGCGCCATAAAGCAGATCGATCATTTCGGCGATCATTTTATCGTCGAGTTCCTTTGCGCCCGTCAGCCAGGGCAGGGTCTTGCCCGTCAGGGTATAATACCGGCGATATACCGATGCGACGAGTTCTACTTTTTTCGCCGGTATGAACCGGGCCTCTCTGAAAGCCTCGTAATATAAGCAACTCTCGGCGCATAAACCGCAATGTACACAGCTGTTCAACTGGGTCAGCAACCGGCTGCTGCCATTGGAATTTAATTTACTGAGCGCCTTGCTCTTCATGTCTTCATTCATCTCAACCGGCTTTGCTGTTAATATTACCGGAGGGCCATACACCTCTCCGCCCGTAAAAAAATCCAAGGTGATACCTGGCAGCAAAAAAGTAAAGCAAATGCCTCAGTTTCCCAACCGGGACATATAGCATCAGGAGTGTGAAGTGGAGAAAGTAAATCAGTTGGGCAGTTGGGCAGCCGGGCAGTTGGACAGTCGTTCCCTCTGATATAAGGTTAGTATTACAGAGAAGAATAATTACAGTAAATACCTGGAAAATAGTTACGAGAAGGTTTGAAATAAAATCATCGGGATTTGACAATGACATCAATTCCTGTTTGACCATCCTTTTAATGAAAATACCGATACCACACAATGCAGAAATGGCCAGAAAAGATACGATAAGCAAGGCCAGCCATCCCTCCGGAAAATTACCGGTTATAATGAAGAAGAACAGGAAGAATGAGAGAAAAGTGCCGGAATGATAGATCAAACCGGCTGTATAGGTGGGGAGGTGAAGGTATGCCGATGCTTTTCGCGCCGGGCTCATAGCCCCGGTGAAAGCGTACCGGACCCCGCGGGAAATGCTTCCTGCAGGCTTGGAATAATCCTGAGGGCTACCCTGCCGGATCAGGCGGATCAGGTGAAAAGTCAGGACAGATAAGCAAATCCCCAGGGCAAATAATGCCATCCATTGAAACCAGGTAAATTCCATAGAAAAGATCAAACGCAGCCGTCCGGTTTGGGAAGGCCGGCAACGCGACAGGCGCCGCGGGCAGGCCCCAACGGAAACAATTCATAAACGTCTCTCAACCGCAGCCCCGTTTCCTGGCAAATCGTCCGGATCATTGGCGCCATTCCCTTCTCTTCGAAATTCCTCCGGATAATATTCACCACAGCCCAGTGGTTCTCTGTCATCGGATCAATTCCGTCGTACCGGGCAAATAGCTCGGCAACCCCTTTGTCCCAGATCTCCGGGTGGGCCAGAAAACCATCCCCGTCGACCTCAAAGACCCGTCCTTCAATTTCCATCGTTGGCATACCTAAGAATTTTGAATTTTAAATTATGAATTATAAGTCTTAATTCTTCAATATTAAATTATCAGTGTTTTCGTGCTTTTATATCTCCACTTTCCCGTTCTGTTCATATCTGTCAATGACTTCATCTTCTGTAAAACCACTGTCTGGCAAAATAAAATCAGGGCAGATCCACAAAGCCCTTCGGGTAGTGTACCGGTTGCATTTCTTCCATTCCTCTTCCGTAACACAATAATCTTCAATGTATTTCTCTCTTTTTGTTTCATCAGGTTCCACCACCTCAGTATGAACGAGCCTGCATCCCTGATAATTCTTGCAAATCATAACCGTATTGTTTTTTTATTAACGAGCCGAAATTATAAAAAAAGGTTGTTCAAACGATCAATTGTTCGAGAGTTCAATTGTTGGAGAAGTAATTTAGTTTGAGATTAATTTCAGATACCTAATCATTCTACCCGGTAGGTTCTTTCCATCGTCCGGTTCATAAGTCTCACCGACAGGCTTCTTGGAAATATCCTGGTGAGAAGGAAATACGTCATCCTGTTCATCATCCCGGGAATGATTACAGTTCTTTTAGCAATTCTTTTCAACGCATACGATGCAACTTTACCGGGTTTCATCACAGAAGGCCTTATAAGACCATATTGCGGATGGGTTCCCAGGTAACCCGGTGTAGCCGTGGCGCCTGCAACACATACACTTACACGGATATTATAGCGACGGAACTCCCGTGAAAGGGCTTCTGCTAACAGCAGGTTAAATCCTTTTGTCCCTGAATAAGCCGCCACCAGTCCTGTTCCCCATAGTCCCGCCAGCGACGACATCAGCAGGATCCCTCCCGAATTGCCTTCGCTTTTGAGCCATTCTGAAAACAAGTAAACAAGACTGAGCGGCGTTCTTGCATTCACATCGATATACCGGTCGAGCTCACCGGCTTCCGCAGAGAGAAAAGGCTTGACCCGGCTGTATGCCGCATTATAGATCAAAAGGCGGCAACCGGTGTCCCTTATGGCCTCCATGCATAGTGATGCAGCATCTTCCGACCCGAGATCGATCACTTTGCTGATGGTTTTGATCTGAATCTCCTTTTCCAGGTATGCAGCACGAGACTCCATCTCATTTTTCAGGATATCCACCAGGATCACATTCATTCCCCTTCGGGCCAGCTCTTCGCAAAAAGCCGCGCCAATGCCTTCCGCAGCCCCGGCAACCAATCCCCACTGACCAAATTGTCGACGAAAGTCAGTCATGATTATTTTTTATATTTGCGCACCACTATGGCGCCGTGCAATGATAACAAATTCTGATCAGAATGGGGAAATTGCTCTTCTTATTTTTATCGATCATAAAGAAGTTCAGGAAGTTAAAGCTGAGGTTAACCGGTAAGACAGAATCCGGTATTTCCTCATCGCGTGTGGTCTCAGGAAAAGCCTGGGATGATTTCTGCGACCAGCTCAAGCTTGCAGGGGCATCCCTCCACTATCCCGGAGCACCCACCGACCCTTTCCAGCAAGCGGAAGGTATTCGCTACCTGACCCGCCTTACACGAGCCGGCCTCGAAGCGTTCGTCGAATACAACGACCCCGCCTTCCCGGTCCTCCGCCAAATGGTGCATGAAACGGTTAAAATGGGTGCCGATAATCCCGACAATGTCTATCTCAATGCCCAGATCAGCGGACATTACGAATACCGGATCACCGGGAAACGAAACACCATCGATTATATCGGTTTCTTCACCCAAAACGGGAATTACGGCTCAACCGGCGGGCTGGCCCCCTGTGGAAAAATCGATGATTCGCAGCTTGTTTGCGAGCCCGACGGCAGCTTGGAGATCATCCTCAGTAAAACGCCAAAGGGGAAAAACTGGCTTAAAATTGAAGATGAGACAGGACTGGTCATCATAAGGCAAACTTATCTGGACCGGAAAACGGAAATTCCCGCCGAACTCCGGATCGAAAACCTTGACGGCAGAAAAGCGCCGGACCCGGTTACGCCCGAAAAGATCGACGAAGGGCTGAAGACAGCCGCCATGTTCGTCGGGGGCGCTTCGTTGCTGTTCAGCCGGTGGGCCAATAACTTCCGGAAACACTCCAACAGGCTGCCGATGTTCGATCCCGCCGTTTCCAATGCCGCCGGTGGCGATGAGAGCATCATCTATTATCATAGTCACTGGAAACTGGGCCCGGAAGAAGCGCTCGTCATCGAAGTGCTGCCGCCTTCCTGCGACACCTGGAACTTCCAGTTGAATAATTACTGGATGGAATCACTTGATTACCGGTATTTTAATATTTGTCTGAATAAAGCATCGGCAAAATATGAAGAGGATGGATCGGTCAGGCTGATCGTTTCGCCCACCGATCCCGGCCATCCGAACTGGATCGATACCTGCGGCCACACCGAAGGGACGATGTGCTGGCGCTGGTACCGCCTGAAAGAAGGGATTCAGCCGGTAGCGCCCGGTTGCCAGGTTATACAATTCAAGGATTTGAAAGACCATGAAAAAAGATAGGATCATCAAATCGTCGCACTATGGACACAGGCCCTGGTGGTTCAGGGCATTGAACCGGGCCTGGAGATCGGCCGGCAAAGCAGGCTTCAAACCTGACCTCAGCAAAGACAGCCTCATCAGAGCGGCAAGAAAAAGTACCGGTCTGAGCGACCTGGGCAAAGATTTTATGGATGAACCGCTCGACCGTTTGCTGTGGTCGATCCGGGAAGAAGCCCGGCTCCATCCCGTCGGTGCGTTCATTACCCGCCAACGGATGATCAACCTGCTGGCCGCCCGCCTCAGGGCTGAGGAGATATTCAGGAAAAATCCCGGAATCCTCGACCGGCCTTTGTTGCCAGCATGGGTCATCCTGGGACTCCAAAGGACAGGCACGACAAAACTTCACCGACTTCTTGCAGCCGATGAATCGAACCGGGTTTTGCTGAGCTGGGAAGCCATTAACCCGGTACCTTTAGATATTCGAAACGCGAAACCCGAAACCCGGAACCTGGAACCTGAAACCCGAAACCTGGAACCCGAAACCCGGAACCCGAAACAGGATAAACGTATTGCTATTGCCAAAACAAGTGAAAATGCTTTGCGGTTAATGGCGCCGGGTTTTTTTGCGATCCACCCGGTGGAGCATAACGCACCGGAAGAGGATATCCTGCTGCTCGACATCACTTTCATGAGCACAACGCCGGAGGCGACCATGAATGTGCCGAGCTACGCCGCATGGCTCGAAACGACCGACCAGAGTGCGGCGTATGAGTATATGGTCAAATTGCTAAAACTGCTGCAATGGCAGCGTCCCGGCATCCGATGGATCTTGAAATCTCCGCATCATCTTGAGTTTATCAATCTGATCGATAAACATTTCGATGATGTTCATTTCTTCTGGACCCACCGGGAAGTGACCGAATGCATCCCGTCGTTTATCAGCATGGCAGCGCACAGCCGGGTTATTTTCAGCGACGAGGCTGCCGACGGAAATACCATTGCCCGCCATTGGATCAGAAAAACAGGGTATATGTTGCGAAAAGGATTGGAATACAGGACAAATAACCAGCATAAGAATCAATTCACCGATATCTTTTATGACGGCCTGGTCGGCAACTCTGCCGGGATCCTTACAGGTATTTACAGCCTCGATGGCGGGATGACACCGGAACTGCTGGAAAAATTCTCCCGGGCAGAAAAGAACAATCCGATGCGCAAATACGGGATCCATGAATACAGGCTGGAGGATTTCGGGGTCAGGAAAGAGGATATCCTGAAAGAAACTGCTGACTATAGAAATTTTATTAAGAATCACATTCGAGATATTTCTCGCTGATTTATAACTAATTTTTTCCATGCCAAAAACACAAAAATCGAATTACACAAGCCCCGCCAGTTCAACCTGGGAAGGGATCCGGGCTGCATTTGCCAAACAGCAGAAAGTCGGTTCACTGAGCCCTGACGATCGTCTCGATGGCAAAACGGTGCTGGTCGACGGGGCCAGCTCAGGGCTGGGATTTGCAGTGGCTACTCAGATGGCAATGCTCGGTGCGCGGGTGATAATGGCCTGCCGGAGCGGGATTCCGGGGAAAGGAGAAGAGGTAAAAAGGAGAACAGGAAACAAGAATGTGGAGATGGTCCACGTGGATTTTTCCGATATGGATTCAATTAGGCATCTCATTGCAACGCTGAAGGAAAAATACGCCCCGCTCGATATCGTCGTCAGCAACGCCGCGATGGTGCCGGCGCAGAGTCGCAAAACCCCACAGGGGCTGGAAGAGATGTTCATGGTGAATTATCTTTCTAAATTCATTTTTATCAATGGTTTGATAAATGAGGGCTGTCTGCGTCGGAAAAGGGATGGCGTCCCTCCTCCACGGATCATCTTTGTATCATCCGAAAGCCACCGTCATCCGGCTGCATTCGACTGGGAAGGATTTGGCATTTACAAAACATACGGGATGCAAAAAACAGTCGAATATTACGGTTATTACAAATTGCTGTTGACAACGTTTGCCCGCGAACTTTCCCGGAGACTGAACAACAAAGGCAAAACCGAAATCTCCGTTTTTGCCCTGTGCCCCGGCCCGGTAAACTCAGGGATCGCCCGGGAAGCGCCGGGCATATTCCAGCCTTTGATGAAGCTTGTCTTTGCCATGTTCTTCAAATCACCGAAGAAGGCAGCCGAGCCGGTCATGTACCTGGCCGTATCAAAAGACCAGGAAGGGAAGCCATATGATTATCTTTTCAAGATGACAAGGAAGAATATTGATGAAAAGGCTGAGGATGAGGAGAATGGGAAGAGGCTTTGGGAAATGTCGGAGAATATCGTTAAGACGCTTTAGACCGGAAAGATCCGGTGGCATCCGGAAAGTGGAAAGCGGGCCGGTGAATTATTCGAACAGGAAATTTAGGAATTGGTAAGGCTCTATTCAAAGACCGACTGCGGCTTTAGTACAAAAATCCAAAAATCCATAGCGGCAGTTTATTCAGTGAGCCGAATTCGATCTCATCAGAAACAATATATGCCTCTTCAATGCTCAATATCTGTCTATTACCTTTTTTCCGGCCACCTATTTCAAAGGTATATTTGTTGTCGACCAGGAAATCGCCCTTTTCGGGATAAGCCAGTTTATGGTTTACCGATAATTGGTTCAGGAAAAAAGTTTCTCTTATTGTCCCGGATTTTACCAGTTGTTTCCCCAGAGCAAATGCTATATTAGTGTTTTCAAGATAAAGTTTGTCAGGCTTATTGAGAAAATTAATGCCTTCAGATTCATTTGATAACCAGCGGATAATATGTGCATGATGTAGAAAATAAAGGTAGCGAAGCAAGGTATCTCTTGTCGAGCCGATTTGTTGTGCCAGTTTGTTTATATTCGGCTTATAGGGCACTATGGCAGACAGGATGAAAAGTAGTTTTTTAAGCTTGATGATCGCCTCATAATTAATGTTGAAGATTGCAGGTAAATCACTTTCGAGAACCTGGTTTATGGTTTCATTCAGGCGGGCATGGTAGTGAACTTCATCTCCGGCGAAATAAGGATAGTAGCCATGCTGCAGGTATTCAGCAAAATATTTATATGGTTTGAATCCCGGCTGGTGATTAAATATGTCCGCTTCATGTCTGGCAAGGATCTGATCAAGCGTAATTGCCGGAAGATCCATTTCATATTTGAGCATCAGAAATTCCCTGAAGGATAGTCCTGGAAGCTCATAGATCAGTGCACGCCGGCTCAGATCATATTTGCCCTTTTGGATTTCCAATGCTGATGAACTTGTAAAAACGATATTCAGTTCCGGAAGAGAATCATAGATATTTTTAATTTCCTGCGACCAGTTCGGGTACTTATGGACCTCATCCAGGAACAAGTATTTTCCGCCGTTCCTCGCAAAGCTCTCCGCGAAGTGAACGAGGTGGTTTTCCCCAAAATAAATGTCATCGAGGCTTACATAAACTGCTTCTGCAGGGGATAGATTTTTAAGTTGCTGAAGAAGCAGGGTTGTTTTTCCTGTTCCTCTTGCCCCTTTAATTCCGATAAGGCGTTGTGACCAATCCACTTCGCTGATCAGGAAACGTTTGAACCTTTCCGGCACAGATATTATTTTGATGCGGGATAAATTGAACAGTCTTTCCATAAAAAAGCTTTTAGAAAGGACAAATATAATATAATAAACACTTATTGAGAAGTGAATTCAATATTTTGAATTAACGTTTCTATTGACTCTCCGGATGGCAGGAGAGTTCCGTGGAAGGACGCTGGGTATATAATCCAACACTTATCAATGCATAAAATGCAATCACGATTAATTTTTTTGACATGGCGTATTAGGATTGATCAAAGTCCTAAATATACGAAATATATGATCCCCTACTCCCGGTCTTTCCACCTGGCAATTTTGATCCGGATCTCATCCCCCGCATTGCCGCTGAACGAACGGTTGTCAATATCATTACCGTCGGTATCGACTTCCACTTTACTCCAATCTCCGCGGGTGACTTTATATTCCGATTCCCTGCTGTTTGGAAGTGGTACTTTTATATAATACTTGCCGTCAGGTCCTTTGATGAACATCCAGTAACGGCTTCCCGGATCCCAGTCGTTGATGTTAGAGGCAAGGTAAAGAACGGCATTTTCAGGGGTGTTTTCAGGAAGAGCATCGATAATTATGGTAATGCTCGGACAGCCGGGTTTTGGCAGGTCATTCCAGCTCCTTACCGTATCGTGGACCACCTCCTGCTTTCCATAGTAGGCGAAACGGTTTGAGATCTCAAATCCGCACGGGTCTTTTTCCACTGTGCTCCAGTCGCCCCGGGTGAACTTGTACTGAACTTCGCCAATCCCTTTGGGGAGACTGATCTCCAGCACCGAATCGCTGTTTCGTTGCATGATATAATCCTCATCACCCGGGTCCCAGTTGTTAAAATTGCCGGAAATGTAAATAGGCTCCGTCGGAGGCGTATTATCCGGCAACTTCTCTAGCCGGATCGTCATATCATAACAACCCGACAGGATCAGCAGAAGCAATCCTGAAATCAAATGGCTTATTTTAATTCTATATACTGACATCCAAATTCCAAATTATATCCCCAAATCACCAAATCACCAAATCACCAAATCACCAAATCACCAAATCACCAAATCATCAAATCATTATATCCCTCACTCTCCCATCCACCTCAGCACCTCTTTCACATTCACGCGGCTTACCAGCACTTTTTCTTCCGAAGGCGGATCCAGCTCTACCAAAAGCCGGCTGTTGAAATATTTGCTCACTTTTTTGATGGATGATATCTGGGCAATGCAACTCCTTGTCAGGCGATGAAAACGGCCGGGATCAAGCATAGTTTCCAGCTGGTTGAGGGTATAATCCACGATAGCCCTCGACTTGTTCTTCTGCATGGCAAAAACCACATCATCTTCCGCGTAAAAGTATGCAATTTCCTCGATCTGAACCGAACGGATCTGATCGCCCGTCTTTAACAGGATCCTCGATTTGAACTCCTTGCTGAGCATTTTAAGAAGGTTCTCCAGATGGGGATTCTCCCTCCATGATTGTACCGGCTCCGGGGCGGCCATCCTTATCCGGTCGAGCTTGTCGAGTGCGCCGGCCAGGGCTTCGGGATTGACGGGTTTGAGCAGGTAATCGATGCTGTTGAGCTGGAAAGCGCGGATAGCGTATTCATCGTAGGCTGTCGTAAATATGACCGGGGATGAGATGTTGACTTTTTTAAAGATATCAAAGCTGATCCCGTCGGCCAGTTGAATATCAAGAAAAATCAATTCAGGTTCCGGATGAGAGCTCAGCCATTCGATGCTATCTTCTACCGTATCGATCTGTTCCAGGATCTCAAAATCCCTGCCGGTGGCTTTCAGCAGCCTGATCAGTTCGGCCCTTGCGAAGGGCTCATCTTCAATAATAAGTATTTTCACTATTTCAGATTAACGGGATGATCACTTCAAAATATTCTTTTTCACGGATGATTTCCACTTTATCAACAGTCAGAAATTGATAACGGTTGACTATATTTTTCAGGCCGACCCCTGTCCCCGGCTGCTCTTCCTTCGGCTGAAAATTGTTATGCACCGACAGGCGGCCGTTTCCGGCTTTCACCGAAATGGTCAGTGGATTGCGACGGGAGGCCACATTGTGTTTAACGGCATTTTCTATCAGGAGTTGCAGCGTCATGGGGGCGATCTTCTTTCCCATTGATTCGGGATCGATCCCGAACCGGAAATCGATCATCCCCTGAAATCGCAATCCTTGCAGAAAAGTAAAAGCATGAATGAATTCCATCTCCTCCTTCAGCAAAACCAGCTCCTTGTTCCGGTTATCAAGGACGTACCGGTAAACTTCCGAAAGCTTTCTGACAAATTCAGCAGCCCGGTCGGCATTGTCATAAACCAGCGATGACAGGGTATTCAGGCTGTTAAAAAGGAAATGCGGGTTAAGCTGGAGTTTCAGCATCTCAAACTGGTATTCAGCATTTTCCTTTCGGTATCTTTCCATCTCAGCAAGCGACTGCCGGTAGCTTTCATTGTAAAAGTAGCCCAGTTGCAGTATGCAGACTATGAGCATCAAAAACATAATCAATGAAAAAATGATCACTTCATCCTCCAGGATGATCAATTGGCCGGGGTAGAGAAGGATATTCAACCCCACCCTGACCACGATTATCCACCAAAACGCAGTGATAAAGCCAGCCAGAAGCTGTGCCCAGAACCTTTTAACCGGCCCTTTTCCCCAGGGGAGAATTCTGTCAAGAAATCCTCCCGCACGAAAATAGGTTTCTAAAATTAGGATCCCGAATATAAAAGCATAAACATAGCTGATCCGCATGGATACCAGGTCATAGTACCGGTATTTGATATTGAATATCACTTCGGCAAGGAACCAGGTGCCCGCTCCGGTCACTGCACCCGTCAGGATACGGTAATACCATTTTCGCAAAATACCCGGAGTCGTACTGACAGTCATTTTATGCTCCCTGGATTAATTCTTCCAAACCAATCAAAAGTAGGCAAATTTTCAACATGAGAAAGAACGGTATAATTCATCGGAATGGCGGTCTCAGAAGAGAATAATGCTCTTCTTTACCTCTTCCTTGCCGTTTCTTATGACCACAAAGGTGTACCTGCCTTTTTCGGCATTCGACATATCGCATCCGATATTGGTAACATTCGATTTGCGGACAGTTTTCTGATAAACTTTTACCTGGTCTTCATTGTAGACCTTCAGGATCACTTTGTCATTTTCGGGATTCAGAACGCTGAATCTGATCATCACAGGACCGGTTTTTATAACTGATGCCTGGAATGTTTTTACCGGAGACCCCTGATAGTAATTGGTGTCGGCGATGGTACGCGCATTGGCGGCGGTCATCAGGATCATCATGGCGGCGGTTAAGATTGCTGTTTTCATGGTTTTTGTGTTTTTAAATTGTTAATTGATGAAACAAAGATATCCCGCCATGAAGGGGAAGGAAATGAAAAGATGGTGAACTGCATGATCGGAAGGGTGAACTGAGTCGTCTGACAGGTAAAGTGAATTTCGTTTCAGGTGAATTAAACTTCAACCATGGGTTTTTCGTCTGATTTTGCTTCTCCTGGAATACAATTTCTACATTTTGAACTTAACTTTGCATAAATACTAACTATTCATCTTATGAAAACGAAAACGATTCAATTGATCGTCATGGTGTTACTTGTGCTGGGTTTCACCGGATGTGATAAAGTCAGTGATCTCAACACGGTCACTTTTGATGCCGATTTCGCCGCATCATTAGATTGCTCAACGGCTGCATTAAAATCCACTGCCGAAAATCATGCGTTCAGCGGAACTGCGGTAATCGATCCGGCATCGGATACCAATGTCAGTGATTATCTGAACAATATTAAGAAATATGAGGTAGAAGCTATCCATGCAACCATTACCAGTATATCGCAGGAGAATGTGACCGTGTATACAGCTACGCTGGATGTTTTCAACGCCGGGCGTGAAACCGGATGGACGATGACAAACGAATTGCTGACAACGGGGAAAACCATCACGCTGGGCAATGAAAACGGCCAGTGGGATACGGTTAGTGAGATCCTGAAAGATGGCCAGGTTTTCACCGTTCAGATAAACGGAGAAGCAGATACAGGGGGTGTAACATTTACTTTGCGGGTGAGAATTGAAACAAAGGTGGAAGCCAAAGTGATATAGTTCTCTGTGAGACTCCATCTCGAAAAATCGAGATGGAGTCTCACTTTTCCATCCGTTAACCCAAACGCTCAAAGGGTTAAAACAGTGTAGTATAAGGTGTTTAAATTATTTAGATTTAAACACTAAACTCCAATGCAATGACCCGTTTCAGATTATTTTTCGTCATTCTACTCTCCTTTTTATTCTTTTCTCTCCAGGCGCAGAAACATTCCATCTCAGGTGTTGTGCTTGATGCTGAGACCTATTCGCCGCTGATCAATGCAAATATCAGCCTTACGGGCAGCCGGACAGGTTGTACATCAGGCCTCGACGGGGCATTCACCATACAAGTCGATACCCTGCCGGTCTATATGATTATCAGCTACCTGGGATATGAAACACAGCATATCTGGATCGAAAGCAAAGCGGAAGGTTTGAATGTACTTATGAAACCCGCACCCAGTCTTCTAAAAGAGGTTGAGATATCTTCCGGAAAACCAGAAGTATTCTTTAAAGATGATAAATACTCTATCCTCGATTACACTATCGACCACTCATTCATATATATGATCATCTTCAGGTACCGGACAGCCAGGGCAGAACTGATCTGTAAAAAGGACAACGGGGAGATCATTGCGCGGTCCTGTACCTTGCCATTCAAACCGACACGACTATTTGCCGATTGCCTGGGGTACATACACCTGCTTAGCCCCGATTCATCCTACCAGGTATTCCTGAATAAAGACACACTGCTTTTCCCTCACCGGGCCACTCTCTCGAAATTCTATGCCACCCTTTCCGATTGTATCACGTCAACCGCAGATTGGCTCTATTTCCGTAAAGAGAGCAACGACAAACTTTCGGTTAGCTTTTATAGGATCAACCGGCATTCGGGGATGCGATCCGAAATCAACACCTATCGGGATGAAGAGGCATTCAGGATGCTTCGCGATCATCCCTACGACTATTACCTTTTAACTATGGATACTTTGCCAGCCAGTTTCAATGAGATGATCGCATATAACTGGGTAAAAAAAATCCAGTACAAATCTAATCTGTCGGTGATGGAAAAAACAGGCGATTCGCTGGTTATCATTAATACAACGGATGGCTCTGTCGATATTCTGAATATCAGCGGATACCTGATCAATCATTTGCAAATGCCCCTTTCGAAGCATACGGGTGAGAAATGGATGAAAAACATTTTGAATGATCCTGTCTCGCATTGCTTATATACTACTTTTCTTAAAAACGGGAGGTTGCATCTTTACAAACTGGACCTCACCAAAGGCCATCTTCAAAAAACCTTAACGCTGGCCCACAGTTTCCCGCAACATGTCATGGTCCACAATAACTACCTGTATTACCTGTATGATGTGCCGGGGTTGATGGATAACAAGCAATTGCTCAGGGAAAGTATTCGGTAAGATTAACATGAGACTCCATCTCGATTTTTCGAGATGGAGTCTCATAAAAAAAATATTACTTTTTTAGTTGATAAACTAATTATTTAGTTATATATTTGCAGCATAGAAATTAAATGGGTATGAAACAACTGAAAAGCACAGGGCGCGAACTCACCAAAGCCGAGGAACAAATTATGCATATATTCTGGGATAAAGGATCGGCGCTGGTTCATGATATCCTGAAAGAATTTCCGGAACCCAAACCGGCATACAATACCGTTTCCACGATCATCCGCATTCTGGAACAAAAAGGGTTTATAGGCCACAAAGCGTATGGCCGCACGTATGAATATTACCCCCTGATCTCAAAAAATGATTACACCCGGACCTATTTCCGCAGCTTTGTAGCCAATTATTTCGGTAACTCCTACAAATCACTGGCCAGTTTCTTCGCGTCTGAAGAAAAGATCAGCATCGAGGAACTGGAAGAGATCCGAAGGCTGATGGACATGGAGATCCAAAAACAAAAAGCACAAAAAAAATGACAGACCTGCTTACATACCTGTTGCATTCATCGGCTATCCTTGCCGCACTGGTGACCGTTTACTGGCTCTTTCTCAGAAAAGAGACCTTCTTCCATGTCAACCGGTTCTACCTGGTCTTTTCTGTTCTGCTTTCACTGACCATGCCATTCATACGGATTGGTTTTTTTGAAACGGAAACCTTCAGGCCTGCCGCCATCCTGCTTGAACCGGTCCTGATTACGGGAGAAAAAGTCGACAAAATTGCCGGCAGCAATATTTCAGCCTTTCAGCTTGTTGCAATTGTTTACTTCACAGGGGTAGTCATATTCACCGCGAAGTTCATTTTTCAGCTTATCCAGCTGGCTGTCATCACCAGGCGATTTAAAATTATCCGGCGCGATGGCTCCCGTTTTGTCCTGGTGGATAATGGCTACTCCCCCTTTTCATTCTTCAACTTTATTTATATCCGGGAAGAGTACTTGACTGATGACAAATTCGCTCCGGTTGTGGCGCATGAAAAAGTACATATCCGGCAAATACATACGGTCGACATCATTCTGGCGGAGTTTGCTGTCATTTTACAGTGGTTTAATCCATTTGCCTGGCTGGCCGGCCATGCTATCAAAAGAACCCATGAATTTCTGGCGGATGAAGGCGTTCTGAAGGATGGTTTTCAGAAACAAAAATACCAGGAATTTATTCTGCAGGAATCTATTGGCATTCAATTAAATACCTTAACAAATAACTTTAATGTTTCATTACTTAAAAACAGAATTATTATGATGACGAAAAAACGCTCCGCATCATGGGCTAAACTAAAGGCCGGATTTGCACTGCCCTCACTGGCTGTGGTTCTTTTTCTTTTCACAGCCGGAAATCCTTTGTGGTTAACTGCTCAGGAAAGCCAGCAAAAGTCAGAACAGGCAAAAGCTGTCCAGACTGTTTCCCAGTCGGCCCAGGAAGAACCTGCATTCCAGGTTGTAAAAAACATGCCTTCTTTTAAGGGTGGAATGGATGCCATGACAAAATACCTCGTGGAAAACATTAAATATCCACCTGAAGCAAAAACAAAAGGAACAGCAGGAACCGTTTTCGTTACCTACGTTATTGAAAAAGACGGGTCGGTGACCAATGTCAAGATTCTCCAGGGAATTGGCGACGGATGTGATGAAGAAGCTGCACGGGTTGTCAAAGGTATGCCTAAATGGAACCCGGGCACAAATGACAATAATGAGCCAGTCAGGGTAATATTTAACCTCCCGATAAAGTTTTCCCTGGAAGGTAAAAAAGAAGAAGTAAAATAATTACCTTAGCAAGGTAACCATCCCTTCATAGACTTTTTTCGAACCGCGCAGGTTCTTCCCGAAGATCCTGAAAATATACTGCCCTCCGGGCATTTCAACCCCGTTCACATCCCTGCCGTTCCATAAACATTCCGGGTTGTGAACAGGTTCATCCACAAGCTGAACACCCCAACGGTTATAAATGATGATCCGGAATACATCAACGATGTCGCCCGTTGTACCGCCAATGGCAAAGCAGTCGTTCAATCCATCGCCATTCGGTGTAAAGGCATTGGGAACAAAAATCTTAATATCCTCCACAATACCAATCTCAAGCGTATCCCTGTCCCAGCAACCGTGTTCGGTCTCGGTATACATCACGACCAGGTAAGTGCCTGGTAAAGTGTATGTATGCCTTGGATTTGGACTGGAAAGATCCTCATTGCCGTCGCCAAAATCCCAGTTGATAATCTGGTAAGGGATATTGACCTGTTCCGTAAAATTGATCGTAGGATTATCGATGGTGGCGGCTTGCGGGTCGGCCGCAAAGTCTGCAACCGGCACCTCAAACACCTCAACCATATCATTAATGGTCAAAGTATTGACACAACCTGTCGAATTGGTCACCGTTAAGGTAATATCATACGTCCCCGGTATTGTGTATTCATGGGAAGGATTCACATCAGTGCCCGTTGTACCATCACCGAAGTCCCACAGGTATGAAGGATTTTCAAGGTTTGATGAGATATTGGTGAATGACACCTGAATAGGCTGGCAACCGGCTGCACCTGTTGCCGTAAAACCGGCCAGCGGATCGGGATACACCTGGTACTGAAAATAGAAAGTCTCTTCGCAGCCCAGTTCTTCAATGTGCAGGCTGATATTTTTCAATCCGTCGGTCGACCAGACGATCTGCGGTGGAACGGCCAGGTTACTGGTAGCCGGCACTCCATCATCAAATGTCCAGGAATAAGTAGCGTCGGGTAGTGGTGTCACAGTCGGCAGGAAAGTGATGGTCACCGGCTTGTCGGTACACTGGAACCCGGGATCACCGAGGATATTGCCCGCCAGCCTTGGCCTGACATTGACCACCACCGTGGCTGAATCGAGACAGCCATGGTTATCGGTGATCCTGCACTTAAATGTTGTGGTTTCCTGGGGCGTAACCGTTGGCGAGGCCTGGGTTTGCTGTCCCGGCTGCCAGGCATACGCAGGGTTTGCTGTCCAGAAATAGCTGGAAATGGTGACCGGGCCGGTCGGTACAATGCTTAGATCGGTCGGATAATCAATACAGACCGATTCGATCGAAGTCGAAGCAACAGGATAAGCGTAGGGATAGACTGTTACCGTTCGGGTAATAGTGTCATAACAACCGTGATTATTATAAGCTATAACTGTTACCGGGTGAGGCCCGGCTTCGGTCATTTCCAGGCTGATATTCTGCCCGTAAGCCTCATAGTTCGTCCCGTCGTCCTCCCAGGTCCAGTACCACCCATCAAAAGCATGAAGTTCCTGCAGCGTAAATGGGACGTTCGGGCAGGTGAAGAAATTGGTCGAATTGTTCATGGTCATATCCATCACCAGTTCCGAGACTTCAAAAGTGAAACTGGTGTCGGCATACTCATGGCACTCATTCTCAATTCTTACCCAGATAGTATGGAGTCCTGAGTTCGGAGGGGTATAATTCAATACCTGGTTCTGTCCGAGCAAGGGACCAGCCAGGCTTCCGTAATGCCACCAATACTGAAGGGCGAAGCTGCACGTCAGCTGTATCTCATCGTACAGGCAGATCAGCGGCACACCACTGATTGTGACAACCGGAAAGAAGGTAGCATGCACTGTATCGTTAGCCGAGTTTCCGCATTCATCCGTCGCTGTGCAAATAAAAGTAAGGGTATTCGGTGCAAAGCTGCCATAGTCCTCCCAGGTAACGGTGTAAACAGATTCATTACCCACCTGGGTCAATACCCCTGGAGGATTCTCGAAATACCAGATGGTGGAATAATCGTCGCCGACATTGGTACTGACAATCTCGATGTCGGACTCTCCGTTCTGGCAAAGCTGAAAATCTCCGCTGGCTTCAATTTCGAGCCTGCTGTATATAAAAACCGTATCAGAACCGTTCGCATACCCGGGCTTTCCGGAGCATCGGTCAAATATTTTGCAAATGGCCATATCGGGACTGTCGCCGATAGTTGTCGTAAATGTTTCGGTATTGGCAATCTGCGGGGGATTCGACCATGAATATGTGTAGGGCGGGATGCCCCCTTCCAGGATATCCTGAATGCTGACCGTCACATCCCCGCCGCAATGATACTGGCTGGCTGGAGGAGGAAGATCGGGACCGACAGATTTCGATGTATTGACAAACGGATTGTAATCTCTGACCTTGACTTTAATTTTTCCCGAATAACCGTCTTCATTCGAACCGATGCCGGTGGTATCCTGGTAAGGCACGTCGCAGGGGTTCTCCTGGTAACGGATAAACCAGTGATCGATGCCATTGGTCCCTTCGGCGATGTTGTCATCGACAGCGGTGATCGTAAAAGTAAATTCCGTTATAGAATCCGGGATCATGATCAGAGAATCCTGGACGATAGCTTCCGGCGGTGTTACGGTATAATCAGCTAAAGATGCGCCATCGATACGGAACCGGATAAAGGAGGTGTCTTTTGGCATTGTATTGAACCTCACCGTGATATTGATGTTTGAGCAGCCGCCTTCGACCAGGCTGGAGTCGTTCGCAAAATCGGGATTGTCGATAGCGCCTTCCAATGTCCATTCCAGTCCGTATCCGCTCATCAGACTATAGGCTTTCAGGAATACCGCCGAGTTGATCTGGTGAGAAATATCATAACCCTGAACAACGCCATGGGGATAATCAGCAACCGCAATTTTCATCCAGTAATTCTGGCAGGGGGTAACATCAATGCCTTCTGATACAAAAGGAAATATCTGGCGTGGCAGGGATGCCCCGTCAAAAATAAAACTCCTGTCGTAGTTGGGTTGGTAGTACCCTGGAGGGGTAGTATGATTCAGGGTTTTGACACATACCGGAATCCAGGAAGGATCTCCATCCTGCCCGATAAGGGAAGCAATCATATTGTAGTTTTGCTCGCTGGGGTATCTTTTAATAAAAACAGCCATAAAATCCGAGACAGGCGCTCCGGTCATATCGACGTCTATCGGCGGTGGAGGCGGTGGTGGAAAAGGTGGCTGCTCGTAGAGATATTCTTCAGAAGCAAATACATATTCCAGTTTTATAGAGTTGTAATAGGGTTTGAACTTAAAAGTAATAATAGAAGGGTCATATGCCGTATCCGGTTTCGGATCGTTGGGAGTAAACAATCCGGAGAGCCAGTCCATATCATCATCCTGTAGCGGCGGCGGCCCGTTGGGCTCAGCCCGGTAAGGCCCCAGGCTGTCGTGGGCGGGTATAGCCTGTGCTCCGGTTTTATTCTGGCCACCATCAACAATAGTAGTCGTACCCACCCACCCATTTGAGAGGATCAACCCGTCATTCATCCCGATATCCGCACCATCGGTAAATAAACCGACACCTTTGGGATTTCCGATATATTGAATGTCGGAGATACGCGCTCCGCCAAGAAACAGCGTATCTTCAATATACTTTATAATATCGATCAAATAAAGGGAATCAGGCAGCGGAGAATCGGGATTGATCATCTTATAAATATTCAATTCCTGTGTTCCCTGGGGGTAGAGGAGTGTGGGCAGTAAAACCAGGCTCAATCCTACTAAAAGCTTTTTAAACTTTTGAATCGGGTTGGTGGTTTTTAAAAAATTCAAGATCATTTTGAGAATGTTTTCTTTGTGAAATAATAAACCTGTAAAGTTAAACACACTTTTTTAATATGTGTATTTCAAATGCTTAAAATTTGACTTTAGGCTCAGAAAATTCAATTAAAACAACCGGGACCTGCCAGGCTGGCTCAATTTTCCTGATAACTTTATATTTCATGTTTCGCAAGTGTTCCCATTGCGCCAGGTAAAGCGCTCCGGGCAATTTCTCCGTTTTCACTTCCGTAATCCGTCCCCTGGCTGTTGAAAGGTAGAAAGTAAATATCTCGTTGTTATACCTGTACTGAAAATAAGGATCGGGTTTGAATGCAGGATTCCAATAAACAAACAGGTCCTTGTCCCGGGTTTGCGCAGCCAGCTCTGAAGCCAGTTTCTTGGTCGCCACAACCGGGTGGGTTTTCTCCCATGACGGGATAATCGTGTAGTTAAATGCGATCCTGAACACAAGTATTGCTATTATAACCCAAAAAAGCCGGAAAGTTGCCTGGCGCCAGTAAAAAAAACTGATCGATGCCATTGTTATGAATAAACCGATGGATACCTGCAAAACATGCGGAAGATCACGCGTTGCAGGGTGAATAAGAAATACAACAGCTGCAATGGCTGCCAATCCTAAGATTATTCCCAATATATAATCCACAACCCTTTTATTCCAGTTATCCTGTTTTGAATATTCAAAATAAAGAAAGAAAAGGATAGTCATAAATAGAGGCACCAGCATGAGGATATAACGGGGATAAGTTTCAGGCGAGGTCCAGTACGGGATGATGTTGAAGACAAAAACAAGAAGCATATACCACAGGCGTCTGTTCTCCTTGATAAGTTTCAGTGATCCTTTCCTGATAAATAGAATGACCAGGACTGACCAGGGAAGGAAATGATAAATGTTTTCGAAGGGGTAGGTGAACAGTTGAAGGATGGTTTTCCATATCCCGAAACGCACTACGGTCCGGCGTGTTACTTCCCCGGTCAGCACCTCGAATACGCTGCCGGGTTCAATCGAATTGCGGCTGAAATAAAGCAGGTAATATCCTCCGACAACCAGGATCAGCAAACCGATCCCGAGGAAATGCCGCCAGTTGAACAGCATCCTGAACTTTTTCCCCTGGATGAAAAGGATCAACAGCGTGACAGCCGTGAAATACAGGCTCGGCAATCCTTTTAACAGGTATGAAACAGCCGTGATGGCATAGGCAACTAAAAACAGGTCCAGGAATTTTTTTCTTTCGAAGAAATGCCATGAAAGCATGAAAAAGCTGTAGGTAAGCCACGAAAAAGTAAGGTCGATGAGGCCGTGCAGCGATTCGTAAAATATTATCCTGCCATAAGTTACAAATGCCAGTGCATTGACCAGGGCAAAAAAGCTGCCGAATGGTTTGCGCAGGAACAGGAAGATGGTTCCGGCATAAAGAGCGATCGTAATGATGACCGGCATCCGGATCACCGTCTCCGAATAACTGCCCGTGAGCTGAAAGAAGCCAGCCAGTATCCAGTTGAACAATGGGGGTTTCATCAGGTAAGGCTCCCCGCCGATAGTGGGTGTGATGAAATCGTTGCGCTGGAGCATTTCGAACGCCACGATGGCGCGGATGGCTTCATCGCGGATCAGTTGCACCATGTTCAGGTTGATCAGGAAAGCCGGCAGGAAGAGTAGAGCCGCCAGTGCCAGGAAGAAATAAAGTGCCCTGTTATTTCTTCCTTCCATAATTTATATACCAATCAACAAATCTTTTTATTCCCTCTTCTATGCCTGTTTCAGGCTTATAACCTGCATATTTTTCGAGAAGGCCGGTACCCGCATACGTTGAAAAAACGTCACCGGGCTGCATGGGTTTCATGACCATCACCGCTTTTTTCCCCAGGTTTTCTTCGATAATTTCGATGAACCGGAGCAGGTTGACCGGTTCGGAGTGCCCGATATTAAACAGGCGGTAAGGGATCTTACCATCAGGGATAATATCCGTAACTTTTACCAGCCCTTTAATAATATCATCGATATAGGTAAAATCACGTTCAAGATTCCCTCCATTAAACACTTCTATTGGCAAGCCTTCATCAATGGCCCGGGCAAACTTGAAGTATGCCATATCAGGCCTTCCCCAGGGGCCGTAAACGGTAAAGAACCTCAGCCCCGTAACCGGGATACCGAATGCGGCGCTGTAGGTATGGGCCATAAGCTCGTTTGCTTTTTTGGTGGCCGCGTACAAACTGATGGGGTGATCCACAAAATCGGTTTCCTCGGAAGGCTGTTTCGGATTATTCCCGTAGACGCTCGAACTGCTGGCAAAGACCAGGTGCTTGACCCGCTGATGGCGGCATCCCTCCAGGATATTCATGAACGCTTCGATATTGCTGTCGATGTAAACAAACGGATCGATCAGGCTGTGACGGGCGCCGGGCTGCGCAGCCAGGTGGATGACCCTGTCATATGGCTCCCCGGAGAAAAGTTGTGCGGTTTTTTCCCGGTCTTTCAGGTCGAGTTTGATGAAAGTGTAGCCAGGAAAGGTTGAACTTTGTATAAGCGCCAGCTCTTTGATCCGCTCCCTGTCGATGCCGCACTCCCTGAGCCTCGCAAATTTCAGTTCGGGATCGTAATAATTATTGATATTATCGACCCCCGTAACAGCATGGCCTGCTTGTACCAGTTTTTTTACCGTATGAAAACCGATAAAGCCGGCAGCACCGGTGAGCAGGATTCTTTTCATGCTGACAAAGATATTTATTTTATAACTCTGTCAGGTCTTGCGGACGCTGTTTTCAACCTGTCAGGCACTGCAGTCGATGATTTCAACCTGTCAGGCACTGCAGTCGATGATTTCAACCTGTCAGGCACTGCAGTCGATGATTTCAACCTGTCAGGCACTGCAGTCGATGATTTCAACCTGTCAGGTCCTTCGGACGCTGACAGGTTAAATATCCTTCAAACCTGACGGTGTCCGCAGGACCCGTCAGCGTTTGAACACTTTACAACCCCAGGTATCTTTCAAACTCCAATCTGTCAATTATATTATTATGGCAATCTTTAAAATTCCCTACATTATCAAACCATCCAATAACTTCTTCCCTATCTAATTGTGTCGGTTTAATGGAGATTACAGTCAGGTACGATGACCATCCCCATTCATCAGGGTAATCACAAAAACCATGATGAACAGGATTCTGGTGAATATAGACTATAACATTTTTAAAGTATTTCTTATTGTCTATTTTCTTTCGATGGAATGGTCTTTCGAAAAGGCTTCCGTGTCGCTTATATTTAATATTGAAATATTTCGCATAAGCATTGAACAGATGTGAGAAATGAAGATGGGGTGTTGGTTTTATCACTTTCAGGTCCTCAGGATGCTGACAGGTTAATACAATATTGGTTGTTTCCCATTTCAATTCATTAAATTTTTCCTTATCTTCTCCAAAATCATTCATTGAATATTTATAACCAATATTCTCCTTAATCCTTACCAAAAAATGAAAATGATTCTTCATCAACACCCATGCGTATGTCTCGCAGACAGGCATAATATACTTCTCAAATAAGCGGAGAAATCTTTCAAAATCGGCATTGTTCCTGAAAAGATCTTCTCCGTTAATTCCACAATTATAAACATGGTATAATTTACCTGGTTGAAGTAATTCAAAGTTTTGCATGTTTCCTTCCTTTCTGCTGTTGTAACCCCGTCAGGTCCTTCGGACGCCGTCAGGTTTGAAACTAATTACCAGGTTGGAATAATATGGAAGGTCTGTTTAGATTATATCCAGGCAGCTAAGATAAGAAAAATGTCTTCAATGAAAAATCATTTTTCGAAATCCTTCAAACCTGACAGCGTCCGAAGGACCCGTCAGCGTTTGAAAAATAAATATCTTTGCACCAAAACCAGACACCATGCCTGAACTCTCCCTGGTCATTTCAGTTTATAATGAGGAAGAAAATATCCTTCCCCTGTCGGAGAAGATCAGGGAAGCGCTGACCGGTTTGGATTATGAGGTGATCTTTGTGGATGATGGCTCCAGGGACAAAACCGTGCCCATGATCCTGTCGATCGTCGATCCCCGCGTCATCCTTCTGAAATTCAAGAAGAATTACGGCCAGAGTTCAGCCTTGTCGGCCGGGATCGATTTCGCCTCCGGCGATTATATCGTCACCCTGGATGGCGACCTCCAGAACGATCCGGCCGATATCCCGATGATGATCAAAGTGGCCAGAGAAGGCGACTGGGACCTGGTGGCCGGCAACCGGAAAAACCGCAAGGACGGCATGCTGATCCGGAAAATACCGTCGCGTATCGCCAACCGGATCATCCGTAAAACAACCGGGGTCAAAATGAAAGATCTGGGTTGCGCACTGAAAGTCTTTAAAAAGGATACAGCCAAAAACCTCGGATTGTATGGCGAACTGCACCGCTTTATCGCCGTCATGGCGGCCCTCGACGGCGCCACGATCACCCAGGTCGATGTGAACCACTTCCCGCGAATCCACGGCCAGTCGAAATATGGCCTGTCCAGAACTTTCAAAGTGATCAGCGACCTGATCCTGCTGCTGTTCATCAAACGCTACCTTCAGAAACCGATGCATTTCTTCGGAAAATGGGGATTGCTGATCCTGTTGCCCGGCGTGGCAATCAACATCTATATGCTGATCCTGAAGATCCTGGGACACGACATCTGGGGACGTCCGCTGCTGATCCTCGGCATCATGCTGGTAGTCGCCGGTTTCCAGATGATCACCAGCGGCATCATCGCCGAACTGGTAATGCGGACCTACTACGAATCACAACAAAAAAAGCCTTACCGCGTCAGCAATATTTTCAAAGGTGGGAAGCAAGCTTAAACGACTGCTGAAAACACTGCTCAAATTCGCTGTGACTGCGGCGGCATTGTACTTTGTTATCCGAAAAATAGAACTGAAAGAGGTCCTGGCCCTGTACAGCCAGTCCAACCTGGTATATATTACCCTGGCTCTCATCTTCTTTGCCCTTTCGAAACTCGTATCAGCCTACAGGCTGAATATATATTTCCGCACCATCGATATTCACCTGAAAGAAAAAACGAATATTGAACTTTACCTTCTCGGGATGTTTTACAACCTGTTCCTCCCGGGTGGTATCGGCGGAGATGGGTATAAAGTCTATCTCCTTCAGAAAAAATACCAGACCGGGACGAAAAAAATTATCGGCGCGGTACTGTCCGACCGCATTTCCGGCATGGTGGCACTGGTCGTACTTGCTTTACTTGGTGTAGCCTTTCTGAATTCTGAAGTCACTGGTCGCTGGTCGCCTGTCCTGAGGGCGCAGTCCGAAGGATCTCTGGTCGGTGGTCAAGGATTATTGTTAAGTGCCGCAGTAATTGCCATTGCCTTGGTGTTTCTGGGCTATTATTTGTTTACAAAGATTGTTTATCCCTATTTCCTGAAGATCAATATCGTAACATTTACATATGGTTTCATTGTTCAATTGTTACAGGTTGCCTGTGCCTGGTTTTTACTCCTGGCATTGGGTGAACATGAAAACCACCTCTCTTACCTGGTTATTTTCCTGGTTTCATCGGCCGTGGCTGTTTTGCCGGTATCTATCGGTGGTATGGGGGTCAGGGAACTGACTTTTCTTTACGGGTCGCAGATACTGAATGTCGATATGAATGTAGCCGTCGGGATCAGCTTCCTGTTCTACCTGATCACGGCAACTGTTTCACTGGCAGGAGTTTGGTATATATTTCGACCGGTTAAACTCTGAAATTCCAAATTCCAAACACCAAGCACCAAACAAATTAGAAATTCAAAAAATCAAAGTTAAGCGTTTTTAATTTTAAATCTTGGTGTTTGAATTTGTTTGGGATTTGGGATTTGGTGCTTGGAATTTACCTGCTGAGCTTCACCAGCACCACCCCGTGATAAGGAACCTCGGCTGTGTATACGCTGCCGAACTGCCCGATATCCTTCTGCCGCCACAGATCCCTGACGGTGTAAACGCCGCTCAGGCCGAGATCCTCCCAGTTTAGCGTAATGCTCTTTGTCGGCATTCCGCCGGCCTCCCAGTTGAAACCATCCACCGGCGAACCGAGGCCGGTATTGAATATCCCGACTGCAACGGAACCGTCGGACAGAGTCTTAGACCAAATCTCGTAACCCGAATCCCGTTTCATGCAAACAGCCTGCCGACCCAGTTCATCCTGGTTCACAGCCAGCACTTCATCATTGGTCAGCAGGTTCAGGGTAAATTCGTCGAGCTGGCTCAGGTCGCAGCCGATCAGTAGCGGCGCTGAGAGCAGGCACCAGAGGCTGATGTGCGTGTATTGCTCGTCCGGAGTGAGTTTGCTGGGGTGCAGGTTCGGCCCCCACCCCACTTTGCCGACCACCAGCATATCCGGGTCGTTCCATCCGCCCGGGGTGGCATAAGGCGAACATTTATCCTGCGTAAAACCGATCCCGGCCATACTTTCCCAGGTGTCGGTGATGTCGCCCGTGGTACGCCAGAGATTTCCCCCGACCTCCCTGCCCCACTCCCAGACATTCCCCATACCGTACTGGCAAAGGCTGTAAACGATATCCCTCGGAGCATCCTCAAGCAATTTATCCATTAACAGGTAAGGTTTCTGCAGCTCATCGAGGCTATCGTTCAACGCTATTTTTCCGTATGAGCACCAGTCGTATTTCAGGTAATCGATCCCCCAGTCCGACCAGGTCTTCACATCCTGTTTTTCATGTTCGTAGCTGCCCAAGAATCCGCCGCAGGTCAGCGGACCCGGCGAAGAATAGATCCCGAGTTTCAGCCCGTGGCTGTGGACGTATCCTGACAACGACTTCATATCCGGGAATTTCTCATTGGTAGTGATTTCGCCTTTGTTATTTCTCTCCGGCGCCTCCCAGCCGTCATCGATATTGATGTAGCTCCAGCCATGATCAGCCAGGCCGGAGCTGATGAAAGCGTCGGCTGCAGCGCGCACCTTAGCGTCGTCTACGCTCAGGCCCCAGCAGTTCCAACTGTTCCAGCCCATCGGCGGCGTCAGGGCCAGTCCCTGCCCGGTGACGATCTTCAGGTCCCGGGATACCTCGCCGATGGCATTTTTTACGGTGATATTCACAACATAGGTACCGCTGTCGGGCACCGTGCCCGAAATGATACCGTCAGCCACATCGAGCTCAAGGGTCCCGGGAAGGTTTTGCGCCGAGAAATTCATCGGGCGCCGGCCCGAAACCGGTATGCGGAATAGGAACGGTTTGCCCGGTGTTGCGCCGTAAACTGTCGGGCTGTTGATCCGTGGGCCTTCTCCTGCAGAAGGTGTCAAAATATAAGCTTCCGGCACGGGTTGGCTGATCGCCACCGGCGGTTCTTTCCGGTATTCTATAAAAGCCTCGAGCCAGTCGGCATGGTCGTAATAATTGTAGTCGCCAGCATCGGAAACATACAAAGCCAGCTTTTTAACCCCGTCGAGCTTTACATCGGCACTGCGCGGAGGATCGCCGAACTTCATCACGCCGCTGCGCCAGAGAACCTGTTGATCGCCGATCACGAAAAACTCTGCCGAGGCCCTCTCGTTATTGGCTTCATCGTCAATACCCACCAGCGCTGAGAACCGGATGGCCTTGGATGGGCAGGATTTATTTCCCGTAGCGGCGGAATATTTTCCGCCATCAGCGGAAGATTTTCCGCCGCTACGATCGCAAAAATCGATCATCATTTTGCTGATGGCATGCGTACCGACTCCGTTTTCGTATACTTTTCCCGCTACTGTCAACTGGTTACTGTCAACTGTCAGCTTTGATCTTGAAATACCCCATCCCGCCTCCATCTTCGAGATATCCAAATCGTGCAGCCAGATTTTTTTGGGAGGAATGAATTGGCAGGATGATAGGACCAATAAAACTGCTGAAAGGTAAAACAAGTGTTTCATAAAGACTTGATTTGATTAATATGTAAAAATAGGATATTCCGGTGATTTGAAGAAACAGTGGCAGACCGACTAATTTACCCATCCGCATGCCAAATAATCCAAGAATTATTAATTTTGAAATCCGTAACACTGGAACACTGGAACACTGGAACACTGGAACACTGGAACACTGGAACACTGGAACACTGGAACACTGAAACAGTCGCCAAATGAAATCCACTGCCAAGATCACCTTCAATGCCAGGATCGAGAAGCATCCCGGGAAAGATGCCGGGTACATTATTTTTCCCCACGACGTCAGGCAGATCTACGGGGTTAAAGGGCAGGTGAAAGTCAAAGCCGTTTTCGACGACCTGGTGCACTACCGGGGAAGCCTGGCCAGGATGGGCATGCCGTGCCATGTGCTCGGGATCACAAAAGAGGTGCGCCACCAGCTCGAAAAGACCTTTGGCGACGAGATCAAAGTCGAGATCGAACAGGATACCGACATCCGGGAAGTGGAGGTGCCGGCAGATGTGAACGCCTTGCTGGAAGAAAATCCGAAAGCCCGCCGGTTTTATACCAGCCTCTCTTACACCGACAAAAAAGAGTTCATGCGCTGGATCGAAAACGCACGCCAGTCCGACACCCGCACCCGCCGCATCGGTATCTTCATGGAAAAGATGCTGGCAAAAAAACGGTTTATGGACTTCTAAAATCGAAAATCGAAAATCGAAAATCTTTTCCTATCTTTGGTACAGCCTTGTTACACTTTGCCAAAACCTGAAATAAACTACTGACAAAAGTATACCAGGAGTAATTGGTTGCTTGTTGCAATAAATGAAGATCTGAAACAATTGTTGGTCAATATGTTGAAAATCTTACTAACCCTCAATAAGTTTTTACCGGCAGTTATCATAACATTTTTGTTAATCTGCCACCACGGATTCGCCCAGGTTGATTCTGCAAAAAAGGAAAAAACCGGCGGATTTGAATCTTACAGGCAGGCCGGTCAGAAGGGTTTTGAAGACTATAAAAACAAGCAGCAACAGGATTTCCAGGATTATAAACGAAAAAATGACTCGATCTTCATCGCTTATCTGAAAGGAGAATGGAAGACTTATCCAATAACTAAAAGCGAAGAGCCATCCATTCCCAAGCCAAAAACCGCTCCCGTATTCGAAAGCATGCAAATTCTGGAATTCGAAATCCAGCCCGGATCGATCATTTATCCTGAAAAAACATCCGAAATCCCGGATGTCGCGCCTTTTCTTACACCTGAGCCTGCCGGAGCCCGGAAAGAAACGGTCAGTTTCTATAATAGCCCTGTAAGCATTCTGAAGACGACAAACGCAACGCCACTCCCATCGGTCCTTTCACCGTCTGTTTTCGATCAGTACTTCGAAAAGGCTATTGGCTCACCTGTCATGGAATACAACGCAGCCAGTCTTTATTACCAGGCGAAAAAAATGAGACTGAACGACTGGGGAGTTGTTCAACTGGTCAGGAAAACAGCGGGACAACTCACCTCTGATGCCAATGAACAAGCCCTTTTCATCTGGTATGTCCTGCTCCGGAACGGGTACATTGTCAAAGCCGGCTATAACAGCGATAAGATTTATTTGCTGGTGCACCCTGAGCACAAACTTTATACGGTAAACGCAGTTATTGACGGGAAGGCCTTTTATGTGCTTCCCCTGGAGGGGGAGGATATTTCCATTAAATCACTGGATTCATATTCAAACAATTATCCGGAAAATCAAACCAGGTTCACCCTTAAGTCAGATAAGCTTCCCTCCTTTCCATCCGTCCCGATTCCCCGAAAAATCGGCAGCGAAAGCCCCATCGAGATAACCCTTGATAAAAATCTCCTGGATTATTTCTCCTCCTTTCCTCCCGGCAACCTTTCGGTCCAGTATTCCACCCCTTTTTCGAAACTGGCCGATTCCAGTCTTACAGCTGTTTTCCTTAAACAACTGGAAGGAAAGACCGACCCTGAGAAAGTGGGGCAACTTTTGCAATTCGTTCAGGGATTCCCTTATCAGAACGACCTGGATCAATTCGGAAGAGAAAAATATATGTTTGCCGAGCAATCGCTGTTTTATCCCTACACCGATTGTGATGACCGTGCCGTCTTGCTGGCGCGGCTTATCCGATTGTTTACCCGCTGCAAAGTAATCGGTTTGCAATATAATGGCCATGAGGCGCTGGGAGTCAGTGGTCATGTGGCGCTGGGAGTCAGTTTCCAGGACCGGACAGATCACGGCGCTTATGTTGAAGTCGATGGTTTAAAATATTATTACTGCGACCCGACCTATATTCATGCCGGCATCGGAATGATATCGGATAAATACCGGGAGGAGAAACCAGGAATAATCTTTATTTATTAACAAGTATTGGTTTTATTATATAACTTTAGAATGTCAGAATACTAGTAACCAGATCACGAAATTGAAACTGAACGATTCAAAGCACTTATTAAGCAAGTAATTGTAAATCTTTGTCTTATGAATAATAAAGTCTTTGGTTTATTAGCAATTATCATTTGCATGTATTCTATTTCCGATGGGTTTGCTCAAAAAGTAAAACCAGGAGAAAGTCAGGCAAAAAGATTAGTTGCAAACACCAACTTCAAACCAGGATTGCCTCCAAACCTGGTGATGACAGCCGCTGACTTAAAGTTCGTCGATGATAATGAGAATTTGATCCTTGAAGCAGAGGAAAACGCACTGGTGGTTATGACGATTCGCAATACCGGGGCTGGTCCGGCACAAGGAGTTGAAATCAAACTGGTCGACAGGAATTACGATCCCGCATTGATCATTGATTCCATCTGCCGGTTTCCATTCATCTATGAAGGTACAAGTGTGCAGGCCTCTTTTAAACTCCGGGCCGGGTTGGAGATTAAAACCCTTGAACACCGGATTGATATCTACGGCACAGAAGTCTTCAATTATAATATGAATCCCGGATATCTGACTTTTAATACAAATGAATTTGTTATTCCGGAACTCGCTTTTTCCGGTTTGGAAATTATTGATGTGGGCAAAAACACGTATGGAAACCCGATAGATGGAAGGATCCAGAAAGGCGAACAGGTTTTCCTCAAAATCTATATCCAGAATATAGCCCAGAATATAGCACCGAATGTAAAATTTGAGATTAAATCCGCCGATCCCAACGTCATGTTGAAGGATACGAATGGACAGGTATGCAATGTGTTTTCCGGCGAACTGGGTAACATGGACAGGGGTGATGTCGCTTCCTTCAAAGTAGCTGTCAGCCCAAACCAATTGGTAAAGGAAGACGGCAATTTACCTTTATTTCTGACTGTAACCAATGACTATCACAGAGGCAACCTGGTTGAATTTCCGGTTCCTTTGGCACTCGATCAAAAACCTGCAGAGATCGTTAAAGTGGATGTCGAAGCCAATTATGAGAAGCTTGCCAAACCCTTTGCCCGATTTGAATTGCCCCCTGAGAACTTTACCGGAAGAGATCCTGCACTCATTGATATTGGCGTCGTTCCTACTTCCATGACCACTCATCCGGATGCCATAGGAATTGTGATTGGAGTTGAACATTACGACAATTTTGCACCCGCTCCTTATGCAGTCAACGATGCAAACATTATTGAGAAATACCTTAAAAATGTCCTGGGTCTTGGTTTTGTTAGAAAATATACGGATAAAGAGGTTACTGGCAATTTTTTCGACAACCAGTTCAATCCCTATTACGGGAAAATTAAAAACCTGATCGTGAAGAATAAAACGGATGTATTCGTCTTCTACTCCGGGCATGGGTTGCCTTCAAAGGATGGAAAGAAATCCTACCTGATACCTTCCGATTGCAATAAACTGGCCTTTGAGAAGCAGGGATATGAACTGGGCAAACTTTACGATAACCTGGATTCTCTCGGAGCAAGAAGTGTCACAATCTTTTTGGATGCTTGTTTTAGCGGAGATTCCCGGATTACCGAATCATTGCAGGCGGTAAATCTTGCCTCCACAAAAGGTGTGTATGTAAGGCCCCCGGAAAGCCAGCCCTGGCTGACCAATCCGAATTTTACCGTGTTTTCATCCTCAACATTTGATCAGACCTCCATTGGGTTTGATGAAATGGGATATGGCCTGTTCACATATTACCTGTGTGCCGGTATTCAGGGAAATGCAGATGAAAATGCCGATGGTAAGATTTCCATGAATGAACTGACTACTTACGTGATCAATAATGTTTCTGAAAAGTCCAGCAGGACTCTAGGCCTGCAAACACCGGTATTTCATGGAACCAGTAATATGTTGCTTGTCGAATTCGATAAATAATCCACCAATTGCAACTACTATGAAAAAGATATTTATCATCATGGGATTCTTTATCTTATGTGGATTTTACCTTCGGGGACAGACAGTAAAGAATATCGATTTCTTTATGGAAGAGAACAATGAGATCAGGATTACCTATACAATCAGTGGAGTGAGATTTTTTCAGACACTGGATATCAGCATATTTGTTAGTAAAGACGATGGCAAAACCTGGACCGGCCCCCTGAAACAAATCAGGGGTGATGTCGGACCGGGGATTAAAAGCGGTGATCATGTCGCTTATTGGTCCTTCATGAAAGAACTCCCGTTTGCCGATGAAGAACTGAAATTTAAAGTTGTTCCGAAACTCATAGAAGAGGAGGTGAAAAGGTCAAGGTATATAAGCTATGTGGGAAATGCCATGACCTATATCGGGGTGCGCGCAGGGATCACCGGAAAGATAGGCTATTACACGGAAATACGGCTTAATGCTTTGGCATTTGCGTCGGGTGATTATACTTACACCGATAATGCCGTTGTCGATTATGATCAGCAAGGTTATTATGAATTTACTGGCCAGAAGGGATATTCGGCATTTTCCGTTAATGGCGGAATTTCCTACCAGGCGGGGAAAAATTTTCACCTGTACGCTGGTTTGGGATATGGATGGGAAAGATATCTTTTCGAGATCACAAACTACAATTACGAAGGCAATAACGCAACCGGAACCTCCAATGTCATCAATTCGGAACATGATATAAAAGGAATCGATGTGAATGCCGGTGCAATGTATCGTGCCGGAAGGATAATTTTCTCGGGTGGCCTGACCACTATCAGCTTTAAAACAATTAACTGGACTGCCGGATTAGGAGTTTGTTTTTAATATTTTGACTTATGAAACGCTATGCTCTGATAACCAGCATATTTTTTGCAGCCATTATCTTTTCAACCTGCAAAAAAGAATATGAACTGCCCGATTCAACTAACAAAATAGAGATTACAGGTGATCGAATAGACAGCATCGGGTACAGGGATGTGATCATTGAAACAACAATTGGCGGACTGGGAGGAAATAAGATAGTTCAGCACGGGCATTGCTGGGGGATTGAATCCATGCCCTCGGTCTTCGGTGATCACACTCAACTCGGACCGTTGAACAGCGCCGGAAAATTCTCAAGTACCATACAGTCGCTGAATCCGAATACCCGTTACTATTTCCGGTCTTACATCCAAACTGCTACCCAAACAATATATGGTAGCCAGAAAGAAACATGGACATTAAAAACCGGAATGCCCAGGGTAACCACGGCAACCATCACCAATCTGACGGCATTTTCCGTAACCTGCGGAGGGACCGTTAAGAGCGACAGCGGTTTTGCCGTTACAGCCAGGGGTATTTGCTGGGACAAGGATAGTGATTTTTCGCTGGCCCATTGCCTGGGCAAAAGCGAAAACAACAGTGGTTTGGGAACTTTTACCTATACCATTACAAATCTGACCGAAAGCACTCCCTATTATATCAAAGCTTACGCTATCAACCAGGTCGATACAGCTTACGGTGACATGAAGAACCCGACAACTTTAACTCTATTTCTACCAGAAGTATTGACAGAAGATATTGACTATATCTGGGCTAATTCAGCAATTGTTGGTGGAATTGTTTTAGGCGAAGGGAATGGTAATGTCACGGAACGAGGGGTTTGCTGGGCTATCGATTATACACCTACTTATGAGCATCACCTGGGAATTGAAAGATTAGGCCAGGGAACGGGTTCATTTTCAAAAAGGATATATAACCTGAACAGCAACCAGGATTACAAAGTGGTAGCATATGCTATAAATGAAAAAGGGATTAAATATGGCCTGGAGCGAGGATTCAAAACAAAATGCGATACGCCATTTGTAGCTACCGGCTATTTTCAAAACATTACGTCGACTACACTGACTGTAAAGGGAAATATGGTCACGAACGAGGGAGGGTGCAGCGTTACAGCCCGCGGGATTTGCTGGAGCCGGACAAATCCATTGCCAACGCTAGAAGATTGTGAAGCCTGGCAAGCAGATACTCAGGGCGGGCTGGGCACGTATAATATTGATGTGACCAATCTTATCCCCCATGCCATCTACTATTTCAGGGCTTATGCATCCAATGAGGACGCGACAGATTACGGCGACACAATCCGGGGACAAATGCAATCAGGCCCTTGCGATGGTCAAACTTCACTAAGCAAGTATCATACAGTCAATGGAATAGCCCCCGTCAATAAAAACGTCATCTACCAATTGGCCGAAATTGATTTAAATGGAATTTCTAAATGCTGGATCAAACAGAACCTGGGCGCAAATTATACAGCTTATTCGGCCACCGATGCATCAGAAGAATCTGCTGGCTGGTATTGGCAGTTCAATCGGAAACAAGGTTATAATCATACTGGGACATTACGCACGCCTGCCACTGCTTGGATTACCCCTATCAGTGAGAATAATGATTGGCAGTTGGCCCAAGATCCTTGTGCCTTATTGTTAGGCACTGGATGGCGTCTCCCCACTTCTGCCGAGTGGGATAATATTGATGCAACCTGGGGATGGGATAATTATTCAGATTCATATGCCAGTTTGCTGAAAATGCATGCCGCTGGTTATCTCAGTTATACCGATGGTTCTCTCGCCAGCAGAGGCTCAATTGGATTATATTGGAGCGGTTCACAAAGCGATGCTAACAACGGCAGGGTCTTGTACATCACAAGTGGCTTTTGCCAAATGCACAGCTATTACAAAGCACGCGGTATGCCTGTCCGCTGCCTCAAAGATTAGTAATTTGATAGCACTGACTATTTTAGGAAGGCAGGTTCCTCTCCGCCAGCTGGCGGATACCAATGACAAGTTAGCAATTTCTACTGAACCGCTCTCCGGAGGAGAGCTACATTTGTAGCAAGGACGAGGGAAAGAAAGCAAAAGCCCCTCCCTCAGATAATGCATGATCTATGCGGAAAAGACAGCAAAGGGAGGGGTTGGGGAGGGTTGTATTCATGGACGGTTCAATGTTCGATGAAAAATGAATCTTTTCCCCTCCCCTTAATCCCCTCCCATGCCAATGTTTTACAAAAAAATGGATCATCGCGGGAGGGGAAAATTTTTTGTTGTGCCGGCTTTTCTACAAATGTTTAACTCCTCCGGAGCAATGAAAAGCTAATGTCATCCAATATTGTGGAATTTGGAAAAAGTCTAATAATTCGGGATGACGGCAAATAAAATATCCCGTCACCGGGCAGAAACGAAAAAAAGAGGCTGCCCAGATTTATTAAGGCATCTTTTTTTCCTATCTTTGGTACAGCCTTGTTACACTTTGCCAAAACCTGAAATATATCCATGAAAACTTATTATCAGGAAATATTGAAATCTTTCCGCGATGATGAGGAGATCAAAAAAGCGGCGCTCGACGGCAATGCTTTGATTTATAAATATTTATCATGGATGATCATGCAAAATTCTACCCTCTACAGAACTCTTTCCATAAAAAATGGCACCGCTGAAGCCGACAGGCTCCTGATGGACGCCCTCGTCATCTTCCGGCGCCAGCTCAACCATAACCACTTCCGTATCGTCACCGAAAAAGAAAAAATCTTCATCAGCCGGAAGAAAACACCCCTGGCCGAACACCTCGCCGGCCTCTTCGACCTGATGACGGAGATCAGCCCGCTCAACGCTTTCCACAAAGAAGCTCAAATATATCTGTCGGAACTGTCCGGCGGTCGTGCTTTCGGCAAGCTCTATGCCCTCCGGCCCCGGATCTTCAGCGCCCTGCACAAAGCCGGCTGCACCAAATCCAAAGACAAGGAAGACCTGCTCAATGAAACCATGGTCGTCTTCTGGCAGAAACTGACCGGCAACGAAATCGGCATCTACCTTCACGGAAAGAAAGATAATCCCGATCATTGCTTTGTCTTTGGCAAACAGCTCTGCCAGCAAAGCAAACTTTCTACCTTCCTGGCCGGCATCGCCATCAACCGGTTCATGAACATGACCCGCACGGCCGAATTTAAAGCCATCAAGTCCGATCCCGCTTCTATCCCGGAGTTTGATTATGACGAAGAGATCTTTACCGACCGGGGCAACCCGACCGCAGCCCTCTACCACTATTACCGCGAACGGGTGGAACCCCGGAAGATCAGGACGCTGGTCTCCATGCTCCAGTATGATTGCTGCCTCGACGAAAAATATGTCAAAGAGCTGATCGGTATCAACAACGCCCGGATCCACAGCTGCCGGCAACGCGAGAGTTTCTGCAAATGGCAGCAGGAGCCCGCCAGCAGAACGGCTGCCCTCCTCGATGATTCAAACGAGTACCTGGCCGACCGGGAAAAGCAGGCCGGCCGGCTCAATGAAAAGATTCGGATCATCGACCGGGCCGTCAGGGAAAATACCGACCACGCCGACCTGGAAAAATTCAGCGAGGAATTCCGTTCTGAATCCGATTTCAACCGCTACTGCCGTCTGTTTAAAGAAGTTTTCTACCTGTCGGCCAGCGGGAAGCCGAGCCGATTTACCGGGCTTGCCGATGAACAGGAGCTCAGGAGCCGGCTGGATGCTTTTAAAAAGGCGATGCTGACCCTGCCCAGCCTCAAAGCTATCCAGGTCTACGTTTTCTATGGCGCGGAAGAGCCGCACGGTTCGCACGTCAGCCTTCTCCGCAGCCTCTCCCCCGAACTGGCGGAACTGCAACCCGGCTCTGAAACCCTCAACCGGCTGATCGACCAGATGAACGAACACCTTCCATCCGATCCGGCCGAACTGGCCGATGATATCTACACGGCCAACCGCAGCCTCTTTACGAAACTGAGCACCGATATTAACTTCGCCAACCTGGTCAACTGACATGAAAAACGTTACAGAACTTTTCGATAAGTACGCGGCGGGCACTCTGGCAGATGACCTTATAGAGGAGATGAACCGGCTGCTCATCGAAGCCTGGTTCAGCGGCAGCCCGGATCTGAGCGAGGAAGCAAAAACCTATGCAGAGGACCTGGTCATGGAGCTTCACTCAAAAAATGAGCTGGAGGAGCGTTTTGCCGGCAAATTCAGGGAAAGACTCAGCCACGACATCCATCTAAACGAGAAATACTTCATCCTGAAAAAAGTCTTCCATCCTGCCGTTGAGCATCAAACAGAAGCTGAACCGGCGGCCGGAGGCAAGGAATCGACCGAAGCACAGGAAGAAGAAGCGCTGAAAGCGGTGCTGCAGGAGGTGCTGGAGAAGGTGCATGAGGAAGAGAAAGCTGCAACGTCGCCGGTCTGGATGGACACCCTGGCGGCCCGTCTGAAGAATTTCTTCCGGGAGCTTTTCGCTCCGTTCTTCGTAATTCAGCCGCAAAGTGAGCCCTCCCCTTCGCCGGTTTATGTTCTCCGGCCCCAGGTGAAGGCGGCTTTTGCCTTTGTCTCTCTTTCCGGCCTGGCGCTGATCGTCTGGTTTTCCGTTACCCGCAATCCGGCCGTCCGGCTTGCAGAAAATATTACCTCAGATACCCTGATCGAGAATCAGGTCATTGCCGGCGATTCGGGGAATATGATGAAGCAGCCGGAGATCATCGATTTCCGCGATCCGGTCCGCCTCCCGGTAGAGCACCTGGCAAAGAACGAACAGCCTGCGCCCGGTGGAGAAATAAAGCTCAACGAAGTGGAGACGCCTCAGCTGGCTGAGATCCACGATGCGCAGGAAGAATTGGCCGCAAACGCCGGCGATCAGCTCCTGGCCTCGCTCTATGCCCCGCCCGGGATCGAATTCCTGCTCAACCGCGGAGATTTTAGCGACGCCGTTATGTTACTGGCCGACGCGGCACGGAAATACAACACAGCAGGCGAGCCGCCCGATTACAAAGGCTGCATTTCCATACTTCAGCCCCTGGTGGATGCCAATGCGTTCACCACCCGCGACACGCTCGATATTGTCAATTATTTCCTCGGCAGCTGTTACCTGAAAACGGGGATCGATGAAGACAATGCGGAGAAGGTCACCCTGGCGCTGGCGGCATTCAACCGGATCAGCCCTGAATTTGAAAAATATCCGGACGTGCGCTGGTACGTTGCCCTCGCCAGCCTGAAACTGGGCCTGAACGACGAGAGCTTCCGGCTGGCCGATTCATTGGTTCGGGCAAACTACCTCCGGATGGGTGACGTGGAACTTCTGCGGGATTCGCTGCTGAAAATAATTTCAATCCCCTCCGGGGAATAATTGGTTTATGCGTTAATCGCCGGCTACAGTATTTAAACCGCTACGCGGTAAGGAGAGCTGCGCACCCCTTGCCCGTAGGGCTTAGAATATTGTAGGCTACAGTATTTGAACCGCTGCGCGGTATGGAAATCTGCCCACCTCTTGCCCGTAGGGCATGGATTATTGTAAAATGACAGCCGCTCTCCCGCAAATACCCTGGAGGGGTTTAACAAAAAAGATACGAACTTGTTACACTATCCCTCCTTCCTACATCCACCCAAAAATCATAGCTATGGAAACACAGACTGATCTCGCCCCGACCACACAAGTTGCTGAGAAAAAAGCAGCTACAACCTATACCTTCCGCGAAATCACCGGGGCAGAGGAACTGGAACAGGCGTTTAGGTTGAGGTATGAGGTGTATGAGAATTCAAGGCTGAATCAGTTTCTAAAACACAATCCGGAGAGGGTCGACATGGATGAATTTGATTTCCATTCAAGACATTATGGAATATTTAACGAAAAAGGTGAAATAATAGCCTATTTGAGAGTAGTCCTGGACAGATCCGAATTAATTAATCAGTCGGTTTTTGAAGTTCTTACAAATCTTCATATTGATCTAATGAAATTAAACAGCATTATTTCAATTAAAGAACATAGTCCAGATTTTCCTTTCTTAAGCTATCCGGAAATTCCTGACGCAGTTAAGTCTCATTATCTTGAACTCAAAGCAAAACAAGAAGGATTTGCTGAAGCGAGCAGGCTGATTATCAAGGAAGAATTAAGAGGACCAAGGATATCGGGTTTTTTGATTGAGAGTGCTATGATGTTATTTATGATGATCTGTCATGAAAAAAAACATGCTATTGTCTGTTGCGATAAGCAGCATTCATTTTTCTATGAAAGATACGGATTCAAGCCGTTTGGTGATGGTCAGACCTATGAGGCTTGTGGAACGAAAGCGGTGTCTGTTTTTTTGACACTCAATGATGCCAGGCAAAATAATATCAATGATAAATTCTCCGGTTTAGCTGTGGAATATTCGTTAACCGGCAAAATAACCAGAACCCTATGAAAGCAAAAATATTCTCCATCGCCATTTTCTTTCTGCTGGCCTACCTGCTGCCGCTTAACGGGAACCTTGAATTGCTGTTCACCTTACAGGTTGGTATCCTGGTCGTATTTGTTATCGTGCTGTTCGCCACGCAACCGCCGGTTAGCATCACCGAAACAAAAGAAGACCAGTCAAGCGATAAAAACTCCATCGTTTTCATACTCCTCGGCTATCTCCTGGGCCAGATGGCTACCGCCGTCGAGTGGGGATACTTTTCGGAGTACCGGGATTGGACCTGGGACTGGCCCACCATCCTGGGCTTGAGCCTGATGGTCGCCGGTACTGCTTTCCGTATCTGGTGCATCCACACATTGGGCAGATTCTTCACCGCCACGGTCAAAACCCAGGAGAACCAGCGCGTCATCACCAGCGGGGCATACCATCTTGTCCGCCACCCCAGCTACTCGGGCGCTTACATCGCCGCCGTGGGCAGCTCCATCTTCATGCACGCATTCGTGGCTGCCGTCTTCACTTTCATCATCCTCTTCATCGCCTACTACATCCGCATCAAAGCCGAAGAGGAGACTCTGGTGAAGGAATTCGGGGAGGAATACATTGCTTACCGCAAACGGACGAATAAGCTCGTGCCGTGGGTGTACTGAGTTCCGAGAGGTTCCGGCTTGCGCCGGAATGACGGTTTGGTTCGTTTTAACCATAATGCGGCGCGGAAGGCGTCGTTCGTCATTTTGAGCGATACGAAGGATCCGCCAGCCGCTGCGCCGCTCATTAATATTTTCTTGCAAGCCACGTCATTCCCGCGCAAGCGGGAATCTGTCGGCATTAACCCAAGCGGGAATCTGTAAGAGACTTTGCCGCCTCCTGTTACACCCTCCGCGAGATCATCCACGCCGCCGGGCTGGAAGAGGCGTTCCGGCTAAAGTACATGCTCCGTTTTATCAGCGGTATGGCTTCAGATTTATTGGTGATAGACGAGGGTAAAGACTTTCTGGACCAATCAAAGAAGTGGTTTGCCTGACCGTTCCATTGGCGGATTTATTATCATCTTCAACGGTTCCGGTAAATCTGCATCCAAAGATTGAGGCCAAGGCCGCGGAATACAACATCACCGGAAGAATTATGAGAACTATTTAATGAATATCAAGCTCTATCGTACATTTCATTGCAGTGCCTTCCGCGAAACCCAGCTCCGTATGATGCGCAAATACCCGGGCGAACCTTCCAAATGGGCTGGTTTTGTGCTGATGGAGTAGTAACCCGGTTTCCGGCCCCGCCAGGAAATAAAAAAGGGTGGCTCCGTAGAAACCACCCTGGCAGATTAACGATGCATGTTCAAGACACTACTGCCCGTCAGGATTGACAGCCAGGTGGGAATCCCGATCCTGACCGAAATAATCTTCTATATTGAAACTGTTCCCGGCATACCGGTCTTCATGGTTTTCTTTGCCGGCAACCAGGATAAGGAACGGGCTACCTGATACATTCATGGCCCTTTTGAAGTCATTATTTTTATCGACAAATACTTCAAAATCGATGTTGTTTGCATAAACAACCGGTTTTACCTGCTGCATGCTCCCGTTGACATCGGTACAGATGCCCAGCACTTTAATATTTTCTGCCTTCAGAAGATCCTGGTACTGCTCGTTGACATCCAGCAACTGTTCAAAACTCTTTTTATCATTACTGTTCCAGAAGATCATGATAAGGGTGGCATCTTCGCCGGAAAGTTCTGATGCATTGATCCTGGCGCCATCAAGGTCATAAAGATCGATATCCGGAAGTCCGTTGTACTGCGCTCCGACAGGATTTCCCATCATTATGGCGCAGGTGATCAAAAAGGCTGTTGATGTTTTCATGACGTTTCTTTTTTAGGTTTGAGGTTTGATTTTCGGGTATATGTATCGGGATTGGATTATGTAACACCCGGCCCCATACAGCAAAAAATTTCTTTCCTGTTACATTCTCTCTCCACCCTACATCCACCACAAAAACCAATGCCATGAAAAAGCTGTTTCTTATTATCGCCATCATTGCATTTTTTGTCACACTGATCATTATCCAGGTATCATAATCCTTTTCATATATCTGATGGAAAAGGTTTATGTGACTTTGGTACAGACATGTGAATTCAAACAATAGAACAGATGTCCAACTTAAAATTCTGATCCATGAAAAAGTATTTAAAATTTCCGATTGTTCTTGTCATTCTTGCCTGGCAAACAAACCTGATTGCCCAGGAATGCGTCTCCGCATCGGGTGGCGAAGTTACAGGCGGAGGCGGTACCGTCAGTTTCACGATCGGTCAGGTGGCTTATACGATCGATCAGGGTTACACTGGAAGCACTATTAAAGGCGTTCAACAACCCTTTGAGTTTATTTCCCTTGGGGTTGAAGATGCCGAAGGAATTGAGCTGCAATGTATTGCTTATCCAAATCCGACTTCAGATTTTATCAGGCTGAAAATCGACAATTATAACCTGGAAAACCTTGATTATGAACTCTATGACCTGACCGGTAAGTTACTGCAATCACAAAAGATCCAAGACCGGTTGACCACTATTTCCATGCGTGATCTGCCTTCGTCGTACTATTTCCTTAAGGTATCGGATAGAGGACAAAGTTTAAAAACATTCAAAATCATTAAAAACCAATAAATTCTATAGCCATGAAAACAAGTTACATCAGGATAGTTGTAATAATGACGTTCATTCTATCCGTTTCCGGTCTGCTCAATACAATAAAAGCCCAGGTGCCCCAAAAAATGAGTTACCAGGCCGTAGTCCGCGATGAAAATGGCGGACTGATCAAAAGCAACATGATTGGGGTCCGTGTACAGATCATCCAGGGGAGTGAATTCGGCGGATCCGTATATGTAGAATTTCACCAGGCTTTGACAAACGCCAATGGACTGGTTACATTAAAGATCGGTGATGGTACCGTGGTTTACGGTGAATTCTCAGAAATAGACTGGTCTGATGGCCCGTATTTTATTAAGACCGAAACAGATCCGGCCGGGGGCACGAATTATACCATTGCGGGCACCAGTGAACTGCTGAGCGTACCCTATGCGTTATACGCCGGTTCTTCCATGCCGGAAGGTTCGATAATCATATATTCGGGGGATTGGAACTTCGACAATACCGGTTTAGGTAAGGGAACGTTATCGGGCTGGGCTCTTTGCAACGGTAAGAACGGCACTCCCGATCTGACCGACAGGTTTGTTTTGGGAACGAGTTCGGTCTCGCAACTGGAAACAACCGGTGGAACAAATTCTCTGACGCTTACCACAAGCCAGTTACCATCACACACTCATGACTTCACCTCAGAAGAAGCAGGCCAGCACACCCATACGATCACTGTGAATAATGGAGGTTCTCACAACCATAATATAAGTATCCAAAGCAGCGGCGAACACAAGCACACCTATAATTCCAATGGTTTCTGGCAATTCCCCGATGGATACGGATTGGCCGGATATGAAGGATATGATGCACAATATGTTGAAGCCGGAACAAATCCGCCATCTTCAACGAGCACTTCTTATAGTGGCAACCATACTCATTCGGCTTCAATTGATTTATCAGGTTCTCATAACCATGGTGCTGCATGTTCCGCAGATGGTAAACACTCGCATGAAGGCACAACCTTTGCTACCGGAGCCGGTCAACCTGTCGATAACCGCCCGGCATTCGTAAAACTTGCTTATATCATTAAATTGTAATTACTATCTTTACCCGGCCAAAAATCAATTGCTATGCCCTCTCCAAAACAACTCGACCGTATCCGGAAAATGATTGAACCATACTGTATTAAGGATGGTAAGGGGTTTAAACTGAAACATTTCGATCCGGGTGATACAGGCGATTTTACCAAAGGCGACAAGGAGATTTTTAAAGAGGCCCTGGATGAAGGTGTTAAAATCCTCCGTGAGTTGCAGGAAAAACTCTATGCCGACGACCGCTGGAGCGTCCTGCTCATCTTCCAGGCGATGGACGCCGCCGGCAAAGACGGCGCCATTAAATACGTCTTCTCCGGTATCAACCCGCAGGGATGCCAGGTCTTTTCGTTCAAAGCCCCTTCGCAAGAGGAACTCGACCACGACTTCCTGTGGCGTTGCACCAAAAACCTTCCCGAACGGGGCCGGTTCGGCATCTTTAACCGGTCGTACTACGAAGAGGTCCTCGTGGTAAAAGTCCACCCCGAATTCCTGGCCGGCCAGCGACTGCCAAAAACAGGTAACAATATCTTCGAAAAACGTTATACTGACATCAATAACCTTGAAAAATACCTTCATCGCAATGGAACCATCGTGCGGAAATTCTTCCTCCACGTTTCTAAAAAAGAACAGAAAAAAAGGTTCCTCGAACGGCTCGATAACCCGGATAAAAACTGGAAATTCTCTCTCAACGATGTAAAGGAACGCCAGTACTGGGACCAGTATATGGAGGCCTACGAAGAGATGATCCGGAATACATCCACCGAAAATGCTCCCTGGTTCGTCGTTCCGGCCGATAACAAATGGTTTGCCCGCACTGTCGTCGCCGGTGCGGTGATCGATGCCCTGGCCTCACTCGACCTGGAATACCCAAAGCTAGACAAGAAAAAACTGGCCGATCTCGACACCGCCCGCCAGGCCCTGCTGAATGAATGATCCAGACTCCGTGCCCCTCTGTGAAACTCCATGTACTCTGTGATTAAAAAACAATATGAAAACTCTTATTTCCCTCATCCTATTAACGTTTCTGACTGCTACACTCACCCCCGTCCACTCCAGCGATGTCCCGGATGTCATCAAATCAAAACTGGAACAACTCGCCGTGGATAAAGACCTCAAAATTGCCGGAGAAAAGATCCACAGCATTGAGTATATCACGAACCTTTATCAGAAAAACGATTATCATCCATTCTGGAATAAACCGGAATATATTCTCGACGCAATTTCCGGTATCCGGGATTCATACAACGACGGGCTGCTCCCGGGCGATTATCACCTGATCGCCATAACCACCCTGCAATCGGAACTCACATCCCCTCGCGGTCAAACCTCGCCCGGCCCGGATCAATTCGCCGATCTCGACCTGCTGTTGACCGATGGCATTATCTTCCTGGCCAACCACCTCCTCCGCGGTAAAATCGATCCCGTTTCATTGTTGCCAACATGGAACTATGGCTACGCCCCTATCCCCGACCTGAATGCCTTAACGCTGAAAGGTCATATCACCGCCAGGGAGATCCCTGCAAGGCTGAAAGAACTCCGCCCCGATATGAACCTGTACGATTCGCTGCTGACGGCGCTGGAGAAATACCGCCGGATTGCTGCCCAGGGGGGATGGCCGGCCATCGCCGGAGGTGGGAAGATTGAGCCCGGCGCCACCGATTCCCGTATTCCGGCTATCAGAAATAGACTTCGTATCACCGGGGAACTTACTCAGCGAGACTCCATCTCATCTGCAAAATACGATGAGCCTCTTGAACAGGATATCAAGGCATTCCAGGCCAGCCACGGGCAGTTCGTCGATGGGATCATCGGTGCAGGTACCTTCCGCGAATTGAACGTGCCGGTCGAAAAAAGAATCGAATCGATCCGGATCAACCTGGAAAGGGTCCGCTGGGTCGCCGGCAATATGCCCCGAAAATATATCCTGGTGAATATCGCCGCTTTCTGGCTGATGATGGTGGATAGCAACCAGGTCGTCCACTATACGCCGGTTGTGGTCGGTAAATCATTGAGCAAAACACCCGTTTTTCGCGATAAAATGCGCTATATCGAGTTCAACCCCACATGGACCCAGCCCCGGTCGATTGTAAAAAATGAGACAATTCCCAAGCTGAAAAAGGATTCAACATACCTCGAAAAAAATCATATGGTGCTGCTGGATTCAAAAGGCAACCTGATTGAAACGTCGTCACTTGACTTCAAGAACCTGAGCCCTTCAAAATTTCCCTATATCGTCAGGCAGGAACCGGGGCCCTGGAACTCGCTGGGCGAAATGAAGTTCATGTTCCCCAATGAATACGATATCTATCTTCACGACACCCCTTCGAAGAGCCTGTTCAGCCGGGCCAGCCGCGCCTACAGCCATGGCTGTATCCGGGTGAAAAATCCGGTCGACCTGGCAGTGAAGCTGCTTGAAACTACTGATCATGACCGCAAAAAGATTATGGAAATCCTTAAAACCCATGAAACAACCCGCGTTAATCTTCCCGAACCGCTCGATATCCTTTTGCTATACTGGACCTGCGGTATCGACAGGAATAACCGGTTGTTTTTTGTGCCGGATATTTACGAAAGGGATGCAGATGTTTTAAGAGAACTGGACCAGGTGATGCGTTAATCGCAAATAGTCGTAAGATCGAAATAATTCTTGTCGGAGCTGTGAACGTAAAGGCAGCTTCCCCCTTTGATAAGATCGATAATGGTTTGGTTCAGTTCGAGCGGAAGTGCAGGGCAACCGAAGCTGCGGCCGATATACCCGAAATCATCCACATAACGCTGGCAGACATAATCGGCGCCGTGAATAACGATAGCCCGCTCACGGGCCTGGTCATTCAGCCCCGGTTCCATCCCGTCAAGGCGCAATGAATAACCGTGCCGCCCGCTGTATGACTCCGCTGTAAGAAAAAATCCCGGGCTGCTCTGCAACGAGTGTTCCCGGTTGGAAAAACGGTTGCAGCTTATCTCACCGGAGTTTTTACCATGTGCTACCAGCGTCTGGTAAAGCAATTTGCCGTTCACCAGGTCAATAACAAAGAAACGGCGTGCACTCGACGGCTTGGTGTAATCGATGATGGTCAGGATATCTTTGCGAGGGGCGTCGAGCAATGAAATACCAACCAATGCCCTCCGGAAAATACTGTAATCCAGCTTCCCTTCCAGGCCTGTTTCATGATAAAGATTATTGTAGTAGTCCTCCACCAGGTAAGTAAAATCCTCTTTCAGCGTATCCGGCACCGATTTATCCAGGAATTCCTTCGGATTGCTGACAAACAGCAACAAAGTCAGGCAGATGGCAGTGAGGTTGAACATGGATTTCCGAATCAATTTTCAGGAAGCCAAAAATAGTTTTTTTCTTATTGATTTTACTATTAATTGATCCGGCGGACAAATATTCTATTTTACTCCGTGCAACTCTGTGCAAATCTGTGTACTCGGTGGTGAAAACAATCTTCAGAACAATTTTATCATTATTTTTATTCAAAAAATTTTTATCCGGATTTTATGAAAAAAATCATCTTTCTTATCGCGTTAAAGCTTTCGATTATTGAAGGCTTTTCCCAGTCCTGCCTGCCCGATGGCATCGACTTTACCAACCAGTCACAGATCGACAATTTCCAGGCAGACTATCCGGGCTGTACCGAAATAGAAGGCGATGTGGAGATCAGCGGTTCGGGGATCACCAACCTGAACGGGCTCAGTGTACTGACCCAGATCGGAGGTCATCTGTATATCAGCAATAACGGCTCACTGGATGACCTCAGCGGGTTGAGCTCTTTGTCGTTTATCGGCAGCTCGCTGTTGATCAGTAACAATCCGCTCCTGTCAAACCTCAATGGCATTAATTCGCTGGGCGTTGTTGAAGGCGATGTGTTTATCAGCAATAATCCGGTGCTGAGCGACATTACAGCACTGGGAGGTATCTTGCCTTTGTTGGTTTCTGCACTACGGATAACAGGCAACCCGGCACTGTCGGTTTGTGCCAGTCCTTTTATATGCGGTTTCCTGGCCAACCCCACAGGAAAAGTCATCATATATAACAATGGCGCTGGATGTAACAATCCTCCTGAAATCGCTTCACAGTGTGGAATTACATTATCATGCCTGCCTTTCGGCGAATACTACTTTTTCAGCCAGGACGAAATCAATGCATTCCCTGGTAATTATCCCGGCTGCATCGATCTGAAAGGAACATTTCATATCGAAGGAACTGACATAACCAGTCTGGAACCATTGTTCAACATCCATTCCCTCGATGGTACCCTTGAAATCCATGACAACACTTCACTGCCAACCCTGGAAGGGCTCAATTCGCTTGTGGCAGTCGATGGCGCCATAAGCATCGTCAGGAATGATCTGCTGACCGACATTTCAAGCCTCTGGCAGCTCGACACCGGTTTGATCAGTTTCCTGGTCATCAGCACCAACCCATTGCTTTCGGATTGCGATATTCAGTCGGTTTGTGCTTACCTGGCCGGGCCGTTCGGGTATTCGCACAACAATATTACCACCAATAATTCGGGTTGCATGGATAAAGATGAGGTCCTTCAGGAATGCAGCGTAAATGTGGAAGAATTTATCTTTAAGGAAAATACACTGATCATCACTCCCAATCCTGCATCGGATAAGATCACTATCCGGTCAGAATCGCCATCCCCTCAATCTCAAATTTCCATTCTCAACACCAACGGGCAAGAGCTTTTCAAACAAACTGTAACTGGTCCTGTTACTGAAATTGATATTTCCTGTCTACCGCCGGGGATTTATTTTGTAAGATTAGAGGGAGAGAAAAAGTTATGCAATGGGAGATTTGTCAGGCTGGATTAAGATTCTTCGCTCCGCTCAGAATGAAGCAGCCAGTTCGAAAGAGACAAATAGCGGAGAGGAATCTGTTAGAATAAATCATATTATCTTATAGTAGCTTTCAAAAGCCTCCGAGATCTTGCGCGTCCAGTCTCCCGGTTTTCCATTCCCGATTACCTTTTCGTCGATTTCCACAACCGGCATAATATGTTTGGATGTACCTGTAATGAAAGCCTCGTCACAAATCCGGATTTCTTCAAGGTGAACCGGTCGCTCCTCTACCGGCAATATTTCTTTCCCAACCTGGATGACATGCTTTCGTGTAATTCCTTTCAACACCCCATCTCCTGCCGTAATCAAAATTCCGTCTTTTACCAGGAAGAAATTGGCCCTGGTCGTTTCTGTAACAAGACCGTTTTGATAATATAAAACCTCAATGGCTCCCTTATCTTTCAACCGTTTGTCCATAACGAGGGATGGAAGATAAAATGTCGTTTTGACCTCCGGCCACCATCTTCCGTACTCCAATGTCAGCAGCTTCACGCCGTCGCTGAATTCACACGGATCGTGCTTCATCGGAATGTTGATGATCATGAAATTGGACGAAACCGGCGAATAAAGGTCATCCGAATAGCCTCCCGTGAGAAGCAGTTTAATCCCAGATCTGCCGAAACCGTTGCTTTTCAGAATAAAGGAGATTTTCTCCTTCAATAGTTCTCTGGTTAATGGCACCTGCAAATGCATCATCTCTGCTGAGTGGTAAAATCGGTCGAGATAATCTTCGTAGAAGGGTATCCGGCCGTCCATCTCCAGGAAATAATCGAAAATGCCATACCCCCTTTGCAGCCCCAGGTCGGAAATATGGAGCACGGCTTCCGGGTAATCGAGGAATTTATTGTTGATATAGCATTGATTATTGTCCATAGCGATTTTAAGTGTTGAGGTTCTTACTCTGTGTTTACTCTGTGTAAATCCGTGTAATCTGTGGTGCAAAAGAAATATTCACCACAGATTACACAGAGTTTCACTAAGGTTATATTAATTTAACAAATGTTTTCTCAAAATAAAAAATACCGGTAATGCAGCCATCTCAACAATTATCATCAATGTTATCAATAAATTGATCGAATAATCATATAAAAATCCGGCAGCCGCACTGCCAATGAAAATCGCAATCCCGTACAACATGTTAAAGATCCCGTAACCCGTTCCCCGTTTCCGGATCGACGTAATATCCGCAATACCCGCTTTCATGATGGTCTCATGCGTTCCCATGACAATGCCCCAGAGGATGACTCCGGTGATGATGAAGGGAAGGCCCGGAGACAGGGAAAGGAGCGGAATAGGAGCGGTCATCAGGGGCAGGGCTATGAGCAGGAGCAATCCCGCATGGTCGTTTTTATGCTTTGACTTGAGCCTGTCGTACCATTTGCCGATGATCAGGCCGATGATGGCATCGACCCCCATGGCCAGCGCATACATCAGCGGGATCTGGGCGTCGGTAACGATGTTATTGGCCTTAAGATGGTATCCGATGATGGCAAAATTCAGAAAGCCGAGGGTGGTGACAAAGGTGAAGATGCAGTATAGCCAGAAAGTGCGGGTGATCTTATCCGGCAGGGGATTCTTAACGACGGCTTTCTCCAGTTCTTCCGGATTTCTGACCATAAAGAACGCTGTAAAAAGCACCATTATCAGTACGACAAAAGGAAACCAGAGCAGGCTGTAACCCTGTTGATAATCTGCAACCGATCTTTCGCCGGGGCCGATGCTCATGAAAAAAAATGTGAATATCAGCGGCCCCAGCGTAGCGCCTATCTGGTCGAGAAACTCCACGATGGCAAAACCAAAACCCGTTCCGACCTGCTTGGTGGCCTGCGACAGGATCGTATCCTTGGCCGGGCTCCTGATCCCCTTCCCGATCCGCTCCAGCACCATGAAGATGGCGGCGAACTGCCACAAGCCGGTAAGCGACAGTAACGGGATGACCATCAGGAAACTGTAGCCGAAAATGGTGAAAAACCAGTGGGCCTTCGTTTTATCCGAAAAATATCCGCTGACCAGCCGGATGAGATAGCCCAGCAGTTCTCCGATGCCCGCCACCAAACCTACGATGGCAGCGCTGGCCCCCAGGGTTTGCAAGTACGGCCCGTTGACTCCCCTTGCCCCTTCATAGATTATATCGCCCAGCAGGCTGATGATCCCGAAGAGCAGGATGAGGCGAATCGCGGTTTTTTTCAGTTCAAGGTTCAAGGTTCAAAGTTGAGTTTAAATTATAATTTTCTTCCGACGACTAAAGCCGTCGGTTCATGCTTAGTAATCTCGGAACCAACGGCTTTAGTCGTTGGAGCACGAAACTCATTTAACCGCGATGCATGAAATCTCCACGTGTGCTCCGGCCGGCAGTGCCACCACCTGTATGGCTTCACGGGCAGGAGGATCTTCTTTGAAATATTCGCCGTAAATCCGGTTGATCTCTTTGTAATTCCTGATATCGGTCATATAGATCGTGGCTTTGACAATATTCTCATACGACATGCCCGCTTCTTTCAATACAGCGCCCAGGTTCGACATCACCCTTCTTGTTTCTGTCTCCAGGTTCAATGTATCCATCTGTCCGTTTTCCGGATTTAAAGCGATATTGCCCGAAACATAGAGCGTATTCCCGGCCACGACAGCCTGGCTGTAGGGTCCAATTGCTTTTGGCGCATCCGGCGCCTGAATGATCTTCTTTTCGATGGTTTGAGAAATTCCTGTGAATAACAGGAAGATGAAAAGCAAACTGAAACCTGCCTTTTTCATGGTTAAAATATATTATCAGATGTTATTTTTTCTGCTTTGCCAGTTGGGTAATCCCCTGTACCAGCTTGTCGAGATCGCGTTCCATGGTATAAACGTTCGGAGTAACACGAACTCCGGAAATGTTTTCCCAGACAATCCCGACGGTGTGGATCTTGAGTTTGTCGAATAGGTATGTGTCAACTTCTCCCGGGGTATACCCGTCGATGGAAAACAGCCCGATGACGCAGGAATATTCCGGTTTGAACGATGTATGGAGATGAACGCCCGGTATGTCCTTCACCTGTTCCATCCAGTAATTCTTCAGGTAGCGCAGCCTTTCCTCCTTTCTTTTTGAGCCGATGGCCAGGTGGAAATCGAGCGCGCTGCCGATAGCCATCTCGCTGGCAAAATTCCGCGTTCCCATCCGCTCGAATTTCTGGATTTCGTCGCCCATATATTTATCGTCGGGATAGATCGGAAAAATCTTTGATATCTTTTCCTTTTTTACATACAGCAGACCTGATCCGAACGGTGCTCCGAGCCATTTATGCAGGCTCGTGGCAAAGTAGTCGCAATCCAGGTCAGGAATCCTGAAATCGAGGAGGCCGAAGGTATGCGCACCATCAACCAGGACGTCGATCCCTCTTTTATGGGCTTCTGCCGCTATCCTTTTCACCGGGACGATCTGCCCGATCCAGTTGATGATATGGGTGACGTTCACCACTTTGGTCCTGCCGGTGAATGCGTCGATATATTTCTGAGCCAGGGCTTCGTCATCTTCCATGGGCAGCTCCAGGTTCACCCATTTCAACACGATCCCGTCGCGCTGTTCCAGCATCTTCCAGAGGTTGATGACGTTAGGATAGTCCTGCTTTGTAAGCACTACTTCATCGCCTTTCTGCAACCGGAGGCCGTACATAACAATGTCCATGGCCTCGGTGGTATTCCGGTTGATGGCAATTTCGCCCGGGGAGCAGCCGGCCAGGGCGGCGAGGTCGGCTCGAAGCGCTTCCCTTCCCTGGTCGAGGATGCGCCACATGTAGTACGACGGCGCCTCATTGCAGTAGCGGTTATAGCGCTCAAACGTATCCTGCACCGGCCTGGGCGAAGGGCTCACGCCACCATTGTTCAGGTTGATGATATTGGGCGAGACCGTATAATTCTGCTGTACCCAGGCCCAGAAGTCATCTTCCGGCGTACCGGCCGGAGGAAAATTCATATAGTCGGGATCTTCATATTCTTTGCCCAGGGCAAAGCCCGGCAGGAGCGCAGTGCCCAGGGAAGCCGCCCCGAGCGTGGCGCCGAACTGCCTGACAAAACTGCGGCGGTTGATCGGCATTAAAGTTAGTATTAAGGTTCAAATTTAGGAAATAAAAAGAACGAATGATTCAACAAGTCAGCCAAAAAAAGAATCTCATGAGATGGCATCTCAGAATGACTGATATCTTCGGTTATAAATCTGTCTTTCTGACGGTTACAATGTTATTTTATTGGATTTGGGATGCCATCTCATTCTAATCCGACTTCCCTCCGGAAAGGCCCTAAAACATTGATCTTCTCTCTTACCTACCGAGAGTAAATTATTGATTTTAATTTTAAAGGCTTTTTTGATTTTATGTCCCGCAGCAAACACATCCTTTGGCCGGTTTCTCACCCGAGATGGTGATACTGAAGATTCCGGTACCTGATTTCCTGTAAGCCTCGATTTCTTCCTTTGAAAGATAACCCGACAATATGTTATCCGGAATCAATATTTCTTTTTCTTTATGAATAGAAATGTTTATAAATCCCATCCTGGCAATGAGTTCCATATATTTCTCCCGTTCAAGTGCACCGGAAACACATCCGGCATACATTTCAGCTGCATTCCGGATTTTCTCAGGCAATTCTCCTTTTATGATCACGTCGGAAATGCAGAAATGCCCCCCGACCTTAAGCACCCGGCAGATTTCCGACACAGCCATTTCCTTATCCGGGACCAGGTTAAGTACACAGTTGCTGATCACCACGTCGGCTTTTTTGGATGTCACCGGCATATTCTCTATATCGCCGTAGCGGAACTGGACATTTTTATAGCCCAGTTTATCTGCATTTTTCCTTGCCAGTTCTATCATTTCTTTCGTCATATCAATGCCGATGACCTTGCCCTCTTCTCCAACCAGTGCACGGGCGACAAAACAGTCGTTGCCGGCGCCGGAGCCCAGGTCGATTACCGTATCGCCTTTATGAATCTGTACAAAATCGGTCGGAATGCCACAACCCAGGCCCAGGTCGGCATCCGGATCATAGCCATCCTTTCCGTTATAATTTTCGCTGAAAATGGTATACGTATCATCACATCCGCAACCGCAACCGCAAGAGGTTTTCTTTTCAGGTTCGGCATTTTCCCTGGCTATCTCGCCGTATTTCTCACGGACAATCTTTTTTACATCTTCCATAATTACCCAATTTCCAAATTATCTAATTTTCAAATAAAACTCAATAAAGCTAACATTTATCTCATCCCGCACCCTCCGGTACACAGCCATCACCTCCTCTTCGCTGCCTACCGCATCTGCCGGATCATCAAACCCGATATGCAGTCGATGTTTCACTGTGCCGGTGAATGCCGGGCAGACTTCTTTTGCACCGCCGCAAACGGTGATCACATAATCCCATTCCTCATTAACATATTTATCAACCAGTTCCGGAACATGATCGCTGATATCGATGCCGATCTCTTTCATCACTTTCACCGCGTTGGGATTGACTTTATCGGCCGGATGCGTTCCTGCTGAATGAACCTTCAGCGTTTTATCGAACGACCTTATAAAACCTTCCGCCATCTGGCTGCGGCAACTGTTTCCCGTACAAATTACTAAAATTTTCTTACCCATAAAACTATGCTAACTTCTACGCAAAAGTACTCAATGTTAACGTCTCCTTGCGGTTTTGGTTTGAATATACGTTTAAGATGATTTCACTCAACCGGTTTAAAATAGGTCCTTTTAAACCAGAACGCCACATTTACCAGCGCAATCATTACCGGCACTTCAACAAGCGGGCCGATCACAGCAGCGAAAGCCTCTCCGGAATTAATCCCAAATACAGCAATAGCCACCGCGATAGCAAGTTCAAAATTGTTGCTTGCTGCGGTAAACGACAACGTGGTCGACTGCTCATAATTAGCCCCGACTTTCATGCTCATGAAGAAGGAAACCAGGAACATGATCACAAAATAGATGACCAGCGGGATCGCGATCCGAACCACATCCAGCGGGATCTTAACTATGTATTCGCCTTTCAGGGAGAACATCACCAGGATGGTGAACAACAATGCAATCAGTGTTAAGGGACTGATTTTCGGGACAAATTTCGTTTCGTACCAGGTCTTATCCTTCACCCTGATCAGGATAAATCGGGTTAAAAAGCCGGCGATAAACGGGATCCCCAGGTAGATGAACACGCTTTTGGCAATCTGGCCGATGGTGATCTGCTCAACAGCGTCATTTACCGGTAAGCCGAACCAGCCGGGAAGGACCGCAATAAAGAACCAGGCATAAATCGAAAAGAACAATACCTGGAAGATGGAATTAAATGCCACCAGTCCGGCAGCGTACTGCCGGTCGCCTTTGGCCAGGTCGTTCCATACAATCACCATAGCGATACACCGGGCCAGCCCGATCAGGATGAGACCGTACATGTATTCGATGTTGAATTGCAGAAAAATTATCGCCAGAAGAAACATCAGGACCGGCCCGATGACCCAGTTCTGAACAAGCGACAGGCTCAGTACCTTAACGTTTCTGAAAACATCTCCGAGTTCTTCGTACTTTACTTTTGCTAGTGGCGGGTACATCATGACGATCAGTCCAATGGCAATGGGGATATTGGTTGTCCCGCTCGACAAGCTGTCCCAGAATCCAGCAACGGAGGGGAATGCCCAACCCATGAAAACCCCGGCAAACATGGCGAGGAAAATCCAGAGGGTCAGGTAACGGTCAAGGAATTTTAATCGTGATTTTGACGGCATAATTTAATTTTTTAATCTTGTGATAATCTCATTTCATCGATGATCCTGCTTTTTTCCGGCACATATCCCCGGGCCAGCATCTTGCCATTGATCACCAGGGCCGGCAGCACGTATGTATTGTATTTCATCAGGTCGTCCAGTGTGTCCAGGATCTTAACTTCTGCTTCAAGCCCCGATTCCAGCACTGCTTCTTCAACCTGGCGGATCATTCGCCTGCACTTTTTGCATTTGCTTCCGGGACATAATATGACAATTTTAACGGCCATGATGCCAATTAATTAAATGGCTCCGTAAATCAATCCACTGATGGTTGCCATTATAATGACCAGGCTTACATAAACCACTGTTTTCTGCGTACCCAGCACCCCGCGGATAACCAGCATGTTTGGTAATGAAAGTGAAGGACCGGCAAGTAACAAGGCCAGGGCTGGTCCTTTTCCCATGCCGGAAGCAATAAGTCCTTGAAGAATCGGCACTTCGGTCAGTGTGGCAAAGTACATGAACGCACCGACTATTGATGCAAAGAAATTGGAGAAAATGGAATTTCCGCCAACCAACCACTGTATCCATTCATTCGGTATAATACCGGCAATCGTTTTCCCATCATGTGTTGAGCCCAGAAGGAATCCAGCCGTAACCACGCCAATTGCAAGCAGTGGCAGAATTTGTTTAGCAAATCCCCAGGTCGAGATGGTCCATTCCCTATTGTCTTCATCTTGCTTATCCAATAAAGTAATGATGCTTAAAGAAGCAATACCTATGAGCATCGGGACTAATGGGGCAAGTTTCTCGTTATGTATGTAATACGTTGATAAGAAGGCAGATAATGCGGTTGCGATAAAAGCAGCCAACACCCACTGCCATTTGATTTTCAGGATATAAACCAGGGAAAAGCCAAGCAATAAAGAAAAGAACCCGGTAATATACCATTTGTAATGCCAGATGAGATACCAGGCCCCTGATGTGTCGCCGGAAGCCGGACTTCCCCAGTTGGCAAATACAAGGATCAGTACCAAAATAAAGAAATGGAAAGAAGTCTGCCACATCGGTCTTTTTTCCGGAGGAACAGTAATATTCATTTGTTCCTCCCGCTTTATCTTCTCTTCCTTACGATAGATTAATGACATAGCGATTCCAATAATCACGCTGAATGATACCGCCCCGATTGTCCGCGCAACGCCCATCTCAAAACCGAGTATCCGGGCCGTAAGGATAATGGCCAGGATATTGATGGCGGGCCCTGAATACAAAAAAGCAATAGCAGGCCCAAGACCAGCACCGCGCTTGTGAATGCTGGAAAACAAGGGCAGAATGGTACAGGAACATACCGCCAGTATGGTCCCGGATACGGCAGCTACAGAATAAGCCAGCCATTTTTTTGCATTAGCGCCAAAATAACGCAATACAGAGCCCTGGCTGACGAAAACCGAAATAACACCGGCAATGAAGAAAGCGGGTAATAAACATAGAATAACATGTTCACGGGCATACCATTTCACCAGGTCGAATGTGGCATCAATGGCCGTTGTGAATCTAACACTTTCAATGGGCAGAAAAAACGCCACCCCGAAAATAACGGTGATCCAAAGAAGGATCTTTAATTCTTTTTTATTTTCCATTCCTATATTATCAAACATTTCGCTAAAACCCGAAATGATGAACTAAAAATTTTTCAAAAAAAGAACATTATGATATAATACACCCCAACTCCAATAAAAACCACAGCGACTACACGTCTGAACCAGAGTTCAAAGATCTTGATCCGGTTGTACCATTTGCCTACATTTCCTACAGCAAATGCCAGCAACCAGGCAAAAATGATGACAGGCAATCCGGTTGCGACTGCAAAAACGACCGGCAGGAAGAGACCACTTGGGCTGGCAATACTGATCGGGATCAGCATGACAAAATAGAGAACGCCGCTGTATGGACAAAAAGCAAGGGCAAAGATCATTCCCAGTACAAGGGAACTCCAGTAGCTCCCTTTTCCCTTTTCACCAATTCGATCGCTCAGTTTTGAAAAACCCGGAAATTTTATCTTAATCACATCCAGCATGGATAATCCGATCAGGACAAGAATGGGTCCGAGCAGCTTCTCTCCCCATCCCTGGAACAGGCCGGCCACATCCACTTTGCTGGCGCCGAAATAGATGATAATTGCCAGACCGGTATAAGAAATGACTCTTCCCAGCGTATAAATCAATCCGCTAAGGAAAACTTTACGGCGATTCTCCAGGTTCCGGCTGATAAATCCGATGGCGGAAATATTCGTTGCCAGGGGGCAGGGACTGATGGCTGTCATTAATCCCAGGATAAATGCAGTGAGGGCAGCGTATTGTGAATTATCCAGGATACTTTGAAGGAATTCCATCGGTCTATTCTTTCAACGCTTTTTCGACAGCTTTCTTTACTTCCGCCTTAAGCCGTTCATAATTATCGACATACATAAATCCTTCGCCGGTGATATCAACTTTTTTGTCGCCATGCACCACTATCAGTGTCTGCATCCCGATGCCCATTTTCTCACCAATTTCTTTTCCGGCAGCCTCATCCAGGTTGACAGACTTAAAGAAATACTCGCCAGATTTAACCGGCTCCGGGTATAATTCTTCCAGGGCTTTCTTCGAATTATTTTCAACAGAAATACAGGTATTGCACCTTCTTTCGAAATGAAAATAATATACTCCTAAATATGAGGACTTTACCTCCTCATTGTTCGTTTGTGCCGGGTTGTCCTGTGCATTGCAGGAGAACTGCAAGGCAATCATGGACATGAAAAACAGGGTTATAATTGTCATTCTCATATTCATACGTTTTATTGGTATTTCTTTAAGATATTGATAATCTCTTCCGCAGAAGGGATTCGGCCTTTGATCTCAACCTTTTCATTGACCACCAGGGCGGGAGTCGACATCACGCCATAATTCATGATATCCATGATATCTTCCACTTTGGTGATGGTTGCGTTGATATTATTATGCTCGACCACCTCGCGGGCCATTTTTTCGAGCGACTTGCATTTGGGGCAGCCTGTGCCCAGGATCTTAATTTCCATATTTCAGTCGTTTTTACAGGTTTTCCGGGCGAACTCGCTTCTTTCCTTTGCGAAAAATTCACTTAGAAGATGGCGGGCTTCTTCCCAGTTTTCTTTATTGATACAGTATTTGATAAAAGGCGGATTGATCTCACCCTGGATCAATCCGGCCTTTTTAAGTTCCTTAAGATGTTCGGATAAGGTAGAGCGTGCGATGGGCAACTCCTCGGCCATATCGCCTGAATAGCAGCATTTATCGAGGTTGGCGGCAAGGAAATTCAGCACGAAGATACGCACAGGATGTGAAAGGGCTTTTGCATACTTTGCAAGCTTCTCCTGCTGTGGGGTGAGATATGTTCTCTTCTGGCTCATTTCATTTCGTATTTCGCAAATATACGAAATGTTTTAAAATGGCAAAAATTTCCTTAAAACAATTTTTTAAGGAATCAAATTAATCTCATGTTAACTATTATTCATATCTTTAACACGTAAAAATAACATTATGCAATTTCGTCCGGAACAGCCTTATAATGATCTGCCTTTATTACCACCTAAAGCAGATATTGAAACTAAAAATGTATTGAAAAAGCTTGTATCCGCCCGGGCAGGGCTCGCTGAACTCAAAGGACGTGCACCCCTCATACCAAATCAGGATATTTTGATCAATAACATATCATTACAGGAAGCGAAAGTCAGTTCTGAAATAGAAAATATTATTACAACGAATGATGAATTATTCAAAGCTATCAGTGCTAAGAATTATCCAGTCGATAAATCTACGAAAGAAGTCATCAACTACAGGAAGGCTCTTTATAGTGGTTTTCAAGCGATTGGCACAAACAAGATTTTGACTATTAATGATATCATCAATATTAATGAGACAATAATTGAAACTACGGAGGGTATCAGAAAACTTCCCGGAACTGCGCTCATGAACGATCGAACCAATGAAGTGATCTATACCCCGCCTGCGGGAGAAAGTGTTATAAGGGCCAAATTGGATAACCTGGCTTTATTTATTAATGATGACGAATCTTTTAATGTTGATCCTTTAATTAAAATGGCGATGATTCACTATCAGTTTGAATCAATACATCCTTTTAGTGATGGAAACGGGAGAACCGGAAGGATCATCAACGTTTTGTATTTATGTTTAAAGGATATTATCGATATGCCGGTATTATTTCTAAGTCGATATATTTCACTGCATAAATCAGACTATTACCGGCTTTTAAGAAATGTGACAGTAAATAATGACTGGGAATCCTGGATTATCTACATGCTGGATGCTGTAACAGAAACCGCTGCCTCCACAATTAAAAAAGTTAGTGATATCCGACAGACAATTGACGAAACCATTGAAATGGTTAAAAAACAAGCGCCTGAAATTTATAAAAAGGAACTTGTTGAAGTCTTATTTGAGCAGCCATATTGTAAAAGCTCTTTTCTTGAAAAAAAATTAGGTGTAGTTCGGCAAACTGCATCAGTTTATTTAAAGAAACTTCAAGAAATCCATGTGCTGGAACTTCAAAAAATAGGTAAGGAGAATCTATACCTTAATACAGCTCTTGTGCAGGTATTAAAAAAATGACTTTAAGCACAACTGTTCTTCATGTTAAGAAATTTGCTTTTCTCTAAAATGATACACATGTCATGTTAAATGAATTAACCTATGCTGCTGTTCATGTTAAATATTCTGCAGATGATTAACATGAACAATTGAACATGAATCACCCGCCTCTTTTATACACGATCGCAATCACCGTTCCGTCGTCGCCACCCATGTTGATGGTCATGCCATAAGGCTTTTCGGGACGGATCGTGATCTGTGCTGCGCCGGCGCGTTCGGTAAGCTGCTCCCAGATGGTCACGGCCATATGGACGCCGGTACCTCCGGTCGGGTGGCCCCAGCCGATCAGGCCTCCGGTCGTGTTCATCGGGATCCTGCCGTCGCGGGCCGTATTGCCATCGGCGACGAACTGCGCGCCTTTGCCTTTTTCGGCAAAGCCCAGCGCTTCGGTAGCCAGCACGCCGGCTATGGAGAAACAGTCGTGCGTTTCGATAGTGCCCAGGTCGTTGATCGTGATCCCGGCATCTTCCAGAGCGGCTAATGCCGCCTTTTTGATGCAGGTCATCTCGGTCGGATCGGGCGGATCCTCGGTGATATTGCGGACCTTGTGCGCCCAGGCGATGATCTCCACCGCGTCTTTTTTATCGATCCCGCAACGTTTCAGTCCCTCTTCGGTACACACAACGATGGCTGATGCGCCATCGGAAACTTTAGAACAATCAAGCACATTGAGGTTGTCGACAAAACTGGCCCCGTTGGGCTTCATCTTGTTGTACAAAGCTTCCAGGTCTTCGACTTTGTTTTCAAACTCCTGCGCTGTAGGGCAAAGCCGGGCGTTTTCAATGGCATTGCGGAACCACCGTCCCATTCCTTTGCGGGCATATTCCATCCCGTATTTTTCATAATATGCGCCTGCCCTGTCGCTGAACTGGCCCGGAAAGAAATAGGCATGGCCGTTTTTACGCTTTTGATACCACCCTGCACCGGCGAGGATATCGGCTCCATAGATGGCCTTGACAGTATTCTGCACTTCAATTCCAAGGCTCATCGACACTTCTGCGGTTCCGGCCAGAACATTCTTTATGCTTGTTACCAGGGCCAGGCTGCCTGAAGCACAGGCTCCCTCAACCCGGATCGCCGGTTTGTATTGTAATTCCGGATCGGCCATAGGGAAGAAACCACCGAGATGGGCCTGCTTGTTGAATCGGGAGGCCATGAAGTTGCCCACCGCGCACTCGTCGATGTTCTTTGCCCCGCCAACCTGCGTCAAGGTTCCCTGTGCCGCTTCCTTGAAATAATACTCGAGTCCGGGACGCTCCTTTTTCGGATTGAACTCGCTGCGGCCGGTTCCCATCGATACGGTATTATACCCGGCTGCCATGTAAATCTTTTTATGTGGCTTGCTCATATTTCAATTGTTCTATTGTTCTATTGTTCTATTGTTCTATTGTTCTATTGTTCAATTGTTCTATTGTTCTATTGTTCAATTGTTCTATTGTTCTATTGCTGACTGCTTACTGCCGACTGCTGACTGCCGACTAAAAATACCCGTTCACCGGGCCGTAGGCATGGAAAAATCCTGTCAGAAGTACGGTATTGACGTCATTCTCATTAAACGCCACCTTGTCGGCTACCAGTTTTTTCCCGATAGCATCCGACCGCTGCCCGTATTCCACTGCCAGCATTGCGCCATTGGAATTCATCATCTTCATATCGGCAAATATTTTACCGAACGTAGCATCCTTGTCTTTCACCTTCACCGCTGCTTTCCAGGGTATCAGCGAAGATGGGGCTTCACCGAGGTACTTATCGATCTTTTCTTTCATCGAACTGACCGGCACATAGGCCTTCGCTTGCGGATCGTAGATGGCCACCGGTTTTCCTTTTTCATATTTCAGGAATCCGTCTTTCTGGCTGCCGTCGGAGTATTGTCCGCCTTTCACGCCAAGTTCCAGCATCTTATCCAGCAGGCTGCTGTGAAGGTCTTCATCCGGCAGGAAGGGGTTCATTACGCCCATGATGAATGAAACGACATCAATCCCCACGTAATCGATGAGCTGGAAAATGCCCATCGGTCGGATCAGGAAGTCCTGGGTGATCCGGTTAACGGCATAGACCGCTTCGACAAAGGTCAGCTCCTTGGTGAGTTTTTGCGCTGTCTGGATACCATGAAGCGCATCGCGCATAAAGTGCCCGTTGCCGATGAATCCAGCAAAGTCGTTGGCCGGCACAACGATCTTGCCGAGGTTCTTTGCGTACACTTTGGCAAATTCGGTCATTTCGGCATCGGTCTGGCTGGTTACGATCAGTTCGACCAGCTTCTGCACAGCCGGCGGGTTGTAGAAATGGAACCCGAGGATTCGTCCGCCCAGCCCGGCTTCTTCGTCGATCAGGTGGATCGGTACCGAGGAGGTATTGGTAAAGAACCAGGGTTTCTCCGGGTTATTCTGATCGATCTGATTAAGGATTTTGACCTTCAGCGCCCGGTTTTCGCTGACCGCTTCGAACACCAGCGTAGAATCGTATGCCGATTCCAGCCGTGTCGTCGGCCTTACGATATTCATGACATCGAAGATGTACTGGTTGATGATCTCTTCATTCTCAACCAGGTCGGCGCGATCAGCATATATTTTACGCAGCGCCACTATTTTCTTTTCGGCGATCTTCTGCACCTGTGCCCGAAGATACAGCATCAGGCCATGCAGCCCTTCCTTACTGACATCCATTGCGTTAAGCACAAACGCTTTCCCTTTGTTTTCCGGCTTGAGGCTCAGGTCGGCCATTTCAACGGCAGTCAGCAGCAGGATACCACTGCCCATCTTACCCGCTGCACCCAGCACGGTCACGTTTTGAAGTTTATTCGTATAATCCATATCTTAAATTATAAATTCCAAATTCCAAATTCCAAATTCCAAACAAATTCCAAATCCCAAATCCCAAATCGCCAAATCGTCAAATCGCCAAATCGTCAAATCGCCAAATCGTCAAATCGTCAAATCGTCAGAAGTTCGCTTTTCTCTTCTCCAGAAACGCCCTCATCCCTTCTTCTCCTTCGGCTTTGAATTGTGTTCCGAAGAATTCGGCTTCGAGGTTGCAGCCGTCTTCAAAGTGCATCATCCGGCCGGCGCGGGCCACGTATTTCACTTTTTTCACGGCCAGCGGGCCTTTGGAAGCGATCGTTTTCGCAATTTTAAGTGTCTCCTCCATCAGTTGTTCGGGTTCGACTACTTTCTGCACCAGCCCGATCCGGAGCGCATCTTCAGCATTGATCATCTCCCCGCTCATCAGAAGGAACAATGCATCGCCCAGGCTTGTCAGCCTCGGAAGGCGCTGGGTGCCCGCATATCCCGGGATCATTCCAAGGTTGACCTCCGGCTGTCCGAATTTTGCCTTATTGCTGGCGATCCTGAAATCGCATCCCATGGCCAGTTCGAGCCCGCCGCCCAGCGCAAATCCATTGACAGCCGCGATAACCGGTATCTCCATCTTTTCCAGGCTCCGGAATGTATTCTGCCCTGTCTTGGAAAATGCGATCCCCTGTTCCGGCGTCATATCCACCATCTCGGCGATATCGGCTCCGGCGACAAAGGCTTTTCCTTCGCCGGTGATGATCATAACCCGTATTTCCGTCAAAGCCGAAACCTGTCGAATCATCGAATCCATTTCCTTAAAAAACAAAGAATTCAGTGCATTCAACGCCTGCGGACGGCTAATCGTAACAATGGCAATGTTTTCGTCGGTTGTCAGTTTCAGAATTTCATAATCCATAAGGCAGGAGGTTATTTTTGGATTCCCAAATTTAAAAAATTATTCCATTTCCAATCCATCCTTTCTTGAAAATCTATTCCCCCGCTCCAAAGTAAAACTAAGATCAGCACTTTAAAGTTCACAATACCACAAGTTCACAATACCACAAGTTCACAATATCACAATATCAAAATATCACAATATCACAATATCAAAATATCACAATATCACAATATCACAATATCAAAATATCACAATATCACAATATCAAAATATCATTTAAACTTTTTTAACGTTCATATGTTCTTTTCTATATAATTTTGCATTCAGATTAAAATGATAAGGACTGTAAAAAACATATCTCTCATCCTTGTTGTTGCCCTGCTGATCATTTCGACAGGAGGTTATTCTATTTTTCACCATGTATGTCATTGTGCCGGTGAAATCACAGCATCGGTTTTCCTGGAGCCGGCCTGTGAGCATAATAATTCCGGTAAAGCCTGCTGCCATAGCACGGAATCACATTCCTGCTGCATGGAAAAGGATAAAGAAACAGACCGTCATGCCTGTCATGATGGCGACTGCTGTGAAACCGACAGTCAATTTATTAAAATCCATGACTCTTATCAGCCTGTTACAGCGAATATCATTTTAAAGCCTTTTGTTACAGAGTCAGAATTATTTCTATTTGATTTTCTTCCTGAAAAAGAAACAAACCTTTTCCTTCCTGTTTACATAAACGATCTGCCGCCGCCCCAAACCGGGAAACAGATCGTTGTGGCCCAGCACCAGCTAAAACTCGATCATCCACTGGTTTAATTATATTTCTACTTCGCGATCCTTTGCATTCCCCTGGCGAATTTTTACGTGATTCTATTATCACACGAAGTTCACGAAGGGAGCGCGAAGGTCACGAAGAATTCTTCCAGTCATTTAGAATTAAATCAGTAATACAATGAAGATCAAAATAATATATCTGATATTATTAACCGCCATTTTCAATTTTGCCTCATTCTCTCAGAAAGTTCAGGGATATGTTTACGGACTGGATGAAGAGAAACAAAAGATACCTTTACCCGGCGCAAATATTTTCTGGGCCGGCACTACCAGTGGAACTGCTGCCAATCAGGAAGGGTATTTTGAACTGAACCGTATTGATTCAGATATTCATATCGATATTGTCGCCAGTTTTGTCGGTTACAGGAACGATACCCTTTGTCCGGATCATATCCAGGGTCCGCTTGAGATCGTGTTAACCGAAAATGCCATGCTGAAGGAAGTCGAGATTGCCGAAAGAACACCCGGGGCACATATTTCCCGTTTTGATCCTGTGGTAACGCAGAACATAACCCTCGGCGAGTTAAAAAAAGCCGCCTGCTGCAATCTTTCGGAAAGCTTTGAGACCAATGCTTCGGTCGATGTCAATTACAGCGATGCCATTACCGGCGCCAAACAGATCAAACTGCTCGGGCTGGCGGGAAAGTACAGCCAGCTCCAGACCGAGAATATACCGAACTTCCAGGGACTGGCCTCATCCTATGGTTTGACATACGTGCCCGGTTCGTGGATGGAATCGATCCAGGTTTCCAAAGGGACCTCCTCGGTTAAAAACGGCTATGAATCGGTAACCGGGCAGATCAACGTGGAATATAAAAAGCCGGAAAACAAGGAAAAGCTCTTTGTGAACCTTTATGCCAATCATGCCGGAAGGCTGGAAGGGAATATCAACAGCTCCATCCGGGTCAGTCCGAAATGGAATACGGCTGTTTTCGGGCATATTTCTAACCAATCCACGAAAGTGGACCATAACGGTGACAAATTCCTTGATGATCCTTTGTTTACCCAGATAAATCTTTTCAACAGGTGGAATTACCGGTCTGAAAAGATGGAAGGCATGTTCGGGATAAAATTCCTGAATGAAGACCGCAAAGGCGGGCAGGTCGATTATTATGCTGCCAAAGAACCGGTTTCCGATTCATTGTACGGGACAGAAATCAAAACCAATCGCCTGGAGGCATTCAGCAAGACCGGTTTTTTTCTGAACCGTCCTGAATCCAGCATCGGATGGATCAATTCATACATTTATCATGATATGAATTCGTTCTTCGGTTTGAATGAATATACGGGAAAGCAGCATCATTACTACACGAACCTGATGTTTCAGACCTATATCAGCAACACTGCGCATACCCTGACAACCGGGGTAAGTTATGTTTTCGATGCTTTCGATGAAACGCTCAACGATTCCACTTTTGCCAGGACCGAACATGTGCCTGGGGCTTTTGTCGAATACAGCTGGACGATTCCGGAGAAACTGACGATACTGGCAGGCCTCCGGGGTGATTATGATAATATTCAAGGGTTTTTCTTCACCCCGAGACTCCATGTCAGGTACGGTATTTCAGAGCATACTGTTTTACGTGCTTCCGCAGGCCGGGGTTCACGGTCAGCCAGTGTCATTGCGGAGAATCTTTCTTTGCTCACGACTTCGAGGCGTTTTCTTATAACAGAAATACTCAAAATGGAGCAGGCCTGGAATTACGGTATTAACCTGACCCGGTACATCGATATTCTTGGAAAGGAAATGACGGTCAATGCTGAGTTTTACCGTACCGACTTCACCAACCAGGTGATTATCGATAAAGAACAGGATATCCATCACATTTACGTGTACAATCTTGACGGAAAATCATTTGCCAATGCATTCCAGGTCGAGGTAAAATATGAATTGATCCGGCAGATGGATGTAACGGCGGCCTTCCGGTACAACGATGTAAAGATGACTATTGGCGATGAGTTGCAAAGCGAGCCGCTGGTCAATAAATACAAGGGTTTACTATCGGTATCCTATGCCACCAACCTGCGAAAATGGCAATTTGATGTGACCGGGCAACTGAACGGTTATTCCCGGATTCCATCCACCGAATTGCTGCCTGTGGAGTACAGGAGACCGGACTATTCGCCTGTGTATACTATTCTGAATGCCCAGGTGACTAAATTCTATAAAAAGTGGGAGATCTACCTGGGGGGAGAAAACCTGCTGAATTACACGCAGCATCATCCGATCATCGCTGCGGATGATCCTTTCGGCCCCTATTTCGATGCGTCCAACATCTGGGGGCCGGTCAGCGGTTTGAAGGTTTATGCAGGAGTCAGATTTTTACTTAAACATGATAAACTCTGAATAATTGAAGGTTGAAAATTGAAAATTGAAAGTTGGACAACATCTTAAACATTAAGCATTAAACACTAAAATTATTAAATAATTATGAAAAAATTACCAGTTCATATCCTGATCACCCTCCTCATGATCATATCTACACTTTCTGTGACAGCCCAGGAAAAGAAGAAAAACTACGAGGAGGTTCAGATCCAGACATCGGCGATTTGCGGGATGTGTGAAGACCGGATTGAGACCAATATTTCGTTTGAGAAAGGCGTTAAGAAAGTTCAATTAAATGATGACACCAAAGTGGTCACAATCGGCTATGATCCGCGGAAGACCGCTCCGGATAAACTTCGGACAGCCATTTCAAAACTCGGTTATGATGCGGATGATAAACCGGCAGATTCGGCAGCACACGCAAAGTTACCGGTTTGCTGCCAGAAAGGGAGCAAGCCGCACTAAAGAGCTTTGAGGGTTGAGCTGGGGAAGGGAGATATTCTACCGGGGGTCAGGTATTCAAACCTTTCACTCGTGGTATACCCGGAATAAAATCTTTCAGGTAATAGGGCTCAAAGTAAACGGTATCTTCAAAGGCTTGTCGGTTGAATATATTTTCGGCAAGGTGGACCATGCAGGTGGCCGAAAGCTGAAAATCATCTAGGAACCTGGCATTTGGATGGCTGGCCAGGAGTGGTTTGCATTTTTCGGCGCCATCTCCAAAGAACAGTACCGGGTGATCTTTCATTTCTTCAAGAAATGATCCTTCGTGAATGATTTCAGCCTTAATCTCCCTGACAAGATTCAGGTCACTATCATAGAGGGCGTTATAGACTTCCATCCGGCGGGCGTCGATCATGGGGCAGAAAAGGGATGGCGTCCCAAGGGACGCCATCCCTTTTGCGCCCGCAGCCATCGATTCCAGTGTACTTATGGCAATTAATGGTTTGCCTGCACCATAACATATTCCCTTTGCCGCCGATACCCCAATCCTCAGCCCCGTATAAGAACCAGGCCCTTTGCTAACGGCAATAGCATCCAATTCGGAAAATGCAATACCCGCCTTCTTCATCACTGCATCGATAAAAACAGTCAAAGTAACGGAATGACTGTTCTTTTCCCCCGATTCCATGAGCTCAACGACCCGGCCGTTGTCGGATAAGGCAACCGAACACACCTGCGTCGCCGTTTCTAAATTGAGAATAAGCGGCATAACTACCCTTGTGATATGTTCCTGAAATTGATATTAAAACTGTTGCTTACTTCTCCTCCTCCGAATAAAGGTCCTTCTTATCTACTACCTTTATAGGATCACCGTTTTTCAGTCTTTTGGATATGGCACGGTAAGGCGCGGTGATCACCTCCTGTCCTTCTTCCACGCCACTTTTCACTTCGATGTAGGTGATATCCTGGATCCCGGTCTTAACCTCCTGAAGCAACGCTTTGCCATCCTTTACCAGGAAAATATACTCTTTCACCTCGTCTTTAGTGGCAGCCGCTTCGATATTGGCGTCCTCTTCCTTTACCGTTCCTGTCGTATCGCTGCGTGTCGTTACCGATTGAATGGGAACGGCCAGAATGTTGTAAACCGTCTCGGTCTGGATATCCACCGTTGCCGACATCCCCGGCCGGAACGGAGAACGGATGGCGCTTGCCGTATCAATCATATCGGTATAAGATTCGGGAAGGATCCGGATCTTGACATTGAAGTTCGTGATCTGGTCGGCGCTGACGCCTGAAGTATTGGCCGACGTCGATATCTCCGTGACGATGCCTTTGAATTTCTTGTCCAGGTAAGCATCGACCTCGATCTGGCAAGTATCGAAAAGCGAAACCCTGACAATATCATTCTCATTTACTTCCACATTGACCTCCATGCTCTGCAGGTTGGCAATGCGCATGATCTCGGTACCGGCTGAAAATTGCGAAGCTCCCGTCACCCGTTCCCCGATCTCCACACTCAGTTTGGAAACGGTTCCGTCGCTGGGTGAAATTATTGTCGTTTTGAAGAGATTTTCCTTCGCCTCTTTTAATGAAGCTTCGGCGCTTTCCACACCGTACTGCGAACTTTTCAGGCTCTGGAATGCCGCATCCTTTTCTGCTTTGGCAACTTCATAAGATGATTTGGCCGCATCAAAATCAGCATCGGAGATCACTTTCTGCTCCCATAATGTTTTGCTCCGGTTGAAGCTAAGTTCTGCATTCCGGAATTGCGCCTCCACCTGGGCCACCCGGGCCTGGGCATTCGATTCGCCGGCTTTTTGCGAATTCAGCATTGCCATCATCCGGTCGTAGTTGGCCCGGTAAATCTCAGGATCAATCTTGGCCAGCAGGTCGCCTTTTTTTACCTGGTCGCCCTCTTTTACATAAAGCTCAATAACTTCACCCGAGATGTACGGGCTGATCTTAATGTCTTTCTCCGGCTGTATCTTGCCATTTGCCGAAACCATCTCGATAATGGTCCGTTTTTCAACCTTTTCGGCGGTGACCTTGGTCCCTGTCCTGTCTTTTCCTTTGTTCATGGCCAGGATAACCAGGATAATAATCAGGATAATCCCTCCGATTACCAGGAAGAGATTTCTTTTTTTCTGGAAGAATTTCATACTGCTTGAATTAACGTATGCACAAGAAAGATCAAAAGTAGGGCTTTTTTAAAGATTTTAAAGGGCATTTTAGATTTTTATAAATGATGATCCAAATTCCTTCCAACCTCATCCTCTTTTCGATATAATACTTTTATCTTTGATACTCATCATTATTTCCAATAACATGAGAATAATATCCAGATCCTTGCTGCCGGTTTTATGTCTTATCATGCTGAATTCCCTCTCAATAAATGCCCAGATCCATGCTCTTGAGGCCACACATTACGAGATCAGCATCACGGATATCGATTTCCAGTCGGGAGCCATCACTGCTTCGACCACCGTGAGCCTGACGCCTGTCTCCGGGCCCGTTGATGAAATAAGCCTGGAACTGATCGACCTTGCGGTGGGAGCTGTCTGGACCGGCAACCAGCCGGTATCCGATTTTGCCCAGACCGACAGCCTGATCATATTTCCACTGCCAACAGCGCTTCAGCCGGGAGATACCCTCGATGTCAGGATTGATTATTCCGGAACCCCATACCATGAAGGTTGGGGAGGCTTTCATTTCGCCGGAGAATATGCTTTCAACCTGGGCGTCGGATTCGAAATCATCCCGCATAACCTTGGAAAGAGCTGGTTTCCCTGTATCGACAATTTCACCGACAGGGCCAGCTATGATGTCTATTGCACCCTGCCGGCCGGTAAGATGGCTGTCGGAGGAGGGGTCCTTGCCGGGACCTCAGACAATGGAAACGGCACCACAACCTATTACTGGAAGTTGTCCCAGCAGATCCCGACCTACCTGGCTTCGCTTGCCGCCGGCAATTATGTGGCTGTTTCCGATACCTTCAGCGGTATGAACGGGCAAATCCCCATCGATATCTATGTCAGGCCGCAGGACGCTAACTATGTTGCCGGCACCTTCGCTAACCTGAAAGACATTCTGTCAATCTTTGAAGAGTGCATGGGACCTTACTCCTGGGACCGGGTGGGGTACACATCCACATTGCTCGGGGCGATGGAACATGCCACCAATATCTTTGTTCCCTATGGAACCATCAACGGCTCTCTGGCCTATGAATCACTGATGGCGCACGAGCTTGCCCATATGTGGATGGGCGATAAAGTGACCTGCTCTTCGGCGGAAGAGATGTGGATAAACGAAGGATGGGCGACCTTTTTCGGCCTCTATTATGCCCTGGCTCTTAACCACGATACCAATGCCTTTAAACAGGGCATGCGGGCCAACCATGCCAAAGTACTCCAGTACTGTCATACTTCCTCTGGCGATGGTTCCTACTTCCCGTTGAACCAGATCCCCCAGGAATACACCTACGGCATGTCGGCTTACGAAAGGGGCTCAACCGTGGCCCAGGCGCTGCGGTTTTACCTCGGCGACAGCCTGTTCTTTGACGCCCTGACCGGCTTTATCGATGAATTTGCATTTGATGATGCCTCATCCTATGATATGCGCGACTTCCTGACCGGTTTCACCGGGATGGATATGACCGGATTTTTCGATAATTATGTTCTGAATTCGGGTACGCCCCATTATTCCATCGATTCCTTCGATGTATCCAACAGGGACGTAGATGATTACGATGTAACCGTTTACGTGAAACAGAAACGGAAAGGGCCGGCATTCACTGGGAATGGAAATGTCATGGAAATAATGTTCTTGGACGGGAACTGGAACCGTTATTCCGATACCATTCACTTTAATGGTCAATCGGGCTGTTCCGTCAAATCGGTCCCGTTCCTGCCTTCTGTCGTGCTGGTTGATCCGGAAGAGAAAATGTGTGATGCTACTACTGATAACTGCAAGATCATTAAAAATTCAGGAAATTACTCATTTGACAAGACCTTCTTCAGCCTGGAGCAGGTAACCCTCACCGATTCAGCTTTTGTGCAGGTCACTCACAACTGGGCGCCGCCCGACAGTATTAAGGATCCTGACTCCGGCCTGCGCATCTCCGATTATCGTTACTGGCGTATCGATGGTATTTTCCCTGATGATTTCCAGGCCAGGGGCAAGTTCTTTTATTCGGTGGGTGACCTTCTCGACAACAACCTCATTCTTACATCGTCTGATACGGTCATCATCCTTTACCGGACCGGGGCTGCCGACGACTGGCACGAGATAACCTTTGACAAGATCGGCCCGTGGAACATCGGGTATATTTTCGTCGATGATATCCAGCCGGGCGAATACACGCTTGCAGTCAGGGAAACCGGTGTCGGTATTGGGAGCCATACATGGGAACAGGCAGAAACCCTGGCTGTATTTCCGAATCCTTCCGGTGGCAGTTTTACTATTTCCACAGATAGCGATAAAGGCGGAGAACTGAGAATCTACAGCGATTCCGGAACGATGGTCAGGTCGATGACCGTCCACCCTGGCAAGAAGAAGATAAAGTGGACGCCGGGGAACATTGCGGCTGGCAGTTACTATGTTACATTCCATGAAGCCGGGCGGAATACATCTGAAAGCGTTACAATTATCTACTCACCGGGATTATGAGAGAATTGAGTGCCCCTTCCGGGAGATTGCTTTCGCTGGATGCCCTTCGGGGCTTCGATATGTTCTGGATCATCGGCGCCGAAGGGATCGTGCATGCCCTGAAAGAGGCCACAGGCTGGGGATGGGCGGTGTGGATGTCGGGGCAACTCGAACATGTGGAATGGAACGGATTCCGGTTTTACGACCTGATATTTCCGTTGTTTTTATTCCTGAGTGGCGCCACCATGCCTTTCTCGCTGACAAGAAAGCTGGAACAGGGTATTCCTAAAAACAAGATCTATCTGCAAGTATTGAAAAGAGGATTGATTCTCGTCATCCTCGGCATGATCTACAACGGGCTGTTCCGGCTTGACTTCGAAAACCAGCGTTATGCCAGCGTTCTGGCACAGATTGGAATAGCCTGGATGCTGGCTGCTTTGATATTTCTGAACACAAGCTGGAAAGGACAGGCGATATGGGTTGCGGGGATTGTGCTGGCGTACTGGGCGGCCATGAAACTGATCCCTGTGCCGGGTTTCGGCCCCGGGGTGCTGACACGCGAAGGCAGCCTGGTCACCTATATCGACCAGATGCTGTTGCCGGGGAAAATGCATGAAGGGATATTCGACCCGGAAGGAATCATGGTCAAGATACCGGCTACGGCTACGGCCTTGCTCGGCGCATTGACCGGATGGTGGCTCAAAAACAAATCCACCGGTGAATATGCCAAAGTGGGGCTGATGGCTGCTGCCGCGGTTTTCTTTTTCGTCATTGCATATCTCATCGGACTTTCATTTCCAATCAATAAGAAGCTCTGGTCATCCTCTTTTGTTTTTCAGACGGCAGGCTGCAGCGTGTTACTGCTGGCCTTATTTTACCTGTTGATTGATATCTGGAAATTCAGGAGATGGTCATTCTTCTTTATCGTCATCGGGCTGAACCCGATCACGATATATATGGCTACCGGGATCATCAACTTCTGGCAGATATCGGATTACTTCTTCGGAGGTTTCGCCCGATTCACTACAGAAGGCTGGAACAATGTCATCCTTGTTTCAGGGATGGTATTGATAGAATGGCTTTTCCTTTATTTTCTTTACCGGAAAAGGATATTATTAAGAGTTTAGCCGGAGTTCTTCCCGCTATTCTCGTTCGAATATCAAATCACCCGGGGTAGATTTCAACACTTTCTTGATTTTAAACCAGGACATAATGCTTGACAGAACGAAAATTAGAACAACCGCGGTCAGTGTCCAAATGTTAAATATTTCGAAGTATGTGCCGGGTTCAAGACTGAAATCGGTCTTAAGGCCCTTTCTGAAGAAGTAGATAAGCCATAGGATAACACGACAGAACCATAAGGAACCTGCCAGGAACACCGCCACAAATGAGACCAAAATGGATAAAAGCATATAGGAACTGATCAGGTTCATATAAATGAATTTTAATCCACTTGTACCGAATGCCATCAGGGTTCCGATGTTCATCTTGATCTTTTCCAGATGGCCGGCTATCACACTGGCCACGAAATAAGAAATAAAATATACGCTTAGTGCGATCAGGAAGATGATGATGCCGGTGGTAAGGTTCGCGACGTAATTATAATTCTTCATCGACATGATCTTCGCCATATCCATCCTCAGGTACTTGTATTTTGTCGTTTCAAGGAATTTTGCGAACTCCTCGACTTTATCCAGTTTATTGAAATGGATCATCATCCGGTCGAGCCTCGGATTGGTATTTTCCATCTCCGGCGGGCGTTTGTTGGGTTTATACAACAGTTCAAGGCCTGAAACATCAATACTGAGACCGGTCAAAATGGTAATAACCGAATCGTACATCTGCTGAATCCGCTCATAATCGGGCTTTCTTCCCATGAATCCAAACTCTATCTGGAAACCCGGATGGGCATAAGTCATGGTCGGAGATTTAGTGACCGAATCGTTGCCGGTTTGTAATTCCCCTTGCTGGTTACTATTCTCCGAATAGCCGGAATGAACGATAAACGGAACATTCTCACTGTACTCAGTAAAGCGGACGAGGTTGAAGTTACGGTTTTTGAATCCCTGCGTAATTCCCGGATGGGATTTGATTATGCTTCGCAGCGTATCTTTCATCAGGGCTGCCCTGGCTGAGTCGTCAGTATTGTAATAGATCATCAGCGAAGACGAGTGGCTGGGATGAAAGGGATATTCTTTTGAAGGCTCATGATTGTCAAGCAGGTTCAGGTGGGCATACTCGGTGATGATGAAGTCGATATCCTGGTTCAAATCGCCCGGGATTTTCTTGAGTATGGCCCGGATGGGCACGGGTACCAGTTCGTAATTATCCGTGACTTCATTAAAAGCAATCTCATCGGATGAAGCCGTGTCGGGAGCGGAGGCATTAGTTGTCAGGATCTTGACCTTTAGGAACCGAGCATCGGGTTCCATCCCCAGTTTTTTAATCAGAGATTCACTCACAATAAACCCGCAATCATAATCATTGAATAATCCCTTCTCATTCCCTGTAATAATATTATCCTTATCCTTAAATAGCTCTTTCAACAGCGGATCGTTGAGTGTGATCGTCCGACCCGTGATCAAAGAGAGGTCATTGCTTTTCTTATTGTAAATCTCAACCGGGAAAATCGTGAATCCGGTAAAAACATTGATCTTATATTGATTCTTCAGTTCCGATTCCCTGTTATAATGCTGGATAATGGAAGCCACCTCGGATTGCTTTTCAGAGGGGACGGAAGTGGTGACGAAATTCACAAACGGGTCATCCATTTTATCCTTCAGGTAGCTCAAACTGCCGGTGGCAAAACCAATACCCAGGAATGTCACAAACAGCGCAAAGAAAAGCGTCCTGAAATGTGTCAGTTTCTTGCCGGCTCCAAGCAGGATCCCTCCTTCGTTGCGAATAAAGAGCCTGGCAAAATCGGGATTATTTATATCGGCATTAGGGGTAGCCAGGTTATCATTTTTCAAAGTTATAATGCGGCTGAGCAACCGGCTGATGGAGATAAAAAGGAAAAAGAAGAATGAATTTTCATTTTTATAAATCGATTTTGTTGATCCTGAGACTGCCAGTTTATCTTCTCTTTCAAAGAATTTCAGTAATACCGACAGCATGCTTCTGAGTTCACCGTCGCCCAGGGCTTTTTCTCCTGAATCAGTTTTTCTTCTCCATGATTTGGCTTCGGCTTTTTCTGACTCCTCACCGTTTTTAGCGGCTAAATTAGTTCCTTTGGCTTCCAGGATCGATTCAAGTTCATTAAAAAATGTTTCATCGAAGAAGTTCAGCCCCCTGATACCTGCCGACCGTTGTTCCGAGTTCTGCATCAGGAACAGTATCTTACGCAGAAGACTGTTTACTTTAATGTTCCGGATCTCGGAAAACCTGACTTCTTTTGCTTCAAACAGGGAGTACATCTTTTGAAAAAAACCGGGCTTAATTTTAAATTCCGATTTTGATTCCTTTTCGAGCTGTTGAACAGCATCCTGAACCAGGATTTTGAAACCTTCGATCAACTCGGGATTGTCCTTAAATGCCTTATGGATTTTCGACTTGAATATATACGATTTTGCCGGTCCTGATTTCTTCTGGTGGTCTTCTCCCCTGTAGAATACATTCTCGGGTTTGATATCTCCCATATCTTCTTTGGTAATGACAATGATCCTGTCGGCAAACTTCAGTGCCAGGTCGATGTCATGAGAAACGATAATGGTAGATGTATCCGAGTTAGTGCCCCGTATAAAATCGGAAAGCAGTTGAAGTACTTCGGTAGATGTTTCCTTGTCGAGGTTCCCGGTAGGTTCGTCACCGAAAAGGAACTGGTAATCAGGAATAATGGCCCTTGCAAAAGCGACTCTTTGACGCTGACCACCGGAAATATGCTGGGGTTTAATACCCACATCCAAGTCGCCCAGGCCTAAGAGCGAAAATATAATTAGGCTTTTAAGATAGGCTTCACTGTATGAATTTCCATTAAGCATATCGGTAATGCACACATTATCGATAGCGGTAAAATTGTTCAGCAGGTTTGTGTTCTGGAAGATGAAACTGAAATTGTTCAGTCTTATCTGATTGAGCAACGCCTCGGTATCTTTCTTTTTTTCCCAGATCTTCTTTTTGAAAATATTAAGTGGCTCTTCATCTTTTTTGAGATGAAAATTTATCTCCATCTCTTTTGTATCAACCGGGAAAGTATCGTTCATCATTCCAAGGGTTTCCAGGAGTGTGCTTTTCCCTGATCCGGAGCGGCCTATAATAAAAGTGATCTCTCCCTGTTTGATTTCGAGATTTCTTACATGTAAGACCTCTCTCTCAATCGTCTCCTTCTTCGAAATCTTGGTTTTATATACGAAAGAGGCATTTTTAATTTCTATACTATTATTCATGATATAACAGGTTTAAGAAAAAATCGTCGCTATTAGTTTACAAACGGCATTAACTCAACGGGAATATAATATGCCGAAAAAGTGCCGAATGCAGTCGTTACATAATCCTTATATGAAAGATTGGTTATTCTGTTATAGGACCGGTAAATTTCAGTATAGAACACATCAAGACATTCATCCGGACATTCTTGTTCCAATCTGATCTGACGAATGGTTTTGCTAAGGCATTCCCTGTATCTGCTTGAGAACTTCAATCCGGGGCAATCGATGATTTTTGCAAACAAGACTCCAATGGTCAGGTTTTCATAATTAGTTTCATCGCCGGCATAGGTGCGGGCCAGCGTCATGAATGCATTATAAATCAATTGTCTTCTCTGGTCTGCAGAGCCCTGGTTTCTGAAAGCGTTAATCACCTGCATATAATCTCTTTCGAGATTCTTCTTGGTTTGCGCGATGGTCAGAATCTCAAAAGTCCATAAGTTGTTATTGGAATTATTGATTCTGAGAGGGGTAAATCCTTCAAAATACAACTGCAGTTTACCCTGGAGGAGTTGTTCCAGGCGCCCCCCCGGAGCGGTAACATCCTCCCTGGGATAGATCTTTTTAAGTTCGCCGACGATATAGCCGAGGGTCGTAGCAATCGGCCCCAGGTTGGCCGCATTGTCCTGGGAAATATTATATTTTCGGAGGATCTCATCCCATGACATACCGCTGTAAAGGATTTCGTGGATAAACTTGTTGACGAGCGATACATTTTTACTGGATGCTTTGATAGATGCAATGATAAACTCGGTAAGCCTTGCCGCGTCAATCTGGCTGCCCTTGTTGCAATATACTTTGTTGGCCAGGAATGGCTGGTCGAGTTCATATAAGTTATAGGATGATGTCGATTCCACTTGAACCAGCCTCACAGAACCTTCCAGGTCAAGGTTACGGATTCCCTGGATTTTTCTCTGGATCATTTGAGCCGATCTCTCACTGATAGTCGACATTTGTTCGCAAAACTCGGTATAGCTGATATTGTCGGGATTCTCCTGGGGATTCTTCCAGTGGGTTTGATAAGCGATAAAATTGCAATTGTTTTTGTATAAACCATAGACCAGGCTGTCGATTTCGATATATACTTCGTCTTCAGGATCGTTCCGGTCGCCGGCATCACCGATGAGAATGATCAGGTTATTCTCCTCTTCATGGCCAACCAATACATCCTCGATGGCATAATAGAGCCCGTTGAATACGGCTTCGGGGATATCGCGGTCGTTCCTGTTTTTCATGTCGCTGAAATTGGATGATATCCAGTTTCTTGTGGCATTAAAGTCCTGAAGAGGACTGGTTTCCACAAGGTACTCGCCTTCGGCAAGATCGCGGTAAACAACTGCGCCGCACTTAACGGTAACCCTGTTCGGGTTATCAGGGTCGGAGAAGTCGGGATCTTTGCTGATGATCTTATGGCTTTCGCTGATGGCATTGGCAACGGCTGGAAAATAATTCTTCATGCTATAGGTGCCATCGATGACAAATACCAGGTTCAGGCTGTTTTTCGTCCTGTTCTGGCGCTCCCATTCCCTCAGGTTGTCAATTAATGCCTGGATCTGTCTCCCCTGCGCATCGGTAATATCACCCAGAACACCAACCTTCATGATATCAACATCGTTATTATGTTTGTCAAGGTAAGGCAGCCTGAATTTCGAAGGTGGCCATCGTTTATCAATTTCTTCATTCCATACAATAGGTGATCTGTCAAAGGAAGTTTCAGCATAACCCTTTAGGTTCGCGTAAGTCAATAAGACGGAGTCATAAGCCTTGGCCAGCGAATAATCAGTATATCTTGAACTGGTATCGAGAATAGCCGGCTGTGTGCCCTGGGTCCTTCTTTCAGTTTTTGCTTCAGGTTTATAATTAGGCAAAAGGCATCCCCGGGAATCCCACTCGGTTACCGATTCTTTGGCAATCCATCCGATGATCGATTCTTTGAGATAAGCTTCAACGTCAACCGAACAGTCTTCGCGTCTGCCCAGGAGTAATGCATTTCCACTTTCCTTGTAAACATATAAGATCTCATAGACACTGCTTTGTTCTTTTGGGTTTCTCTTTGTCAGGTCAGGGTCGAAATAAAACCGGAACTGGCTGCTGTCCCTGTTAGCATTAGCGCTAGCTCTGTCGATCGTATTGATGATCATTGCTTTCTTGGAAACCATGTTAGCCTTGCGTTCACAATGATCCAGGATGATCAGGTCGTCCTTTTTCATCCAGCCCAGCACTTCGCCGTCCAGCTTTTTAACTTTGAGTCTGTCATTATCTTCCGCAACCACATTAAAAGTCTCCAGGAACTTCACGTTGCTGCTGATCACCGAACCCGCATCGCTGTATACAGTATTGCTTTTCCTGTTGGAATAAACGAACCATCTTGTCGTTCCGCGCTCGTAACTGGTCTTTCCAATGATCTCATTCACACTGTTGATCAGCTCGGAATTTGGTTTTCTGATCAGTTCCTGCCCGGATACCATTTGCAGGCTTAAGAAGAAGGAACTTAAAATTAGCAGTTGGGATATGTATTTTTTCATTGCAGAAACATTATTTGATTAAATGAATAATATTAATATTGATATCACTGGGAGATTTTCTCATATTCAAATTTCTTTCAGTCAGATAGACATTGAAATCGAATTGTGAGGACCTGAAAGGAATCTTCGAACAATATTTATCGGAAAGGAAATGGATTAAAGCCCTTGTATCAGAAAGACGTTCCGAGTCGTAACCATAATACTTCTCCGGGTCATTAACAATAAAATTGAAATTGACAAAACGTCGCTGGGCATTCATCCTTTCATCAAGATTCAGGATAGGGTTCAGGATATTATCAATGTTACGAATATCATCTTCATAAATCAGGTTCTGAGAGCCATATTCTTCTTTTAATTTATAAAGAAACTCCTGCCAGTCGGTGACAACATTATCAGGCAGATCCTCTCTTGAGGCGAAGTTGCAGTAAGCTATCGGCTTACCGGCCTCAGAACTCAGGTACACCAGCAGTTCTTCCTGATTAATGATGGCATTATTACCCAGATCCCGCACCAGTTCTACGATTTTCCTTCTTTGTTCCAATGTTTCAAATTTGTTGTAAAGTGAAACATAGACAAATGTGAAATCAGGCAGCCGGTTCACGGTCAGATCGAGTGATTGACGGTTTTCAGCAAGCCTGTTCAGATTATCGAGCGGAATAACCAACGGATTGGTATTTACGCTATTGAATGCGATCGTATCGTTGCAAACCACATCATAACCGAATGGCTTTTCGATGACAAGGTCGCTTTTAAAGGTGACTTTGCCGGCTATTTTCGGGTACTCGTATTTTAGAATATGGGTCTTAAAACCGGCAAATTTTCCTTTCGCCGGTTTCTTTGCCCAATCCGACTGTATCTGGTAATTGATCGCTTGACGTTCCATTTCCATGCTTTTCCCGGCGATCAGATTAACGTTTAAAGCCATTTTCATCTTATTATCATTCTCAAGAGTATAGGCCGTTTTGACCTTGTAGCGATCTTTGGCTATATCCGGTAATTTAACTGATGAATAGGGCACACGCGGGGCGTGGAGGTTCAGAACCAGCCCGGCATTGACTCCATATGACAAAGAGCTTGTTTTAGCAGCAGTAATAAATGGATTGATCTCCCCGATCCGGCCTGACAGGATAAAATCTTCCGTTGTTTCAGCCAGGCCCGAAAAATTGTAATAGAGGCTTGGGCCAAAGTAAAACTCGAGTGATTTATAGATGGGGATGGAAACATTCAGTTGTGTGGAGAATCCAATATTGATCTTACTGTAACTCGCGACAGAACTATTATCCGTAAAAGTCGTATCGTTAACAAAACCATATTCCGGCAGGTTATCGATAATAATAGTTGTACTGTCTTGTACAACAGGATTGAAGAAACGGTAACTTCCTCCATAACTGAATGTGCCTTGGTAAGGATCACTCTTTCCACTCAGGTTGTACTGAATATGCGGCCCGATCCTGAAATTGATACCGATCCCGCGTTTATAGGCAAGATCTCTTGTGAATGATCTTTTTACGTACTTATTTCCCCACTTGGGAGGAAATTCCCAGTTCATACTGAATAATACCGGTAGAGTCAACTGGTCCAGTGAATTGGACTGGCTGATGTCATGTCCGGTAATGATTTTCCTGTATGGGTAGTTATCTATATCAACCGCTGGAATCGGCCGATCGGCAAAACTTTCCAGATCGGTAGAAAAATTGACCTTGTCATAAAGCAGTCCCGAGGCTAATCCATAGCGGAAACTCTTTTTACCGCCCAAATCCCAGCCCAGCAGCAGTCCAAAGCGGGTTTGATTGCCCGAACCGTCAATGCCGGCATATTCCTCGCGGATGTCTGAAAAATTCAGGTTGTAGGCACTGAAATGGGCATTAAACTCCAGTTTATCCGGAACCAGTCCGTTGTAAGCCGTTTTATTGTCGGCCGCCGTACCTTTTGCTTCAATTCCTATGATCTTTATGCCCGGAGAATTGCTATAACCGATAATATAATATATCTGCCTGACGGGAGAATTGAACTTTGGAACAGGCCGGTTTGTACGCAGCATGTTGTCGATATATATGGTTTTTTCAATTTCCACGATGTAGAGGATGTAAGATGAATATTCCCTGACATCAATAATTTCAGCATCGGAAATATAAACATATAATCCTATGGGATATAACTCACTTACTTTCTTAATGTATTCAGAAGGAGTGATATAAAGTGACATGTCTTCATCCTGAGCAATGTCATTAAAAATCAATGTTTCCTTAGATAGAAAAAAATTAGTGAATTTTTCTGCTGCTGCAGCCGAAAACCTATTGGTAGGCATTGTGTCGGAATCATCAAATTCACTGATGTCAACAACTCTCTCATAATCAGCCAGGAAATTCCTTACCTCGAAAGGAACATTTTGGGCGTTCAATATTCCAGATGCTCCTAAGAACATTGCAAAGCACCAAATTGAGAACCATTTATTCCAGGATTTCATATTCGCCTTTTTCATCAATATCATATTTAATTTCTTTAATGTACGCTTAAGATATCATTGTAACGGCGCAAAATCAATTTAGATAGAATACTGCGCTACAGTCGGAAAATGGGGGGATGACCTCCACACCGTATTCAAAACTGTTTTTATCAATCGGTTCACCGAAAAGATGATATGGCTCTTTCGTCTTGTATTGTTCGAGGACCGTTTTGGTGACCGGGTCCATTTTCATCCAGAGAAAGTCGGAATTCTCCTGGTGATCGATCAGCAGGACGAGCAGGCGGCTATCGTCCTCTTTCTGCAAAACGGTTCCATCGACCGGCGCCTGGCTGCTAAGTACCAGGAAACTCTTCCTGACATCTGCCGAACAACCGTTAGCATCGGTCACCGTTAGTATGGCTTCATACTGTCCTGTAGGGAAATTTTCGTCGCAATCGAACGTTATCTCGGTCTCTTCACTTGCCAGGACGTTGTTTGCTCCCCTGATCTCCCACAGATAACTTTCAAAAATATCCTCGGTGTAGAAGGTCAGGTTGCTTTCAAATCCGCAAAAGACGTCCTTTGTATACTTAATTACAGGTTCGGGAAGGGGCAGGATTGTCACTATCGCACTGTCTGCCGCTTCGCAGTCCGACGGGTTGGTCAGTGTCAGTTTCACTTTATAGTCGCCCGGCAGCAGGAAGCGGTGATTGATATCGCGGCTGATATATTTGGAGCCGTCTGAGAATTCCCAGGCCCAGCTTTTCATTGAAGCAGCATCCGGGCTGGTATTCGTAAATCCGGTAATATCTCCGAAACAATAATTCTGGGAGGTAAACGAAACGACCGGAAGTGAGTGGATCACCATGGATGCTGATTCACTATAGTAAAGATCGCTGACTGAGCATCGGAAATCAGCTCCGTCAAGGGAGGCGTCGCCGTTTATTGTAACCGTCAGCATAGAACTAAGCTGGGTATTGGTAACCTGGAACGTGCCGTTATTTTGTACCGGTATCCAATCGGCAGCTCCGGCGGGTTTGTACTGCCATTCGAAGAAAAAGCTGTTTTCAAAGAACAGGGTATCCACGCCGGCATCGAACACGGCCAGGCCATTCAGGCAGGTTTCGGTATCCTGCGGCTGGGTCCTGAAAAGGCATTGCTCTTCCTGTCCGAAAAGCATCACCGAAGTGGCCAGGAAAAATAAGGATAGTATGAATTGTTTCATATGGCGGGGCTATTTAATTTTAGTGTTAATAAGGTAAGCAGCGGAAACAAAAGCACTTGGGGCACTGATTTTCAGAGATTTGCAATTCTTGAAGAGGTTATCCACTTCTCCCTCCCCTTTCGACAGGACGAATTCCTCCCCGGAAGATTCGGAAACCAGGTTACCAAAGCCATACATATACCCGATACCGAACGACAGGTGGAACTTATGGCTCATCTTCAGGTTAAGGCCGATATCAGCATAGGCACAGAAATTGAATTTGTTTATTCCAATTTCATTCTCACTGAACTTCAGGTCAGTATATTTTGTGAAACCATATTCAGGGACATTCTGAAGGAGGAATTCTCCGCTGGTCCCATTGGGGAACTCGATATCGGTAAAATATCCTTCATAATTGACAAATCCTTCGCTGCCTGCTTCAGGTTCGATTTTACTATTGATGAGGAAAGAAGCCTGAGGCCCTATTGAGCCGATCAGTTCCGTATTCTTGAACAACCGGTAGCGCAGTTTGATGAGCAGATTGACATCCGCATAATCCAGCATCAGGTTTTCCTGGATATTATCGGCATATACATATTTAATATAGTTCTGGTCAAACGGTTCCGAAAATTCCGTAAATGAGGCATTGTAATCAAAAACCTTACCGGTCGCGTTAAACCTCGACCAGCCCGCACCCATACTCAGTCCTTTTGTAAATCTTCTCGGCCCATCGTTAAAATAATAGTTGAAATCGATATGAACTCCGAGATAGGGCTGAAACTCCTCTGTTTGCTCAAAATTATTGATGTTTGAAAAATCGGCTTTCAGGACACTGGTTCCTATGTAAGGCCTGATCGAAAGGTAGTATTTATTTCTTTCAGATGTAATTTGACGGACATCTTCAATAAAAACCGATTTGTCGATAAAATTATCGTAAATTTTATAGATAAATGTTTCCTTTATTTTGTAATTGTCTAATAAAAAAAGGAAGATAACCGTAGTTCTTGTATCAAGTTGCCCGGCAAATCCGGCATCTTCCTCGAATAAATCGTCAAATGCAGCATTCTGATCTTTGGTTATCTGTTGTCTTTCCACAATTTCGTTATACCTGGGAATATAGGGTTCTCCGTACAAATTGAATTTATAAAAGACCTGAAGGCATAACAATTGAGGATCAATATAATAATTATTCCAATCCGTTATTGGATCCATATAACCCAATTGGAGAGTTGTTATGCAACTGTCGTTACAATACCAGGCTGCCAGTGAGTCGAGGAACTGGTCGATGGGAACAATAAAATTTTCAGGCAGAATATTTGTATCTTTTGGAAATGAAGATAGTCCGAATTTTTTTGAAGGATCAATAATATTGGGACTAATATGTTTGAAAGAGGGGTCATCATATTTATAGAATATGGTACGGGTCCGATTGAGCGCAACGCTATCAAACCGGAAAGAAGTTTCGCCGGCCGAAGTATAAATGCTACTGATCTGTCTTGAAAACTTTGCAATAGTTTCTGAGACCTGATCGCTAACCTCGGCCTCCAGTTTCGCGGGGATCTTTTGGCTGAATCCGTTAAGGGCTGCAAAGGTCAGCAGGATGAATAGTGTATATTTAACGCGATTGTCCATCATGGGTTATATTAGATTTTAATAAACAATGAATTTATAGGATCCTGACAGGTCATTACCTGAAAATACCACGTAATAGATCCCGCTTTTAAAATCACCTGTTTCCAGCCTGACCACTTCCCCGGGAAGGAATCCGTCATGGTTGATCCTGCTTATCTGGCGGCCAAGCACATCGGTTATGATGATCCTTCCTTCCTTCACAGGCTTCAGGATTTCACAGTTTACATCCCCTCTGACCGGGTTGGGGAAAAGCTTAACAGCCGGTTGTTCTGCACCTTCCCCGATCAGGTCCGATTTGGGGACGGCAGGTTTGGTATAGATATGCGAATGGGTACTGCAACTGGTCGTATCGTCGGCGGTCAGCACGTAAAAAGAGTCACCGGCTGCCGGAATGAAATCGAGAACATAATAGGGATTGCTGGTCCTTTCATAAAACACATCACTTCCCCCAATCACTCCATACCAGTCGAAGACTTTAACGCTGTCCGTGTCGGCATTGCAGAAAAGCATTCTGTCATATAAGGTGACATAAGCGCTGTCTTCCGGTGCCCGGTTGAAAGTAATATGCACCATATGCTCCAGGCTGGCGGAACAACCTTTATCGCTCAGGGCTGTCACATATATCGAGCCGTCGCCCTCTCCTTTCCAGTCAATGGTCAATTTATTCCCGTCATAATGAAACTGTTTAATTATTCCTAAAGGCGGAAGTCTGAACAAATCTTCAAACCCCGTCCCGGTTACTTCATAAACTGCGCCGTGTTCAAAGCCGCAGGCTTCGTGCGGAAAACCGGCCAGCGTTGTGGCATCGACGGCAATGACCGGAAGCGGATCAAAGGAAACTGTCCGCTCCACGTTGTAATACATTCCATCCACCGGGTACTTATAGGTGATAAGGGTGGTGGCATTCTGAGTCAGACCGGGATTAAACACATTAGACGATCCGACTACGCATTCGCCCGAGAAAATCCCCCCTTCAGGCATTCCTTCCAGGTCGTAGGCTGTATCGCATTTGCACACGGCATAGTCCTCATCGTAACGGAGCTTAAAATCAAAGATCAGGATCCTGATCTTGATTTTATCAGAGAACTCATCGGGAAAATTCACATCAGATTTCTGGCCGTAAGCATAATATTCAAGTTCATGCAATCCGTGCGGCAATGAGGCCAGATCAACACTATGAAGATAAGTACCATTCCGTGTAGCGGGTATACTATATGGCTTAACATTTCCGTTGATCACTTCAACTATCTGGTTGATCTTATCATCGCCGACTACCGTTGCTTCAGGAACAGTATAGAATGAAGCATATAACTTGAAATCAATCATTACCTGCACCGGATTGACCAGCAGCATGTTCTCCGTATAACCGGTTCCGTTTACAGTTAAACACTCCATGACCGGCTTTGAATAATAATATTCAGCCGTATCATAGAACTGCTCATCCCATACGGTTACAAAATCCAGGATAATCGTGGTGACATCCTTATCTGCCAGAATGGATGGATAATCCAGTTGTGAATAGTAAACCCCGCTCTGGTTAGACCATTCAAACTTTTGGGCGGGCGCTTTGAAGCCATTGAACCAATATTCAGGATATGCGTTGATATCACCTTCATTAAATCCCTGAATCCTGTTCCTGACATAGGGATTATTATCATCCATGATACGCATCACATCGCCATAGACCCTGCCTTTTGCCGGAAACCAGAAAACCTCCTGCTGGCAGAAACCGAAGAGAGTGAATAGTGAAAAAATGAGCAATAAACTTTTCTTCTTCATATGTTTATTCAATTATTATTTTTCTGTATGATTTGATTTTTGAATCAAACGGCTCAAATATCAGAATATAAATGCCACCGGGATACCGGCCGGTATTCAGTTCATATCGCTTTCCGGGGTAAATGTTATCCGTAAACAGGATCTCCCCCAGCGGGTCGACCAGGCTAAAACGCATGACAGATGCCGTCTTCTCATTTTCAATAAAAATTTTCTCATTTGCCGGTACCGGCCAGATTTTAAGATCTGCAGGAGCCATCCCGGCAATCCCTTCGAATTTTATTTCAATCCGGTTGACTAAAGTAAACGGAAAACCGCAGGAATTGCACAGATTCTGCATTTCCACATCGTATTCCCCTTTGGGAAGGTCTGTTACATTGAATGTCAACTGGAAAATATTGCCGGCGTATGTTATCCCCTGGATCGGCACCGTGTTTCCGGTTGCGACCGATCTCAGCCTTATGAAATCCAGGCTGGTTGCAACACTGCCTTCTTCTATTAGGTAAAAATCAACTCCGTTGCAGTAATAAGCCGGGTCGTTCAATTTTACGTCAAACATCACATTACCAGGATCAAGGATCATATCAGGCGGTGCAATCTCCACCAGTTCCAGCACATTTTCGAGGTTACTGTAATGGAACCGGATCAGGCATTCATATTCGAATGTGATATCGCATACGGTATCATAGCCATTGTACACAACGGTAACGGAACGCAGAGAAGTTGTGTCCGCTTCCATATCCAGGCTGAATACAACCTCCTCATAGCTCTGGTCGGTTATGTTCTGGCTCGCAATTCCGATGGCATCCCGGAATGACCATCCAAACTTATAAGAACTGAAGAAAGGCATATCCAGACCCTCCAGGTGCAATACAATATTGTTCAGTTGCACCGGACAATTGTCATTCAGTTCGATGGTCGCTCCGCACTGGTAGTCGCTCCCTTGGTAGGAAATCTGTGACCCATCCAGCGTTATTTCATAGAATGTACTGAAGGTATTGTTACCGATAACCGTTATGCCCTCGCTTTCATTTGATGCCACTCCTGTTACAGCAATGAGTTGATCCTGCGGAAAATAACCGATAAACTCATTTTCAGATCCGGTTTCATGGATCTCATCGAAAATATACCATTTATAATCCGTAAACTCATCTCCTTCATTCAGAGCAAAATAAATTCTGTACCGGCCACATTCACCGTTATATCTTTCGATAATGATGGTGCGGGAATACTGGTTTACCTGTGGAATGTGCAATTGTTCCTCATCCCAGAGGTTATAGCGGCCGCCGGAAACACCCAGGTCGCAGGTTTCGGTTCCTTTGCCGATGGGGTAATCTATTGAATCGTTATATAGTGGTTCAGGAATTCCGGCGTCGATAAAAGCCAGGTCGTTATCATAAAGATTATAACTACCTTCTGCAAATTGCGGTGGCGGATAATTGAAGCAATCTGCCGTATCGATCTTATCCGTAACCAGGCCTTCGATATAGGTATGGCGGATCTCGGCAAAGTCATTTACCAAAGGTGTTTCGGGAGTTACATTCTTTGAAAAGATGGAATTGACAATGATCAGCGGTTCACTGTTCTGATCCTTGTAAATAACCGGATTATCCTGGGGTATTTGATTCAGGAATGTACAATTCTCAAAATAAACATTGTCATGGTTTTTAATCCAGATGGTTGATTCTTTTTCGGTTATAGTGTCATTTTTGTAAAAATTATAATCGAAGACGGTGTTGTAATAGTTGGATTCCGGCACGTTCCAGGTTAAGATGGCCGATGCGCCCACGACGCCGCTGAGGTTTTTCCCCTCATTGAAATTGCTTCTGAAGATGTTCCGTACGGATTCGAACCGCCCGACATTTCTCAGATCGATTGCCCCGCCGCTGAATCCGGCGCTATTCATCAGGAATACGTTTTCCGTTGCATAGATGCCTCCTTTGTTCATGAGGTCGTAATAAACGGCCCCGCCAAAAGTACTTCCATTATTAAAGAAGAAATTATTGTCATAGCTCACCGACGGGTTCAGTGTAGCATCAGTATTCTTTGCGAAGACAGCTCCACCCACCTCTGCATTAGAAAACCGGAAATCATTTCCGGATCCCTTAAAATACTTATTGTTCAGGATACACAGACTGCCTCCGTATGATTGAATATTGTTCTGCGTGGAAGTGGTGCTGGCTGAATTGCTTATAAACTCATTTCCATCGAAAACAAGATCATCAATATCAACTGTATAAACAGCTCCTCCTGAGCATTCCATGGATTGACTGAAAGCGGAATTCTGGATGAAACGGTTGTTCAGTAATGAACTTTGGTTAAAATCAAGCAAGGTAACTGCACCCCCGTTCAAGGCTTTATTGAATTCAAATTCCGAGGAACCTATATCACAGCAGGAACTTTCCGAATTCCCGGCCTTCAGCAGGATAGCTCCGCCGGTCTGCTGGCTTTCATTCTGGCTGAAGAGCCCTGCGGTAATCAGAACGGTATCGAAATCCTGGATATAGATGGCTGCTCCGTCCTGGGTGGCGGTATTTCCCACGAGATGGCCTTCCAGGAAGGTGGCTTTGTCAATATTTTTAAGGAAAATTCCTCCGGAAACCGAATGGCAATATTGGACCGTATCGGAAGTAAATACCAATTCATTCGTGAAATCGTCAGATAGTTCGAGGTACATTGCAGAACCTGAACCATTGTTAGCCCCTTTGGCCTTACATTGGTTAAAACTGTTGGATGAACAATTAAAAAGGCCCAGGTTACCTTTGAAAAACAAAGCGCCTCCATCCCCGTTATCCGCTTCCGAATTGATAAAGATGCATTTATCCATTTCCAATGCATCAATGGTGGGCATGTTGCTCCCGTCTCCTTTTAAATATATCGATCCGCCGAAGTCTGAGGCTGAGTTGTCTGTAAATTCGATGGTGTTGAGGCTCAGCACATCCATGTCAGGGGATGAAAAAGCCAAGGCCCCTCCGCTTTCTGCGGTTGAGTTCTCAAATTTAAGGTGCTGGAAATCTGCATGACCTACACCGTCGGACTCAAGATAGAAGCTGCCGCCAAGGTTTTCTGCCGAACAATCACCGAATACCTGGTACTGATCCGGGGAGCCTGAAACAGTGAGGGTCCCGAGGCTCCCGGTATGGATGCTCACTGCACCGCCATTATTTACAGCCTGGCAGCCGGTGAATGAATTTTCAAATAATCTGAGGGTATTGCATTGACCGGAAATATCAACTGATATTGCCCCGCCGCTATTTCCGGCTTTCAGACTACCTGAAGCACTTCCGAATATGTTGTGGTCAACAAAACATTCTTCGACAAGGTTCCCGGCTGATGTAATGCTGATTCCTCCGCCGTTTTCACCGGCATTCACCATTCCTGCTGCCGGAAGAACCGTATTGTGTTCGATATAGAAATAACTGACCGGTTGCGATGTAGTTGTGATACAAACGGCACCTCCGGAGCCATCGGCAGCCGAACAACCGCTGAAATGCTGCAATTTATCTTCGAATCCCTGTAGTTTTAATTCATTCAGCCCGTTGGCTTTAAAATAGAGGCCGCCGCCCGAGTCCTGCGCCCGGCATTTGACAAACCGGTTTCCGGTCACTTCCAGCAATGTCGTAGTTCCCTGCAGATCAAAGCTAAAAGCTCCTCCATTCTCACCGGAGCTGATGCCAAAACTGTCGTCACCCGCTTCATTACCATTCAGTGAGATTTGTGTCACATTCCCGCCGTTGGTTTTAATGTAAATTCCGCCGCCATTGGCTGAAGCGTTTTCGATTGCGGATGATGATAGCAGCATGTTGGTATCAATCGAAACAGTTCCTGCCCCGCCGGAGAGGAAAAAGATGCTGCCACCCGATCCGTTCACAGCGCGACAATTGTTGAAATTATTCTGATGAATGCTGAGCTGGTTGCATTTCCCGGAAAGGTCAAAATAGAACGCGCCTCCGTTCATGCCTGCTTTCAATCCTTTGTTGCTGTTTCCAACAGTGTTGTTAAGGATATCGATATTTGCCACATCACTGCCCACCGACTTGAAATAAAAACCGCCTCCGTCTTTTCCGCTGTTATTTTCGTTAAGTGATGACAGGATCTGGTTATTACGAATGCCGATTTCCCCGATGCCCTGCGAAAGGCTGTTAAAATACATCACACCGCCATATCCGCTGGCAGCCTGGCAGTTATTGAATTTTTGCTGATCTCCGTCCTGGGCGGATATATTCAACAAACCGATCCCGTTTGATTTAAAGTAAATAGCGCCTCCGGTCGTATCGGCTGCACAGTTCATGAAATTGTTAGAAGTGATGTCGAGGGTATCGCATTTGCCTGACAGATCGAAATAATAAGCCCCACCGTTTGCGGCGTGACAGTCTTTCACCTGTGGGCTGGCTGTTTCTCCCTCCACTGTCAATCTGCCGATATTCCCGGTCCTGAGATAAACTGCCCCGCCGTAACGGCCTGCAAGGCAGGAAGAAAGGGAATTATTCAATAGGTTGACCTCAGTACAGTTACCCATCAGATTGAAATAGAATGCACCTCCGTTTCCACCTGCCCGGATATCCATATTATTTTCATTGACAGAGTTTTCCGACAGGTTTAAATGAGATACGAGTGAACCGGCCGATTTCACATAAACAGCACCGCCGTCTGACAGGGCATTTTGAGCGGAGCCGGGGGAATTGAATGAATTATGGTTAAAGTTGATCTCCCCGATGGATTGGGCCTGGGTTAAAACGTAAAGGCTTCCGCCGGATGCAAAACGGGCCCTGCAGTCGGTAAAAAGCTGATTATTACCGGGCTGGCCGGCTACGTTTAGAACATTTAATCCGTATGACCGGAAAAAGATGGCGCCGCCGGAACTATCGGCAACGCAACCCGAGAATTCATTATTGAGAATATCCAGCCGGTTACACTGGCCCTCAAAGCCGATCCAGAAAACACCTCCTGACCCGGCAGTGCTGAACCGGTCGAATTCGTTGTCACTGATCCTTATCCGGCCGGTCTGGCCCGTACTTGTCAGGTAAACGGCTCCACCGGAACCTGTAATGGCTACAGAATCGGCTTTAATAAAGGAATTACCGGAAAAAATGGCTGAATCGAGAACACTGCCTGTGTGGGCATAGTAAAGCACTCCGCCATCATCTGCAATTGGGATCTGATCCGGTGTGGGATTGGGAATAAGGGCGTTACCGGTAAAATACAGCTCCTTGTGGCTGCCCCGGATAAAAAAACCACCCCCGGCAAATTGTTGCGATTCACTGCGGGCATAGAAATGATTGAGATGGTTGTTTTGTATCCTGACTTTTCCGGTATTATTGTTCTGTGACTTCATATACAGGATCCCGCCTGATCCTGCTTTTGAAAAACAGGTATCGGCCGTCAGGCCGTTAATGCTTATGTCGGTATTGGTTATCTGATTCTTAACCGAAATGTAACCGCCGTCATAATTGGAGATAATCGTATGGAGATCATCATTATAAATATCAAGATTATTGACTGCGCTTACATCAAAACAATAGGCACCGCCGTATCCGGTGACTTCACAATTCCGGATTTCATTATCATAGCTCCTGAACAATGAAACGGTTGACAACCGGAGATAGGCCACTCCGCCATTTATGGCCGTATATCCCATCCGGTCCTGGAAGATGTCATTGTTCCTGAAAACAACGGAATCGACCGACCCGGAGGGCGAATTGACATAAAGGCACGGGCCATTTTCGGCTGTGACAGCTTCAAAACGGTTATTTCTGAAAAGGATTTCATCCATTGATACAACCTGGCTGAAATAGAAACAGCCATTTCCGTCATTCGTTGAAATGTCTTTGAAGATACCATCCTCCACACGGCAATAATTGTCGGCAGAAAGGTTAAAAAGGGCGCCGGAACACTCTAAAGATTCGAATTTCGAGTCTTCTACTCTTACGGTCTCGCAATCTTCCACCAGGATAAAATCATTCAAATTGGAAACGGAAACCACATTGTCCAATTTAAAATAAGCGTTGGCGGCATGATCAAGATAAAGGAAGGAACTTACCGGCGGATTTAATTGCTGAGAAGACAGGATTGTTTGGATGGTATTATCATCCAGGCGGAACTGGTTGAGAATATTCTGGCCTTTAATGTAAATTATCCCATCAGCGACCGGGTAGGTGACGTCTGTTATAAAATTGCTGTAATCGTTTGATTCGAGGGTCAGTGCATTCAGATACTGGTTATTTTCGATTCTGATGGCTGATTTCTTTAAAACCAGGTTATCCAGGGTATTACCTTTAACAGTTAGTGATTCAAGGGCAGAATTTGAATAGACATAAAGAAACCGGCCGGACAGATCGTTGAAGGTGTTGTGCAGAATTTGCAGGCCTGAAACTGCCGGGCTGTTGCCAAAAGTTATACCGGTATTGGAAACATCAGAGAAATCGCAATTGTTGATAACGAAGCCGGCCTGATTGATAAACAGGATGTGAATAGCGTTAACCACGCCGGTAAAAGAGCAGTAGCTGATGGAATCAAGCGTTCTTTCAGCATTTCCGTTCGAAAAATAGATAGCTCCCGGCCCAGTTACATTCTCAAAATGAGAATATTTAAATTTGGATTGCAGGATATCATCAGGATTAGATGCCTCAGTTTTACTGCCGGGGAAACTGATCCCATTCCATTTTACGGAAGTCCCCGAAGATTTATAGAAAATTCCGGAAGATTCAGTTCCTATGGAAATCAGGCATCCGTAAACCGTCAATGAAGTATTGGAAACAAATTTAATGGTGGTTCCGGGTAAAACGGTCAGGCAGTCCGTATAATCGACGAAGAGGTTATGATCGGTAATATAACTGCCGGGCCCGATCGTGCCCGAAAGGTTCGTTTCATCAATAATAATATCCTCGCCCTGAGTGGTTGCTATATAACCGGAAAATAGTAAGAACAATAGAATATAACTGACAAATCTTTTCATAGCGGTTGGTTCTGGGTAATTTGAAACAGGTAAAATTAATTCATTATCAGCTTTCAGCAAACCTCAATTAAAATATAAATTATCTTCCTGATAAAGAACGCTTTATCCGATTAATAGTCATTTTTTCCAAAAGTCCCCGTAAAAATATTGAAAACTGATTAATATCCATGCATTTCGAGTAAAAAATAGAAAGATTCTAAGTATTCCTGAAGTTGGTCACAATCTACTATTAACCTATATTTGTCGATAACTAGTTCTGATAAAAGCCTGCTATCAACTCATTAATATATAATTTCAACCAATAAAAGCGTTATGGGTAAACCGATAACCCCAAAGAGCCCGCATGGCGAAAACCAGTAAGAAGCCGGTTAAAAACCGGAAACCAGCAAAGAAAAAAAGCCGTTCCTCCGGCAGGAAGAAAAGCAGGATAAGCAAGATCAGCCTGGGCTTTGCTGCTTTCATCATCCTGCTGATGGCAATATGGATCTGGAATCCGATGCTGTATGTGAACCTTTCCGACTCTGTGAAACGCTATTACCGGTATATGACGGCCGAGGAGAGCGTCACTTACGATGAAACTGCCCCGGAGGCAGTTCTTCGTACCCAGAAAAACTACGGCGCAGAGATTGATAAACTGGCGGCCCAGTTCGATCTTTCACCCGAATTTCTCAAAGCGCTTATCATCCTCGAATGCTCTGGCCTGAAAAATGTGAAACCCCGGTTCGAGCGGCATATCTATAAAAGGCTTCAAAATGTGAAACACGGCAAGCTGGCCCGGCTTGAAAATATCGTACCGGCCGACCTGAACAACGCCTCCGATGACGCGCTGAAAAACATGGCCAAATCGTGGGGGCCCTTCCAGCTCATGGGTTACAAGTGCATCTGGCTGGATATTCCGCTCAGTGAACTCAGAGGCGACAAGGCCCTCTACTGGGGGGTGAAATGGATCGACATGACCTACGGCGATTATATCCGGCGAGGACAATACAAAGACGCCTTCCACATCCATAACACGGGACGTCCTTACCCTGAATCAGGCCCACCCAAAACCTACGATCCGAAATACGTTCCCAATGGCCTGATGTACATGAAATATTTCAAGGATTATGCGATCCCGGTTGGGGGAAAGGGACTTTAGAACACGGATAACACGAATTTGACGAATAAACACGGATTTAAGCCGGTTTCTCAGAACTGAAAATAGATGAAGGGCTGCACCTGGGCGCTGGCGACCTGCAGGATGATCCAGATCACGAGCGAAACAGCCAGGGCCTGCACCGGCAACGGTGACTTTGAGAAGATCTCCTCCAGTTTTAATTTGTACCGCCGGGAGAAAAAATGCCCGGCATAGCCTAAAGCCAGGACCAGGAACACCGGCCATTCGGCCGTGATGATCTCCAGGGCAATGTCCCAGCCTGAAAATCCGGCAATGGCTTTAATGACGGCCAGGGCAATCGAGTAGTCGGCCGCCCTGAAAAAGATCCATCCCAGGCAAACGAAGTGAAAGGTCAGGACCCAGCCGGCAACCTTTAGCCAGGCCGATTTCCTGTCGCCAATCAGTGGCTGAAAGAGCTTTTCCACTGCCAGCGCCGTGCCATGCAACCCGCCCCATACTACGAACTTCCAGGAAGCGCCGTGCCACAAACCGCCAATCAGCATGGTCATCAGCAGGTTGCCATAGGTCCTGAGCTTCCCTTTCCTGTTCCCTCCCATCGGAATATACAGGTAATCCCGGAGCCATGTTGAGAGCGTAATGTGCCACCGGCGCCAGAAATCGGTCACCGATGTGGCCTTGTAGGGGCTGTTGAAGTTGATGGGAAGGCGGAATCCCATCAGCAGGGCTAATCCGATGGCGATATCGGAATAGCCGGAAAAGTCGCAATAAATCTGGATGGCATAGCCGTAAACAGCCATCAGGTTCTCGAAGCCGGAATACAGGGCCGGATTGTCGAAAACCCGGTCGACAAAATTGATGCTGATATAATCGGAAATCACCGCTTTCTTGATGAGTCCGGCAATAATGAGCCACCAGGCCTGTCCGATCTGTCGGGCGGTCAGTTTCAGTTTCTGGTAGATCTGGGGAAGGAACACATAGGCCCTGACGATGGGGCCGGCGACCAGATGCGGGAAAAACGTGGCATAAAAGGAGAAGTTCAGCAGGTTCTCCGGGGGCCGAAGCAATTTTTTGTAGATATCGACCAGGTAGCTGATCGACTGAAAGGTGAAAAAGGAGATCCCGATGGGAAGGAAAATATCGAAGTGCGGGACTTCGCTTCCGCTGATCGTGCCCCACGATCGGAGAAACAGGTTGGTGTATTTGAAATAGAACAAAAGGGCCAGGTTCAGGATGATCCCGGATACCAGCCAGACTTTTTTGCCGGCTTTATTTTCGGTCAGAAAGATACGGTTGCCCAGCCAGAAGTTGATTATGGTGGAGGCGATAAAGATGGCGACATAGAATCCGCTGGCTTTGTAATAGAAATAGAGAGAGAATAGTACGGTATAAATAAAGAGGAAAGTCCGGCGGTCGCGAATGAGAACATAAATACCATAAAATCCCAGGAACATGACCAGGAATATCCCGCTGTTGAACAACATTGGCGAGGCCGGATCGTAGCGAAAAACCCCGATGATCTTATTCCAGTCCATTGTCCTTGAATTTGTGATACGCTTCCATCAGGGCATCCATAAGCAGAGCGGCCTGCAGTTCATACCCGGCAACGGTGAAATGGATGCGGTCGGCGCGGGCCAGCCCGGCCTTGTACCATTTGTCGATACTGCCGTGTCCGCCCATGACCGAAAACAGGTTCCACAGAGCCACGTGGCAACTGTCGGCTTCCTTTGCCATTAATTCATTGATCCGGATGACCGATTTGTTCGGATAGCGACGGCGGAGCATATTATCGGACGGGGCCGTCAGCAGGATATCAGGCGCCGGTTCCAGGTTCCGGAGCGAGTCGATCATCCTGCGCATTTCGATTTGAGTCTTTTCCTCGTCGAAATAGCTGCCCAGGGTTTCATTTGTCCCAAGCGACAGGATGACCAGGTCGGGTTTGTAATCCCTCACTTGCTGCAAAAAGTCGGAAGAGAGGTTATAATGCTCATACATGGCGCCGTTTACGCCCGACATGCTGTAGAGGATCCCCGGCTGATCCGCGTTCTCGAGAAGGATACCCTGCAGAACAAACTCTTCCTGTATGGAATCAGTTTTTACCATATGGAGGTAACAGGTTTTCTCCGGCTGATCAAACCGGATGACCCTGCCCCGCTGGCCCTGCAATGTGTCGGAGAAGAACAATGTATCAAGCATTGTAAACGATTCAAGGCTCATCGCCTGTACCGCTTGACGCTCTTTTTTGATGATCAGTTTCTGACCAGCCCGGATAAAGTCGGAATGCAAACCGTTCCAGGCTTTGAGCTGAGAGACGGTTGTGCCAAATTTCCGGGCGATCAGGCCCAGGTTATCACCGCTTTTTACCGTGTAATAGGTATTCTCTGAATAGACCGCTGATTTCTCGAGGACGCCCGAGCTGGCATTCAATGAAACGGCCAGGTCGAAGGAGCGGCGGCTGCAATGGGCATATACGGTCATCTGGTCGTAAGGTTGTGCGACGGAGTCGACCGCTTTAAGGCTTACGCGCATCACGGCGAAAGGATTTCCGGTTTTCAGGCTGATGCCGCTTATCCCGACCGGCATATCGATTTTAGGGAAAACGTTTCGTTTGGGGGTCCACGAAGTATTGCTGAAGACATCGATATCGGAAGGCCCGTTGGTATTGGCGATTTTATAAGGAAAAATGAGGCCGCGGCCGGCATTGCCGAACTGCTGCTGCAGGATTTTCCGGACGGATCCGCTGAAAAAATCGGCCTGGATATGCGAGTCCCCGATATGAAGGATCCTCAGCCGGGTGAGGGTGTCGTGTTCAAGGCAGGCCAGTTTGATAAAAAACTGTTCCAGGGCTTCCGGGTGGATGATGACATTGGAATCGGGTCGCAGGAACGGATGAATTTTTGCATATTCACCGGCAGGGACCAATGTCACCTGGGAAAATATCCTGACGGAGAACAAAAACGATATGGCAACCAGTCCGATCCTCATTTCAGGGTATCTGTCTCAGGTTGCAGACTATCATTTATTGCAGGCGCCGTTTCCGGTTCGTACTCCCGGTATGCCTGAAGCAGGAAATTGAGGATAATATCGGAAATCTTCCTGGCGCCTTTGAAATTCACATGGGTATAATCCTTATTGGCCAGGGGCTCTTCCAGCTCCGACCATTTTACGATCGTCCCTTCCCCTCCCATGGCCGAATACAGATCGAGGAACTCCATCCCGTTCTTTGCAGCGATCCTGCGCTGCACGCCAACCATTTCGGGAACGCCGGGGTCGGTTTGCATGCCGTTATCTCCTTTCATCGCCCGGTCGGCCACCGATATCAACAGGAAAGAACTGCCTGAAAAGCCTTTCTTCAGTTTAGCCAGCACTTTGTTCATGGAATGGCCGTACCAGTTGTAATCGGTCATGCCGGGCGACATCGCATTGGTGCCGAACTGCAGGATCACCAGGTCGTACCGGAGCAGGTCGTGGAAGCGCCAGAGCATATTGTCATCGATCTGCCAGAGCCCTATGCCCGAATTACCGCGCGAGGCGAAATTGTCGACAAACACCCCCGAATCGCTTTCAATGCTGATACCGTAATAGGGTACAGCACTGTCGGAATTGAGATAGACGGAAAACTCGCTGAGCGGACCGGTGAACAGATCTATTTTCTGCAATCCGCCCACCGTATCCAGTGTAAATGAACCGATCAACCGGTCGCCGTTGTATACTTCCGCTTTCGGCTCTGTTGCAAGCATCGACTTCTCCCTGCCCGACCGGAGCATGGATGGTGTGCCGTAGAACAGGGAGGCATTGTGAAAAACGGAGGTCGTTTTAAAGGTGTTACTGGATTTGAATTTCACCCAGAAGGGATCGCCGCTTGTGCTGACATCACCCGTATGAACGGTGCAGAAGAGCCCTTGAGGAAATCGCGGAGGTTTCTGTTCGACCACGTTCCATTCCTGCCAGTTGTCGCTGAAAGTCTGTTTGACCGTGATCCTGAAGCCGGCGACAGCCGAGGTCATCGGCACCATTCCCACGCCCTCTCCCCCAAACTCTTTCTGGATGGCATTTCGCAGGGTCATTACGATAAGGTCGCCTTCAATCATCGAATCGCCGAACCAGGCAATCCGCACTTTTTTTCGTTTGCCCGATTTCAGTTCGTGCAGTGCGGTGGCAAAATGGTCGAGCCTGGCCGGCAAGTCCGCAGCAACCGAACCGGAATCAGGCCCTGTGAATGGCATGCTGGCAGAATCCTTTGCTGCATGATACAGACTTGTATCGATGGCCACGGTTAGGGCCGCACTATCTTTGGCCGCTGAGCTGCTATCGGCAGGACTACAATTCACCCAACCTTCAAAAAAGGCAAAGTTGCGGTATTTTTCCCCGAAAACCGGGTAATGGTCATATAGCACCTGGTAAACCAGGATGATCAAAAATGAAAGGAATAACAACAAGAATGACCTGCCGAATGATTTTTCTGACATAAAAATCTACCTGCCTGCAAATTTGAGGCTGTAAAAATACAGGATTTAAGCAAAGAATTGAAAAGAGAGAATAATCTCTTACATCGCCAGGTGCTTCAGGGCTTCATAAACCAGGAATGCCGGCCATACCAGGGCTTTTAAAAAACCCAGAACGCCCACCCAGAAACCGGTAGCTGTGGAAATGTAATAAATGGCCGCGCCTATGAAACCCAATCCATAAACGGCGCCAGATGAGGCATTGTTTTGTACTCTGTCTTTCATGATTATTTAAATAATTGATTTGTAACAGCCTGTAAAATTCAGAAGAAAAATTGGTTTGAGTTGTACGTTTGATAAGTTTTTTTTTGAGGATTAGCCCTATTTTTGCCGCAATTTTAAAGATCAGTGATACGCCTGATATACCAATTCACCCGCTACATCATCCTCCCGATCGGGGCGGCTATTGGGATCACAGCCTTCATTTTGTTTGTTACGGAAGAAATCAGGGAATCTCCCAGGTATATCAGGAAACACACATTTCCCTCCGACAGTATTTTTATCGATCTCGATAAACCCATCATGGCCCGGAAAGGCCATATCATCGACAGTGTATTCAGTGAGTTGCAGGCCAAAGGAGGATTTAACGGCTGCATTCTTTATGCTGAAAAAGGGCGGCTTGTTTTTAAAAAAGCTTACGGCTACGACAATTTCAAGCAGAAGACCCGGCTCACCACCTCTTCATCTTTTCAACTGGCTTCGGTGTCGAAGATGTTCACGGCAATGGCCATCATGATTTTGAAAGAAGATGGGCTGCTGGATTATGATGACAGTGTGCGGAAATTTATACCGGAACTGCCCTACTCAGGGGTTACCATCCGCCATTTGCTGAACCATCGGTCGGGTATTCCCGATTATATGCATTTTGCCGATGAATTCTGGGGACAGGAAAAGCCGATGACCAACGAAGACATGATCCGGGTCATGAAAATCAATGCACCGCCCAGGTTTTTCTCGCCCGACAGCGGATTTGATTACTGCAATTCCAATTATGCCCTGCTTGCTTCGGTCGTGGAAAGGATTACCGGAAAGCCATTTGAGGATTTTGCACGGGAGAACATATTTGAACCCCTGGGAATGAACCATACGTTCATTTATAAACTTGATCCGGCCAAAGAGATCCCGGCTTTCGTCCCCGTCGGTGTTTCGGGACACAAGGCCGGGCGGAGCATGCCGAGGGTCGAACCTGACTTTTACCAGAACGGTATCGTCGGCGATAAAGGGGTATATTCCTCCGTGGAAGACCTGTTCAAATGGGACCAGGCGCTGTTCACCGGCCAGCTTGTCGATGAAGCAACCCTTAAAGAAGCCTTTACACCCGGAAGCCCGAAGTTTTCCAAATGGCGTGATAATTATGGTTTCGGATGGCGTTTGCGCGCCGACCGGGTCAATACGGTTTATCACTACGGCTGGTGGAAAGGTTTTCGCACCTATTTTATCCGTGATCTTTACCAGGAAAAGACTATTATTGTGTTGACGAATACGACCCGGTCGCTTTCTTCAAACCTTTTATTTGAAATTCTTGACGACAGGCGATATGAACTCGGGCCCGTCTGCCCTTATAACCCTCCACCGAAGAAGCCCCGGTCCAAAGACCATCGACAAGCGACTAACGACTAATCCTTCGGGCTTTGCCCTCAGGACAGGCGACTGACGACTGCTTTCAGATTGCTCAGGGAAGCACCAGTTTAAAACCGATCCCGTGCACATTCAACAGCTCTACGGAAGGGTCTTCCTTCAGGTATTTCCTTAATTTGGTTATGTAGACATCCATGCTACGGGCATTGAAATAGCTGTCGTCCTGCCAGATACGGTTGAGGGCCACGCTTCGGTCGAGCACATCGTTGGCATTTTCGCAAAGCAAACGGAGCAGTTCGGCTTCTTTTGAAGTAAGCTTATTTTCCCCTGAGGCGGCCAGAAGAATCTGCCGGTTATAGTCAAATGTCATTTTCCCCAGCTTGTACACTGAGGTCCGGGCTTCCGACCCGTTCTTTTCACTGACCCTTCGCAGGATGGCTTTCATCCGCATCAGTAATTCTTCCATGCTGAAAGGTTTGGTAAGGTAATCATCGCCCCCGATCTCGAAACCCCGGATCTTGTCTTCCTGCATCGATTTGGCCGTCAGAAACAGTATCGGGATCTGCTTGTCAAGCTTTCTGATCTCCTGGGCCAGCGTAAATCCATCTTTTACCGGCATCATGACATCCACGATGCAAAAATCAAATTTCTTCTTGTTAAAAAAATCAAAAGCCTCCTTGCCGTTGATGCAAAGGGTGGTCAGGTAGCCTTTTGCTTCGAGATAGGCTTTCAGCACGGCGCCAAGGTTCTTGTCGTCCTCGGCCAGTAACACTTTGAGTTCGTTGTTTTCCATTTTCTATTTGGATTTGTCGGGAAGAAAAACCTCAAACCGGGTTCCTTTTTTCAGTTCGCTGTCAAGCCGTATATAGCCCCCGTGCCTCTCCACTACCGTTTTTACATAACTTAGTCCCAGTCCGAAACCTTTAAAATTATGGACATTTCCCTCCGGTACACGGTATAATTTTTCAAATATCTTCTTCTGATCCGCTTTACTGATCCCGATGCCATTATCCTGCACGGTAAAAATGATCCCGTTCGCCGCATCCTTTGTCCCGACAATGATCTGGGGCTTTACCGGTGTGTACTTGTTGGCATTGTCGAGAAGGTTCTGCACTATATTTACCAGGTGCATCCGGTCGGCTTCAATGACGCTGCGACCGGCCTGGAAATCCTTAATGATCTGCCCGTCTTTGATCTCCACCTGGATGCCGATATTCCGGATCGCTTCATGCAAGATGTCATGAATATCAAACACTTCCCTGTGCAGAACGAGATCGCCTTTTTCAAGAGCGGCCGATTGCAGGATCCGTTCGGCCATCAAGCCCAATCGCTTATTTTCCTCGTTGATAATATTGATGTAGGCTTGATACAGTTCTTCCGATTTTTTGATGTCCTTATCATTCAAAGCCTCACAGGCCAGTGAAATCGTCGACACCGGGGTTTTGAATTCATGGGTCATATTGTTGATGAAATCGGTTTTCAGCTCCGACAGCCTGTTTTGCCTGAAATACATGATCAGGGTATAAATAAAGGAAGAGATGATGATGATGACCAGGATGATGGAGATCAGCACCAGGGGCCAGACCTGTCCGAGCAGGTATTGCCTTTCGTGAGGAAAATAGAGCAGCAGAAAATCGGGATTGTCAAGCATATCATCGGGATAAAGCTCAAAATGAAAGCCGATCTCCGGATTCAGCAATTCGGCGCTGTAGATTCCTTCATCATTAAAAACCAGGATATCCGATGCCGGATTATGGATCCCGAAGCTCCATTCCGTATTAAGGTTTCGCTGTGCAAACTCATTTCTCAGAAGCGAATCGACCAGCGGAAGATCCACCGGCTGCCGATTGTCCTGAATGCTATGTGAGAATATCCTGTCTTCCATCAGCTCACGGGCCATGAAATACTTATTGAAAAACACCTCAAGGTCTTTCCGGGTTCGGATCTTCTGCATCTCAAAGAGCAAAACCTGGTTAATGGAATCGACTGCCGCTACGGCCGGAAATTCTTCTCCGCCCAGGAGCCGCGGTTGCTGCAGCTTCCTGACGAGATCGAGTTTCTCCATAACGAGTATCACCGAATGGGCCGACTCGTTCACTGTCCGGATAAAATTGGCATGTTTGACTTTATAGGCATTGTGGATCCAGTACCCCTGGATGATCATGAGCCCTGTCAGGGCTATGGAGAGCATAATAACAGCGAAGATGACCGTCCGTTGTTTCATGAGTCAAAATTACTGAATTATAGCGCGATACAAGGGGGTTTAACATATTTTAACTTTCCTTAAATTTCGTTAACAGTTGGAACGGATTTTGTGATATATTTTTGTCTCGCTAATCCAGACAAATGAATCACTGGGTTATATTGCGCGAGAAGTCTGATTCATAATTTTGGTTTTTGGTTTATTGGGGGATGCGGCCCGCTGCCAGGCGGGCTTCATCTTTTTATAGCGGTATTATTGCTAATTTTGCTCCTTAGCATGCAAAAATTCAAGGATAAAATTCAAACAAATGAACTGATGCCAACCATTGCGCAACTTTGCGGTTTCTTTGCGAAACTTTGCGTTACAGCTTGTTATAAGTTTCGCACAGTTTCGCTGAGTGCACGCAGAGGGTCGCAAAGGAATTTATATAGTACTCCCGGCAAAACCTGACCGAAAGGATAAAACACATTTTTTATATAGACTTGATCGCAAGGCATATGAACAACATTAAACTTGACCTGACAAACATTAAGAAATTCGTTTCTGAAGAAGAAATTCAGAGCCTTCAAAAAGAAATAGACCTTCATTACCCTGCGTTGCTCAACAAAACCGGTAAAGGAAACGATTTCCTGGGGTGGGTCGACCTGCCGTCGAAATCCGACAGGGAAATATTCAGCCGGATCGAAAGCGATGTGGAGCGTTTGCGGAAGATTTCGGAGATCTTCGTCGTGATAGGCATCGGCGGATCGTATCTCGGGGCGCGGGCCGTGATCGAAGCCCTCGGGCATTCGTTTTACGACCTGCTGGAGGAGCGCAAATTCCCGTATGTTGTTTATGCCGGACATCACCTGAGCGAGGATTATATAGCCGAATTGCTGGAGATCCTGGATAAAAAAAACTATTCGCTGGCCGTAATCTCCAAATCGGGCACCACGACCGAGCCGGCCATCGCTTTCCGCATCCTGAAGAACCATCTCGAGAAAAAATACGGGAAAGCCGGTGCACGGGAGCGGATCATCGCCATTACCGACAAGCAGAGGGGAGCGTTGAAAGGACTGTCGGACAAAGAGGGCTATCCCACGTATGTTGTTCCGGATGATGTTGGCGGACGGTATTCGGTCCTCACGCCGGTCGGTTTGCTGCCCATTGCCATGGCCGGTTTCGATATCCGGAAGCTGGTGCAGGGGGCAGCCGACATGGAAGCATTTTGCCGCAGCGCCAGGACCATCGGGGAAAACCCGGTGATGGCCTACGTGGCAGCCCGCAACGCTCTCTACAGGAGTGGCCGGAATGTGGAGATCCTGGTAAATTACCTGCCGAACCTGGTCTATCTCACCGAATGGTGGAAACAGCTTTACGGCGAAAGCGAAGGGAAGGAAGGAAAAGGAATTTTCCCTGCCGGGGTGAGCTTCACCACCGACCTGCACTCGATGGGACAATACATCCAGGATGGTATGCGCATCATTTTTGAGACGGTCATTTCTGTGGAGAATAATAAAAAGGAGGTTGCCATTCCTTTGGCCGAAGACGATGCCGACGGGCTGAACTACCTGGCCGGCAAGCGAATCGGCTATGTGAACCACATGGCCGAAAAAGGGACGGTGATGGCACACGTCGACGGAGGCGTACCCAATATTCGGATCGTGGTACCCGAGATCAGCGAATATGTCATGGGGCAACTGATCTATTTCTTCGAGCTGGCCTGCGGGCTGAGCGGCTACCTGCTCGGCGTCAATCCTTTCGATCAGCCGGGGGTGGAAGCGTATAAGAAGAATATGTTCGAGTTGCTTGGGAAACCCAAATAGTTTTATGTGTTAAGGATTGAGGGTTAAGTGTTTAGTTCGGGAAAATTATTAATGCTTCGTGGTTCTTCGTGTCTTCTTATATGTTTGTTTTTTTATTCAAACAAATATTGTTATGCTTGCAACAAAGGGGGATCGTGTTTTAGCACTGTGATGCTGTCACGAAGAGTCCCCCTGTTGTCAAGCTTAATACG
>JAGOPY010000018.1 GCA_017991835.1 Bacteroidales bacterium | reverse complement strand
TTTGGTAATGTCAGTGAAGGATCGACGAAGGGAGTTTTTTGACGGATTATTCCAAAAAATTGAAAATATTACGCCAGAGTCGAGATTTTTTGTGAAGAAAAAGTTTCTAATGAATTAATCAGGATAAGAAGATTGCAATACTTCAGAAAAAAGAAGAAAAGGCCAGGGCAACCGAGACAGGTGAAGGAACAGAAAGCGTCTAAGACCGGAAAATAAATTAAACTCAGAAAAGTGATTTCTATAAATAAGGCAATCCATCGGCTAAAACATTTATTCCGGACTGGCTCATCAATTAATCCGGATCATGCTATTAATCCAAATGAACCCGTTACTTACGCCGTAACATTTGAACCATGGAAAACCTCATCGTCAAAAATAAAAAAGCCTGTTGAGATTAAACCATTGGAAGAAGTCATAGCCGCATCCCCTGTACCGGCAATAGTTCCAACAGAAAAAAAGTATATCAATGACTACTTTGATAAGATTTTTGTGATCAATCTGGATAGAAGGCCCGACAGAAAAGCGAACCTCCTGCAAAAACTTTATGAACTAAACATTGAAGCAGCATTTATTGAGGCAGTGGATGGTTATACAGATGAAAATATTAATGAATTTAACCGGTATAATTCAATTCCGTATACCCATCCCGATGCCCATCCATTGGAAATTAAGCATCAACGTAAAATGATCATGAGCCCCGGGGCCTGGGGTGTATTGAAATCGTATCACAAGGTAATCGCCCTGGCGAAAGAGAAGGGATATAGAAGAATCCTGGTTTTTGAAGATGATATTATCTTCATTGAAGATTTTCATGCACGCTTTGCAAACTTTATACGGTCAATCGGTTCCGACTGGAAAATCATTTGCCTGGGAGCGAGTCAGCATGTCTGGAATTATGGTACAACATTTACCTATTATGAGGAAGGAGCGAATACCTACGATCCTGCCAAACCGTACTATCATCCCATCAAAACCGATGGGGCATTCGCGGTTGGCTATGACCATTCGATTTATGACCTGCTCCAGGAAGAGATAGCAAAGATGAACTGCGCCTACGATTCCGGTCCCATGCGCAAGGTCTTTCAGACGTATACGGATAAATGCTATGTGGCTCAGCCTAACCTGGTTATTGCTGATGTTTCTCAAAGCGATATCGGGGAAAACCGCCAGCAGGAGCAACTGGCGGAACGACTGAAATGGAATATGCAACTCTACGACACAAAATTCAAACCCGAACTGATCAGTGTCATCATGCCCGCATTTAATGCATCCGCAACTATCCGAAAAAGCATACAATCTTTGCAGGCCCAGTCTTATTCAAATATTGAAATCATAGTGGTTGATGATGGTAGTACAGACGATACGGTAAGCATCGTGGAAGAAATAGCCAGCAAAGATAACCGCGTTAAACTGATCAGGAACGAGCAAAACAGGGGCTGTTATTTCGTGAGAAACGAAGGATTAAGGGCAGCCAGAGGAAAATATATCGCCATCAACGATGCGGATGATATCGCACTGAATCACCGCCTGGCCCGGCAGGTAATCCCCTTGCTTTCAGGTGATGCCGAGTTTACTATCGGAAAAATTCTGCGAAGCCGATGCTCTATCGAAGAACTTGAACCGGAAAAAGAGAATGAAATGCTGAAACTGGTCTATTCTAAAAGGGTGAAAAATCCGGAAGGGAAATATGCATATGCCGACAAGGAAATTCTGGCTTTGGGGACTTCTATGTTTACAAGGAACTTTTTCGAAAAGCATGGATTGTTCTGGGAAGAACGCCATTCAGCCGATGCGGAAATATTTGAACGGTATTTTTATAACAAGTATGGCATATTATTTAAAGAAGGAGAACTTAATGTTCATACCTTCTTATTTTATTGCGACCCCATTCCGCGTTCTTATAAGCGAATGGATGATTTATTATTGATCTGTCCGGCACTCCGGGAAACAAACCTGACAAAAAAATACCCGATCAGATCCGAGGAAAGAAACCTTTTTGAGAAAAACTGGCGGGCCAGGCTGATCGGAAACTATACCTATGATTATCCGCGGTTTTAACCTATATAAATTATGGAATTGGGTGCAATCTTTAAAACAACAGATGATCCTCAAATGAACATTCCCCGCATCCTCATCACCGGCATCGGCAAATCGGGCTCAACCGCCCTGTTCTATTCCATCCTGAATGCCCTGCCGGAAAATACAATACAGCTTTTTGAACCGGATAACACCAAAAAGACTTTACCTTCCGACACGCCTCCCCCGGCACTCGTAAAAAGTTTCATCCCCTATTCCGAAAACTTCAGCTTCTTTGAAAAAAAGATACTACTGGTCAGGGATCCGCGCGACAACCTGATCAGCCTGCTTTATACAAACCCTACAATATCATCGGGAAGTTTTTCCCCGGAGAAAAGGAAAAAGCATTTAGCCTTGTCAACACTTTCATCGAACAGGTCGATAAAAAGGAAAAAGGCCAAGCGGGTATTTCCGTAAGGAGCCTGGCCAAGATGCTCGACATTTCGCCGGAGAAAAGGATGGCGCTGGTCAGCGGATATTTCGATAATCACCCCGATTGCCATGTTTTCTGGTACGAGGACTATATCGATGGAAAAATGAAAGACCTTGAAAACTACCTGGGTCTAAGACTTGAGAGCGGGGCGGAAATCCCGTCGAATTTTGAAAAGGTGGCCCGGTCAAAAAAATACGGCAACTGGAGAAACTGGTTCACCCCCGAAGACATTGATTTTTACCGTCCTTTGATGAAAAGTTATATGGACAAATTCGGTTATGCCGACGAATGGGAGCTGGCCATTCACCCGGAGATGGATCCGGATGTCGGAAGCCGTTACATCGCCAGAATTGTGAAAGAAGCCGAAGAGTTGAGAACAAAAAGAAAACTCGACTGAGTTTACTTGCAACCTGCAGGTTCACAGAAACTTGATCTTCATCGCCGCGAACAGGCTCATCCGGATCAACAGCCAGCCATGCTTAAACCGGCTGATCTGCGTGGTACCGTACTCCCGGTTGCGGTACCTTACGGGTATCTCCACGATCTTCATATTCAGCTTGCTGGCCCCGAACAACAGGTCGAAATCGCCAAACGGATCGAAATCACCGAAATATTTCCGGTTGGCTTTAATCTTCTCGTAGCCCGTTCTCCGGAGCACTTTGGTGCCGCATAGCGTGTCTTTAAGCTGCTGGTCGAGCAGGTAGGAGAAAAACAGGCTGAAGAACTTGTTCCCGAGCAGGTTCAGCAGGCGCATCGCCTCGTCCTCCATCGGGTAGACCAGCCGGCTGCCGTTGATGAATTCGCCCCGGTTCCGGCTGAGGGCCGAATAAAACTTCGGCATATCCTCCGGCGGGGTGGTCAGGTCGGCGTCGAGGATCATCAGGATATCGCCCTCCGCCATCTCAAAACCGAGCCGCACGGCGTCGGCTTTCCCCCTGCCCGGCTGGATTGCGGTTTTGATGCGCATCTCCGGGTATTTCTCCTGCACCCGCAGCATCTCCTCGTAGGTGCCATCCGAAGAATGCCCTTCGATGAAAATAAACTCCTGCCACCGGCCAAATTCCGGTGTCCGGAGAATGGCATTCTCGATGTTCCCTTTCTCATTTCGGGCCGGCACAACGATCGAAACGGAAAGCTCCTCTTCGACCGGCTCATCCCTCCTGGCCACAATGAAGTTGACAAGGCAGAGATGGTTCAGCAAAGGGAGATTGGCCAGGAATTTGTTGAAAAACGTGGCAACCAGGGGTATCCGAAGCGGCAGCAGTATTTTCCTGAAACTTTTAAAACATTCGAACCCTTCGAGCTCCAGCAATTTCCTGATCTCATGCATCGAAAGCCAGCTCTGCCTGGGTTGCCGGGCTTTCAACCCGCTGAACTCCAGGAAACGCAGAAGCGGTTCCCACAGGAAATTGTATTGCGTGATGATGATCTTGCTGTTGCGGTCGGTCACGTTTTTCAACCGGGCAAAAGCCTGCTGGATATCTTGAAGGTCGCCCAGCAGGTCCGACATGATCACGTAATCGAACGGCTCGTCGAGCGAAAGTAATTCCGCATCCTGGGTGTAAAAAGCCAGGCCGGGATAACGATCCCCGGCTATTTCAACCATGGCCGGTGAAAAATCGACGCCGACGCCTTGCGTAGGTTTTACGGCATGGAGCAGATCGCCTGTCCCGCAACCTATCTCCAGCACTTTGCTGCCTTCCGGTACCAGGAAACGGTAATATTTCTCCAGCAGGGAATGATAAAAGCGGTTTCGCTTTTTCCACATCAGCCTTTTCGGCGCCAGCTTTTCAAAATAAAGAAAAATGTCGTCCTTTGTATACATAACGGATTAATTCGTCTTACCCATGGCAATTAGCAAGTCAAAGATAATCGCAATATCGGTTTTCATCATCAGCTTTGTCGCTTTTTATGGTGGGTTCAGGTACAACACCTGGCACGTGCTGAAGAACGGAAAATTCCTCGATAACCAGGCCGAAAGCCTTGTCGTTGGCCGGCTTGTCAAATCGGCAAATGATGGTGTATTTTCTTCCGGAGGCCTTTGCGGACGTTGTTATAACCAGAAAAATGACACCGCGCTTTTTGAAAACCAGTACCGGGCCTTTCTTAATAATGAACCGTGCATGAGATATGTCCCCTACCTGTCTCAACCCGGTTTGCTTGCAATGGTCTATTTTGCTATCGATAATACCTCTCCGTTTACAAAAGGCACCGATCTGCAAATCATGTATGCTTTCAAGTCGGGGATGCTGGCCCTGGTGATGAGCTTTATTGTCATGTGGTTCCTGCTGGAGATGGGGCTGCTGCCGGCGCTGTTCATTTTCGCGGGAATCCTGCTTACACCCTGGTTTACCTTCCTGGGCCGCGACCTGTGGTTTTGCGTCTGGACCAATTTCCTCCCTTTCCTTGCCGCTCTTTTCCTCCTGCAAAAAGAGAACAGGACGGGAAAACCTAACGGACGATCTGTTTTGCTGATTGTCAGCCTGGTTGTCCTGTTCAGCTTTATTTACAACGGTTTCGAATGGGTAACCACCACGCTGATCATGACTGCGGTACCGTTTTTCTATTACTGGAGAATGGGACAATGGCCCTTTGCCAGGCTGGCAAAGAGGATCGGCTGGCTCGTTGCCGGCAGCCTGGCCTCGGTGATGATCACCTTCTCCATTTTGATCTACCAGATTGCGCAAGTCAAAGGAACATTCTCGAAAGGGGTCGAATGGCTCATCTTTTCTTTTCAGAAACGCACTTACGGAGGGGGTGAGGATCTACCGGAAGTGTTTGAAAAACAGATTGATCATTCCATCTGGGAGGTTTTCTACATCAACCTGGGAGGTGTGGCATTCCCATTTCCGGCATTCATCAGCCAGCACGTTCCGAGATATTTCGGAGGGATCTTGTTTGCGGAGATCCTCTTCATTCTCATTATTATTACTTTTCTGATCTTTTACAGGCGTAATTATTTAAAGATAAAAGAAGAAAACAGGAAGTGGTTGCAGAATCTTTCCATTGTCACCTGGATATCGCTCCTGGCGCCGTTTTCATGGTTTGTGATCTTCAAAGGCCACGCCTGGAGCCATCATCATATCAACTACATCACCTGGTGGATGCCTTTCGGGCTGTTTGTGATGGCAATAAGCGGGGTTTTTGTTTTGGAACTTTTCAAAACAGCAAGGAAAAAGAATTAGATTAACGACTGGCTCGTTTTCCAAAGGGCAAACCCGTTGGTTCCAGCTTTTTGTTTATCCCCTACGGGGAAAAATTTCTTTTAGCATATTATCCTGCTACAGTACCTGATCGCCTACGGCGAAATTTACCAATCCCATAACCGACGGGTTTACCCGTCGGACTACCGACCCTTACATAACCGACGGATTTACTCGTCGGAGCAGGAATTACTGTCAGGCCATCAACACCACGAAACATTCTCCCTGATGACCCTGGCGGGAACCCCACCCACAACGGTGTTCGGAGGGACATCCTTCGTGACCACAGCGCCGGCAGCTACGATGGAGCCATTTCCAATCGTAACTCCTTTCAGGATGATCGCCCGCATTCCGATCCAGACATTGTCGCCGATAAGGATCGGTTTCGATTGCACATAACCTTCTTTCAGTACGTTATGATTATCCGAATCCCTGATCATCACCCCTTTTTATATCAGTACATTATTCCCGATCTTAATTCTTTTGAAACAGGTAATATCCACATCCCTGTTGGTCCGCCCGCTACCGATCTCCAGCCGAGCCCCTTTATTCACCGAAAGAAAAATACCGGAACGGAAGCTATAATCTCCATGGACGATAACCTCGGCACCTTCATCGATTTTAAGAGTGGAAAAGCCAGGATTGGTCATCGGCCAATTATCCCCAACCTTTAGTCTGCCTCCAGGTTTGATGATCAGCCTTCCTTTCCGGGAAATGCAAACTTTAGTCCTACGATAGACCAGGATCCGGAACCGGTCCCGGAATCCGAGCCGCAGGTTCAGAAAGAGGGATCTGAGGTGGCACACCGCCCGGGGAATTGTGAATATCCGTAAGAATATCATCATGTTACCTGTTTCTATAATTTAAACCGTGAGATCATTTCATTCTCAAAGAATTGATAAACAAATCAGGATCTGCTCCTAACCTGATCTTGATACTTTTTTTAATCTTATTATGAAAATTACTCTTCCTCAACTTATATCCTGATTGATCAAATTCCGCAAAGATCTTATTCACGATTGTATTATGATTTGGGAAAATGAAAGAGAATTTCTTCAATATCTTTCTGAAAGTCTCTTTCCTGCGCTCGTAACGTAACCTGTCATAATTAGTTACAGACATTGTAAATCCGGCAGCTCCAAGGTGAAAAACCAGGTCATCATAGATACCTGCAAACAGCCTGTGGTCCTGCCTGGTGTTACTTCTTTGCATCCTATACCATGAAAGGTTATCTTTAAACAATTGATAACCAAATCCTGATCCGGTATCAGGAATATGTGGGTAGGCCTTCAAATACTTCCTGTATGATTTCTCTTTTCTTTCCTCTTCGGATAACCTGAGAGACGGATGATATTTTACATAATACCCGGTGGAAAAGAACATAAAAGAGGAGTGCGGCTTATAATCCAGTTCCTCACATCGCTCAATAGCAGCCAGTTGATAACCTTCATCCAGCTTATTCAACAGGTAATTCACCCAATCCGGTCTCACGGGAAATGAATCAACATGGAATACTGCGATATGGGTGCAACCATCCTGTATGGCATAACGGAAAAGCTGTTCAAGGTAAAAGCTGTTCTCCTTCCCGGCAATTTCATTCGTCGGACTCAAAGGGCACACAATGATATCATCCCCATCCAGTTTTTTCCTGAATTCCGGTAAAAGTCGTTCGGTGCCTGCGTAAATTTTGTACGGAACATTTGTGTTTTTCCGGATAAAGGTCAGATGGACCCTGATCATCCAGCCTTCGCGCTTCTTGGCAAAATAAATGACGGTAATCCCAAGTTTCATAATATAGCTGGAAATAGTACCTCCTGGCATGCCTTAACCGACTGCCGGTGCAATTCAAATCCCACTTCATTTCCTGCCGGGTCAACATCATTCATCATAATCCGCTCATTTTTAAGCAAGTTGCGCTGAAGAACGACTCTTTCCGCCAGGCAAACCGGCAATCCTTCCTCCGCAAAATCGCCGGTGTTCTCGATCTGCCCGTAGCAGGCAAATCCGCCCAGGCCATCCAGCATCTCCCCTTTTTTCATATCTTTTTTGGCATAGGCAATCACGTTCGTTTTAAATCCAAAATCGGGTTTGAGCAATGCTTCTTTGTAAAGATAAGCCCGGGCGATCCACTCCATCGACTCCACGTGGCAAAGGTGATAAGGCCGGTAAAAAAGGTAGAACGGGCCATTGCCCATTTTATAATAATTCATCATGAACTGCTGGTAGTCGTTCTCACAGTAACCCACCGTAAAAACCCCGCCACCCGGCTCGGCGCCCAGGATATAATCAACAAACGCGACCCGGTCGGCCCACAATTTTTCAAAATCAAACAGGCCGAAGACCTCCCGGATATCTTTTGCCTTCGGTCCGTACATTCCCGGGATCTTCGTCCTCATATTCAGCGCATTGGCCACCAGCGACATCTCAATGTTCAGCTTTGTTCCATCTGTGTAGGCGGTCGCCATTTTGTAGTCAAGCCGCCGTTTATCCGCTTCGGGAATAATTTTGACCGGATCGGAGTACCGGTCGAGAAAACCTTTGATGTTGCCGGCCATGACCGGCTCAAAACCCCAGAAAACCATCCGGTCGTAAAGATGCTTGATGATCCCGGGCTGATCGCCGTCGCAACTTGTGTAAACCACCCCATTTTCCTTTGCCAGCCTCATCAGGCAGGGGCCAAAAGCCAGGTCGGCCTCCGCATTCATCATGACAACATGCTTGCCACACTCAATCGCTGTTTTGCAGTATAAAGCCGATTCTACAATTCCTGAAGAGGCTTCGATGAATACATCGACCTGATCGCACCGGGCAACATCCAGAGGATCAGCGGCCACAGCCAGTTTACCAGAAGCAATGACCTCTTCCGGTTTTTGAGACCGGCCGGTATTGATGTACTCTATACCAAGCCAACGGGCACATTCTTCAGCACGTCGCGGAACGATGTCGTTAACGGCTACACATCGGAATCCCGGTGTAACCCCTGCCTGGTAAAGCAGGCCCCTGCCCATAGCACCCATCCCGACTATTCCAAGCCTTATGGGATGATCGAGGTGCTTTAATTCTTCAAACATACAGCAAGACTTATTTTCAGCTAAATTAGAAAATAGTTGATACAACCATGAGTGCAAATTTCCTTACTTTTGACCCCTTGTTATTTGATTCACAATTATGGCGATTAAACAGAAATTCGATCCTAAATCCAACTACGCCCTGACCCTGGAAATGATTGGCTATGTTCCACGGAAACAGGCTACCCAGGCCGATTACGACCGTATCGGCTTTATGTCGGGGCTGGAGGTGCACCAGCAACTGCTAACGAAATACAAACTGTTTTGCCGCTGCCCTGCCGGTGTTTACAACAAGCACGAAGTTTACGACGCCGAGCTGATCCGCCACATGAGGCCCACGCTGAGCGAATTGGGCGAATACGACGGAACAGCCCTGATGGAGTTCAAGACGAAAAAAGAGATCGTCTACCGGATCAAGAATGAAACGGCCTGCACCTATGATGTCGACGACACGCCACCGTTCAAGATCGACCAGGAGGCGCTGAATATCGCCATCGAAATTTCGCTCCTCTCAAAGCTGAATATTGTCGGTGAAGTGCATATCACACGCAAGCAATACCTCGACGGATCGATCCCGACAGGATTCCAGCGTACGGCCATCATCGGCGTGGAAGGGGAAATTCCGCTGAAGCACAAAAAAGTCAGGCTGATCCAGCTCAGCCTCGAAGAAGATTCATGCCGTGAGATGTGGGACGTCGGCCATCAGCGCGGTTATAAGACCGACCGGCTCGGCATGCCGCTCATCGAAACCGTGACCTACCCCGACTGCACAAACCCGGAAGAGGTCAGGGAAGCCTGCAACTATATCCGTTTCCTGAACCGGAGCACCGGCAAAGTGCGCACCGGGATGGGAGCCGGCCGCGAAGACGTCAATGTGAGCTGCCGCGGCGGTTCCCGGGTAGAGATCAAAGGCGTGGCACATACCCGCTGGATACCGGAACTGACGCACAACGAAGCATTCCGCCAGTGGGCGCTGCTCCACATCCGCGAAACGTTGAAACAGAGGGTGAAAAATCCGGGCAACTGGAAGATCGCCTCCAAAATCCTGGCCTATCACAATTTCAATTTCAAGTATAAGCCGCTACGAGAGGCCCGCAACAGCAAAAACAGGATCGTGGCCGTCAACCTGCCCGATTTCAAAGGCCTGATGTCGCATTTCACCCAGCCCGGCAAAATATTTGCCGACGAGATCAGCGACCGGCTCAAGGTGATCGCCTGCATCGAAAAACCCCATATGGCTCATTCCGAAGATCTTACGCCACTGGTCACTTTGAAAGACTGGGAAACGATCCGGAAAATGTTCAAGGCAAAGGAAAACGATGCCCAGATGATCTTCTGGGGGCCTGAAGCCGATATGACGACAGCCCTCGATGTGATCGAAGAGCGCTGCAGGATGGCCTTTGAAGGAGTTCCGAATGAAACGCGCAAATCGTTCGAAGATGGCACAACCATCTTCGAAAGAGTACTACCCGGCGCCGACCGGATGTACCCCGACACCGACTCGGCACCGATCCCGCTGGAGGATGAACTGATCGAGGAACTGCGGAAAAACCAGCCTGCCGATGTCATCGACCGGTATCACCAGCTGGTGGCCTGGAAAGTGCCTGAAGATACATACACCTACATTTTTTCCAAAAACCTGTTTCCGGTCATCGAAAAGATCATCAAAGACCTGAAGATCAATCCGAGGCTCGTCGGGACTTTCTTCGGGCATCACCTGAAATGGGTCGAAGGGCAGCATGTGAAATCGGCCGAATTCAGCTATGAGATGATCTTTGCCCTTTTCCGTTACCTCAAAGAAAACAAACTGGACCTGATCCTGGCAGGGAACATGCTGCCGGTGATCTACCTGCACCCGAAGATGGATTTCGAGTCGGTGCTGACCAGTATCGGGTTTAAAAAGGTCAAAAAAGAAGATATCCTGGCCAAAGCCGAATTCCTGAACGAGAAATTCAAACAGATCGGGAAGAAACAATCGCCTATTACCCGCCACAACTGGGTGATGGGTGAACTAAGGAAAGTGGCATTGGGGAATATCGATCTGACGGAGTTAAGTAAAGAGATTAAACATTTTGTTTAACGCATTTTGTTAAATGATAATATTTTCTTACAGAATAAATATATGACTGACGATATTTTTCAAGGGTACAAGGGCGATGCGCTCGCCACACTGAAAAAATTCAACACCCGGGTCTGGGGGCAGACGGTGGTGGAGACCACCCGCGGGACCTTTACAGGCACTGTATTGCCGCGGGCTGAGAATGACGACGACAAACATATCGTGGTAAAGATTCCGACCGGTTACAACATCGGCGTCGATGTGCGGACGATCACCTCCATGAAGGAGACCGGCTATAAAAAAGCTGTTTACAAGATTCCTGAGAAAGAATTTCCGATAACGCCAGGATTACCGAAGGTAAAATTGCTCGGAACCGGCGGAACGATTGCTTCGCGTCTGGATTATCGCACCGGCGCCGTAATCCCTGCTTTTTCGCCGGGTGAGCTCTACGGAGCCGTGCCCGAACTGGCCGACATCTGCAACCTGGAGACGGAGAAAATATTTGCCGTTTTCAGCGAAAACATGGGCCCGAAGCAGTATGTAGCCCTTTCAAAGGCTATCGGGAAAGAGATTGAGAATGGGATCGACGGGATCGTGATCGGGCATGGGACCGATACGCTGCATCATACCGGCGCAGTGCTCACCTTCATGTGCCAGAACCTGCCTGTCCCTGTCGTCCTGGTCGGCTCACAACGTTCGAGCGACCGGCCCAGCAGTGACGCCGCGCTCAACCTGATGCATGCCATGACGGCCGCCGGCACAGGCGATATCGCCGAAGTGATGGTCTGCATGTTCGGCCCGACATCGGATGAGTACGGGTTGTTGCACAAAGGCACCCGGGTGAGAAAAATGCATTCTTCCTACCGTTCTACCTTCCGGACGATCGGCGATGTGCCCGTAGCCCGTGTCAGCCGCAAAGGCGTTATCCCCATCCACAAAAATTACAACAAACGGCGCAACGACCGCAATGTGAATATTATTCCCTACTTCAGCGATGAGGTAACTATGCTCTATTACTATCCGGGTATTAAACCCGATGTGATGGATGCCATGATCGACGCGGGGTACAGGGGGATCATCATCGTAGGTACCGGCCTCGGGCATGTTAACAAAGAGCTCTACCCGGCACTGGTCAGAGCGAAAGAAAAAGGGGTCCATGTCTTCATGACTGTCCAGACCATCTGGGGCTACGTGCATATGTTCGTTTACGATACCGGGCGCGACATGATGGCCAAGGGCGTCGTCCCGGCCGGCAATATGCTGCCCGAAGTGGCCTGGGTGAAACTCAGCTGGATCCTCGGCCAGACCAACGACCCGCAAAAAGTCCGCCAGATGATGATGACGCCGGTCAACGACGAGATCACCCTCCGGGAACCCTACAACGGTTACCTCGTTTACCAGGGCGGTGTACCCGAAGTAGAGGAGTTCGTTAGGAAGGTGCATAAATAGTTCCAGGTTCCAGGTTCCAGGTTCCAGGTTCCGGGTTCCAGGTTCCGGGTTCCAGGTTCCAGGTTCCGGGTTCCGGGTTCCGGGTTCCAGGTTCCTGATTTTCCTTTTTTAAATTCATTCCAAATAAGCGGACCGAGTGCGATTTCGCTGCCTGGATTGCCGATGATAACTATATTTTCCTGTAAATTTGCAGTCATCGAAATAATTCACTCCATTAACCATGCCTTCTATGAACAGATCTTTGCTGATTATTTCATTGTTTTTCTGGGCCTTACTGATTCAGGCACAGAAAACTACCGTACATGACGAGTACATTGTCGACCGTGTTATTGATGAAAACGGGAAGGAGTTAGTACAAATCATTGTCCCGGGAAAACCACCCGACCATTTCCGGATGCCGGCGGTAATCCCCTCCAATGCAGTTACGGCTTATTCGCTGGGAAATGTCCCGGCCTACGACTGGAGTTTCGGTTGTTCCGCCACCTCGGCAGCTATGATGGCCGGGTACTATGACCGCACAAGTTATCCCAACATGTATACCGGTCCGACCAATGGCGGTGTGGCTCCGATGGACAACAGCGTATGGGGCAGTGTGGTCATCAACGGCGAAACCCGGAAACAATGCCCTTTCAGCGCTACCCGCAACGGGCTCGACGGCAGAACGATCCGTGGTCATGTCGATGATTACTGGATCCAATATGGAAATACCGGAACCGATCCCTTCATCACCAATGGATGGACCGAGCATACCTACGGGGAATGCACCGGCGATTATATGAAAACGAACCAATCCAATTATGGAAATTCGGATGGATCGACAACTTTCTGGTATTATAATGATGGTTCGCCATATGCAGGCAATTACAACAACAACGACGGGATGTACGGGATCAAGTTGTTTTTTGAATCACGAGGCTATACGGTGACATCCTATTACAACCAGTATATTTATGGCTATCTGGGCAACACACTGGGCTTCACCTTTAACCAGTATATGGCGGAAATTGATGCCGGACGGCCGGTTCTGATCCAGGTCGACGGTCACACAATGCTGGGCATGGGCTACAATGAAACGGGCAATACCGTTTACCTGCACGATACCTGGGACTACAGCACGCACTCGATGTACTGGGGCACTTCGTATGCCGGGATGGCCCATTATGGTGTAGGTGTGATCCAGTTGCAGGTTATCACCAACGATCCCTGCTCCAATATTTCTGTTATCGGGGGATGCGGATCTGGATATTCCCAGACCTATACCGGCGGCGGCAGCGGCCAGTGGTATACCTCTACCGCAAATCCCTGCGGCTTTACGACGCCAGGGATTGAAAAGATATACAGTTTTGTTGCGCCTTACAACGGCACCTATAGTATCCAGGTAACGGCCGCCAGCGGTTATGTCGACTACCTCTGGAAAAGCGGCTCCTGCGCTTCATCCGGATGGAACTGTATCGATGATATCACCTCTCCGGGGGCCTATGGCGCCATGACATGGTCGGCCGGAACCACTTACTATATTTTGCTCGATGACGAAAACAGCACTACCGGGACTCATACCTTTTATATCGACTTTCCGATCTGCTACGATTGTCCATCTTATAACCTGAATTTAGCCCCATCCACTTCGTGGCAGACCCATTCTTCCTCTCATGTTTCATACGGATGCAAGACCTACAGGATCAGTGTAACCTCGGGATTACCCTATATTTTTAAAACAGGATGTGGTAATGGGGCAACCGCCAGTTACAATACGCTACTGGAGTTGTATAATTCCGGATGTACGCTGGTGGCCTCCAATGATAACGGATGCGAATCCAACCGGTCATCCATCTCATGGACAGCCAATTACACCGGATATGCCTATCTGAAAGTCAAAGGTGTTGGGACAGCTTCGGGTTCATATACACTGGCTTATATCAATAATTCCGTACCGGCAAACCGGCTTGTACAGAATGTAACGGTGCTTTCAGGCCAGTCGCCTTGCTACGATGCCACGCAAAATGTCATCACTGCCGGCAGCGGTACAACATTTATCGTTCAGAGTGGCGGCGATGTCAGCCTGATCGCAGGTAGTTCCGTCCTGATGCTTCCGGGCACGCTCATTCAGTCGGGCGCATACCTGCTGGGCAGTATCACCACCAATGGTTCCTATTGTTACACGCAGGCCGCCCCCGGTCAGGAACTGCCTGTCATCCGCACAATAGAACTAATTCCCGGTGTGATGGCGATTCCGGTGGTCGGTGAGGAAAGCGAGAGCAGGGAACAGGGAACAGGGAAAAGTGAATAGTGAACAAGTAATAGGGAAAAGGGAAAAATAAAATATGATAATCAAATATAAATAATCTTTAACTATGAAAAAAAATGTAATTCTTGTGTTAGTCCTGTTCATGATGGCAGGGCTTGCCAATGCCCAGTGGGCGGTTAACGGATCTCATATTTACAACACCAATGCCGGCAACGTGGGGATCGGGATGAACGCTCCCACCTCGCTGCTGGATGTGGCAAAAAGCATGACGGAACCAACGATCTCTGTCCGCAACCTGGGAAGCAACGGAGGTGCGACTTACCGGATGTACGACCAGCTCAGCGGGGCCGACTGGAAATTCAAAGCCACCAACGCCGGCGGTTTCAAGATCAGGGATAATGCCTTTAGCCTGGATGTTATGATTGTCGAAGCCAACAGTGCTGCTAATGTGATCTACATCAATGCTGCCGGCAATGTCGGGATCGGAACGGCTGCACCATCGGAAAAATTAGCAGTGAACGGCAATATCAAATGCAAGCAGGTGGAGGTTTCCCTTGCGGGATGGAGCGATTTTGTTTTTGAAGATGACTATGACCTGATGCCGCTGGCCGAGCTGGAAGCCTATATCAACCAGCACAACCACCTGCCGGATGTGCCATCTGCCGAAGAGGTCATCAGCAATGGCAACAACCTGGGCGAAATGGATGCCATCCTCCTGCAAAAGATCGAAGAACTCACCCTCTATGTGATCGAGCTGAAAAAGGAGAATGAAGCGCTGAAACAAGCTATCGGCATACCGGCTGAAAAAATCGTCCATTGAGTCTTTTTTAACCACAAAGGCGCACTAAGGATGTCACAAAGGCGCACAAAGTGATTGAATATCTGATCAATGCCTTTGTGTTACTTTGTGAAGCCCTTTGTGTCCTTTGTGGTTAATCCCATCGACACTTTCATAAGTTCAATGGTATGAAACGAATAACCGCAATATTATCTTTGCTGTTGGCATCGATTCTGCTCACCGCCCAGCAATCCATGCCGGAAGGAAAATATATCGCCGACCGGTATATTGATGAAAACGGCCGGGAAGTCGTCATAATCATCGTCCCGGGAACGCCCCCCGGCGACCACCGCGAACCTGCAGCAATTCCCGACCGGGCCAGCGTCATCCTTACCAATGTCCCGGCTTATGACTGGAGCTTCGGTTGTTCGGCCACTTCAGCAGCAATGATGTCGGGATATTACGACCGTACCAGCCTGCCCAACTGCTATACCGGCCCGACGAACGGAGGCGTGGCACCGCTCGACAATTCCGTGTGGGGAACCGTCGTCATCGGCGGCGAAACACGCAGCCAGTGCCCCTTCAGCGCTACCCGGCAAGGGCTCGACGGAAGGGCATCCCGCGGTCATGTCGACGACTACTGGATCCAATCCAACAATCCCGGCCCCGACCCCTTCATCGTCAATGGATGGACCGAACATACTTACGGCGATTGCACCGGCGACTTTATGAAAACAAATCAGTCGACTTACGGAAATGTGGATGGCGGCACGGTTTTCTACAATTATGTGGATGGTTCCCCCTTCTCTGATCCCGGTGGCGGAAATAATGACGGAATGTACGGGCTGAAACTTTTCTATGAATCCAGAGGTTATTATGTCGCGAGCCATTTCAACCAGTATATTATGGGATATAATGGCAATGGTACCGGGTTCACTTTTGCCGATTACAAAGCCGAAATTGATGCCGGAAGGCCGGTGCTGATCCAGGTCGAAGGCCATACGATGCTCGGCATGGGATACAACGATACGGGAAATACCATCTACCTGCACGATACCTGGGATTACACCATGCACTCGATGACCTGGGGAGGCACCTACGCCGGCATGCTGCACTATGGCGTCGGGGTGATCAGGGTATATGCCAATCCGGTCGGGCCCTGTGCCAGTGTTATTCCGATCAATGGCACCGGTGCCGGAAATGCTAAAACTTACACCGGCGGCGGAACCGGCGAATGGTTTCAGACCGGTTCCAATCCCTGCGGTTACACTTCGCCCGGGATAGAACAGGTTTACAGCTTTACCGCCCCATTTACCGGCACTTTCAATATCCAGGTAACGGCAGCCAACGGATGGGTCGATTATTTCTGGCGGGCGGAATCCTGCAACCCAACGGGCTGGACCTGCATCTCCGACATTATCAACCCCGGTGCTTACGGAAATTTTTCGTGGAACAGCGGAACAACTTACTACATCCTGCTGGATGATGAAGACAATACCGCCGGAACGCATACCTTTTATATAAATGGAGTGCAAACGGTTCCCGACAACCTTACCTTGCAGAACATCACCATTGCCAGCGGCCAGACCGAATGCTACGGCGCCGCGCAGACGATTACCACTGCCGGCGGCGGCACTACCTTCACGGTTCAGAGCGGAGGCACCGCCACACTCATCGCCGGGCAGAATATCCTGATGCTGCCGGGAACGTTATTGCAGTCGGGCAGCAGCGTGCTGGGAAAAATCACGACCAACGGAACGTATTGCATACCATAATTCTGTGATCCATAAGGAAAATTGACGATTTCATCCTACATTTGTAAATAATCACTTTTCCTTATGGTCCTTTTTTCCGGAAGAAGATGCCTTATCGTGCTGGGCATGCACCGCAGCGGAACTTCCGCAATAACCGGAGCTTTGTCAGAAACCGGTTTTGAGATAGGGAAAAACATCATGCCCCCGGCCGATGAAAATCCTAAAGGGTTTTTCGAAAATAGCAGTATCGTCAGCCTGAACGAACAGATCCTGTCGGAATTGTATGTTTTCTGGGATGATACCTTGTTTATCCCCGATGGCTGGTGGAAATCGGAGATCTTCTCCGGGTACCGTGAAAAGATCAGGATCATTCTTGAGGATGAATATCCGGGAGACAAGCCTATGCTGGTCAAGGATCCCAGGATGTGTGTTCTTTTGCCTCAATACCTGGATGTGCTGCAGCAGATGGGAACCGAGCCCGCATTCCTGGTCTGTGTCCGCCATCCTCTGCCGGTGGCCCGGTCATTGGGCCGCAGAAACAATATGCCTGCCGAAAAAGCTTCGCTCCTGTGGGCCGATTACCAGTTCAAAGCCGAGCTTTATTCCAGAGGTTTTCCAAGGTTGTTTGTTTCTTATGATGAATTCCTGTCGGATCCGCTGCAAGTCCTTCATTCAATCAAAGATAAGCTGGTTCCGGAGATGAATATTCCGGATGAAGTGGCCGGCAGGATCGGTTCATTTGTCGATCCGGCGCTCTCAAACCGCTTTCCCGAACCTGATCGCCTGATCGACTTTCCATACAGCGGAATTGCTGATCTGTATTATCTTCAGCAAAGTACCCACTTGCGTGATCTGACAGCGGATGAGATGGCTGCAACCGACGACATCAGACAACAATTTACAAAACTTAACCGCTATTTCAATGGAATACCGGATCAATACCGGGCTGCCCTTACCGTTGAATTTGAGAATGGAGAAACCGTCGTATTGATTGCACCTATCGTTTTCGGCATTAATACCCTGGAATACCCGGTAAGTATACATAAAAAGGTTAAGAAGCTGATCTTCAGGCCATGCAATGCAAAGACGGGTATCCGGTGGATTGACGCCGAGGTCTATGGTCAAGAAGAGAATAAAATAAAACTGGCTTTTACGGGAACGAATGCAACGGCAAAAAATGCAGAAAAACAGGTATATATTTTTGAAACAGGCCTTTCAAAAATTTTGTTTGATTTTCCCGAACCGTTTTTTGCCAGCCGGATCATCATATCACTCCGGTACCTGGTCTTCGGACCGGCGCCCTGCCGCAAGGCCCTGTGGAAAAAGGATTAGCCGTCAAACCCCATTTCCCTTAAAAACTCCCGATCATTTTCATCAAAAACATCCTCCGGATGTTGCCTCCAGCGTCCGGCTGTTTTGGGTGTGACCGGAAGTTTTGCCGCCCGGGCCAGTAACTCCTCCGAAGGTTGAATGCAGAGAAATTCCATGATTTCTATGGTCCCTTTTTCCGGATCTTCACATAGCCTGTCGAAGTTAACAATAAGGATCCTGTCTCGTCCGATCTCTTTCTGCAGGGCGAGAACCCGCTTATGGGCCTCCACCCAGTAGCGGAAGGAGGCAGATGGAGTCTCATTTTCATGAACCGGTAACGGCACCCCGAACAGCGGCCCCCAGTTGAAAAGCTGCTGCTGGTTGCTGCTGTAGGCCATGTCGAGACCGTGCCTCACGGTGTGAATATATTTGAATCCCGGGAAGAAATTGTTCATTACAGGAATGAGAAGGTGGCTGTTGGGCTCTTTCCAGCCCCAGCCGGTGTAAACCGCAGGATCAGGAATGACCGGATTTTTGATGAAGGGTAATCGCTGGAGCGCCCACTCCCCTTTCCCCTGCCCTTCTCGATTGTGGCCGTATTTCGACATGTCGCGCACGGCACGCTTAAGGTAGAATTTCTCCTTCAGCGACAGCCGTTTACCGGTAAGCATGGTCTTTTCCAGGATCCGCAGGCCGGTTTCCAGGTGGCGGAAATTGTCCTTGTTCCTGATATACCAGGCGGGCCGCTTGAAAAGCAGCGTAAAGGTCAGGTTATCCCTGGCGCCGTTGAGATCAGCGCCGAGGTAAAAACCAAAGCAAGTAAGGATTTCGGCGACAACCCTGGTGCCGCTGCCGCCAATTCCGCCGATAACAATTGGGCCGATCATAGGATTGTTTATTTCCAGGGATGAAATTAGGAAAAATCTGATGCGGGACTATTCTGCTTAAACGTCATTTTATAACACTCCGGCAATTTACCTCACCATTACTTTCCCCGAATACCTCCTCTCATTCCTATCCGTTACCACCACCACATACATCCCCGGCGGATAACCCGACACATCCAGCAAGACCATCCGGTTCACCGGCACCTCTCCTTGTCCCCCTATCTCCTTGTCTCCTTGTCTACCGGTCTCCACCTCCCTTCCAAACACATCATACACTGCTATCTCCACTTTCCCTGCCGCTACAATATCCGGCAAGGTAAGCACAACCCAATCCCTTGCCGGGTTCGGCGAAATTTTTACAGTGGATTCGTATTCTTCCCGGGTAGGCAGTTCATCGATATTCACAAACAGGTCGCAATCCAGGTCCACCGTATCCGATTGAATCTCATAGGGGCACAGGCTGTCGTACGTCATCGGCTGGGTGTAGAGGGTGTCATCTTCGAGGTTGGCGTTAAATTTCCATAGGTAGATGTCGACGTAGGCATTGACCATCGCGGAAACAACAACCAGGATTTTCGCATCATTAGTTACAATAATATCATCCAGAGCATCCGGTTCATTTAGTAAAAACCTGCGTTGAATATGATTACCAAGAGTGTCAATGACTACAACCTCACTATGCCAATTGTTACCATCTTTCGACCATGTAAAACCCGCTATCAGTGTGGAATCATTATATTTTGAAATACTTCTTCCTCCACCACTAATTGTATCTCCCATTAGCAGGTAACTTCCAAGTGTGTTTCCTGACTGGTCAAATTTGAACATGGTTGGAATATTATTTGTTCCAGGTAGAATGCAATAGCCTATACTGTAAAATTTTCCATCAGTATGTTCTGTCGTTTGAAAGCAAATTCCTGTCACAGAATCCCATTTTAGATCCCAAATTTGACTGCCTGAGGTATCTGTCAATATATAGAAAGCGTTCATACTATTATAAGCGCACCTTCCGGAAACCAGGACATTATTTTCAGATGTAAGTAAAAGGTGCTCTCCCTCCTCATTGGTAATGAGCGAATCCTCCTGCGCCAGTCGTTGGATCCAAACAGGTTTGCCAGTCTGATCCAGTTTGATCAGACTGATCCGGGCATAGTTATCGCCTTCTCCGTAATAAGCAAGCATCCCAATATAGCTTTCATCCCCTAATTTAATAATGTCCTTTCCCCAATTATCACCAGGATTTGTTAAAACCCTGCACCATTCAATCTCCCCACAGGCATCCATTTTGACGAAAAGAGGATCAAATGAACCATACTTCGTTGTGGCTCCACTGAAAATCAATCCATGGTCAATAGTTACTTCGGAACCGGATAAATAAAATTGACGGGTCCAATTTCCAATCTTTTTATTCCATAGAATATTGCCATTGACATCTGTTTTTATGACCCAGATAAAGCGGCTAAAATTAAGAGGAACGTTTGCATACCCTGCAATAATAAAACCTTTATCGTATGTTTCATGTACATCATCTACAAAGGCATGAAAATTTCCACCGTATATCCTGGGATAATCCTGAGCGGGGGATTCATTGATTGTAATAGATGCAATTATGCATAAAATGAATAGCATTCTTTTCATATCGAAACTTTTTCAGAAAAATGATTAATTCCGGATCTTGATCAGTTTTTGGGATTCGAGTTTCTTTCCATTCACATTAAGGGTGAAAAGATAAATCCCATTGGGTAAATTCTCAAGATTAACGACGATCTGATCCTTATCTGGCTCCAATTGAATTGTCCGGATGACAATTCCCTGGTTATCCATTAATCTTAAAGAAATTGATGGTGTGTCCGAACCCGCATCATAGAAAACAATCACATAATCTCCTGCCGGATTGGGAAATAGCTTAAGATGATTTTCCTGGTTCTCAGAATTATCATCCTTTTTATTCGCGATATGGAACTCTTCCTGAGAGTTCAAATAGGGCATGGTAATAGTTTCAATATAATTGAGAAATCCGCCTTTCACCAACATGCCCCTGGTAAAAGCGGAAATTCCGGACACTCCAATATTCTCAATTTCCAATAATGTTTGAACCGAAACCGAATCCAGGTCTCCTTCTGTCCAATTGCTATCAGCCATTCGTTTCAGAATATCAAAATAATCCAGATATTGTTGATGAGATGTCAACTGTTCGTTCGTAAGATCAAATTGCACCGGAATTGTATTCAGGGTTTCAGATGCCTGAGCTGTATCAGATCGATTCCAAAACATAACAGCCAGTTTGTATTTTGAGGACAGATCATTCTCTTCTTCAAGGAAGGCCATTATAGAATCGGTTTGGTTCACAAAATTTATATCCTTTAAGAATTGCCTGAATAAATCGGCTTTTGCATTTGAACGGATCCTTTGCCAGGATTGAATTTGTGCTTCCAGTAATTCTTTAGCGCCAAGGATTCTTTGCCCTTTCATGATTTGAGCCATCATGTAATCGGGCATAGGCTCATAGCGGTTTTCTAGCGCATTCATCACACCAAAAGATTTGGATGACTGGGGATTGACCATATCAAGCGCACAGGTTTCATCGCAGTGACCCTGAACGGTAAAATCGATTTCAGGGCAAATTAACGGGTAAGCCTCCAGGACCATGTACCTAAACCCGTTCTCATCTTCAAGGATCACCCTGACCAGGCTTGTATCACTGTTTAACTCAACATCTCCTTCTATAAGCAGTTCACTGATCAGTTCGATGTTTTCGAAAGGGTAAATTTCAGCATCTGTGGTAAATGTGCTGTCGATTTGAATGGATTGCGCTATTGCAGGAATGGAAAACATACAACTAAGGACCAGAAGGATTAGGATCAGAATTCCGTAGGGGGGGGCAAATATTTTCATAATCAGTGAATTAATTGCTAATAATTAAATAAAAATTCGGCTGATGTAAATATATGCTGAATTAATATAAAAAGCAATATAAAGATTGATTTTGAGACTCCATCTCGATTAGCCCAGATGGAGTCTCGTTTTTCAGGAGACTCCATCTCAAACTTGCAAAACCAAATCTTTTTTCGTAATATTACACTTTGAAACAATCCAAAGAAATCAACCCTGAATACCAAGGAATTCATACAGGCACTGGCGGAGAAGCTCGGGATCACACAGAAAGAAGCTTCCGGACTGCTTGAACACACTACTACAGCGATTCGGGAAGCTGTGGCCGCTGATCAGAAAGTGACGATCACGCACCTGGGCAGCTTTCAACTGAAAAAAACCGCCAGCCGGGCAGCATACCTGCCGGCGCTCGATAAAAAAGCCATCGTCCCTCCAAAAAACAGCGTGCAGTACCATGCCGCCGAATCGCTGAAAGATAATCTCAAAAAATCCCCGGAGAAATGAGCGGCAACCTCGTAACAAGCGAAATCATCGAACAGGTGGCACGCAAAGCAGGGATCACCAAAAAACTGGCTTCGGAACTGCTTCATGCCATCCCCGAAATCATAGCCGAAGGTTTGCAACGCGACGGAGAGGTAAGGGTGCGCGGTTTGGGCACTTTCCGCATGAAATGGACACAAACCCGGATCGGCCGAAACCCGAAAACGGGCGAGCAGGTTCCTATCCCGCCGCATAACCGGCTGGTGTTTCTGCCGGAACAGGCATTTAAAGATTTTATCAACAGGGATCTTGTAGCCCTGGAATACCAGGTAATCCCGGAAGATGCTTCAGTCCCCGAACCGGAGAAACCGGCCGTGGAAATACCGGAGCCGATCATCATCAGTCCATCATGGCCTGAGCCGCTACCCGAACCTGAACCCTATGCTATTGCCGGAACAGGCATCGACCAGGAACCCGGGTCAACGGGCAGCCGCCGCCGGTTGCACTGGATGATACCGGCAGCCATCGCCGTGATCGCCATCCTGACGGTCGTTTTCTATTTCAGGATCTTTCGGGAGAAGGAGCCGGCAGTCAGCAGTAGGCAGTCGGCAGTTAACAGTCAGGAGCCTGTCCTGAGTCCGGCTCCACCGGACGAAGGATCGGCAGTCGATAGTCAGCGAAAAGAAGAATCCGATCATGATTCAACATTAAACATTAAGAACTCAGAATTAAACATTAAGAATTCAGAATTAAGCATTAAGAATTCAACATTAATAACCTCCGGAGTTCATCTTTTCCAGGTCTCCCGAGATGTTTACGAGGGCAACCCGTACCTCTGGGCGCTGATCTACAAGGCCAACAGGGAGATCATCAAAAACCCGCAGAACCTCCCCTCCGGTCTGACTCTCGTCATCCCCGGCCTCGAAGGCTCACCCAACAAACTGAGCCGCCGCGATTCATCAGAGGTGTCGGAAGGCTATCGCTTACTATCGGAATATTACCGGGAAAAAGATCCCTCCCTGTCGGACGGATTCCTGAAAACCTCTTCACAATTCCGGCCGGAATAAAGTTATCAACTGCCTGAATACCGCCGGCCAAAATCGTAACTTTATCTCATGATGCCCGATCACCGGTTTACCAACCAGCTTATCCGTGAAAGCAGCCCCTACCTGCTGCAGCACGCGCATAATCCCGTGGAATGGCATCCCTGGAATGAGCAGACTCTTTCAAAAGCCCGGTCGCTCGACAAGATGCTGCTGATCAGCATTGGCTATTCATCCTGCCACTGGTGTCACGTTATGGAGCGAGAATCGTTCGAAGATGTGAAAGTGGCGGAGATCATGAACCGCAATTTCATCTGCATCAAGGTCGACCGGGAAGAGCGGCCCGACGTCGACCAGGTGTACATGAACGCCGTGCAGCTTATTACGGGCAGCGGGGGCTGGCCGCTGAACTGCTTTACCCTGCCCGACGGCCGCCCCTTTTTCGGTGGCACCTATTTTCGAAAAAACCAATGGGTCCAGCTCCTGGAGAATATTTCGACACTCTATCTTAAAAGAAGAAAAGAGATTGAGGATCAAGCCGATGCACTCACCGAAGGGATCAGGAAGGCCTCCTTGATAAAACCGGCAGAGTCGGTCAGGGCGATTACCAGGGAAGACATTACCCGGATCACCAACAGCCTGACCGGCCAGATGGACGAACTGGAGGGGGGATTCGGAAGTGCCCCGAAATTTCCGATGCCAACTGCCTTGGCGTTCTTACTAACCACTGGCGAAATAACTGCGAATGAGAAGGTCGAAAAACTGGTGAAGCTGACCTTACGGAAGATGTCATACGGCGGAATCTATGACCAGGCCGGAGGCGGATTTGCCCGGTATTCGACCGATTCCCAATGGAAGGTCCCCCATTTCGAGAAGATGCTGTACGACAATGCACAGCTTGCATCTCTCTACCTGGAAGCCTCACAGGTATATGGATCAAAGGAATTCCGGGAAACGGCCGAGGAGACACTGGGATTTGTCATGAGGGAAATGACCTCGCCCGAGGGCGGCTTTTATTCGGCTTTAGATGCCGATTCGGAAGGCAAAGAAGGCCGGTTCTATACCTGGACAGCCGGTGAGCTTAAGATTCTCACCGGTAACCAGGGCGACCTGGTGCGAAAATATTATCATACCGGAGGTAAAGCTTTGTGGGAAGAGGGGCAAAATATCCTGGTGCGCACCCAGTCACCCGATGAATTTGCCAGGGCCCAGGGTTTGCAGCCATCGGCATTTAAAGCCATCCTGAAGAGCGCCAAAGCAAAACTGCTTAAAGAACGGAATAAAAGGACAATGCCAGGGCTTGACAACAAGATTCTGGCCTCCTGGAACGGACTGATGATGAAGGCATTCGCCAATGCCGGACGAATTACCGGACAGAAAAAATACCTGGATGCCGCGGTTAAAACTGCCGGGTTTATTCATGCAAATATGACCGGCGCCGATGGTCGTCTTTTTCACAGTTTCAGTAAAGATAAATCCTATATCAACGGCTTCCTGGAAGATTACTGTTTTGTGGCGGAAGGGCTCCTGGCCCTTTACCTGGCCACCTTCAGGGAACAATATTTGTACCGGGCTCTGGAATTGATTGAAACGGCGATCCGGGATTTCTACGATTCGGAGAGCGGTTATTTTTTCGGATCATCCGCTTCTGATGCTCCGCTGGTAGCTCGCCAGCAGGAAATTTACGACTCCGTGATCCCCTCCTCCAACAGCGTGATGGCGGGTTTGCTTTATAAGCTGGGCGTTATTTTTGAAAAAGATGATTTTATTGAAAAACAGGCAAAAATGGTTTCGGGTGTCAGGGAAAATGCCCTGCAATTCCCTTCAGCCTTTGCCAACTGGGCATCGGTGATGCTACAGACGGCCCTTCCATATTATTTCGTTGTCATAACCGGCGATGATTATCCCGAAAAGATCGCGACTATCCGAAAGCATTTCCGGTCTCAGATATTTTTTTGCGCAGCAAGGGAAAGGAGTGAACTTCCGGTTTTCAAAGACAGGTTCACTGAAAATCAGACAATGATCTATATATGCACCGGCCGTGAGTGCCTCCTGCCAACAACATCGGTTGATGAAGCACTGCAGCAGTTAGCGGGCAAAATTCGGCTAACGCCGGAATAACGCTCCCTTTATTTTCTTAGAGAATGCGTCATCCCGACTAAGGAGGGAACTGACGGCTTCAATCTTCGGAAAATTTCCTGACGATTTCCCGGTAATTCCGGAAAACATTGGCACGGGAGACAAAACCGATATAAATGCCATTTAAAAGCACCGGCAGGTTGTATTTATCGTAATGCGCAAATTTCTCCACGACCGTTTCCATGGAATCATCGGGTGAGACAAAAGTATCCGGCCTGACCATAATATCTTTGACAATAACCTGGTCATAGAGTTCTTGTTTGAACATGATATGACGGACATCGTCGAGCCTGACGAATCCGAAAAACCTGTTGTTTTCATCGACTACCGGGTAGATGTTCCTGGCGGATTCGCTGATAACCTGGATCAGGTCGCGGAGGCGGGCATCCGGTCCGATGGTCCGGAAGTCGGTTTCGATCAGATCGTTGACCCGGAGCAGCGACATGGCTGTCTTGTCTTTATCATGGGTGATCAGCTCTCCCCTGGCAGCGAGCTGGTAGGTATAGACCGAATTGGAGACGAACATCCGGGTGGTAGCATAGCTGATGGTAGAGACCAGCATCAGCGGGATGATCAGGTCGTAGCCCCCAGTGATCTCCGCGATCAGGAAGATGCCCGTCAGCGGCGCGTGGAGCACGCCGGCAATCACTCCGCTCATCCCTACCATGGCGAAATTGGAACCCGACAGGAGAGTCAGGCCTGAATAATTGACCATCTCGGCAAAGAAAAGCCCTGCTATAACCCCCATGAACAGCGACGGTGCGAATATCCCCCCGACTCCCCCCGCGCCGAATGTAGTGGCAGTGGCAACCACTTTAAAAAAGAGCACCAGGATAAAGAGAAGAAACACTACCCAGATGCTGTCCTGGAACTCATAAAAAGGGCTTCCGTTAAACAATGGACTGTAATCACCTTTCATACAGGTGTTTACAGCTTCGTAGCCTTCGCCGTAAAGCGCCGGGAAGAAAAAGATCAGCATCCCGAGGATCATTCCGCCCGATATCCATCTCAGCCACCAGTTGCTGATCCTTTTAAAATATTTCTCAATACGGATATACATCCGGGTAAAGTAGACCGATATAAAACCGGTAAAAACACCCAGGAGCAAATAATAAGGTATATGTTTGTAATAAAAGGCTTCGGAAACCTCAAACGGATACAGGACGGCATTTCCGAGAAAAAAATACGAGGTAAGCAGGGCGGTGACCGAAGCGATCAGCAGGGGGATGAGGGAAGCCATGGTCAGGTCGATCATCAGGACTTCCACGGCAAAGACGATGGCCGCAATAGGCGACTTAAAGATGGCCGCCATAGCGCCGGCGCAGGCCAGCGTCATCATCAGGATCAGGTCTTTGTAGCTGAGCCTGAGATATTGGCCGAGGTTGGAGCCAACAGCAGCGCCGGTAGCCAATGTCGGGCCTTCCAATCCTACCGAACCTCCAAATCCGACGGTTAATGCGCTGGTGACGATGGAGGAGAACATGTTGTGGCGCCGGATGATGCCATTGGAACGGCTGATGGCATAAAGAATGCTGGGAACGCCATGCTCGACATGATCTTTAATGACATATTTTACGAAAAAGATGGCCAGAAGGATCCCTATCGCCGGCAAAGCAAAATAGAGGAAATTTTCGCGGTAAATTGGCGCGCTGCTGATGAGAAGTTCCTGGATAAAATGGACCGCGTTCTTCAGAATAATGGCGGAGATCCCTGATAATATGCCAATTACGACACTGATGATCATCAGGAAGGTGCGATGGTTCATTCGCCTGGCCTGCCAGACCATGAACCTGAACCAGATAGCCCTTTTAGTGGATCTTGACATAAATTGGGCTAATTTATCTAAATTTTTTAATTTCGTGAGCCACAAACAGGATTATTGGATAATAAGGATGACGGATACGGTTAAAATAGCCGGGAAACTGATCAGGGCCGGAACATTGCTTGGGCTGGTCCTCCTTTATTGTATAACGATGGCTGCAGGGATGGGCCTTTCGTCCTGTCCGGCCATTGACGGTGAGAATGAACTGATCATTTACGTCATTCCATCGAAGGTAAAATACGACTGGAATTCACCTAACTCATTGGTTAAAAGTTATATAAAAAATATCAGGCGGAATATTTTCGATAAAAAGAGTTATCTGCTGGGCCATGCATTTGTTGAGTTAAACACTTCCGCCAGTCCGGAAGGGATATTGACCGGGATGAGGTCGGCCAGGCCGGAAGAGGCTAAAAACCTGGTTATCGGTGAGTATTATGGGTTAGCAATCCTTGGAGCCGACATTTCGGGAGAACTTGAAAGCCGTGAAGAACTGGAAAAGAAGATCGAATTTTATTCGGGGAATGGCCGGCTGGCATTTATTAAACTCATTATCAATGATAAAGCAGTAGAGCGTATGCTTACTTTTTTCGAAGGATACAAAGCGTTCTGGGAACAGGACAGTACAACAGGGGCGAGATATGGAGGAGCATTCTGGCCCCGTAACAAAGGAGAAGGGGCCGGATGTTCGGCATTTGTCGTTAGTTTTCTGGACCTGGGTGGTTTGCTCCGGGAGGCGTTTGATGACTGGAAAGTAGAAATTGACATACCGATGAAGCTGATCGGAGGACCCTATAATGAAGGCAATAAGGTCAGGATCAGGGATATACGCAGAGAACAAAAATGGGCTGACCGGCAAAGCGAAACCAATAATGCTTTCGAGCATTTTGAAATTTATGATCCGACCCTGATGTACGAATGGATTCACCGGCTCTGGGAAAGCAGCGACATTCAGGAAAAATATGCTGCGGTACCGGTGGAACTGAATGAGGCAAAAGGGATCCGGATCGATGCAAGGCAGATCCAACCTGATGAAAATGAGCCTGTTTTCTATCACCGGCAGACTCCTTCCATTTTCATCGATTATTATAAAACACGGTTCCCGGCATGGTATAACCTGACGCTTCCGGCGTGCAAATGAAAAAAAGTGTACGAATAAACTTCATCCGTACATCATTTTCTTGACATAACGGGTAATGCAGTTTATCTTTGCCTCACTGTAATCAGAAGAATAGGACTGTAAGACAATTTGAAAATTTGAAAATTTGAAAATTTAACAGTTTAACAATTTAGCAATTTAGCAATAGATCAATAGAAAACAACAAATAACCTCAAAAAACAATCATTATGAAAAAACTTTTGACAATTCTACTCAGTGCTACGGTGCTTTTTGCTTTTGCAGAAGAGCGTATTGCCAATAATCCGAAACCGATCAATCACGGCCCGCTGGCTTGCCCCAGCCTGGTCATGACCCCGGTTGACAACACCGTTACTTATCCCAGCGACCTGATCGAAGCGATCTTAGGACCGGATGTCGTCTCTTATTCGCTCATCAACTTCGCCGGTTTAGCCGGTAATCCTTATGCATCCGCCGGTTTGTTCGTGGGCGGAACCGATGCCGGATTAGGGATCGAAGACGGGATCATAATGTGCTCCGGATATATTACCAATGCAATCGGACCCAATTCTGATGATGGAACATCAGAGGGTCTTGGCCTTCCCGGAGATGCTGATCTGACAACATTTGCCTCACAGCAAACCTACGATGCAACTGTCCTGGAATTCAGCTTTGTGCCGAATTTCGACCAGCTTTACATCCAGTATGTATTCGGATCGGAAGAGTACAACGAGTATGTGTTCCAGTATAATGACGCATTTGCATTTTTCCTCAATGGCACCAACATTGCTGTCGTTCCAAGTACTGCTCTGCCGGTCACGATCAATACGATCAATTTGTCAACCAATAGCACCTACTACAAAAATAATGAGGCCTATCCGGGGCCATATTGCAATGAAATGGACGGATTTACGACTGTTCTGGTTGCACAAGGACCAGTGAACGAAGGAGAATCGAACACCATTAAGCTTGCTATTGCCGACGGTGGCGACTCAGCTCTCGATTCATTCTGCTTTATCAAAGGATCAAGCTTCGGCGGAACCGACCCGGAAGTGCCGGTCAGTAACTGGGCTTTATTCATTGGTATCGGCCTGATCTTAATTTTTGCCGTCATCCGTTTCAGGAGACTGGTTTAGTACAATAATAGAATCTTTAAATGAAAAAGGCTGCCGGGTTTTCCAGGCAGCCTTTTTGTTTGCAAAACGCAAAATGGAACATCAGTGAATAATAAAAACTTTGAAGGATCTCCCTGTCTCTGAATCTAACAGGAAATACAATCCAGACCGCAAATGTCCAACATTGGTGATCTTCTCTCCTTCAATCCGCATGACAATCATGCCTGTCGCGTTTAAAATGCAGCCATTGAAAATATCATCAAAATAAATAGTCCCATTTTTAACCGGATTCGGATAAAATCGAGTGCTTTTTACAACCGGCTCAGGTTCATCTGTTCCAAAGCTTCCGTTGCTGTATCCCGGCGTAGCATGGTTAAAATAAATCCAGGAAAGAAATCCGTCTTCTTCTCTGCCATAAGATACATCGATCGGGATCAATCCCCAGGAAATACTGTCAATTAAAAAATATCCTGTTGATTCATTGTCGAAGATGGCCAGCGACTCACCTTCATCGTTCAGTTTATAATCGGTGTGAAACGGCCCCTGTCCCGGCTGGCCGTCGGTCCAGATCAACAGAAATCCACCTGGAGGTATTGATACATCTGGCAGTTTCCACTTATCGGGATTGGAAAGATTATCCGACAAATATTTATCCCCCATCCAAACCGGATGATCATCGGCATTATAAATCTCGACCCAGTTATCATATTCACCGAATTCATCCGTAATGGTTGTATCGTTATCGGCCATCAATTCATTGATAAAAATCTGCGGATCATCCGAAGGATGAAAATCAATCATCACCGGAGAACACGGGCGGACCGTGATCATCGATTCGGGATCGGTGACCATCACCTGCCATGAAAGGATCTGTCCAATGTCGAAACCGTCAAATTCATAGCCATAACATCCGTCGTCTTCCTCATGGTCATGGTGTGTTCCGTCATCTTTCATATTCACCAGTAATTCAGTCCCCCCGTTAATACTGTATTTCAGCTTCACTGTAAAATCGGCCGACTCATCGGTAACCGTCGCCCTGATCCAGTATTCTTCACCGGGTACCGCTTTTGATGATTCGATATAGTTGATAACAGGAGGAATGCCATTGATAACCAATTGCTGCAAGGCTGTCGTCCGCCGGGTCTGAATATAAGGGATCAACCCGTAATCGACATGACCGCCCAGCGCCTGGTCGTATGAATTTATGAAGTTATCATACGTATAACCATAATCGAGCGGATAAAACGGATCATTTATAACATAAGGGGCGATCATTGTCCGTATTCCCCCGATGGCCGTAATCAAAGAATCTTCTTCAGATAAAAGATCGAGGAATTTTTTAAAGAAGAAAGAATACCGGTCTTTGATCCCGGGTACCTCCAGAAGCCGTGCATACAACGGCCTTACCTCCGTGCCATGTTGCTCCCAGTCGTAGATGTCGCGCGTCGCCCAGTCCCTGTCCATCCAATCAATTCCCAGCGTATTATCGAGATCGTAGGGAATATACTCGAACCTGCCGGTTTCTGTATTATGGTAAAGGTAGAAGTTATTCTTGTTGTATATGTACCCGTCCCAGTTGCCAGTGACCACATCCAGGGCCATGATCTTCAGGTAGTCGTTGAGATTAAAGACCTTTTCCAGTTCGCATTCCAGATCTTCCGGCGGTGTATTGTTCAAAACATCAATAAAGTGAGCAAGATCGGAGTAATTGTTATATTCTTCATTGATCTTCAATTCATAAGCCTGCCGGCCGTTTTGATAAAACTTGTACAGATCCGGATCATTGCCGAGGTAATCGAGGTCGGCCGGCCAGAGGCATTTATACAGGTTCCCATTTTTATTATTGAACCGTGACTCCACGAATTCTTCATCCACATGTTCGACCATAATATAAAGCCCGTAGTAATCTCCGTTGATATAAACCGTGGCATGAGCGGCCCGGGGAGCCGGGACACCCGCTGTACGAAGCCACTCCCAGCAAATGCGCGAACGGATGATGGAAGGATCGTTATGTTCACCGTTCAGGTTCAGTTTCTCCATTCCCTGGAACTTTTTACCCGGTTCGAATGTGTTGAATGAAACCTTAAATGATTTCTTCTGCGAATACCGCGAAGTATTTCCCCTTAATCTGAATCCAACATTTTCAACCAATTCATCAATCGTCTGATTTTCAAAACGGAACGCAGCATGAAATTCGATATCTGAATCCACATTTTCATAGATCCAGGCAAGCGTATCGGGATCAATGGTAATATCGATCCGTGCTACGGTTGAACTGTCGAAAACGGGAGCGTTAGGGGGAAACTCGGGTTGGGCGGTCAGCGTGTTGGTAAACCACAGAGTCGGAAAGAAGATGCAGAGTACCGCTGGAAATTTTTTCATCATAAAACGATTTTAATCCTTCAATAACAGAAATGCAGGCCAACCCTACTTTTCGGTATAAACTACTTTGGTCACCACATCCCCGACGACCTGTAAAGTTCTTTTATCAATCTTATCGAAAGTGTCCTGTGTTGTATGCCAGTATTCGTAAAAACTACCGTTAGCGGAGTTGGGATCAAGGTGGATAATGTCGATGGCGGGGATTTTGCGGATCTCATTGATAAAATAGTGGTCATCATTAATAAAAGCCCCTTTTTCATCGCGGAAATATTCCTGGTATCCCAGGCTGGCGGCTATATCCCACACTTTCTTCACCTTATCGGGGGCAAAGTGCATGGAGAAGCCCTCTTTCAGGAAGCGGGCATTTCCGGCTCCCACCATATCGAGGAGGATCACAAAACGGGCGTTATACCCCGGCACATGCGGGTTATGCGACCAGAACTGGGAACCAAGACCCCAGTGCTCATTGGCCGCGTTCTGGCTGTCTTTCGGCGGGCCATAGTCTTCCAGGTCGAAAAAGAGGATATCGACCCCGATGTCGGGCGGATGATTTTTAAAGATCCGGGCCATTTCAAGTAAAACACCCACACCGCTGGCACCGTCGTTGGCTCCCATCACCGGCAGGTTGTGTTTGGCCGGGTCCGGATCATAATCGGCATAAGGCCTTGAATCCCAGTGTGCACAGAGCATAATCCGGATTTTCTTCTCCGGGTTGAATGAGGCGATGATATTCTTCCCTGTAAAGGTCTCCCCGGAATAAACCCGTGTTTTAAACTCCTGGACCCTGACATCCGTGGTATAATCCATCAATTTGGATCTCAGCCAGGAAGCGCAATCCGCATGGGCTTTGCTTCCCGGGACACGAGGCCCGAACCCGGTTTGTGTTTTGACAAAATGAAGAGCTGAATCGGCATTAAAAGAAGGGATAGCAATGTTTGTTGTTTCAGTGGTCATTGTTTTTCCGGGTTTTTCTTTATTGCCGGGCCTGTTACAGCCGGATATCAATAGTACCTGGATGATCATTACTGACAGGATTCTGACTTGTAGGCTATTTCTCACAGATAATCACAGATTAAAGACACAGAAAACACAGAATATTTCCCAAACTTAACACGTACGACTCAAACCTTAACATTTTTACAGCAGGTCATTCGCCAGGTTGGCCAGTTCGCTCCGTTCGCCTTTTTCGAGCCTCACATGGGCATAGATCGGGTGGTGCTTGATCTTATCGATGAGGTACGACAATCCATTACTCTGCGAATCAAGGTATGGGGTGTCGATCTGGTAGATATCGCCGGTAAAGACGATCTTGGTGTTTTCGCCGGCGCGGGTTATAATCGTTTTCACCTCGTGAGGGGTGAGGTTCTGCGCCTCATCCACGATAAAGAACACATTCGAGATGCTTCTACCACGGATATAGGCGAGAGGCGTTATCACCAGCTTTTCGCTTTCGAGCGCATCGGTGATCTTTTTGAACTCCTTATCGCTTTCGCTGTACTGGTTCTGAATAAACTTCAGGTTATCGTAAAGCGGCTCCATGTAGGGACTGAGCTTGTCTTTGATATCTCCCGGGAGGTAACCGATATCTTTATTGCTCAGCGGGACTATAGGGCGTGCCAGGTATATCTGTTTGTAATTTTTCTTCTGGTCGAGCGCGCCGGCCAGGGCGAGAAGGGTCTTTCCCGTACCGGCGACTCCCTGGAGCGTAACCAGTTTAACACGCGGATTACGGATAGCGTGGAGGGCAAATACCTGTTCGGCATTTCGCGGGGTGATTTTGTAGGCCTGCGTTTTTTCCACCCTCTCTATTTTTCCAAGGAGCGGGTTGAAATAGGCCAGGGCCGAGGAGTTGCCGTTTTTCAGCACAAAATAGTGGTTCGGGATGGGATCGGTAAGCCCCACATCTTCGGGATCAACGAGACCATCGGAGTACAGTTTGTCGATCACGCTTTTGTCGACGCCTTCCAGGGTCGATTTGCCCGGATAGAGCGATTCGACGTCCTGGATCTTGCCAGTTTCATAATCCTCTGCCTGGATATCAAGTGATTTGGCCTTAAGGCGAAGGTTGATATCTTTTGTCACGAGGATGACCGGACGTTGCGGATGTTCATCCTGCATGACCATGGCGGCATTCAGGATCCGGTGGTCGGGCTTATTGCCGTCGAAAACCGCCCGGGCGTCGATCGGGCTGTTGTTCTCATTCATGATCACCTTGATACAACCGGCTCCCTGCTGATCGATCTCAATCCAGTTGGTCAGCGAATGATTGGCAGAGAGGCGGTCCATAATACGGATGAACTCACGGGCCTCAAAGTTTTTGGTATCGTTCCCTTTCTTGAAATTATCGAGCTCTTCCAGCACAGTGATTGGAACGGCAATATCATTATCTTCAAAACTATAAATGGCATTATGGTTATAAAGAATGACCGACGTATCGAGTACGAATATTTTAGCGACTTTGCTTTTCTTTCTGGGCATCTATGGAGAGTTAATTCTAAATTTTAAATTTTAAATTCTTAATTCTTAATTCATAATGATAATGGGATGTAAAAATAGTCAATAAGGAAATTTGTCATTTTGAATATTTATCAACACTAATAGCTGAAGCCCAGTTTATCGAGGCCGGCCTGGACTTCGGGGGCGCTCATAAAGAGATCCCAGAGAAGTCCGGTACGGTAATTTTCGATCATGACGACCTGGGGGCCCTGGTCAATCGCGATATAGGAGCCGGCCCACCAGCCCACATGGACATCGAAGGCATCATAGAATCCATAATCGCCCCAGAGTTTATCTCCGAGGATATAATAGAAGAACCGGATAGCGTCCATCGATTGTTCCGGAGAAAAAGGGAGAGAGGAGACCGCCGCGGTCGGGGTGATCACGCCCCGGTCGTTGGTGGGTTCGCTCACGCCGTATCCGGAAGGGATATCGCCGGCGGTCAATCCCCAGCAATGTGCGCTGTAATTGGGAAAGCTTTTCGGATTGTCGGCACAATAGGCCCAGTTGATCAGGGAGTGGTTGACATTCTGCGTCCAGTAATTGGCATAATTATCCGAAAGATTTCTTGGATCGAGCCCGAGGAACGAATAGTGGGCAAAGAAAAGCGGCCCGCCGTAGTCATAACCTACGGGGAGGGTATAGCCATAGAACGTTTTGCCGTTGATGATCCCTCCGTTGCGGGCGTAGCCTGACTTATAGGCCATAGCGGGGATGGTGTAGGTCGGCGAGGAAGCGGCGAGGATGTAAGTGATCAGTGTCTCGTTGTAGCCCTGGATTTTCATGTTCATATCCCAGTTATAGGTTGGCGACCAATGCCAGTAAAGAACATTTTGCCCGCCTCGGGTATACCAGCTCCACTCGATCGTGTTGAAAAGTTCAGTGATTCTTGTTGCCAGGTCACTTTCCGCCGGATCCAGCGGATCGAGGTACTGTCGCATAGTAAGGAGCCCCTGGGCCATGTATGCGGTTTCGACCAGGTCGCCGCCATTGTCTTTGGTGCTGAACGGGATAGCATAGCCGTTGCTGCCGTTGATCCAGTGCGACCAGGCTCCGTGGAACCGGTCGCAGGTTTCCAGGAATCCGACGATCTTCTCCAGCCGGGCCATACCTTCGGCCCGGGTGATAAATCCTCTCTCCATGCCGACGATAAGCGCCATGACCCCGAACCCGGAGCCGCCAGAAGTAACAACATCTCCCGAGCCGAGTCTTTCCCTGGTCATTCCGCTCACCGGATGGGCATAATCATAAAAGAACTTGAACGTTTGCTGCTGGACGATGGTCAGCAACTCGTCATCCGTTACTACCGGGAACTTGTAGGTGGAGTCGGCTTCGGTAAAGAAAGAATTGCTGAACCCCTCGAACTGGTTTCCGTAGGCTGATTCGAGGCCTGATGAGACTACCAGGGTATATTTGCGGTATCCTTCCAGATCACCCTGAAGTGTCAGGTCGACCTTCCGGAAATTGTCCCCGTATTCAAAAATTTCTTTAATGTCGTCTGAAAGGGAGAACTTCGCTGAAATTCCGGCGGTATCAACCGGTTCTGAAAATTCCAGCGAAAACCGGAGGTTTTTTCTTTTTATATTGTAAAACTTGGTATTAGTCGTAAAATCCTGACCATCAATTGTTGCAGCGATCAGATTAAACTTCCCGTCTGATGTTTTAAACCTGTATTCCGCTCCTGTAAACGATTCGCCTTCTGTTCCTTTCACTGTGCCGGCGATGAAAACCGTGTAACTTTTCAGTTTTCCGAATTCCTGCTGATGGGTGAGCCGTAATGTTTTCATGTCCCCGGAAAACTTATATTGCACCCCGAAGGTGGCGTTATTCAAATCTTTGATGGAGATGCCCTGTTTAGCCAGGTTGGTATCAAGGGGTACCGAAAAGTTCAGGATGATTTCGGTATTCAGGGCAATATTGGGGACCTCGGCAGCCAGCTGAAGCTGGGTTTCACCGGCAAAACAGGAGAGGATCTCCAGTTTTCCAACCGGCGCAGGCTCCTTATTGCAGGATTGAAGATTAATTGCGATTGTCATGATCAATAACATGACAACAGGTTTATATATTGAAATATTCTTCATCTTTATAATATTATTAAATCAGCAATTAATTCATCCTGATCATTACAAATTATTTAACCACAAAGTTACACAAAGGGATTCACAAAGGCGCACAAAGTAATTGATTACCAAATATCAAACTTTGTACGCCTTTGTGGTTAAAGAACCTTAAAATGACTTATAGCGACAGAATTGAATACCGACTCTATTTTTTAACGGTATAGAGATCCAGTACCTCAGCCGGGGTCAGGGCCTTTGTGAAGAAATGCATCTCATCATAGAGGCTCAGGTCGGAGAAATGCTCCCAGTAGACGAAGTTCGGCATCCCTGAAGCGATGGTCATACTGCTGCATCCGGTCCAGTCGATTTTGGATTCCAGGTCCACTTCGGAGTTCGTCGGGGCGATCTCGCCGTTGACGTAGATAGTGGCTTTCGAGGTCGAGATCACGATGGCGATATGCATCCAGTCCTGGTCGGCAGGAACCGCGACAAACGGGTTCATCCAGACCTCGGTGGAACCGATACCGATATTCAGTCCGATATTCTGGTTGGTGCCGCTGTTTTCGCGGAACAACCTGAAGCCGCTGTTCCGGCTGTCGCCTTCGGGGCTGATGGCCAGAATCCCGGCACGAAGCGGATCGGCATTGATCTTATACCAGAAAGCCACGCTGAATTCTGTTCCCGAGGTAATCGCATCAGCCGGGTAGGTCAGGTATGCGTCGGTAGCCCCGGCATAACAGTCGTTCACTTTTCCGGCTGCATATCCCGGAGCGCCGTTAACCGCCAGTTCAGCGCCGGTAACCAGGTCGAGGTTGAAGCCATCGAGCGGGAAATAGAGCACTTCGCCGGCGAGGGGTTCATAAACCGGTGCGGTCACTTTGTTAAAATTAACCGATGTCGACGCCGTTTTCCCGGTAAGGTCGACCACATCAACCGACAGGGTATAAGTACCTGCAGTCATACCGCTGTAATTGTATTTGATATCGGCTCTTCTGTAATCCAGGAAAGAGTCAAATGTTACGATCTCCGCGCCGTTAAGCTTCAATGTAACCGATTGGAGTTCTATATCATCCACTGCCAGAACCTTAAATGTAATGGTAGCGGGTTCATCCGGTGATACGAAGGCTTTACCTTCTATCGGGTAGCTGATGGCAACCGTTGGCGCGGTTTGATCCGGTTTCGGATCGACCGGGATGATCGGGTCGAGTTCCTTTTCACAGGAGGCCACGACCAGGGTTAACATCGCCAGTAAAAACAAGGATTTTATAATTTTCATCTTGAATTTTTTTAAAGTTAAACCATAGGTTAATTACCTTTTAATACCGGTATCTGGTCGACCTGGTTTTGCGGATAAGGCAGAAATGCTTTATCAGCTGAAAATGTTCTTCCCTCGTAGCTCAGTGCATCAACTCTATTGTACCGGACCATATCGAAGAACCGGGTTCCCCATTCCATAGCCAGCTCGGCATATTTTTCGTCGAGCACCTGCTGGAGGTTCACTCCGGCCAGCGGGCTCAAACCTGCTCTTTCCCTGACGGCATTCACTGCTGCATCGGCTGTTCCGGCGCTGCCGGATGCCCCATTGGCCAATGCCTCGGCATACATCAGCAGGATCTCGGCATAGCGGATACACTGGAAGTTCTTGTTAGTACCATAGCTTGTTCTTCCGGGGGTAAGTTGGATGGAAGGCAGGTAATGCTTGCCGCTGCAGAACATTGCACGGGCGTAGTCGTTGATAACATCACCCGAAGGGGTCACATTTGAAATCCAGGAAGGCAGGTTCACATAGTTCGGATCCGCCTGTATCTCGGCAATTCCCCTGGGGGTGAACAGAACCGTCGTCTTCAGGCGGGTTACTTCATTCCGGTCGAGCATAAACTTTATATATTTCATGCTCGGTTCCCAGAAGCCCCATCCGTCGCCGGCGCCTTCCACCGCCGGTGTCCATCCCTGCGGTCCAAAGAATGCAAACAGGTAATAATAGTTATCGCCGGCTGCCTGGCCCAGGTCGGAATACTGCATTTCGAGCAGGTTCTCGCTGTTCAGCTTTCCTTTGATCTTGAACAATTCATAGTAATCGGCTTCGAGTTCAAATTTTCCCGAATTGATGATTTCGCCGGTGGCTTCGGCCACAGCCTGGTAATTCTTCAGCTCCAGGTTGGCCAGGGCTTTCATGGCGAGGGCCGTGAATTTTGTGACGCCGCCCGGGATATCGGTACGTTCGTTGGGCCTGACGGCAGGCAGCAGCGGTATGGCTTCATCCATCCAGGCAGAGATCATTTGCATGACCTCATCCTTTGTTGATAGGGGAACCACGAAGAGTTCCGACGGGTCGGAGCTTTCGGGCACCGGCAGTGCGCCAAATGTACGGCTGAGCTGGAACAGCCACCATGACCGCAGCACCCTGGCTTCGGCCTGGTATTGTTCAGCCAGGCTGGCGCTGGCATGCGGCTTGTAAAGCTCTACCTGTTCGATCGCCGAATTGGCGATGAACATGCTCAAGTAGTAATTCTGCCACAGGGAGTTATACATCCAGTAATCCTTGTTGTAGTTGTATTTGTCGGTTTCGGCAAAATCCTGCTGGTCGCCCAGGCCGCCGGCATTAACATCATCGCCGCGCACTGCGACCAGGGGAAAATTCTCCCAGCCGATATCGACCAGGTTCATCCGCTCATAGGCACCGATTAAAGGAAGGACCATGTTGCTGCTGATGGTGTAGTCGGTTTCTTCGGTGAACGTCGTATTTTCTGGCGGTTCATCGAGGTACTTGTTGCATCCTGTGTTTGACAACAGGACGGTCAGCGCTATTGAAATAACTATAATGAATTTATATGGTTTCATATCAATAAGTATTTAGCGTTAGAACTTGATATTGAGTCCGACCGTATAGATCGCGGCCACGGGATAGGTCTGAGAGTCCCATCCGTTGGCGACTTCCGGTGTGAAGCCGTTGTATTTGAAGAGCGACAGCGGGCGTTCGGCGGTAAATGAGATCCGGGTTTCCGGGAAATTGCCTCCCAGCCATTTGCTGTTTTTGATGGTATAGCCCAGGGCGATATTCTGGAACCGGAAGAAAGAGCCGTCTTCCACGAAATAGTCGCTCATTTTCTGGTTCCAGCCCCTGCGGAGGCCTGACGATGACGGGTACTTATCTGAAGTACCTTCTCCATACCAGCGGTTTTCGGCCAGGTCGGCGTCGAGGTTACCGTCGGAGGTCCAGATCAGTTCTCCCCTTTTCCGGTTGAGGATCTTGTTTCCGGCCTGACCGTAGAAACTGGCGCTGAAGTCGATGTTCAGGTAACGGATGCTGATATCGCCGCCATAGATGAGGTTCGGGAAGTACGAACCGAGGATCACGCGGTCGTCGCCATCCAGCAAACCATCTTTATTCTGGTCGACATATTTGAAGTCACCGGGGACGAGATTATTGTCGACCGCAATCGGATCGTTGCTGATTTCAGTCGCATTCTGGTAAACGCCGGCCACTTCCCATCCGTAGAAAGCCATAAGCGGTTCGCCGACGTAGGTGCGCTGACGGAATTCAGCGGTACCGCCGTCGATATACTCCTGTCCGTAAAGGTCGATGGCCTGGTTTTTCAGGGTAGCCAGGTTTGCCCCGACGCTGTAGTTCAGTTTGCCGTTGATCTCATTGCTCCAGTTCAGTGCGATTTCGATACCGGAGTTGCGGATCGTACCGACCGGTTTCAGCACGCTACCACCGACCGACGGGATAGAGACGGGGATGGCGGCATTTTTCGTATCGCGGTTATAGTAATCAATATCAGCCGATAATTTGTTCTTCACAAATTTTGCGGTGAAACCGACATTAGTTTCCTCGGTAAGTTCCCATTTCAGCTCAGAATAATCGCTTGACACCACAGTACCGGAATAGACGACGCCACCGAAGGTGGTTTTTATAACGGTAGTGGTAAACGCGCCATCGCTGGCCTGGATCTTGTCGTTGCCCAGTTGTCCCCAGCTGGCCCTGATCTTCAGATAAGTAAGAATATCGTTTTTCGGCATGAACTTTTCTTCGGTGACGACCCAGCCAATACCGACCGTGGGGAAATAGCCCCAGGTTTGCTGGTATTTGTTGCTGCCGTCGGCACGCATCGTTGCGTAGAGCAGGTAACGGTTGTTGAAGTTGTAGGCCAGACGTCCGAAGTAAGACATTCCGTATTGGCGGAGGCCACCGTCGGTAGCGCCAATGGATTCGATATCCAGGGTTTTATTGATATACCAGGATTGCGGTTTATCGGTCGGGATATCGTTGACCCAGGCGCTCAGCATTGTGTAGCCCTCGTCCTTGAAAGAAGTTCCGGCCATCAATGTCAGGTTATGATTCTGGAAGCTCTTGGTGAATGTCAGGATATTATCCCAGATATGGTTGTTATAATTGGTCCAGGTGCGGGTAATTTTCGGGTCCAGGTTATTGAAACCATCATCAATATAATACGGGAAATTGATGATACGTTGATCGATCCCGGTATAGCTGTAATTGTATGATGTTTTAAAAGTGAGAACCTTCGGGAGAAGATTGATTTCGACATAGAAATTGGATAACAACTTTTTGATTTTCATCTGGTCAAAATTGTATACCATATACGGGAAGGGATTCTGTCCCGATCTGTAACCCATTATGCGTGCACTGGAGTAATTATCCGGATAAGCCAGGTTGTTCAAGGTATCGTAAACGGGCATGATCGGGACGGCGAAGTAGGCATTGTTCCATGCCGAATTTTGCTCATTGTTTTTCAATGCATTGCTATATACCATATTACCGCCAACTGTCAGCCAGTTTGTGGCCTTAAAATCGAGTTTGGTCCGGAGGTTAAGACGTTCGTAGTTATTGTCCATATTCATGATCCCATCCTGGTAGAAGTAGTTGGCGCCGAGGGAATAGCGTGCTTTCTCCGTACCGCCTGAGAAATCCAGGCTATGGTTAGTGATGGCGGCCGGGCGGAGGATTTCGGCGTACCAGTTGGTATTGGGTTCCGGTATACTGGGATCGACGCGGCTTCTGCCGTAGCGTTGCATGGCGTTAAGGATGAACGTTTCATCGGCGGGTGAACCCGATTCCCTGGCCATTATGGAAAACTGCTGGGAGTTGGCCATCTTCACCACATTCTGGGCGATCTGGTAACCGCCATAACCATTGTAGGTGATTTCAGCCTTCTGGTTGTATTGTCCTGATTTTGTTTCGATGAGTACAACGCCGTTGGCGGCCCTGACACCATAGATAGCGGCTGCCGAGGCGTCTTTCATGACAGAAATGGAAGCGATGTCGGAAGGATTCAGAAAGTCGATATTATCGAAGAACATGCCGTCGACGACAAACAGCGGCGCTTCATTTTCCCGTCCGGGGAATGAGCCGATACCGCGGATACGGATAGTGGGCATACTGCCGGGGCCTCCGGAAGTGACGACCTGCAGACCGGGGACCTTTCCCTGCAGGGCCTGCAGCGGTTGAGAAGCGGGAGTCCGGTTAATATCTTCCGCTTTGATAGTACTTATGGAAGAGGTCAGGTCTTTCACTTTTGTGCTTCCGTATCCTACGACCACTACTTCCTGCAAAGAGGTTTTCGAAGGGGATAGCATGACATTGAAAACGGCCTGGCTTCCGATCGTTATCTCCTGGGTTTCGTAGCCCACATAGCTAACGACAATGGATGTTCCGCCGGGAGGCACCTTCAATGCGAATTTACCGTCGATATCGGTAATCGTACCGGCTCCGGTACCTTTTACCAATACCGATGCTCCGGGCAGGGATTCGTTCGTTGACCGGTCGGTAACCGAGCCGCTGATGCTCTTCTCCTGGCCGAACACAGTGGTTCCTGCAACGACCAGCAAGAGCAGAAAAATGCTCCTTAACCAGCCGACAGCCTGTTTAAGTGTAAGGTAATTCTTCATAACATATTGATTTTGGTATTAGTTAAGAAATATTTTCGGGTTTGTGGAAGTCATACCGGGTAAAATCAATCCTTCTTACAAATATAATAATAATGGTGTTTTCGGAAAATGTGAAAATATTATGTTTAATCGTGTTTGGGGGTCCATACGGGATTATCAGGATGCGGTTTTGAATTTCCTTTGATTATCTTTGCTCAATACTCACTGGAAATGAATAACCGCCTCTTTTTATTAGATGCTATGGCCCTGATTTACAGGGCTTATTTCGCCCTGAATAAAAATCCCAGGATCAATTCAAAAGGATTGAATACCTCCGCTATTCTTGGTTTTGCGAATACTTTATATGATCTTGTCAAGAATGAAAAGCCGACCCATATCGGGGTGGCTTTTGATTCGTTTGCGCCGACGCTCCGCGAGGCAGAGTACACCGAATACAAAGCCCAGCGGGAGAAGATGCCGGAAGATATTGCCCTGGCGTTGCCCTATATCCGTCGTTTGCTGGAGGGATTCCGTATCCCCATCCTCGAGCTGCCCGGTTATGAGGCGGATGATATTATAGGAACGCTCGCACACAAAGCAGATAAAAAGGGATTTACGACGTTCATGGTGACGTCCGACAAGGATTTTGGGCAGCTTGTCAGCGACAGGACCTTTATTTACCGTCCGCCCAGGTTTGGCAACAAAGCGGAGATTTTAGGGATAAAGGAAGTGTGTGAAAGATACCAGATTGAAAGGCCGGCGCAATTGATTGATATTTTAGGATTATGGGGCGATGCGTCCGATAATATCCCGGGGATACCGAACATCGGGGAAAAGAGGGCCATAGAGCTGATAAAGCAATACGGATCGGTGGAGAACCTGATTGCCCATTCCGGCGAGTTGCAGGGAAAGATCAGGGAAAATGTCGAAGCCTTTGCAGAGCAGGGGCTTTTCTCGAAGAAGCTGGCCACCATAATTCTGGATGTGCCTTTGGAATTTGAAGAGGAGAAGCTGATACTGGAGAGACCCTCTTTCGAGATCCTCAACGAATTGTTCAATGAGCTGGAATTCAGGACTTTCGCAAAGAGGGTATTCACTGACCTTTCGGTAAGGGAGCAGGCTGGAGAAGAGGTAACCGGGTTGGTGGCCCAGGCCGGCGGGGGGAAACCGCAGGCTGGGGGAGATCTTTTCAGCGAATTGCCCGCCACCGAGAAAGGGACGCCATCCCTTGGGACGCCATCCCTTGGGATGGCGTCCCTGGACAAGACCCGGGTCAATTACCATCTCGTCACTTCCAAAGACCAGCGGCAGCAACTGGTGGACAAACTCAAACATGCCGAAAAGTTCTGCTTCGATACCGAAACCACCGGCATCGATCCGAACAACTCGGAACTCGTTGGTATCTCATTCTGCTTCCAGCCCTTTGAAGCCTTTTTTGTGCACCTCCCGGCCAATTACCAGGAATGCCTCGAAATTGTCAGCGAGTTCAAACCCTTCCTGGAAAACGAAAACGTTCTCAAGATCGGACAAAACCTCAAATTCGATATCGCTATCCTCAAATGGTATGAGGTGGAGGTACGCGGCAAATTGTTCGACACGATGCTGGCCCACTACCTGATCGAACCGGATCTGAAACACGGAATGGATTTTCTTTCCGAAACATACCTTAATTACAAAACCGTCCATATCGATGAACTGATCGGCAAGAAAGGCAAAGACCAGGGGAATATGCGGGATGTGCAACCGGAAATCCTTTCCGATTACGCCTGCGAAGATGCCGACATCACCTACCGCCTCTATGAAATCTTCGATCCGATGCTGAATGAAGGCGGCCTCAGAAAGCTTTTCGAAGAGATAGAAATTCCGCTGGTGCCTGTCCTGGCCGCCATGGAGGCGGAAGGCGTAATGCTCGACACGAAGGCTTTGAAAGATTATTCCGCACACCTGGGCGATGAGGTCCATGAGGTGGAGGAGCAAATCTACGACCTGGCCGGGCAACTCTTTAATATCGCATCGCCCAAACAACTCGGCGAAATTCTTTATGAAAAGCTGAAAATCACCGATAAGCCGCCGCGTACGGCTACCAAACAATATTCGACCAGCGAGGATGTGCTGGTCAAGATGCTGTTTCGCCATCCGATCATCCAGCTGATCCTGGACTATCGTTCACTGACCAAGCTGAAATCGACCTACGTCGATGTGCTGCCCACCCTGATCAGCCCGCGCGACAAACGGATCCACACCTCTTACAACCAGGCGGTGGCTGCAACAGGCCGGCTCAGTTCCAACAATCCGAACCTGCAGAATATCCCGATCCGGACCGACCGGGGAAAAGAGATCCGAAAAGCTTTTGTGCCCCGAAATCCCGATTTCATCCTTTTATCGGCCGATTACTCCCAGATTGAGTTGCGGATCATTGCACATATGAGCGGCGATAAAAACATGATCGAATCGTTCCGGCAGGGAACCGACATTCACGCCGCCACAGCCGCCAAAGTCTACGGTATCCCGGTCGGCGAAGTCACCCCGGAGATGCGCCGGAAAGCCAAGGCGGTCAATTTCGGTATCATTTACGGGCAGTCGGCGTTCGGTTTGGCCGAACGGCTGAACATTACCCGCCGCGAAGCGGCAGAGATCATCGAATCCTACTTCGCACAGTATTCGGGGATTCGGGAATATATGGACCGGACCATCGATTTTGCCCGGAAGCACGGGTATGTGGAGACCATCCTGGGAAGAAGGCGGTATCTGCGCGATATCAATTCGGCCAATGCCGTTGTGCGCGGGTTTGCTGAAAGAAACGCCATCAATGCCCCGATCCAGGGTTCATCGGCCGATATGATCAAGATCGCCATGATCCGCATCCATGAAGACCTTAAAAAGCTTGCAACTCGCAGCCGGATGATCCTGCAGGTCCATGACGAACTCGTTTTCGACGTGCACAGATCGGAAAGAGAACTGATCCGGCCGGTTGTGTATGAGCAGATGAAAAATGCGCTGCCGCTGGATGTACCGGTGGAGGTTGAGATGGATGAAGGGGAAAACTGGCTGGAGGCGCATTGAAATAATATTTTTCTATTTTTGATCATTCCAAATTCCAAGATTATGAACCTGACCACCGACAGACGCATTGTCATGACCCTGGATGCCGGGGGAACCAACTTTGTATTCAACGCCATTCGGGGCGGGGAAGAGATGTTTGAACCTTTCCGCCTGAAAGCAAAAGGAGCTACACTGGAAGAGGTGCTGCTCAAAATAATCGATGGTTTTAATAATGTAAAGAGCGCACTGGATGAGAAACCGTCGGCCATCAGCTTCTGTTTTCCCGGTCCGGCCGACTATCCGCGGGGCATCATAGGTGACCTGGAGAATCTGCCTACGTTCAGGGGTGGAGTCGCACTGAAAGACATGCTGGAAGAGAAATTCGGCATCCCGGTGTTCATTAACAACGACGGTGATCTGTTTGCCTACGGTGAAGCCATCGGGGGCATCCTGCCGGAGATCAATGCCCGTTTGGAGGCGGCCGGTAACCCCAGGCGATACCGCAACCTGTTCGGCGTTACTTTCGGAACCGGTTTCGGGGGAGGCATTGTCAACAACGGGCAGCTATTCATCGGCGATAATTCGGCCGGTGGTGAAGTAAACCGCATGCGCAACAGGCTCTATCTCTCCACCAGCGCTGAAGACAGCACCGCCATCCGGGGTGTCCGCCGGGTATATGCCCGCGAAACAGGCATCCCGTTTGAGGAATCTCCAAATCCCAAAGAGATCCAGGATATTATTCTCGGGTCTTTTCCCGGTAATAAAGAAGCAGCCCTGAAAGCCTGGGAAGAGATGGCGGTTGTGGCCGGCGATACCCTGGCCAATGCCATCACCCTGATCGACGGAATTATCGTGATCGGCGGAGGATTATCCGGCGCCCACGGAGTATTCCTGCAACGACTCGTGGATGAGATGAATGCGAGCTTTACATCTCTCGACGGGCATGAAGTGCCCCGCCTCGAGATCACGGCACTCAACCTGGAAAACCCGGTGGAACTGGCCGAGTTCCTGGAAAACAAGTCGATCGAAATCAAAGTGCCGTTCAGCCAAAAAGCCGTCAATTATAACCCGGCACGGTATATCGGCGTCGGCGTTTCCCGGCTGGGCACATCCAGGGCCGTATCGGTCGGCGCCTACGCCTATGCACTGGCTGAACTGGATAAGATTTAGTTAGAGGCTATTCGTGTCAATTCGCCTTATTCGTGTTGATTCGTGTTCCCTTTGGAATAACGGATGAGACGAATTTTACGAATAACCACGGATAAATAATAGCAGAAATATTAACTATTCCGGATTTTATTTGTTATTAACTTCAGAAAGAAATATCCATTGATTATGAAACTCTACAGCATCGAAACCGGAAACCTGAAACTCGACGGCGGCGCCATGTTCGGCGTCGTACCCAAATCACTCTGGTCGAAAGTTTATCCTGCCGATGAGAACAATCTGTGCAATTGGGCCATGCGCTGCCTGCTGGTGGTCGATGAAGACCGCAGGATCCTGATCGACAACGGAATCGGCGACAAGCAGGACTGGAATTTTCTCCGCCATTATCATCTCAACGGGGAGGATACGCTGGAGAAGTCGCTGGCAAAAGCCGGTTTCGGTAAGGAGGATATTACGGATGTGATCCTGACGCACCTGCATTTCGACCATTGCGGCGGAAGTGTCGAATGGAACCACGACCGCACCGGGTACAAGCTGGCTTTTCCCAATGCCAATTACTGGGTCAGCCGTCAGCAGTACAACTGGGCAGTTGAGCCCAATCATCGCGAAAGCGCCTCTTATCTGAAAGAAAACATTTTACCCATTGAAGAGAGCGGAAAGCTGAAACTAATTGAAGGCGAAGGTGAAATTCTTCCCAACATCACCATAAAACTTTACCATGGCCATACAGACGGACAGGCGATACCTCACATTCGATACAACGGTAAAACTGTGGTATTTATGGCCGATCTGCTTCCCTCAACAGCCCATGTGCCGATGCCGTGGATCATGGGTTACGATACCCGCCCGTTGATTACTTTAGAAGACAAAACCCGCTTTTACAGGGAAGCGCTGGAAAACGACTACATCCTGTTCCTGGAACATGATCTTTACCATGAATGCTGTACCCTTCACCAGACCGACAAAGGCGTTAAAGTAAAGGAAACCTTTGAACTTTGAACTAATTCTAGTCTTCGTCTTTCGCGCTTTCTTCGTATTCCTTCAGCAGTTTCTCCTGGATATCGGACGGTACCGGGGCATATTCGTTGAATTTCATCGTGTAGCTTGCACGGCCGCTGGTGAGCGAGCTTAAAGCCGTCGAATAGCGGTTCAGTTCGGCAAGCGGCACGCGGGCACGGATCGTTCCGCCATCCATACCCATAATGATGGCACGCCGTCCTTGCAGGTCGGTCATGACGCCACCCATTTTATCGGCCGGGACGAAGACTTCGACATCATAGATCGGCTCGAGGATCTTCGGGCTGGCTTCCTTGAAAGCCATGCTGAAGGCGGTACGGCCGGCGAGTTTGAAGGAGATTTCATTGGAATCGACCGGGTGCATCTTGCCATCATAAACATAGACGCGGATATCGCGGGCATAGGAACCGGTAAGCGGGCCCTGCTCCATTTTCTCCATCAATCCCTTGAGGATAGCGGGAAGGAAACGGGTATCGATCGAACCGCCGACGATGCAGTTATAGAAAACGAGTTTTCCGCCCCATTCGAGCTGGATCTCGTCTTTACCGCGGATCGACAGTGAAATTTCGGTATCGCCTTTGGAAATAGTCAGCGGGGTGACCGACGACTGGCGCATCATTTGTTTCAGCTTGACGCTCGACGGGTCGGGTTTGCCCTCTTCGTGCGGCTCGATGACCATGTGCACTTCGCCAAACTGGCCGGCGCCGCCCGACTGCTTCTTATGCTGGTAGGTAGCCTGGGCAACTCTTGTGATCGTTTCCCTGTAAGGAATACGCGGAGGAAGGTAGTTCACCTGTATCTTGATATTGTTTTCCAGGTGCCACTTGGCAATGTTCAGGTGAAGTTCGCCCTGGCCCTCCAGGATCAGCTGGCGTAATTCCTTCTTGTACCCTGCGATGATCGTCTGGTCCATTTTGTGGAGCTCATTCAGCGCCATGCCCAGTTTTTCGTCATCGGCCTGATTGACGGCTTTACAAGCCACGCGGAACTTCGAATCGGGATACTCGATCGGGGCGATCTTCTCATCCGCAAACTTGGGAGCATTCAGCGTATGGTTGGTCAGCGTATTCTTCAGCTTGATGGTAGCGCCAATATCACCGGCGACCATCTTTTCCACCTTGTCGCGGTTCTTGCCGGCAAAGACGAACACCTGCGAGAGACGCTCCTTGGTGGCATTGGTGCCGTTGATCATATCTTCTGCTTCATGGATCTCACCGCTGTAAACCTTGAAAAAGCTCACCTCACCCAGGTGCTGCTCGATGGTCGTTTTGAAGACAAAAGCCATAGCCGGCTCGGTAGCCAGACATTTGACCTCTTTTCCCGAGACAGTCTTGACAGGCGGCATTTCATTCGGGGCGGAAACATTGTTGATGATGAATTCCAGCAACCGGCCCACGCCCATATTCTGTTTGGCATTGACACAAAGCACCGGGAAAATGCCCCTGTTGCGCAAACCCAGGCGCAGCCCGCGGGAGATTTCCTCTTCCGACAAGGTCCCGTTTTCGAAGAACGATTCCATCAGCGATTCATCGTTGGCTGCCAGATCTTCGATCAGCTTCGCCTGCAATTCTTCCGCTTTGCCTTTTTCATTGGCAGGAATATCCAGGATCTCCGGTTTTCCCCCTCCATCCGGGTATTTCAGCATTTTCATCTTAAGAAGGTCGATGACCGAATTAAAACCATGTCCGGTGTGAAGCGGATACTGGACCACCGTAACCGCGCTGCTGAAGGAGCTCTTGAGCTGGCTGACGGTATCGTCGAAATTCGAGTTGTCGTGTTCCAGGTGGTTGATGGCAAAGATCACCGGCATGAGTTCTTTGGTACAAAGCCTCCAGGTTGTCTCCGTTCCCGGTTCAACGCCATTCTGTGCATTGACCACGGATACGGCTGCATCCACCACTTTCATCGCGGAAATTACCTCTCCCACAAAGTCATCAAAACCCGGTGTATCGATAACATTGATCTTGTGATTGTTATAAATGGAATACAAAACAGATGAATAGACTGAATTCTGTCTTTCCATTTCAATATCACGGTAATCGGAAACCGTATTTTTATCTTCGATCGATCCCCTCCTGTTAATTACGCCGCCTTCGAACAACATATCTTCTGCCAATGTTGTTTTACCCGTCTTGGCGCCGCCTATCAACGCGATGTTCCTGATCTCGTTCGTTTGAAATACCTTCATTTTCTGTAATTTATAATTGTTAACCTGTTAATTCCGAATAAGGGACGCAAAAGTAGAAAAAAGCTGCCAACTTTCAAAGAAGCCGCTGAAAAAAGTCTTCCATAACCTTAACTTGCTGAAAGTTCCCGATAACTTTTTAACTATTTACACATTTAAAAAATAATTTTACTTTTATTTCAAGTCTTAAAACCCATTTTAATGATAAGGAAAGCGCTACCATTCCTGGTAATATTGTTTTTCTCCATAACCCTGGCCGGACAAGAAATTCCCGAGGCATACCGGAATTATAATGCGAAATATCCGTCGGGGCCGGTTATGACCAACCGGGATGCGGCTCTGCTTCGCTCCCTGCCAGAAAAAAAGGTTCCGGAAACCGCAGTGAGGGACCAGCTTCCGGCAATTGTCGATAATTCAACCCTTCCTTACCTGAGGCCGGTATTTCTGCAGGAGGGCCCCAGTTGCGGACAGGCAGCCATGGTCGGTTATAATTTCACATACGAAATGGCTTGCAAGAGAGACCAGCCCGCCTTGTTCCCGCAAACCCAGTATCCGACCCATTTCACCTGGAATTTTCAGAACGGTGGCGATGGCTGGTATGGAGTCAGCTATTTCCACAGTGTCGAAATCCTCCGCATGTGCGGGTGTATGAATTCTTACGACTATGGCGGTTTTTTCGATGACGGGCGCCGCTGGATAAACGGTTACAACCTGTATAACAATGGTATGTACAACAGGATCAGGCAGATGTACCGGATCAACACCTCGACGGAAGAAGGAATCCTGGCACTGAAGCACTGGCTCTACAATCATATGGGAGAACAGGAACATGGCGGCGTTGCGAGCTACTACGCCAATGTCCCCTGGAATGCAGTTTTCCTCAATGATACGACTCCCGAAGGAGGCAAATACGTAGTGACCTGGTGGTACCCGCTGGCTTCCCACGCCATGACCATTGTGGGTTACAATGATTCGATCCGCTACGATTACAACGGCGACGGGCAATACACCAATACTATCGATCTTAACAACGACCAGGTCATCGACCCCAGGGACTGGGAGTTCGGCGGAGTAAAGTTTGTCAACAGCCACGGAACCGGGTCGCAGGACAGTGGTTTTTGTTACATGATGTACAAGGTTCTGGCCGAAAAGTTTGAAACAGGCGGGATCTGGAACCAGGAGGTTCATATCCTGGATGTTGATGAAGATTATTTGCCCCTGATGGCGTTTAAAGTAAAAATAAAACATACTAACCGGGGGAAGATTAAAGTGATGGCGGGTGTTTCACAGGATACATCGGATATTTCACCGGCATGGATGATGGATTTTCCGATGATCAACTACCAGGGCGGCAACCACTTCATGCAGGGGAACGATACGCTGGAATCGCTCAAAACCCTTGAGTTCGGCCTGGATGTGACCCCGCTGCTGGGTCACCTGGAATCGGGCATGCCGGCAAAATTCTTCCTGGTCGTGGATGAAGATGATCCGGAATACCAGGGCGATGGCCAGATCTTGTCATTTTCAGTTATGGATTACACCGGATCTGAACAGGAATATGTTTCGGATGATATCCCTGTCGATATTGAGAATAATTCAATCTCTATGGCTTCAGTGATGTTCTCGCCTGATTTTGAGATAATCACGATCACAACCGATTCGCTGCCTCCTTTTGTTGTTGACGAACCCTATAGTTTCCAGCTTGGTGCTGCAGGTGGTAGAATCCCCTATTCATGGGAAATCGCCGCGCACTACACGGTCGAACAGTCGACCGCCACGATGCCCGGAGTGGATGAATTCCTGGTTCTGGATTCGGCGGAAGATGACACGATCATGGCCGTTGCCCTCGGCTTTGATTTTCCGTTTTACGGTGGCACTTATGATACCGTGTTCATGCACATCAACGGGCATTTGCAATTTTCCGGCGATCAGATCCCATGGCCCTACATGATGGAACCGGAGCTGATGTTCCGCAGTATCCCGATGATCGCCCCTTTAAGCTATGCTGGTCTTACCATCATGCCCGCAGAAGGCGATGGCGGATGGGTTGAAACCAGCGACACAGCCGCCATTTTCCGCTGGAAGCTTTCAGCCGAAGGCAACCTGGGCACTACCGACATCAATTTCACCGTAAAACTGGAAGAGGATGGTACTATCGGATTTATATACGGCCCTTCAACGCTTGGCGGATTCGGCTGGCTGGCAGGATTATCGGCCGGTAACAAAACAGACTACCTGGTTTCGCCATACAGTGGCCAGCCACAAATACCACCCGGAACCAGTGTAACATTCCGCTATCAGTCACTCCCCGGAACTTTTCAGCTTTCCGAAAATGGACTTTTGTCGGGGACACCCCATTCCGACGACCGAATCCATGATGTGGCCGTCAGGGTGACCGACCGATCGGGAATATCCGTCGCCCGCGACTTCCAGCTAACTTCAGGACCTTACATTTATCTTTCGGTAATGCCGGGAAACGATGACCAGATCTTCTACGGCGATACGGTAAGCTTGCAACTGACCCTGGTCAACGGCGGCACGGAGAACCTCGAAAATCCTTTCATCAGCCTTTCGACCAGCGATCCGTTCATCATTTTCCAGGATTCGCAATGCCAGACGGGGACGATTCCTGCCGGTGAATCGGTGTCGGTGACTGATGCTTTCAGTTTCGTAGTATCCACTTTTATTCCAGACCATAGCGATATCCAGTTCGAAACGGTGCTCGATGCCTCCGGCCGAAGCTGGGTCAAGGATCTCGTCCTTCAATCCAACGCACCCGGGCTCTTTCTCGAAAGGAATGAAATCGGCGACGAAGACAACCGTCTCAGCCCCGGAGAAACAGCGCCACTGCTGGCTACTTTGCGCAATTCAGGCCATGCCGCAATCGATCAGGTCATGTCGGAGCTGGTCTCCCTCAGTCCTGAAGTGGTGGTATCCGGAACTACTGTGCAGGATTTCGGCAGCATCGGGAAAGGCGCGTCTGTGACACGATCCTTCACACTTACTGCCGATGATTCAACACCGAGCGGCACACCGGTCACTTTAATCCTGACCACTACTTCAGCTTCGGGCATCGGACGCCAGGATACCATTGAAATGAAAGTCGGGAAAACGCCGGTAATGGTGATCGATATGGCCGTCGACAAAAATTCGGGCCCGGTGATTTTTTCATTGCTGCAAGAATTGAATGTCATTGCCGATTATGATTATTCAATCACTCCAAAAATCTTTGATTACGAATCCTTATTCATCTGCCTGGGCTACTATTACCAGAACCATCTGCTGACCCTCGGGGAAGGCACGCTGATCGCCAATTACCTGGATGCAGGAGGAAAAGTTTACCTGGAAAGCCGGACGACCTGGAAAGATGATCCGGGAACCCCGGCCCAGCCTAAATTCAATATCCAGTGGGCCGGAAATATTACCCCATTTGATACCATTACGGGAATTGATACGGCATTTGCAGCCGGTCTCACCTTTATAAACGAAGCCATTCATCCCTTCAGCTTTTATTACCTCGACGCGATCCCGCCGGCATTTCCCATCCTTGAAGATAACAGCACTCACTTTCCCTGCGCCGTTGCCTATGATGCAGGCAATTATAAAACCATCGGTGCCCTGTTCGAATTCGGCACCCAGCCCGGTATCCCTTCCGGCGCCTCCACTGAACTGCTGACCCGTTACCTGGAATTTTTCGGTATCGACGTTATTCCGATCGGCACTGATGAAATCAATCTACGGAAAGATGAGACTGAATTGCTTATTTATCCTGTCCCTGCCTCAAACCTGATCCATATCAATATCCTGGATCCCGTATCCCGTAAGCCGTCACCTGTAATTCCAACTTCACTTTTCGTCATTAACCTCTACGGGCAAACCGTAATGCAAATAGAAGATATTCAATCGTTTCCATTTGCTTTGGATATTTCAGCGCTCAGCCCGGGATTGTATTTTTTACGGATGGTGGATGAAAAAGGGCATTCCGGCACTTCAAAATTCATCAAAGCACAGGACTAATCTATGTATCTCTGTGTAAATCTGTGTACTCTGTGGTGAAAAGGGTTTATTCACCACAGAGTACGATTGCAAATTTTCTCCTACCTTTAAAGAAAAAATCCATGAAAAAGATCCTCATGACCAGCTACCTGGTGATACTTCTTTGCAGTACTGTATTTCAGGCATTTACGCAAGTCAATAAACCGTTGGCCCCCACATTGCTTACCTACACCGAATCCTCATCCGGCCTGGCCAGTCCCGAATGGGAAGGAGGGCGGAGCGAGCTGGAATTTGCCGACATAAATGGCGACGGGCACCCGGATATCATTACCATTGGTGATCACGGAAATCCGGGGATACAATCGGGAGAGCAGGGTATAATGGTTTATTTCGGCGACGGGCAGGGGAACTGGGAGGTGCAAATGGGCGGCGACCTCGGATACGGGGGGATTGCCGCCGGCGATGTCAACAACGACGGCCTGATGGATATTGGTTACGGCATGCACCACAACTATTCCTCCACCGATCTCGGCGACCAGCTGATCGAAGTGGCTCTGGGAAACGGCACCGGGACCGGCTGGATACCCTGGGACGACGGGCTGGCAAGCAATGGGGAAGACTGGGGCATGTTCGGTACCGATTTTGCCGATGTGGATAACGACGGCGACCTCGATATCGGCTCGATCTCCTTTGGGTGCTGTTCCGGGATCCATGTTTACCTGAACAACCTCGACGGGACATGGACCCAGAGTTTTGGGTTCAACGCGGGCAATTCCTCGATGATCTTCCAGTTCGGGGATATCAACAACGATGGGAACATGGATTTCATCGTGGACCATGAATCGGGAACAGCCTACTTCGGAGACGGAACGGGCGGTTTCAACATCAATGACCTGAACCTTCCTTCACTCGATAACGTTGGCCGCAGCGGGCCTTCGCTGGGTGATGCGGACAACGACGGTGGAATGGACCTGGCATTTACGAACTATGACGGCGGTTTGCACGTTTATACTTTTATGGAAGATATCGGCGAATGGGCCGACTTTTCAGGGAATTTGCCATCCTCGGGAGATTTTGAGATGACCCAGATGGCCGACATGAACACCGATGGCTTCATTGACCTTGCGGCGTTCGGGACGGGTACCTTTCGGGTGTTCCTGGGCAACGGGCAGGGCAACTGGACTGCCGACGCTAATTTTTCCGTAGGCGATCCGGGATACTGCCAGGCTTTCAGGGTTGGCGGCGATGCCGACCATAACGGGAAACCCGATGTGGTTTTACTTGAAGAGACCAATCTGAGCTGGTTTACTTATCAGAATTTCCTGCACTTTTTCAAAGAAAACTCAACACCACTGGCATTGGATATCCGGCCGGTTTTCCCCCGGGGCCATGAAGTGCTCAGGCCGGGATCGGCCAGGAACATCGGGTGGATCAGCGCCGTTTACGGTAACCAGGAATCCTTTGTGCAACTGGACTATTCAACCACAGGGCCGGAGGGCCCCTGGATTCAGATCGCTTCTGAACTGCCCGACAACGGGAGCTACCAGTGGATAGTGCCCCAGGAAAACTCGGATAATTGCTACATCCGGTACTCAATGTATGCCGGCCAATCAAATGCCCAGGGAATGACAACAGCGCCCTTTACCATCACCGACGGTTCGATCGGGATTTCGGATGAAAAAGATAAAATAAATGATTGGAGGATTTATCCCAATCCTGCTGCAAGCATTCTGACGGTTGAATTAACTGAGCCCGTAGCCCGGTTATCCGTCATCACTCCTTTCGGGCAAACCGTGATGCAAATAGAAGATATTCAATCATTTCCATATACTCTGGATATTTCAGCGTTCAGCCCGGGGTTGTATTTTTTAAGGATGGAAGATGAAAACGGGCTTTCCCGAACTTCAAAATTCATCAAAGCACAGAACTAATCTGTGTAAATCTCCCAACTTTCTTTCTGTTCTTCTGCAACCAATTCCTTCCAGGACCTGTCTTATTATTGACCAAAGATCCGGACATAACAAAATCCAGAATAACCGCTCCCGATACCCGTCACCCATGAAAACGAAAGCGCTCCTGACCGTCTTTTTTTTCATCTGCATCGCCTCCACTGCCCAATGGATCCAGCAGGAAAGCCATACCACAAATTCCATTTACGATACTCACTTTATCAACGACTCTGTCGGATTTGCGGTCGGCGCCAACGGCATTTTCCTGAAAACCTTTAACCGCGGGCAAGACTGGGATTGCTCCAATCCTTTCGGTTCAGAAACGCTCCGAACTGTTTTTGCTTTTAATCCCGACACCCTTCTGGCGGGAGGATATGATCATATTTATAAAAGTAATGATGGCGGCGACTCCTGGATGATCATCAATGACCAGCTGGAGGTGAATGAACTGAAATTCTTTTCAAGCCAGGTCGGGTTTGCCAAAGCCCTCTGGGAAGAGCAGTGCCCCTATCCGAACCAGGGGACGGCCTGGCGGGCAAAGTATTTCAGGACTCTCGACGGTGGGAATACATGGGAAGAATTCGGACTTTTTTCGGAAAATACAGCTTTGCAGACCGAACTGCGCATTATTACGCCCGACACCGGTTATATCGGTTCTCTGACCATCGGTTTCTGGTGCGGTTACTGGCCCTGCTGCGAATCGAACGGTGATTATTTCTTCAAAACAACAGACGGGGGGATCACCTGGCAACCCGTAAACAATGATTACGGATATGGTGGTTTTTTGTACGATGTCTCTTTGATGAATGGTTTTGAAGGAAATGCCCTCAAAGGGCATTTTACCCCTTATGGCACCTTTCAGCCGACCGACCTCTATAGAATTAGACAGGGTGGTGAGGAGATTGAATATATACATGGCCTTCCGGAAGTAGAAGTGGATAATTTCTTTTTTGCCAACCAATTTGAAGGATATTATTCTGCAGGTAATACTATCATGAAAACGGCTACCGGGGGCCTTTTCTGGGAAGAGGACCACTCCGGGGATCATCTTGTGCGCGAGATGGTAATGACTTCCGGTTATGAAGCTTATGCCGTGGGGGCAAACGGCATGATCCTCCACAAAAAAATCAACCCTGTCACTGAGCCTGAAGATATTTACTGGATATCCTGTAACAAAAGCACCTTGTCATTTCCCAACACCAATATCCATGAAAATACCACACTGAACTTTACACTCACCGCCTCGGGCAATCAACCTATCACTGTGAATATTACTGCATCAACTGATTTCATGGTCAAAACCGAAGGTGCGGATGAATTTACCGAAGGGCTGGAAAACCTTACCATTCCAGCTGCCCATGATACCGTTATCACTGTTTCATTCAATCCATCTGATAATCTGAATTATTCTGATACATTGATCATCACAAGTAATTCCACCAACAATCCCTTGATCCAAATTGCATTAACGGGCAAGGGGATTTGTTTTCTCCCGGCTGAAATTCATACAGATACGATGTTCTGCTACGATTCGATCTGGGTCAGAAGCGATGTGACTATAGCGCCGGGGATAAGGACAACCATTTGTCCCGGAACGAAAGTGGTTTTCCGGGGAAACTACCGGATAGTTGCAGATGGCTCCCTGAATGCAGTCGGAGGAGAGGGTGTGGACTGGATTCAATTTATCACCGAATCACCGGGCATCAAATGGGCCGGGATGGACATCTCAGGGGATTATCCTGCCGATTCAGTGATACTGAACTACTGTTCTTTTACTAACAGCCAGGGTAATAATATTGCCGGCCAGGGCTCGGGCGGAGCATTGAATATAACGGGAAACAGGAATGGGGAAATCAGTAATTGCTGGTTTTACGATTGTTCATCCATTGATTATGGCGGCGCAGTCTACTGTACGAGTCCCGGTTTCATTATCCGTGATTCCGAAATTATTTCCTGCACTGCGAAAAAAGGGGGCGGGATCTATTACAAGGCAAACCGCCCTCATGCTATTTCAGGTTGTCATTTTGAAGGATGTGAAGTGACTGACTATGGTAATGGTTATGGTGGCGGAATCTATTTTGAAAGCGATGCCGATTCCGTTATAATGAACTGTTCGATGAATAATTGCCAGGCAGATAATGGAGGAGGAGTATATACATCCGGAAACGGCTACTCGATCCATAATGGGGTCATTACATTATGCAATGCACTGAAGGGCGGTGGAGGTTTGTATGCCGGACCGTCGGAATCTGCAGCAATCCAGGGATGGAGAATCGAGGATTGCACAGCGTATAGCGGAGCCGGAGTTTTTTTATCCTATCTGGCCAACCTGGAACTATTGGATTGCGAAAGTACGAGCTGTAAGGCGATCTATGCAGGAGGAGGGATCTGCATCAGCGGGCCGGATAATGTCAAGATTAAAAATTGCCTGGTCAACGGAAATAAAGTTGCCAGCCAGGGATACGGGGCAGGCATTTACATCTTTTACAGCAAGCCTGAGATCAGGGATTGCAACATACTGGCAAACGATGCTTTCAATTCTAGTGGAGGTGGCATTTACAGCATTGGCCAGGCACCTATTATTATTGGCAATATCTTTCAAAGGAATGTCGCCGATCAGGACGGTGCCGGTATCTATCATACCAGCTACGATATGAGCGATACCCTTTTAATAATACAGAACCTGTTTTTCCTTAATATTTCCAATTATGGAAAAGGAGGAGGAATATTTCTGGATCAGGCCGTCGGAAAGATTTATCATAATACATTATCCCTTAATGAAGCCAATTATGATGCTGGTGATGGGATCTATTGCAGCCAGCCGGTGGATCTGAAATTTAAAGGAAATATAGTTTATAACAACGGTGAAAGTGAGATTTACTCCGATAATTTATCGGGTTTAGTACTGGAAAACAATGATATCAAAGGCGGATGGCAGGGTATCGGCTCGGGTAATATCGACCTTGACCCAATGTTCTATTCCATGGATTCCTTTGCTGGGAATGAACAGTATTATGATTTTTCCCTGCAACCGGGATCGCCCTGCATTGATTATATGACTGGGGACACGACCGGGCTGGGACTGCCTGGTACCGACCTTATCGGAAATCCCAGAGTAATAGGAGGTCTCCCGGATATTGGCGCATATGAGAACAATTTTATTTACCAGTCGTTCAATACAAGCGTTTGCAATGGTCAATCCGTTACCCTGGAAGCCATTCCAATCCATCCCGGGCCGTTCGACGAAATCCAGTGGGAATTCAATGGTACGGAAATTCCTGGTGCCCTTTCCAGTGTTTTAGAGATCAGCAATTTCACCATTTACAATGCAGGATATTACAGGTGTATTTTTACCATAGAAGACCATCTTTTATACAGCCGTCAAGTTGCTCTCAAGTATATAGAGTCAGGCCCCGTGGCATTGACTCAGCCAGTCGGTGCCACACTTAATTCCGGGGATAATTACAGCATGACCTTCTATGTACAAACCCTCTATTCTCATATAAACTACCAGTGGTACCTGAACGATTCCCTGCTCGATGGTGAGAATAGCAGGACTATTGATATATATAATTTTTCAAAAGAAAAACAGGGCGCTTACAAATGTTTAGCTGAGAATTCATGTGGCGGTTTGTTCTCCGACATAGTGTATTTGTTGATAAATTCGGCAGGTATCGATGAAGTTGATGCCCAGGATTTCCAATTGTACCCAAATCCGGCGGTGAATCAGCTCATTGTCGATAGTCGCCAGTCGTCAGTCGTCAGTCGTCAGCACGTCCAGGATCTGCCTGAAGCGTCCGAAGGATCGTCAGTGAGGATTCTGTTAATCAATATTTTCGGGCAGGTTCTTGCGGAACTATGTGATGTTCAATCGTTTCCCTATCAGTTGAATATTTCAGCATTATCTCCGGGCATGTATATCCTCCGGATCGAGGATGAAGAAGGCCATGCTATTTCTGCGAGGTTCGTCAAGGCGGAGAACTGATAAATAAGCATTATACTTATTGTTTCCGGCGGGCAAGCATAACAGCCCCATGTTAACCAGGGTTTCCAACCCTTATCAACAATTGACTTACAAAGTCTTAATAGATTCTATATAATTTTTTGAGAATTCTATTTAGCTTAAATTGTTGATTATGGAATTATTGCAATTTGGCCAAGGGTTTCCAACCCGAGGGTTGGAAACCCTGTTTATTTTGAATTAATCTTATCTTTGCATAACAAATTCCCTGTCTTATGAAAAAAATCACATCTTTCTTTATCTTCCTGATTATCATACCATTCCTTATATCCAATACCCCCGCCAATAAGCACGAAAAACCCTATGCCGAAGGTGAAATCATGATCAAGCTATACAGCGACCTTCCCCAGAACCAGCAGCAAATGCTGCAGGATGTGCTGGGGGATTTCCAGGGCGCAGGGCTTGGCGTTATCCGCCGGCTCTCCGACCGCCTGAATATCTTCCTCCTCAGCTACGATCCGTCGGTGATCAGTGACGACCGGATGCTCCAGGAGATCAAATCCCATCCGTTTGTCGAACTGGCCCAGTTCAACCATTTCATCGA
>JAGOPY010000017.1 GCA_017991835.1 Bacteroidales bacterium | reverse complement strand
CCTGCCAGCCCCCACCCCGACCCTCCCCCATAGCGGGGGAGGGAGTATACGGTGCCAAAACTTCCCGCCCGAAAATATCGTAAATCATCAATGTCCAATCCCCTCGCAAATCGACAATCGGCAATCGGCAATCGACAATCCCTGACGCCGGGTTCGGCCAGATATCCAAATTGCTTTTATCGACATCATATAGTCTTCCAGTCTTATCGTCATCTTTGATCCCCACCGTCGTATCGCACCCCTCAAATTCACATCCTATGCTATCAAGTTTGATTACCCAGGCATCCCGGTTGCCAGTATCGGGTAACATTGGAAACACATCGCCACAAGCAATCAAACCATTATTTGAGGTCTCAATAACTTCCCAAAGTATATTTCTGCTTTCCGGTCCGGTTAAATAGTCATATTCACGATACCAAAGACTATCTCCGTTTTGATCAACTTTTAGTATCCAAGCTGAATAATGAGGAAAATCGACTGGACATTGCCCCCAGGCTAGTATTTCGCCATTATTTAGCACTTTAATATTTAGTAAATAGTTGTAATGTTTACTGAGGCCATATTTTTTATCCCAGAGAACCTCACCGTCATTATTCAACTTGGCAATATTAATTCTATTAATGGATTCATTTCCAGCCATTATATCTCCATAGGTTGAGCCCATAATAATATTGCCATCGCCTGATCGGGCAAGGAATGCTGCATCATCCAAAAGTGGTCCGCCCATAAATTGGACCCATTCCTGGTTGCCTGCACTATCGGTCTTAATGATAACCGGATTTCCTGTTTCCGGTTGACCGATAGTATACATGAATCCGCCTAACGCAAAACCTCCGTCCGTGGTTTGAATTACTGAATAGCCGGTGCACAATGTGTAGGACCCGTAATGGAAGAGTTTATGCCATAATTCATTTCCGGCGCTATCCGTTCTCATTAATAGCATATAACTCCCATTCATGTATCCGCCGAAAATCAGATCATTATTTAAACAAATGTCCATCTGGTTGAATAGCATCGAAGTGTCCGGAATACTATCGAGGTTCATATTATATTCTTTGGTCCATAATGTATCTAAGGATAAATCAAATTTCATTAATAAGCCAACATCATAATTGTCAGGGATCCAGTAATTTATAGAACCTGCGATATAAAATTCGTTCGAATTATTTGACATTTTTATTATTCCAGACCAGCCTGTATAATAGTCAGATACTGTATCTCCATAACTCTTATATAAAATCGGATTTCCTTCAGTATCAATTTTTAATATTGGAATTCTTCGCCACCAGTATATGCCGGTATCTACTGTGAATCCAGCAATGACATATCCGTCCTCCAATTGTATGATTCCATCTGCTCCACTCCAGGCATCTTCGCCATAATCCTGGCAAAGATTGTATCTTTTGTTTAAATAATCGGATTGGCAAAAAGAATCCTCCGGATAACTTATCAGAATGATAAAAATCAGGCACCTTATAAAAAGTCTCATGGCTATTCGTGATTGATAATAAGCTTCTGGACGTCGATGTGCCCCTCACTATCCAGGTACCGGATGAAATACATTCCACTTTTAATGGTACTCACTGATAATTGATACTTGATTTGCCAACTTTTAATCGAAATATGCTTTATCACTTTTCCGGTCAGGTCAATCAATTGTATAGATCCTTTCACTTTTGCTCGATTTGAAACAAATTCGATCCAGACAGACTCGGTGGCCGGATTAGGATATATTGTGAAAGAAATCTCAGGATTATTTTGCTTAACGGGAATTCTCTTAATATTATTCGATTTCAATCCATTTCCAGGAATAATGTACGGTTCGGAATAATGAAGTTCATCCGCCATCACAAGCAGATTTCTGGCTAATGCCCGGATTTGTCCAATGCCTGAGTTCGACAAGGAAACCAATGTTGCAACCTGTAATGAATCCGGTAGTATGGAAGTTTCTTCAATGACTATCAGCGTTATGTCAATCAAATCATAATATTGTTGATATTGAATTTGCTGGAAATCTGTCAAGGAATAGATCACTGGAATACTTTCAAGTGTTTCATAAGCTGCTGTCGAATCGCCTTTATCGGTAAATTCCAACGCAAGTTTATATTTTGACTGAATCTCCGGATTGTTGGTATAAAGCATAGTTAAACTATCAAAGGCATAATCTATTGACGTATCAGTTTTATAGATTCGGGAAAGATTATTAAAAGATCTTGCATAAATCCCTTTATACTTTGACAGGAGTGATTCCTTTTTTTCTTTTTCACCGGCAAGGAACCACCCCTGGTCAATGGCAATTCTCTGTTCTTCAGACAATAATTCATTCCTGTCATCCAAAGCATTCTGAACTTTATCAGCTTTGGCAGCGTGCGGATTCTCGCATAGAATGGAGGTGAGCATCTCAGGAATTAAAACATTTTCTTTTTCTACTGATGATACCATTGCAGAATCCGATAGGTAAGGAGAATATGATGATAGTAATTCATATAGTTGTTCGCCTTCTGTAGGTGTACTGTTCTGAATTTCATTGGTTAAGCTATATGTATCCCCACCGTCAACATAATTAAATAGGATGGATTTAACAGAATCGATTTTTGTGTCAAATGCGCTAAGAATAGCCCTGTTTTCGCCAATAGCATTTTCACCGAAAAAAATGAAAGAAGATGGACAACAGGAGTCTTTTTGATAAACATTGTTATTATTAATATTGAAAAGCGGATTCACTTCTGGAATAGAATAATATTTAGGCTTAAGATTTGCTGCAAGCGTATCCAATAAATACCAGTACAAAACATTCTCACACTCGTTTTTATAATCGCTGCACGAGTCTCCATTAACCGGAAATGAATAACTAAAGGTATTATTTGCCGGAGAAGTTTTTTCTAATCCCCCTGAGCCCTGGTTATAGGCTATCCCCGGATTTGCAACGCTATCTTCTGCAGTTACTGAGATATCATAATAACCTTTCGAATAATCATTGCAAAGTATTTGAAGTCCAAAATCACCTTTCTCATTGCGATTGACATTTTGGGCCAGTGTGCCTATAAATAGCGAATCAAACCGGTTGTTATAAAGTTCGTTGTATTCTTCACCGGAATTATTAATTACTATACCAATGCAAGGATGTGGATTCTGCATTGAAACATAATAGTAATCACCGTTAAATATGTTTTCTTCCACCTGAAATCCGTTGCAATAGTCAAGGTATACACCACATTTGGTGTCCAGGCTTATGGTTTCAGATTTTACATCGAAAGTGTTTTGAACGATAGATGAATAATCCTCCGCACTTAAATATATACCCGTATTATTCTTACTAAATTCACTTTTTCTAATGCTTATGGCTTCTCTGCCTGTAATTCCCAATGCATAAACACCATAATTAAGCCCGGAAAACCTGCTGGGAATATATTCATTACACGGCACCGAATCATTAATGCATTCATCTTCAACATAAAAATGAGAACCATACGCATAAATTCCAGACCGGTATTTTAACGATTCTTCATAGTCGGGATTTGTACTCAATGCATTTCCTGAAAAATCACATCCTTTGATTGTTATACCGCTGACCTGGTTCAGCTTGATAAAATACCTGAAATCCTCACCGTCCATTAAATAATTATCATAAATAAACCGGCATCTTGAAAATGATCCATGATAATCCTTTTGAATTCCCTGGTCCATATTCCGGAATGGTGAAAACTCAAAAGCAACCTGGTTATTCCGGAATATCCCGTCTTTTGCATCAATTATGCCGCCACTATATGCCTCCGGATTCATGCATTCCTTGCAAAAATTGGAAACGGCTATTCTCGCATTTTCAATTGTTCCGCCATTTCTGATTTCGAGAATTCCAAAATATTGGGTAAAATTTTGGCAAGTATCACTTCCAAACACATCAATGCCTTCCCATAATCCGGGACAAGAGTTGGTCATCAGACCCCCATCAAGAATGAGTTTCCCTCCGCGGTTTACCGTTATTTTAACCTGGGGATGACACATCACATCATTTGTAATGGTAAGACAAGCCCCTGAATCAATCATCACCCGGTGATCCAGTACAATCGAATCATTCCAGGCCGTATCGCTGGAAATATGTTCAATTGTTGAGATGAAATCAATTAAACATTGACAATTGTAATTCCCATCAAATCCTCCGACAAAAGTATCGTTGTCATCACAATCCTCAATGTCAGGACAATCGCAGGAATCGGGCTTATCGCCAATGCCCCAGTTATAATATCCGTCATTATCCAAATCAAGACAATTGACTTCAAGGGGAATACCGGATGAAGTTATTGGCGTTTTGATTCCTGCGGAAAAGCTATTCCAAAAATCTGATATTTTTAACTGACAGAATCCGTATATTCCCCAGTCGTCATCTGCGCCCCAACTGTTTTTAATTGTCCAGATCACTGTACTGTCTGCATCATCAAAATCATATCCTGTAAGCACCACGCCATGACCGCCACGTAAATTATAATTAAAACCAATGGTCAACGGGCCGTGTTGGATCAGTGCCAGCCTTACACTGTCATGATTATCATCAAATATCGACAGAGTATCTGTTATTTTAACATTTACTGTTGGTTGAGTACATGTGTCACTACATGCCATATCTCCGCAATCCATCAAATCATAAGGGAAACACGTTTCATTGATGATGCCATGTTCTTTAATATTTAGCAGTGCTTCAATATTATTTCCACCATCACAATCCAATTCATCACACTCAATTAATTCTCTTTCCGCTAAATCAAAATCTAGGTGTTCATTTGCATAAAGATTGGCTATTGCTTCTGTCAGGCCAACTGCACAAAAGGCCCAACACGTTCCATGTGGATTTTGATTCTTAACGGATGTAAGCCATCCGGTTCCTAAAGTATCTCCATCATAATATGGAGACAAGGAGTCATTCGCCCCATGCCTCTCCCTCCAATCAAAATGCCGGACGAGGTCAGGATCGACCTTTGGGTAATCCCGGTGGCCGAGAAATTCGAAAATTCCGCCAGCGTAATAGTCGTAACCCAGTAAATTATACCCCTCGCCGAACATGGCTGATTTTGATTCGTAATAAGATGCCACAATTGAATTGTCGCCCGATGTCCAGTTCATATCAAAATCGGCAACCCGTTGGTTCATCGCCTCTATCTTATCAGCATCCAGCTCCCTTTTCGCTGTATACCGGGCAGTTTCCGCGTTTTCCTTCGCCTCTGTTTCGTACGAAAAGCTTTTCAAATCCAATGTTGCGTCGATTATCTGAATAATTACGGAAGCAGGATTGATCATATCGAGGGCGCACGTTTCATCACAATGATCCTGAACGGTAAAATCGATTTCAGGGCAAATTAGCGGGTATGCCTCCAGTACCATGTACCGAAATCCGTTCTCATCTTCCAGGATCACCCTGACCAGGCTTGTGTCACTGCTTAACTCAACATCTCCTTCTATCAGCAGTTCACTGATCAGTTCGATGTTTTCAAAAGGGTAAATTTCAGCATCTGTGGTAAAAGTGCTGTCAATCTGAATGGATTGCGCTTTAACAGTCATGGAAAACATACAACTAAGCGCCAGTAGAATTAAGGTCAGGATTCCGTAGGGGGGGGCAAATGTTTTCATAATCAATGGATTAAAGGTTAATAATGCAGAGTGACGAATTAACGGAATAAAGATATGTTATTCCGGAGGGAAAAACAATCTTATAAGAAACTAATTTTGATGATCCCGGCTTAGGGAACCGGAAAACAAATCCCCGGCCGGGGTGAGCCGGAAGCTCAACCGGTGCATGGCGGAAATACCGAATTCCTGTATCGCTCTCCGGTGCGCTGCCGTCGGGTACCCTTTGTTGTGCTTCCACCCGTAACAGGGAAATTGCCGGTCAAGCCCGGTCATAAACTCATCGCGGTATGTCTTTGCCAGGATGCTGGCCGCGGCTATGCTCATGTAGATGGCATCTCCTTTTACGATGCACCGGTGCGGTATGCCGGGATACGGCCGGAACCGGTTGCCGTCGATCAGCAGCAGCCCCGGCTTTACGGATAACCGGCCCACCGCCTCGTGCATCGCCAGGATGGAGGCGTTCAGGATGTTTATCTCGTCGATGGTTGCATGATCGACCCGGGCCACGGCGAAAGCGACCGCATCGGCCTCGATCACCTTGCGCAACGCTTCCCGCTGACGCGCCGAAAGCTTCTTGGAGTCGTTCAGCGCTTCGTTGCGGTAATCTTTCGGAAGGATGACCGCCGCGGAAAACACGGGACCCGCCAGGCATCCGCGCCCCGCCTCGTCGCAGCCGGCCTCCGTGAACTCTCCGGTGCAATAGGGCTTAAGCATGCAATAAAGGCCAGTAATTGCCGATCAAAGCCAGCAGGATAAAAACAAGCAGCACGGTCTCATTCAGAACCGATTTCTTGAACTGGTGGAAATAATGTGCGATAAGGATCGTGGCCGGGAGAAACAGCAGCGTGTGGTAATCGACCTTCCCCTGCATGACGATCATGGGAATGCTGAAAGCCAGCAGCCACGCCGTAGCCGCCATCTTCTTCCTGAAATTGATCCCGAAAGAGCTGAGATTGCCGGTAATCCGGAAAAAGGAGGGGATGAGCATGAACAGCGTGAACAAGGCCCACAGGATGATTTGCAGGATCTCCCGGTTCATGCTGAAAACCATGATCTCCCGGAAAAGGGCTACGTAAGCGGCCAGGGCTTCATCGATCCCGTCGGTCCAGAAGAAATAGAGAAAAAGGTAAAGATAAGGCAGGGAGAAGGCAATGAAGGATATCAACAGGTTGCGCCCGTTGAAGGTTCCGTAAACCAGCAGCGTGATCCATATGAAAAAGAACAGGAGCGAGGCCACCGGGTAGATCATCGAAATGACCGAAGCCAGCATGCTGGCGTTAAAAACCTCCATGTAATTGTCGGGCGAATCGTTCATCCTGTAAATCGTATGGAGGAACCAGACGAAAAAGAGCAATGCCGTGAGTACCGGGTAGGAGCAAAGCGTATGCGGGTTGCTGCTCATCAGCACGATGAACAGGAAGGCGGGCAGCAGGTTATTCTTCGGCGTCAGCTCATGGAAGATGAGAATGTTATTCAGGGCGAAGGCGGTGACCAGGATGATGGCGATGGCAAAGGCCGGGCTGGCGACGGGATGCAGCGAAAGCACGTAGTGCAGCATCCCGTAGATGGGGGCGATGACGGCGGGGGCGACCGGCAGCCCCTGGTTCTCCCTGAAGCCGGGGATCCAGAGCGCCGCAGTGATCAGCGCCAGCGCAAAGTACTGGATAAGATAGCTCGACCGGAAGAATTTTATCAGCATTACAAGTAAACTTTTACCAAATATCAGGATTATCTTTCAAATAACTGCTTGACAGTTTTCATGGGGATGAACAATTTGCCGCTATCCGGAAGCCTGATAAACCCGAATTTATCATAAAATAGCCCTGCCTCTTCCGATATGGCATCGACAACTACGGCAAATGAACCTATTGATTCCGAGACCAGGTAACTTCTCCGGAGTGCATCAATTAAAAGCAACCGGCCGGTTCCTTTTCCCTTCCGGGTTTTATCGACGGCCAAGTGACCCAGCAGAATGGCAGGTATTGAAATGTAGGACTTGGGAAAGTGAAGCTTCATTTTTTCAGGAAATAGCTCTGCGGGGAGGCTGCTGTTTGAAAGTGTGTAGTATCCTTTAATTTGATGGGTTGTGTGATCACTCAGAATAAAACAGGCTGACAGTTTCTTCCGCGTGTCCTGGCCGGCCTGGTACTTTAAATAATTGTCGAGCAGGAGATTACCACATGAAAAATCATTCCTTTTGTGGAGATGGTTCAGCGGTTCCGTCAGGAGGTTCATTCGGCCATCAGCTTATTGTATTCATCCGCGGCCGATCTTAAAGCCTCATTGGGCTGACCGGGATTGAGAACAGCGTCAAAAAAGATTTCAGCATCCCTTTGCGAAGCGATGATGCTGTCGGCCTTACTGATTATCTGCTGTGCCCTTTCCTCTGCTATCGTTATGACAAAATCGGAAAGGCTTCTGTAACCTCCGATTACCGCAGCCCTCTCAAAGATTTGCTTTTGCTCCCTGGTCAGCCGTGCATCGAACCTGGCCTTTTCGGGTTTAGCCGTTTTTGCTTTCATGATAATTTTTTTTGCAAATGTACGTAATATATCCGTACATCTCCGGATTCAGGCAAATTTTAGCAAATCCCGCCCCAGGTCGCTTCTGAGGCTCTTGTTTTCAAACCGGATCCTGTCAGCGTTTTCGTACGACTTTCCGAATGCTTCCGTCAGCGAATCGCCGAAAGAGGTCACGGCAATGACCCTTCCCCCGGCTGTGACCACTTTTCCGTCGGCCGACCGGATGGCGGTGCCTGCATGAAAAACAAGGCTGCCGTCGATCCCGTCGAGACCGGTGATCTCCATGTTTTTTTCATAGTTCCCCGGGTAGCCTTTCGAAACCAGCATGACTGTGGCCGTAAATCCGGGAACGGTCTCGATCCGGTGATGGTGAAGCGTTTGGTTTCCAACCGCCGCAAAGAGTTCCAGCAGGTCGTTTTTGATCCTGGGGATGACCGATTCGGCCTCCGGATCACCCATCCGGGCATTGTACTCAATAACGTAAGGATCTCCACCGACGTTGATCAGGCCGAAAAAGATGAACCCGCGGTAATCGATGCCCTCTTGTAGCAGACCGGCGTGGGTCGGGGCGATGATCCGTTCTTCCACTTTTTTCAGGAAAGCATTGTCGGCAAACGGCACAGGGGAGACCGATCCCATCCCGCCTGTATTCGGTCCGGTGTCGCCTTCGCCGATCTTCTTGTAATCCTTGGCCGGGGGGAGCACCAGGTAGTGCCGGCCGTCGGTCAGCGTAAAGGCCGACATTTCTATCCCGGAAAGGAATTCTTCGATCACTACTTTTGCGCCTGCCTCACCAAATTTTTCATCCATCAGCATCGCCTGCAGCTCTGTGCCGGCTTCCCCGAAATCGCTGCAGATCACCACCCCTTTGCCGGCGGCGAGGCCGTCGGCTTTCAGCACATAGGGCGGTTTCATCTCCCGGAGGAATTCCAGCGCATTGCCGTAGGTCTCCCGGGTAAAGGTCCGGTACCGGGCCGTCGGGATATGATGACGGATGAGGAATTCCTTGGCGAAATCCTTGCTCCCTTCGAGCATGGCCGCCTTTTGCACCGGCCCGATCACGGGGATGGCCTTTAAGACGGGATCGGCCAGGAAATAGTCGTGGATCCCTTCTACCAGCGGGACTTCCGGGCCCACCACCACCATGTCGATTTGCTTCTCCAGAACGGTGCGGCCGATGCCCTTGAAATCGGTTACGGAGAGTTGGATATTTTCTCCGAGGCTGTCGGTACCCGCATTGCCGGGGAGGATGTACAATTTGTCAAGGAGCGGGCTTTGCCTGATCTTCCAGGCCAGCGCATGTTCACGTCCGCCCGATCCTATGATCAATACGTTCATCTTAACAGGGTTTAGGATTTTTTGGTATCAAGGCATTTTTCGATGGAATTCCAGAGCAGGTCGGCGGTGCGCTGCCAGTGGAATACCTGCCGGCGGATGCGCGCTTTTTCGTTCAGCGTGCGGCTCAGCTCCGGATCGGTGGCGATCTTAGTCAACCCTTCACTGATCGATTTCACCGAGAACGGATCGACCAGGATGGCCGCATCGCCGGCCACCTCGGGCATCGAGGTGACGTTGGAGGTGATCACCGGCGTCTCGCAGTAGAACGATTCCAGGATCGGGATGCCGAAACCTTCAAAATACGAGACATAGGTCAGCGCCGCTGCCGAGGAGATGACCCGGTTCAGTTCCACCGGATCGAGCCTGCCGCAAAATTCCACATCGCCGTTGAACCTCATTTTCTCATAGGATTCTTTTATCTGACGTGTCCACCATTTTTTATGGCCGATGATCAGCAGCTTCATGTTGATGCCCGTTTCAGAACGGAACAGGTCGTAAGCCCGGAACAGGTTGGCCAGGTTTTTCCGCGGATGAAGGGCGCCCACAAAAACGAAATAGGGAAGGCCCTGTGAATATTTTGCCCTGACCAGCGTTTTTTCCGAATCGGGGATCGGGGAGTAGCGGTCGTTGGCGCCGTTGTAAACCACGTCGATTTTTTCGGGCCCGATGTGGTACTGGTTGATAATATCGCGCTTGGAGAATTCGGAAACCGTGGCGATCCGGCAGGCTTTCCGGGCGTATTGCGGAAAATAATGCCGGTAAAAAGTCCGTTCGGGGTATGGCAGATCGTCCGGGTAATGTTCGAAGTTCAGGTCATGAATGACATGCATCGATTTTACCGGGGTTGAAAGTGACAAATAGCCATCGGGTGAAAAGAACAGATCGGGCTCGATTTTCTTCAGCACGCGCGGGATCGATTTCTCGAACCAGAGGTAATACAGGATCGGATGCCTGGCCTGCGGGGGAACCACGACAGGAGTGATGTTATCCGAAAAAATGAACGAATCGTCGAACGGACGGTCGAAAATGAAGTAAAACTGATGTTCGGGGTGTTGCGTCGTGATCCTTTTAAGGGTTTCAAAGGAAAACCATCCTATCCCTTCCAGCTTGTTTTTAAGGAGTAACCTCGTGTTAACCGCGATTTTCAAAACTGTGTGGTTTGTTGGAAATAAACCCGGCCGGAACATATCGGTTCTGGCCTGTTCATCGTTCTTTAATTCTCATAACTTTGTACAAAAATAATTTATTTTGAAAAGGAGGGCTAAAAAGTGGGCAGCCAAAACCGCCGGTACTTTTCAGAAGTTTCAAACAAGCTGCGATGCAGAAGAAATTCCTGGTCAACCTCGCCATTTCGCTGTTTTTAAATCTGCTCGTCAAGCCGTTCTGGATTTTCGGGATTGACCGGACGGTGCAGAACACCGTTGGGCTGGCCGATTACGGATTTTACCTGAACATTTTCAACTTCGCTTTCCTGTTCAATATTTTGCTCGATGCGGGCATCACTAATTTTAACAACCGCAATATTGCCCAGCACGTTCAGTTGCTGAACAAGCATTTCTCCAGCCTGGTGGTGCTGAAATTCATGCTGACCTTTGTTTATATTGCGGTAACTTTTTCCATTGCCCTGGTCCTGGGGTACCGCGGTGACCAGCTCATCATGCTGGCCTGGGTGGGATTTAACCAGTTCTTACTGTCGTTCATCCTCTATTTCCGGTCGAATATTTCGGGACTGCTGATGTTCATGACCGACAGTGTGATTTCGGTGCTCGACCGGGTGCTGATGATCCTGATCTGTGCCGTGCTGCTCTGGGGAAATGTGTCCGGCGGCGTGTTCCGGATCGAGTGGTTCGTGTATGCCCAGACGGCAGCCTACCTGGCCACGCTGGTTATTGCGGCGGTTATCGTGATGCGGAAGGCGAAGTTCCGGAAGCTGAGCTGGAGCCGGCCTTTTTTCCTGGTGATCCTGAAGAAAAGCCTGCCGTTCGCCGTGCTGGTGCTGCTCATGTCGGTATACAACAGGGTCGACACGGTATTCATCGAGCGGCTTGTGGGCGGGGATGAAGGGGAACGGCAAGTGGGGATCTATGCCCACGCATTTCGTTTGCTCGACGCGCTGAACCAGTTTGCCTGGCTCTTTGCCGTGCTGTTGTTACCCATTTATTCGAGGATGATCAAACTGAAGGAGGATGTGGGCCGGATGACCCGGCTGCCGTATGCGTTGCTGATTACCTCGGCGATCATTGTGGCAATGGGTTCGTTGTTTTACCGGTATGAGATCATGGAATGGCTGTATCCGAAAGACAGTATGCAGACAGCCGCTGAGTACGCAGGTCAGCACCGCCAGTCGGCAACCGTTTTCGGCATCCTGATGTTCGGTTTCCTGGGAAGCACCACGATGTATGTTTACAGCACCCTGCTGACGGCCAACGGCAACCTCCGGCAGCTCAACCTGGTTGCGCTGGCGGGTATTGGGGTGAACTTCCTGGTCAATATTTTGCTGGTGCCCCGGATGCAGGCCACCGGCGCGGCAGTAGCAAGCCTGGCAACCCAGTTGTTCACCGCGGGGGCTTACATGGCCCTGGCCCACCGCATTTTCCGTTTTAAGCCGGATATAGCTTTCCTTTCCCGGATTGTCATCTTTACCCTCGTCGTCATTTTCCTGAATTTCCTTTGCCGGCAGCTCCGGGTCGACTGGAAGATCAGCTTCATGGTTATGATGATTGCATCGGCCCTTTCCGCTTTCGTCCTTAAACTGGTCAACCTTCCGGAGATGTGGCGGATGGTGAAAGAGAGGGCAACACCATAACAGGCGAACAGACGAACAGGCGGAGTATGCTGTTATTGCACCAATTATCTTTTTTCACTTAACTTTCTGATAACCCATCATCATTAAATATTTATTCCTACATTTGACCTCTTTTTTGGAAAAAGCTGAACATGACCGATCCGAATAACCAGGAATCGCTGAAAAAAGACCTGAATTCCCTTAACCTCCTTCACCTGCTTTTCAAGTGGAGATTGCCGCTGTTCATCATTACGGCCGTCGCCATCGGTGCCGCGGTCCTCTTTTCTTCGCCTTTCTTCATCAAACCGAAATACAAATCATCGGTGATCATGTTCCCGGTCGCCACCAACTCCATCTCCAAAGTCCTGATCAGCCAGAACTCAGGAATAAAAGAGGATATCCTCGGGATAGGAGAGGAGGAACAGGCCGAACAGATGCTCCAGATGCTCAACTCCAACTTCATCCGCGACCGGATCGTGCAGAAATACAACCTGTTCAAACATTACCGTATTCCGGAAAATTCAAAGCATAAATATACCCGCCTGTTCCGTGAATACGAAAACAACGTGAGGTTCCGCCGGACGGAATATATGGCAGTGAAAATCACCGTATTCGATACCGACCCGCAGGTGGCTGCCGATATGGCCAACGATATCGCCGCTTTGCTCGACTCCACCCGCAACCTGATCCAGAAAGAACGCGCCGTCAAAGCTTTCCGGATAGTCGACGAAGAATACCGGAGCCTCGAAAACGAAGTCAACGGAATCGTGAACCAGTTGAAATACCTGGGCAGCAAAGGGGTGAACGATTATGAGCGGCAGTCGGAGGTGCTCAACCAGCAACTGGCTATCGCCCTGGCACAGAATAACCGGCATGCCATTACGATATTGCAGCAGAAACTGGATACGATCGGAAAATACGGCGGTGAGTTCCTGTCGCTGAAAAATTCCCTCGAATTTAAAACGGAGCAACTAACCCTGCTAAAAACAAAATACCAGGAAGCCAAGGTGGATGCGGAACAGTTCCTGCCGCAGAAGTTTATCGTTAACAGCGCCTACAAAGCGGAAGTCAAATCGTACCCGATACGGTGGATAATAGTGGTCGTGACGGCTTTTATCGTCTTCTTCACCGCGGTACTGATCATCATCATCGTCGAGAACTACACCGGGTTACAGTTAAAAAAAAACTCCGGATCCCGGCAATACCTAAGCTGAAAGAGAGTATTCAGAATATAATTTTATCTGAGTTAAAAATGGAAAGATACTTTAATAATACGAACCTGATCAACCTGCTGCTGAAATGGCGGATCCACCTGCTGGTGATCCTGGCCCTGGCAGTCGTGCTGTCGGTTTTCTTCTCCGGCCCGTTGTTCATCACCCCAAAATTCAAATCCTTCGGTGTCATTTACCCGGCCAACGTTTCGCCGTATTCCGAAGAGAGCGAAACCGAACAGATGTTCCAGGTCCTTCAGTCCCAGGATATTATCGACAGCGTCATCAATAAATTCAATCTTGCCGAACATTACGAAATTGCCAAAGATTACAAATATTACCAGACAACCATCTATTACGAATACAGCCAGAATATCAAAATTGAGAAAACCCCCTACGATGCAGTGAGGATTGAAGCCCTTGACAAGGATCCCGTTATCGCAAGCCAGATCGTTGAAGCCATTATCGGTTTCTACAATGCCAAAGTGAGATACATGCACAACGAGAAGTACTACGAAGTGATGGACATGTACGAAAAATTGCTGGCCAGGAAACAAAGCGACATCGATTCATTGAAGGCATCACTCTATAAACTGATGGTCGAATCGGGGCTGCTGGGGTGGGACCAGAGTTCGGAAGAGATCATGAGGGGTTACCTGCGCACCGTTACCGGCGGAGCCGCCCCGCAGATCAACACCGCGGAGGTTAAACGGCTGAAGGAGAATATGGAAAAACGAGGAGGCGACCTCATCCTTATCACCGAAAGGATCAAACATGAAGCCAACTCCTATTCGGCTTTTAAGGTCGAATATGAAGATGCCATGCGGTTCTTCAATGCCAGCCTGACCTACTGCAACGTCGTTACCAAGCCGTTTCCGGCCGATAAAAAGTCGTACCCGGTACGCTGGCTGATCGTGGCCATGACATTCATCCTTACATTTTTCTTTGCCGTGGTGGTTATCCTGCTCGTTGAAAACCTCCGCGTTTACCAGTTAAGAAAGAATCAAAACAAAGATCAGAGTTGACCGAAAGGGCCAAATTAATCTGGGTGTACGGCGCCAGCGCGGTCTTTATCGCGGCAAACGCCTACCTTTTCCTGCATGATAAGATGTGGGGGCTGGCCATCCCTTTCGTTCTGCTCCTGCTTATCCTATATATCTTTTCGCTCGATAATGTCCTGCTGCTCATTACTTTCCTGACCCCGCTGGCAGTCAACATCAAAGACGCCGAGTTCGGAATAGGTATCTCGCTTCCTTCAGAGCCCCTGATGTTCGGCGTTATGCTGCTGTTCATCCTGAAGCTGATGCACGAACGCTTTTACGATGCGAAGATCATGAAGCATCCGGTCAGCATTGCTATTCTTATTAACCTGGTATGGCTTTTCATCACCTGCTTCACGAGTGAATTACCTATCGTTTCGATTAAATTTATGGTGGCCAGGCTCTGGTTTGTCATCCCCTTCTATTTTGCCGGTATCCTTTTATTCACAGATGTGAAAAATATAAGGAAGTTCCAGTGGCTATACATCATACCCCTCATCATCGTTATATTTTATACGCTCTATAACCATTCTACTTACGGTTTCGACAAGCCGCACAGCAATATGGTGATGAAGCCTTTCTATAATGACCATACGGCCTATGGAGCGATCATCGCCATGTTCCTGCCGGTATTTGTCGGTTTTTCGCTGAGCCGGGAATACCGGAGGCCTTACCGGATTTTGTCATTTATCGTGCTGGCAATCCTGGTCATCGGCATCATCTTTTCATACAGCCGTGCGGCATGGATAAGCGTAGCCGCCGCCCTGGGCGTTTTCCTGCTGATCCGCTTCAGGGTCAGGTTTTACTGGATCTTTCTCACAGTTGCCGTCGGCGTGGCTTTGTTCTTCATGTTCCGTTACCAGTTCCTGGATAAACTGGAGAAAAACAAGCAGGATTCTTCGACCGATTTTGTGGAACACGTGCAGTCGATCTCGAATATCTCCTCGGATGCTTCCAACCTGGAACGGATCAACCGGTGGGCGGCCGCAATACGCCTTTTCAAGGAAAAGCCCATCTTTGGCTGGGGACCGGGAACCTACCAGTTTGTGTATGCGCCTTACCAGCGGGCCAAAGAGAAAACCATCATCAGTACGAACTACGGCGATATGGGGAATGCGCACAGCGAGTATATCGGCCCGCTTTCCGAATCGGGTGTACTGGGAATGATTACCTTTATCGGGATAGTCGTTACTGTCATCTATACCGCAATCCGGGTTTACAGACGATCTAAAGTCAAGGAGATCAGATTGCTAAGCCTGGTGATGGCGCTGGGCCTGATTTCGTATTATGTTCACGGGATCATGAATAATTTTCTCGATACCGACAAAGCCTCCGTGCCGTTCTGGGCCTTTACGGCCGTTATTGTCGCGCTGGATCTGTATCACCGGCAAGAGGAAGAGAAATCCGCTTTAAAATCCACAGATTAAAAAGGTTTTTGTGCAGGCCGGCGACTAAAGCCGTCGGTTGCCTTTGATTGTGCTCCGACGACTAAAGCCGTTGGTTGAAATTTGTATTGCTCCGACAGTTAAATTATATCCCCAAATCGTCAAATCGCCAAATCGCCAAATCGCCAAATCGTCAAATCGATAAATCGTCAAATCGCCAAATCGTCAAATCGTCAAATCGCTAAATCGCCATATTTCTCCCGCCAGGGAGAACAGTATGGTAGGCAGGGACGTCACACAGAAACAGGGTTTCCAACCCTGAAATTTGGGATCTTTGAATAAATTGAAAAACGTTGATCTTCGTGGATATAGTTTTTGGAAAAAAATCCGTAAAATTATTCCCCATCTTAAGTCTCTATATATCATTCGATTGTGTGGAGCAAAAAAGGTTGGAAACCCTGTTACAATGCCTAACCGGGTAATTCTTTGAGACTCCATCTCAATTTAATGAGATGCCATCTCGGATTTGAGATGGAGTCTCCTTGCAATGAGATGCCATCTCACTAAAAACCAGATGGAGTCTCATAACAAAAAGTTATCAACCGCACTTGACTTTCTTATCTGATTGAACTATATTTGTTCCATCCGTTTCATTCATTTATTAACCAATCAATCAATCCAAATGGAATGGCATGCTCAAATAAGTTATCCCCGTAGAGAGAGAGAGAGAGGTTAAATTCTCAACTTCAGCCGGTTTTCTTATTCTGTCAACTTTCGTCTATCCTATTTATTCCTTCCTGTTTATTAACCTTTAATCCAACTATTTATGAAACAAGTCAGCAGGTTCTTTATTGCCATCATTGTTGCGCTTTTTGCCTTTCAGGCTCACTCCCAGGTGAACGATACATTAGCGTTTTCAATAAATGATGTGACATTTGATACGATCGGCAGCTATGTGCGTCCGGTTTTAGCTGGATGTCATTATACTGATGTCGTCGGAGTGCCGAACATGCCATACCTGGTTAAGGACTATTTGCTCCCCCATAACGCTGAAATAACCGGGATCAGCATTCTTGATTCCAATCATTTTACGCTTCAGGGCACATATTTAGTATATCCGACACAAACGCCTATCATACTTGATGGCCGCCCTGCTCCTCCGTTCGTTGAACCGGACACGGCCTATTACAATTCCAGCTCCCGGTATGTCGGAGATGTCGCTGAAATACAGACTCAATCGAGTTCTTACGGCTATGGCCTTGTGAGGGTCAAAGTGTTTCCTCTTCAATATATACCTTCAGCCCAGCAATTGGTTCTTTTTACATCTATCAGACTTAGCATTGAATATCAAATTGCAGGCACTGATTCAATGACAGGCAAAATGTCGACCCATTAATACCAGGGCATGCTTGATTATCTTTCAAAAACAGTTGAAAACTTTAATGATATTGAAAATTATGGAAGTATTTGCAAAGAAATAGTGGATTACGACGGTTCCAGGCCACTGAACCTGTTTTTCCTTCCCGGCGCCGGCGGGGATCCTATTGAATATCTCATTATAACTAATGATGAACTCAAACCTTATTTCGAGCCGCTGGCAGCCTGGAAAATGTCGAAAGGGATTCCTGCACTGATCGTTTCGACAAGCCAGATCGAACATTACTATGCAGGCTGCGATCTGGCAGAAAAGATATTTAATTATCTGAAAGACGTATATAATAATTGGGGGAAAATTTATATCCTTCTGGGTGGCGAAACGGAAATAGTACCATCAAGATCATCAACCTTAACTGATGGGAAATATTTTTTAACTGACTTATATTTTAGTGATGTCCATAAAGATCTTGATACCGATTATGACTGGAATTGGGACAATGACAATGACTTTGGTGAAGAGGATAATTACCTGGATCTATTCCCTGATAATTTTATTGGAAGGGCGCCGGTAAAGAATGTTGAACAAACAACGGAATTTATAGATAAAATTCTGAATTATGAACAAAATACGTTTGATGATTACGGTAATGTTACATTAATAAGTGCAGATATAGGCAATTGTGATGACTTGTCAATACCAACAATGGCATGGATGAATGATGCTTTCAGTTATATTCCGAACAACTTAACCTCAATCTGCATTTTTGATGATCATTCAAATTGGGATGGTGATTTTCCACTATCCCAGGAAAATGTTTTAAAAGCATTGGGAGGAACCAATAATCCATTTGATAATCAACATGTAATTGCACATGTTGATCACTCGGGATTTTATTGCATTGGCACATCTGAAAACTGTCTTAGAGAAAAATTAACCATTGCTGAATTGGATGATATTTTATATGAATCGGGCAATATTTCCAAAATCATGTATAGCGGCGGATGTCAGCCAAATGACTTTAAGCGGGATTGTTTCTCAGAATATTTTATTAATGGAGCAGGGACAGGGATAGAAGATGTAGGGGTCGGAATTGGATTTATTGGGAATGTAGGTGATGGCCATAATAATCCACAACAGGTTGAAACTTTTTTCCAATATCTCTATGATGATCCAATGTATAACCTGGGTAAAATCTTTAATGAAACGAGAATAGCTAGGTTTGGAGAGGAATATGTTAAAAATCTCAATTTCCTGGGTGATCCCGAATTGCCGGTTTGGACTGAGGAAGTGGATGAGCCGGATAAGTTGACCATCCAGACAAATCTTGATCCTTTAGTCATAGGCGAAAATCAACTTGAGGTCACCGTCGGTGGTCTAGGCTCAGATGAGGCGGTGGTTTGCATTTATAAAGAAAATGAAGTTTACGGGGTGCAAACAACGGAAACTTACGGCAATAACCACAAAGCAATCTTTCAAAATTGCAAACCGGACACCGGAGGAGATTTATATATTACTGCAACTGCACCGAATCATTTGTACGCTTCATCTACTTTAGAAATAAATGACAGCCCAAGTCAACGTCATCTTTATATATACGGTTTTAATCCGGCAAATATCAGCTTAACCTATGGTATTAATAATTTCAGAATTGTGTTAAAAAACTCCGGGAACGAAAATCTATCCGGAGTCAAAGCAACATTGTCCAGTAGTTCGCCACATATTCAGATTCCTGGATTTAACCAAATTCAGTTTGATTCTATTTTAACAGGAACTACGAAAGAATCGACAGAAGATTTTGAAATTGAAGTGCTTGAATCAGCCTTTGATCAATTATTTATTCCTTGTACGCTTAATATTATTACAGACCAGGGTGGATTTCAAGAGCAGTTTTTTCTTCAGGTCCTAAAACCTCAATTAGAATTTAGAGGCAATAAAATAATCTGGACTTCTGAAAATGATGATATGTTTATCGATCAAGGAGAAGAAGTGGTTCGGTTCAAAGTTGAATTGCTAAATAAAGGCAGTGAAACTGTTCATATTAATACCGCCCAGATCTCTGAACCACAAGATGATAATTATATTGGAGAGATAATTGTCGGGGAGGTATCATTCAGAGATATTGCGCCTTTTGATACTGCATGGTGTACGGGCTTTTTCGAGGTAGAAATGGTAGAAGACCTGGGTTTTCACGACAATTCATACCTGGTATTATTAGAGATAACTGATGATAAAAATCAAACCTACTTGTTTGATATCCAATTCAATAATGATATCTTATCTGAAGATTTTACATGTGTTCCTGAAGAATATAGAATAACATTGAATTGGATTCCACCAAATAATTCGATTTTTGGTTATAACATATATCGTCTTGATGCCTCTGACGTGGGGCCCGGTGATGATATCGAGGATTCGACCTTGTACACCCGGCTGAATTTGTATGTCAATAAATTTTCAACCTTCACCGATTATAATGTGGAACCTGAGAAGGAATATTACTACAAAGTGGCCTGTTATAGTAATGAAGGTTTACCCCAAGGTCCATTCTCACCGGCATTCAAAGCCTGGACGGCTAATTTGCCCCTGGAGCCCTGGCCTGTATTCCTGCCCGAGAATGGCCATCGATCCGAAGGCTCACCGATTCTATATAATGCGATCCCCGGTGAAAATGGTGATAATCCGGAACTTGAAATATTCTTCCCGATAGATGACCGATATGATGAATATTGCAATAAAAGCGCATTGTATGCCTTCAACTCTGATGGGACAGAACTTTATGACATTGATAATAACACAGATATATATGCTGGTTTTGTCAATTTTGAAAATGCAGGAATGAAAGCTACACCAATAGTTGGAGAAATAAATAATGACGACAGCTATGGAGAGGTTGTATTTGCAACAACTTATGGCGCTCAGGATCCTCCTCCAAATAATTCTAAACTATTGCGACTCTATTCTGCGGGCGACGCGAATGAGGATGATAATCCTGACAATATCTGGCAAATATCACTTCCTGGTCAAGCAGTTAAAAGCGCTTTGGTAGCTGCCAAATTAACTGATACACCAAATGAAGATGTGAAAATAATTGCCGCGGAGATGTGGGAAGGTGAAGTAGAAGTCAGAAATACTTCGAACGGATCAAGTTATGCAGACTGGCCCACTGATGTTCCTCGTACCATTACCCCTGATCCCGATGATAAAGATGAAGTCATAACTTTTGGAATACCTGTTGCAGCAGATCTGGATGGTGACCTGAGCAAGGAAATCATCGTGGGATGCAAGGCCAATATGACCATAGAACATAACGGCATTTATGTTTTTAACAGTGATGGAAGCTATTATATTGAGGAGGACGAAGCATTTTATATTCCCAATAATACAACCAATCTAACTGGGTTGGATTGTTGCCCGGTAGTAGCTGAGATCGACCAGACCGCTAATCCCGAGATTATTATCATGGCTTCATATTCTGTTGATGATATCAATACGGCTAAAGTCCTGGTATTGAACCACGACGGCACCTGTGTAAGTAATTGGGATGAAAACCAACAAGGACATGTAATTGAACTTACGGATAATGAACTGGCAAATTACCCTGCTCTTACAGCAGCAGACTTAGATCATGACGGCATAGTTGAAATTATCACCGCCGCTGCAGGAAAAATCTACGCCTGGAAAGCAACCGGCACTGCATTCAATTGGCATTTTCCCATCACGGTTGAAGGCCTGGAATGCCAGTCAATGGCTCCCCTCGTTGCTAACGTGGATTCAGATTATGAAAATGAGATTATCATCACCTCCAAACAGGGAGGAGCGGGTTTTATTTATGCTTTCAATACCGATGGAACTGCCGTACAGGGATGGCCCCTTACCGTAGATGGGATTTACGCCACCCCGGCGATTGGTGACGTGAACCATGACGGCTTGAATGAAATCGTCGCCGTATATGATTGTTATGCCAATGTATGGAAAACACAAGGCGAGACAGGGCACGACCAATGGCCGCTATACCGGTTCAATTCATTCAACAATGCCGTTTATGAACAACCCGTATGCAATTACGATCCGAACAACCCGGTTGAAATTTCCCAGGCGGATGAATACTGGGATGATTACCGCGTGATGGAGAGCGATATCATTATTAAATCCGGTAGAAAACTTACCATCCTGGGCCGGGTTGCCATGCCCGACAACTCCAGGATTATCGTGGAACGTGGGGCTAAACTTGAATTAGACGGCGGCATAATTACCTCTGCCTGCAAAGGTAGCTGGAAGGGGATCGAGGTTTGGGGGTATACGGACAAGAGTCAGTACGATCCTGTTTTCATTCCCGGTTGTGTTGAATTATATGGCAATGCAGCCATTGAAAATGCACATACCGCAATAGCAACCACCAAAATGCAGGGTGGATCGCCAGATCCATATTATTCAGGAGGATTGGTTTATTGCAAAGACGCATCGTTTCTTAATAATGTATGCGGTATACGGTTCTATCCTTATCAGAATTTTAACCCATACGATCCGGGTATTGGGATGGACAATCTCGGTTATATCAAAAACTGCAGGTTTGAAACCAACGGATCGCTGCCGGATCAGGCCGGATATCCCGAGGCTTTTCTCGTCATCAATGGGATCAACGGCATCCTGCTCCGTGGAAACATGTTTATCAACTCAACCGGAGATGCCTTCACAGGCTCTCAGAAAGGAAACGGCATCACCAGTTATAATTCGACTTACACGGTCGATGAACTCTGCCTGAATTACAGCATCCCGTGCAATGATTCCAAACCGAGTGTTTTCAGCAATCTCTATTACGGTATCCGGGCTTTTGGTACCGGTTCACATCCCAGGACCATTTCCGTTTTAAATTCCGATTTTTATACCAATCAATATAGTATCTTTATTGGTGAAATGGATAACGCCCGCGTGGTGAGCAACAAATTTGATATCGCCGGTATGACGATCCCCATGGAACCATACAAATACGGACTTTATATCGAATATTCGACTGGCTATACCATTGAGGAAAACTATTTTGAGGAGAAAAAATCCGGTATCGGATCCATTGGCATGTACATCAGCAACTCGGGAAAAGACCCGAACGAGGTATACAGGAACGACTTTAAGAACCTGGATTACGGCATTGTGGCTTATGGCATTAACCGCGATGAAGAAGGCGCCGGGCTTTGCCTGAAGTGCAACAATTTCGAAACCTGCACAAGCGATATCCACGTTATTCCCGAAAACGACGGATACGGCAACTGGCTGCAGGGACGTGAAATGGGAATCGCATCGATGCAGGGAGCAGGCGGCTCCGACACCGCTCCGGCAGGCAATACGTTTACGGATGTTGATGAATTTCCTGAGACTTTCAATTATTTCAACCACGAAAATTGCAATCTCATCGATTATCACCATCATCAACCACCGTTTCCTACAGGTGTAATTTTAGTGCCAAGGCCACGTTCAGAGGAAATGGTGCATCTAACACAAGAAGATGCCGATTATGTAAATGAAGATCATGCATGCCCGTCCAATTTCGGAGGAGGAAGTTTAAATCTGAGTTTAGAAAGGAATACGATTAATTCTGAAAACGAACAGATAGTCATTTATTATGATAGTATTCAGGAACTTAAGGATGGCGGAGATACATATAGCCTGAATTTAGACGTTTATAACAGCACAACTGATGAAGCATATGAGATCCGTCAACAGCTACTGGATGAATCACCATATTTATCAGATACCGTTATGAAGTCGGCAATCTACAAAGAAAATGTCCTGCCTAATGCGCTGATCAGGGATGTTCTTGTAGCAAATCCACAGTCCGCCAAATCCTCTGAAATTCTGGAAAAAGTAGACGAAAGATTGGATCCGATGCCTGACGAGATGCTTGAAGAAATCCTGGAAGGAAGAATCGTTCAAGGCAATCTTGAAGTTTTGCAGGATAAATTAGCTGCTCATCAAACAAAAAAGTACAACTCTCTTAGAAAACTCGAGTCGTTATATAAACTTGACACCCTTGATTTCCAGGGATCTCAGGATAGCCTGATCAGCCTCTGGGAATGTGAAACCGATCCTTCTGCTAAATACAAATTAGCTTTTCTTTATCTTCATAAAGGAGACTCTTCGAATTGTTTCAGCACGTTGAATTCAATTCCTCAACTAAATGAATTATCTCCGGATGAATCTTTTGAATTTGACGAATATTCGGTTTTGTTGTCTCTTCTCTGGTCATTAAATAACGGTACAATTAACTTGGATTCTCTTACGGCTAGTCAGCTATTTGCCCTGGCTGCATCAAAATCTGTTCCGGGTATGCTTGCCCGAAATATCCTTGTGGCAGCCGGTTTGGCAGAATACCAGGAACCAATTTATTTAGCAGATGAGCTCAAATCATCGCGGGTGTTTCCGGAGAAAAAACGGAATCATTTTAACAGCGATCAAAAGTTAAAGGTTTTCCCTAATCCCGCAAAAGATTATATTATTGTATCATATGATTTAACCGGTTTGCAAGGTAACTTTGATATAGAAATAATTAATCCCGAAGGGAAAGTATTGATTTGTCAAAATCTTCCCGGTACTGAGAATCAAGCTTTTATCTCAACTGCGTCGCTACCCTCTTCACCTTATACTTTAAGGCTTATAAATGATAATTCAAGTATTGAGGCTTTAAAAATAATTATCCTGAGATAAATATAGATGAGATCATCTATTTTGTTCATAGCTGCGCTGATTTTAATATTGAATGAAATCAGCGGACAATCCAGATGGGTGCATCAGTACCTCGAAACATATAATGCTGCTGGTCATAATATTCAAATTGCATATGATAATGGATATTTATTGACCGGTAGAATTATTCCCAATTATCAATTCACCTGGTTAATTAAAACGGATATCAATGGAGATGTACGATGGGAGAGAAAGATAATGGGCAATTATAACCGGATTAATACTGACCGGATAAGTCAAAATGAAAACGGTGAGATTTTCTTATGTGGTAGCGTTACCCTGGATGGTAAAACAGATGCACTGATCATGAAATTGAATGCCTGTGGCGAAAAAGAATGGTGCAGAACCTTAATGACAACCAGCAATTACGATTTTTATACTGACATAGTGTGTACTCACGATGGCGGTTGTGCTGCAGTGGTCATTAATGCATTTCATCCATTATTTATAAACAGTACAGGCATATTACGATTTTCCACCGATGGAGATTTAGTATGGCAGCAATATTATCAAAGCCAGGACCCGGGAATTCAGGAGGAAAATATATTTAATCTATTATTAACACCTGATTCTGGTTTTTTAATGACTGGCTACTGTTACTACCCTGATCCGAATAATCCAGGTCTTTCCTGGCTGCATCCCTATTTTGTAAAAACTGATTCCCTTGGAAATTTAGAATGGGAAGTTGTCTTACACAGTGAAACGGCCGATATGGGAGGTAAAGCCTGGCAAACCATTTTGAATCCATCTGGAACCTATTATTATTCCTGTATCAGCCATTACTATCATTTCGATACGCTTTATGCTAAACGATCAGCACTGGTTAAAATTGACCTACAAGGAAATGTACTGGGTGTATATGATTTAGTAAATGAGGATTATAAATCTGGTACACTCTTCTCGGCTGCATTTATAAATGATTCATTATTAGCAGGCGGAACAAGTTGGTTTTATTCTGAGGATGAACCACAGTCAAGAGCGGTTGTTTTTGATACATTGGGGATTTTAAAAAACTCGCTAACATTACTCAACACCGGGTGGCTTGCAAAAACAGCTGTCACGCATGATGGTAAACTGTTGTTCTACAATACCATTGAAGAAGATGGGGATTTTGATACTTATCTCTTTAAACTAACCCAGGATCTTGAACAAGACACCTTTTACACCCGTCCGTTTGTATATGATAGTCTTTGCCCTTACCAGATTGTATCAGATACGATTGTGCCGGATGATTGCGGGGTGATTGTTGGCGTGGAGGCAGGGGGGCAGGGAGGCGTGGAGGCGTGGGGGCGTGGAGGGTTGGAGGTGTGGCCTGTCCCCTGCGGGGAAATTTTGAATTTTAAATTCTCAATTTTAAATTCGGAGAGGGATTATATTTTATCTGTTTACGATGTTTTCGGACGGGAAGTCGCTGAGATAAAGGTTCCTGGCAAGCAGGACCAGGTACAGATCAATGTGGAAAGTTATCCGCCGGGGGTGTACATTGCGGTTCTGAAAAGCGGGGGCGATTATTTGGGAAGTGGTAAGTTTGTGGTAAGATGATGGTCGTTGGATAATAACATTACCCGATTCTGCATTCGGCATTTTCGATTTAGTTTGGAAGTCTAACGGGTAAATCCTCAAATCGCCAAATCGCCAAATCTTCAAATTTCTCCCGCCAGGGAGAACAATATGGTAGCCCTTTAGTGAGAATGCCTATTGTTTACCCAGAACTTTTTCGAACAATTCCGGCAACTGCCTCAGGTAGACCATCTCGCGCCATTTTTTGCGGGCTTCCTCGGCCGGCGCTCCGAAATAGGTTTTCCCGCCGCCTTCAATGGACTTGTCGACAGCCGATGTAGCCAGGATAACGGCCCCTTTGCCGATGACCAGATCTTTGTTGACTGCAACACGTCCCCAGAGGATCACTTCGTCTTCAATTTTCGTTACGCCGGCTATGGCGCAATGGGCCCCGATCAGGCAGTGCTTGCCGATGTAGGTGTCGTGACCGACCTGGACATGGTTGTCGAATTTGGTCCCCTCATCAATGATCGTATCGGCCGATACACCTTTGTCTATGGAACACAGGGCGCCGATCTCCACCCGGTCTTTGATCACTACCCGGCCGCACGACTCCATTTTACGGTAACCGGCCGGCTTCTTCTGAAAATAATAGGCATCGGCCCCGATAACACTGTTAGCATGGATGATCACCTCATCGCCGATGATACTGTGATCGTAAATGCTGACATTGGAATGGATGATACAGTTCTTTCCGATCTTTACGTGGTTCCCGATAAAGACTCCGGGCTGAATGACCGTACCCTCGCCGATTTCGGCAGTGGGGCTTATGGCTGCGGATGATGCCACAAACGGCCTGAAATGTTTCGCCAGCCAGACATAATCGCGGAAGGGATCATCGGAGATGATCAGCGCTTTTCCTTCCGGGCATGCTACCTCTTTGTTGATCAGGATGGTGGTGGCTTTGGAATTCAACGCTTTATCATAATACTTGGGGTGGTCGACAAAGGTCAGATCGCCCGGCTCCACCATGTGGATCTCGTTGATCCCGGTAATTTCGAACGACGGATCGCCATCGTACTTTGCGCCGAGCAGATCGGCAATTTCTTTCAGGGTATAGGGACGGGAGAAGATCATATTATCAGTCTTTTGCCCGTTCAGCGTAGCGATAGGTCCTGGTATCGACCTTGATCCTGTCGCCGGTATTGATGAACAGGGGAACTCTTACCAGGGCGCCGGTTTCCACCTTGGCTTCCTTCAGGGTGTTAGTGGCTGTATTCCCTTTTTCTCCCGGTTCGGTATAGGTCACTTCGAGCGTAACCGTAGTGGGCATTTCGCATTGCAAAACCGTTTCCGATTCGGAATGGAAGATCAAATCGACAGTTACCCCTTCTTTCAGGAGGTCGGCGGCTTCCAGCAGTTTCTTCTCTACAAACACCTGCTCGAAGGTGTCGGCATTCATGAAATAGTAGGATTCGCCGTCATTGTAGAGATACTGGTGAGGACGTCTTTCGATCCTGACGATGTTGATCTTTACACCGGCGATAAAGGTGTTTTCGAGCACCCTGCCGTCGCGGAGGTTTTTCAGCTTCGTTCTCACAAACGCGCCTCCCTTGCCGGGTTTCACATGTTGAAACTCAACGATCGACCAGAGGTCATTATTGAAATCGATGCACAAGCCATTCCTGAAATCAGCGGTAGTAGGCATATAATCTGGATTTAGTAAAGGATTTTGAAATTTTGTGCAAAAGTAAACTATTTTTCCTTAAAACCAACCGATCGTAATCGCTCTTTCCACATATATTCGGCATCCAGCCGGATCATTTCGTCGACACTGATCCCGTTTTCCAGTGCCTTGCGTGCCACGTCCTCCAGCCAGGGGGCATATTGCCGGATGGCCCTTTCCGTTTTGGCCACTTCATCCCGGTGAACGATTTCCCAGGCCCTGTGCTGAAGATAGAGATCGGGATCAAAATGGTAATTCCGGGCTTCTTCGCGTAGTAAGGCCAGGGTGTCGGGATTGGCTAAAATGTGTTTTCTCACGGATTCAAGGCTGCGGTTCAGCTTATACAATTCCGGATGCTTTTCTTTAAAAACAAACAAAGCATCCTCTACCAGCATATCCTCCACCGGAATGCCCCGCCGGGCCGCCTTTTCTTCGATATGCCCCATCCATTTCCGGTCACCGGAGATCATCTTGCGGAAATATTCTTCGCCATACCGGATCATGAAACCGGCCGTATCCGACATATGATACAGGTATTTCCCTTCATCGATCAGGATCTCTTCCAGTGTCGCATGCTTATATCCCGCTTTGGTGATCATTTTTTCAAACCACTCCTCAACCGTCATAATGTTGTTGATCTTGTCGTACACCGGATCGGAGAGCCCTTGCGGTGCATAAAGCTCATAAAGCTGGTCGGTGAACCGCCAGTCGAATTTGTGCACAAACCTTTCGGTGATCATCAGGAAGATGATGTCCTGCTTTTCAATTTCCGCTTTGAGGTCCAGATCTTTCGTAAAGGTTGGCCTGTTGTAATGATCCGGGTAAACCAGGGCGTTGAAGTACCAGAACGCTTCGTTGGCAAAAATATATTTCGGGATCCGGGTATTGAAGATATTCCAGTAATAACTGTCGGCCACCACCAGCACCATAGGTTTTTCGCCGGGATTCAGCGTATCGAACGCCAGGAGGGGATAGGCCAGTTCTTCGCCCTGCATCGGGCAGAGGAGGTTCATCGTTTTCAGTACATCGTCATCTGTATCCCTTGGTAGGGTCGAGGTTTCGATACCGGTTAACCTGACATCGGTCAGGTCCAGGTTTCTCCGTTTCCCGATCAGCCGGAGGAGGCTGTCGGCGGCAAATTTCATCCCATAGACGCTCCAATGTGTCCCGTACGCTGGAAAAAGCGGGTACCGGCTGGTATCTTTCAGCTCCAGGAAATACTGCTGCAGGTCGATATAATCAATCCCCGTCTCCTTTGCTTTTTTCACAAAGTAATCGTAGGTAGAGGGGCCTTTTTTTTGTTTTTTGTAAGATGATGGAAGATATTCGGGATAGTAGGAGGCTTTGCCCGGTTCGAAAACCACGACCAGGTCGATCCCTTTTTCCCTTTTCAGGTAATCCTGGACAAAACGGGCCCGTTGCAGCTTCTTTTCCAGGAACGAATCGCCGGGATAATCCAGCGCCAGCCAGGATCGGATGTAATCATATTCGAAGAGCTGCCCTTTTTTACCGACAGTGGCCCCTTCGGCATTGGCTTGTTTAAACAGGGTGAAATCGAGCTGGTTTTGCAGCCTGATTAAAAAGTTCCGGAAGCCGGAGTGGTCTTTCAGGTATTTTTCAGTTTGCATCTGGAAATCGCCCGACATCCAGTTTTCATAGGACAGGACAGGTTTTTCGGCCAGTTCAAAGGCGCCGTTGAGCGGTTTTTCCTCAATGAGACTCCATCTCATCTGGGCCGCCGGCAGCAACGCGATCAGGAGGATCACCGCAAAAAGGATATGGGGTAACGCCTTCTTCATCAGAACCTGAAATAAATGAATGGATTAAAACCCGAAGAACTGATCGCCGCCAGGCACAATAATAGGAATAACAAACTAAAGATCATTCTAATCCCCCAATCCCCAAATCTCCAAATCCTATTGCTTCCCTGCCCCCTCAAGATCCGCTCCTGCCAGGCTTCATTTCCTTTGAAAATACCGATGAACGAAAAGATAACAGCAATGACAAGGATCACGATGAACTTGTTGTTCAGCGCGACACCTCCGAAATCGCTGCCGAAGGTGAACATCGACCGCAGGAATCTCATGGCATAGCCGAGGGTTTCTGATCTGAACAGGACCCATCCGATCAGGGAGATGAAGAAAGTGATGGCTACAGCGGGGTATTTGCCTGCTTTCGTGAGCCATTTGATCAGGAAGACCCGGTCGGCTACCAGGAAGAGGCCGTGAAAAGCGCCCCAGGCCACGAAATTCCACGCGGCTCCGTGCCAGAGGCCGGAAAGGAAGAATACGATCCAGAGGTTCAGGTAGAGGCGGGCAGCGCTGACACGATTGCCGCCCAGCGGGATATACAGGTATTCCCGCATAAACCGGCCGAGCGTCATATGCCAGCGGCGCCAGAACTCGGTGATATTCTGTGAAATATACGGGTTGTTGAAATTTTCGGGAAAGTTGAAGCCGATCATGAGGGCCAGGCCGATCGCCATATCGGAGTAGCCGGAGAAATCGAAATAGATCTGGAAGGCATAGGCGATGATGCCGGTCCAGGCCTGTGCTGCGCCGAACGTGGAGGGGTCCATGGCAAAGATCTTGTCGGCTTCGGTGCCCAGGACATTGGCTATCAGCACCTTCTTCGACAGCCCGATCACAAAGCGGAACAGCCCGTTGACCCGGTTCCCGATCGTTTCATTATAACGCCGGTCTTCGATCTGGTCGGCGACCAGGTTGAACCTGACGATCGGCCCCGCGATCAGGTGGGGAAACATCAGGATGTACATGGCGTAATCGGTGATCTTTTTCAGTGGCGCGTGAACCTTCCGGTAAACATCCACCGTGTAGGTGATTTTCTGGAAGGTGAAGAAAGAAATTCCGATTGGCAGGGCGATAGCGGTCCAGTGCAACTGCGTCATTCCCAGTCCTGTAAGCAGACTGTTCAGGTTATCGACAAAGAAATTGGCGTATTTGAAATAAGCCAGCAGCCCGACATTCATCACGATGGAGATGGCGGTGAGCCATCTTTTCCGCTTCAGGCCGGCCCGGTGGATATATTTTACCAGGTAGAAATCGGCCAGGATCGATCCGAGGACGATAAAGATAAAATCGGGGGCGCCCCAGGAATAAAAGAGGACGCTGGCGACGAGCAGCCACAGGTTCCTCAGTTTGTTGGGCAGCAAGAAGTAGATGCCCAGGAAAACCGGCAGGAAATAAAGAAGGAATAGGGTGCTGCTGAAAACCATATCGGCCTGTAATATCTAAATTTCAGCTACCCCGGAAATACCGACGAATGGTGCTCCATGATCAGCCATTGCCCGTTCTCCCGTTTGTAAACAAATGAAAAACGGGCATCCCTGTGCTGTGGATCACCTTTGTAATGCCATGAAAATCGGTAGCTTCCGGAATAAAATGCAAAATCGCCGTAAAGACGGACAAAACCATCTGTAAAATCACAACGCAGGTTCTCTTTGCCATCGAATAGCTCTGTGAAATAATCCCGGATCACCTCCGGTTTATGATGTATTTCGTTGGCAAAGGTCCCCCACAGCGATCCGTCGGGGTGGTACTTCCGGATGACTTTTTCCGGATCCATCGTCGCAAGCGCTTCAGCCCATTGCAGTGCCAAGGCTTTAATGTTTTCTTCCATAACTATTCCTAATCCAGTTTAATCACTTTGACAAAGCCTGAATATTCACTGTTCCCGGCACGGATCGTATAAACGCCTTTTGGCACCCGGTTTCCTGATGCGTCTTCGCCATTCCATAGAAACTCAATCCGCTGACTGCCATCGTTGGGAATTTCCTTTGCCATAACCTGGATTCCGACTGAATTGTATATTTCAACGATCAGATTGCCTGTTCCTACAGGTTTAAAATTAATTTGGGTATGATGACGGTACGGGTTGGGGACAGCTTCAAGGCTGAATGAATCTCTGTCGGATGACGCTTTATCTTCTCCCATATGCGTATCGATCGTCATTTTCACCGGGATGACAAACGCACCGTTGAAATTATCTTCAAGGTAAAGCCAGGCATGGTACTCGCCGTCATCCATCCCGGTGGCATCCACCGTTACCCGTAGCGAATCAACACTTTCTCCTTCCAGCAACCCTTCGGGATTGTCGATGCTCAGCCAGGGTACCACAGGGCCCAGGTTGCGGAGGGTGATGTTTCCCGTAACGGTGTGGGGCGGACTGCCGTACACCTCGCCCTGGACTTCATAGTAGACCTGGACATCGGTCAGCAGGTTATCAGCGGGCACCACCGACACATCGCTGGCGGCCAGTTCGCCCATATGGACGACGCCCCAGCCGTTGGCATCTTCGCCAAACCAGTGGGCTGTCACACCATTGCCGAAAGGCCCCTGGAAAACCATCGGGCCGCCTGAGCCGCCGACGAAATCAGAAGCGGCTACCAGCATCACACCCTGCGGGAAAGTAACGTAAATCTGCTTGATCCATTCATTGTCGTTGCCCGCGTTGTAGGTCCTGAAATTCCATACATATTCCTGGCCCGCATGGAACCGGTCATGGTCTGTGACCAGGTACGAACCTTCGATATTCCGGTTGCCTTTTCCGTCTTTCACCACGGAAGGCTGTATTCCCGCTATGTCGGCCGTGAAATTCAACGGCCCTGAGGCCGGATTCGACAAAGCCAGCGATTTCGTTTCGGTCTCACCCGTCCGGAGCAGGAAATCGACCGATGAGGGGCTGAATTGCAAGCCGGGTGAGCAATTGACCGACGATGCAAACGAGATCAGGTCAACCCACGCAGCATCCATCCGGTAATTGGTGTTATGATCTTTATGATAAATCCATTCGAACCGGTGAAAGCCTTCCGTGACGGGAAATTCTGCATACGACCAACCCGTTTCGCCATCCCATCTCTCCATCTCATTTCCATCAATTTTAAAACTCAGGTAATCATAATTATCGGCGGAAGTCGTATCCCCTTCACAACTGGTCCGCTGGTAAAAACTGATGACACCATCGGTCAGATAATCCATATCGATGACCATCACCGACTCCTGATTGTGTGTAATATTGCCCGAGCGGGCTGCGAATGCACCCTCGTACGGGGCATAGGTATCTGTCCTCCACTGCCCGTCGCCTTCGTGCCCCCAGGTGAACAACTCCATATCGCCGGATTCAAAGTTTTCGCTGTATAATCCGACAACCAGTGAGAATGTGTCGGTAGTCGTATAGTTACCGTCACCGCTGATATTCAGCGCAAATTCGATTTCGTGGCCCGGCAGGCAATCGGGCGAAACGAAGACGTTGTAACTGAGATTGGCCAGGATTCCGACTTCCAGCAACGGGATATTACCGACCGGCTGGTTGATAATGACCATCGGATCGGTCGTCGTCAGCAATGTATTGACACTGGTAAGCTCTACGCCTCCCGTGTTCAGGTAGGAAACTACGATATCGGAGGTTTCGCCGGCATCCAGCCTGCCATTATCATCGTTTACTTCTACGTTCTCGGCTGTTACGACGGGAGCATAGGCATAATGGTACAATTCGCTGATCCAGACGTTTGTGTCAGAAGTGATCGTGGTTTCAACAGTGATCAGGCGCTCGTTGGGAATATCGCTGGCGACGGTAAACTGGAAGGCGTTGAGGATATTCCGTGGCAGGTTGAACAGCAGGTCGCCCAGGTTTTCCGTATTGTCGGTAACGGTGATGTAAGGATCATCGATGGTGATGGTCATGACCGCATCGGGAATGGTCTCCGGCTTCAGGTTCAGCACCGAGATGCTCATATTGGCGGTTTCGCTGAACGCGATAACGGGATCACCGCCCGAAATGACGGAATCACTGACGATTATTCCGGTGGAGGTGAATGTAAATGTCTTTTTTGTGTGGATGAAGTTGTTATCGGTTACTTTGAATGTGATCTGCTCATTGCCGTACGATTGTTCAGGGGTTCCCGAAAAAAGCCCTGTTTCACTCAACGTCATCTCATCCGGATAATCATACGGGACCAATGTAGTGGAGCTATTGGCATTGACCGAAGGCTTGTTGGATAACCTTGTCTCCTGGTGGTTGAAACCATCTCCGTCGCCGACGCCGGCCATCCAGAGGTACATATCGCAGCCGTTCATCTGGCCGTAGTAGAATTTTATGGTCCCGTCGGGATAGAGGCGGGCTGCATAGTTGAAGGTCATTGCCGGGTTTTCGGTCAGGGCCGTTTTCCAGCGGAAAGTCACGTAATCTGCGCTGCCTTCGTACCAGATGCCGCACCCCTGGCCGGCATTGATCTCCTGGTGGTAATTCAGGAAAGGGGAGATGTGGCGGGTGATGTTGAACAACACCTTGTCGTCCTGGTAATAAGGAAAAGGATAAAGCTGCTGATCGAACATCAGGTAACCGTCGACATGCAGCGTGATGCTGGAATAAGCGCTGTCGTAGAAAGGAAAGGAGAACGGAATGGCCTGGGTTACGTACCCGCTGGAACTGTTGCTGGGCGTCAATTGTGTTCCGGTGATTTGCGGGAAAGAGGCCGGCTGGCCTGACTCATCGTAACTTTTATCAAATTCCCAGATGTAAGGGGGGGTTCCGCCCGCCACGGTGAACTGATGGCTGTAATATTCTCCCTCCGGGGCCGGCGGGATCGTTTCGTCGATAATGTGAACACGGTCGAAATTAAAGGTGTGGTTCAGATAAAGCGTTGTCGTATCATCGTTTACCAGCGGCACATTCGTCTGCGCACAAACGACCTGGGAGCCGCCTGCCGTGTGATCGAAAATGGAAAAATGGATGACCTCGCCTGTATTGGCATTGTCGGGATCATTCTCGACAACCTGGAGGTAAATCTTCACCGGATCGCCGATATCGGAATAACTTAAGAGTTTCGACAGGTCGAGCCCGATTTCGATGGTCTTGTCGGCTTCGGTGGTGCCTCCCTGCATGTACCGGTTGCCGCCCTGGTAGTCATAGATCGGGAAGCCCAGTTGGTGCTCGGGTTTTTGTGCACCGACGTTATTGGCAATACCGGCCAGAACTTTTATCCGTTCCCGGCGGTCGTGCTTCAGGATGATCTTTGCCGTCAGTTTCGGGTCGAGGGTCTCTTTGACGTCAAGCACATGGACGCAATGGTTCCAGATACCGCCGCTGCCCAGGTTATCGGCCACGGTTTTGTACATCATGTAAGCAAATCCCTGGTCGCCCCAGTTCGGGACACCGCCGTAACTCTGCACCATCTTGAATCCTCCGATCTCCCAGTCTTTCATGTTTACCGTCCCATCCCCGTTGATGTCGATGTTATTCGTGTACAGCCCGTCGCTGTTGTAGTCCCAGCGGATGCTGTCGTTGTAACCGACGATAGTCATGGCATGGTTGGCGCTTCCCCCGAAATAGGTCAGCACATATTTGCCTGCCTCGGGCGTTCCCCAGGGCAGCATGGTTGTGACGGCCATGTGCTGGGCATAAAAGCTGGCAAGACCTCCGGCATTGGAACCCTCCAGGTGGTTGTGCAGCCAGTGTTTGAGCACCAGCAGCCCTTCCGGCGTGCCTACCTGGATCTGGTATGCATTCGTGATCCGGTTGTGCATGCCGTTGTAGTATTCGTTGTAGCCCGACAGGAAGCGGGATGCTCCGCCGTATGATAAAGAGCCGCCGTAATCCACTGCGTTCATCATCCCGTATTCTTTCAGGATCTGGATACTGTGCAGGTAACTCACGCCATACCAGCCTTCGCCGCCGTTCATGAAGTTCCAGGCAAAATGCGTGGGATACTGGTTTTGCAGCAGGCTTGCGTCAAGATCCCGTTCCCGGGCCATCTCGTAAGTGAAATTGTACCCGATACACGATGCTTGTCCGCAGCTGAGTCCTGCCTGCTGGTATGCGGGCCGCATATAAATTTGTGTAGAATTGTCGACCATGTATGGCAGGTCGCGGTTTTCAAATCCTGCGGGCGGTTTCAGCTCCGGAAGCGACATCAGTTGCGCCTCATCTGCCGCAGAAAGCGGCCGTAGGATGTAGGTCTCCTGCGGCTTTTCTACCTGGGCTTGAAGATTATTAAATAAGACCGTGATAGCGGCTACCAGGATAAGTATAAGTTTGATTCGCATAAGTTTATTTTGAAAGGGATAAAAATAGATATTATTCACTAATGCGGCCTATTAAACAGGCACATAAAATTTGATTAACTTCGCCCGCTCAATTGTTTTAATATGTTTGAGAAGATTAAAGAAGCGGCCGGATACCTGAGGTCAAAAGGGATGGTGGCGCCCGAGGTGGGAATAATCCTCGGCACCGGGCTTGGCAAACTGGCCGATCATATCGATGTGGAGATAACCATTGATTATGAGGATATTCCCCACTTTCCCATTTCTACTGTCGAATTTCACCACGGAGTTTTGATATACGGTAACTTGCGCGGCAGAAAAGTGCTGGTGATGAAAGGCCGTTCGCATGCTTACGAAGGGTATACCACGCAGCAGATAACTTTTCCCATTCGGGTCATGAAAATGCTGGGAATCAGCAGCCTGCTGGTCTCCAACGCCTGCGGTTCGATGAACCCGGCTTTCAAAAAGGGCTCGCTGATGCTGATCGAAGATCATATCAACCTGTTGCCGAATCCGCTTGTCGGGCCGAATATCGATGAGCTGGGTACACGGTTTCCCGATATGAGCCAGGCCTATTCCAGGGAGATCAATGCGAAGATCACCGCCATAGCCGGAAGGAACGGGATCACGTTGCATAAAGGAGTCTACGTTGCTGTAACCGGGCCGAACCTCGAAACCCGGGCTGAATACCGGTTCTTAAGCCGGATCGGCGCCGACGTCGTGGGTATGTCGACCACTCCCGAGGTGATCGTGGCCAACCATATGAAACTACCGGTAGCGGCTATCTCCGTCATCACCGACGAATGCGACCCCGATCACCTGGAACCGGTTGATATCGATAAAATATTGTATTACGCCTCCCAGGCCGAGAAAGGACTGGTTAAGATCATATCCGACCTGGTGGAGGAATTATAACTCCTCTATATGCCTGACATTCTAACCGTTACCTCGCCGTACGACCGGCATTTCATCCGGGAGTTTCCCCTGGCGGATGATAAAGAGATTGAAAAGACGCTCGCTGTGGCTCACGGGTTGTTCCGCGATCCGTCGAAATGGCTGCCGAAATATCAGCGGATAGCGATACTGGAGAAGCTCGCAACCGTGATGGAGTCGCAGGTGGAAGAGCTGACAATGATGGCTGCGGAGGAAGGAGGGAAGCCGTACAAAGATTCGAAGGTGGAGGTGCTGCGGGCCATCAACGGCGTTAAGCTGGCGGTGGCTGAAATGTACCACCTGCGGGGTGAGGAGATCCCGATGGGGATGACGGCTGCGTCGGTCAACCGGCTGGCCTTCACCACCCGTGAGCCTATCGGGGTGGTGCTGGCCATCAGCGCCTTCAACCACCCGCTGAACCTGGTCGTCCACCAGGTGATCCCGGCATTGGCTACCGGTTGCCCGGTGATTGTCAAGCCGGCGTCGACCACACCCGTCTCGTGCTTTAACCTGGTCAGGTTGCTGAAAGGATGCGGATTACCCGACGGCTGGTGCACCGCGCTGGTTTGCCGCCGCGAGCTGGCCGAAAAGCTTGCCGCCGATCACCGTATCGGCTACATGACCTTTATCGGTTCGCACGAAGTCGGCTGGAAGCTGAAAAACCTCCTGGCGCCCGGCACACGGTTTGCCCTGGAGCACGGCGGCGTAGCGCCGGTTATCGTGGATGGTACGGCCGGCATCGACGAGATCGTTCCGCTCATTGCCAAAGGCGGGTTCTACCACGCCGGCCAGGTGTGCGTCAGCGTTCAGAAGGTGTTTGTCCACCGCTCCAAAGCTCGCGAACTGGCCGGGAAACTGGCCGAAGAAGCGGACAAATTAATCGTTGGCGACCCGCTCGATCCCGCCACCGACATCGGCCCCATGATTGCCGAAAGCGAAGCGCAGCGGGTACAGGAGTGGGTAGAAGAAGCCATAAGCAGCGGAGCGGAATTAGTTCAAAGTTCATCCGCCAGCTGGCGGATCAAAGTTCAAAGTGCAAATCCAACCTCAAATCAAAACTCGACAATTAACAATCCGGATTTAAATCGCCAAATCGTCCAATCGCCAAATCGCCAAATCGTCCAATCGCCAAATCGCCAAATCGTCCAATCGCCCAATCGCCAAATCGTCCAATCGCCCAATCGCCCAATCGTTTTATTCGCTCCTCCCGATTCCGCAAAAGTCTCCCGCGAGGAGGTCTTCGGCCCGGTGATCTGTGTTTATCCGTTCGACGACCTGGGTGATGCCGTTGCGCGCGCCAATAGCCTGCGTTACGCTTTCCAGGCGGCTGTTTTCACACAGAATATCAACACGGCTCTCGAAGCGGCGCAGCGGCTGAACGCTTCGGCGGTCATGATCAACGATCACACCGCTTTCCGGGTCGACTGGATGCCATTCGGCGGCCGCGACGAGTCGGGGATCGGAACGGGCGGAATACCGTATACGATGCGCGAGATGACGAGGGAGAAGATGATCGTTTTTAAATCGTAGGAGCTTGTTGTACCATGAGATGCCATCTCGCTTAAAGCAGATGGAGTCTCATGAATAATTACCTCACAATCACTTTCCCCGTATATCGCCTCCCTTTCCTATCCGTTACCACCACCACATACATCCCCGGCGGATAACCCGACACATCCAAAACAAGCATGCGGTTCACCGGTACCTCTCCTTGTCCCTCCATCTCCTTGTCTCCTCCTCTCCCGGTCTCCACCTCCCTTCCAAACACATCATACACCGCTATCTCCACTTTCCCCTCAGCCACCACATCCGGCAGCGTTAGCGCTACCCAATCCCTTGCCGGATTCGGGTAGATTTTTACAGTTGATTCATACTCTTCCCGGGTTGGCAGTTCATCGATATTGACAAACAGGTCGCAATCCAGGTCCATCGTATCCGATTGGATCTCAAACGGACACAAGCTATCATATGTGAGTGGCTGGGTGTAGAGGGTGTCATCTTCGAGGTTGGTGTTAAATTTCCATAGGTAGATGTCCCAATAATTGGATGGCATGTAATTACCTGTTACAAGTACTTTATTGTCACTTGATTGCATTATTGCTTTAGGGCATTTATTATAATGAATAAGCGTGCGGCGATTGATAATATTACCTAATGTATCCGTTTTAAGAATGTCACTGTATCCATCTTCGACATCATTTGAAGTTCTCCATTGGATCCCGGTGATAAGTGACGTATCGCCATATAAAATCATAGGCTCCGCGCCACCACCTGCCAAAGTATCTCCTAGCAAATACTCCTGGTAAATTTTTGTCCCGGAGTTGTCAAATTTGAATATTGAAGGGGTCATGTGGTAACCCGGACCAGCAAATCCACCTGCGCTATAAAACATTTGATTTGAAGTTTCAATCACCTGACGGGCTCCACCATAACCACCTTGCCATTTAAGATCCCAAATTTGATTTCCGGCAGTATCGGTTTTGATCCAGTAGGCAAATTGTCCGGGGCCCCTATCACCTGAGATAATAATGTTGCTATCCGATGAATATAGCAAATTATATAGTTCTTCATTAATAATAGTAGAATCCTCCTGGGCCAGTTTCTGAATCCAGACCGGTTCTCCTATTTGATCCAATTTAATTAAATTACTTCTGGCATAAGTATCCCCTTCACCGTAATATTGCAGCAGCCCCATATAAGTATTATCAGGTAAATTAATTATTTCCAATGCCAAATTGTAACCAGGGCTTGATAAAACTCTGCACCACTCAACCTCCCCGCAGGTATTCATTTTTACAAAGAGTGGATCAAAGTCACCTGTATATTTAGTTGTGCCCCCACTAAATATTAATCCATTATCAGTTGTTATTTCTGATCTGGTCAGCCCATATTGGTGTGAAGAATCCCCGATCTTTTTCCACCAAAGCAGATCTCCATTTATATCGGTCTTGATGATCCATATATACCGGCAGAAACCATAAGGCAAATAAATAAACCCTGATAATATGATCCCTTGATCGTATGTTTCATTCATGTCATTTACCAGTGCATGGAAATTATCTCCGTATATTTTCGGCCATTCCTGGGAATAGGCAATCTGAGATATTAGAAATACGGAAAGTATCAATTGTATTATTTTACTTTTCATTACTAAAAATATTTTGGATTGCGCTTTAACAGGAATGGAAAACATACAACTAAGGACCAGAAGCATCAGGATCAGAATTCCGGGGGGGGGCGAATATTTTCATAATCAGCGAACTAGAGGTTAATAATTTTTAATTGGTAAAGAAGGAGTAAATATAGGAAAGATTGATATAAAAAGCAATCTCAGGACTAAAGTTTTGAGACTCCATCTCAACATGACGAGATGGAGTCTCGAAGAGGCTGTCTCAAAAGGCCTTTTATTAACCGCGAAGGCGCACAAAGTACATCACGAAGGAACACTAAGTGGTTGAATATCAGTTAGCATACCTTTGTGCGCCTTTGTGAATTCCTTGGTGTCCTTTGTGGTTAAATCCTTTTGAGACATCCTCTTCAGAAAAACTCACCTCGAAAATATTTAAATTCGGCAGGATAACACCGCTAAATATGGAACTTTATCTTTGCAAATGAATCTTTGCTTATACAACATTCGGTTCTGAGAATCGACAAGCCATCAATTTTCGGATCAGTACCGCGACACAACAAACAATTACTTACAATTATCATTTATTCCAATGAAAACCTGTTTTACAGCTCTGTTATTTGTGGCTTTTGCCGGGAACCTTTTTTCCCAGCAAGACCTCATCGGCTTCGTCAATCCGCTTATCGGCACCCAGCGCATGGGCCACACCTTTCCCGGCGCCACCGTGCCGTTCGGCATGGTACAGCTCAGCCCCGATACCGATACGATCAGCTATGAGAAAGAGGGCAAATACAATGGCGAGGTCTATGCCTACTGCAGTGGCTACCAGTACGATGATCCCACTATCGTGGGCTTCAGCCATACCCACTTCAGCGGCACCGGCCATTCCGACCTGGGCGACTTCCTGGTGATGCCGACATCAGGTAAGGCCCGGCTTAACCCGGGTACGGCCAGCCACCCCGAAAGCGGCTACCGGTCGGCCTATGCGCACGCCAACGAAATGGCGCAGCCGGCTTACTACAAGGTGCGGCTCGACGACGACGGCATTCTTGCAGAACTGACGGCTACGGAGCGGGTGGGTTTCCATCGTTATACCTTTTCAAAAAACGATACCGCCAACATTATCCTCGATCTGATCCACGGCATTTACAATTACGAGGATAAAAATGTCTGGACCTTTATCCGGGTGGAAAATGACACTCTCGTCACGGGTTACCGGCAAACCAGCGGATGGGCCAGGACCCGGACAGTCTATTTTGCCATGGCCTTCGATAATCCGGTCGTCGAATACGGGCACAGAAAATACGACAATGCCGTTTACCGCGGGTTTTACAGGAAATTCGACGAAACGAAGAACTTCCCGGAGATGGCCGGGGAGAAGATCAGGGCGTATTTCAGATTTCTTTTGCACGAAGGCGAAAGTTTACGGGTGAAATTCGCCCTATCCTCCACATCCACCGAAGGTGCATTAAAAAACCTGCAGACGGAGATACCTCACTGGGATTTTGATAGGATAGTCAATGAAAGCCAGGCGAAATGGAATAAAGAACTCGGCAAGGTCGCTGTCGAAATGATGACCCCGGCCGACATGACCACCTTCTACACGGCTCTCTATCATACCTTCCTTAGCCCGACAATCTACATGGACGTCGATGGTGCCTACCGCGGTCTCGACCAGAATAACCACGTCGCCGACGGGTTCACGAATTACACGACCTTTTCGCTCTGGGACACCTACCGCGCGCTGCACCCGCTGTTCAACCTGGTGCAGCCTTCCCGCAACAGCGATATGATCCGCTCCATGCTGGCCCATTACGACCAGAGCGTCCACCCGATGCTCCCGGTGTGGTCGCACCACGCCAACGAAAACTGGTGCATGATCGGTTATCACGCCGTTTCGGTCATCGCCGATGCCGCGGTCAAGAATGTGGGGAATTTCGACCGTTTGCACGCCCTCGAAGCTTGTGTAAAAACAGCCGGGTATGATCTCTTTGACGGTATAAAATATTATGAGACATTGGGTTATGTTCCGGAAGATAAAAACTCATCCTCCGTATCAAAAACACTGGAATACGCTTACAACGACTGGACCATAGCCCAACTGGCAAGGATTACAGGCAATGCGGAGGTGGAAAAGCAGTTCGCTGAACGGTCGCTGAATTTCAGGAAGGTGTACGATAAAGAGATAGGTTTTATGCGCCCCAGGCTGGCATCAGGCGAATGGAAAACGCCGTTCGACCCGCTGAACACCCACGGCCAGGGGTTCATCGAGGGAAATGCCTGGAATTACAGCCTTTATGTGCCCCACCGGATACCCGAGATGATAACCATGATGGGCGGCCCGGAACGTTTCACCGCCCGCCTCGATTCGCTGTTCATCATGCACTTGCCGGATGAGAACTTCAAGGATACCGAAGACATTACGCGCGACGGGATCATCGGCTGCTATGTCCATGGCAACGAGCCCGGCCATCACATCCCGTATCTCTACAACCGGGCCGGGAAACCCTGGAAGACGCAGGAAAAAGTCAGGATGATCATGCGGGAGATGTATGGCGATACGCCTGACGGGCTTTGCGGCAACGACGACTGCGGCCAGATGTCGGCCTGGTATGTCTTCAGCGCCCTCGGCTTTTACCCCGTATGCCCCGGCAGCGAAGAGTATGCCATCGGCAGCCCGCTGGTAGTATCCGCCAAAATTACCCTCGAAAATGGTAGGAAGGTCGGAATTTCAGTTGAGAATCAATCCGAAGAAAACATATTCATTCGAAAAATAATTCTTAACGGAGATGAATATGATAAAAATTATTTTTCGCATTCAAACCTTATAAACGGGGCTGAAATTACTTTTGTGATGGGAGCTCGTCCTGAAAAGTCATGGGGGAAGATCTCACCGGAAGATGAATAAATAATTCGGAATCAAATTATTTTTACGATGAAAGGTCTGACAACCATCGGGATGCTTATCCTGTCGAATGCATTTATGACCATGGCCTGGTACGGCCACCTGAAGTTCAACGGGGCGAAAGCGGGCGGCACGGGCCTGTTCATCATCATCCTGATCAGCTGGGGCATTGCCTTTTTTGAATACTGTTTCCAGGTACCGGCCAACCGGATCGGTTACCAGGGGTTCGGCGGCCCGTTCACGCTGGTACAGCTAAAAGTCATCCAGGAGGTGATCACCCTCGTCGTTTTTATGATCTTTACCCTGCTCATCTTTAAAAATGAAACGATCAAAATGAATCACCTGATAGGATTTGTGTTTCTCGTGCTCGCCGTCTATTTTATTTTTAAGAAATAACGGCATTATATTCTTATTTTTGTTAACCGAGGAATTGATCCGATGAGCCAGAAATACCGTGTGATCGTTGCCGCAACCGGCGTTCTCCTTGGCCTTTTCATGGCCTGGTATTTCTTTAATATCCTTGTGTACATCATCACCGCCGGGGTGATCTCACTGACCGGGCAGCCACTGGTCGAAGCCCTGTCGAGGATCAGGATCGGGCGCTACTCCATGCCCAAATCCATCGCCGCCCTCATCACGATCGTCGTCCTCATCGGTTTCCTGACCGGGCTGGTCTTCCTCTTCGTCCCCGCGATCTCCCGCCAGGCCCACATCATCTCCATGATCAACGTGGACGAAGTAGTGAAATACTTTGCCGATGTGATCGACAAGATGCAGCGGCTGTTGCTCTCCTACGACCTCATCGGCACCGACCAGACCCTGCAGAGCCTGCTCGACCAGCAGATCCGGTCGGTAATCAAAGTGACCGACATCAGCAACATCATCGAAAAGCTCGTCGGCGCTACGACCCAGGTGTTCATCGGGATCTTTTCCGTACTCTTCCTTGCATTCTTTTTCCTGCGCGACCGGCAGCTTCTCCGCAACGGGATACTGCTCTTCACACCGGATAAATTCCAGGAGGAGGTGAAGAATATTTTACACAAGACCAAGACCATGCTGTCGCGGTATTTTATCGGGCTGGTATCGGAGTTGCTGATCATGATGATCCTGATCTCCATAGGATTATCTTTATTCGGGATAAAAAATGCCGTATTCATCGGTTTTATCGGAGGGTTGATGAACGTGATCCCTTACCTGGGGCCGATCATCGGGGCCACTATCGGGGCCATCCTTGGCATTTCGGCTGATTTGAGCCTGGGAATGTATGATAATGCCCTGAATACCGCCCTGATCGTGGTGGCCGTCTTTTCCGTCGCCAACCTGATCGATAACTGGGTATTGCAACCGGTGATCTACTCGCGGAGCGTCAACGCCCATCCGATCGAAATATTCATCGTGATCCTGATGGCGGGAAGCCTCGCCGGCATTCCCGGGATGATCCTCGCTGTGCCGGGCTATACCGTTCTGCGGATCGTGGCAAAGGAGTTCCTGAGCGGATTTAAACTGATTGATAAATTAACCGAAAATATTTGAGCGATGAAAAAAGGGGTATCTAACTTTTTGCTCGGTTTCCTGGCCGGCGCCGCTGCCGGCGCTCTTGCCGGCATCCTCCTGGCGCCCGACAAAGGCAGCGAAACCCGTAAGAACCTGAAGAAGAAGGTCAAAGACCTTTCCGACGAATACAACCTCGGCCTGAGCGATCTGATGGACGACATGGAGCCGGAGAAGGCGAAGGCAGGGAAAAGGCAAAAGGGAAAAGTGAATAGTGAATAAAGACTAAGGAATAATGACCAGGAATCCCAACGAAACAGGACTGACTGAACTGGTGCTCGATCTGATGGAGCAACTGAAGTCTTATGTTAACATGCGGATCGATTACGTCAAGCTGCAGGTAGCCGATTACCTGATCCGCTTCTTTTCGAGCCTGACGTTGTTTATCATCCTCTTCTGGATCGTCTTTTTCGCCGTTTTCTTCGGTTCGTTTGCCTTTGCCTATTGGTTCGGGGAGAAAACCGGCATGTGGTCGGTCGGGTTTCTTATCGTCGCCGGTTTTTATATTCTCCTGGCCGTACTGGTTTATGTTTTTAGAAGGGCATTGATTATCAGGCCATTTACCCGGCTTATTCTGGAACAGCTTGAGTTGAATAAATTCATTGAAAAGGAAAATGGAAAAGAAGAACGAGTACCGTGATATCGAACGCCTGAAAGCTTTTCAACTCGGCCGGATCAGGCAGCAGGAACAGGCGATCAAACTGAGCTTTAAAGAGGTGCGCGACAATATCACCGGCGAAGCGCTGAAAGAGAAGCTGAAGGAGAACCTGTTTTCCGGCCCGGGACTGGCATTCAAGCTGGGCTATATCACCGTAACGCTGCTGCAGGAACGGTTTTCCAAAACGAAGAAGAAATAGTCGTCCGGTCTTGGTTTCCCGTTTTTCAGATACATTCTCGCTCCTTTCCCGGATCACGCCGCGGAGGATGGCCAACCTGCTTCTGTTGTATTTTTCCTATTATGCTGCCCGGACGACCGGGAAAGTCCGTCATCGCGGCAAACCGTTTACCGTTTCCATCGAACCGACCACCTCTTGCAATCTCCGCTGCCCCGAATGCCCGTCGGGCCTGCGGCAGTTTACACGTCCGACGGGCGCCCTGAGCCTGCAGCTGTACCGCGATATTATCGATCAGCTCTCTCCCGGACTTTTTTACCTGATCCTCTATTTCCAGGGGGAACCTTTTCTGAATCCGTTGTTTTTCAAGATGGTAGAATATGCCCGCAGGAAGCGGATTTACACAGCCACTTCCACCAATGCGCACTTTCTGAACGACAATTTTGCCCGGAAAACGGTTGAATCGGGCCTCGACCGGATCATCATCTCGCTCGATGGGCTCGACCAGGAGAGCTATGAGAAGTACAGAGCAGGAGGGAGCGTGGAGAAAGTTTTGGAAGGAACCCGCAACCTGGTGCGCTGGAAAAAAGAGCTCAAATCCCGCACGCCGTATATCATCCTGCAGTTCATTGTTTTCAGCACCAACGAGCACCAGGTCGGCGATCTGAAGAAAGTCGCCAGGGAACTTGGAGTCGACAAGCTGGAGTTGAAAACCGCGCAGGTTTATAATTATGAAGATGGCAACGACCTGATCCCTTCCAATCCGGATTATGCGCGGTATAAAAAAGAAAATGGGAAATTTAAGATCGATAATCCGCTGAATAACCATTGCCTGCGCATGTGGCGCGGCTGCGTAATCACCTGGGACGGGCTGGTTGTGCCCTGCTGCTTCGACAAAGACGGCAGTCACCGCATGGGAGACCTGAAGATCAATAGCTTTGATGAAATCTGGAGAGGAAAGGCGTATGATGATTTTCGAAGGAAATTATTCAACGCCCGAAGTGAGATTGATATCTGTAAGAATTGTACGGAAAAGTAGGAAGGATATCTTCCATCAAACAGTCATAATGTCCTTCTCCTTCTGAACAACGATCTTATCCACCAGGTCGATGAATCTGGTTGTCAGTTTCTGGATCTCTTCCTGCAGTTTTTTCACCTCGTCTTCCGGCACGCCTTCTTTTTCAAGGTCTTTCGCCATGTCGTTCGAAGAGCGGCGGATGTTGCGTACGCTGATCCTGGCGTTCTCGGCTTCGGTTTTGGCCTTTTTGACCAGGTCGCGCCGGCGTTCTTCGGTCAGTGGCGGGACGATGATGCGCAGCACTTCGCCCTCATTCTTCGGATTCAGGCCGATGTTTGCCGCCATTATCGCTTTGTCGATATCATGGATGATGCTCTTGTCCCATGGCTGGATGATGATCTGGCGGGCGTCGGGCGTGGTGATGTTAGCCGTCTGCTCGATCGGTGTTGGTGTTCCGTAATAATTGATCCTTATCCCTTCCAGCATCTGGGGCGTAGCTTTGCCGGTCCGCAGTTTGTGAAGCTCTTTTTCCAGGAACTGGACCGATTTGTTCATCTGGTCTTCGGTTTCCTGCAATAGTAATTCAGATTCATCCGTCATGATTATCGATATTAATTTTTTACAAAAATATTATTTCTCCGGGAAAATGCCAATGACCGTTTCACACGCCCTGACTTTCTGCCCGATTTTCACCCGGATATCGGTACCGACCGGCAGGATCAGGTCGACACGGGAGCCGAAACGGATAATGCCGGCCTCTTCGCCCTGGAAAACGTAACTGCCCTTTTTTGCATTGGTGAACACGCGCCGGGCCACCAGCCCCGCGATTTGGGTCATCATCACCTCGTGCCCGTGCTCGCCGCGGATCACCACCGACATCCGCTCGTTCTCCAGGCTGGCTTTAGGTCGATAGGCCGGGATATGCGAACCGCGGTGGTATTTCGTATGCACGATCTCCCCGCTGATCGGGTACCAGTTGACGTGAACGTTCAGCGGCGACATAAACACCGATACCTGGATCCGGCGGTCGTGAAAAAAGACCGTTTCGTCGATCTCCTCGATGACCACCACGTGCCCGTCGGCGCTGCTGATGATGTTTTCGTGCTTTTCATCCACCGTGCGGCTGGGCAACCGGAAGAACCTTATACACAGGAAGTAAAAGACGATCCCGATGCCGTAAAGGATGTTATGAATGCAGGTCTGGACCGGAAAAGCAAGGTTTATCATCCAGACCAGCGCCAGGAGTATGGCGAGAGTCACCAGCAGGGGCAGAAATCCTTTGCGGTGCAGTCTCATAGGTTCAGCAGGATCAGGTAACAGAAAAATGCCGGAGCGGCAAACAGGATCGAGTCAAACCGGTCGAGCACCCCGCCGTGCCCCGGGAAAAAGGTGCCTGAGTCTTTGACATGGCAGTTGCGTTTGAGCAGCGATTCGGAAAGATCGCCCAGTGTCCCCGTCACCATGATGATCAGCCCTCCGGCTATCCATTCCGCCGGCGTCAGCACGGGGAAAAATACCGACATCACCATCGCGGCAACCAGTCCGAATATGGCTCCTCCTCCTGTCCCTTCCCAGGTTTTTTTCGGCGAAATCTTTTCGAACAATTTGTGTTTACCCAGCCAGATCCCGGTCAAATAAGCAAAAGTGTCGTAACTCCAGGAGATGATGAAGAATCCGAACAGGAGATGCCAGTGGGGCTGGTCTTCCGTTACCAGCGGGCTCATCAGCAGGAACAGCGTAGCCATCGGGATGGCAATAAAACCGACAGGCAGAAGGGTAATGGTTAAATTTTGGAGGCTGTTGGGTTTGTTCCGGAATAATTCGGCCGCAAAGAACAGCATGACCAGGGTAGGAAGGATGACGAGGAATTTGGGCGATATCCATCCGAGGGAAGCCAGGGAGGGGAGAAGGAAGACGATGCTGCCGGCGGCCAGCCCGTTGTATCGTTGCGGAAAGACATCGCCTGAACTCACGATCCGGAAATACTCAAGCATGCCGGCTATCATCAGGATATAAGCCACAGCCATGAATGCAGCCGGGTGCCAGACCATCGAACCGATGATGGCGGCGACAAAAAAAACTCCGGTGATTGTCCTGGTGACGAGGTTTTTCACGAAGCCGGCAATTTACAGGGATATGAATGATGATCCGGGCGCAAGGGTTATAATCTGGTTTAAATGGTTGTCGGTAAATATATTACAATCTGTCTTCCAGGAAGAATACGTACAGTTCTTTCGGGCCGTGCGCCCCCATAACGAGGGTTTTCTCGATATCTGCCGTACGGCTGGGCCCGGTGATCAGGGTGACCATCGACGGCATCTGCCGGTCGTATTTTTTACGCAGGTTGGCCAGCGCGTCTTTGATATCACCTACCAGTTGCGAAGCATGGGCAAGTACGATATGCACATCGGGATAGACAAATACGCGGCGTCCGGCCATTTGCCCGGTCGACACCAGCACGCTTCCCAGCCGTGCGATCAGCGATTCGCAGCGGGTCATTGCCACCCGGGTTTCGGTCAGCTTATCGGGTTCGAAAACGCAAGGGATCTGGCTTTTGCGGAGCAGCTCCACAATGGCGGGTTCCGGTGCGAAGATGCTGTCCCAGTGCCGGTCATTAAACAAAAACCTCAGCCCTTCGATCACCTCTTCATCCTTTTCGCAGTAGATGAACAGTCCGCCAGCCGCCGTCAGTTCCTGGGCGAAGTTCACGTCGGGCGATTCCTCGACGGTAGCGAAGATCGGCCGGTCGAGGTCGATTCTCGGGAACGGCGGGTCGGTCTTGGATATCAGCGCTTCCCTGACGTTTTTCAACACCTTTTCTTTCGACGTGCTCTCTTCCATGGTGATGCAAAGATAAAAAAGATTGGAAGAGAAACGAAGCATTTCACGATTGGACGATTTGGCGATTGGACGATTTGGCGATTTGGGGATTTGGCGATTTGGGGATTTGGGATAGTTTGAAAAAATCCGTCGGTTAATAGATTAACGATTTTCGCCGTAGGCGATAAAATACTGTAGCAGGATCAATAACAAAAAGAAATTTTTCCCCGCAGGTTAACGGTTTTCGCCGTAGGCGATAAAATACTGTAGCAGGATCAATAGCAAAAAGAAATATTTCCCCGCAGGTTAACGGTTTTCGCCGTAGGCGATAAAATACCGTAGCAGGATCAATAACAAAAAGAAATATTTCCCCGTAGGGGATACAATTTTATTACAGCATTAGCACTACCCAATAAAATCGAATATCGTCTGTTTGTTTGATCGGGATTTCGACTGATGATTATGATCGTCTATCTCGAAACAACCATTTTGGCGCTTCCGACGATGTTATTATCATCTTTAAGAACCACCAGATACAACCCCGGCACAAAATCTTCGACAGTAAACTTAATTTCATGGTCGGTATCCGGGACATCTATTTTCCGGGCTTCCCTCCCGAAAACATCGTAAACAGATAAATATAAACCCCTCCCCGAATTTAAAATTGAGAATTTAAAATTCAAAATTTCCCGGCAGGGATTCGGCCACATCTCCAATCCTCTCCCCGTCACCTTGTCACTTTGTCTCCCCGTCTCCTTGTCTCCTTGTCTCCCCGTCTCTCTCTCTCTCTCTCTCTCTCTCTCTCTCTACGGGAGTAACTTATTTGAGCACGCCATTCCATTTGGATTGATTGATTGGCAAATGAATGAATGAAACGGATTGAACAACTATGGTTCAATCAGATAAGAAATTCATGGGCGTTTGATAACTTTTTGGTTTGAGACTCCATCTGGTTGGCGTGAGATGGCATCTCAAAGAATTACCCGGTTCGGCATTGTAACAGGGATTCCAACCCTTTTTATTCACGCAATCGAATGATATTTAGGGACTTAAGATGGGGAATAATTTTACAAATATTTATCCAAAAACTATATCCAAGAAGATCAACGTTTTTCAATTTATTCAAAGATCCCAAATTTCAGGGTTGGAAACCCTGTTTCTGTGTGACGTCCCTGCCTGCCATACTGTTCTCCCTGGCGGGAGAGGTTACCTATATCATTACACCTTACTGCCTACTGCCTACTGCATACTGTCAACTGTCCAACTGCCCAACTGATCCTGGCTTCCGCCCCCTTTTCTTCGGTTTCGCCTCTTCAACCACAGCAGGCGCCTCAACATGCCCGTTGCCATTGGGATCGGCAAGCACCACTTCGTGGCCGACATGCTTGATCTTCTTGCCGAAAATGGTCTCAAGATCCTCGGTGAAAATGACCTCTTTTTCCAGTAAAATACTGGCCAGGGCCTCCAGTTTGTCTTTATGGGTTCTGAGAATTTCAACCGCACGTTTGTACGCCTGGTCAATAAGCTTGCCGATCTCCTGGTCGATGATCTCGGCCGTTTTCTCGCTGTAGGGCTTGTTGAACATGTATTCCTGCTGCCCCGTTGAATCGTAGTAACTTATGTTGCCGAGCTTCTCGTTCAAGCCGAAGAAAACAACCATGTTGTACGCCTGCTTGGTCACCCGCTCCAGGTCGTTCAGGGCGCCGGTCGACACTTTGCCGAAAATGATCTCTTCAGCGGCCCGTCCGCCCAGCGTGGCGGTCATCTCGTCGAACATCTGGTCGAAGGTGGTGATCTGCCGCTCTTCCGGCAGGTACCAGGCGGCTCCGAGCGCTTTCCCGCGCGGCACAATGGTCACCTTCACCAGCGGATGGGCATGGGGGAGGAGCCAGCTTACGGCAGCATGGCCTGACTCGTGGAACGCAATCACCCGCTTCTCTTCCTGCGAAATGATCTTGCTTCGCCGCTCCAGCCCGCCGATGATCCTGTCGACGGCGTCGATAAAATCCTGCTTCTCGATGATCTTTTTGTTGTTACGGGCAGCGATCAGCGCTGCTTCGTTGGCCACGTTGGCTATGTCGGCTCCCGAAAACCCGGGCGTTTGCCTTGCCAGCCATTCCAGGTCAACACTGGTCTTGTCGAATTTCAGGTTCTTGGTATGAACCGCAAAAATAGCGCGGCGCTCGTCCAGGTCAGGCAGCTCCACGTTGATCTGGCGGTCGAAACGGCCGGCACGCAGCAACGCCCGGTCGAGGATGTCGGCCCGGTTGGTCGCCGCCATGATGATCACACCGCTGTTGGTGCTGAAGCCGTCCATCTCGGTGAGCAACTGGTTCAGCGTGCTCTCCCGCTCGTCGTTGGCGCCGGTGATCTGGTTCTTGCCCCGGGCGCGCCCGATGGCGTCAATTTCATCGATAAAAACGATACACGGCGCTTTCTCCTTGGCCTGCTTGAACAGGTCGCGGACACGCGATGCGCCAACCCCGACAAACATCTCCACGAAATCGGAACCCGAAAGGGAGAAGAAGGGGACCTGTGCTTCGCCGGCTACGGCTTTGGCCAGCAATGTCTTGCCCGTCCCCGGAGGGCCAACCAGCAATACGCCTTTGGGGATTTTGCCGCCCAGTTCGGTGTATTTTGAGGGGTTTTTGAGGAAGTCCACCACCTCTTTCACCTCCAGCTTGGCCTCCTCCAGACCCGCCACATCGTTGAAATTGATCGAGACGCTGGTGGTCTTGTCGAACAACTGCGCTTTCGATTTGCCGATGTTGAAGATCTGTCCTCCCGGCCCGCCGGCATTGCGGCTCATCATCCGCATGATCACCAGCCAGATGATGATAAGAATAGCAATTGGCACGATCCAGCTCAGCACTTCGCCTGTCCAGTTGCGCCTGACGTCGTTCTCGATGTAGATCGGATCGGCAATGCCTTCCTGCGCCTCGGCAACCATTCTTTCAAAACTTTCAGGGGAGGTGATATTATAGGTATAGTGCGGCCCTTTGGCGGCAACGGTCTCTTTGATCTCCTTGTATTTCGGATCGTCCAGCTTTTCGTTTTTGAGATAAAATTCGGCCGCCTCCTTGTTGACCAGCACAATACGCTCAATGTCGCCGGTGGCCAGCATCTCCTTGACTTCACCCCAGGTAGCCTTTTTGGCTGTGCCCGTATCCCAGTTCACCAGGTAGGTCAGCAACAGTATAAATACCAGCCCGATCCACCAGTAACCGAAATATTTCGATTTGTTGTTTCCTTTAGGTTGTTGTGCTCCCCCTTTATCCTGCTTGTTTAAATTCTCCTCTGCCATTCTGTCTTAATATTTGAATTATTCTTTATAATCGTGCCTTGTAATCGGTGCGTCCGCCCACAGTTTCTCCAGTTGATAGAACTCACGCCGGTCTTCCCGGAAGATATGTACGACAACGTCGACGTAATCCAGCAAAATCCATTCCGCATTTTCAAAACCTTCCTTGTGCCACGGTTTCGCCTTCAGCCCTTTGACGGTTTTGGCGATAACCGAATCGGCAATCGCTTCCAGTTGCGGTTTGGAATTGCCGTGACAGATCACAAAATAATTGGTCACGGCACTGTCGATGTCCTGTAAATCGAGGATCACGATCTTTTTCGCTTTCGTGTCCTCCATCCCCTGTATAATTAGTTCTGTCAACTGTTCTGATTCGTATAGTTCCGGAGTCATGGTCTGGTATTTGTCGGCAAAATTAAGCTTTTTTGCATTCTATCGGTTTGATCCACTTATCGTTTAGGTTATTTGAAAAATGAATCATATCTTCCGGCTTATTAACGTAATTTTGTGAAAATTGTTTAATGATGGGTACAATCGGAAATGAGATCATCAGGCTTCACGAGGTCGATTCGACGAATCGCTACCTGATGGACTGGATCAACAGGGAGAATGTATCGGAAGGCACGGTGGTGATCACCGATTTCCAGACAGCCGGCAGGGGTACCGATGGCGCCCGCTGGGAAAGCGAACAATCAAAGAATCTCACCTTCAGCCTGCTCCTGAAGCCGGTTTTCCTGGCCCCGGAAGCACAATTCTACCTGAATAAGGTCATTTCACTTGGACTGGCAGATGCCGTGAATGAACTTTTGCCGGGCCGCACCGATATCCGGGTCAAATGGCCGAACGATCTCTATATCGGCGACCGGAAAGTGGCCGGAACGCTGATCCAGAACGGGGTAAAGGGCTCTCGGTTTGAGTTTTCCATCCTTGGGATCGGGTTGAATGTCAACCAGTCCCGGTTTACCGACGATGCAGCCAATCCTGTCTCGCTCAACCAGGTGTCGGGTAAAATCTTCGACCTGGCCGAAGTCCTGGAATTGGTCCTGAAGAAGATCGAAGGACGGTACGAATGCCTTAAAAAGGGCGATAAAACATGTGTGGATGCCGATTACCTGAAGGTTTTGTACAGATTCAACGAGATGGCAAGGTTCATTGTTAAAGAAAAGCCCGTCGAAGCCCGGATAACAGGCGTAAATCGTTACGGGCAGCTCATCCTGGAAATTCCAGGCAGTAAAATCCTCGAATGCGACCTGAAAGAGGTGAAATTCGAAATTTGAAAATTTGAAAATTTGAAAATTTGGAACCTGGAACCTGGAACCTGGAACCTGGAACTAGGAACCCCGCATCTCCGCCTCCAGCCTTTCCGCCATCATCTTCACCAGGTTCTGAAGGGGTGAACTGACCATCATTTGCAGCATCGGGCTGAGTTCGGCCGCGATCTCTATCCGGGCTACAGCCCTGTTTTCGCCGGCATCTTCGGAGATGCCCCTGATCTCCAGGCCGATAGGACTGTCGCCAGCGGAAATGATCTTCACCAGCCGGTCAGGCTCTGTCTCCCCGCGTTGCAAGTCAAGATGCGCCATCCCTTTGATATCGAACGAACATTTATCCGTATCCGACTGCCAGTTGATGATCTGTTCGGGCATAAGCTTGCGCAGGTTGTTGAGGTCATAAAAAAAGAGGTAAACCTCGCCGGCCGTTACCGGGAGGGTGGCCTGCTGGCTTTGAAAGGTTACTTTCCCCATTTTTCAGGATTTTCCCGCCATTTCACCAGCGACTGCAGGTCGTCGTCGGTGATGTAATTGCTGTCGAGGGCTTCGTTAATCAGGGTGTTATAATCCGAGAGGGTCACAAGCCTGCATTTGGCGTCGGCAAAGTTCTTCCTGGCCGGTTCGAGGTTATAGCTGAAAATGGCGACCATCCCTTTGACGATGAATCCGGCCTCGGTGAGCGCCTGCACGGCAGTCAGGCTGCTGCTGCCGGTCGATACAAGGTCCTCGATGACCACGATCGATTTCCCCGGCTCGATCTTCCCCTCGATCTTGTTCTCCATTCCGTGCGATTTCTTCTCCGACCTGACATACACCAGCGGAATGCCGAATTCCTGGGCCACCAGGGCGCCCTGGGCTATCCCGCCTGTAGCCACTGCACCGATATACTCCACCACGCCGAATTCTTCACGGATTATATGAACGAACTGCTGGCGGATGTAAGTACGGATAGCATGAAACGACAGGGTTATACGGTTATCGCAGTAAATCGGTGATTTGATCCCGGAAGCCCATGTAAAGGGCTCTGTAGGGTTAAGTTTGACAGCCTTGATCTGCAGAAGTGACTTGGCGGTCGTTCTGGCAATTTCTTCGTTATAAATCATAAGGCAAAAGTAAAAAGTAAATCATTAACGGGTTAATTTGTTCATAACTTCACCGGCTTGCGGTTTAGTATTCATCACCCTAAATTAATATATCTTTGTTTAAAAATCAAGGTATGGAAAGAATTGCCGTATTCCCCGGTTCTTTCGACCCGATCACCAAAGGTCATGAATCCATTATCAGGCGGGCTGTGCCACTGTTCGATAAAATCATCGTGGCCATAGGAGAGAATGCGGAGAAGAAAAGCTTCTTCTCCCTTGAACAACGAATGGATTGGATAAAACAGGTCTTTGTGAATGAACCGGCCATCGAGGTTAAGTCTTATAAAGGCCTTACTGTCGATTTTTGCATCGCCAGTAAAGCAAAGTTTCTCCTGCGCGGATTGCGTACCTCCGCCGATTTTGAATTCGAACGCAGCATCGGCCAGATCAATAAAAACCTGAATGCCGACGTTGAAACTGTTTTCCTGCTGACCATGCCCGAACATACGGCCCTGAACTCTTCCATAGTCAGAGACATTCTCAGGAACGGCGGCGATCCTTCACAGTTCGTTCCGGAGGCGGTAAAATTCAAATAACAGGCCTTGTCTTTCGTTAGTATAGAAATTGGGTATGAAAAAATCAATCTTGCTCTGTATATTTCTATTAACCTTTGCCATTAATGGCTTTAGTGACTTGACCACCATTTCCGGGACCCTTAAAAACGGGAGTGGTTATACCGTAAGGTTGATGACATATAACGACCAGTTGTCGTATATCAGGAAAACGCTTGCAAGCACTGTGGCCGGTGAGGATGAGAGGTTTTCCTTAAGTGTCGATATATCTGCTGTGACCTATTGCTGGATCGATATCGAATTTCAACAAGCCGAATTGTTTATTCAGCCCGGTCAATCGTACGAAGTGGAGATCGATCTGGCCGGTGATCCGCTGTCGATGTCTTATTACAATCGTCGTACCCTCGATAATCGTATCATCCGCGACGATTCGATGCAGTTAAATAATTCCATCCAGGATTTCAACGAGATATACAACGATTTCCTCCTGAATATATCGGATAATATTCGACAGCAGAATTACAGGGTGGCTTATGAAACCTTCATGACTGCGGTGGAACTGAGATTCCAGGGTATAAGCAGCGAGTATTTCGATAATTATATCCGCTACAAATCGGCCTCCATGCAATTATTTATGCGGATAAAAAGCAGGGAAAAGATCGGGACCGAATTCCTGGCCGATCGTCCGGTTCTTTTTAACCATCTCGAATATATGGATTTCTTTCATCTCTATTTTGATAAATATTTTGTGACCAATGGCAAATATTTCAATTATAGCAAGACCTACGATATGATCAACGGGAAAGCGCCGCTGGCGGAGATACTGGATTCGCTTGCGGTTGATCCGGCTTTAAAACAGCGGCCTGCCATGGAGTTGTTGCTGTTGTGCGGATTGAAGGGGCTCTATTCGATGCCCGAATTCAGTAAAGACCGGATAACCGCACTGGTAAAAGAGCTGACAATTGCCGGCTCCCAGCCCGGGATCAGGGAACTTGCGGCTAATTTGCTCGTCCGTTTTAAAAGACTCAAGCCCGGTTCACCTGCGCCCGGTTTTGCCCTGGAAACCATCGCCGGCGGTCAGAAATATTCCTTGCCCGAATTTACCGGGAAAAAACTTTACCTGGCATTCTTCGAGTCGGATAACCCGGCCAGCCAGTCGGAACTGGGCCAGATTTCAGAGATATATGATGAATTTAAGAATGATGTGTCATTTGTGGCTGTTTCTGTGGATAAGAATCGGGACCGATTGATGGAATATATTGACAAAGCAGATGCTCCATGGCTTTTCCTGCATTACGGCGGCGACCTTGACCTGCTGGAAAATTATGATGCGGTGGCATTCCCCTGCTTTATCCTGATCGGGGCCGACGGTAAGATCATCCGTTGCCCGGCGCCCAGTCCCAGCGAAAACATCCGAAAGTTGTTCGACTGATTCGGTCCGATTGGAGTTTGATTCGTAAATTGCCTTAACTTTGTACTGTAATACAGGTTCTTCCTGCCATTATGTCATCAACATGTTATCCTATAGTAAGGAACAATTATTGAGCCTTCAGGCCAAATTTTATTGAATATGAATTTATTAAAGGCATTATTCGGCGATAAGTCGACCCGCGATATTAAAGAGATCAATCCGATTCTTGGTAAAATAAAATCAGCTTATGAAGAGATTTCCCGGTTAAGCAACGACGGGCTCAGGGAGAAAACACTCGATTTCCAGAGGAAGATTGCAGAAGCCATCCGTGAAGAGGAAAAGAAGATCGAAGAGTTGAAGGCTGCCATCGAATTGGAAGAGGATATCATGGAGCGGGAAAAGATGTGGGAGCAGATCGATAAGCATGAAAAGGAGAGTTACCGGATCACGCAGGAGGTTCTGAATGAAATCCTGCCTGAAGCCTTCAGCGTGATGAAGGAAACTGCAAAGCGATTCAAGGAAAACAAGGAAGTGATCGTTACAGTAACGGAATATGACAGGGAACTGGCGGAAAAAAAGGACAGTGTCATCATCTCCGGCGACAAAGCTCATTACAAAAACCAGTGGATGGCCGGGGGGAATATTATCACCTGGGACATGGTCCACTACGACGTACAGCTTATCGGCGGGATGGTCCTGCACCAGGGGAAGATTTCGGAAATGGCTACCGGTGAAGGGAAAACGCTGGTTGCAACTCTTCCCGTTTACCTCAATGCTTTACCGGGCAAAGGGGTGCATATCGTAACGGTTAATGATTACCTGGCCAGGCGTGACTCGGAATGGATGGGAACGCTCTACGAATTCCACGGCCTCAAAGTCGATTGCATCGATAAGCACCAGCCGAACAGCGTCGCCCGCCGGAATGCTTACCTGGCTGATATCACTTTCGGAACCAACAACGAATTCGGCTTCGATTACCTCCGCGACAACATGACCGGAAATCCCGACGAACTGGTACAGCGCGGGCATAATTACGCCATCGTCGACGAGGTTGACTCCGTTTTGATCGACGACGCCCGTACACCGCTTATTATTTCAGGGCCTACACCCAAAGGCGATAACCAGGAATATGAGAATTATAAACCGCAGATTGAGCGGCTTTATTCCATGCAGCGCACTTTGGTGACGAAAATCCTTGCTGAAGCCAAACGTTTATTGACGGATAATGCCCCGCCCGAGGATGAGAAAAAGGGTGGTGAGCTGATCTTCAGGGCTTACCGGGGGCTTCCGAAAAACAATGCCCTGATCAAATTCCTCAGCGAGCCCGGGATGAAAGCCCTAATGCTCAAGACCGAGAACTTTTATCTGCAGGAACAAGCCAAAAATATGCATGTTATCGATGATGAGCTCTATTTCGTCATCGATGAAAAACACAATTCAATCGATATCACCGAAAAAGGGATCGACCTGCTGACGGAGTACACGGGTGATCCTAATTTCTATCTGCTGCCCGATATCGGCTCGGAACTGGCCGAGATCGAAAAGCTGCCTTTAAAAGACACCGAGAAAATGGAGAAAAAAGAGACCCTGATGCAGGATTTCTCCGTGAAATCGGAACGTGTCCACACTGTGAACCAACTGCTGAAAGCCTACTCGCTGTTTGAGAAAGATGTCGATTATGTGATCATGGACAACAAGATCAAGATTGTCGACGAGCAGACCGGGCGTATTATGGAAGGCCGCCGCTGGTCCGACGGTTTGCACCAGGCTGTCGAGGCGAAAGAGAATGTGAGAGTGGAGGCGGCAACGCAAACATATGCCACGATTACCCTCCAGAACTATTTCAGGATGTATGGCAAGCTGGCCGGTATGACCGGTACGGCTGAAACGGAAGCCGGCGAGCTCTGGGATATTTACAAGCTGGATGTCGTGGTCATACCGACAAACCGGCCGATAGTCCGTGACGATCGCGAAGACCTGGTATATAAGACAAAGCGCGAAAAGTTCAACGCAGTAATTAAAGAAATTGAGGAATTGGTGGCCAAAGGCCGTCCGGTACTGGTTGGAACCACCTCTGTTGAAACTTCGGAATTGTTGAGCCGGATGCTCACCCGTGTCAAGATCCGCCATAACGTGCTGAATGCCAAGCTTCATCAGAAAGAGGCAGACATTGTAGCCGAGGCCGGTAAGGCCGGAACGGTGACCATTGCCACCAACATGGCAGGTCGTGGTACCGATATCAAGCTCGGACCGGGAGTGAAAGAAGCAGGAGGTCTTGCCATCATCGGAACGGAGCGCCATGAGTCGCGCCGCGTCGACCGGCAGCTGCGGGGCCGCGCCGGCCGCCAGGGAGATCCCGGTTCTTCGCAGTTCTTTGTTGCCCTGGAAGACGACCTGATGCGTATGTTCGGATCGGACCGTATCGCCAAGATCATGGACCGGCTTGGGATCAAAGAAGGTGAAGTGATTCAGCACTCGATGATCACCAAATCGATCGAGCGGGCGCAGAAGAAAGTAGAGGAGAACAACTTCGGCATCAGGAAAAGGCTGCTGCAATACGACGACGTGATGAACTCCCAGCGGGAAGTCATCTACAAGAAACGCCGCCATGCGCTTTTTGGCGACAGGCTCGCCGTCGATATATCCAATATGATCTACGATGTCGGCGAACAAATGATCAACCAGTACCTGGAAGAAAAAGATTTCGAAGGCTTTAAACTGGCGCTGCTCCGGACCATGTCGATCGAATCGCCGTTCAGTGCGGATGAATTCTTTTCCATGCGGACCGAAACAATGGCCGACCAGCTTTATGATGCCGCATACAAGCATTACGTAGAGAAATCGAAACGGATCGCCGAACTGGCCTACCCGGTCATCAAGGATGTGTACGAAAATCAAACCCAGTACGAAAATATCGCCATTCCGATCACCGACGGGATCAAGACGATGAATGTTGTGGCCAATCTGAAGCGATCCTACGAAAACGGGGGCAAAGAGATTATCCTCTCCATCGAGAAAGGAATTACCCTGGCCATGATCGATGAAGCCTGGAAAGAGCACCTTCGCGAGATGGACGATCTGAAGCAATCGGTGCAAAATGCCACTTATGAACAGAAAGACCCGTTGCTTATTTACAAATTTGAAGCGTTCGAGCTGTTTAAAAAGATGGTAGCCCGCATCAATGAAGAGATTACCTCCTTCCTGATCCGCGGTAAACTGCCGTTACAGGATGCCTCTTCGGTTAAGGAAGCCCGGGCGCCAAGAGGCATCGACCGTTCAAGGATGCGGGAGGAGAGAAAAGACCTGCTGGCCCAGTCGCATAGCGATACCCAGGCAAACCGGCCGAATGAGCCCGTGAAACGCGATATTCCAAAAATCGGCAGAAACGACAAGGTGAAAGTCCAGTACGCCGACGGCCGGATCCTCGAAGCGAAATTTAAGGCCATTGAACATGACCTAAACCGGGGCAATTGTCAGATTATCAACTAAATAAAAAGATGAGATACAATCGAATTCTTTTAAAGCTAAGTGGTGAATCCCTAATGGGAAAAGCATCCTATGGTATTGATCCCGAGCGGTTGAATGATTATTCGGAAGAAATTGCTGCTGCAGCACGGCAAACCGTTCAGATAGCTATTGTAATTGGCGGCGGGAATATCTTCCGCGGTATGCAGGGCAGCGCCCGGGGATTCGACCGCCAGACCGGCGATTATATGGGCATGCTGGCAACTGTTATCAATAGCCTGGCCCTGCGATCGTCGCTGGAAGAAAATGGCGTTAAAGTCAAACTGATGTCGGGTATTCACATCGAAGGATTGACGGAAAAAGCCAATGGCCTGACCGCAAAACAATACCTTGAGGATGGCTATGTGGTTATCTTCAGCGGAGGTACCGGAAATCCCTATTTTACCACCGATACAGCCTCAGCGCTAAGAGCTGTGGAGATTTCAGCCGATGCCATGTTCAAGGGTACACGCGTTGATGGGGTTTATACCGACGATCCCGAGAAAAACCCGGAAGCGATAAAATATGACCACCTGACTTTTCATGAAGCGTTCGTTAAAGAATTGAAGATCATGGACCTGACTGCGTTTACTATGTGCGAAGAGAACCAGCTTCCTATCCTTGTTTTTAATATGAATATCAAGGGTAACCTGATCAAACTTCTCAACGGAGAAAAAATCGGAACACGGATCGAATAGCTATAAACCCGGTTTAGTCATATTTTGAGCTATTTTATCAAAAAAAATTAAGCATTAAAAATTAAAAATTAAGAATTAACCAATAGTTTCGCCACTTCCTTCCACGAATGTACCTCATGATCAGGATCATCCTGGTGTTCAACTTTTCCCGGATTAAAAAACAATGTATCCATTCCGATGCCTCTTGCGCCGGCAACATCCACCTCCAGGTCATCACCGATCATTAAACTCTCTTCGACCGATGCACCGGCCTTCTTTAATGCCAGCTCGAAGATCCGGTTTTCAGGCTTTTTAACGCCGGCCTCCTCCGATGTGGTTATAGTTGTAAAATACTTCCGTAGGTCGCAGTTGTCGAGCTTCTGCTGCTGCAACTCTTCAAACCCGTTGGTAATGATATGCAATTTGTGTTTTGTCTGCAGGAGTGCCAGCACTTCGTGAGCACCAGGGAACAACAGTGTTTTCTGCGGGCTGAAAGTAACGTAATCTTCGGCAAGATGGGTTGCGAGTATCAGGTCATCAATACCGAATTCATTCAGCGTCAACTCAAAACGCCTGATATTCAGCACTTCCTTCTTTATCCGGTTTTCCCGGTACAGCCCCCATAACATGTTGTTGATCACTTCATACCTGACATAAAAGGTATTTACATCGGGAATACCCAGTTTATTCAGGGAATATTTCTCAAAAATTTCGTTGAAGGTGACTTTGGTGTTGCTTTCGAAGTCCCAGATGGTTTTATCCAGGTCGATGAAGAGGTGTTTGTATTTTTTTGTGATCATCAGACAAAAATACCTTAATCAAAATAAATAGAACACGAATGAGACGAATGGGACGGATTTTCACCGATCTTATTCGTGTTCATACGTTTAATCCGTGTCATCCGTGTTCCTTTTTACTCCCTTCCTATCGTTTGTGAATATTTTCCTGCTGAATTGGGGCTCCTTGCCGAAATTTAAAAGTATCCCAACTTCAATTTCAGTTGCTTTTAAATAGTTGATCAACTGGTATTCGTGTTCTGGAGCCATCGTCGATGCTGATTTTAATTCAAGAATTATTTTGTCCTCAACAATGATATCAGCATAGTAATTGCCTACAATAGTTCCGTCATAATAAACCTGAACCGGGCATTGTTTTTTAACGTAAATACCATTGTTGATTAATTCCAGATAAAGTGCATTCTCATAGACTTTTTCAAGGAATCCATAGCCTAAAGTATTATATACTTTGTAGAAGCTTCGAATAATCTGATTTGATAGATCTCTTTCTAACATTTTATTTGTTAATCCGAAAAATTGAATAAAAATACCCGGTCAATAAAAAATATTTTTTAAAACCTTTGATTGATGCGGATTATATGAATTCATAATCACCAATTTTTCGTGCCCATCCGTACTATCCGTGTCATCCGCGTTCAGAACCGAAAAGTTAGAACACGAATAAAACGGATTGGACGGATTAACACAGGTATTTATTCGTGCCCATCCGTACTATCCGTGTCATCCG
>JAGOPY010000016.1 GCA_017991835.1 Bacteroidales bacterium | reverse complement strand
TTGCTCGTTTATGGCGGGCTGAACTATGAGCCTTACCGGCAAGCCTTTAAAGAACTGATCGGGCGCCCGGTCGACACCTTAGAGCTTTATCCTGCCTCGGAGGGATTCCTGGCTTTCCAGGACGAAGGGCCGGGTGAAGGGCTGCTCCTGAATGTCAACAGCGGCATCTTCTTCGAATTTATCCCCGTCAACAAGATGCATAATGATGATCCGGAGCGCATCCCCCTGGAAGGGGTTGAAAAAAACACCGATTATGCGGTGGTTCTCAGCAATAATGCCGGCCTCTGGGGATATAACCTTGGCGATACAGTCCGCTTCGTTTCGCTTAATCCGTACCGATTGGTAGTTACAGGACGTATTTCGCAGTTCATATCCGCATTCGGTGAACATGTCATCGCCTCTGAGGTGGAAGGTGCGCTTGCAGAGGTCTGCGCAGCCACAGGCACACAGGTGGCCGAATTTACCGTGGCGCCTGTGGTGAACCCGCCCGCGGGATTACCCCACCACGAATGGTTTATTGAATTCATAACCCCGGTAGAGACGTTGCATGCAACCCCGGTAGAAACGTTGCATGCAACCCCGGTAGAAACGTTGCATGCAACCCCGGTAGAAACGTTGCATGCAACGTCTCTACCGGGGTTATTGGACCAGGCAATGCGCCGGCGTAATCCATATTACAACGACCTGATCCGGGGCGGTATCCTGAAACCGCTGCATATCGTTCCCCTGCCGGCAGGGACATTTAAAAGATACCTGGAATCGCAGGGAAAACTGGGCGGGCAGAACAAGGTGGTGCATGTTTGTGATGACAGGAGAATCGCGGAGGCGCTGATGGATTTGGCGATTTGACGATTTGACGATTTGACGATTTGGGATTTGACGATTTGGGATTTGGAATTATGATGTGCGATTTATATTGGTATATTTTGTAACAATTAACTTGTACCTGAATCTAAATCAGCAAAAGATCGATCCTGATGGAAAAAGAAGTGTTATTCAGGCAGATTGCAGACGAAAACAAGGGCAGAATTTTTCGCATTTGCCGTTACTTTTTTCAGGATAGAGAAGATTGCAATGATGCCTGCCAGGAAGCACTGATCCGTATCTGGCAGAACCTGTCGACATTCCGGAACCAGTCACAGTTGAGCACCTGGATCTACCGTGTCACGGTGAATACCTGCCTGACCTTCATACGGAAGGATAAATCAAGAAAGACTCTATTTGAGTTGTCGGGCATAAGATCAGCTGAGAACAGACCCGACGAACCTATTATCGAAGAAAATCCACAGGAAGAATATAAACTGCATTTTTTCCGGAGGTTTATGGAAGAACTTTCCCCCGTCGACCGAACTGCTGTATCGCTTTACCTTGAGGAATTGAGCACAAGGGAAATAGCAGATGTAACAGGCCTTTCGGAGAGTAATGTAAGGGTGAAGATACATCGTCTTAAAGAAAAAATAAAAATCAAATGGAAGGAGGAACAAAATGGAACTGGAAGAATTCAAAATGAATGATAGGTTTTCGGCCCCTAACGTGCCGGAAGAAAATGTAAATAATGCAAATGGGCTTGGCGGACTGATCGAAGAGTTGAAAGCGGCTGACCAGAAGGGGAAAAAATTGGTATCCCGATTCATGATCATTTTTTTTGTTTTACTCGGAGTGTATGCAATACAGATTGCCACTAAAAACGGCCCGCTATCTATCGGTTATGAATTGCTGGCAGCCGGTTTTATTTTTATTCTGGTCTATTTCTTCCGAAAAATCATCCTTATCCGCAGAATTGATTATTCAGCCCCGGTCATTATATTTTTAAGAAAAGCAGAAAAGAGGTACACTTTTATCACTACCGCAGATTGGTTCATTATCATTCCAATCTTAGGCGTAATTGGAACCGGGGGTGGTTACATCGTATATTATAGCTTTATCAAATATTTCAATGACAGTCCCTGGCCGCTTGTCATTTACATTATATTCTTTGTGTCGGTGATCATCTTCGGATTCTGGGCCGGGAAGAAGGACTGGAAAAAAGAGAACGGTGTCATTCTTGACAAAATAAAGAAGTCAATAGATGAAAACCGTTAAACTTTCAGGAAGGATAAATGTTTAAATTAGCAAAAAATATTAGCTATGAAATGTCCGACTTGCAATGTTCCGTTGGTGATGTCCGAACGCCAGGGCATCGAAATAGATTATTGTCCGCAATGCCGTGGCGTATGGCTTGACCGTGGAGAGCTCGACAAGATCATCGAGCGGTCAATGAACGAAGATCAGCCGAAAGGATTCAATCAACCTCCGCCACAACAGCGCGGGCATCATGATGATTACCGCCATCATGGCGATTACTATAAAGGAAGAAAGAAAGGCTGGCTGGGTGATCTTTTTGACTGATGGATCAGTGAGACTCCATCTCAAGATTTGAGATGGAGTCTCATCTTTTTACCCTATTCCGTCATTACAAATTTCCCCTGGAACAGCACCATCCCTTTGCTATCCAATATCCTGTAGATGTATATTCCTGCGTTCAGGCCCTGGCCTGACAGAGGAATATAATTGGATTGAATGCCGTTTATCTCTTTCACTTTGCGTCCATACAAGTCAAAAACCTCAATGGATGCGTTGCTCAGAATTTCTTCCGACCGGATCCGGAAAATAGCATTTGACCTGAATGGATTCGGGATCACCTGGCAACTGATATCAGGTGTTGCAACAGGATCGGGGACTTTAACATAGTTACCATTCTCTTTCCCGGGTGTCCCGTAAAGTTCGGAAGCTGCCCAGCTTTCGGCAAGCGCATTGTCCCAGGCCGGGTTGATCAGTTCAAGAGTCGCCCCGTCGCCATCAGGTTCTGTGGGCCAGGGATCCTCATCATCGTAAAGCACGGTATCGATCAGCGTCCCTTCATTGTCATATAACCGTATCAGCTCGCCATTTCCGGAAAGGCCAAAACCCATAGGCCCCAGGTAATTGTCAACATCTGGAAATAAACTGTCGAATGCCGCCGTATCGCCCGCCAAAACCAGATATCCCTCCTGACCGATAACGGTTCCGGCTGGGAATTCATATTCATGCGCATCATCTTCATCTTTAAAAACCCACCCGGAAATATCAAGCGGATAAGGATGAGGATTATAAAACTCCACCCAGTCGCCCGGATCAAATCCTCCGTCAGAGTTATAATTAATTTCGTTGATCACCAGGGAATCCTCGAATACCCTGGGCTTGAACAAAGCAGTCACCGAATCGCCCATAATCAGGCTCAGCCTGACATCCTTCATGGTATCCGAAGGTGTTACTTCATGATTCTTTAAGACCCACCGGTCGAATTCAAAATAGGGGCTGGTTTCGATTGCCGACAATTTTACATCGACACCGCCAAAATAGTCGCCGTCCCATGGGAAAGAATTCAACTCCAGCGAGTTGATCTGCACTTTGCCGACACCTTCCGGCTCGGCATCAATGACCAAATCATAAGGCCCGGTCAGGTCCCAGCAGTTTCTCAGGCCGGCGTCCATAATACTGTTCCGGGTAGTGATGAAATTCCTGATCTTCTGTACGTTATTCTGCCATTGGGTAACCGAGCCTCCCCACCGCTGCGTATGCTGGGGCATTTCAGGGGCGATGATCGCCGCCATACTGTCGAGCAGGTTCAGCATGTAATCATTGGTAAATGTGGTGTTGAGAAGGTCGATGTACCGGGAAATATAGTACTGGTTAAACTCGTCGTTGGTGCGCAGTTTGTTCAGCACTGCAATATGCCCCTCCGGGTCCTGCCACGGATCGGTAAGGTCTTCGGGAAAACAGGGTGAAACATACGGTGATTGGGCCGGAATACCGGTATAATTGATGTAATGCCCGAAGGTGGCATCTTCATCCCAGAGGATATACGCCCATTTCCGGTGACTCCCTTCCGGATCCAATCCGCGCCACCAGCCTACATTCCAGTTCATCCAGTCGGAACACACCACATAGGAGTTAAGTATTACATAATCCACCAGGCTGGTGATGTCGTATTGTGCAGCTACTGCGTTGTAAGTGAACGGGTTGCTCATGTCATGCCCCATGATGAAGTCGTGCAGGACATACCAGTCGTCGAGTGCCTGCTGGCCGCCGTACTCGGCCCAGGTCCCGCCCCAGAGCATGATAAACTGGATATCGTATTTTCCCTGGTCGTAGTAATATTCCGTATAATCATGGTCGTGCACCTTTTCGCGTAAGGCGTAGATTCCCCAGTACTGCCCGTTGGCATAAATGACAACCCGCTCCGATTTCCGCCAGTCGAGATGCTGACCCGATTTTTGAGAAAGGGTCTGTACGAAATCATCGCGGAGATGGGCGCTGGTATCGATCCCGGGATAATTGTCGTCGCCGGCGGCACGAATGATCACCCGCTGAAATTCATCGCGGTCTGACAAGGAGAAGAATTTCTGCTGAAGGGCATAATTATAACCGGCTTCATCGCGGGTGATATAATCGATGCTCCTCTGTGGATGGACCCACGAATCCTGCCCGTGTTCGTTAAACTCGCCATAAGCCGTGGTAGTCCTCTGTTTCAGCTTGTTGTAAAATTCGATGGATCCCCTTGGCCGCAATGCTGAATTTCCGTTGAGCAACTCCAGCAGTTCATTTCCTGCAATGGAAAGAACGGGCAGAGAATGGTTGGCGTTGATAAAATACGTGTTGAATTCGATCAGGCCGGGAAGAATGGAGGGATCGTTACTGAAAATCCTGGCTTTGAGTATCTTGGTTGAAAAAATTGAAATGGGGGCCGTGTATTCGGTAGCATAGGAGTATGGTTCCGTTCCGTCGAGCGTATAGCGGATTTTGGAGTTGGGTTCGGGATTCATGAGGGTAATAGTGACCGGATTGCTATAGAATCCGCCCGTATCACTGACCACAGGCTTTTTGGCGTATGCCGAATAGGCTGTGGAGTTGCCATTGGAGGAGCCCGGTGTAGGGGTGGAAAAGATAGCCCACTGATCGCCCCCGCTGACGGCACGTCCGCGGGAATGATCTTTTTGTGTAATAGCGAGCTGCACCTGGTCGATGATCACGCCATCCGGATCGGAGAGGACGACAAAGTCGGGCGAAGATTTTGTCTGGGTGAGGCGGAAGCTGGCGTGATAATGGTTTCCGGAGACTTCATTCCGGCCCGACGCCCAGATCTTCAGGTAACCGTTCGACGGAAGGAATACGCCGGCCGGGAAGGTCCATAAGGCAGGGCTGGCCGTATCGTCGCTCAGGTGATACCCGCCGATATTGACGCCGGAAGGGCCGGCATTGTACAACTCGATCCAGTCTTCATACTCATCGTAGTTATCCTGGATAAAGCTCAGGTTGGAGGCGGAGTATTCGTTGATGAGGATTTGGGATAATGCAGGACATGAGTGGATCAACAGCGCTGCAATAGCCGGTAATACTAACTTCCGAAGGAGATTCATATAGGCAGGTTTAAGGGGTGATCAGATTCTGATGACCTGCTAAATTACAAATAAGTCAATTTCCAGGTAAAATAATTTCCGGAAATTCATTTTAAATGCAAAAGTCATTATAGTGGTAAAGTTTTTGATGAGAACCTATTAAAATCATTTCATTTTAAGCCGCAGGTGATAGTGTGGCGGAAGATAGAAGGGAGGATATCATGTACAGGGCGGTCAAATACAATCCGGCAATACATCATCGCAGGTCCCTCAGATTAAAGGGGTATGATTATTCCCGGGCAGGTAAGTATTTTATTACCATTTGTTGTCAGGACCATAAATTTCGATTCGGAATAATCCAAAACCATACGATGGTATTAAACCAATTTGGCAGGATTGCCCAAAACGAATGGTATAAATTACCAGACCGGTTCCACAATTTGCAATTGGGCGCATTCCAGGTCATGCCAAACCATATCCACGCAATTATTGTTTTGCACGACCACACCGAAAACGATACCGCAGCAGGGGCAACCCTCGCGGTTGCCCCTGCTGCGGTTGGACCGATCGATAATGATCCGGTTGCCCCGGTTGACGACGTTTCCCCGGTTGACCCGGTTGACGATTTTGCCCCGGTTGACCCGGATAATAATTTTGCAACAGCAGGGGCAGGGGCGAGCCCTGCCCCTGCTGTATCACCGTCAAATCCAACGGTCGGAAATATAATTGGGGCATATAAATCGTTGGTTGCCAACGAATGTTTAAAAATATTCAAATCGAAAAACGAAAAAATGGGTAAATTGTGGCAACGGAATTATTACGAACGGATCATCCGGAACGATCGGGCGTTCAATGCGATTTCCAACTATATCCTGAATAATCCGGCCAAATGGAATGCGAAAAAATCAATTTCATGATCTGATTTTATCATTCCAAATTCCCCGATCGGCTAATTGCGGCTTTGAGACCTGGGGGCAATTGCTTTCAAACAGACTGGTGAGGGTGTCGCGAATATGGTATTCGTCGTCGATGATAACCGTTCGAAGCATCCATTTTCCCTTATTCTTCAAAAATACCTAAATTCAAGTCTTTTAGCAAGAATAATTTACAGTTTCAACGGAAGATTCTTCACCAATCCTATAACCGACGTGTAAATCCATCAGAATGCGAACATCAGAATGAACCCTGTTCTCCGGCAAAAAATCGCCGATCACCTCAAATTACTTATATCAATCTATATTCAAATTACATTTACAGCCGAAATTCTGCCAGAGATGAAGATCAAACCTGCATCAGTTCTGTTCCATGTTATCGGATGCACGATCTTCCTGCTGCTGCCGATCATTTTCTGGCCGGGAGAAGGGGGGATCAGCGACTTCTTCAATGATTCCCGGGCTATCCGTGGATATTCCGTCAACATCCTGGTCCTGATCTTTTTCTATCTTAATTTCTATTATTTCATTCCACGTTTTTATTTTAAAAAAAGATATGCGGTATTCATTCTGATCCTGTTCGCTTTTTACCTGGTCATTATTTTCCTTCCTGAATTAATTGTTCCATTTAATGAGCCTCCGCGGCGTATGCCACCCGGTCCGGAACCGGGCGGAAAACACCTGATCGGCAGCGGTAAATGGTTCTTCCGGATGGGTCATCACCTGGTATTCTTTCTGGCCGTCGTCTTTTTCTCTCTTCTGATCAAAATCCACAACCGGCTGAAATTGACCGAACAGGAGAAACTTCATGCCGAACTGTCATATTTTAAAGCCCAGATCAATCCCCATTTCCTTTTTAACACACTGAACTCGATCTACTCGCTGGCTATCCAGAAGGCCGACAATACGCCCGACGCCGTCGTCAAACTATCGGGAATGATGCGCTATGTTCTATCGGAGGCCAGTAAGGAGATGGTGCCGCTCGACCGGGAGATCGGGTATATTACCGATTATATCGAGTTGCAAAGAATCCGCTTCGGGGAAACGGTTAAAATCGATTATCATCCCTGTGAAACCGCTCCGGGAAAAGTTATTGCGCCGCTTCTGCTGATCCCGTTCATCGAAAACGCCTTTAAATATGGCGTCAACCCGGAAGCCGACTCCAATATCACTGTCAGGGTCATTCTCTATGAAAACGATCTTCACCTGCATGTTTTCAATTACAAAGTCCAGGACCGGAAAGAGGATGAAGTTCCCGGGGGAGTAGGTGTGAACAATGCCCGTAAAAGGCTGGGGCTGATCTATCCGGGCAAACACAAGCTGGATATCAACGAAAATGAATTTGAGTATAAAGTTGATCTATATATTGACCTGGGATGATAACTGCCATTGCACTCGATGATGAGCCTCCCGCACTGAGGATCGTGGAAAACTTCTGCGGAAAGGTTGATTTTATCCGCCTGGAGAAGAGCTTTACCCATCCTCACGAGGCGCTGAAGCACCTGGAGAAATTCCCGGCCGACCTGCTCTTTCTCGATATCCGGATGCCCTCCATGTCGGGCGTGGAATTTGCTAAAAAAGTGCCCGGAGAACTGATGGTCATATTTACCACTGCGTACAGTGAGTATGCCGTTGAAGGTTTCAACCTCAATGCGGTCGATTATCTGCTCAAGCCCTTTACATTCGAGCGTTTCATGCAGGCAGTAAACAAAGCCGGAGACTATTACCGGTTCCTTCACCAGTCGGAACAGGCCCTGCAGCAATATCTCTTTGTCAGGGCCGATTACAGCCTGGTCAGGATCATACTGGATGAGATTCTGTATATTGAAGGATTGGATGATTACCTGAGGATCTTCCTCACGAACCGCAAGCCGGTCGTTGCCCGGATGACGATGAAAACGATGCTGGAGAAACTGCCCGCCGACCGGTTCGCCAGGGTGCACCGGTCCTTTATCGTCCCCGTTTCCAGGATTGATAAGGTGAGGAACAAAATCATTTTTATCGGAGATAAACAGATACCGATCGGAAATAGCTATGAAAAGGGGATTTTCAGGGAATAGCTAAAAAGGAAATGGGAAAAGGGAAAAATAATCAAATCGTAAAGAAATTAATAATAATTTAACTTTGCCCCAGTTTTAATATTCAGGATGCGCATTTCCCGCCGTCATATTCTCATCATTCTCTTTGTGCTGATCGTCATCACCATCTTTCTCCCTATTCCGGTCAGGTACAGTTTTATTGCCACGGCAAAGATTTACCCGTTCAGGGAATGGAAGCTGATGCGCGGAACGGAAGAGGGATTCTGGAGCCAGACTTTCAATTACGAGACCGACGCCCTGGGCGATTTCAAGAATTACCGGTTTGAGCGGGGTGATATTGCCGAACTGGAGATCAATGAGAAGCTGGTTTTCGATATGCCTGTGAGCCAGCATGATACCATCGCACATATCCGTTCTTTCTTTATTGAAAATGAGATCGCCCGGCTTGAAAACCTCCGGGATGTTGAGGCCGCCAATAAGGATGTGGTGTCGACCGGCGAGAAGCGACCGCTGGTGGAGCAGGCACAGCGCCAATACAACTACGCTCTGCAGCAGCTCGACCTGGAGAAGAAGAATTTTGCCCGGCAGGAAAAGCTTTTCCGCGACAGCGTGATCACTCCCGCGGAGTTCGACTTGTATGAAAACACCCTGAAACTGGCCGAGATCAATGCACAGGTAGCTCTTGAAGCCCTGACATCGCTGCAGACCGGGGAAAAAGACCCGGTCGTAAACCTGTCGGAACAGAAGATCACCTCATACGAAAAAGAGGTTGAACGTTTGAAAACACAGAAAGGGCAATACACGATCGTTACCCCCATATCCGGCATCCTGAGCTACAATACGGAGATCGGCGGGATCATAAAGGTGAGCGACAGCGAAAAGCTTTTGTTGAAGATCCCGGTTGCATACGAACACTCTTCTTATCTGAACAACCTATACAAAGTCACTTTTTCGACTCCCGACAATAAAATAACGGTCAATGCCTCCTTTAAGGGCTTCGACGAGAGCGTGAACCAGATCCAGAACAAGCAGTTTGTGATAGCCCGTGCGGTGACGGCCGGGCCAACGACAGGGATTTACCCGGGGATGGTGGTGCAATGCCGTATTTATTGCGATAAAGTTTACCTGCTGGAGTACCTCAAACGGAATTTTTCCGTATCTTTCTGATCATGAAGTACGAGTTTAAATATGTGGTGCCGGTGAGCCAGCTCGATGAACTCAGGGAGGCGATAAAGCCTTACGTGGAGGTGGATCCGTATGCCGAAGCAACCCATCTTAACGAGTACACGGTCCGATCGATTTATTATGATACGGCCCGGTTCGATTATTTTTTTGAAAAGGTCGACGGATATAAAATGAGGAAGAAGATCCGGATCAGGGGGTATAATGATCAAAAAGGCGGAGATACGGTCTTTATGGAGATCAAAAGGAAATTCAAGGAGCCGATCGAGAAGGACCGGGAGAAGCTGACCTTTGAAGTCATGAAACGCCTGATGGCGGGCGAAGGAGCGGCTGCTTACGGCGATGTGCCCGATGATCACGGGGTCAACGGGGCCGGCAAGTTTCTCTATCATGTTTACCGTAACAACCTGAAGCCGGTGGTGCTGGTGATTTACGAGCGGGAACCGTATTTCGACCGGTTTAAAACCGATGTCAGGATCACCATTGATAAAAACCTGCGGAGCATCGCCTACCCTACCCTCGATGATCTTTATTCTGAGAATAAAGTGATCCCGGCTATCCCGGGCAGGTTCATTTTTGAGGTTAAGTTCAAAGATCAGTTCCCGGTATGGCTGCGGCCGATCACGGGTCACCTGGGGCTGGTCAGAAGGTCGGCATCGAAGTATGTTTTCTGCATCGATTCCCATCGCCTGACGGAGCCGTCAAAAAAATCGGATATGTTCAGGTTTATGCACTGGAACAGGTTATAATTACAGGAAGATGTTAGAAGAATTCACCAACATAGAGCTATTCCCGCTGAACGTTTACACGGTGCTCACCAACATGGGCGTTTCGCTGGCGTGCGGGATCGTCATTGCCCTGGTTTACCGCTTTATTTACAAAGGGCCGAGCTATTCGGCCACCTATGTGAACTCGCTGGTTCTCCTGAGCCTTATCACCACGATCGTGATCATGGTGATCGGCAACAACCTGGCGCGTGCTTTCGGGCTGGTCGGCGCCATGTCGATCATCCGGTTCCGGACGGCGGTGCGGGATGTGCAGGACATCGTCTATATCTTCTTCGCGCTAACGGTAGGGATGGCCTCGGGTGTGGGGCTTTATGCCATCGCTATCTCGGGAACGATCCTGATCTGCCTGGTTTCCGTGGTTATGGTTACGTTTAACTTCGGCGCACCCGGCCGGGCGGAGTATGTCCTCCAGATCATCTACAAACCATCGAAAGATACCGAGGACCGGATCGCAGGCATCCTGCAGAAATACTGCCGGGGGATCCGGCTTTCTAACCTGAAGAGCCAGGGTGAGAACGACGGCATCGAAGCGTTTTACCAGTTCAGCCTGCGACGGAAGTACAAGAGCACGGAGCTCGTGGAGGAGTTCTCGCACCTTTCGGAAAAGGTAAAATTCAATCTCTACTTCGACCAGGACGAGGCGAATATCGCTTTTTAGTTCCAGGTTCCAGGTTCCGGGTTCCAGGTTCCGGGTTCCGGGTTTCAGGTTCCGGGTTCTACATCTCCAAATCTCCAAATCCCCAAATCTCCAAATTTCTATTATCTTTGCCGTTCATATCTAAAAACTAACCTATGAAAGCAAAATTCTTTTTCTTTTTCATTCTTTTTTTAGGATTCAGTGCGATCACTTTTGCCCAGGCAACAACGGCCGATCCGGTGGAAAAAAAGGATGCACCTGCGGTGGTAACCACCCCTGATCATGCAAAGACCGGCGAATGCACCGGGCATACGACAACGGCGAAGGCCGACTGCAAATGGGTTGACGCCAATGGCGACGGCAAATGCGACAGTTGCGGCAAGACCGAAAAGGAGTGCAAGGAAGCGTGTGCCCCCAAGGCGGCTGCCACCACCCCGAAATCGGGTTGCGCATCAACCTGCCCGCATGCCAAAGAGTGCGGTAAATCGACCGGAACGCCTCCCAAGAAGGACTAAGGCTGATTTATTTCTGCCGGAGCCAGACTGTCATCTACAGATAATCCGTGCAAATCCGTTTAATTCGTGTCATTCGCGTTCTATAATGGAACACGTATAAACACGGATGTTACGGATTCACACGGATTTGATTTATACATGATGATCCTTTTTGCGTTTCAGTCACCCGTTACGGTAAGATCACCATCTGCCGTTATCGTTATGAATGAGCCGGGTTCTACGATTACAGCATAAACAGTCACCGCAACATCGATAACCGGATCATATAATTCCGTATTAATGATCACGGCATTGTTAACCCCCGGAACGCCGTTGGTCCAGTTCGCCGGATCGGTCCAGTCAGTCGAAATTGTACCGGTCCACCGGGTAACCGGCGGCCCGACATAGATATCATCGAGCACATTGGCATAGCCGTAATTATCGATCCCTTCGAAAGCCAGCTGATAGGATAATGAAGGATTCGGCAGCGAAAGTGTATCGGTTGTCCATTCGGCCCTGTTCGTGTTGTCATAAAAAATTTCCACCCAGGGTTGGTTATAGGCTGTCCGGTAATAGATCTTCAGCTCGTTCTGATCGCCGCTCCAGTCTTCCTGACCATACCAGAAAATAAGCTGAGGGTTGGAAACCCCTGTCAGGTCAAACACCGGGCTGATCAGCTTGGTGACGGCGCCAAGGCCCAGATCGGTAAACCGGGCATTCAACAACCCTTCGTGCGCAGTGGTAATGGTGCCATCCCCGGCGCCTGTAGCGTAAGTCCACGAACTGGTTCCTGTTTCCTGAAGCTGCGACCATTGGTTCTGTGTCAGCGAATTGTCTTCAAATGTTTCAATAAAGGGGAATGTCTTGATCCGGCTTTCGAAACCGGTGCCGCCGAGTGGCACAATCCCCGGAGAGCCGGCCGCATCGTGCGAAACTAAAAGGTTTGCGGTCAGTGCGCCCTCTTCAGTGGGGATAAAACTGATTTCCACCGAAATATATTCGCCGGCAAGCAAGGCAACCGGATACGAATTAGTGTCTGTCAGCTGGAACTGACCGGCATTTGTTCCACCCAGAGCAGTACTGGTAAGAGTTAATGTTCCTACACCCCGGTTCCTGATCTTAAATACTTTCGGCTCAGAAGACATAAACGTTCCGACCGTGCCAAAATCCTTCGATGCCGGGCTGCAGAAATAGACCGGTGTAGTCGCTGCCGTCTCACACAGGATGCGTATATCGGGATACGCCGTCACCAGGTTATCGGCATCGGGCGGACTGGCGGGATCGGGATTGTCGTCATCGCTGTAATACTGGATGCTCCTGTCATTTGGGTCTTCCGTACAATAAAATTCAGCGCCGTAAGCCCATGAGTACCCTTCCGTATTTTCATCGATCGCGATGACCAGGTTATCGATATTATTATAATCAAAGGGGGTTTCCAGGATGATTTCGATCCAAACCGGGTCATAATCGTTATAAGGAATAATGACTTCTCCATTAAAAACCTCTGTCATCTGTGACAAAGGAACCCAGTCGGTAACAGAAGTAAATTCCGTTTTTTCCGTGTGGCCCATATAGATCACCCAGTCCTTATATTGGGTTCCCTCTTCTTCACCGTTCCACTGGTAATAAATTTTTGAGATCTGCTTGCCGGGGATATCGATCTCCGATTGCAGGTAAATGGTCTGGGAATAATTATAGCCATAGGAAGTATAAACGGGCAGGTCCCAGAATCCCTCGGTATCCCTTCCGATCTGAACGCCCCCGACAGGCACCGTAGTAAACGACCATACCACACTGTTCTGAGCATCTCCCAGTGTGTTATACGGCACCACCTTCCAGTAATAGGTTGTATTTAGCTGAAGGGGACCGACAGCATATGTCTCCGCCCTCCCGTTGTAGATCAGTGTTGTCGGATCGGGATCAGTATCGAGGTAGACTTTATAGCCCGACGGGATGCCGCCCCAGATTTGCGGGGCCCAGCCCAGTGTCAGGTTCACAGGCAGGAAGGACGCAGTATCCGGCGGATCCGGGTTGGTTGCCGCCCAGGGTAAAATGGGAACCACATCCGGCCCGATCACATGGTCGATATAAACATAGGCATTATAGTTGGTTGCGCACCACACTTCAAAGGAGAAGTAGTACTGACCGCCGGCCAGGGCGCTGAGATCGAATACCCGGTGGCCCCAACCACCCCGGGTAACATCCAGGATGCCTCCAAGAGTATCCCAGTCGGATTTGTCAGTGGAATAGCAAATCACCATAAAATTGTTGATCTTGTCGGAAGTTCCCTCGTAAAATTCAAGCTCGTCGCCGGCCTTGACCTCCAGCAGCGGGGTGATGAGTTTCGGGCGGAGTGCAGGATAGGTAAACCTGTATGCCGATTGCAATCCATGATAGGCATTTGAATAATTGAGGAACCATCCCGTGCTCGGGATTTCCCAGCTTACCGGAGGAAAATAGGGCGCCTCAAAGCTCTGTGCAAGTTGAGAGGAGGTCACCGTCGTAAATGACCAGACCGGCACATTGTATGCTTCTCCATTGGCATTGTAAGGTACGACCTTCCAGTAATAGGTCGTATTGTAAGCCAGATTAGCTGGTGTAAAGCTGGTTGCCGCGCCGTCGTAAACGAGTGTCGTCGGGTTTGGGGCACTATCCAAATAGAGCTTATAACCCAAAACCGGGATGGATGCCACCGGGCTGTTCCATCTCAGGGTCTGATCGACCAGGGTCAGCATTTCATCTTTCGGAAAACCAATTGAAGCCGGACCGGGGACATTCTTTTCGATAACTATATCGTCGATCACAAAATATTCATATTGCTGTGTGGTATAATAATGATAAAAGGCAATATAAATGGTCTGTCCCCGGTAAGGCGTGAGGTTAAGCGTATGCTGCTGCCATGCTGTGTTCACACAGGTATAATCACCCAATTCTACCGTAAAGGATGAAACAAGGTTATTGGTCGTGGAAAGCAACACTTTGTAATTATTAATATTTGTCCCAACCGAAACTTTATCCCACCAGGTAAGTTGAGTGAGGGTATCGGGCAATTGCAATGGAGGTGAGATAAGATAATCGTTGCAGGCCCCGCTTCCATAACCCTGCACACAATACGGTGTAGATCTTTCCGACAGGCTGTTCCTGATCCAGGTAAAGCCCCCTGAACCGCCGACATCAACCACAAGCCAGTTGGGAGGCGCCAGCACGTCGTGGGCCCAGGTGCCGTCAAAGTCCTGCTCATAGCCATATTCGGTCACCGGATCGGCATCGGTGATCGCATTGGCGGTCACCGCCGACGAATAATAGTTGAATATATCGACCGACCAGGCCTTGTAATAAAACTGGGTCCATGAGCTCAAGCCGGTATGGTCAAAACCGCTGGCCGGGCCTTTGTAGATTACGGTTCCTCCGACCGGGATCGGATCTCCCACATTGTAATTCGTTCCGTTGACCGGAATTCCGTTCATGTAAACGCTATGCGCTGCCACCATTACATCGTGATCATAGATGTTTTTCGTCCAGCCGAGGTCAATCTCCGACTGGCCGGCACAGACTGCGGTGAGATTGGTAACCGGCGTAACGACCGGTGTTGCGTTGGCAATTTTTCCAAGAGAATAATTGGCGCCATTGTAACAATAGGCCTTATAATATACTGCCGTATTCGGAGTCCGGCCGCTGTGGATGACGGGAGAGGTGGTGCCGACCGATACGACAGTTCCACCAGCCAGCGGCTGCCCGACAACAGGAGTGCCGGCCGGAAGTGAGAATGCGCCCGAAGTGTTAAAAACGATAACGACATCATCCTCATCCGGGTTGGAATCAAACTCAAGCCTGATCTGCTGCGAATTAACGGAGGTAGCCGTTAAGAATGCGGGAAATTCAACATAGGCCGATGTACCGGCGAATTCATCGGCGCCGATATCAGGCGTTCCGGGCCTCACCGCTCCGTCGAAATCATCGGTGATAGCCAGGGGCGTGGTTATAGGCTGAGCGCCGCTTTCGCAATAGTTGGTCGTGCCGTCCTGCAGGCGAAGATTGTAGGGGGTTGTGGCGATATTGATGAACGGAGGAAGCTCGCTGAACGAGATGGAGTCTCGATTGGGACCCATGAATTCGCGGTACTCCTCGATGGTCTGTTTGGTCGTATTCCCCCAGTATATCAGCCGGTTCGACGCCGGGGTGCCGGCGTAAAAGATATTGTTGTTCGAAGTGGCTGAATAATTGGCCGTGGATTGGGCGCTTCTTCGGAATGCCACCGTAGTACCGCTGCCATTTGGCGTAGAGTTATTGATGATGAGGTTGTTACGAAGATCCAGCCTGGCGAAATTGGCATCGGTGCTGGAGACATGATAAAGACCGGCCGTGCCGAAATTGGCCCCTGTCGATGTGGCATTCAGATAAATAGTATTGTAGTATATGCCAATAGTGGAGTTGCTCTGGCCGGGGGTGATGGAAATCCCTCTGATCGCCTCGAAACTGGCGGATGAAGGGGCTCTTAAATCAGAAATGAAGTTGTTGTAAATGAACACATTGGTGCCGGACAGGACCAGGATACCGTTCACAATGCCGGCGTCGGTCGTGGTTGAGGATGACGATAAATTATAGATCTCATTTCTATAAATGTTTGCCGGATTACCCGCATTGAGGTACATGCCATTCATTGTGGCGCCGCAGGTATTGTTAAAGATCTGGTTTCCGTAAACCGCGCGGGTGTTGGCGCCGGTCAGGTAAAGGGCATGGAAATTACCTGTACCGCCGGTGTTATTGGAAATGATATTGTTAAAGATATTCTGGGTCATACCGGCATTAATAGTCGAATAAACCCCCATGAATGACGAGGTCCCGGCCAGTGTTATATTTGAAAAACTATTTCCGGAGATATTTTCAGTGCCTGTTCCATTTCCGTTTGCATTGTAATAAAGATAAAATGCACCTGAGGTACCGGTCCGGTTGATCGTTCCGGAAACAGTATTGTTCTGGACGCTGGTAACCGAAGGGTTGAGCCGCTGGTTATGGTTATAGATCAGATGAGTGTTTCCGGTGGTTTGAATGCTGCTTGCCGCGAAAGTGTTGCTATTTATGGTGATGTTGCTTGAAGATACTATTGACGACTGGAAATTATGGATAAAGGAATAAACGGCGGTAGATGAAGCGGTATTCGCCAGCGCAATGTTGTTGTAATTCAGTTGCAGCGGGCCATAGACGGCATTGTAGATGCCATATAGGATCGAGGAGGCGGAAGTCAGATTGATGTTATTGTATTCGGCCGTAAACGAAACCCCGTCGGTGCTGGCATGATGAATACCCGAAGCGGTGGCCAAAAAAGCGGTTCCGCCGCCGGTCATATTATTGATGGTATTGTATTGGATGAGGGAATTGGTGTTTTTTGTAAGATAAATTCCCCAGGTATCAAAGGCGGCATTGCCTCCGAAATTGGTGATCGTGTTGCCAAAGCCGCTGACACCGACAGTAAAATCGTGGTCATTGTAATCATCCGAACCTTTCATGTAAATCCCGGCAAATACATTGCTGATCGTATTCCCCGTAAGGGTGATGTTCTCATGCGCTCCCCCCGGACTGGTCACACCTACATCATTTACCCCGGCCGTATTGTTCCCCACACAGATGCCCGCCACGTATCGGCTGGCCCCTTTCGTCAGGGTGATGGTTGAATTCCTGATCGTCACGTTTTTACAGGCATTGGTCACCGATTCCTTCCGGAGATAATAGCCGTATTCGATCCCGCTGTTGGAAGCCGTCACGTCGATGCTGTCGAAGGTCACGTAATCGGTCCCTTGCAACATGACTACCGCATCGCCGTTGTTGCCTATTGTAGAAGTCGAGACCGAACCAACATCGGTCCGGGTGATCAGCGGTTTGGCGCCTGCCCCGGATTTCCGGAAAGTGATCGGATTGGAGGCAGTTCCGGTCGTTGTAAGCCATACCGGTGCCGTAACCGTCTCGCTATGCCCGCCGGCCACGTTGAAGATCACCCCGCCGGGTCCGATCACCCCGCTGTTGAGCGCGGTGACTGCCGCGGCAATCGTTGCGTAATCGCCCGGGATGGCCTTGGTGCCGGTGAAGGTTGCGCCAATGGTGCGGGAACCGGCTGGACTTGTGGGAACGGGCGCTTTCGGTGTACCCGATTCGGAAGTGGTAAAGGAGGAGCATTGGCCATCTACAGTCTGTCCGGCCGTTGCCGTAGGCTTGATATCAAAGGCCAGCCAAAAATAATTGACACCCGGAGCAAGTACCTGGCTGCCGCTAAAAAAGAAGGAACCGGACGGGCTGTTGATAGTACTTCCGAATTGTGTATTCGTTGAAAAAACAGGTGTCGTGGTATAAAATATTTTGGCGGCGCTGACCTGTGCATCATTGATAACCGTCACACTGATCGAGTTCATATACAACGGATTGGCGCTCTTCTGCGTAACCACCTGCAAGCGGATGATGTCGTTGTCGGTCGTTCCGATGCCGACATTGGTCGTATTGGGCTGCTCGGTCGTTGAAGTCGAATACGACATGTTCTGGCCATCCTCAAACAAAACATTATCCATATCAAAATAATAATCTCCCGATCCCCAGTTACATAAAAACCTGATCTTAATAAAATCGCCGCTGTATGCAGCCAGGCTCACCGCCGTACTGGTAAAATCGGTCGTGGCGGTATGATTATTCTCATCTATGGTATAAATGGTCGTAAATGTAGCCCCGTCGTCGGTAGAAACCTGGATATCGACTTTATCGTCCGGCCCAAGCTCGGTGGCATTCAGCGGGAACCCCAGGTAATTGACAAAGCGGTAATGAAAGCTCAGGTAAGTGTCTGATGTAATGCTTCCGACCAGCGGTGAAATGGCATAGCAGCTTGTATTGCTTGAGGTGAGCCGTTCATACTGCCCTATGCTCAATGAGGTTCCGTGGTTGGCCGCTCTCGACATGTTGTTCGACCATTCCGCCGGGCTTGTGGTTGAGGGAAAAGTTTGTAAATACGGCAATGCATATCCTGTTCGGGTACTGGCCGTTACACCGGGTGAATAATCGGGAACAGCATCATACGACCATATCTTGTAATAGTACACCGTGTTCGGGCTCAGGCTGGTATGCGAAAAACTGGTCCCGTTGCCGTAAAACAATACGGTCCCTGTTCCTTCTACCGTACCACCGGGAGTATAAACGGTCCCGGTTACCGGGGTTCCGAAAGAATTGGCAGTATTATATGCCAGCATCACATTATGGCCCGACCAGTTCTTCACCTAGTCCAGGTCGATCTGGGTCAGGCTTACGGCTTCGGCCGTGAACGCTGTCGGATTGTACAACGGCTTCCAGGTATAGGTCAGTCCGGCTGTCGGTACCGTAGCCGGAGTGAGGCTGTTGAAATACATAGTACTTGTGTTGCCTGTCCCCCTGGTCGAATTGATCCAGTTGCCTCCCCCCGCAGCGATCGTCCGGTTGTGCACGCTGGTGGCCAGGGTATTGTCCGGCCCTCTCAGCCCGACCTGCGGATAGGTCGTATTGGAACCCGGGGTGATCGTCCCTCCATAAACCACTTTGATATAATTGTTGCTGGTATTCAGCCTGACCTGGAAGCTGATGATCTCGCTGGCAACGTCTTTTCTCCTGACGTCTTTCCACTGGATGACAAACTCGCTGCCTATCTGCTCATACCTGACGGCGGGCGTTCCGCTGGCCGCCTGGTTCAGATCGCGGCCAAATGCCGAAATAGCTCCGGAATAGGTTGCGGTATTGCCAATGGGATTATAAACTGTCCCCGCCGGGGCGCTCCCGAAAGTAATAAACCCATTAACACTGATATAAATGGCTGTGTAGGCCGTACCGTCGTAAGTAAACGAAGGGATGGTCACCGCCCCGGATACTTCGTTGTCAAAAGTCGTAGCCCATAATTCCGTGCCACCGGTGATTTCGGTATAGGTACCGTTCTGTTGTGTAAAATAGTACTCCGCTACCTGCGCATTTGCAAACAGGCTGATAACTAATAAGATAAGGGTATAAATTAACCGGCTTTTCATGGCGCTTGCAGTTTTATTCTGGTTTGATAAGGACTAAGCAATAAGATCTCGTTTTTGAGTTCTTAAAAATAGTGATAATTCAATAAATATAGACAGAAATATCTTGAATTTTCAGCAATAACGGGGAACACGATAAAGTCTACAGCTGGCCGCTTTTATACATCCGGCGGGTATGGATCTTTTGCATTTCGCGTTCGATGACCAGGTCGGCCAGGGCGCCGGGAATCTCACCGAGCGGCTTTTCGTTCATCACCTGGTGGAACCTGCGTTCTGAAACATCGAGCCGGTACATGGCCTGGCAAAGCCGTTCAAAGTGGCGCTCGATCAGGTAAGCGATCATCCCGGAGAGTTTCTGATGAATTTCGCTCCGGTCGATGCCGGAGACAGGGATCAACAGGCCTTCGTCAGGATCGCCGAGGTCTTTGTTGATCAATCCGGCCAATTGTTCGTTCTCATCCATGATGCTGAACATTTGATACACTTTGTTTTCGCAAAGTTATCTTTTTATAGACTTCCAGTTTTTCGTGGTCGGAATAGCTGATCCAGCGGGTGATCTCTTCTCTGGTCCGCCTGCACCCGGCACAAAGGCCGTCGGAGTCGTACCGGCATATCAGTTTACATGGGCTTGGAACGGGCATTTTTTTGTTGCTAAACGATTGCATACATAAAATTGTTCATATGCCGGTAAATCCTTCTTTTAGTAGTCCGACGGCTTCATTTTACAATCTGGAATGTCCGGTTGATATTGAACCCGATATGAATGTCGCCATCGCCCCAGTTGCCGCTGGTTCTGGGAATGAACTGCTCTTCGATCAGCCCCTGCGAGTTGGTCAGGTAAACCTGGAAGACATGCCCGCCGGTTTCCAGGTCCAGGCCAATGGAGAAAGAATTGTGGAAATCATCGGCTGTTTTGCCGGGCAGTACGTAGTAATATTCTCCCGTTACGGCCATCCGGTTAGTGATCTTGATCCGGCCGCCGGCGCCAACTGCGAAAACGTCGTTCTCGTCTTCTATCGTCTCCACCAGGTTCCGGTGGACATACGTCGGCATCAGCTGGAGCGATACACGCGACCCGAACTTGCGGGCGATCAGCAGTTGGTGGGCAAACTCCATGCGGGAAGTGAAATAATTCTTCCGGTCGGGCTCCTGCCATTTCAGGGAAGAAATGGTGGCATTGGAGAACCAGGTCAGGGTAATGGGCATGCTCCGCTTTCCGCTGCTCTGCCTGAGTATCTTGGCCTTTAGCGACCCGTCGTAGGTCTTGTTCACCGACGTTCTCCCGATGCCGGCCGAAAGCCAGTCGGTAAAGCCATATTCGAACCCAAACCGGATATTGGCCTGGTCGAGCCCGAAAAATTCATACGCCCCCTGGTTGATGCGCCCGAAGTGGTGCGAGATGACAAAATTCAGCGCCCCTTTGGGCGGGAGCTCGATCGACTGCCCGTTGATGATGCGCGTCGCCTTGAATGTGGCGTAAGTGTAATCGGTGGTATTCGCCTCGTCGTCGCCCAGCATATCCATCAGGTCCTGGCCGTATGAAAGGGTTGAAAAGATCAATAGTAAAACGGGGATAAGGTAGATTTTCATTTTCATGGATGAACAGCTTGGTATGAATAATTTTATTTATTGTTTTCCGATGATGGAGCCGTGCTCCATGATGATATTCTGCCGGTCGTATTCTTTGATCACCCCTTTGATGGTGACATTTTTGAACGGGTTGATCCCTCTGGCAGCCTGGCGGAAAGATGGCAGCATGGTCACCCGGATACCTTCATCGCCGGCATCGCCATTTTTGAAGGCAAAAACCACCACGATTTCGTCATCCACGGCTTCCACCCGCATGATACTGCCGGTCACTTCAGCTATTTTCCCGGTATACCTGGGCCCTGCAATGTCGGGGTTCATCGAATAATCGACCCACAGCCGTTTCGCATTGACCTTTACCTCCGCCGGCCCCAGCACCACCTCAGCAACCGGCTTTTCAGCGAAAAAGTAGGAGTAACCAAAATATCCCCCTGCCCCCAGCAATACAACCACAGGAATAATTATCAGCAGAACTTTCTTCATTTTAACAGAAAACTAATTATTAACTCAAAACTCAACACTCAACACTCAACACTAGTTATTCGGTCTTCCGGCGTCAATCCAGGCCTTTACCTGTTTGATCCTGCAATCCGAAAACTTCGTCCCGTTTTTTGGCATCGGCGAGTTGCCCGAAGCATGGCTTATGGCGCCGTACAAACTGCCGTACTGCCCGGCCGGTTTGGCTGCCGCCGCCGCGATCGATGCGTAATCCTCCAGTTTCACATTGCCCTGCGGCGCCGAACCGCTGTGGCAGCCGGCGCAATTGGCATCGATCATCGGGAAGATCGTTCCCGAAAAGGTCACATTCGTCGTATCGCAATCCCCACCGGGACCGGGATAAAGCTCCTCTTCGTTGTCGTAATAGCATCCGGCCAGTATCGCCAGTATCGCCAGGAAAATCAAATTTTTCATAGTTATGTCAATTTATCGTTCCAGGTTCCAGGTTACAGGTTCCAGGTTCCAGGTTCCAGGTTCCAGGTTCCAGGTTACACCATTCACTCTTCACTCTTCACGCTTCACGCTTCACTCTTCATTATTCCGGTTTTCCCAGGTTGATCCAGTTCCTCACCTGCGAGATTTTGCAATCGGGCAATTGGGGCTGGTTCTGGGGCATAGGTGAATTGCCGGCGGCGTGCGTAATGGCCCCCATCAGGCTGCCGGGCTGCCCGGGTAAAATATTTGCGGCGGCCGACACATCGTTGTAATTCTCCAGGTGGATCCCGCCCGAAGCATTGGGCCCGTTGTGGCAACCGAAGCAGTGCTTCTGAATGATCTCCGGCCAGATGGTCCCGTTGAAGGTGACATTCACTGTATCGCAGGCCGCATCGCAATAAAGATTCTGCGCCCCCTGGGCTATCCATTTCCGGATGATTTCCATTTGCGCCGGATCCAGCGGTGAGTCGGGCGGGGGCGGCATGATCTTTTCGGGATCTGTCTCGAGAATCTTCTCGTAAAGCTCACTGTCGTTCGGATTTCCCGGACGGATCACATTGGAGGTCATTACGGCTTCATAACTATCGAGGCGGACTCCATCCTGCGCCGTGGCATCGTGGCAGCCCGACTTTCCGCACGACGACATCAGGATCGGCAATACATCCATCTCGAAATAGACCGTGTCGGGATCGCAGGGGTGGCTTGTATCGGGCGGAGGCAGGAAGGTCGTATCCCGGATCCAGATCTCGATCAGCCTGATCTTGCAGCTGTCGAGCTGTTCTCCCCCCTGCGGCATCGGCGAGTACCCCGAAAGATGCTTTATTGCGCCTATCAATGCCCCGTTTTCAGCGACAAAGGCCACCTGGCTGTAATCGGTGAAATCGAGCCCTCCCGATGGACCGGCGCCGCTGTGGCACGAAATGCAATACTGGTCCAGGATCGGATAAATCTTTCCCGGGTAGGTCACGCTGGCGGTATCGCAACTGGTAGTATCCGGGTTGGGATCGGGATCGGGAATGTATTCCTCCGGCTCGTGCTTGCATCCTGTGTAAGTCACCGCCAGTGCTGTGATCACTCCGAGAATAATGAACGATAATTTTCTCATGGCATTCAATTGGGAGAAACAAAAATATACAAATCGACATTAATCTGTCCCCAAAACACGCTCAAAAAGAAATTCAACCTGCTCAACAGGCATTTTCAGCCGATAAACCGGCAAATCATCCTCCCTCAGCCCTGCCTTCCCCCAAATACACTAACAATTAAGAATTAAAAATTTAAAATTAAGAATTTAAAATTACTGAATAAGCCCAATTCCTTCCATGGCCGACTCATCCCCCGGCCTGATCAGGAGGGCCTTCTGGAACAGGGCTTTCGCCTCGCGAAGGTTCGACATCTTGAAATTTGTCCACGCAAACATGATCGTGGCATCATAGTCATACGGATACAGGTTGACGATCTTTTCGAAATTTTTCGCGGCAGCGCCGTAATCTTCCCGGTTGTAATAAATGATCCCGAGCCAGTAGTTGGCCTGCGTATTCATCGGATCGACGGCAATGATCTTTTTATACTGCTCCTCCACCTGGCTCCAGTTGCCGGCCGCCGATGCCGGTAAAATATAACCGAACCGCGGCTCGATAGCATACGGTTGCAGTGTGATGCTCTTTTCATAATAAGACATCGATTCTGTGTAATTCCCCTGCATATATGCCAGGTATCCCAGCCTCAAATTGATTTCATACGAATCATCGGAATAGATTTTCATCAGTTCATCCGCTGCCTCTTCATACTTGCTCTCTTTCTCATACGAAAAGCTCCGGGCAAATGCTTCCCTGACAGCCGTAAAATCCTGGCCCGAAAGCCTTATCCCGGACACGGCCATCATTATCATCAGCATAAAAACACTTTTTTTCATCTTCTTAAAAATTAAAATCAAGACCTAACAGTATGACCTGGCTTTGAAAATCCTCCGTTTTTACCATCCTTTCAACTTTTAAATCATCAGTTAGCAGGTACTGCACATAGCTGCTTTCCCTTACCAGGAAAGAATACCCTGCCGTGGCCGTCCACCGCGGATGAAAAGCATAGATAAGCCGGGCGCCGCCTTTGAACGTCATTTTATCGGCAATATTATAAACGACAAACCCGCTGTTTTCATGGTAGTTCTCCATATTCCCGAACGTGGCAGAAGCCTCCAGCCAGAGCGGCCTGAAGAGCCTCACGCCTGCCATCTGCTCAAAAATAAAATTGTGGGTGTTGTCATTGATATGATCGATCAGTTTGGATGAGGTATAAAGATTCAGGTTGCCGAACGGGAAAGCGGTGAGCTGAAATCCGCCCTGGTACTGGTTAAGATCGTTCATCGACGAGATCGCCCCGAACAGCGTGGCTTTCAGAATCTTCAGGTCGCGGGTCACCGAAAGGTAACCGATCCAGGAACTGTTGGTAAAGGCTTCGCGGGGATAGAGATAACTCAACGAATCGGCTGCCAGGCGGGGCATTACCGTCTCATAGCTGTTGCTGATGTAATGGAATGCAGCCTGTACCGGGTAGTTTTTCCTTACCGGGATGTTGCCGCTGGCATAGTACTGGTGCTGGTAGAGCGGGTACTGGTCATCCACCGACAGCGAATCGCCGGTTTCGGCTATCTTGTTCTTGTTCAGCTTCACCAGGGTATAGCCAAGATACACATTATAACCGCCTTTGAACGCACGGGCCACGCCGGCATTCAAATAATAGCCGTCGAGCGTAATGTCCGCCTCCCCGTAAAGATCATCCGGCCCGTCGAGATCCACGGTGTCGTAGCGTGTCATTTCGTTGCTCATCAAGGGGCCGGTTTCGAGGATCGCCCGGTGAAAACAGGGTTTTGCCGGCTCCAGTTTTTCCCTGACCGAAGGGGGTAGATCTTCAAGGATGGTACGGGCTTCATCGGGCCGGTTCAACCGGAGATAACATCCGTAAAGGTATTCTCCGGCCACCGGGTCTTTCGCATTGAACTCAAGCGCCTTGCCGAAATGGAGGGCTGCCCGCATATAGCGCTCCGTTTCAAAAGCGGCGATACCGGCCCGCATCCTGAGGTAATAATAATCGATGCTGTCGGCAAAAGCCCGGTTGCAGTAACGGGTGAGTTGCTTCCACTCGCCCGCGGCATATAGGGCGTAACTCGTGCTGTCGGCTTCGCGGAACGAAAGCCGCTGCTCCTGCGGAACAGCCGCAAAAGGCATAATAAATAGCAGGATCAGGAGAAGTTTTCTTTTTGACGTACCCATTCCGATGGTGGTTTCTGTTCGTCAAAGATGATGAATTTTTCGAGCCTGTCGTCACGGAAGCAAATATCAAATGCCAGTTTCCGGTCGGTTTTAAAAGGTAGCCTGACAAAGGCTTCGGAATGCAGGTGCAGTTCCGGATCCGAAAGGGGATCGGCAGAACGGGTGTAATCCAGCCGGTAAACAGAGCTGGCAAAGAGCCAGAACGGGGCTACAAAGTCCTGCAGGTAACGCATAGCCCCACTGGCCAGGACGTTGAGCGGAAAATGGTCTTCCACCTTCAAACCACGGTAAAAACCATAGATGACCTTATAACTTCCGAGGTAAATATGGTAGAGCAACGATTTTTTATCCCCTTCGAAATGAGTGAAATAAAACAGATCGCTTTCGTTGACAAAAAATGCGCGCGATCCTGTTACGGAACAGTAAAGAAAAGTGTTGTTCAGATAATCGGCCTTCACCTCCCAGCGTACTTCCCTTTCGGTGATCTTCTCCATTTTTTCGTTACGGAAGATGATTTCCTGGCCGGGGATGAAGTTGTAGGATTTACGCAGCAGGTCATTATTCTCAATGTTGCTGACACATTCATCCTTACGGGGATAATCAGAGGAGCGAAGGACAAAGCCCTCCTCCGTTTTCAGGATGTAATGCTGCAATGGCAGGTCGAGCGTGGCGCTTCCGATCTGCGGCGTCGCCTGGAACTGGAAATGGAGGTGGGGCACCGGCGATCGTCCTGAATTACCCACCAGTCCGATAATATCGCCTTTTTTGACAAAATCACCTGCCGAACCTTTCAGCGAATCTTTCTTCAAATGGCTCACGGCGCTGTAGAGATGCTCCGAATGGCGGATCACAACGGTATTGCCCCAGTTCTGGTCCAGGTTCACCTCTCCGACCGTATTGTCGTCGATCCCGTCGAGCACCTCTTCGATCCAGCCGTCGGCAGGCGCGAGCACGGGCTTGTTGTAGCAGTAGTAGTCGGATACCCGGTCGCCCTCGTTCCGGTACGATTTCCCTTTTTCATCGGTGATCTCGAAATCCCAGGCGTGGCGCCAGTTATCCTTGTGAGTGATCGAGCCGTTATGGGCCTGCGTCACACACCATTCGCCCCAGAACGGAAGCGCCACCCTGAACCAGGGCAATCTGCCGAACCTCAGCTTGTTGTTGCGCTGTGAATAGAGGTTGTTCTCCGGTGAAAATCGCTGGTATAGAACCAGTTCCGGTTTATCGAAATGCCGTTCCCTGAATTTCAGAACATAGAGAAAAACGATGACGATAATGTTGAAGGGAAGCGAATAGATCGATAACTGGTTGAAGGTAAAAAGCATCTTGAATGCGGTGAGAAGGATGGCTGTGATCGGCGTCAGAAGGATGATCCACAGGAAGGAGTACCATGAGGGGATAATAAAGAATCCGCCGATGGCAATGGCTGTGAGGATAAAATTGAAGCCGATGAAGGTGTAACTGAGGGTTGTCATATCGGCCCCGACGACCTGGTAAAAGATGTAAGCGGCGTAAAAACCGGCCAGCGAAAGGCTGAAGGCGATGCGGGAATAAATGAGCAGCCCGACAGCGATCAGCAAGCCCGGAAAAAGATGGTACTGGAAAAAGATGGCCCCGAGCGACCGGAGATAGATGACCAGCGACTGCGGCAGCTGCAGGTTATTGAACCATTCCCAGATTCGCACCATGGGCATCCCGCCAAGGATGTACATTTCGTTCATGCTGTATATCCCCCGGTTGCTGATCTGCAGGGCAAAGAAATCGCGCGAAGCCATGAAAGTCAGCCAGATGGCGAACAGGAACGGCAGACTGAGATAGGGCAGGTTGTACTTGCCGATGATCCCCTCCAGGGCAACGGTGATGAACAGCGTCAGCAGGGCGCTGAACACCAGTACCAGGAAAAACTCCCCGGTGGCGGAAAAAAAGAGCCCTAGGCCCAGTCCGACTAAAAGAGCATTGAATCCGTAATAGCCTTTGCGGATCTTATCGACGTTCAGGCCGGCGAGCCAGGCAACGGTGTTGGCGATCAGAATGGAGATGAGCCCGGCCAGCCCTGAAATGAAATCAAAAAAGGTAACGGCGATCAGTATCCAGGCCAGGATCTGGTTGTTGGAAAAAAATACCAGGGCGTAACTGTTCGTAATCCCCTGGTAATAAGTGAGATATTTTGTCCTTTCAGAGCTCAAATTTCTTCAGGTGTTCAGGTACCGATTCGTTCCGGTTAATAATCTCCAGGGTTTCGCGTTCGCGGATGATGTGTGTCCGTCCATCCGTATCGATCAGCACCACCCTGGGGCGCAATGTGATGAATTGCATCCACTGGGTCATGGTGTAAGCGCCCACATGGTGTATCACGAAATGGTCGCCTTTGTTGAGCAACGGCAGCACGGCATTTTCGCGCACCACGTCGATGTTCATGCACAAAGGCCCGTAAAGCATCGTCTCTTCGGTGTAGTTGGAGAACGGCTGGGCAGGAGAGATCCTGTGGTCGTACCAGAAGGAGGTGAACAGCAGGTTGACCCCCACGTCGATGATCGTGATCCGTTTCCCGGTGGATGACCGTTTGTTGGAGATGACGGTTCCGAGGAGGTAGCCGGCCTCATCGACCAGCGCACGGCCCGTCTCAAGGATCAGCAGCGGCATCTTGCCCGCCGGGAAGGCGGCATTGACCAGCGATGAGGTGATGGCCTCGGCCATAACGTCGAATCCCGGATTGGTGTCGGCTCCCGGAAGGAATGAGCCTTTCAGCGTGTTTCCCGAAGGAAATCCTCCGCCCAGGTCGATGTATTTGATCTCGTGGTTGTAGCGCTTGTGGATGCCGATGGCCAGGTCGGCGAGCTTGTAGGCAGCCGTGGCATAGGCGGAGGCGGTCAGCATGAAAGTGCCGATGTGGCAGTGCAGCCCGGCCAGTTCCAGCTTGCCCGAGCGCATGATCTTGTTCAGCGCATCCCAGGCCTGGCCGTTCTCGTAGTTAAACCCGAAGCGGTCCCAGATCGGGAAAACGCCGGTGTCCATATTGACGCGAATGGCTACGCGCGGCTTCTTCCGGAGCTCCGTCGACAGGTTGATGATCGAATAAAGTTCCTCCAGGTGGTCGATATGGATCAGCGAATCGTTCAGGATCGCTTTCCGGAGATCATCCTCGTGTTTGTCGGGTCCGTTGAAAATGATATAGCGGCTGTCGACGCCGTTGGCGATGGCCTTGTCGTATTCAAATCCCGAAACCACCTCCGCCCACGATCCCTCCTGGTGGAAAATGCTGCAGACGGCATTCAGGTAGTTCGTCTTGTACGACCAGGCGAACTGCACCTTCGGATAGCGTGTGGTGAATGCCTGCTTGGCTTCGCGGTATTTTTCACGGATCGACTGTTCGGAGATGACAAACAGGGGCGAACCGTGTTCTTTGATCAGATCTTTCACCGACACCCCGTCGATATGCGTCACCGGCACATAAGCCGTCCGCAGACCGAATTTGTTGGGCATGTGGGTCTCCAGCCTCTTCACGGCCGGCCTTTCGTATCGCTGTTTTTGTCCCATACCATATTAAAGTTCAAAGTTCAAAGTTCAAAGTTTAAAGTTAATGTTCCAGTGTTCCAGCGTTCCAGTGTTCCAGCGTTCCAGTGTTCCAGTGTTCCAAAGTTCCAGTGTTCCAAAGTTCCAGGTTTCCCTTTACCTTTTTCCCTATTCCCTGTTCACTGTTCACCGTTCACTGTTCACCGTTCACTGTTCACCGTTCACCCTTCACCGTTCACCCTTCACCGTTCACCCTTCACCGTTCACCCTTCACCGTTCACCCTTCACCGTTCACCCTTCACTGTTCACCCTTCACCGTTCACCCTTCACCGTTCACCCTTCACCGTTCACCGTACGTCGAGATCTGCTGGTATTCCTTCAGGTCGACGATCATATCCCACGAGTAGCGGATGAACATTTTGCCCACCTCGTATGATTTGAATGGCTCGACCTTTTCGCCGAGGGCCAGGCTGACGATCGCTTCGGGGATGTTCTGCCCGACGCCGATGGCCAGGTAAACCCAGGCCGGAATGCGGGGATTGATCTCCAGGAGCGAGAATTCGTTCTTTTCGTCCTTCATCAGCTCCAGCTCGAACGGCCCGCGCCATTTCGTCGACTCGATGAAATGGTCGGTCAGTTTGAGCATCGTTTCATCGCTCACCGAAATGCCGCCCCACGCTTTTCCCTTGTCGGTAATATATTGTTTGCGGATCGGCACGGCGGCGATGCGGTTGCCCTCTCCGTCGCCCAGCCCGATCACATTGTATTCCACCCCCTTCACATATTTCTGGAGGATGATCGGCAGGCCCCACTTTGCGCTGATCTTGTTGAAGTATTCCCGGGCATGTTCGATGGTGAAAGCCACATGGGCATCGTAATATTTCCCCTTGACCAGCATCGGGAAGCCGATCGTTTCGGCAGCTTTGTATATCTCTGCGCTCTGGTAGGCCGGCACGCTGCCGGGCACCTTGATGCCGTGCTTTTTGCCGAATTCCGGCAGGTTGATCTTGTGGCGCTCCTCGAACTGGTGTTCCGTTGGCAGAAGCATGCGGATGCCCAGCTTTTTGAACCTTTCCGAGAGGCGGATGAACGGAAACAGCTCCGCATCGAAGTTGGGAATGATCACCTCCAGGTTTTCCCGGGAATGGATGTATTCCAGGCGCGCAAAAAGGGATTCGACACCGGCGGATGGATACGGTATCTGGTAGACCCGGTCGACGATGTCGTGCATGTAGATGCCCGGCTCGAGCGATTCGTAAGCCAGTCCGACGACCCGGACGTCGTAAATCTTCGATTCTTTCAGCCCCCGGATGACCGACACTCCCGGCCCGGGGCTGTCGATCGCATTCAGCGCCGTAACGGCTACGGTGATCTTACGCCTGCTCATCGGGTTCCATCATTTGGTAGCTGTTCAGCAGGTGAATGAAGTCTTCGAAATCCTTCTCAAAGACATCCTCTTCGGTCTCAAAATTTTCCAGGAAATATTCCCTGATCTCCGGAAACTCTTTCCCTTCGCGGATCAGACCGAATAAAAGCTGCCCCGTGGGATTCAGCGTAAACGACTCGCCTGTGTTCGGATTGAAGATGAAGCCCGACTCGCTCAGGGCTATGTTGCTTTTGATTTTCATTTATCGAGGAACTTAAATATAACCTTAACCGCACAACACCCCTTTTACCCTACCCCAGATTCATTGTCCATTGTCCATTGTCCATTGTCCATTGTCCATTGTCCAGTTCCACCCTTCACTCTTCACTCTTCACTCTTCACTTTCTTCCGCTCATCCAGCAGGCGGTCGATCTCTTCTTCGGAGAGGCCCGGTTTGCGAAGCATCTCATCGATCTCCTCCACGGTCTTTTTCTGCCCGGTGATGACCGGCATTTCTGCCGGGGAGGCCGGTTCATCCGGGATGGCGAGCATCGGGTCTTCATCCAGCTCTTCCTTTAGCTGGTCGACCATATCGGCCACCATCTGCTTGATCGGCTCGCCGAACTGCTGCAGGAGCTGCGCGGCGATCTGGTCTTTCATCCTTTCATAGTTCTGGATGAAAAACTCGAAGTTGGCGACGAAAGATTTTGGAACGCCGGGGATCCCTTCGAACTGCGACTTATCTTTCATCTTCCGCAGAAGCCTGATAAGCAGGTCGAGGTTTTCATTAAAGGAACGTTCGCCGGTTGACATAGGGGAATTTTTTTTACAAAGGTAAGGGGTTTTTCGGGATTTGGCGATTTGGCGATTTGGCGATTTGAAGATTTGAAGATTTGAAGATTTGGAGATTTGAAGATTTGAAGATTTGAAGATTTGGAGATTTGGATTTGGAATTTGTTTGGAATTTGGAGCTCGGAATTTGGTCCGACAGCTGATCACTGGATGAATTGGCAGACATTGAAGGTAACGGTTGGCGCATCGCCCCGGGCCGGAAAAATGTCAATAAGTCTTAGAATCCTGAAGACAGCGAACATTAAAACCCATCTCCTTTGTGAAATAGTGTCGGCCTACTTGCTGCCAATGGTTTTCGATGTAACGATACCATCCGCTATCTTCGGGGCCTTGCGTCGATGTCCACCAGAAGGCGGCAGAGCCAACTAAACCAAAAACATTTCCAGCATAAGTACGGGAGCCGCCAGGCAGACCTGAGAAACCAAAAAGATTGGAGCCGTTGCCATTTTCAATCCAGCCGCTGGTGGTCTTCAGGTTGGTACCGGCATCAAATCCACTAAATCCATCAAAGCCCCATGCACCGTCTTCAATTCCAAACTCGCTGTCCACCGCCCCTTGAAGCACTCGCCATTCTTGTTCCGTTGGCAGATGCCAGCCCGGGGGACATATACCGTGCGCACCCTGCTGGGTGGTGTATTGCATCATCTCGTTCCATTGATACATCCCGCCGTATTTGTTGCAACTGTCAGGTTCGTTATTGTAGCAGTACTTTTCGATGATACTGTTGTTCATCTGGTTTTGGGCTCCCGGAATCATTGTTCCCACATTCAGGTTCTCTTTAAGCCAGCATTGGCTGAAGATCTGGATGGTGTTGTACACCTGTCCTTCGTAATCTACCGTTGGTGTTCCTGGGCAGGGGATATTGGTGGAGAACTGGAAAGTATCAATCGTGCTCTCCACCGGGGAGTCAAGCATACCTGATTCCAGGGTGCCTGTATAGCCAATATAAAGCAGTTCATCGCCCGGATTGAAAGGTAAACTTTGAATGCCGTTTGCAACTTTAAACGAAGGGGAAGAAATCCCAGTGCCAGTATATTCAAGTGTACAGATCCTGTTCAAATTAAAACCAGAACTAAGAATTTTAATATTACCGCTACTTTCCCTCCATTTTGCGGTGAAGAAATAAAGATTCCCAGGCCCGGGAGTAAACTCGTAGGTATGAACACCTTGATTCAGTATCCTGTCGGATTTGAAAATTACACGGCCCGTAGGTTCTGAAACTTGCAAAATAACATGGTCCATTTCAGGTACAAACAAGGATATTGTAGTTCGATTTGCAACAGGGTTTGGATAATTCTGAAAGACCCGGAATGCCTCCTGTGGATTATTAATCTCGGTAATTCCAAAATAATTAAGACTTAATACTGTGTCAGGCCAGAAGAGGACTGTATCACCTCCTTGCGTGCGGTTCATCACTTTAATACTGTCAAGCTGGATATGACCAGCAATGTCAATTGCTGTAAATGTTAATCTGATCACATCTTTTTGAGCAAATGAATTATTGCTGTGCAGGACAATTAGTAAAAGCCAGACATTCAAAAAGATTGTTCGATTAATTGGTCCAGTTTTCATATATCAAAGTATGTTGGGTAACTTTCCTGTGCAGCGCCCCCGTTCGGGCAAGGCTGGGCCGGGTTAATTTGCACGGGCAGGCGGCGGCGCGAGGATGTAAAGTTAGATATTAGTAATTTAAATTGCAAACAGATCCCTCCTTCGTACCAATGACATGTAAGTAAATTTCTAATGAACTGCTCTCCGGAGGTGAGCCCTATTTGTAGCAATAAGGACGGGAAAGAAAAAAGCCCCTCCCTTTGGAAATATTGGAATATTGCGAAAAACCTTCACAGGGAGGGGTTGGGGAGGGAAACCAGAAATGCATTTTCCCCTCCCCTTAATCCCCTCCCATGCTGATATTACCTTGAAAAACTGGATTATCGCGGGAGGGGAAAATTGTGCGGGTGCCATCTCCTTTGCTACAAATGTGGAATTCCTCCGGAGTAATGAAAAGCTAATGTAATCCAATATTGTGGAGTTTGTAAAAGTCTGAAAACTCGGGAGGACGCAGTTGGCCAATGGAATTTTCGGCTTCAGATGTGCGCTGAGTGCTGGAGAACTTCTCCCGCCAGGGATGAAGTGTGGCCTGTAAATGCTGCAAAGGCCAATCGTTACATCGATGATATAATGCAAATATTGTTGCCTTTACAGGCATGTTACCGGCAGGTTCTCTTTCATTCTAGGCAAGTTCAACTTTCTGGTCAAGTAATTCAACATTAAAATTAATCTTAACATTCAAGGCTTTAAACACTTTTAAAATTGTTTCAAACCTGGCATCAGTCAAACTGTTCTCAATTTTAGATATTTGTGCTTTTTTTACACCAACGAGTTTTCCAAGTTCTTCTTGTGTAAGATTCCGTTCTTTCCTGGCCATTCTGATTGCATTGCCAAGCAATTCAAGACGTAATTCATTTTCGAAAGCCTCCCGTTTCGGGGTTCCTCTTTTACCAATGTACTTATCGGTAATTTCTGCAAGAGTATATGTTTTTAAGGTTTCACTCTTCATTTGTCTAAGTTTTATGTTTAAAATATAGATCCATTAATTTTTCAGCTCTTTCGATTTCGCCAGGAGGTATTTTGGCACTCTTTTTTATCAATCCATTAGTAGACACTACAACCGAATTCTTTCCTTTTGTCTTATCCCAGAAAGCAAAAAGCCTGTAATGCGTTTTATTGAAAAGCGTTTTAAACTCCCAGATTTCACCTTCTAACTTCTTAAATAGTTCTTTATCAAGCGTCTTTCGTGCTTTATGAATATTGTAAATGACTTTATCTCTTGCCTTATCTTCAAGAGTATCTAAAAATTCAACCGCCTCATTTAAAAACGTAACCTCGAACCTGTCCTCCATCTGCAAATTGTTTTTGCAAAGATAATAGTTTCTTTATTAGGAAACATAATGATGTGATTTTTTTCGAAAACTTACTGGTAACACTCAGCGCAGCGCTCCCGCCCGGCATCGCCTTTCGGGCAAGGCTGGGCCGGGTTAATTTGTACGGGCAGGCGGCGGCGCGAGGATGTAAAGTTAGATATTAGTAATTTAAATTGCAAACAGATCCCTCATTCGTACCAATGACATGTAAGTAAATTTCTAATGAACTGCTCTCCGGAGGTGAGCCCTATTTGTAGCAATTAGGACGGGAAAGAAAAAAGCCCCTCCCTTTGGAAATATTGGAATATTGCGAAAAACCTTCACAGGGAGGGGTTGGGGAGGGAAACCAGAAATGCATTTTCCCCTCCCCTTAATCCCCTCCCATGCTGATATTACCTTGAAAAACCGGATTATCGCGGGAGGGGAAAATTGTGCGGGTGCTATCTCCTTTGCTACAAATGTGGAACTCCTCCGGAGTAATGAAAAGCTAATGTCATCCAATATTGTGGAGTTTGTAAAAGTCTGAAAACTCGGGAGGACGCAGTTGGCCAATGGAATTTTCGGCTTCAGATGTGCGCTGATAGCTGGAAAACTTCTCCCGCCAGGGATGAAATCACTGGATAGAGTGGCAGACATTGAAGGTAACGGTTGGCGTATCGCCCCGGGCCGGGAAAATGATTGTCGATTTTCGATTTTCGACGTTCGATTTTCGAATCTTCCCTTCGGCCATCGACAATGGACAATGAACAATGGACAATGAACAATGAACAATCCTCTGGTCCGGCCTGGGCGCTGCGCGTTCGTTACAGGGCGCTATTTTCATTTTAAAACCATACCATCAATCATTAGCAGATGAATTATCTCAACAAATCTATAATTCACTTTATTTAGATCAAGGTCCCTATATAATTCCATTACTCTTGCGAAATTTGAAGGACCTATATCATTGTTTTGAACAATATTTTCATAATACTCTTTCATAAAATCATTTTGGTTTGAGAGTATTTCAAGAAATTCAACATATTTGCCTGGATACTTGAGACTTAAATAATAGGGAGAGTGAATTGTTTTGTGTTCTCTTTTCCAAACGTAATTTATGGAATCCCTAATTTCATAAAATTCAATAATTCTATTTATTGTGATGATTTCATCTTTGTTGAATACTTTCTCAAATTCAACTGAGTGATTGTTCTGACCATTAGCCTCAGATACCCAACTGGCTAATAAAATTAATGATAGGTATATGCTTAGAATAATTTTCATCCGATATAATGCCCCACAACGTTTGCGCAAAGTCTATTGACTTTATATTCGATTTATCATTTTCCAATAGATTTTATACCCCTTAAAATGCAAGTACAATTCATTGACTGATATTTCACTGCGTGATTTTCTTAGGTATATGATTATCCTGGTATAATCTCATCAAATATAATCATTTTTAATATTCAAATGATCCGGCGGGCTTTGCATTTTTCCCCACCATAATGGCGTCCCTGGCGGGACTTCTCCATGTCTCATTATCTCGATGCTATACTCAAAATAGAACCTCAATCTCTCTTTGCCATCTATTGGCCTGGTTTGATTGTAATCGTTTTCATATTGATTGATTTTTCACCACATAGGCACAGCAGGGCACATAGGAGACACATAGATTATTATTCTGGATTTCCCTATGTGGATCTATGTGCTCTATCTGTCTATGTGGTTATTTTAAAACCCTTTCCAGATAGGCACAACTTGTCCCGAAACCTCGGGATAGGACACATAGAAATCACAATAGCTGTGACGCAAAGTTGCGCAAAGAATCCTGCATGGTCCTTCGTGTAATAATTGTCAATCCGGAAAAGCAACAAAAAACTCCCGGCCGCTGCCGGATTAATATGAACAACATCGGAGGAGGATATTCCTTATGATTTGGGGATATTGAATTATTAAAAAATAAAGTTCCCAATTTGCGAATTTATTGTTTATCTTTGCCTTCTGATTAAACCGGATGGAAAGGATATTTGCTAAAAGTACGCTGAGGGAATACTGGAAATCATATCCGGAATCGGAACAGTTCCTGAAGACCTGGTATGATACAGCCATGAATTCTATATGGAAATCCCCGGCAGATATCCGGAAAACATATGCTACAGCCAGTATCCTGAAAGATGGAAGCGTCGTATTTAACATCAAGGGAAATGCATTCAGGCTTGTGGCTAAAATAAATTATGAGAAACAATGGATCTTCATCAGGTTCGTCGGGACTCATGAAGATTATGACAAAATCGATACGACAACAATTTAATAGAAAGGTTATTATGAAAATCAGGCCCGTTAAAAACGAAGAAGACTACAGGAAAGCTTTAAAAAGACTGGAGGTTATTTTCGATGCCCCTTCAGGGACTGACGAAGGCGACGAAGCCGATGTGCTCGGCCTGTTGATTGATGATTATGAAAATAAACATTATCCGATAGAAGCGCCCGATCCAATCGAGGCGATCAGGATCAGGATGGAGGAGATGAACCTTAAGCAGGTAGATTTGATCGATGAAATCGGTGGAAAAAGCAGGGTTTCCGAAATTCTGAACCGAAGACGGAAACTGACCCTGGAAATGATCCGGAATCTCAATAAAAGACTAAATCTATCTCCGGAGCTATTAATTTCCGATTACAAGCTGGTAAAAAATCAATCCCGATGAAAATCTTCCATACAATCTCCGAAACCCGCGCATGGCTCGATGAGCAGAAAGCGGCGGGGAAATCGTCCGGCTTCGTGCCGACGATGGGCGCGCTGCACCGGGGCCATACCGAACTGATCCGCCGCTCGGTCAGCGAAAACGATATCACCGGGTGCAGCATCTTCGTCAACCCGATCCAGTTCAACAACCCGGAAGACCTCGAAAAATACCCGCGGACGTTGGAAACCGACGTGGCTATGCTCGAAGAGGCAGGCTGCGACCTGGTTTTCGTCCCTTCGGTGAAAGAAATGTACCCAGAACCGGTGACGGAGAAGTACCACTTCGGGCCGCTGGAGCAGGTCATGGAAGGGGCGCACCGCCCGGGCCACTTCAACGGCGTGGCGGTCGTGGTAAAGAAGCTGTTCGACATCTTTCAGCCCGACCGGGCCTACTTCGGCGAAAAGGACTACCAGCAGCTCGCCATCATCCGCGCGCTGGTGAAAATGAAGAATATCCCCGTCGGGATCGTCCCCTGCCCGACCGTCAGGGAAGCCGACGGGCTTGCAATGAGCTCGCGCAACCGCCGCCTCACGCCCGAAGAAAGAGCGATCGCACCGGAGATCTACCGTACGCTCGACCTGGCCGCAGACCTGGCCGGCATAAAGAGCGTCGCCGAAGTGAAGCAGCTTGCCTGCGATCGCCTGACCGAAAAGGGCTTTGTCGTGGATTATTTCGAATTTTCCGATGCCGTAACGCTCCAACCGGTGGATGCATGGGACCAGGCGCCGGAGATCATCGGCTGTGTGGCGGCTTTCCTGGGCAACGTCAGGTTGATCGATAATCTGATTTTATTTCGTAATTTTGCAGGCTGAATTCAATTACCCGGCAGAGGCGGGTTAAACTATTGTAAATGAATGTAAAGTTACTAAAATCGAAGATACACCGGGCTACGGTAACCCTCTCCGGCCTGCACTATGTCGGCAGCATCGGCGTGGATGAAGACCTGATGGACGCCGCCGGCCTCTTCAACTGGGAAAAGGTCCATGTGTTCAACATCAACAACGGCGAGCGTTTTGAAACTTATGTGATCAAAGAGCCGAGAGGCTCGGGCACCATCGGCGTTTATGGCGCGGCAGCCCGCAAGGTAGCCCTCGGCGACCTGGTGATCATCGCCGCCTACGCCTCCATGTCGCCCGAAGAGGCAAAGAATTTCCAGCCTTCCATCGCTATTCCCGACGAGAATAACCGGCTAAAATGATATCGCCTTGAAGAAGCGCATCCTGTCCATCATCCAGTACCTTTTTTTCCTGTTGATCGGATTCGTGCTGCTCTGGCTGGTCTTCCGCAAAATCGATATTACAGACGTCGCCACCGAGATCAGGTCGGCGAAATACTCCTGGCTCCTCCTCTCCATCGCCCTGGGCATCATCAGCCACATCGCCCGCGCCATGCGCTGGAACATCCTGATCCGCTCCCTCGGATATAAAACCGACACTCAGACCACCTTCTACGCCGTCATGGTCGGCTATTTCTTCAACATGGCCTTCCCGAGGCTGGGCGAAGTGAGCCGCTGCGGCGTACTGAGCAAAAAGAAAGGGATCCCGTTCAATTCGCTGTTCGGTACCGTTATCTCCGAGCGCGTTTTCGATACCATCGTCCTGGCCGTCATCATCGTCGCGGTGATCTTCCTGCAATTCAGCCTGCTGAGCAACTTTGTCGACAAATACATCGTCACCTACTTCTCGGGCATTGCCAATCGCGACAACCTGGTCATCGCCATCATCCTTGTCGCCCTGTTCATCATCCTGCCCATCATCCTCTTCCGGATTTTCTTTCACCGGATCAAGGAGATGCACCTTTACAACAAAGTGAAGGATTTTGTGATGGGACTCCTGGCGGGGATCACGACGATCATGAAGATAAAGCAGAAATGGTCGTTCCTGGGTCTTACGCTCGTGATCTGGACCTTGTACACGCTGATGACCTTTACCGCCTTTTTCGCCATCGAAGACACATCGGCGCTGAGCTTTATCGACGCCATCACGGTGATGTCGCTCGGCAGCCTCGGCATGGTCGCACCCGTTCCCGGCGGCGTAGGAGCATACCAGTTCATCGTCAAGGCGATCCTGGTGGAGATCTTTCTTATTGCCGCCGAACCGGCCGTATCCTACAGTATCATCCTCTGGTCGGCCCAGTCGCTGATGATCATCGTCGTGGGCGCCATTTCGTACTATATCCTTGTCTTTAAGAAATCGAAAGTTCAGCATGAACACGCTTGAAAACACGCGCAGGAAAATCACCGAACGCGCTGACCTGTCGAAACTCATCGCCTTGTGGCGGTTTCAGAGCCAGACGATCGTATTCACCAACGGCTGCTTCGACATCCTGCACCGCGGCCATATCGAGTACCTCTCCGCCGCCGCCGACCTGGGCAATATCCTTATCATCGGCCTGAATACCGACGCTTCCGTTAAAAGGCTCAAGGGCGAAGGCCGCCCGGTTCAGGACGAGCAATCGCGGGCGCTGGCGCTGGCTTCGCTCCGCTTCGTGACCGCCGTGGTGCTGTTCGATGAAGACACGCCTTATGAACTGATCAAATCCGTTCAGCCCGACGTGCTGGTCAAGGGGGGCGATTATACCGAAGACACCATCGTCGGCGCCGACATCGTGCGTGCCCGCGGTGGCAAGGTTGTCACAATCCCGCTGACGGAAGGCTATTCGACCTCCGGAATTTTGAATTCTCTGTAATTACAGTATTTAGGAATTTTTTTGAGGAAAATTTATAAAAGTACCAAATATTGGTACTTTTGTAAAAAACAACTACTGTGGGTAAGAACACATCCATATCATTGGGCGACCATTTTGAAGATTTTATTACGAGTAAAATCGGAGAAGGCAGATACCATTCTGCAAGCGAAGTGATCCGTGCTGGATTACGGTTACTTGAACAGGAAGAAAAAAAATTAAATGCTCTGAAAGTTACGCTGGAGCTTGGCGAAGAAAGTGGAATCGCGGAGGAATTTAATGCAAAGGATTACTTGAAATCTTTGCATAAAAAGCACTTAAAAGCATGATTAAAATCAGTGGATGGATATAGAGAGCCGGATTAAAATGGCAAAGTAACTTTTATTATTTAATACCGAAACCTCCTTCGTCGGGATAAATAGTCAAATTGTCAATAATCCCGAAGACAACGGACACTTAAACCGTAGCGCTTTCCGTAGTAGTACTGGTAGACTTCCGGGTAGTAGTAATAGAGGGAACGGTACCATGCGGTGCTGTAGTTGCGATCCGACGAAGTCCACCAGTAGCCGCCGAAGCCGACACTGATGAAGGCACCATAGCTGTCGCGGCCGCCACCGGGCAAACATGAGAAGCCAAACAGGTCGGTGCTGTTGCCACCATAAATCCAGCCACTGGTGGTCTTCAGGCTAGTCCCGGCATCGGAACCTCGATAATCCCCCGAAATATCCCATTGCGGATCTCCGATCCCATACTGGGTGTCCACCGATCCTTCCAGCACTTTCCACTCCTCGTCGGTGGGCAGGTGCCAGCCCGGAGGACAGATGCCCTGGGCACCCTGCTGGGTGGTGTACTGCATCATTTCGTCCCACTGATAAAGGCCTCCGTATTTGGCGCAACTGTCAGGTTCGTCGTTGTAACAGTACTTTTCATTGGTTCCATTGTTCGATTGTTCCATTGTTCCATTGATCATCTCGCCAACATTCAGGTTTTCCTTCAGCCAGCACTGGCTGAAGACCTGGATGGTGTTGTACACCAGCCCTTCGTATTCCACTGTGGGCGTTCCCGGGCAGGGGGTATTGATGGCGAACTGGAAGCTGCAGGTGGTGCTTTCTTCAGGGGAGTCAAGCATGCCCGACTGAAGGGTGTCTGCATAGCCGATATAGAGCAGTTCATCGCCAGGGGTGAAATAAAATTCCTGAATATCCTTCATCGTCTTCAGCTGTGGGGAATATTCCTCACTTCCCATGTATTCAAGCGAACTGGTTCCTCCAGAATTTAACCCGTAATGAAGGATCTTAATACTGCTGATTTGTCCCTGCCACCGGACGGTGAAGAAGTAAAGGCTGCCGCTGCCGGGGGTGAATCGGAAAGAATGCGTGCCTTGTTCTAAAACTCTATCAGATTTCAACATCACCCGGCCCAGGATGTCAGTAACAATCAGGCTTACCTTGTCCTTTTCAGGAATGTACAAGGAAATTGTGGTCTGGTCTGCCACCGGGTTGGGGTAGTTCTGGAAGACTTTAAATGCATTGTTCTCATTAGGGATCTCAGGCATTCCGACATAATCGAACGCAAGTACCGTATCGGGCCAATACAGCACTGTATCGCCTCCCTGGGTTCGGTTCATCACCTTGATGCTGTCCAACTGGACATGAGCTGTAAAGTTAACGGCAGTAAAGGTCAGGTCCATCGTTGGACGCTGGGAATACAATCCCATACTTATCATTGCTGAAAATGCACTAAGGATTAATTTCTTTGACATGGCGTGTAAGAATTGGTTTGAAGTGCTAAAGATAAGGAACTTAAGAGCGAAAAGCAAGGGAAATCAGCAAAAAACTGAGCCTCTCTTCCAAAGGATAAAAGGCACCGGTTTGCCCATGCAACTTTAATCATTAACGATTTGCGTTGATCCGGTCAAAGCCTTAAAGGAACTTGTGACATACTGTTTTTAATCGAAAATTCGGATTAACGTAGAGAAACCTATTACCGTCAGAATTTCTGTTTGATAATTCCTTTGCGTAACTTTGCGTATCCTTTGCGGTTCTTTGAGTAACAGCTCAGAAAGTTTCGCAGAGTTACGCAGAGGAATCGCAAAGTTTCGCAAAGAAAATAACATAATTTACCATTCATCCACGATTAACATGACCTCCAAATCGAAAACCGTCTTCTTCTGCCAGTCCTGCGGCAGCCAGTCGCCCAAGTGGATCGGAAAATGCCCCGCCTGCGGCGAGTGGAATACGTATGTGGAAGAGGTGGTGAAGGTGGAGGGCAAGACGGTAAGGCGGGAGGACGGGAGGACCACAAAACCGGTCAAAGTGCAGGAAATCAAGGCGGAAGAGGGGAAGCGGAGGACGACACATAACGGCGAGCTCGACCGTGTGCTGGGCGGCGGGCTGGTGCCGGGATCGATTATTCTCGTCGGCGGCGAGCCGGGGATCGGTAAATCGACCCTGCTGCTCCAGGTGGCGCTGCGGATGAAAGGACAGACGGTCCTGTACGTAACCGGCGAAGAGAGCGCACAGCAGATCAGGATGCGGGCCGACCGCGTCGGGGTGAAGAACGAAGAGTGCTTTATCATGACCGAGACCGGCACGGCGCAGATACTCCATCATCTTAACGAAATAAAGCCGTCGCTGGTGATCATCGACTCCATCCAGACCCTGCAGACCGACCTGCTCGACTCCCCTGCCGGCAGCATCTCGCAGATCAGGGAATGTGCGGCCGAGATGCAGCGCTTCGCCAAATCCACCGCCACGCCGGTCATCCTCATCGGGCATATCATCAAGGACGGCTCGCTGGCTGGCCCGAAAATACTGGAGCACATGGTCGACACGGTGCTGAGTTTCGAAGGGGAACGCAACTACGGCTACCGCATCCTGCGTTCGGTGAAGAACCGCTTCGGGCCGACGTCGGAGATGGGCATCTACGAGATGCACGACAGCGGCCTGCGCGAGGTGACCAACCCGTCGGAGATCCTGATCTCGCAGCGCGAAGAAGATGTCAGCGGGGTGGCTATCGCCGCCTCCGTAGAAGGGCTGCGGCCGATGCTCATCGAGATCCAGGCGCTGGTCAGCTCTGCCGCCTACGGCACGCCGCAACGATCCACCACCGGCTTCGACGTGCGCAGGATGAACATGCTGCTGGCCGTCCTCGAGAAACGGAGCGGCTTCCGCCTCGGCGCCAAAGACGTCTTTCTCAATATCGCCGGCGGCCTGCGCGTCGACGACCCGGCCATCGACCTGGCCGTGGTGGCCGCCATCCTCTCCTCCAATGCCGACATCCCGATCGACAGCAAAACATGCTTTGCCGCAGAGGTAGGGCTTTCGGGCGAGATACGCGCCGTCAACCGCATCGAGCACCGCGTCGCCGAAGCCGAGAAACTGGGCTTCGAACGCATCATCCTTTCAAAATACAATAAAAAAGCCCTTTCCGGGAAAAAATATCAAATCGAACTGGTGTTTGCCGGAAATGTGACTGATGTGGTTATTGGAGCAAGAACTAAGATCGGGACAGGCTGACAGGAGGCATTCTCACGGGCATACAACATCCATCAAACTCCCGTCCCAGCAATGCCACAGGTCATCGCCGAAATGCAGCGGGTCTTTGACTTGGCCGTTCTTATTCACCGAACTCCATTCGATCTCGGTCAGGTTATCCTGAACCTTGTTGTAAATATGATAGAACCTGTTGAAATCGTTCAGCGTGGTTCCGTAAAAAATATAGGTGCCATTCTCGGGAACTTCGGGCCGGATATTGGTGTAACTGATCTCGGCCGTGCCATCGGCATACTTATGCCAGTCGATCAGAACAAGGGGATTGGGATTCAAAGGATTTTCCTGCAATATCCAGTACCCCCCGCTTCCGCCGATTGCCGATCTTCCGTAATACCAGAGAAAATCTGAAAACTCGGTGCCTTTGGTAATACGCATCTCCCAGGCAACACTGTCGGCAACGAGATAACCGGTCAGTTCGGCTTCATAAACCACAAAACCGACCGTTACGTTATACGACCAGGTCCAGTTATCCTCATCGGGATGATAAACGGCTTCATGATTGAATGATTCGTTGAACGCCGCCACGGGAACGGCAAGGCCCACCGTAAGGAAAGTCTGCCAGATCACTACGTTTGCATAGGAATAACCCCAGTTCTGGTATGTGGTGATCCCGCGGGTTCCGAGTGTGTCGTCAGGATTTGAAAAATCGCTGAAATCCATGACAAAACTCGATTGCGGAGGAAGCGACGGGGCCGGTTCGTTATCCTCTTTACACCCCGGAAGGAGGATAACTACTGCCATCAGTATCAATCCGGCCATAAGCAAAATAAGACCTGCTCTATTCATATTATCACTATTAATTAGTTGAATTTGATTATAAAGATAAACTAATAACGTCCAGGAAACAAAGAATATTTTCAATAAGGTGCCATCGCCTTTGCTACAAATGAGGAACTCCTCCGGAGTAATGAAAAGCCAAAGTCATCCAATATTGTGCAATTTGTTAAAGTCTATAAACTCAGGATGACGTTCCGTTCTAAAAAATCAGAACACCAGCGTGAACACCGTCCCTTCGTCGGGTTTGGATTTGAACAGGATGCTCCCTTTGTGCAGGTGCATGATCTGGCGCGACAGGCTCAGCCCGATCCCGTTCCCGTGTTTTTTGGAGGTAAAGAAAGGCATGAAGATCTTGTCCATGATATCGGGCTTGATCCCGCAACCGTTATCGGTAATATCGATGATCACCCGGTTGGAACTGTTGATGGTCGCCAGCACGGTGATGGCAGGGTTTCCGGCTTCTTTCACGGCGTCGATGGCATTCAGCATCAGGTTGATGATCACCTGGTCGATCAGGTCGGGATCGGCCGTGATCATCAGGTCGGGAGGAAATACACGCACCGTGCACCCGATGCCGAGTTCATCCAGCTTCGGCTTCAGCAGCAGGCTGCACCGGTCGAACAGCTCCTGCACACGGAAGTAGCGGAAATTGGGCTTGGGAATGCGGGTCAGGTCGCGGTAAACCTGCACGAAGTTCAAAAGCCCCTGGCTCCGGTTCTGAATGGTGGTAAGGGCAGCATCAAAGCTCTCCAGGTCTTCATCATCCATTTCATTTCTTTTGATCTTACCGCCCTCCCGTCTGACCGTCATATCGTGAACTGTCGACGCCAGCGAAGTGATCGGCGTGATCGAGTTCATGATCTCATGTGTAAGCACCCGGATCAGTTTCTGCCACGACTCGATCTCTTTTTCCTCCAGTTCGGCGCTGATGTTCTGCATCGAAACCAGCATGTAATCCTCGTTCCTCATGCGGAACCCGGTAGCGTTCATCGCAATCTGGAGCAGCTCGTCACTGGAAAAAACCTTGTACAGGGTATTATCGCCCGGTTTCAGGTTTAGAAGCGTAGAGGGAAGATCATCCTTTATCTTTTTTAAATCCGAAACAAACCGGATGTTTCTGACTTTCAATATCTTCGACATGGCGTTGTTAAACACCTCCACTTTTCCGTCATGCTGAAAAACGATGATACCGATAGGCACATGCTGGATCACCGTCTGCAGGTAATTGAAATGCTCCTCTTTTTCGGTCCTGTATTTCCGGAAAGCTTCGATGACCTGGTTAAACTCCCTGGACAGGTCCTCAAAACTCTTGCCAAGCCCGGGATCGGAGAAGGAGCTGGAAAAGTCGGCGTAGCGGATGCTTTCGAAAAACCTGGTAAGTTTTCGGTTTGTCCGTTCCACAAAACGAACCAGCAATATCACTTCCAGGATGAACAGCAGTCCGAGGATGATACCCGTGAATTTATACCGGGGTATTTCCAGCAGGAAGAAAAAGGCCAGCAGGGTCAGGGCCATCAGGATGACCCGCAGGGCGATGGCGGTCCGGAAGCGGCTAAAGACCATATTTTTCGATTCTTCTGTACAAAGATGCGCGTGTCAGCCCCAGTTCTTTTGCGGCTTTGCTGATATTGCCCCCGTGCTTGTCGACTACTTTCCTGACGAGCATCCGTTCGGCTTCTTCCAGGTTCAGGTTGTTCAGGTCGATGGCATCGCTTTTATCCTCTTCTTTACCGGTGATGAAAAAATCATGCGGCTGGAGGATGCCGGAATCGCTCATGATGACTGCTCTTTCGACCGAATGCTGCAATTCGCGGATATTCCCGGGCCAGTCGTGCTTTTTCAGCCGGGCCAGCGTATCCTCCGCGACCCGCTTTTGGGTGATCTTATATTTTTTACAGTAGATTTCGAGGAAATGGTCGATCAGCAGCGGGATGTCATCCAGCCGCTCGCGCAGGGCCGGCACATGAACTTCGACCGTATTGATGCGGTACAGCAGGTCCTGGCGGAATTTCCCCTCCTTCACCATCTGGTACAATGGCATGTTGGTGGCACACACCAGCCTGACGTCGATCGGGATCTCCTTGTTGGTGCCGAGCCTGACGACGTTGCGGTTCTGCAAAACGCTCAGCAGCTTCGATTGCAGGGCCAGCGACAGGTTGCCGATCTCGTCGAGAAATATAGTGCCTTTGTGGGCCGCTTCGAACCTTCCGGGGCGGTCTTCCTTGGCATCGGTGAAAGCCCCTTTCTTGAAGCCGAAGAGTTCGCTCTCAAACAACGACTCGCTGATCGCACCGAGATCAACGCTGATAAAAACTTCGCCGGCCCTGGCGGAGGCGCGGTGGATCGCCCTGGCGATCAGCTCCTTACCTGTTCCGTTCTCCCCCAGGATCAGCACATTTGCTTCGGTCACCGCAACTTTTTGCGCCTGCAGGAGCACCTTTTGCATTGCCTGCGAAGTGCCGATGATCGTTTCATAGGGCTGGTTCTGGTCGGCCATCAGCACTTTCTGCTTGGTGCGCAGATCCTGCAGTTCGACCTTGGACTGACGCAACTGCATGGATGTTTTGATAGTGGCCAGCAGCTTCCTGTTCTCCCAGGGTTTGAGGAGGAAATTCGTCGCCCCTTCCTTGATCCCCTGGACCGCCAGCTCGATATCGCCATACCCGGTGATCAGGATCACCACGATCGACGGATCGATCCCGAGTATCTTGTTGAGCCAGTAAAATCCCTCTTTTCCGCTGGTGGCGTCGGGGGCGAAATTCATGTCGAGCAGCACCATGTCGTAATTCTCGCTGTTGATGAGATTCGGCAGGTTTTCCGGATTTTCCTCCGTATGTACCACTTCCACGTGCTGTTTCAGGAACAGCCGGGCGGCCAGCAATACGTCCTTGTCGTCATCCACAATCAGGATCCGGGCTTTGATTTTTTCTTCGGTTTCGTTCATAGGTCAATAATCCCTCATTATGAAGGCATAAAATTATAAATAATGTTCACCAGTGTACAAAAAAGTGAACGAATTTGAACACATCTAATAAAATTACCTGTTTTACGAATCTGTAAATCAGCATCGTATTTTTAGTGGCACGAATTTGGTTCATGCCGCTTACCCCAAAACCAGACTACATGGACCGAATCATTGAAAAGAAAAAATGGACTGTTAAAAAGATTCTTCAATACACTGCCATTTTAGTTTTTGCAATATTCCTCATCTACATTTTCCTGCTCAGAGACCGTTCCAGCCGCCTCACTATCGATAAAACCCAGATCACGACCGATAAAGTCGCTTTAAGCAATTTCCAGGAGTTCATCCCTGTTGATGGTATTGTTTTACCGAAAACAACGATTTACATCGATGCGGTGCTGGGTGGTACGGTTGAGACGAAATACGTGGAAGACGGCGCTGAAGTGAAAGCAGGGGATATGATCCTGAAGCTGAGCAATGCGAACATGCAGCTTAGCTACATGGACCAGGAGACGCGGATGTACGATGCCATCAACAACCTGCAGAATTCACGGATTGCCCTGGAACAGAACAAATACATCCGGCAGCGGGAGATCACCAACCTCCTCTACCAGATCGACCAGGTGACCACCGAGTTTGAGCGTGCAAAGAAACTTTATAACGAAGGTGTTTATACCCTGAAAGAATATGAAGACGCCAAACGCGATTTTGATTTTTCGAGCAAACAATTGAATATCAGCCTTGAGCTGCAGCGCCTCGATTCGATCTCAGCAGAAGACCAGAAACGGCAGATCGCAGCCTCAGTCGACCGGATGAAAACCAACCTTGCCCTGTTGCAGAGCAATATGGAACGGCTGCTGGTCCTCGCCCCGGCCGATGGTGTGCTCTCTTCCTTCAATGTGGAAATCGGCGAAACCCGGTCGGCGGGAGAACGGCTCGGCCAGATCGATATCATGGACGGCTACAAGATGCGGGCGAATATCGATGAGCGGTATGTGTCGCGCGTTGTGCCCGGGCAGGAAGCAGAGCTTGATTTTGGCGGAAAAACGTATCAGCTCTACGTATATAAGATTTACACCGGGGTGACAGGCGGGGCTTTCCAGGTCGATATGATGTTCCGGGACGAGGTCCCTAACAACATCAAGCGGGGTCAGACGATCCAGATGCGGTTGCAGTTCAGCACCCCGACCGAGGCGCTCATCCTGAAACGGGGTGGCTTCTTCCAGCAAACCGGCGGCAACTGGGTCTATGTCGTGGATCCTTCGGGAAAATATGCCGTGAAAAGAAATATTAAACTCGGAAGGCAAAATACCCGGTTCTACGAGGTACTCGAAGGACTGGAAGCCGGCGAAGAGGTGATCGTGTCGTCGTATGATTCGTTCGGGGAGAAGGATAAGCTGGTGCTCAGATGAGCAGGCAGTTGGCAGTTGGCGGTCGTGAGGCGTTGGTCATCAATTTAACAGTTTAACAATTTAACAATAGAACAATTGAACAATTGAACCCGGAATCCTGAAACCTGAAAAACTCTTCTTTATGCGCGAAATTGTCATTATTGTTCCCGACTTTGAGCCGGAACAGAACGTAGAGATCGAAGTCACGATCAATGGCCGGAAAAAGGTCATCCATTACAGGGTAGAACTGGTCAATTTCGAGGCGGAAGGCGTTCCGCCGAAAGATAAAGTCACCGTTCTGAAACACAAGATCGCCGAACATGAAAAAGACTGGGAACTGATGGAGATCGGCGCACCGCAGGGAGAGAACGTACCGCTGATGTTCAGAAGGAAAGTCGATGCTTAACAATTTCATCAGGATATTGCTACGGGGCTTCGTCAAGCGAAGGGTTTACACTATTATCAACCTTCTCGGGCTTGCGATCGGCCTTACGAGTTTCATCCTTATCATGCTTTATGTGAAGGATGAACTGAGCTTCGACCGCCATTACCGGAACTCCGACCGGATTGCCCGCGTCTGCATGATCTATGACTTCGGCGGCGTTGGCGAGAATTCGGCCAGCATGCCTTTTCCGGTAGCCTATACACTGAAAGAAGAGTATCCCGATCTGGTGGAAAATGTCGTCAGGATCTTCAATTTTCAGTCGGACCGCAGCCTGGTGGAATATGAAGGAAATAAATTCAGTGAAAGCCGCTTCTATTTTGCCGATTCGAGTTTCTTTGAAATCTTCTCACAGGAGTTTGTCAAAGGGGATCCTGCTACGGCGCTCCTGGAGCCTCATTCGGTTGTTATTACGGAAAAGATGGCGGAGAAATATTTCCCCGGTGAAGATCCTTACGGGAAAATACTGAAGTATGAAGTCAACCTGCCGTTGAAAGTGACCGGCGTGGTGAAAGAACCGGTATCCCAGACCCATTTCCGGTTCGATTTCATTGCTTCTCTCAGCACCATGAAAAAGGTGTTCAACGGCCGACTGCCCCAGACCTGGGTGTGGAATCCCTGCTGGACGTATATCCTGATGCCTGAAGGCGCACAGCCGGCCCGGCTGGAGGAGAAATTCCCGGCGTTCATCCAGAAATACTACTACGACGCCCAGCGGGAGAGCATCGTGATGTACCTGCAAAAACTGACCGATATTCATCTTCATTCCCGGATCGATTATGAGATCAGGCCCAACAGCAATTACATGTACGTGGTCGTGTTGTCGGCCATTGCGGTATTTCTGCTGCTGATCGCCGCGATCAACTTCATGAACCTGGCAACGGCCACAGCCGGCTCGAGGGCCAGGGAGATCGGCATCCGCAAAGTGACCGGCGCCGACCGGATGCGGCTGATCGGGCAGTTCCTCGGCGAATCCCTGGCCATGACCCTGCTCGCTTTCATTCTCGCCCTGATCCTGATCCAGGCTATCCTTCCCTCCTTCAACGATCTCACGGGAAAAGATATCCAGGCCGGCTACCTGGCCGACCCGGTAAACCTGGCCTGGCTTGCAGGTCTATGGTTGCTGCTTGGACTGCTATCAGGCGCATACCCCGCCCTGTTCCTGTCATCTTTCAAGCCCATCGCCATTCTGAAACCGGGCATGTTCATCAACTCCCGAAGCGGTCTGCCCAGGAAAATCCTTGTGGTATTCCAGTTTACCATTTCCATCGGGTTGATACTGAGTACGATGATGATATTCCGCCAGGTAAACTTCCTGCGTAAGGCCGAGATGGGTTTCGATCCTGAAAACATCATCATGGTCAGGATCAACCAGACCAAGGTGTCGAAGGATTTTGAGACCTTCCGTAACGAACTGATCCGAAACCCGAATATCGAAAGCGTAACGGCCCTCGACGATATCATCGGGGAATCGCACAATACGCATGAATTCTGGTTTGAAGGGATGAAAGAGAAGGAATGGCGCTTCTTCCCCGCCCTGGTGGTCCGGTATGATTTCCTGCAGACCTTCGGTATCGAACTGGTAGCGGGAAGGGATTACAACCGGGAAAACAAGACCGATCCCGAGCAGGCGCTGCTGGTCAATGAAGCGCTGGTAAAGCACATGGGATGGTCTTCCAATGATGAGGCGCTGGGTAAAAGGTTTCATTCCCTTAACGGGGATGAGAAGATCGTCGGCGTGTTCCGCGATTTCCAGCCGACCTCTTTCCGTGAGCCGGCCGGTCCGTTCATCCTGAATATGAAAGAAAAAGCATGGGAAATCAATTTCTTCATGAAGTACGCCGCCATCCGGACAACAGGTAAGAACAACGCCGAAGCGATCCGCTATATTGAATCGAAATGGAGCGAATTTGAAAAAGAGAAGCCTTTTGATTATTTTATGCTGAAGGATGAACTGAAGAGATTGTACAACGATGAGCGCAACCTCGGCAACCTGGCTGTGGCCTTCACTTTCCTGATCCTTTTCGTGGCGGCGATGGGGCTTTTCGGCCTCGCTTCGTTCATGGCCGAGAAGAGGACCAAAGAGATCGGGATACGAAAAGTGATGGGCGCATCGGTTTTCGATATCCTGATGCTGTTGCAGCGGGAATTTACATGGCTCATAGTCATCGCCATGGTCATCGCGTGGCCGGTGAGCTACTTCCTGGTCGATTCGCTATTTCTGCAGCAGTTCGCCTTAAGAGTGCCTTTCAACATCTGGGTATTCTTGCTCAGCGGCTTCTTCGCCCTGGCCATCTCCCTGCTGATCATCTCGTACCGCGCATTGAAAGCCTCATTGATAAACCCGGTCGAAACACTGAAATATGAATAAGTTCTGCCTGACTGCCTTGATGATCTTTCTTCTGGTGAGTATTCCCGGGATAAACAAAACTTACTCTCAGGAAAGGCGGGAATACCGCGCAGTCAGGATTTCGGGCAGCGCACCGGTAATCGACGGGAGGGCCGATGAGCCGGCCTGGGAAGAGGCCGAATGGCAGGGTGGCTTCACCCAGCAAAGGCCATTTGACGGAAAACCGGCCTCGCAGCTTACCGAATTCCGGATCATTTATGACGATGAGGCTATATATGCATTGATCAGGGCCTTTGACACCGAGCCCGAAAAAGTTGAAAAGCGGCTCACCCGTCGCGACGAATCCGAAGGGGATGTGGTGGCCCTCCAGTTCGACAGCTACTTCGACCGGCGTACGGCATATTCTTTTATGGTCAATGCAGCAGGCGTCAAGAAGGATTATATTATTTCCAATGATGGGGATGATGACAAGACCTGGGACCCGGTATGGTTTGTAAAAACTTCTGCGGATTCACTGGGATGGCTGGCCGAAATGAAGATTCCCTTAACACAGCTCCGGTTTGCCAAAGCAGAGGATTATTTCTGGGGAATGCAGGTTGGACGCATACTTTACCGTCTCGACGAATTGTCGTTATGGCAACCCATCCCGGCCGATGCGCCCGGCTGGGTGAGCCATTACGGCAACATGACCGGCATGACCAACATCGTCCCGAAGCGGGAAGTGGAGCTGTTACCCTACATCATGGGCAACATGGAAAATTATCCGGAAGAGTCCGGAAATCCGTATGCCGACGGCAGGGATTTCGGGTTCAATGCCGGTGTCGACGGGAAGATCGCCATCACGAACGACCTGACGATGAACTTCACGATCAATCCCGATTTCGGACAGGTGGAAGCCGATCCGTCGGTGGTGAACCTGACTGCCTTTGAAACATTCTATCCCGAGCAAAGGCCATTCTTTATAGAAGGACGCAACATCTACAGCTTCAAACTGACCGGCGGCAATGGTTCGATGGGGAGAGACAACCTGTTCTATTCCAGGAGGATCGGCAGGACGCCCCATTATTGTCCGGAGACAACAGATGACGAATACCTGAAAATGCCACGGAATTCTACGATCCTGGGCGCTTTTAAATTGTCGGGCAAAACGCGCGACGGGTGGTCGGTCGGTATAATGGAAAGTGTCACCCAGCAGGAATTTGCATTAAAATACAGTGGTGGTAAAGAAACCCGGATCACGGCCGAACCGCTCACCAGCTATTTCAATACCCGCGTTCAGAAGGATTTCAGCCAGGGGGAGGCGATCCTTGGCGGGATGGTCACAGCTACCAACCGGTTCATCAATGATTCGTTGCTTGATTTTATGAATTATTCGGCCTACACGGGAGGCCTGGATTTCACAAAATACTGGAAAGACAGGACCTATTACGTGGCGGTGAACAGCGCTTTCAGCCATCTCACGGGCAAATCCGAAGCCATCACCGAAATCCAGGCATTGCCGGTTCATTACTTTCAGAGGGCAGACAATGATCACCGGGACCTGGATTCGGGCAGGACTTCCTTGACTGGCACCGGGGGCGCATTCGAGATCGGGAAGCAGGGCAACGGGCACTGGCAGTACATGGCCAGGTTCGTCTGGCGTTCGCCCGGGCTGGAATTGAACGATATGGGGTACCTCAGGCAGGGCGACATTATCCAGGAGGTGCTCTGGGCCAACTACAGGATCTGGGAACCGTTTGGTATTTTCAGGTCGATGAATATCAGCGGCGATCATTATACGGGCTGGGATTTCGGCGGCAATTATGTTTACCAGGGTATTGAATGCAACAGCAATCTTGAATTCAAAAACTACTGGTCGTTTTCGCCGGGATTTGAGATTGGTTTCAGCTCGGTCGACCGGTACAACCTGCGTGGCGGGCCGGCTATAAAGAATCCGGGGGGTGCTTCCCTGTGGGGATTCCTGGAGACCGATCCCCGGAAGAAACTGACGACCGGCGCCGGGATTGTTTATCACAAGGGAAATTACGACAATGCCCGGATACTGCGCCTGGAACTGGCGCTGACCTACAAACCGGTCAATTCTCTACAGATCTCTCTCTCGCCGTTCTGGGAAACCGGCCACGACCGGCTCCAGTACGTCGAAACCCTTGAATCTAACTCCGGAAACCGTTATATCATGGCCCGGATCGATAACCAGATCCTGTCGGCCAATCTCCGGATCAATCTCAGCATCACCCCCGACCTGACCATTCAGTACTGGGGGCAGCCGTTTGTATTTGCCGGCAACTATTCGGAATTCAAGCGGGATGCTTTCACCCGGGCCGACTATTATTACGACCGGTTCCACATTTTCACGGATGATGAAATATCATATAATGAAGTGAATAATGAATATTCGGTGACCGAAAGCGGATCAACATTAAGTTTTTCCAATCCCGATTTCAAAGTGTTCGAGTTTCGTTCCAATCTCGTCATCAGATGGGAATATATCCCCGGTTCGGCTGCTTACCTGGTATGGTCGCAGGGGCGGATCGGCGATGATATCAGCGGCGAGCCCGAATTCGGCCCCGATATCGACCGGTTGTTCAGCATCGAACCTCACAATGTTTTTCTTTTGAAATTAACATACAGGATCAGTATATGAGAGATAGTATTGTAACTAAATGCAACTTAAAACAGTCAAATAATAAAAATCAAACAAAATGATCAAGACCGTCAATTTAACAAAAGTATTCCGCACCGATGAGGTGGAGACCACCGCCTTGAACAATGTCAGTTTCAATATCAATCCCGGGGAATTTGTCGCCATTATGGGGCCCTCCGGATGCGGAAAATCGACTTTGCTGAACATCCTTGGCCTGCTCGACAATCCTTCCGGCGGGGAGTATTACTTCAACGATGCGGAGGTATCCCGGTTCAATGAGAGGCAGAGGGCCAGGATGCGCAAAGAAAACATCGGTTTCGTTTTCCAGAATTTTAACCTGATCGATGAGCTGAATGTATTCGAGAATGTGGAGTTGCCGCTGATCTACCTCGGCATGACGGCCACGGAAAGAAAGAGACGGGTCAACGAAGCTCTGGAGCAGATGCAGATCACCCACCGACGGAAGCATTTTCCACTGCAACTTTCGGGAGGTCAGCAACAGCGTGTCGCCGTAGCCCGGGCTGTCGTAGCTAACCCGAAGCTGATCCTGGCCGATGAACCCACAGGGAACCTCGACTCAGCCAATGGCGAAGAGGTGATGAACCTGCTGGAAAGGCTCAACCAGCAAGGGACTACACTCATCATCGTCACCCATTCACAGCGCGACGCCGAATACGCACACCGCATCATCCGCCTGTTCGACGGGCAGATCGTGACGGAAAACATCAGAGCCTGAAGTAGTTCAAAGTGCAAAGTTCAAAGTGCAAAGTTCAAAGTGCAAAGTTCAAAGTGCAAAGTTCAAAGTGCAAAGTGCAAAGTTCAAAGTGCAAAGTAGAAAGAGAATACCATGTTCAAAAATTTCCTCATATCCGCATTCCGTAATTTGCTGAGAAACAAGTTCTATGCTTTTCTCAACATACTCGGGCTATCGGTTGGCCTGGCCGCTTTCATCTTCATCCTGATCTATGTTCTGGATGAGATCAATTACGACAAACACAACGAAAAACATGCCCGCATCTACCGCATCGAATCGGATTTTAATATATCCAACCGTCACGACCGGTTCGCTATCGTCCCCGTTCCCATGGGGCCTGCATTCAAGCTGGAGTTCCCCGAAGTGGAGGCCTTCACCCGCCTGAACCCGGTCGGTAATGCCCTGTTCAGATACGGAGAAAAGGAATACTATGAGGATGATTTCTATTTCGCCGATTCCAATATCGCCGAAGTGTTTACGCTTAATTACCTGTCGGGTGTGCCGGAGAAGGCCCTGAACGAGCCTTTTACCATGGTGCTGACAGAAAAGATCGCAAAGAAATATTTCGGCGATGCAAATCCCATGGGCGAGATCATCACCACCGGATCCGGCCGGTCGTACAAAGTGACAGGCGTTATCGAAGATCTGCCGGCGAATTCACACCTGCGGTACGGCGCCCTTCTATCTACCGTTTCACTGGCCGAACTCTACGGGCGCGACAACTTTAACAGCATGGAGCCGCTGGCATTCTGGAATATCGGCGTATTCACCTTCATCCTGTTGAACGAAAATGCCAGTATGGAAAATGTCGTCGAAAAATTTCCGGCATTTTACGAAAAGTACATGAAACCGATCGGCGACCAGATCAGTGCCAGCTTTTCACTTCTTTACACACCGCTGGCCAAAACCCATTTTGCGCAGGGGCTCGGCTCCGAGCTGCCGACAGGAAACATGGCCTACATCTACATTTTTTCCGCTGTCGCTTTCTTCATACTGCTGCTGGCCACCATCAACTACATGAACATGGCTACTGCCCGGTCGGCCAACCGGGCCCGGGAAGTGGGCATGCGCAAAGTGGTCGGCGCATACCGCAATCAGATCATCAGCCAGTTCCTCTCCGAATCGGTGATCATGGCCCTCATGGCCCTGGTCATCGCCTTGTGCATCGTTTTTGCCCTGCTGCCTGATTTCAATGAGCTTGCCGGCAAAACCATGGAATTCAGCATGTTCATCCAGCCCGGCGTCATAAGCCTCGTCATTTTTATTACCCTCCTGGTCGGTGTCGTTTCCGGTAGTTATCCATCGTTCTACCTTTCATCCTTCATGCCTATCACCGTTTTACGGGGTAAAATATCCAAAGCAGGCAAAGCCAGCGGGATTCTGAGAAGATTACTGGTGATCATCCAGTTTTTCATTGCCATCATCATGATCATCGGTACGATCGTCGTTTCCAGCCAGCTTAATTTCCTCCGGAACACCAACCTGGGTTTTGACAAAGAAAACCTGGTGGTGATGGAGATGCAGGACTCTACCTTCCGGAGCAAAGCGGAAACATTCAAAAACGAACTGCTGCAAAGCCCCGACATTACGGCAGCTACCAACAGCACCGGCATCCCCGGCCAGATCGAATGGATCCAGGTGATGCGGGTCGAAAGAGAGGATAAAATGGCCGAAATGGCGCTGATCCTGGCCCAGACCGATTACGATTTCGTTAAGGCTATGGATATGGAGATCGTGACAGGCCGTGATTTCGACAAAAACATGGGCACCGACGATACGGCAGCCGTCCTGATCAACGAAACCTGCGCCCGGACACTGGGCTGGCAGGACGATCCTATCGGCAAAAAAATCGAATACGGTTTCGACCTGAACGGGAATCCCGGCAGGGTCATGAAAGTGATCGGCGTTATCAGGGACTTTCATTTCCGGTCGCTCCACAATAAAATAGAACCGGTCATCTTCTTTATCAGCCGGCAGCCCAGGTACTTTATGACGGCCCGTATTAAAGAGGGCCGGGAAAAAGAGGCGCTGGCATACATCGGCGAAAAGTGGAATACCTTCCAGGCAGGAAGGCCGTTCGATTACAAATATGTGTCGCAAATCCTGGAAGAACAATACGGAGGCGAGAAAAAAACCGGGGTCATCTTCAATATAGCCACCATCATTACGATTTTCATCGCCCTGCTCGGATTGCTGGGGCTCTCTTCGTTCGTCACGGAACAACGCACGAAAGAGATCGGTATCCGGAAAATTCTCGGCGCAACCGTTCCGGGAATCCTGAATTTGCTCTACCGCGAATTCGTCATATTGATCCTCATTGCATTTATACTGGCTGTGCCGGTAGCCTGGTGGCGACTAGACATCTGGTTGAACGACAGCTTTATCTATCATACCAGCCTGAACTGGACCTACTTCTTACTGGCCGGGGTACTCGCCTTTGCGGTCGGGATCATGACCATCAGCTATTATATTATCCGGGCTGCTAACAGCAATCCGGTAGACGCCGTTAAATGGGAATAAAATCATCTTAAAATGTATGAACATTACCTGAAGACAAGCCTCCGGAACTTCTGGCGCTACCGGGGATACACCCTGATCAACATGCTGGGTCTTGCAACGGGTATAGCCACCTGCCTGATCATTTTCACCTATATTTCCCATGAACTTAGTTATGATAAGTTTCATGAAAATTATGAAGATGTTTACCGGGTTGCGGTAAAAGGCCGTTTTGCCGAAGACTTTTTCAATGTGGCCTGCTCTATGCCCCCGATCGGACCGGCATTGAAAGAAAAATTCCCCGAAGTGATGGCCTATACCCGGATCGATAAATTCCAGAACAATCCTTTCCTGGCTTATGAAGATATAAAGTTCTACGAGGATGGGCTCTATTTTGCCGATTCGGCATTCCTGGAGGTTTTCACTTTTGAGATGATAAACGGAGACCCGGCAACAGCGCTCGTGGAACCGAACTGTATCGTGCTGACCGAAAGGATCGCCGATAAATATTTTGAAAATGAAAACCCGGTCGGCAAAGTGCTTCGGCTGAACGACCAGGTCAATATGAAGGTGACCGGTGTGCTGAAAGAAATACCGGAAAACACCCACCTCAAATTTTCCATGATCGGATCGATAAGCACGGTCAATGGCCGATTGGGGAGGGAGCCCATGGATGAAAACTGGGGGTCGTTATTCCTGCATAATTATATCCGTCTTTATCCCGGCACCGGTGAAGCGGATTTCGGCGAAAAAATCCGCTACGTTATTAAAGATGCTTTCGGAGAGGCAGCGGAAACCTACAACATTGAGATGATCCCGTATCTTCAGCCACTGGCCTCCATACACCTCTATTCCAACCTGATGGCCGAACTGGAACCCGGCAGCGATATCTCGTACATTTACATCTTTGCCGCCGTTGCCCTTTTTATCCTGATCATCGCCTGTATCAATTTTATGAACCTGACCACAGCCCGCTCCACCAAACGAAGCCGGGAGGTGGGCATGCGGAAAGTGGCCGGCGCCACGCGAAAACAACTGATCGGGCAGTTCCTCAGCGAATCGATGCTGATCAGCCTGCTTTGCATGGTCTTTGCCTTCATTACGGCCGAGGCGGTCCTGCCCTTTTTCAGCGACCTGACCGGTCTGAACCTCGAACCCTGGTTCCACAGCCCGGTCATCATCCCGGTCATCCTGGGACTGGGGCTGTTTGTCGGAGTATTCGCCGGCGCCTATCCTGCCTTCATTCTCTCATCGTTCCAGCCCATCCGGGCCATCCGGGGCGAACTCTACAGGGGGATGAAGAAATCGGTTCTCCGCAACCTACTCGTGGTGCTTCAGTTTGCTATCTCCATTGCCATGCTGGTAAGTACCTGGCTCATTTACAAGCAGATGAACTATATCGGACAGAAGAAACTGGGCTACGACCAGGAGAATGTGGTCATCATCCCGCTGAAGTCGGAGAGGCTGAGGGAGCGCGGGCAATTGCTCAAAGCCGAATTCGGTAACCTGCCAGCCGTCAGCCTGGCCAGCCTGACCTCGTCGATACCGGGAGAAGGCCTTGACGGCAGGGGCTTTTCCCCTGAAGGGATCGACAGCAAATCGCCCTGGATCCTTTACACGGTCAGGGCCGATGTCGACCTGGTAGATGTCTTGGGAATGAAGATAAAAGAAGGGCGGAAACTTTCCCGGGACTATGGTACCGATTCCACGGCCGCGGTCATCAACGAAACCCTGGTGAAAAAGCTCGGCTGGGATGACCCTATCGGGAAGAAAATCTATGACTTCGGACAGGGCGACAGCGCCCGGACATTCTTTACAGTGGTAGGTGTAGCTGAGGATTACCATTTCAAATCGTTGCACGATCCCATCGAGCCCTCCATCATTTACATCAACAGGGAAGATGCCCCCTTCCTGGCCCTGAAACTCCATCCGGGCAATACGGAAGCGGCTATCGAACAACTCCGGCTGAAATGGGAAGAGGTGGAATCTGCTTTTCCGTTCGATTATTTTTTCATGAAAGAACAATACGGCGATTTGTACAAAAGGGAACAGAAAATGGCCGGTCTCTTCATCACGTTTACGGTGCTGGCGATGGTGATCGCCTGCCTCGGCCTGTTTGGCCTGGCGCTTTTCAGCATCGAACAGCGGACCAAAGAGATCGGTATCCGGAAGATATTAGGATCTTCGGTTTTCAGCATCATGTACCGCCTTTCGCTGGAATTCAGCAAATGGATCGTGGTCGCGTCGGTAATCGCCTGGCCTGTTGCCTGGCTCCTGGTCGACAAATGGCTGCAATCGTTTGCCTACCGGATTGAAATATTGCATTTTGCCTGGATTTTCATTGCATCGGCCGTCATCGCGCTGGTCATTGCCCAGACCACGATACTCTATCATGCTTACCGCGCCGCAACACGCAATCCGGTTGACGCGGTGAAGTGGGAATAGGGAATGGTGAATAGTGAATAGTGAATAGTGAATGGTTGGGGGATATTGTTGTATCTTTAGGGGTAAATAATTACCAAACCTTTCACAATGAAAATGCTCATCTTTTCGCTGTTGTGCCTTCCTGTTTTTATTCAGGCACAGGACCTCAGCTGGAACATCACTTTTGCCGGGACCAATGCCAGCAGCACAGTCGACTCGGTGATGGTGGAGAATCTAACACAGCAAACCAGTATCTCCCTCGGGGGAAATGACCTGCTGATCCTCGATGTGACCCTGGCGATCAGTGAACCCGGCCATTTAATTTCCAATGCCCTTCACATTTTCCCTAATCCCGCAAACGGGGCGTGCACCTTTCAATTGCCCTCTTCGTTTTCATCAAAATCTTCGTTCGAGGTTTTTGATATTTCAGGCAAATTGATTTTCCGGTCGGAAGAAATCCTTGAGCCCGGAATGAATTATTTCACTTTAAACGGCCTTAGCGACGGTGTGTTTGTTATAAAGATCAAAACTGCACAAACCGTTTATTCGGGTAAGATCATCAGCATGAATTCCACAGGCAGTCCAAACGGATTGAGCCTGGCTCATTCAGGATATTCAACCTCATCGGGTGGCACGGGAATCCATCCGGAAAATATCAAAACTGCCGCTGAAGAGTTCATTATGCCTTACACCGCCGGCGACCTGCTGAAATTCCGCGGCAAAGCGGGATTGCACAAGGCTGTCGTGATGCTGGTGCCGACCGGTGACCGGGAAATTACTTTCAATTTCATACCCTGCGTCGACGCCGACGGACGGCATTATGCAACGGTCCGGATCGGAAGCCAGTTCTGGATGGCCGAAAACCTGGATGTCGGGGTGATGATCAACAGCAGCCAGCAGCAAACCGACAACGGGATCATTGAAAAGTACTGTTATGATAATGATGAGACCAATGGCGAAACGTACGGTTCCCTTTACCAATGGGGTGAGCTGATGCAATACGGTAATGAAGGGGCTAAAGGGCTCTGTCCTGACGGATTTCATATTCCTACCCGCGATGAATATAACAGCATGATATACTACCTCGGCGGCTCGACGCAAGCGGGCGGTAAGCTGAAAGAGAGGGGATATGAGCACTGGAATTACCCCAATACTTCGGCGACGGATAAAAGCGGGTTTGAAGCACTGCCAAATGGCGCAAGCAAGAGTGACGGCACTTTTGACGGGCTAAAATCTTTTGCTAAAATATGGGCATCATCACCGGTAGAGACTTCGGATGCCTGGCTCGCTTTCCTGTCGGATCAGAGCGGCGCTATCGGCCTGTATGCTTACGAAGGCATGGAGGGATACAGTTGCCGCTGCATCCAGGACAATGCCGAAGAAATGACCATGCTGGCCGGCGATACGGCTAAAACCTGGAAACTCATCCGCGATGTGTCGACCGAACGTTATCCCCTTGAAGTAGGACCCTTTGACCACTCAAGCATCTGGTGGGCCGTCGGACTGAATAATGACGAACTGGGCAACCGCCATTGCATGCTCAACGACGAATGGACCTTTGGCCGCGACGGATCGCTGGTATTCAATGCATACGGAGATTACTGGGCCGAAGGGGGAATTTTTGATCCGGCTAACTTTTGCGAGAGTACAGATTATATGATCAACATAAATGGCGAGGATTGCTCCGGCTGGGGCAACGGCAATCATCAATTCGCCCTGGAAACAGGGGATAATCCCAGGCTCACTACCCTGGGCCACGGGGCATATCTCGGCTTTTACAAGACCGCGACCGATTATGAAGTGACCCAGTTGGATCCCATGGTGCAGGATTCTGTCAGGTATAACCTGGTGATGCTGTCAGATGGGGAAACCGACACGTTGATTGTGGAGGTACCCTATTATTTTTACCCGGGCGACTTGCAATACGGTGGCTACTGGCGCTATGTCCTGGTCCATTATGACAATCCGGCCGACGAACCGCCCCTTCCTGGTCCAGTGCCAACAGCCGATTTTACCGCTGTTTCCGACGGACTTACAGTAACCTGCACCAATCTGTCGTTGTACGGAGAAGATTACCTCTGGGACTTTGGCGATGGAACCACCGATACTGCGTTTAATGCCGTTCATACTTATGCTTACGATAGTGTGTTCCATATCACGCTGACCGTGACCAATCCGAACGGAAGCGATATGACTTCCCGGGATGTCTGGATCTCTGAATACCCTTTGACTGAAGATATGCTTCAGGGCGGGCCGTGGAGCGTCAGGGTACAGGAAAACTCCATATTCGTGGGTTCAGGGCTGGGATTGAACGATTGGTGGGCGGTTCCGCTGGCCAACCTGGATGGATCGATGATCGGTACGACAGACGACTGGTCGTGTATTACCGATGATGAATTTACATTTGGCGCAGGGGGATCATACACCTACCAGGCTTTTGGCGACGTCAGAAATGACGGGTATTTCGGCACTCCGAACGGGTGTTGGGACGAGTCGGATCTATATGGCTATGCCCTCTATTTTGCCTCCGGAAGCCATACGTATTCCTTTACGCCGGCAACCGGCACGACACGTCCCATCATTACGCTGACCAACGGGGCGAACCGGGCGGCTTTTTGCGGATTTTACAAAGGCTATTACGGGGGTGAAAATTCTAACAGATACAATCCCCCGAACGGAGGTTTTCCGACCAATACCTATGAAGTGATGGGATATTGCATTGGGGAAGGGACCGATTACCTGTTCATATCCGTGGATATCACATCAGATCATACCGGCTGGGCTGCCTGGTCGGTCATTCTGCAAAGGGATTAGAAACCGGAACCGGCTTCAGGAACCGGAATAGCGATAAGCGATCGCATTGATATTCATTCCGGCGCCAACGGAAGCGAACAGGATCAGATCGCCCTCATGCAGCCGGTGCTGCATCTCTTCTCCTGTGCCTTTTCTCACGCAGTCGTACAAGGTTGGAACCGTGGCCACGGAGCTGTTACCCAGCGTATGAATGCTCATCGGGGTAATATCTTTCGGGACATCATGGATCTTATACATCCGGTAAAGCCGTTTAATAATCTCATCATCCATTTTTTCGTTGGCCTGGTGGATGAAAATCTTCTTTACGTCTTTCAGGTCTGCCCCGGCGCGGTCAAGGCAGGTTTTCATAGCCGCGGGAACATGCGTCAGGGCAAATTCGTAAACTTTTCTTCCGAACATTTTAATGTAGCGGATATTCGGATCGGCTTCCTCTATATTGCCTTTCCCAAGGTAAATATAGAAGGCTTCCTTTGTGGTGTAGGAGGCGGCAATATGGGAAAGGATCCCTTCCTGCCGGTCGCTTTCGACCAGTTCCAGGATGCAGGCGCCGGCGCCATCGGCATAGATCATGGAATCGCGGTCGTGCATGTCAACCACCCGCGAAAGGGTTTCGGTACCTATCACCAGGCACTTTTTTGCCATCCCCGAACGCATATAGGATTCCGCCTGGATCAATCCCTGGATCCATCCCGGGCAGCCAAATAAAATATCATATCCGACGCAAAAAGGGTTCTCAATCTTCAGGATTTGCTTGATCCGGGCAGCCAGGCTCGGCACGGTATCGGTCTGGATGGTATGTTTCCTGACATCTCCGAAATTATGCGCCACGATGATCTGGTCGATCTCCTCCCGGTTGATCCCCGAATCTTCTATAGCAATAGCGGCCGCTTTTGCGCCTATATCCGAAGCTACAAGTTCGTCGGAAATATACCGCCGTTCCCTTATCCCCGTGATGGCCAGAAACTTCTCCGAAATCTCATCGTGTGAGCTGTCGAATGCCGACCCATCGTTATCATAAAATTTATTTTCGGCAAAATCCTGATTTTTAACAATAGCCGAGGGGATGTAACAGCCCGTTCCCGTTATCAGGATATTTTTAAAAAGCATACTTACTGGTTCTATAACTAAGTTACAAAATTAGTAAGAATTTACCTTAAGATATTACATATCATTAAAGTTAGTTCGATTAGTTTTATAAAAATCGGGTATGGGATGGTCTCAAAAGTCCAATATTCGCTTTTTTTTGGCAGTGAAGCTGTATCTGAAGTTATAAACCACAAAGGCGCACAAAGGATTTCACGAAGGCACACAAAGCTTGTTACCTGATAATCTGATACTTTGTGCACCTTTGTGATGTACTTTGTGCGCCTTATATGTTTGTTTTTTATTTAATCAAACAAAAATTGTTATGCTTGCAACAGAGGGGGATTGTGTCATAGCACTTGGATGCTGTCACAAAGAATCCCCCTGTTGTCAA
>JAGOPY010000001.1 GCA_017991835.1 Bacteroidales bacterium | reverse complement strand
CGCTTCAATGGCAACCTGGGCTTTAAAAGCCGCTGTGTGTTTTTTTCTTTTTGCTTTCATATTTACCACGGTTAAAATTAGTTGTTTTTCAACTTAACCCGTGGTCTGGATTTTGGGGAGTATTATATCCTGCCCAATTGCCTGACTATTTCCTGATATTCTGGTGCAAACATCATTTGCCTGAGTAGTATTAAGAATTTCATAATCCTTAGGAGATCCGATCCGGGTATTCGGGTATTTTTCCAGGGCCAGATAAAAATCACTGAATGATAAACTTTTCTTAATATACTGCTCCTGAATCATGGATACAAATGAAGATGTTGGATATGATTCAATTAGACTGGGCAAATTAACCCTGTCAAGAGTCAAAGCAAGCTTTTCGATCAAATCTTCTAAATAAATTGAAGCAGGAAATAGTTTATCGAATTGTTTTAGTCGATCTATCGAATTTACATACCCTACAGCTTTTTGTTCAACATCCTTTTTTAAGTCTCCATTGGGAAAACTTTGAAGGTACTTATCAACATCATTCAAAGATGAAATTAAAGAAAGACATTTTTCTTCCGAATTATAGACAATGTGTGGAAACCTCCTGGTAGACTCTAATAAATCAACCACTGAATTACTTTTATCGATATACCTGAATTGAATCTTCTCTTTATGTTTAGTGTATGGATACATTTCTAAAAGTTGGAGGAGTTCGCTTCTGGATGCGATATCTATGCCTTTTTGAACAACATCTTCTGAATAGATACTGCCTGAAAATACGATATTAAAATCTATTACATCCTGAAAATTCTTAACGGAATATCTTGATTCAATTCTATTGTTAATAACTGTAAAATCGCTATTATTGATGTTATCCAGCAACAGGTAGTTATTGTTTGCTTTTCTGATCCAGACATTCGGATTAGTTACTTGAACCGATTTATTTAATCCCATGATATGGTTACCCAGAGCGGCTATTGAAAATCCAAGGGCGGCCCCGATAACAGCGTTGGCAGGCTTGACTGCCACTGTACTTTCACCATCCTGATACGTGATCATATTCATGGTATACCCAAGATAGGCCCCAGCAGCAGCTGATCCTATGGTTATCCCTATACCTAAGCCCGACATCTTTTTCTTGTATTTCGCACCCGCAACAGTTTGACGCATATTATAATCAGGTTGCGAAATACTCGTAGAATCAGGCTTCTTGACGACGCACCCCGCCATCATTACTAAAAATGCCATTATAATCAGCGTCGGTTTTTTAATCATCATATTTCACTATTTTACTACTGAATAATCAATGCCGAGCATAATACCCAGCTCATTATATCCTTTTTTCTCTTTGGTCAGAAATGCCTGCCTGTATTCAATGTTTATTACCAAAGCTTGCCAGATTCGGGTCGTTAATCCAATCTTCCATAAGGGAGACGATGTATTTAAGGAAATGACCTGGCTTTCATCTTTCCCACTACTAAAACTGATTAGATTAATATTAGCGCCAAGTGAAGATGTCTGGTATCCTATCCCAATATAAGGAATGAAGGCCCTGGTATGAACCAACGGGAATAAAGTCGTCGAAATGAAGAGGCTCAATCCCCTGTGACGGACATCGGTTGTATCCTCCAATGCCCAGTTTCCTGAATCGTGAATCCTGAACCTCGATGAAAACCAATCCACATCAAAAATGACAGGATGCAACATATAACTGACTCGAAATACCCCGCCATATTTCCTTTCCAATATACCATTGTCCATGTTCGCATCAAAACGGGGATTTAAAAACACAGTCTGATGATATCCATATGATATGGTGAAACCATTACATTCTTTCATCTTCTCCTGGATCTCCCCAAGAGTTATCCTGTCCTTGTATTTATTGCTAGGTAAAGACTTTTGCTGGGCGTATAATCCACTGCTTATAAAAAGGATCAGCAGCAGGAATAAAAAACGATTCATCCGGAAATTCATTTGGTTTCTGAGTTATTACTCAAAAGTATCTATCGCATGAATCCGAAAACTGGCACAACTGCCGATTTCAATGAATCGTCTTTACGATGTAACGAAATGGTTGATTTGGTAAATGAATATGTAAATATTCGAAATAAGATCGATTTAAATTGATCGCTCGAGATCAGCTACAGCATTCTTTGCAATTTTAATTTTATGGATTTCCCCATTATGATCCATCCTGCATTCACGGCTCATTCGGTGAAAAGAGACGAAATATTTCAAATTTATAATTACAGACCTTGACCCTTTAAAAAATCTGCCCCCTGTAAGTTGCTTTTCAAACTCTCCGATATTAATCGTCAGGCATTCTTTGCGATGTCCCGTCATAAAAAGATAAGTGTATCTTCCATCAGCCTGGATATACAAAATCTCATCGGGGTCGATCATTAAAAAACCTCTGCCTGTATTCACTTTTATTCTGTCAGGATATGTCAGGTGGTCTATTAAACTTTTAATCTTCCGGTCAAATTCATCCTGCCCCTTCTCTTTCTGATAACGGCTGATCACCTGCCGGAGTTCATCCGGGTCAACCGGCTTCAGTAAAAAATCAAACGCAGCCACCCGGATGGCCAGGATGGCATACTCGTCGAAAGCGGTCACGAATACCACCGAAGGCCTTACCCTGTTCCCGGAAAGCTCCGCGGCAACTTCAATGCCCGTCTTCCTGGGCATCCGGATATCCAGGAAAACCAGGTCGGGCCTTGTTCTCAGGATCAGGTCGAGCCCGGTTTCCGCCCCATCAGCCATGCCTATCAGTTCGATCTCTTTAAATCCTTCCAGCAGGCTTTGCAAAACATCCCTGCCCTCCTGCTCATCATCCACCACAACGGTTCTTATCTTATGAGTATTCATGTCTTTTATTTTAGGAAATTATTTTTCGTCAAATGAAAAACCGGCTGGGATATCAATTACTATTTTCGTTCCTTTTGGCTGCTTGTCATCATCATACAAATCAATGATCTCAAACTTAAGCTTATCCGCGTTGAACCGGTTATAATAATCAAAATATCCTCTCAGGATCATCAGCCCTTTTCCGGTCGAATTTACGGAAAATTGCTTCGCCTTTTCCCTACCAATCCCGTTGTCTTCTATCTCGATCCGGGTATCCCCGTTCACTTCAAAAATGCCGATCAAAATCTTTCCATTTCCCACAAGATGCAGGAGGCCATGCTTCAGTGCATTTTCGGCAAAGGTCTGGATGGTCATCTTTGGGATCATCTTTTGCAGATTTACACCGGGCCCGATGGTAATGCTGAATTCGAACCGCTCTTTGTGCCTGAACTTCTGGATCTCCAGGTAATCCCTGACAAACGCGATCTCTTCTTCAAGGCTCCTGACCAGCTGGTCGCTCGAGCGCATAATGCTCCGGACCAGGTTTGAGAATTTCACAAAAAAGCGGTAGGCCTGCTCCCGGTCTTCCTTCAATACAGCTGAGGCCATCGAATTGATGGCGTTATAGGTGAAATGGGGATCGATCTGGTTTTTTAAGGTCAGCAACTGCAACTGGGCCATCTTTTTCTCGGTCTCAAACTGCACCTGCATCTTTCTTTTTTTCCGGTTCGAAATGGCAATCCCCAGGAAAACAAAGAATGCCGCTGCCATCGACAGGCAAATGATCCAGAATATCCGCCGCTGGTATAATGCCGGAATGATCTGAAAATTTACCGATGCCGCTTCATCCGACCAGATTCCGTTGCCGTTGCACGATTTGAGCCATAACTTGTAAGGACCGGGGGAAAGATTGGTGTACACAACAAACCGGTTTATGCCGGGCTCCGACCATCCCTGGTCATACCCTTCCAGGAAATAGCTGTATTTCACTTTTTCCGGCGCCGTTGTGCTGATCCCGGTAAACTCAAACCGAAGGTTTTTCTCATCATGGCTAAAGGAATAGAATTCGTCATCTGGTTCCTTATTTGCTTTGACCCATTCCATCCGTTCATTCAGCAGGCTGACCCCGGTAATGATGATGGATGGCGGGACCAGGTTCCTGTTCAATTTCGCCGGATCGAACCTCACCACCCGGTCGTTGCAGGCAATCCAGTATTGTCCCCGGGAATCCTTGAAAATGACATTCTGCCCGGGTTCCATGCCATGGAAACCTTCTTCCTCCCCTAATAAAGCCACACTTACCTGTTTATCTGCGTAATAAGTATCAAGGTCAAGGATGGCTAGCCCGGAAAGAGACCCTACCAGTAATGCCGAATCCCCGATCAAGGCCAGTGACGTGACCATACTGTTCAGCCCATCATGTTGTATCCGTTCAAATGATTGGAAATCATAACAAAACAAGCCATCAGTATTGCCGACCCAGATATTTCCAACCGAATCTGTGACCATAGCATTCCCGCCACCTTCGAAGGGAAGTTCTGAAGTGGGAAGATGTGTTGCAAATTCACCATCCAAAATGCATATCCCATTAAAACCACCCAACCAGAATCGGTTCAACTTGTCTTTAACTATACTGACCACAATCTTGCTCTTACCATCTCCCGGCCTGATGTCGAAAACTTTATAATCGCCGTTTTGACCGAACCGGTAAAGGCCATAATTAGTTCCGGCGTATAGGTCAAATTTTTCGGGATCTTCAAAGAAAATGAATGATACCAGTCTGACATTATCCGGGAAGATGTTTGTAAACCGTCGCCCGTCATATTTGATTCCCCCTATATTATTCACAGGGAACAGTATATCGCCATTGTGATCGATAATACTGCCCATATGAAAATAGTACAACGCATCTTTTTGAATGGAAAAATAAGACCTCTCCGTCGTAAATTGCTCTCCGTCATAATATTGCAGTCCTTCGCTATATGATGCAAACCACATCCTACCGGATTTATCTTCGGAAATACTCCAGATCAGCTCCTTTATGCCGCATTCACCCGGAATATAATTGACAAAAGCTCTTGAGATCATCCGGTACAGCCCCGATTCGGTCCCGAGCCAGACATTGTTCTCATTATCAATTAAAATGGTGTTTATCAATGGGAAATCGAAATTCTCAGTGATCATTTGATCTTCTTCATAAATGACCAATTGATTTTTATGATTAATAAAATAAACCCGCCCGCTTTTATCGATCTTAAAGTTTTCGGGTGAAAAGTTACCATGGGCCGGCTTCAAATCCAATATTACACGAGCTGTGTCATTCACAAATTGAAAGACCGTGTCATTCGCCATCAGGTAAAGTTTCCCGTCAAGCCCGATTTCCAGGTCCTGTAACTTCTCAATATTTTTAAACAGCGTATCGACATCCTGGCCTTTAATACGCAGCAATCCGAAAGAATTAGAAACATGCAAAAAACTAGTGTTCAACGGATCGAATTCAGAATAATACCGCTGTTGTTTTGAATAATCAGCAAATGCGTTCGAAAAAGGAAAGGGGATATCGATATACTGACCTTCCCGGAATTCAGTAAAGAGAATATCATTATTTAACCGGGTGTGGATGATCAGGATCACTCCCGGTTCCGTTTCGGTAAACCTTATAAAACCATATGAATTTCTGAAATGATCCGTCGAAAAACCTAATATTTTTTCTCCATCGAATTCTGCCAATCCTTCCATCGTTAAAAACCAGACATTTCCACGGCTGTCTTCTGCTATTTGATGAATAAAATTACCGGGCAGCCCGTCATTGTGTGAAAAGTTCTGAAACAAAACGCCATCGAAGCGGCTGACACCGCCTTTTGTGCCGGCCCAGATATAGCCTTTGCTGTCCTGGAACAAGGGCCATACCTGCGATTGTACCAGCCCGTCCTGCACCGTGTAATGCCGGTAACTGAATTCCTGAGCGTTAAGGAGACGGGGAGACAGGGAGACAAGGAGAATGGGAGACAAGGAGAGAAGGCAAAGCAGAATTGAATATATACTTTTTACCATAATCTCCTCGGTATTAAAGAAAGCTAAGGTAGAACAAATTATTGAAGGATGAAGGTTGAAGGTTGAAGACTTCAACCTTCAATGCATTAGCACTATCTTTGCCCAACGAAAAAATATTTCAATGCAAATCGCCGCTCTTGTTTCCGGTGGAGTCGACAGCTCCGTGATCGTTCCTTTGCTTAAAGAGCAGGGCTATGATCCGGTTATTTTCTATATCCAGATCGGGATGGAGAATGAGCCGGGATTTATGGACTGCCCGTCGGAAGAAGACATTGAGATCACTACGTTTATCGCAAAAAAATACGGCTGCCGCTTCGAAATCGCCAACCTGCACGAAGAGTACTGGAACCGGGTGGTGAATTACACGATCGAGTCTGTCAGCAAGGGGCTGACGCCGAACCCGGATGTGATGTGCAACCGCTTCATCAAGTTCGGCAGCTTCGAGGATAAATTCGGGAAGGATTTTGATAAAATCGCGACGGGACACTATGCACAGGTTTTGGAAAAAGAGGGGCAGTTTTTCCTCGGGACCTCCAAAGACCGGCGGAAAGACCAGACCTATTTCCTGGGGAGAATAACCTATCCTCAGCTTTCAAAAGCCATGTTCCCGATTGGAGGGTTCGAAAAAGGGGAGGTGAGGGCGATGGCTGAAAGGCTGAAACTGCCCAGCGCAGGCCGTCCCGACAGCCAGGGGATATGCTTCCTGGGAAAGGTCAACTACAACGAATTCATCCGGCGTTATACCGGTGAAAAAGAAGGGGATATCGTGGAGCTGGAGACCGGGAAGATCCTCGGAAAACACAAAGGCTACTGGTTTCATACCATCGGCCAGCGAAAAGGACTGGGGCTTAGCCAGGGACCGTGGTTCGTCGTTAAAAAGGATATCCCTGCCAATATCATTTTCGTCTCAAATGGCTACGATCCGGTGTCCCAGCATAAACATGAAATCCTTCTGGATGATTTCCTTTTTATCAATGAAACGGCCGACCGCGATTATTCTGTTCCTCAGCCTGTCTTCTTCAAAATCCGCCACCAGCCGGATTTCAACGAAGGAACGATGAGGAGGATTGGGGGATTGGGGGTAGAGGAGAGGTATGTTATTGAATCAATGAAAAGCATTGCGGGAGTTGCGCCGGGGCAGTTCGGGGTTATTTATGATGTGGAGAAAAAAATATGCCTCGGAAGCGGAGTTCTTGCTGGAAGGGATTGATTGATTTTGTGATATTATGATTTTATGAGCTTGTGATTTTGTGATATCATGATATTATGAATTTGGGATATTGTTATTTTGTGAACTAATGAACTTGTGAACTATTGATATTGTGATTTATAATCTTATGATATCATGAATTTATTATCTGAACTCTGGAATTTGGGTCAATTGAATAATATGGCAATGGAACAATTGAACAATTGAGCCAAACAACAGTTTAGCAAATCAAAACCAACTGTCATGGAAAAATTCATTATGTACAATCCTGTTAAGCTTCATTTTGGCAGGGGAGTGGTGAGTGATCTGGGAGACTCCATCTCAAAATACGGAAAAAAAGTGCTGCTGGTTTATGGCGGAGGCTCGATCAGGAAAAATGGCATTTACGAAGAAATTATTTCGCAGCTTGGCAAAGCAGGCGCTGAAGTATTTGAATACGCCGGCATCCGGCCTAACCCTGTTATTGAAGATGTGGATGCGGCGGCAGGCCTGGGCAGAGAGAAGGGCGTCGATGTGGTGTTAGCCGTGGGAGGAGGCAGCGTTATCGATTCTGCCAAGATTATTTCCATCACCATTCCCGTTTTACACAGTGGCTGGGATTTTATCAAGGGAAAGTCAAAACCGGTCTGTGCCATACCGCTATTCGCTGTACTCACGCTGGCTGCCACCGGCACCGAGATGAACCGTTTCGCCGTCGTTCAGAACAACCTGACAAAAGAAAAGCTGGGTTATGGCGACCTGCTGACCTATCCGAAGGAATCGTTCCTGGATCCGGCCTACACGCTCAGTGTGCCCGCCGATTACACATCTTACGGAATCACAGACCTGATAGCGCACTGCCTGGAGGCCTATTTCGGAGAAGGGGAGGCCACGCTTTCCGACCGGTTTGTTTTTTCGATTATCGGGGAAGCGATGGAATACGGCCCTCAATTGATGCACGACACAGGGAACTATCTGCTGCGTGAAAAGATCATGTACGCAGCCACCAGCGCTTTAAATAACCTGACAGTTTACGGGAGAAAAAACGGGGACTGGGGGGTGCATTCCATCGGGCATGTGTTGTCGGTTTTATATGATGTTCCGCACGGGGCATCTTTATCTATGGTTTACCCGGCATGGATGAGACTCCATCTCGACAGGGCCCCGGAAAGGATCGCCCACCTGGGGATGAATCTTTTCGGGACTACTACTGCAGAAGAGACCATTGAAGGATTCGAAAGATTTTTCACCGGGATCGGATCACCGGTTCGATTAAGCCAGTACGGACTGGATACTCCTGAAAACCGCGCGGAGATTTTCCGGACGCTTAAAGCCAACCGGGCCGGCGGAAATCATTTCAGGCTTTCGGATCAGGACTATGAGAATCTGATCCAACTGATGGCCTGATAGCCTGCTATTCGGGGAGTGCCGGAATTTTCAGCGTAAAAGTAGTGCCGGTGCCCGGGGTGGACTCAAAAGTTATGGAACCGTTCATGGTGTTCAGGATACTTCTGACCATGGCCAGCCCCAGCCCCATACCACTGGATTTCGTTGTAAAGCTGGGCGAAAACATTTTCTTAGCCTGTTCATCTGTTATGCCGCAGCCGTTATCGGTGATCGCAACAATATAATTGCTCCCTTCCTCCGACAATGAGATATCGATCTGGCCCTCAGGTCCGGGCCCTATTGCCTGTACCGCGTTCTGTATCAGATTATTGAATGCCCTCAAGAGCTGCTTGTCGTCGCCCTTGACAAAATATGCGGGTTTTTGCTGCCGGATCGAAATCCGGATATTCTGATGGTGAAAGTATAATTCAGCCGCTGAACGGATTACGCCGGTGAGCTCAATTTTTTCCATGACAGGCGCCGGCATTTTAGCAAAATCCGAGAATTCCGATGCGATTTCCGATAGGGTATCTATCTGTTCAACGATGGTTCGGGTAAACCGGTGGAGGTGCTTTTCCCAGTCGGGATCCTTTCTTTCCCAGGCTTTTTGCAGGTACTGAACGCTCAACTTCATCGGGGTGAGCGGATTTTTGATCTCGTGGGCTACCTGTTTTGCCATTTCACGCCAGGCGCTTTCCCGCTCCGATCTTGCCAGTTTATCGGCACTCAGGGCCAGTTCATCGATCATCCGGTTATACTCCTCCACCAAATCGCCGATCTCATCCCTTCTTTTTAGGTACAGTTTTTCGTTTGATTTTCCCAATCCTATCCTGGCCATTTTTTCTCTGATCATTTGCAAAGGCCTTGTGATAAACCTCGACACGAGAATGGTGACCATGATGGCGACAACAATAAGAAGGACATAAACATTTATGTAAGCCGCGAGGAAATCACCAATTTCTTTTTGCAGCTCGGTTTGCTTGGCAAAATAGGGGAGGTTGACAAAGGCGATAATATCATCATCTGTATTCCGAAAGGGGATATATGCGGAAAGATATTCCTGTCGGCCGATTTTTTCATTCTGGATAAAGAGGAGGCTTTGCCCTGATGTCATCCTGAAATAGGCCAGGCTGTTCATTTTATCTGACAGCAGTTCTTCATCAAAGATCTCGGGACGTGATGAAGCGATCAGTTTGCCGTTTACATCATACAGATTGATATCGGAATAAAAAATCATGGAAAACTTATGCAATATTTCGGCGATATATTCTTTCAGGTCTTCTGTAATGGCTTTTTCAGATCCAATCTTATGTTCCAGCTCTGTCAGTACCGAAAATGCTTTTTCGCTCAGGTTATCCCTGTTTTTATCGTTATACAGGTGAATGATATTGGCCCGGGTGATCATACCCAGGACCAGGAAGGAAACGAGGATTATGGATATAATTGCCAGTTGAAGCCGGTTGCTGAAACTGAACTCGATTTGTGATATCCCTTTAAATAGGGTATATCCTCCTAAGAACAAGAGGATGGCCAGGCTAAACAGGATAAAAAGGTAAGAAAATGGGGCGAGTAGGTCGAGAAGGGTCAGGTTCTTTTTGCTGATAATCAATATATTATTATTGGCGGAACGAGCTATATAGTGATTATATCCTTCATTATCAATAAAATAATCATTACTTTCCGGAATATCATAAACATCAAAACCCAGCGGATAAACAAACTCACCATTCTTATATATTAACCTGTCGTTGATGTATTTAGCATAGGAATAGCCGGATTTATCACCTGTCATTCCAGCCGTACCGTCGATCAGCAAATCAGGATATCCCAGGCCGCTTTCCCGGACATATTTGTAGAACAGTTCCGCAAACACCGTCAGGGAGTCGGTCCTGTTCTTTGTACCATACGGTAATTTAAATATCCCGAGATAGTTGTAATTGGTCATCCGGTCGTCGAGAAAATAGAGCCCGGATCCCACATTTTCGGCGAAGGGAGAAGTGATTCTTGAATTGAAATAGTCATAGCAATTGGCTATGTAATCTCCCGGCTGTATGTTGAGTATTTCATCTTTTTTGCATATTGTGAGCACAAGTTCGTACCTGACCCAGAAACGGGTAAAATAATGATCCTGTAGATGGCCGGTCACCAGGCTGTCGATCTTTTCCGCCCATACATCCTTGCTTATCAGGTCGATCAGTACGCTGTCTTTCAAAATATCCGTCCTGATCCGTGAAAATTCGAATTCCGTCAGCGGATCGCGGCGGGATGCCAGTTTTGAGGCCAGGATTTTCCTGTTCTCTTTTTCTTTCTCAGAATAGTAATAATCGAGGATGAAGGTAGCGGTAAGGGAAAACAATACAATAAAGACGAGGGCGCCGGTCATATTTTTAAATCCACGTTTACGGTGTGAAAAGTAAATAAATGCCAGCAGATAAAGGCAGAAAATTACAATGAACACCAGTGCCGCGAGATGATCGAGAGACTGGCTAAACAGCAGGGTTATCAGAATAACGGTGATGGTACTGATCAGGAATAATGATCCTGTTTTCATACCGCTTTTACAAAGGAGGCTAAAAAGTTTTGCGGACGCAAAGAAGCAGGACAACACGGCGGTGGACAGGGCCAGGAATCCCAGTCCGGAATATAAATCAGCTTCAAATATGTTATTCAGGTTCAGTTCAATATTTGAATCGAGCACAAGATGTTTAAGGGCCATAATGAGCAGAAAGAATAACAGGGCATTGATCAGCATCCAAAATAAACCCAGGGCAATCTTCAATATTTCCGATTTGGGAATCGGGATATTCAAGTCGGTGCGATAAAATAACCATGCCAGGACCAGCCAGAGAATATTATTGATCACCAGGTCGCCCAGTGAAGGAGAGAAGAAGGAGGTGGCGTAGTATAGTGGGCTGAAGAGGGCTGTCTGATAAAGGAATCCCGGGATTTCGAACCAGATCATCGCCAGACGGAAAACGACGGCATCTGCACAAAAGGCGATAAACATTATCACCGGATAGCGTCGGAAGAAATCAAAGAGGTGGTACAGGTAAAATAAAACCAGTACCATGCAAATAAAGGCGATAATAGCCAGGCCGAAAACGGCCAGGCCTATCCCTTCATTGGTTTGCCGCGTATCCGGGGGAATTAGGGAAAAGAGAAAATCTCCATCCTCCGAAAAGATGTTCAGGTCTCCTTTCAGGGTGTCCAGTCCGGCATCGGGATCAAGTTGAAAATCTTCATGAAACTGGTTGATCAGGTACTGGTTTTGGTAAGGGTAATCGGTCCGGATAAGGATCAGCACCTGTGCTTTCAACGAACCGGCAGTTTTATCCATGACCCTGTACCATCCGTTACCGTGATGTATGATCGGTCTGGCCAATCCATTTCTTTCAATGCGTCCCGGGGCCGGAATTGAATTGTCGGACCAAAATATAAGGGAATCGTTTCTATACAGCAGTGCTGTCAGTCCGTTTTCCTGCCAATTAAAACTTTTTTCGTTTTTCCAAAACTTTAGAAACGGGTTTTCTGCAAATTCAGGTAGAAGGATCTGATCCAGAATTTCCGATGCCTGAGATTCTTTATGCCGGAGGACATGCTCAACATTAAGTTGTTTAGAAATGAACTGGTTTTTTGCTTTACCTGCGGAATAGTGAATGATCAACATGGCAATAACCATCAGGATGGTCACGCTAAAAAAAAGGAGAGCATTTTGACCGTATTTTGACATTCTTGCCATTAAATGATCTTATTAGCTGAATTTCATTTATTTAAATGCCGCTTGATTTCAGGCCCTATAACGAATTATTTTCAAAAAGCCGGGCTAATCCTTATCCGGGCACTAAAATGGATCACAGGGCTTAAAATTAAGAAATATCCCGATTGGATAGAATACTTCAAATATTGTTCCACGTGGAACGTTCAGCGGCCAAGATGAACGATCAGGATGGAGATATCGGAAGGGGAGACACCTGCAATTCTCGAAGCCTGTCCAAGTGACCGTGGACGGATCCGCGACAATTTTTCCCGTGCTTCAAAAGAGAGGGCAGTGAGGCGATGGTAATCGAAGTCTTCTTTAAGTGTAACGGAATCGAGTCGTTCCAGTTTCTGAGCCAGTTCACCCTCCTTGTCAATATAACCCTGGTATTTTATCATGATCTCTGCTTCTTCGAGAATCTCAACTCGATCAGGGGCGACACGACCGAGGTACTCCTGCAGGAACGGGATCTGGCCGGCCAGTCCGTCAAGGGATATTTGCGGCCGTAGCAGAAGGGTGGCCAGTTTCACCTTCTGATCGATCGGAGCGGTCTGGGCATTTACCAGGTAAGGGTTGACCTGATCGGGATCGGTGCTGGTTTTCTGCAAAAACCTGACCACCTCGTGGATCTTTTCACTTTTCGACATCACGGTTTGATAACGCTCGGCTGAAGCCAGCCCCAGGGAATGAGCCAGCGGTGTCAGCCGTTGATCGGCATTGCTCTGGCGCAAAAGGATCCTGTATTCGGCCCGGCTGGTGAACATCCGGTAGGGCTCGTCGACCCCTTTGGTGATCAGGTCGTCGATCAGCACGCCGATGTAGGCATCCGACCTTTTCAGGATAAATTCTTCGCTTCTGTGAACCTTCAGGTGTGCATTGATCCCGGCCACGATCCCCTGGGCCGCAGCTTCCTCATACCCTGTCGTGCCGTTGATCTGTCCGGCAAAATACAGCCCGGGCACCTTTTTAGTCTCCAGGGTATAATTCAATTGCACCGGGGGAAAATAGTCGTACTCAATCGCATAGCCGGGGCGGAAAATACGTGCATTTTCGAAGCCCGTTATTTTCCTGAGGGCGTTGAACTGGACATGATCGGGCAAAGAGGATGAAAAGCCGTTGATATAATACTCTTCTGTTTCCCATCCTTCCGGTTCCACGAAGAGCTGGTGGCTCTCTTTTCCGGAGAACCTGTTAATCTTATCTTCAATCGACGGACAGTATCTTGGGCCAATTCCTTCGATCCGTCCGGTAAACATCGGTGATTCATGGAAACCCGTTTTCAGGGTTTCATGCACCTCACGGCTGGTATAAGCGATATAGCAACTTCTCTGCCGGGTCAGGGGTGGAGTTTTTGTGAAAGAGAACCTTCGTGGATCGTTATCGCCTTTCTGTTCTTCCAGTTTCGAAAAATCAATAGATCTTCCATCAACTCTCACCGGGGTACCTGTTTTCATCCTATCCGATTCAAAACCCAGTTTCACCAGGCATTCGGTCAAGCCCTTCGCTGCTTTTTCCCCAATCCTCCCTCCTCCGAACTGTTTTAATCCGATGTGGATGATCCCGTTTAAAAAGGTGCCGTTTGTCAGGATCACTGATCTGGAATAAATTTCATGCCCCATTGCTGTAGAAACGCCGGTGGCCACGCCATTCTTTACCAGAACACCGGTAACCATATCCTGCCAGAAATCCAGATTGGGGGTGTTTTCCAGCATTTTTCTCCACTCTATCGAAAACAACATCCGGTCGCTTTGGGCCCGGGGGCTCCACATGGCCGGCCCTTTCGACATATTCAGCATCCTGAACTGGATCATCGTCTTGTCGGTGACAATACCCGAATATCCGCCAAGGGCATCGATTTCCCGGACAATCTGGCCTTTTGCTATGCCTCCCATCGCCGGGTTGCACGACATCTGGGCCATATTGGTCATATTCATGGTAATCAACAATACGGATGAACCCAGGTTTGCGGCAGCGGCGGCGGCTTCGCAACCTGCATGGCCTGCGCCCACGACGATTATATCGTATTCTTTAAACATCCCTGTAAATGAATGGGAATTTTAGATCATTGATGTTCCACGTGGAACAAATCATTTATATGAGCAAAGATAGGTAAAATTCCTCCCGGGCCCGCATAACCACCCGCTCCTCGTTCGTCTTATCCTTATAGCCCATCAGGTGAAGCACTCCGTGGATCATAAGACGGCTTATCTCATTGGTAAGCGAAACATGATACTCTTTTGCGTTTTCCCTGGCCCTGTCAACACTGATATAGATATCTCCGGCAAGTTCACCTTCCGATTCCGACATATCAAAAGTAATGATATCGGTAAGGGTAATGTGCTGGAGATATTCCTTATTTAACTGGAAAAGTATATTATCACTTGTCAGGATATAATTCAGATTGTTAATCTTATGTCCTTCATTTTCAACCGCTTGCGTAATCCAGTGGCGAAGCTTTCTCTTGTTCTTCAGTTGATAACTGATCTCCTCGAGAAAAAAGAATATGTTTGATTCTTTCGCCATTTATTATTAGGTCAACTGTTCACTTTCTGGTAAACTTTGAAGAAATCATTCATGCATTCTGCCCGCCGGTTGAATATGCTTTCATCGATCCCATTGATCCTGAAAAGCATTTCCACAGTCCTGCCCTCATTCCGGAAGTTTATCTCATCGGAAAGCTTTTGCATCAGGAACAAACCATTTCCTGACGTTTCAGGAGCCTTCAGGTTCGCGGCTGATTCCAGGGCCGTCTTAAAATCAAAGCCCTGACCTTCGTCTGAAACGGTCAGCATCAATCCGGCTTTAACCTTTTCCTGCCGGATATATACCCTTTTTCGGGAATCATTTCCGTTTCCGTGAACGACAGCATTTCTGACGGCCTCTGTCAGCGCCATCAGAATATTTCCGAAGTAACTTCCGTAAAGCAGGTACTCATCACTGATTTCGTCCACAAATTGTTCGATCCGGTACATCTCCTCCAGAGTGGAGCCAATTGTAAATTCTTTCGGTCTGTTCATCTCCTACCGCATTTCAAAATAATAGAAATACTGATTCACTTTCTCTTTATAATAAGGACGCAGGTCAGGTGGTACCGTCCTCAACAATTCAATTTCTTTATCCTGTATCTTATTATACTCTAAAAATTGCTCCGGGTTTCCTTTGTTGAAATCTTTTCCTTCGCGTGATTCTCTTTTTTCTTCCTGCTCCCTTTTAAGCTCCGCTTTTTCGTGTTTGAGAAGCCTGGTTTCTATCTCCTTTAAACGCTCAATCGTTTGCTGGGTTATGATTTTGTTAACAAGTTCCGTCTCGGTTCGTTCCATTTGCTCCATGATCTCCTGAAGCTCTTTACTGTTGCCCATTCCCTGCTCTTTCATCTGGTCCTGGTATTCCCCCATCATCCGCCGGATCGCTTCCTGCTGGGCCGCCATCCTGGCAAAACCTTCGCTCTGGGCTGAATTCCGGCTCTCTTTCGTCTTCGCCGGCGTGGAACCTTCCTGCTTCATTTGCTGTATCTGCTGATTCAGCTTTTGCTGCATTTCACGCATGCTTTTCATCGACATGCTGCCTTTTCCGGGCTTCGGGCTGCCGTTCTTGCACTGACCTGAACACTGCATCTGCATAGCATTCATCATTTGCTGAAGGGTTTCCGACAACAACAAAGCTAAATCATTTACCGATGTCATCACAAACTGCTGGTCTTCTGCCGCAGAAGATTTTCTCCTCTCGGTCAGGTCTTCCAGCGCCGCTTCGACATGATGGTTTATGTCCTGAATTTCCCGTGTGATGAAAGGCTCGATCATTTGCTGCCTTTTGCTCAAAGCCCACAGCGAATCCTCCACCATAACCAGGTCGTCCCTGATCCGGTTCTGGGCTTCGATGACCGAAGGATACTGCGGGTCAATCACCGAAATTTCGAGTGTTCTGCCGATCAGCTCCTCCTGGTCAAACGAAAGCTGGACCAGGTTCTCCAGGATCTCCCGCAGCGTTTCTATATTTTCACCAAGCTCCTCTTCATACATTTCGCTCTGCATCTGTTCCATTTTCGATGCCATTGATTTCATCCCTTCCGCTGCGCTTTTCTGCTTGGGAGATGCTTTTGACGGTTTTCCCTGTTGCAGCTGATCGGATCCCTCTTTCATATTATCCTGGATCTCCTGCTCCATCTGTTCGGTGTTTTCAAGCTGGTGCGGTTCCTCAAGTTCTTTATTCTTCTGTTCGAGTCTGTCTAGATCATCGCGAAGCTGCCGGAACTCTTCGTTTAATTTGTCCTGCTCTTCTTTAAGCTTTTCCGCATCGGCTTTACGGTCGTCGCTCTTCTTTGCCTGCTCATCCTGTTTTCCGGCTAATTCCTTCAATTTATCTATTGATTCCTGCAGCTTCTTCTCAAACTCCAGTTGCTTGAACAATTCCAGGTTCCGGTCGAGTTGCTTTTCCAGATCCTTATTGTCTTTCTTCATCTCTTCAAGCATCTCATTAACCTTATCCTTATCAACTTCCTCCAGAAGCTTCTGAAGTTCTTCGAACATCTTCTTCATCTCATCCGTCATGATCTGTTCGAACAATTCTTCAAGGCGTTGCTGCTTTCTTACCAACTCCTCGTTGATCTCTTTGTATTCCTGCTCCTGGATGGACTTCAGCTCATTTTCCTTCTGAATCTTTTCAATTGTTTCCTGGAGCTCTTTCTGCTGGTCGAGCAATTCCTGGATCTGCTGTTTTTCCTGCCATCCGATCTCCTCTTTATCGACAAGTTTCCGGTTAAGTTCATCCACTTTCTTTTGAAGGTCTTTCGCATTCCGGATACTGTTCTCCAGTTCGTCCATAATCTCCTGGTTGCTCTCTTCTGTTTTTTCTTCTATCTCATCCAGAGTAGGTGCCCTGAAGATCATTGGCTGAGAGCGGGTTACCTTGCTGCCGTTAACAGCATCATTATCCCAGACCTCGAAATGGTAAACGATTTGCTCACCCGGCTGAATATTAATGGAATCGAGTTCAAAGAAATGGAAGAACTGCTGCTGGTTGTGCAGTTTACTGACCGGAAGCTCGGCGATGATCTCCGGGTAGTCGTTGGCATCGGCATCTCCTTCGGGGTCAAGCCGGTAATTGAACGTGAGTTTTGAGAAACCGTAATCGTCTTTAATTAATCCCCTGAAATATATCCGTTTATCATAAATCGAATCCCTAACCTGTTCAACAGAAACTGAAGGGTAGGCATCAGGGATAACGCTAACCGTATATGTCAGCGAGTCCGAATTCCGGAGGTACTGGTTCACAGAGGCTACTGAATAGGTAACCGATGCATGAGCCCTTTTCGAAACGGAAAATGCATTGGAAGAAGGATTGCTCAGTTCCGAAGTTTCTTTACCCCATCTGAACAGTATATTCCGCGTATCCCGTGTGAAAAACCGCCAGTTGAGGACGGTCCCCTCGGGAACAATCAGATCGCCCGTATTTTCAGATTTTTCATCCGATTTTCCGGTATAAACAGGATAATCCAGTGAAATCTCAAAGCTGAGCACAATGGGTTTCGGGTAAACAGTCAGTTGGTATTCTTCTGATTTAAAAAGGTCATTACTGATGTTAAAATATTTGGTTTCCTGCAGATTGCGGAAATTATAGCGGAAAAGGACTGGGTTCGATCTTTCCATCCTGTAGCGTACTCCCGCGGTTTCAACAAACAATTCGGCCGGTAATTCCTCCCCCTCGACTTTTAATTCCAGCAGAAAATCCTCCTGCTGAAAAGATTCCAGTTTATCGTTGAGGATCTGAACGGTAAACGGCAGGGGAGGCATATAAACCGTCTGATACTTTACGATCCTTTCCGACGGTTCGGTGATCACACGGGGCGACATGATCAGCAACAGGATAATAATGATGACCGGTGGAAGGGCATACCTGAGATAACGGCCGTTCTTCCGGAAATCGATGGCCAGGGCAAAAGGCACCGGCCTTAGTTTTTCAATTTTCTGGTCGATGCCGGCGCGGATAAGCTCAATTGGAAATTCATCGGTATAGTGTTCCTGCAGCTTTTTAAGCTGTAAAGTATTCAGGAGCTTATCACTGATCTCGGGGAAATGTTTGCCGATAATTTCCGCCGCCTCTTCGTGAGAAATGATCTTTCCGAATCCCAGCAACCGGATAACGGGCACCAGGATATAATACCACAGAAAACCGGCAGAAAGGACCAGAAACGAATAAAACAATACGGTCCGGATGCCCGGGCTGAACCTTCCAAAAAACTCGGTGAGCGTTATGAGGAGATAGGCTATCGTTACAATGGCCACATAAAATATGGCTCCTCTGATCAGCCGGTTTCGGTAAAACTTCCGGATAAATTCATCGAGTTTACGGATCAATATGGAATAGTTGTCTTCTGTCATGAGATGCAAGCCTTTCAGGGTATAGAACCCTAACGGTAACGAACAAATAAATATTATCTTTGTTCGCTTATACAAAGTTAGTTATAGTTTCACGACCTTCCGGTTAAATTATTTTTTCTATGTTAAAAAGACTGGTTTTTCTTTTCATTCTGATCCCGTTAACAGGAATTCTGATGGCTCAGTACAATCATGCCGAACAGGATGATGCACCTTACTGTTATCATGTCAAATCAGCGGCAATGGCTGCGAATGAATATTATGCGCCCGTTGTGACAAATCCATTGCTGGAAAAATACGATGTTACGTTTTATTTCCTGGACCTGAATGTGGAAAACGATACGGTAGCCGTCAGCGGAAGTGTTACCACAAAGGCCATAGTGACCGGTACCCAGATGGATACCATTGTCTATGAACTTATTGACGAGATGACGGTAGATACGGTCTATGTCAACGGTATCCAGCATTCGTTCGTCCACAATAATGACCTGATCCTGGTTCCGATCGAACCAATCCCAAACGGCGTTTATTTTACGACAAAAATTTGTTATCATGGTACACCTCCAACCGGCGGCTTTTTCTCAGGGGTGACGACGGCTTACAGCACGCCATTTGAAAAAAACGTTACCTGGACCTTATCTGAACCTTATGCCGCGAAAGACTGGTGGCCGACGAAGCAGGATCTCACCGACGATGCCGACTCGGTTTGGGTATTTCTGACGACGAGCGCCGAAAACAAGGCGGGTTCACAGGGACTGCTGACTGCCGTTACGCCGGTACCCGGCGGAAAACTCCGTTACGAATGGAAAAGTTATTATCCCATTGATTATTACCTGATTTCCTTTGCCGTAGCCGATTACCAGGAATACAACATCTATGCTTATCCGGAAGGAACGGAAGATTCGGTCTTCATCCAGAATTATATTTATGATCATGTAAACTGCCTGCCATTATACCAGGAGGGAATTGACCGGACGGCTGGTTTTATTGAGCTTTTCTCCGATTTATTCGGACTTTATCCTTTCATCGATGAAAAGTACGGCCATTGTCTTACCCAACTGGGTGGCGGGATGGAGCATCAGACCATGACAACCATCGGCGCTTTCAATTTCAACCTGGTAGCACATGAACTTGGCCATATGTGGTTTGGTGACAAGGTAACCTGCGCGACCTGGAGCGATATCTGGATCAACGAAGGATTCGCCACATACAGCGATTATCTTGCCGTCTCCAACTTACTGTCGCCCGCCGAAGATTCGGCCTGGCTGAGAAGCAAGCACAACCAGGTGAAGAGCGCTCCCGGCGGCAGCGTATATGTTCCGGAAGAGGAACTCGACAATATCTACCGGATTTTCAACGGCAGGTTATCTTACAGCAAAGGGGCATTGCTGCTTCACATGATCCGGTTCGAATTGCAGGATGACGAAATGTTCTTCAATGTGCTCCGCACCTACATGGAAGAATACGGTGACTCAGTGGCAACGGGAGCTGATTTCAGGGAGTGGCTGGAGTATATATCGGGTGAAGATTTTACCGACTTTTTCGACCAGTGGTATTACGGAGAAGGATACCCGATTTTCGACATTGTCTGGAACCAGAATAACGGGAACCTGAACGTTTCGTCGACCCAAACCACATCGACAACTGTAACGCAGCTTTTCAAAATGAAAGTCCCTTATCATGTGGTTTATTCCGATGGTACCGACACCACGCTGATCCTTTACCAGGGTGAAAACCTGGAAACCTATTCGATCCCGGTTTCAAAAGAGGTCGAACATATTGAACTGGATCCCGAACAGTGGATACTTCACCACCTGAACAGCCTGGCCGTGGATATTGAAGAGCGGAACAACCCGCTCTATTTTACCGTCGGGCCCAATCCGGCGCATGATTATTTCAGGGTATTTTTGCCGTCGAATCCGGAAAAAGAAATGCAACTGTCGGTGACCGATCTGGCGGGGAGGACTTTACTGACACAAAGCATAACCGGACGTTCAAGTGCCATTGATGCCGGGCACCTGAAACCCGGTGTGTACCAGGTGATTGTGAGTGACGGCAAGGGAAGAATGAACCGAAAAATTTTAATTGATTGATGAAAGAAGTCAGGGTAAGATTTGCGCCCAGCCCTACAGGGCCGCTGCATATCGGTGGAGTAAGGACGGCGCTGTACAATTATTTGTTTGCAAGGCATTCCGGGGGAAAAATGATCCTCCGGATCGAAGATACGGATCAGAACCGATACGTACCAGGAGCAGAACAATATATCATCGATTCGCTGGAGTGGACCGGTATCCGGTTTGATGAAGGGGTGCATGTCGGTGGCCCTTACGCACCTTACCGGCAATCAGACCGCAAAGAGATCTACCGGCAGTATGCCGATGAGCTGGTGCGCGCCGGGCATGCCTATTACAGTTTTGATACGGCGGAGGAGCTGGATGCAAAACGGAAAGCGGCGGAAGCCTCAAAGCAGGTTTTCACCTATGATGCATCGGTAAGGAACACGATGAAGAACTCCCTGGCAATGACCGGTGAAGAGGTCCAAAGGCGCCTGGAATCGGGAGCGCCGTATGTGATCCGTTTTATGATCCCGGAAAATACGACGCTGGAATTCAACGATCTTATCCGTGGCGACATGACCGTAAACACAGCGACTTTAGACGACAAGGTGCTGTTCAAATCGGACGGGATGCCGACTTATCACCTGGCCAACATCGTGGATGACCACCTGATGGAGATCACGCACGTGATCCGGGGCGAGGAATGGCTCCCTTCGCTGCCCCTGCATATTCTTCTTTACCGGGCTTTCGGGTGGCAGGCGCCGCTGTTTGCCCATCTTCCGCTCATCCTGAAGCCGGAAGGATCGGGCAAGCTGAGCAAGCGTGACGGCGACCGGCTGGGATTCCCCGTTTTCCCGCTGGAATGGACCGATCCCTTTACCGGCGACGTCTCCTCGGGCTACCGTGAGATCGGCTATTTCCCCGAAACGGTGGTCAATATGCTGGCATTGCTGGGCTGGAATCCCGGCACCGAGCAGGAGATCTTCAGCATGGAGGAGCTGATCGGGCAGTTTTCGATCGAAAGGGTCGGCAAATCGGGCTCCCGGTTCGACCCGGGGAAAATCAAATGGTTCAATCATCACTACCTCATCACAAAAACCAATGAAGAGCTGACGGATCTGTTCTGCAAAGTGCTGGAAGATAAAGGCATTCATGCTGAACGTTCCTTTGTTTCCCGTGTGGTTGAGCTGGTAAAAGACCGTTCCGATTTCGTCGGCCAGTTCTGGGATCAGTCGTATTTCTTCTTCCGCCGGCCAGAGTCGTATGATGCGGATCTTGCCAGGAAAAAGTGGAAAGAAGATACGCCCGGTTTATTGCGGGGTTTTGCCGAAGCGTTGCCGGGGCTGCCAGATTACAGGGCCGAACAGATAAAACTCTTTGCCGAGTCTTATGCTGCCGGAAAAGGCGCCGGCCTGGGCCAGCTGATGAATCCGCTGCGGCTTTGCCTGGTGGGAGGGAGTTTTGGTCCCGACCTGGCCCTGATCTGCGAGATGCTGGGAAAGCAAGAAGTAATGGATAGAGTTCACCTTGCACTGAACTTCCTGAAAAGTTCGGGAACAATTGTATGATATTATGGGGACTATTGCAATAGAAGGGATGGAGTTTTATGCTTATCATGGTTGTTTTCATGAGGAGCAAATCATCGGGACACGTTTTACGGTGGATCTTTTCATGGAAGCGGATACAACGAGCGCTGAACTGACGGATGATCTTTCCGAAACAGTGGATTATCAATCTGTTTACAGGGTGGTTTCGGAAGAGATGGCCATCAAATCAAAACTGTTGGAACACGTAGCCCGGCGGATCCTTTCCCGGATCGGACGCGAGTTTCCACAGGTCGGCGCTGCGCGGATCAAGGTTTCAAAGATGAATCCGCCGGTAGGAGGGAAGACGGAGAGGGTGAGCGTTGAGATTTGACGATTTGGAGATTTGACGATTTGGAGATTTGACGATTTTTCCAACTTTTGACGACTGATGACCAAAACCAACGACCAAGAACCTTCAACCTGCCCAAAATGCGGCAAGCAGTTTTCCTGCGGGAAATCAGGAAAGTGCTGGTGCTACGAGGTGTATGTGCCGCCGGATGTTTTGGAGGAAATTGAAGCCCAATACGACCGTTGCCTTTGCCCGGATTGTCTGAAAAATTATAATCAGAATAAAAAGCTCGGTGAATCTTCTTAAAGAGGCTGCCCCATCACACTGAGACAGCCTCTTCTAGCAAAATCATCTAAGAATTATTTCTTTCCGAGTGTTGTTTCGAATTTTTCGCGCGGCACTTTGATCTTTTCGGGGCCGAATGTCAGCTCATCGATCAGGTTCTGTGCTCCGGCGTATTTATCAATAACGAAAAGCACATAACGGATATCGACGCAGATGGTACGTTGCAGTTTGGGCTCATAAGCGATATTGCCGCTCATGGCTTCCCAGTTGCCATCGAAAGCAAGTCCGATAAGTTCTCCGTTGCCGTTGATAACCGGGCTGCCCGAATTACCGCCGGTGATGTCGTTGGTGGTGAGGAAACAGGTAACCAGGTCATCCTTACATCCGTAAGGGCCGAAGTCTTTCTCTTCAAAAAGCTTTTTCAGTTTTTCGGGAACGATAAATTCCTCGTTCGCCGGATCTTCTTTTTCCATCACGCCGCTGAGATGGGTCTTATAATCATAATAAACCGCATCGGCGCCTTTATAATCCTCAACCGTGCCGTACGTAAGCCTCATGGTCGAATTTGCGTCCGGATAGAACGCCTTTTCGGGCATCATTTCGCGCAAGCCGGCAATAAACAGCCGTTCATATTTACCCATCTCCTGGTTGGCCGAACGGTAATCGCCCGACAGGTTCATCATGGAGCCCATCAGATCGTTGCTGAGTTTGATGGCCGGATCTTTCTGAAAGGTTTTCAGGCTGGGTTTGTCGAGGAAGGCATTTACCTTTGCCTCTGAAGAGAGGAATGATTTGGCGAAAATATCTGCGGCCATGGCTTTAAAATCTCCTTTATATTTGGCCACGAGGTCTTTAAATCCCTGCGGCTGCATTTCTACCGGCATCTCCTTCGAGTAAATCTCCATCATCCGTGCCAAAACTTTCTGGTCGGTCGGCGCATTGTAATCCTTGAAAAATTCTTTTGCCCCTTCGCGAAGCGATTCCGATTCGGCCTTTAAACCGGCCTCATCTTTTCCTTCCAGGTAACCGCCAACACCTGAAAAATTCTGCGCATAGCCCAGGATCTCGGGGGATGAGGCGCCTAATGCAGCCAGGATGAAGGGCCCGAATGATTTGCTGATCTTTTCATAACCGGCTTTTATCCCCGGCAGGACATTGCCGTATTTTTCCTGCCTGGCGGCATCCTTTTCCACCCATGCGGTGAACTGTGATTCCAGTTCCTCCTTCTGGGATTTAACATCCAGCCTCTTGAGCCCTTTCAGTTCGCCGATATAGAATTTCCAGCCATTGGCTGTTCCGGCGTATTTGGAGGCATATTTGATACCGACTTCGCGGTCGGCAGTCATGTCTTCTTTCCAGATTTCGAGTTGTTCGCCCAGTAGCCTGACAATATTGGGATCGAAATGGTTGATCTGAAAATCGACGCCATAGGAGGTCAGGTAGCGGTCGGTGCTGCCCGGATAGCCCCAGATCATGGCAAAGTCGCCTTTTTCCACGCCATTGAGGGTAACCGGCAGATGGTGCTTCGGTACCATGGGTACATTTTCTTTGGAATATTCGGCCGGACTGCCATCGGGAGCAGTGTAAACCCGGAAAATGCTGAAATCGCCGGTATGGCGGGGCCACATCCAGTTATCGGTATCTCCGCCGAATTTGCCAATGGCCGAAGGGGGAGCCCCGACGAGCCTGACATCGGTATAAACCTCATAAACAAACAGGTAGTACTCATTCCCGTTGAAAAAACTGGTGACATTGACAAAGTATTTTTTATCGGGATTAGCGGCTTTTTTCAACCTGGCGGTTATCTCGCGCACTTTTTCAGAACGTTTTGAGGCCGACATGGTATCGCTGAGGAACGGAACGATTGAATCGGTCACATCTTCCATCCTGACAAAGAAAGTAGCGCTCAGGTCTTCGTTCGGGAGTTCTTCTTCCTTGCTCATAGCCCAGAAACCGTCGTTGAGATAATCGTGTTCGATAGAGCTGTGTTTCTGGATGATATCGTACCCGCAGTGATGGTTGGTAAATAAGAGGCCCTGGCTTGACACCACTTCCGCTGTGCAGAAGAATCCGCCGGGCTGGCTGCCGTTTCCAAGCCCGACGATGGCGTCTTTCAGGCTGGAGTTATTGATACTGTAAATCTCTTCTGCAGTGAGATGGAGTCCCATTTTCTGCATATCGACATAGTTCAGTCTCTCCACAAAAATGGGGAGCCACATCCCTTCATCCGCCCGGAGTGAAGGGGAAGACAGAAGGATAAAAAGCGAAAAAAAGATAGTAAAGCGTTTCATTATCATTTTATTAAGTTATTTTTAATAATATTTTACCACGTAGTACACGGAGTTACACAGAGGGACTCGGAGTCATTAACGATTGAAATAAATAGACCGAATGACTAAAGCCCCAGCATTTGTTTTCCTTTTTCAAACACTACATCCACGGGGATTCCGGAGGCATTGATCCGGTCGAGGTCTGTTTGCAGCGCCGGGGTAACGATCCCTTCGGTGGCCACCCAGTTTTTCGCGGCTTCATAATCGCCATCACCCTGGATGTAGATAATTTTCTGCACCAGTTTTTCCATGGCCGCTTTTGTTTTGTCGAAATCGACCGTATAAATGCCCTCTTCGCTTCTGGTAAAAGCGCCTTCCGACCGGAAGAAGTTAAAGCGCATCATATTGGCCTTACCGTGTGCGCTTGCCGCTCCAAACCTGGAGGAGCGGAAGATACCGGCAAAGAAGGTCACATAATTGTCCATCACTTCGCCTTCGGTCAGTTCACCCATTTCATAGAGTTTGGTAACGAGGTAGAGGCCCATGATATCGGCTTTGCCTTCCTCGATGGATGAATAGGTCTCTTTCAGAGCGGTACGGGCCGGTCCTTTGCCGTTGATGGTATTTTTAACCCCAATGGCGTGGGCCACTTCGTGGAACATGGTGTTCTCGAAAAAGGCGTTGAATGTCACGTGCTTACGCTGGGCCGGATCGATCAGGAGTTCGGCTATCGGCACCATGATCTTATCGAATTTGGCTTGCATCGCATTTTTCAGTTGCAATTTCCGGGAACCTTTCTGAAGCTGGACCTCTTCGTCGTTGGGCAGGTTGATGGCGATGGTTTTGCTTCCGGCGTTGCAATCGCCGGCATAGTAAACGACGTCATAGGCATTCAGGTCGGCGTCGGCGCCGGGGATTTCGGTTTTGTACTCCTCTTTTACCGGGAGACCACGCTGCAGGTCGGGAAGCATGGCAGCATATTTGACGAGCCTTGCGCTCCAGACCGGGTCTTTAACCAGGATAAAGGATTCGAAGGCCGCTTTATAGCCGTACAATCCGTCTTCGTAATTTTCGATTGGTCCGACGACGAAGTCGAGTGCCGAGTTCCGCATCTCCATCCAGGCAAAGTCGCTGGGCTGGTAATCGCTGGTCAGAAGGGCATCGGCACGCAGTTCCAGGTATTTTTTCAATCCGGCATCTTCGGCCAGTGCGGCCGCTTGTTTAATGAGTTCTGCGGCTTTTTTGAGCTGGGTTTCATAAGCCTGGTGGTACCACACGCTACGGAGTGAGCCGTCGGCATTGCGGCGGATCAGCGTGTAGAGGCTTTTCTTATTGGGATCGCTGAAGGCTTCAAATTCTTCCTTTGTCATATCGGCCGGGTAAAAATTAGCGCCGGCAGGTTTTTCGCCGATTCCGTCGATGAAGGAATTATTCCCGTCGAGCCGGTCCCAGGGGCCGTAATTGATACGGGCAAACTGCTTTGTGGTTTCGTCCTGGATACGTGCCAGGAAAGGCTCTTTCGGGCCCATGGCCTGAAGCCAGAACAGCTCGTCCATGATGTCCGCCACATCGAAAAAGATAGCCACGATCTGCTTTTCGTTAGCCGTGAGATGGCTGATGTCGGTGGTAAGGGTAAACGGCGCAAATGTAGCGAGCCGGTTTGCAACATGCTCAGGAGAGGCCGGAGCAAGCGGTTGCTGCCCGGTAACGGTCCCGGGATACTGTTGTTCCATCTGGAATTCGGTTTTCTGCGGCTGCTGGCAGGAGACGGCAATTATAACCGTAACAACCAGCAGGATTTTTGAAAATACGTTATTAAGCATGATATTGGTTTTTAGGAAATTTGAACGGCGAAGGTACTTAAAATCTGCTTTCACAGCCCTTTCCGTGATGAAAATCGACTCCAAACGATGATTATTTAAGGGATGTTCCGGGTTTTTTGATTTTATCCTCCGGAGTCAGACCCGATTTAATTTCAATATTGATCCCGTCGGATAATCCCGTTTTGATATATCTCTTCTCGAACATTTGGGGAGCCGTTTCCACTTCTACGTAAGCCGAGTCTCCTTCAAAGAGAAGCAGGCTTTCAGGGATGGCCAGCACGCTGTCGGTCCGGTCGAGCACCACTTTTGCATTGGCGCTGTAGCCTGCCCTGATGAACTGGTCCTGTTTCAGCGAAACATTGGCTTTGATCTCGAACTGGATGGCCCCGTTTTCTTCAATGCCTTTCGGTGAAATGTGTTCCAGCACCGCATCGAAGCTGGCATCGTCGATAGCGCCGATGGTCAGTATCAGCGGCATTCCTTCCCTGATCTTGCCCACTTCGGTTTCATCGATCTTACCTTCGAAGATCATATCGCCCATATCGGCAACCGAAGCGATGGTGGTACCGTCGTTGAACGTATTGCTCTCGATCACCGAAAAACCCACTTCCACCGGTACATCGAGGACCATTCCCTCGGCTGTGGAGCGGACGATGGTATTGGTGGCCTGGCCGCCTTTCTTGGTCTGGCCTTCTTTGATCAGCTCCAGGTTGTTCTCTGCCGCCTCGACCTCCTCCAGGGCATTTTTATAGGCAATTTCATAGGGTTCGTATTCCGCTTTCGCGATGACGCCCTGTTTCAACAAATCGCCCTGCCGCTCAAACTGCCTTTTTGCATCTTCCAGCCCGATCTTTGCCCTGTTGACGCGCGATTGCGCATTATTCAGCGTAACCATATCGGGAATGATCTTGATCCTGGCGATCAGGTCTCCTTTCCGGATCATATCGCCGGCTTCGACATAGACTTCTTCCACAATTCCGGAGACCTGCGGTTTGATCATGATCTCTTTCCTGGGCACCACCGATCCGGTAGCCACGGTACTTTTTATGATTTCCGTTTTGAAGGCCCGGGCAGTTTCAAACACCACCGGCTTGGCCTGCGATTTCTGGTAAAGGAAGTAGATCGTGTAGACGAAGATGGATAGGACGATCACTCCTGCCAGTATTTTCAGCGCTTTTTTCATAGTTGGTTGTTGTTGTTGAGACGCAATATATTGCGTCTTTACTCTGTTGCTACTATCTTTTGTGGAGACGCAATATATTGCGTCTCTTCCACCGTTACTACTCATCTCTGAGGGCGTCGATGGGTTTGATGCTGATGGCGCGGCGGGCAGGTATCAGGCCTGCCAGTATCCCTGAGATGACCAGGATTCCGAGCGAGAGCATCGCCATATTAAAGTTGATCTCGGGGTTCCGGAACATCTCCGATTCTGCACCGCTTTTGGTGATCATGAAGTCGACCAGTTCGATCAGCCCGACGCCCACAACCAGGCCGATATAGCCTGCCAGAGTGGTTAAAAAGACCGATTCGATGACGATCTGGCTCATTATCGCTGACGGCGGTGCGCCGATTGCCCGTTGTATCCCGATTTCCTTGGTTCGTTCTTTAACGACGATGAGCATGATATTGCTGACGCCGACAACCCCCGCAAACAAGGTTCCCGATCCCACAATCCACACCAGGATGGTGATCCCGGCAAAGAGGTTACTGAATTTATTGAATTCATTTTCCATATTCCAGGAACCGATGGCGCGGTTGTCGTCGGGATGGATATGGTGCCTTGTTTTAAGATAATCCTTTGTCTTCTGTTCAGCCACGGAAGCCGGAACCCCTTTTTTCGCCGTAATGGAGAACCAGCCGATAATATCGCCGTAGTTGTAGGTCTGCTGCAGGGTATTCAGCGGCATATGGATCGCCTTTTCGTCCTGCTCGGCTTGCGGGCCTCTCTGTTTGGATTTTACCACGCCGATCACCTTGAAATAGACTCCCGAAATCTGCAGGTATTCCCCGATCGGGTTTTCATCCTTTTTAAACATCTCCTGGTAAACCCTGTCGCCAATCACGATCACCTTGCGTTGTTCCTCCAGGTCATTCTGGTTGATCACCCGGCCCACGGTCACGTTCATCGGCATGATCTCGAAGAATTCGGGTGTATCGCCGAAAGTGGAGAATGCGCCGGTCCTTTCTCCGCGCACAACCGTGCTTCCCGCTCCCCTGAAACCGCCTCCCTGCAATCGTGGCGCCACTTTATCGACTTCCGGGATATTCAGCCTTACAGCCTCGGCGTCGGCATTCTTGAAATTATACCACCGGCCCCGCTGGAATCCTTTATAGGGCATTGTGGTACGCTGGGTCCACATGAAAAAGCTGTTCGTCGCCATATTGCCGAAGCCTTCCAGGGCCGAATTCTTCAGTCCGTTTCCCGAACCCATCATCACGACAAGGAGAAAAATCCCCCAGAAAACCCCAAAGGCGGTAAAAAAGGTCCTCAGTTTGTTCTTTTTCAGAACAATCACGATTTCCTGCCATTTGTCGTAATCGACGATACTCATATATTGATGTTCATAATTTTCAAAATAAGGCAGGGGGATAAAATAGCATCCCTCAGAGACCCCCTGCCTATGCAAGCATTAACCAATTGCTGCATTATCTTTACCCGTAGCCGTTGCATGCAACGGCTCCACTGTTATTCATACCTGAGCGCTTCGATCGGCTGGATGGCCGCGGCTTTACGGGCCGGAACAAAACCGGCTAGCATGCCCGATACCACCATTACGATCGTCGCTCCCAAGGCGATAAAAATATCCACTTCCGGATTCTTAAAGAACGTATCGGAATTATTAAATGCGGGTGAAATCAGCTCAAGCAATCCCACACCCATGACCAGACCGACATAGCCGGCAAAGGCGGTAATCAGTATCGATTCCATCAAAACCAGGCTGACGATGGACCATGGCGTTGCCCCCATTGCTTTCCGGATGCCTATCTCCTGCGTCCGTTCCTTCACAACGATCATCATGATATTACTGACACCTACCACGCCTGCAATGATCGTCCCGATGCCGATGATCCAGATAAACATCCGGATGGAGGCAAACAGGGTCATCAATTTTTTGTATTCTTCCAGGTTATTCCATACAAACACCGCCCGTTGATCCTCCGGATCGAACTTGTGTTTTTGCGCGAGGGTTTGCCTGACATCTTCTGCCATTTCACGGCTCTCTTCAACCGTGACATCCTTCGTCACCACGCTTACGTTGAAAATCCTGTTCCCCAGGTTAAAAACGCGCTGCGCTGTGGACAAGGGGATATAGACACGCTGCATATCGCGGTCGCCGCCGACATCGCTGAATACACCCGCAACCTTGAAGGGGACACCGCTGACCTGGATGTATTTACCGATTGGATCCTCATCCTTAAAAAGAGCTTCCTTTACAGGTTTCCCGATAACCACCGACTTGCGGAAATCCCTGATATCTTCTTCATTAATAAATCTTCCACCGGTAATATCAATGGTTTCATAATAACCATAATCGGGATGGCAGGCAATGATATCGAAATTCCCGTATTCTTTATTGTAAGAAATGGTGTTGTTCTGCCAAACATTCACCCGGCCTGAAATCTTGTAAATATTGGGGATTTCGCGGCTGATCAGGTCATAATCCTCATTGGTGAACTGAATGACCCTCCCGGCTTTCAGTCCTTTGTAAGCCGTGCTGGTCTGCCCGGGGTTGATCCAGAGGGTATTGGTCGCATCGCCTTCAAACGCTTTTTTGACGCCATTTTCGAGTCCATTGCCTGAGCCCAGCAGGATGATGAGCATAAAGATGCCCCAGGCCACGCTGAATCCCGTCAGGAAGGTGCGCAACCTGTTTTTCTTCATGGTCTCGAAGATCTCCTGCCATTTATCCCAGTCAAAGATTCCCATTGTTGCCGGTTATGTTTAGACGTTGAGAGACGTTGCATGCAACCTAGACGTTGCAAGCAACGTCTTTACTTAATATTAGTTGACTCTATCAAGATACTGATTTTTATTTTTTCCATTGACTTCTGTTCGCTCGATCAGGCCATCCTTCAGGTGGATGATCCGGTCGGTCGAATGGGCGATATCGTATTCGTGCGTCACAATCAGGATCGTGATGCCGCTCTGGTTGATCTCCTTGAGCAGATCCATCATCTCCATGGATGTTTTGGAGTCGAGCGCCCCCGTAGGCTCATCGGCGAGGATGATCCGGGGGTTTGAAACCAGCGCCCTGGCTATGGCAATGCGCTGTTTCTGACCGCCCGACAGTTCATTCGGCAGATGGTGCCACCATTCTTCCAGTCCCATCTTTTCCAGCATTTCCATGGCGGTTTTGTTCCTCTTTTTCCGGCTGATCCCCTTATAGTAAAGCGGTAATGCCACGTTTTCCATGGCGTTTTTGAAAGAGATCAGGTTAAACGACTGGAAAACGAAACCGATCATCTGGTTGCGTAACTGGGCTGCTTTTTTCTCCGTCAGGTCCCGGATCGCAAGGCCATCCAGGATATATTCCCCCTGATCGTGGTTGTCGAGGATGCCGATAACATTTAAAAGGGTAGATTTTCCGGATCCTGACGATCCCATGATCGAAACCAGTTCTCCCTTTTTAATGTCAAGGTCAATTCCTTTCAGCACGTGCAGGGAGGTTTTGCCCAGCCCGTATGATTTGTTGATGTTGCGCAAGCTGATGATTGTATCTTCCATCATGGTTAATTTACAAGGGAAATGGGTTTTCCCATATAGAAATCCAAAATAGTAGTCGTATAGATGAAGCGGTATTTTGCCTGCAGGAGTTCGGACTCGGAAGCCGCCAGGTTCTTCTTTGTTTCATTATAATCGACGGCTGTTACAAGCCCGACAGCCAGTTTCTGTTCGGCATATTTGAATGCCTCTTTCTGTGCATTGACTTTTTTCTCTGAAGCATTGAAATTTTTCAAAGCGGCAACGGCATCGGCATAGGCCTGTTGAATCTTCTTGTCGAGATCGAGTTTAGCCTGGGCCAGGTTGAGATCGGCCTGTTCTTTCTGGATCTTTGCCTGGCTGATAGCATTGCGCACCTGCCAGCCGTTGAAAATGGGTATCTGCAATGAGAATTGTAGGCTGGTATTCTGGTTATCCTCAAACTGGTCTCTGAAAGAGGGAATATAGAAATTGCCTGCGGATGTAGTGTAGTCGGAAACCACAATTTCTGTTGGATTGCTTTGCAGGTAACCGATCGGAACGCCGGTTATATTGATGGTCTCATCGGTTGGCACCTCCAGGCCGGAATAACCGGTAGCCAGGGTTCCGGAGAAAGAGATCGTGGGACTGAGGTATCCGCGGGCAATGGAGATTCCTTTTTCAGCACTCCTGACGCGCAGTTCGGCGCTTTTTATCTCGGGGCGCTGGGAGAGGGCTACATCGTAAACGTTTTGCGGTGTCAGCACAATTTGAGGCGCCTGGATCGGTTTCAGCTTCGGGGTTTCGATTCGGAAATCGGGTGAATACGGATGATCGATAAGCTGCTGCAGGCTCAGGTAGGCGATGGTCAGCCTGTTTTCGGCCTCGACCACCTGGAGTTCTTCGGTAGCCAGCTGGGCTTCCAGGTTGAGCAGATCACCCCGGGCTATCGTCCCCGCTTCGACCATTTTCTGCATCCGGCCGACCTGCTGCCGGGTGATCCCGGTTTGTTCCTGCGAAACGGCCAGCAGTTCCTGGCTGTAGAGAATGTCAAGATAGTATCCGGCTACAGCCACTGAGATATCGTCCATCATCAGGTCAAGATCATACTGAATTGCGGCATAATCGAGTTTGGCCTGGTTCACGGTGTTGATCTGGCGCAATCCCTGGAAAAGGTTCAGTTGGGTTCCCAGGTAAAAATTATTCGACTGAACGCGTTTTGTGGCGAATTCGTTGGTGTACCTGTCAATCGTCTTTCCCCAGTTGTAACCGTGGGTGGCGCCGGCATTGAGGTTGGGAAGCATGACCAGGTAGTCCTGGAGCAGTTGGGCCTTCTGGCTTTCGACCATCAACACCTGCTTTTTAATGTTGATGTTGCTGTCGAGGGCGAAATTGATGCAATCTTCCAGTGTAAACTCTTTCACCTGGGAGGATGCGGCCAGGGAAAAAAGAACCAGGAATGCGGCGGTGAATTTTTTCACAATGTTTTTAAGAACGCTTTTTTGGTTAATGCTTTTGGTGTACATAGTTAATCTGAGTTAGATTATTTTTTTAAGTAACGCGACTTTGCAGCGAAAAATATGCCAGTATCATAATTTATTGATATTTAATATTATAAAATGTTGTATGATGATATTGTTAAAAAAGTCGTGTTCGCCAGCTAACAACACTTGTTCGATAACGAACAATCAATTTACAAATATGGCAGGAGAAATTAAAAGAATTCGCGCCTGATTTGCAACAGGGCGGGAAGACTTTACGAATGGCAGCAATTGGGAATTCAGTGTCTACTACCGGTTCCCGAGGGCTTTGATTGCTTCCCCGGCGGCCGTCAGGACCGGCCGGATCGAAACAGGCTGTCCGACAGCCTGTTGCATCCACACCTGCGGCGCCAGTAAGCCCAGTGTGTACATCCGGTAGACTTCATCGGGCAGTTTTTTACCTTCCATGTACTGTTCCACCTGGAACTGGATCAGGTGGCCCACGGGATAAGCCGAGAGGTACAGGGGGTTATCGATCATATGCGAATAAATAGCCAGGATGGGTGTGTCATTAACCCCGAAAACCGGTGCATAATAGCTATTCCAGACATCCTTTGCAATGGAGATAACGGCATCTTTCAGTTGCGGTACGGTCGCATCCGGGTGTTCGTACAACCATTTCCAGACGCGCATATCGACCAGGGATACGCCCATGATCTCATAATTGGCCCACAGGTTGTCGAGTGCCATCAGGTGGTTCTCCATCGGATCTTCCCGGGCAATCCCCAGCACGGCCAGGTCGCGCCGCTGGAACAGGAAAGCCAGTGCCTCGGTAAATGCCGTGTTGGGCACGCCGTGAAGAATGTAATGATCGATATTGTAGAGCGAAAGGGTTTGCTCGACATTATGCCCGAACTCGTGCATGGCGATATTGTAGCCTTTGTAGTCCATTCCCTGCTCCCCGATCCGGGTACGGAGCCGGGCGCGGTCGGTCCGCATTTCGGCGCCCCAGGCATGGCCGGAGCCACGTGCCGGATCCACCGTTATCCGCGAAGCGATGATCGCGGCCGAATCTTTGTCAAATCCCAGTTTTACCAGGATATTCGGCATATCTTTCTCAAAGGCCTTATTATCCGGATACTTAGCGCGGGTGATCTTATTCAGCTCCGCTTCGTTGAGGGAGGTGCCTGCTTTGAAACCGTTGTACCAGATATCGAACGGTTCCAGTGGCCGCCCGAGCCTCTTGCTGATAAGCTCTCCGGCCTTTTTAACTTCCGGAGAGGAGACCAGTTCGACGAAAAGTTTTTCGACCTCTTCCTGTGTGATCTCCATCCCTTCGTCGAAGGCGCGGCTGATCTGGTTGGGATAAAAAGGCTGGTAGGCATCGGTGGCCGATAAGGCTTTGAAGTTTTTCAGCAACACTTCGTAGCGCGTTCCCGGCTCGGCTGTGTTGTCAGCAGCGGCATCTCCCTGAAAGACCTCATTGGAGAGCGGATTCCAGGTCACTTCGTTGTTGTTGATGACAACTGCCGGGATCTCCTGGTTGATGATGCGAAGCATAACCTGGTAGATCAACTTTTGCTTTTCCAGTCCACCTTCCTCTCCAAAGTGTGATTTCAGTTCGTCGCGGATGCCCCAGTGGGAGATCAGCCGGAGATCATCGGGGAAAAGCTGCCGCCCTTCATTATCCCTGAGCTTGTCCATACAGATGTTGTACCCGGAGATGTAATTATCGGCGTCGGTCAGGGTTTTGCTGATATTCTGGTTCAAAGAAGCCGGCACCCGGGAAGTGAACAGTTCACCCATCCTTGCATAGGCCCATTCTTTCCGCGTCCAGCCCTCCCCTTTATCGGTCTTTTCTTCCAGGTCATGGAACGGAAAATTGAGCAGGACGATAAAGGCCAGTTTGTTCTCGAACATATCGTCGGTAAAATGGGCTCCCGGATTGTAACCTCCCAGGATTTCATCCACCGCGTGGATATCGCCGAGTGGCAGGTGCAGCGGGAGCTTCAGGTCGACGCTGATCTTGTTGTAACAACCGCCGAGGGATTCCAGTGCAGCCGACAAACGGTTAAAAACAAGGTCGAGTTCCGCTTCATTACCGATAAATTTCTCCATGCAGAACGCTTTAAACTCATCGGTTGTGCCGTCGGTGCCATTCCAGAAGTCGGCCGCCTGTTTCACACCGGTTTCGATGCGTAAAGCCTGGTTTTGGCCATATTTTTCTTTTAATGCGCGGACGACATCGCTCCGGGACGCTTCATCGACAATACTCAGTTTCATTTCGGTGCTTTCGTTAGCGGGTTGTGTTGTTGGCGTGGTGCATCCCGCCAGCAGAAGGATAATAAATAAGAGGATTCCGGTCTGGTTTTTCATCGTGTCTGAATTATATGTTTCAGCCACGAAATTAAGGAATTATTTCCCTTTACGGAAATCCTGGAATAAGCCAACGACGGGGACGAGGCTTCTCCGCCGGGAATACCGGAAATACCCTTCTCTGGCGGTTTTTACATCCTCGATCGTCACAAATGAGTGTGGATTGTGTTCCTGGATGATCTTCATCACCTCTTTCAGGTCAATTCGCTTTACGATCGTAAATATCATTTTTTGTTTACCGGTCATCCCTTCAATATCGACGAGTGAAGCGCCGAATTCCTCTTTTCGCAGGTGATCGACCAGGCCGGTGATTTCGGATTTGGAGACGATGCGGATAAGGACGGTCCCCAGCGAAAGTTTTTCATCCAGATATATACCGATGTAATTGCCGGTAGCAAAACCGAGCCCGTAGGCGATATAGCACAAAATATTATCCAGGTGCTGCATGATCTGCCCGATGGCCAGCAACCAGATGATCACTTCGAAAAATCCCAGGATCGGGGCATAGAACTTGAATCCTTTAGAGACAAATATCAGGCGGAGCGTACCGATGCTCACATCCAGGATGCGGGCCAGAAAGATCAGCAAGGGGAGGATAACCCAGGTGAATAGCGGTGAATCGGTCAGAAATATTGTTTCCATATTACAATAATTGTCAGTGTTCCTAAGACGGGTAACTTCTCTTTAATTGTGTCTGCCGACGGGTACACCCGTCGGTAACTGATTTCATCTCATTCTTTTATTAATTTTGTTGAAATAAACTGGTTTTCATAAGGTTTTCAATAAAATCCGAAAAAATACGTTAGGCAGAAAAGAGTTTACCCGGTGCAAATTTACTACAAGAAAAAAAGATGGAAGTGGTTATTGTTCGGTGCGGCTGTTATCATTATCACGGCGTCGCTCTGGTACACCAACGTGCTGGTGCGGCAGATCGCGGTTGATGAGCGGATGAGCATCGGCATCTGGGCTAACGCTATTCAGCGTAAAGCCGACCTGGTCAATTATACCAAACGGTTCTTCGACCAGATCAAGGAAGAGGAATACAAACGAGCGGTTATTCTGGCTGAAGCCTACCGTAATTTCCGCTTCGAAGAGTCGTCCCGGACGCTGGAGTTTTACCGCCAGATGATGGAATTTAACACGACAATCCCTATAATCCTTACCGATTCGAAAGATAACATCAAGATTTACAAGAATGTGGACGATGAAACGCTTGCAGGCAAGACGGTGATGACCGACAGCCTGAAGCAGGAATTCTCCTCTTTTGAGCCGATCAAAGTGGTTCTATTCGGAGAAGATTATGATCTTTTGTATTTCAAGGAGTCGAAAATATTCACCGAGCTGAGGCTGGTGCTCGACGACCTGGTGCAGTCGTTCTTTTCGGAAGTAGTGGGCAGTTCTGCTTCGGTTCCGGTCATGATCACCGACAGTACAGGCACCCGGGTAATTGAATCGGGAAACATCGACAAAGAAAAGATCAGGGATCCGGAAGCCATTGCCGGCCTGGTCAGAAGCATGTCTGCGGAAAACGAACCGATTGAGATCGATCTTCCCGGACACGGCAAAAGCTATATCTACTACATGAATTCAGCGCTGATGGCGCAGATCATGTATTATCCCTACATCATGCTGGCGATTGTCAGTGTTTTCCTTTTCATCTCCTACCTGTTGTTCAGCACAGCCCGTAAGTCGGAACAGAACCTGGTGTGGATCGGGATGTCGAAAGAGACGGCACACCAGCTCGGTACGCCGTTATCATCGATCATGGCGTGGCTGGAGTTGTTGAAGATGAAGGGGGAAAAATCGGAGGAGCTGTCGGAGATCGAGAAAGATGTCAAACGGCTCGAAGATATCACCGACCGTTTCTCCAAGATCGGTTCGCCGGCCAGGCTGGAAGAACAGAACCTGGTGGATGTCCTGTACGAATCGGTGGCTTACCTGGAGCCCCGAATCTCGAACAGGGTACGGTTCCATATCAGCATGGAACCCGACCGGCAAGTCATTGTCCCGCTCAACCGGCAGCTTTTCGAATGGGTCGTTGAAAATATCTGCAAAAACGCGGTGGACGCGATGAACAACGCCGGCAACATCAATATTTACATCGAGGAGGTTAACCGCCATGTCAATATCGATTTTGAAGATACTGGAAAAGGGATGAACAAATCGCAGTTCAAGGCTATTTTCAAACCCGGTTTTACCAGCAAAAAAAGGGGCTGGGGCCTCGGGCTTTCCCTTTCCAAAAGGATCATTTCCGATTATCATAAAGGAAAGATCTTCGTGAAGTCGTCGGTGGTGGATAAGGGCACGACGATTCGGGTGGTTTTAAAGAAGTAAAAGGGACCGTCTCAAAAGTACAAATATTCGCTTTTAATTGGTAGTCCGACGACTGAAGCCGTCGGTTCCACCTCGTAAAATCATAGGAACCAACGGCTTTAGTCGTTGGAGCACGAACTGATCTCAGGCCATTATAGTATAATATCAGACTTTTGAGACAGCCACTTTCCTTTAAAACGGGAATTCCTCCTTATAATCGATCTTCTCCTCGATCCTGATCTCCGGTGGTTTTTCGGCGACCAGGTGGATGGGATTACCGTCGACATAGATCGATTTGGGATCGGTGGGGCAGGCGTATTCACAGGCGCCGCATCCAACGCAAATGGTGTTGTTGACTTCGGGGATGGTGAGTTTGTCTTTGTAGGGAACCATCTGGACGGCTTTGGTCGGGCAGTGCTCCGAGCAGGCTCCGCAGGCGGTGTTATGCGTGTAGACCACGCAGTTCTCCTTTATAAAATAGGATTTGCCCAGCTGTATCCGCTTTTTCTCCTCCGTGGTGATATTCAGTATGGCGCCGGTGGGGCAGACTTCACCGCATAAAACACAATCAAAATTGCAGAAGCTGGTTATATAGTCCATCCTGGGCTGGAGGAACCCGGTCATCCCGTAAAGGAAATAGGTGGGCTGAAGGACATGCGTCGGGCAGGCTGAAACACAGAGATGACAGGCTGTACAGAGCTTGTTGAACCGCTCCTGGCTCTCTGCTCCGGGAGGGGTAACGGGAAACTGCCTGACAACAGGAACGGTGGCCTTTATGACCTCTTTTTCCTTTTCTTCAGAAAATACTTTGCTCCCGGCAAAAACGCCAACGACGACCAATCCCGATTTTTTAAAGAAATCACGCTTTCCTGCATCAAATTCAAACACCTGCACGGTGTCTTTAACCCAGAAAGGTCTGATTTTCAACCCTTTATCCGGACAGGGGGAGAGGCAGTTCATGCACCCCACACACCGGCTGAAATCGACCGACTGGTCTTTCGGGTTGATACATTCCGCCTTGCATACCGCCGAACACTTGCCGCAACTGTTGCATTTGGTCTTATCGAGCACGATCCTGAAAAGCGAAAATCTTGCAAACAAGCCCAGCAGCGCCCCGACCGGGCAAACGGTATTGCAATAGATCCTTCCTCTTCTTACCGAAAGATAGACCACAAGGATCAGCCAGGCCAGCGAGAGGAACAGGGCTGCGATGTTCACCGGCACCCATTTGATTCTCGGAACAGAATAGATATCGGCATAAGATAAGCCAATGGATATCAAATTATTGACAGCAACGACCAGGGGCCGGAAAAGGTTGGCGAAGATTTTACCGAAAGCGCTGTAGGGATCGAGCAGGTTGACCAGCAGGATGCTTCCCGTGAGAAGCGAAAGCAGGACCAGGGCCAGGATACCGTAATGAAGCCGGTATGAAGGTTTCTTAAATTTGAAGATTCTTCTTTTTCGTTTGATTTTTTTTGAAAGATAGATAACGATATCCTGCAAGGTGCCGAGCGGGCAAAAGGAGGAGCAGTAAATCCTTCCGAAAAGAAGCGTCAGGATGATGATAAAGGCGAATCCAAGTGCGGCCAGAGAGAGGGTACCGGCAAACTGCACCAGTGAAGGGACGAATTGCAGGTGTAAAAACAGGTGAGACGCCTTGCCGTAAATTCTCCCGGTAAAATCGAGGAACAGGAGGGCGAGGACCGCAAAAAACAGGAGCGACAGGATGACACGGAGTCGTTTCAGCCGGCCTTTGTGCATGATCAGAGGATAATGCGGTGGACGTTCAGCTTATCGAGCGCCATAGACCCGATGCCCATGGAATCGGCGATCCCGATGTAGGGAACGTCGTCGGGGGAGATGCCGAACATTTTGGTTGCTGCAGCATCGGCTGCCACCATATCGGGCGAGATGATCAGCGATTTCATCAGGCTGACGTCGGCTTCGGAGACGCCGCGCGGACCGTTCTTCATCATAACGCGGTAGGCGTCGATAATATTGAGGGTCGGTTTCTTTAGATATGTCGCATAATCGGCAATGCACTGGTTCAGGTCGTTCCGGTGCCACCAGCCGCGGTCCCACACCACTCCCATCAGGTTTTTCATAGAGATGGTCAGCCGGGCCGAACCATGGCTTTTCAGGACGGGCACATTGATAAAGACATCGGAGTCGAGGATAAGTTCATGAACTTTGGTTGATTTCAGTTTTTTGCCATTTGGAATCTGCACTTCCTGGTAGTAGTTTTCTGTGTTCCCGGGGGCCAGTTTGCCGCCGGCATCTTTCACGGCCTGTTCAATGCCACTGGTGGCATAGCAGCGGTCCCATTTATCGCAGGTGTTATCGAAAACATAGACCTCTCTGGCGCCGGCTTCGAGGCAATGCCGTACGATCCTTTTCACCAGGGCCGGATTGGTATTGCCCGCTCTTTCGGGCGACACATCCCAGCCGATATTCGGTTTAACGACAACTTTCTGACCCTTTTTAACAAACGCCTGCATGCCGCCCATCGCAGCGATGGCCTGGTCGAACATGGCTTCCACTTCACCGCCTTTGATGGCGACGAGATCGAAAGGGGAGGGGTTGGAAGGGTTGTAAGGGTGGGAGGGGGAGCTGAAGAGTTTGGAGCCGAAGGGAAGGGAGATGGCGGCGCCGGTGAATGCTGCTGCGGCAGCGCTTTTGCGTATGAAATCACGTCTTTTCATGGTTGACTTGATATTTTTGTATGCTAAAGTACATATATTTGTCATTATTGCTGAAATAAAAATCCGTGTTTATCCGCCAGGATCCGTGTCATCCGCGTTCTATCAACAGCACGCGGATACCGCGGATGAGGCGGATGTACGCGGATAATTCGCTTTCAAATGGCTGGAATCTATATCCATATACCTTTTTGCAAACAGAAATGCCACTACTGCAATTTCTTCTCCGTCGCTTCGGTAAAATGGCGTGACGAGTTTACCCGGGCACTATTAAAAGAGATGGAGCTCCGGAAGGACTACCTGCAGGGTGAACCGGTGAACACGGTCTATTTCGGGGGAGGAACGCCGTCCCTTTGGTCCATTGCGCATTTAGCATTGTGCATTGCGCATTTGGCATTGCATTTTAACATTGAACATGGGGTGGAAATTACACTGGAGGCGAATCCTGATGATATTAACGAAACATCGCTGGAAGAGTGGAGAAAGGCCGGTATCAACCGGTTGAGCATCGGGATCCAGTCGTTTTTCGATGATGATCTGCGCTACCTGAACCGGGTGCACGACGCCGGCCAGGCGCACCGGGCCATCGAGGCAGCCCGGCGTGCGGGTTTCGATAACCTGACCATCGACCTGATCTACGGCATTCCCGGGTTGACGGAGGAGAAATGGGCAAAGAACCTCGAAACCTTCTTCTCACTCGATATTCCGCACCTTTCGGCCTATGCCCTCACGGTGGAACAGAAAACGCCGCTGGCCCTGCTTATCGAAAAAGGAAAATACGCGCCGGTCGATGAGGAGCTGTCTGTCAGGCATTTCAAAATGCTGCTGGAACAGGCAAAAGCCAATGATTTCATCCATTACGAGATATCGAATTTTGCCAGGGAAGGGTATTACTCGAAGCACAACAGCCTTTACTGGCTGGGCGGGCACTACCTCGGCCTGGGCCCTTCCGCCCATTCGTTCAACGGCCATTCGCGGCAGTGGAACGTTTCCAACATCAGTCAATACATCAAACTGGATGAATATCAGTCATCTGTGGAGGAAAAAGAAGTGCTTTCCACCGACCAGCGCTACAACGAATATGTGATGACCTCGCTGCGGACGGCATGGGGCTGCGACACCGTTCATATCCGGAATGTTTTCGGTGAGCAGTTTGAAAATCATTTCATAAAAAAATCGCATCTATTTATCAAAAAAAATCATCTTTACCGGGAAGGGACGAAGTATTTCCTTACGGAAGAAGGGAAGCTGTTTGCCGACGGGATCGCGGCGGGGGTGTTTGTTTAGTCCTTGCCTGTAGGGGTTTCACTTCATTTTCCTATTACAAACTTCCCCTTCAAAGTCCTTTTCTTTGTATCACTGCAAGTTGCCAGGTAAATACCAGAAGATAAACTTGAAATATTCACAGATACCATCCGGTTTTGTGGAGAAACACTTTTTTTCATGACTTCCTGGCCGAAAAGATTATAGATAATGATGTCTGTATTTTTCGACAGGCTGATGTCCGGAAAACTAAGCACAATCCATTCCCTGGCCGGATTCGGCGAAATTTTTATTGTCGATTCGTATTCTTCTTTGGTGGGGATTTCGTCGATATTCACGTACAAACCGCAATCCAGTTCCACCGTATCCGACTGGATTTCGTACGGGCATAAGCTATCGTACGTGAGCGGCTGGGTGTAAAGCGTATCATCTTCCAGGTCGATATTCATTTTCCAGAGGTAAATATCCCAGTTGCCGTCAACATAATAAGTCCCCAAAGTAAGAATTTTATTATCACCGGATTGGATAATGCTTGACGGTGCATATCCATCATCCACAAGTCGCCTTTGCATTATCAGATTGCCTAAAGTATCGATTTTAAGAATATCACTATATAATTCTTCATAAGTTGGATCGTCCGTCCAGGTTATACCCACATACATTATTGTATCATCAACCAATAATAATGATTCAGCGCCTCCATTTTCAATTGTATCTGCCAGAAGGGCGTATTGATTTATAATATCTCCATCATTATGAAATTTTAACAAATAAGGAATTCTGGGTTTGCCTATAAACTGTAAATTTGAACCATTGTAAATCATTCCGTTAGATGCGAAAACTGACTGGCCAGCCCATCCCCCATAACCTACCGGCCATCGAATATCCCATAATTGTTCACCCGAGGTATCGGTCTTTATAAAAAAAGGTTTTTTTGACGGACAGAAACACCTCCCGGTAACTAAATAATTATTATCAAGGGTAAGATAGAGATTATATCCCTCTTCATTAACTATTGTGGAATCTTCTTGCGCAAGATGCTTTATCCAAATAGGATCACCGCTTGAATCCATTTTAACCAGGCTAATTCGTTTATGGGCATAATCCCCGCCATAATACTGCAACATACCCAGAAACTCACCGTTGGGTAAGCCAATTACCCCACTGCCAGTATTAAAACCTGGACTTAAAAAGATGTTACACCACTCAATTTCACCACAAGAATTAAGTTTTACAAACAGAGGGTCAATTTCAATATCGTATTGAGCCGTCGACCCGCTTAATATGAATCCATTATCATTGGTTTTATCAAAGTCATAAAATGAATTTTCAACACTCCCATCACCAAATTTTTTATTCCAAAGTTCATTGCCATTGATGTCTGTTTTTATCAACCAACCATATTTAAAATGGCTTGCATCTTTTAAAATGCTTCCGCAAATAGTGTATCCTTTATCATAACTTTCAATAATGTCTTTACCATAAGCGCGTAAATTGTCACCATAAATTTGCGGCCAGATCTGTGCATAGTTAGTAAAAGGAATTGCCAATACCAATGCGATTAGTATGTTTTTGATCAGTGATTTGTTAGTATTCATCAGTTTTTTTTTAGCCGATATATAGGAGAAGGATTAACTGGTGAGGTCATCACCAGCTAATCCTTAGATTTATTATTTATTTCGAACCCTTTGAAAGCTTTTCCGAAGCCATCAATTTATCATTTACATATAAATTGATCAAATAGATTCCATTTGGATTAGTTGATAAGTCGATTACCTGCTGGTTCTGCTCCGAATTCAACCTGATATTTTCAATTTTTCTGCCCTGGAGGTCACTGATAATAATTCTTCCCTGTCCTCCAAGTTCGATTGTATTGAAATAGGCCACCACGTAGTCCCCGGCGGGATTTGGAAATAAGTGCAATCTTTCCTTCTCTGAAAATTCAGGCTGTTTATAATTCTGGTAATCAGGATAAGACTTAACTTCTGTTGGGAATACAACGGTTTCCGTGAAATGAATATGCCTGCCTTTCACCAGCAATCCCCTGGCGCAGGAGCTGACACCCGGCAGATTTTCATCCATTATGGTGATCAATTCCTGAACAGTTACCGAATCAAGCTGGCTGGCATGCAGGCTGCTGTCTTTCATAATTTCCAGGATGGCAAAGAAGTCCATATAAGCTTCATGTGCCTGCTGTTGCCGGGATGATAACATAAATAAGGAAGTGATGCTGTTCAATGTCGAAAGGGCTTGCTCTTCCTGGCTTGCTTCCCAATAGGTGAATGCCAGGCGATATTTTGATTCAAGGTCCGGTTCATTTTCAAATAACTGGATGAGACTGTCACTCCGGTCGACAATGGTAGAATCGGTAAGGTATTCCCGTATCAATTGCCTGACGGCCCTGGCCCGGTACTGTTCCCAATAACTGATCTCCGATTCCATGGCTTCCTTGGCTCCAAGTTGTTGTTGTCCCTGCATTATTTCCGCCATCATGTAACTCGGCATCGGGTCAAAACGGTTTTCAACGGTTCCAATCAGGTCAAACGATTTCGCTGATTGAGGATTTGCAGTTAAAACATCCCTTATCATGGCATTGGGTAAGACATTTTCCTTCAAGATGGCATTTTTCATCACCGTATCCGATAAGTATGGAGAACTTGCAAGCAGTTCCTGCCGCAATTCCAGCGCTTCATCCGGCATACTGGTAACTATCTCAAAATTCATGGATTCAGTATTCCCCCCATCAACCAAGTTATAATATTCAACTAATAAAGTGTCAAGCTGAAGATTTGCAATGGCTATTTCGGCTCTTGAATCTACCATGCTTTTCAAATGATTATTATTATTATTCAAACTTGATGGGCAGGCTTCATTTTTGTTATACAAAGTTCCTTTATTGATTAAACTAATGGATTCATCAGTATAATTATCTTCAGAAGGATATGTAACAAAATTCAGATTCTCAGCATGGTGGTAATAATTAATATATTCCGCATCATTGTAATAACTCCAATAATACCTCTGGTTTCCTTCTCCATCCTCTCCCTGGTAATCTTGTATTTCAGAGGTAAAAGTATTACCTGCAAGGGCAGTACTTAACGTTGAATTTGATCCCTGGTCGGTTTTAATACCCATGTTCCTTTCCCGTGGATAGAGCGGATCCGGGAAAACCATGATATCATTTATACAATGTAAAAAGTCATTGCATTTAAGGCATAATCCGGTCCGGAATTCCTCACCCCCTTTATTTACTCCTTCGGCAACAATGCCGCCATCAAGCCCGGTGAATAAATTGTTATATATTTCATTGTCCGCCTCACCGGAGTTATCGACATAAATGCCTATTCGTGAAATACCGTTGCCATGACCTCCAACGTAGTAATACGGCCCATCGAAGTGATTCCCTTCGATATGGTACCCTGTTGATTCATCCAGGTAAATCCCTCCGAAAAATTTATCCTCCAATTCTTCGACATTTCCTGCTGCAATATCCGAATGAAAATATGAAGCTATGATTTCAGACTCGTGATACCCTGAAAGATAGATACCAGCCACATTTGTGTTAAATGACGCCCCTGAGATAGAAAGGAAATCACTTCCACCGGACCCGAATGCTTTAATACCGTAACGTAAATTGATAAAATAACAAGAATCGTATGCGGTGCAAGGAATTGTATTGCTGGTGCAAATACCCGTAACTATCAGAGGAGAATCGTAAACCAGGATCCCAATACCTCTGTCGTCTGCGGCTAAAGGGTAATAGGTTAGTTCTTCCGTTTCAAATGAACAACCGTAAAAATCGACGCCGTTGACTCCATCAAGAATAACATGTGCAAGAGGTTTTGGCAATACGAATTCGGGATCGTAGGTTTTAAAAATAGTTTTCCGGAATCCGCTAAAATTGGGCATTTCATTTCCATAATAAAAATGATCGTTGATAAACGGAAGAAATTCAACATCTATTTCATTATTTAAAAACATGGCATCATCACAGATGACAATACCCCCCGAATGGGTATAATATGGCGTGTCCGATACTTTTTTACCCACGTAAACGGCCGTATGGGCATATTCAATGCAACCACTGTTAATGATACTCAAATATCCCTGATTGGAATACGGGTATTGGGAAAGTGTACTGTCACCCCAAACCTGAATTCCTTTCCAGAGATTATCGCAGGATTTGGTAATTTTCCCTCCGTCGATAATTAACTTGCCGCCCCGCTTAATAATGATCTGTTCTACAGATGGAGCATAAACCGTACCTGTAATAGTCAGCTGGCCACCATTTTCAATCGAAAGCGGACTTTCGAGTTTGACGATTCCGGGCCATGTTGTAGTTGTTGTAATTCTCAACGTATCATAACTTGCAAAGTTGTCATCGCAATAACAGGAATAATCGGTATTATAAGGCCCTTTTGACGGATTGGAATCGTCGCAATCGCGCTGGCTCAGGCAAGTATCACAGCCAATGGGTTTTGGCCCGATTCCCCACCAGCAATATCCATCATCATCTTTATCCCATACCTGTACTGTGGGTTGTACCGGAATTTCCTCAAAATATGGTCCCTCCTGAATATATGCTTCAAGGTAATTACCATCTACTTGCTCGATCATAAATCCATGATCACCGAAATCCTCATAACCTTGACTATCTTTATATATGATAAATAATTCTTCACTTTCCCCATTATAGGTCCAACCAACTAATGCAACATGATGAGTTCCGTTAGTAATTGTCAATCCAATGGGGCCGTTTAGGATCATTTCCAAAAAAATATCTTCCCAATCAGAGGTTAAGCTACCCTGTAAGTGGGTTGAGGAGTTAATTTTTGCCAAGATATCCGGCTCGGTGCATACAATAATAGGGTCTTCACAGTCCCCTTGATCATTAGCCAGGTAAGGCGAGCATGTTTCATCCACTACTCCATAATCTTCAAGGTATTCCATAACTAATCCGATATTGACACCTGAACAGGTGGCTTGAGGTACACATGATAGCAGGTGTTGTTCTGATAAATCCAAATCAAGATGTTGGTTGTAATACAGGTTAATAACCCCCTCTAAGGCACTTAAGGTTCCAAATATGCCGCATGCTCCGCAAAAACCTTGATTTTTAGGTATAGTAAGCCAGCCGGTTAAGTTATCATAATCCTCGTCAAAGTAAGGAGAATTGGGATTATTAGCCCCATGCCGTTCACGCCAATCCCAATGATTGACGAGAGAAAAATCAGTAACAGGCTGATATTCCTTACCGATTATTTGATAAACTCCTCCTATATAATAATCATATCCCAGTAAATTATACTTTTCTCCATAAAGCTCTTTCTTATCCTTGTAGTATAAATCAACCAGTGCTGTATTCCCGGCAATCCAGTCCATTCCCCATTCGGAAATGTTAAAATTGATCAAATCAACTTTCCTGTGATCTGCTATCTTTTTTTCCTGGTATTGCTTTGTTGCAGCATCTTCCACTTCTTCTTTATCGAAAAAGAGATTCTGAATATAAATACTTGCATCCAGAACCTCCACCCTGATTTCATAGGGCGTCAATCCGTCAAGATAAACAGTTTCATCACCATAGGTTGTGAATTCAAAGATCGTATCCGATATGATTAAAGGGTAAGCCTCTACTACCAAAAAGTCACCTTTATCTGTACTTACGATTACCCGAGCAAGGCTGGCAGGTGAAAACAATTCAATATACCCTGATATTTTCAGGGAATAGGTTATTTCCTGGGAAGGAAATGGGTTGAAACTGGTATCAGCTGTAAAAGTTTGATTCACACTGATCTCCTCAGCATTTACATTCTTCATCTCAACCACTGAGAGAAGACAAGCACCGTAAAAATAAGGATTTTTCTCATAGCTCTTTTTTTGGTTAATTTTAACTTAAGTTTGATTGACAAGATTTAAAGTATAAAAGGATAGATTTTGATTTGATTTTTGGATGCTTTCAAGAATGACCATAATCCCTCTCCAATTAAACGCATGGCCAATAATAAGATATAAAATATTCATAACCATAGCAGAAAACCACTAGATAAAAAAATAGTGGTTTTCAGGGATATCTTTGTGAAACACCCTTGGGGTGCTCGAAATCGGATACCTCAAGGGTGTTTGAAATTTCTTACTTTTGTCTGACCATATTGAAATTCACCAGATGCCGATAATTGGACAACTTGTCAAACGGGCCTATGAACTTGGCCGACTGCCGGATATAGCCAAACCCAGACTCGATCCGTACACGGCGCAGAACAGGGTTCTCAAAAAACTCCTCCGGCGCGCCCAGTTCACTGCTTTCGGAGAATACTACGGTTTTTCCGACATCCTGAAAAAGCCCGATCCCATCAAGGCCTTCCAGTCGAAGGTGCCGACATTCACCTACAACACGATGTTCCGCAAATGGTGGTACAGGGCGCTCAACGGCGAAGGCTTCGTGAGCTGGCCCGGGCGGGTGAAATATTTCGCTCTCACATCAGGCACTTCGGAAGCCTCCAGCAAGCATATTCCCGTCACTTCCGAAATGATCCGGGCGATCCGGAAAGTCAGCATCCGGCAGCTCGTTTCGTCGCTTTCCTACCATCTCCCCGACCATTTCTACGAAAAAGGGATGCTGATGATCGGCGGGAGTACCCACCTGAACTTCAACGGGACCTATTACGAAGGCGACCTGTCGGGCATCTCGGCCAGTACCATCCCGTTCTGGTTCCAGCATTTCTACAAACCCGGAAAGAGGATCTCCCGGGAGCGCGACTGGGCAACAAAGCTGGATGAGATCGTCAAATCGGCTATCACCTGGGATATCGGGGTGATCGTAGGGGTACCGGCCTGGATCCAGATCATCCTCGAAAAGATCATCACCCATTACAACCTGAAAACCATCCACGATATCTGGCCGAACCTGGCCATCTATGTCCACAGCGGCGTTTCGATAGAGCCTTATACCAAATCGTTCGAAAAGCTGTTCGGCAAACCGATGATCTTCCATGAATCGTACCTGGCGTCGGAAGGATATATCGCCTACCAGAAAAACATCAAAGTGAAAGCGCTCCAGCTTGTCCTCGACAATGGCCTGTTTTTCGAGTTTGTCCCGTTCGACGACAAGAATTTCGACGATGAAGGCAACATGGTCGAGAAGCCGGTAGCCTTGACGATCGACCAGGTGGAAGAGGGAAAGGAGTATGCCTTGCTGTTGTCGACCTGCGCCGGCGCCTGGCGCTACCTGATCGGCGACACCATCAAGTTTACCTCCATCATGCACTCGGAGATCGTGATCACAGGCCGTACGAAGCATTTCCTGAGCATCACCGGCGAGCACCTTTCGGTGGAAAACATGAGCCGGGCCGTTAAAATGCTCTGCGACGAGATGAACGTGGAGATCAGGGAGTTCACCGTTGCGGGCATCAAGCACGACACGATGTGGGCGCACAAATGGTACCTGGGCACCGACGATCCGCTGAATGCAGCGGTAGCCCGGGAAAAGATCGACGAGGCGCTGAAAATCCTCAACGACGACTACCGTGTGGAACGGATTGCCGCTATAAAAGACGTTTTCGTCGAAGTACTTCCTTCGGCGGCCTTCTCCACGTGGATGAAGATTCACGGTAAAGAGGGAGGAGCGAACAAATTCCCGCGGGTATTAAAGAAAGACCAGCCGGCAGCATGGGAACAGTATCTGAAAGAGTATAATTTCAAATAAACCGATGCAGACTATCATAGAGGGCATACTTCTCGGGCTCACCCTATCTATTTTCTTCGGATTTGGCCCGGCCCTGGTGGCCGAGATCCAGACGAGCATCCTGCGGGGATTCTGGGCCGCGGTTTTGCTGGCGTTCGGGGTTTTCCTCAGTGATGCGGTCCTGGTCGCACTTGGTTTCCTGGGAGCCGTGCAAATCTTTGAAAGCAATAAAACCATTCTCGGCCTGGTGGGCGGCATTGTCCTCATCATCTTCGGGATCGTTACCTACCGGCGGCCGGTGCTGATCAATGTCGACACCAGCGATCCGGAGTATAAAAAGCAGGAACCGTTCTTCACCACCTACATCCTGAAAGGGTTCTTTATCAATTTCACCAACCCCTTCATCTGGATATTCTGGATGGGTATTGTTGTCGGATTTACAGCCAATTACAAAGCCGACATGCTGATGCTGGTCTCCTTTTTCGCGTCGGCACTGGGCACGGTCCTGCTTTTCGACGTGCTGAAAATTTTCTCCGCCTACAAAGTCAAGAAATACCTTCAAACGCATAATATTGTGTGGATCAACAGGATAGCCGGGGTCGGGCTGGTGCTGTTCGGGATTTACCTTTTTGTGAAGACCTACCTGGTGATGGGGGGACAGTGAGCGGTGAACAGTGAGCGGTGAGCGGTGAACAGTGAGCAAGTAATAGGGGGGAATTAGTTTATATCGAAAATCGAATATCGTAAATCGAATATCATATGAAAACGTCCAACTGGTTTGTTTTTCTGATCAACGGGTTGATAGCCATTTTGTTCGGTGTATTTGTCCTGATGGTATCGCAGGATATGATGCTGAAATATGTCCGGTATTTCGGGATATTTATCCTGGCCTGCGGGTTTGTCCTTTTTTATTTTTCATACCGGAATAAGAAAGCCAACAAGAGCTACGTGCTGAACATGGTCATGTCAATTTTTGCATTCCTGATCGGGCTGCTGATCGCGATCAATCCCGGCAAGTCGCTCGACCTGTTCATGACCCTGATCGGCATCTGGGCCGCGTTAATGGGTTTGCTGCAGATCATCCTTTCGGTTAGGATGCGAAAAAAAGTAACGAACCATTACCTGTTCAGCATCAACGGCGTGATCACGCTGGTTTTTGGTTTGCTGTTGTTTTACAGCCAGATGGGCACCGACGGGACGTTGTCAAAGGTGATCGGGGTTCTGGCTGTCGTGGCCGGGGTGTTTTTGATTTATTTGTCGACGAAGGTGAAAGCGATAAAGTAACCTACCCCGCCGACCATTTGATGTCTTTGATGTTGAGCTGGAAGGATTTGCGGCCGTTCCATTCGTTCTCTTCGATGTGGTAGCAGATGTCGAACGGGTTGCCGTCGCGGATGTGTTCGAAGTTCTCTTCGCCCTGTCCGAAAGCGATAGCTGAGATAGGTTCGCTGCGGACATCGCGCTGAAAGACCTCCAGCTTAAGGTGGTTGTTGCCGACGATCTTGGCTTTGCCGGCGTCGATTACATTGTCGGTCTGGAATACGGGCGACATGTTGCCGGGGCCGAACGGGGCAAACTGCCTGAGAATATCGTAGAACTTCCGCTGGACATCCTGCAGGTTCAGCTTCGAGTCGATCTCTATTTCCGGTACAGCCAGCTCTTCGGTCAGGTGGGTACTCACATATTCTTCGAAGCGTTCCTTGAATTTGTCGAAATTTTCGGGCAGGAGCGACAGGCCGGCGGCGTACATATGGCCTCCGAAGTGCTCCAGGAGATCGCCGCAGGAATCGACGGCGTCGTAGATGTCGAATCCTTTGATCGAACGGGCCGAGCCGGTGATCATTCCCTCGGAGTGCGTCAGCACGATCGTCGGCCGGTAATACGCTTCAATCAGGCGCGACGCCACAATCCCGATCACCCCTTTGTGCCATTCGGGGTGGTACAGGACCGTACTCCTCCTTTTCAGGAACTTCGGGTCGGAATGGATGATTTCGAGGGCATGGTGCGTGGCCTGCGTATCCAGGGTCTTGCGGTCGCTGTTCTGCTTGTTGATCTGGTTGCCCAGTTCGAAGGCCTCTGCCGGATCTTTCGTGATGAGCAGTTCGACCGAGGTGCGGGCGCTTTTGATCCTGCCGGCGGCGTTGATCCTCGGTCCGACGATGAACACCAGGTCGTTGATGGTCAGTTCGCGGATGTATTGCCGGTCGGGGCCTTCGCCATTGGTTTTGCTGTATTTGTTGCTGACGTTGAGGATGGCTTCGAGCCCGGCCCGGGGCCTGGAGTTGATCCGTTTCAGTCCGTAATAGGCCAGCACCCGGTTCTCGCCGGTAATCGGCACAATGTCGGAGGCGATGCTCACCACCACCAGGTCGAGGTACTCTTCCAGGGATGAGAATGCAATATTGTTCTTCCAGGCAAAGGCCTGGATAAGCTTGAACCCGATGCCGCACCCGGCCAGCTCCTTGTAAGGATAGGTACAGTCGTCGCGCTTGGGGTCAAGGATCGCAATGGCTTCGGGCAGGGAGTCTCCCGGCCGGTGATGGTCGCAAATGATGAAATCGACTTTCTTGCCGGTGGCATAGGCTACCTTTTCCACGGCTTTGATACCGCAGTCGAGCGCAATGATAAGACTGAAGCCGTTTTCGGCGGCAAAATCGATCCCCTTGAATGAAATGCCATATCCTTCACTGTACCGGTCGGGCACATAGAAGTCGACTTTCTCGTGAAGCTTTTTCAGGAATGTATAGACCAGCGCCACCGCGGTGGTGCCATCCACATCATAATCCCCGTAAACCAGGATCTTCTCGCCTTTTTTCAGGGCTTTTTCAATCCTTTCCACGGCTTTATGCATGTCTTTCATCAGGAAAGGATCGTGCAAATGTTCCAGTTGCGGGCGGAAGTATGCCTTCGCCCCGTCGTAACTGGCCACACCCCTCTGCGCCAGCAGGTTCGCCAGGTTTTCATTAATATTCAAAACCTTGCTCAGATGCCTGACCAGATCTTTGTTTCCCTGCGGTTTTAATACCCAGCGTTTTTCCATAATTTTAACTGGCTAAAATTAATCATTTATCTGCTGATTAATCAGCTTTTTGGGCGAAAAATACCCGGTCGGCCGGAGAAATATTTTTCCTCCGTTCTGAAAGCCTCTCAGAATGTGGATCGCATGGCTTCGACCGGATCGAGCCGGGAAGCATTCCAGGCCGGTACCAGCCCCGAAACAAATCCGATCAAAGCGGAAACGGTGATGCCAAGAATGATATTTCCGATGGTGAGCACCAGCTCCATATCGAACGACCTGGAGATGACGAATGTCAGCAGGAAAACGATCAGAAGGCCGAGCAATCCGCCAAGAAGCGACAGAAAAACCGCTTCGAACAGGAATTGCAGCAGGATGAAATAGTTCTTTGCCCCCATTGATTTTTGTATTCCGATGATTCGCGTCCGTTCTTTAACCGATACAAACATGATATTGGCGATACCGAACCCACCCACCAGCAGCGAAAATCCCCCGATGATCCAACCGACCACGCCGATCACGCCGAATAACTGGTCGAACCCTTTCGAGATCACATCGGTCTGGTTGATTGCGAAATTATCTTCTGCCTTCGGCTTGAGCTTTCTCACTGCCCGCATGATCCCCTGCAGCTCGTCCCTCAACTGGTCGAGCGATACGCCCGTTCTGGCCTTGACAATGATCGCACCCTGGGCATACCGCATATCCACATGATTCCGGGCGAAATTCACCGGCACGATCAACTGGTCGTCGGAGGAATTGCCAAACATGTTGTTTCCCTGTTTCTTCATTACGCCGATCACTTCGACGTTCATCCCGAAAATCCTGATCTTTTTCCCTAAAGCGGATGCCGTTGTCGACGACAGGAAATTTTCAGCGATATCGCTGCCGATAACCACAACCGGCCTTCCGCTGGAAAATTCAAGCGGGGAGATAAACCGTCCTTCGGTGATGTCGACAGTCATCACCCGGTCGTAATTCTCCGCCACCATGATCACATTGGCATTCTGGATGGATTTCTCGCGGTATTTGATCGTTTCCGATAATCCGGAAAGATATGAGCTGGTCTCGCTGGCCTGGCTGCGGCGCTGGATCTCTTTCAGATCGGTAAGCGACGCTTCGGGCCGGCTGATATACTTCCACCACGGGTAATCGCCCCCCATTGCCCAGGGCCATTTCTGGACAAACAACACATCGTTACCGAGTGAGTTGATACTTGAGCGGATGGATGATTCCATCGAATCGAAAATCGTGAATACGGAGATGATGGAAAATATACCAATAGTGATTCCCAATAACGAAAGCAATGTTCTGACCTTGTTCCGGATGATCTCCGTAACGGCGAACAAGTAGCTTTCCATCAGAAGTTTAAGAAAGATTTTCATCTTTTTCGTCCCTTTTGAGATGGTAAAAATAATATAATTGAGATGAGATTAAGCCTTATATTTGAAGTTTCAACCTTAAAGCATATTTATTCGTTATCAATATGGAAAAGAAAATCAGAAGCGCCCTGATTTCAGTATATTACAAGACCGGCCTCGAGGATATCCTGCATGAGCTGCGCCGCAACGGCGTTACGATTTACTCCACCGGCGGAACCTATGATTTCATTACCGGGCTGGGTATTCCGGCCATTACGGTAGAATCGCTCACCGCTTACCCTTCTATCTTCGGAGGGAGGGTAAAAACGCTCCACCCGAAAGTTTTCGGCGGTATCCTGCATCGCCGTGAAAATGAGGAAGATGTGAAACAGGCGAAGAATTACAACATTCCACCGATCGACCTGGTGGTGGTCGACCTGTATCCCTTCCGGGAGACGGTGGCCCGGACGACCGACGAGGACGAGATCATCGAAAAGATCGATATCGGGGGCATTTCGCTGATCCGGGCGGCCGCAAAAAATTACGAGGACGTTCTCATCATCTCCTCCGTAAACCAGTATCCCGACCTTCTTAAGATCCTGAAAGACCAGGATGGCGTCACGACCCTGGAGGAGCGGCGGCGCTTTGCCGGCATGGCTTTCGGTGTGACATCATCGTACGATATGGCCATCCTGGGCCATTTCCAGCCCCCGGTGAAGTTGCGTTACGGCGAAAATCCGCACCAGCAGGGGACTTTCCACGGTGATCCCGGCCGGGTTTTCACCCAGTTGCACGGGAAAGAGCTCTCGTACAACAACCTGGGCGACATCGATGCCGCCATTGCCCTGATCAAAGAGTTCGACGAGCCGACGTTTGCCATCCTCAAGCACAACAATGCCTGCGGATGCGCCAGCCGGCCTGTCCTGGCCGACGCCTGGCGGAAGGCGCTGGCCGGCGACCCCTTATCGGCTTATGGCGGCGTGCTTATCACTAACAGGGAGGTGGATGAAGCCACAGCCGAAGAGATCGACAAGCTGTTTTTCGAGGTCATCCTGGCGCCTTCGTACAAAAAAAGTGCGCTGGAAAAGCTTCAAAGCAAGAAAAATAGAATAATTTTGCGCCAGGGAAGTTACGATTTTCCTGAGCGCCAGTTCCGTTCGCTGCTGAACGGGATCATTGAGCAGGATAAAGACCTTAAAACGGAAACGCGGGATGATCTCCGGCCGGTCACCGAGAGGGTGCCGACGGAGAGAGAGACCGACGATCTGCTCTTCGCCAACAAGATCGTAAAGCACACCCGCTCCAATGCCATCGTGCTGGCCAAAGACCGGCAACTGATCGGCAGCGGGGTCGGGCAGACCTCGCGGGTCGATGCGCTGAAACAGGCCATTGCCAAAGCGGGGGAATTCGGCTTCGATCTGCAGGGCGCCGTTCTGGCCTCGGACGCGTTTTTTCCCTTTGCCGACTCGGTGGAGATCGCACACAAAGCCGGGATCACAGCCGTGATCCAGCCCGGCGGTTCGGTCAGAGACCAGGATTCGGTCGATTTTTGCCGCAACCACGGGATGGCCATGGTTTTCACGGGTACGCGGCATTTTAAACATTAGGAGTATTTACAGCGCATAACAGATAGAACGAATGGGACTCTTTTCATTTCTCACCAAAGAAATCGCCATTGACCTCGGTACTGCCAATACCATCATCATTTACAACGATAAGGTCGTCGTTGACGAGCCCTCGATCGTTGCCCTTGAGCGGAATACCGGCAAAGTGATCGCTGTCGGGAAAAAAGCCATGATGATGCATGGCAAGACGCACGAGAACATCCGGACGATCAGGCCGTTACGCGACGGCGTGATCGCCGACTTCAAGGCGGCCGAGATCATGATCCGGGAAATGATCAAGATGATCGGCTTCAAGAACAATGTTTTCCCTCCGGCGCTGAAGATGGTCATCTGCATCCCATCGGGGATCACCGAAGTGGAGGAACGGGCCGTTAAAGACTCCGCCGAGCAGGCGGGGGCCAAGGAGGTCAGGCTGATCCACGAGCCCATGGCGGCGGCGATCGGGATCGGGATCGATGTGCTGGAGCCCACCGGCAACATGATCATCGACATTGGCGGCGGTACCAGCGAGATCGCGGTCATCGCCCTCGGCGGGATCGTGAACAACAAGTCGATCCGCATCGCCGGCGACGACTTCAACGCCGATATCGAAGAGTACATGCGCAAACAGCACAACATCAACATCGGGGAGCGGACGGCCGAGCGGATCAAGATCGAAGTCGGCGCCGCGCTGACCGATATCGACAATCCTCCCGACGATTTCCCGGTGCACGGCCGCGACATGCTGACCGGCATCCCGAAGGAGATCACGGTGAACTACGCCGAGATCGCCCACTCGCTCGACAAATCGATCTCCAAGATCGAAGCGGCGGTACTCAACGCCCTTGAGATGACCCCGCCGGAACTTTCGGCCGACATTTACAGGACAGGCATCTATCTCGCCGGCGGCGGTTCGCTGCTCCGCGGGCTCGACAAGCGCCTCCACCTCAAAACCAAGCTGCCGGTCCATATGGCGGAAGATCCGCTGCGGGCCGTAGCCAGGGGAACAGGCATCGCGTTGAAGAACTTCGACAAATTCACATTCCTCATAAAGTAAGATGCGAAACCTGCTGGCATTCATTTCCAGGTACCAGTTCTTATTTTTTTACCTGATCTTCCTGGTCATCTCCTTCACGCTCCTTTACAACAACAACTATTACCAGCGTTCGAAGGTCGTCGGCGTCACCAATGGCATCACCGGAAAGTTCAACACCTACTATGAAAATATGACCAGCTTCATCGACCTGAAAAGATCGAACGACGAGCTGGCGAAAGAGAATGCCCGGCTCCGGGCCCTGCTGAACCTGAAAACGCGGATCATCCCCGATTCGCTGGTGCGGCTGGAAAACGACCTGACCGAAAAATATATCAGCGCCCGTATCATCAGCAACTCCACCCAATACCGCAACAACTTTTTCATGATCGACAAAGGCTACACCAGCGGGATCAAAAAAGACATGGGGGTGATTGCCGGCAACGGCGTTGTGGGGATCATCATCGATGTGTCGGAGCACTACAGCTCGGGTATCTCGGTCCTCCACAAAGATTCCCGGATCAGCGGAAGGATCAAAAAGAACGACCAGCTTGTGAATGTCTCCTGGGACGGCGTAAACTACCGGCTAGGCGACATTTCGCACATTCCGACACACGTGAGCCTGCTGCCCGGCGACACGATCCTGACCAGCGGCAATTCGCGGATTTTCCCCGAAGGGCTGATGATCGGAACGGTGGAATATGTCGACGACGAGATGGAGAATATGTTCAAGAAGGGAAAAGTCAGGTTTACCGTCGATTACAACAAGATCAGTTATGTTTACGTGGTCGACAATCCGACGCGGGGAGAGCTGAACCGCCTGCAAACCAAGACGCCGAATGAATAGGAAGCTGATCGGAAATATCGCCCGTTTCGTTGTGCTGGCGCTGGCGCAGGTCTTCATCTTCAACAAGGTGATGGTCAGCGGGTACGTCAACCCGATGGTGTACGTTCTGTTCATCCTCATGCTCCCTTACGACATCAAGGGATTTCAGTTGCTGCTCCTGGCTTTCCTGATGGGCCTGACGATCGATTTTTTCATGCACACGCCGGGGATGCACGCGCTGGCGTCGGTTACCCTTGCCTTTCTCAGGCCCGGGGTGATCCGGCTGGTAGGGAAAAAAGACGATGTGGAGCCGTGGCAGTATCCGAATGTACGTGACTCGGGGGCGGCGTGGTTCCTGGCCTACACGGTGATCCTGGTTTTCCTGCACCACCTGATGATCTTTTACCTGGAGGTTTTCAGGCTGGACGAATTTTTGCGTACCTTTGTCAAGGTGTTGATAAACACGGCATTGAGCACTCTGATCATCATGATGCTGCAATATTTGTTTTACTCCCGGAAGGTAGAGTAAGAGATTGTTCTTAGTTTTGTTATTGTTGGAACGAATTTCGTGAAGCTGTATTAAAAGTTGAATGGTTGCTTTTTAGGTTTGTTGTAAGGATGTCTCAAAAGTCCATATATTCACTTTTTTTAGGTAGTCCGACGACTGAAGCCGTCGGTTCAATCAATTCCGGAACCAACGGCTTTAGTCGTTGGAGCAATAAAAATTGTATAATAAATTTAATATTTCTTTTATGTTTAGAAACTCTGTAATCCTCATTTCGATTGTTGCTCTCCTGGCCTCCTGCAAGCCGGAAGTCAAAAATGCCTTTGTCATCGACGGTACTGTCGATACCACGGTATCCGGTTACGTTTTGCTGCAGAAGAGGGTTGAAGGCCCGATGGTGACGGTCGATTCCGTTCAGCTCACCGATAAGGGCACGTTCCGGTTTGAAGGGACGGTCGGTTACCCCGAGGTTTATTATCTGAACATCCCGTCGACCCGGTCGTCGGTGCCGTTTTTCATCGAGCCTGCGCCGATCATCGTAAACATCATCACGAAAGATATCGACAAGACGAAGATCACCGGATCGAAGACGCAGACGGAGTACGATGCGTACCTGGATAAGCTGGATCTGTTCAGCAAAAAGATCAGGGACAATTACCAGCTCTACAACATGGCCCAGGAGGCGGGTGAGACGGAGAAGGTGAAATATTTCGATTCGCTGATCACAGTTCTCGATAACGAGCGGACGCAATTCTCGAAGGATTATGTATTACAGAACAAATCCTCATTCATCAGCCCGTACATTATTTACCGGAATTCTTACGCTTATGAGCTGGAAGAGCTGGAGACGGCCCTGGGCGGGTTCGACACGGCGCTGTCGCATTCGGTGTACACCGGTTTTGCGGAGGATTACCTGGCCACGCTGAAGCGGGTGGCCATCGGGAAGCCATATGTGCCGTTCTCTATGCCCGATTCGGCGGGTACGGCGGTTGCATTATCCGACCAGGTGGGGAAAGGCTACCTTCTGGTTGATTTCTGGGCGTCGTGGTGTGCTCCGTGCCGCGAGGAGAACCCGAACCTGGTGAAGCTTTACGGCGAATACCATGAGAGAGGGTTTGATATTTTCGGTGTCTCTTTCGATACGAAGCGCGACCGCTGGCTGCAGGCCATTAAAGACGACGGATTGACCTGGGGGCACGTTTCGGATCTGAAAGGCTGGGAGAACGCGGCGGGCAAGCTTTACGGCATCCGCTCCATCCCGTCGAACGTATTGCTCGACAGCAACGGCGTGATCATTGCAAAGAACCTGCGTGGCGACGACCTGCGGGCCAGGCTCGCGGAGATCTGGCCGGAGGAGTAAAAGCTCACTGCGTTCGCGTCATAAGCTCACTACGTTCGCGTCATAAGCTCACTACGTTCGCGTCATTGGCTCACTTTGTTCGCGTCAAAAGCTCGCTGCGCGAGCGTCATAAAGTAGTCATAAAGTAGTCATTTGGTAGTAATAAGGTTGTTATTTGGAATCTGGAACCTTCACCGCAGGTGATCCGATATTGAAACAGATTATATTTCAAACCGCTTGCTTTTCCCTCCGGAATAACATATCTTTATTCCGTTAATTCATCACTCTGCATTATTAACCTTTATTCCATTGATTATGATAACATTTGCCCCCCCCTACGGAATTCTGACATTAATGCTTCTGGCGCTTAGTTGTATGTTTTGCATGACTGTTAAAGCGCAATCCGTTCAAATCGACAGCACTTTTACGACTGATAGCGAGATCTTCCCATTCGAAACGGGTGATACCATTTATGGCCTATCCATCTCCGGAACGGTCCAATTATTCAGCGACACCAGCCTGGTAAGGGTCATTCTGACTGACATATACGGAAACGAGTGGATTGGTATATGAAGCGTATCCGATGATCGTTGAGGATACAATATTTGAAATTGAAGAGGAATGTGATGAGACGTGCTATTTGAATGGAATATTACCGCTTCGGATTCAAATACAATTAAGTCAAGCACAAATTAATTTCAATGAAATTTATATTATAGAAACTTCCTATGAAGGAATTGATAGTTTGATGCTATGCAATGCACTATTACAAGATTCCCTTAAGGTCAATAAAATTAATGCGTATATTATTCTGACCCGGATGCCATGGATTGCTGGATCCACGATAATAAGTAAAAAGACATATTCGGAAAAGAAGAACATTTATGGTAACAAATATAAATTATATGGATTTGACTACTACATCGGAGGAATTTTTAATCCTTATCCATTAATTCCATGTGAAAGAAATACTTCTCCTTTGGTGCCAAATTTCGACTGGAGAAAAAAACATAATGCCCATAAAATAAATACTTTTTATTTTGATAATGACTTTGATGAAACTCAGGATTGTAATGGAACATTTCATGAGCATGGAAATGGTTGGATGACCAAAGTAAAAGATCAGGATCCTTTAATTCCACCAACATGTCAAAATCAATGTGAGGGTTGTTGTTATATATTCAGCACCATTGGGGTTATGGAAGCAATGACAAATCTATATTTTAACCATCATTATGATCTGGACCTATCGGAGCAGTATGCACTTAATTGCAGTTCATATATAAATTCTTGCGATGGTGGTATTTCAGGTCCTGTATTTGGACTAGCAGTAGATGACGAATCCGAAGAAGATGAAGGTATTATTGACGAAAGTTCAGCTCCCTGGCAGGATGGAAAAGAAGACTGCAATAAAAATCTTGAATTTACGTACCGCTTGACCTACTTAAATTACGAAAATGATGGCCTATCCGGACCACCACCGATTGAATACATAAAAGAAATCCTAAACTCAAAAGGGCCATTAAAAATTACACTTGATATGCCAGGGAGTGGCCCAAATCATGATGTGGTCCTTGTCGGATATGGAATATTGCAGGCTGGTGATGTATTTCATACTGAAATCGGAATTCCAATTTATGTTGACGATTTTCCTGAATATATAGGAAGTTTATATTGGGTATGTAAAAATAGCTATGGACCCGGATCTGCAAATGGCGGATATTTTAATTTTATCCATCATAGCAACCCTCAATATTTTTACGCAATAAAACAATTTACCTATATAGAACCCCCCATATATATAGAAAACAATAATCCATTTATCCATTATGAAAGGCATTGTTATGACAACGACAATGATGGTTATTACAATTGGGGGATTGGAGATTTTGATAGTGAAAAATGTAATTTTTCATGTGATAATCAAAATGAAGACAGTAATGATGATAACGATAGGATTGGTCCAGTGGATGAAAATTACTTTGGCACTCCGATATTTCCGGTAATCAAGGTATATTATAAGAAATCATTAGATGATATTTATATTGAACCTAATTCTTTTATTTCCTTTTCTTCAAACGATTTAAATGAAAACGATAAATTTCGTATTTATATCCAGAATACCGGCGATGCACAACTAAATCTTTATCCTGTCGAGGAAAAGGGAAAAGTTGAATTGATTGATATACCCGGGGGTTCTGAAAACTACTCTATATCGGAAGAAGATCTTCCTGAAGCAAAAGTATGTATGGGAACCGCAAACGATTTTCAGGTTACTTTTACAGGGACACAGCAGGGCGAATTGACGAAAGTAAGAATCTATCTTGATGAAAACGATGAAATCCCGGATTTTGAATTTATCCTGGTCTATAATGATTGCCAGACAAGTAATGTAATCCAGGAGTTGACAGGCAATATTTATTGGTCGTCCTTTGCGCTTAAACCGGACAATTATTTAGTAAAAAGTGGTGCGAAGCTTTATGTAACCGGTGAAATAGCCCTTGGCAATAACTCAAACATATATATTGCTCCCGGGGGTGAATTGATACTAGATGGCGGACGGTTGACTTCAAGTTGCGGAAGTCTGTGGAAAGGGATTGATGTTTGGGGCGACAGGACAAAACCACAGCTGGAAAACGCTCAGGGAATTGTGCGTGTTCGAAGTGGCGGTATCATTGAGCATGCAAAGTGTGGTATTGAAAATCTCTGCTGGTATGAAGGCGTCCCGATGTATACAGGGGGCATCTTTGATATAGTAGGGGCCGAATTTAAAGATAATCAAGTTGCTGTTAAGTTCTGGCCATACCATAATATAAATCCGGCCACCGGACAAGAAGTTGACAATTTCAGCCGGATTAGAAGCTCGGAATTTAGGACAACACAGAATTTATACGATCTTGGTTTTACACCCCAGTGTTTCATTTCGATGACTGAAGTAAAAGGAGTAAAGATAGTGGCCAGTTTGTTTATAAATGAAACCTTAGCTGTTGATGATGCCGGAGTTGGTATATATGCCACTGCAGCCGATTTTACCGTAGATCATTATTGCCCGGTGTACCAGGTTCCCTGCCCGGCATATATCCCCTGCCATTTTGAGAACCTCGAATATGGCATTCATGCCGGTGCCATTACCAGTGCAGAATTAGTATGGATCAGAAATTCGGAATTTATTAATAATAAGAGGGGTATTTACCTCAGCGCGTATAGCTACCCTGCTATTACCCAGAATATCTTTGAAGTCAGGAAAGCCCAATATGTCCCTTTTTATGATGCCGAATATTGCGGTCTATACTTAGATAACTGTACACAGTATGATGTGGAAGAAAACAATTTCTACACATTTCTTAACGATCAGGAAAAAGAAGACCTGGTAAGCACTGGGCTTACAGTTAACAATTCCGGAATAGAGAACAATATTATTTATAATAATATATTTGATGGATTGTACAATGGAATTATTGCACAGGAAGTTAATAGAGATGAAGAAGGAAATCACGGGTTACAGCTGGTTTGTAATAATTTTATGGATGATGTCTATGACATAGCGGTGACACATGAGAATGAGGGTATGACAGGCATTGCTAAAGATCAAGGTTTTTATGATCCTACTTTTGCCCCTCCTGCTGGCAATAGATTTTCATTAATTGAATCTGAATTTAACCCTGAACCTGAAGGTAACTTTTATAATGATTGTGAAAGTATAACCTATTATTTTCATTCTGATACAAATGGTTACTATATTATACCAAGAAGACATACTGTTGAACCTCCTCTTGTTGATCCGCAACAGGATCATTATAATCAAAAGTTCATACCTGATGAAAGTTGTCCTTCCAGTTTTAGTGGTGGAGGTTCAGGAATACTTTTAGAAAGATCAAATATGATGCTTGCCGGTGAAAAAGCGGATTCTACAGAGGCATTGCTTACTCTGCTTACTGATGGTGGCGATACAGAAGGGCTTCTTTCGGATATACAGTTCAGTTGGCCGGAAGAGGGCTATGCATTATATTCTGATCTAATGACCGGGTCTCCTTACTTATCGGACACTACAATGATCAAGGCTGTGGAAAAAGAAGATGTTTTATTGCCAGGGATGATCACCGATGTCCTGGTTGCCAATCCGCAATCCGCAAAGTCCGATAAAGTAATGAACACGGTCGATGAACGCAGCAATCCCTTAACGGATGATCAAATGGCCGATATCGGCCAGGGGCGTTTTATCACCGGGGCCAAAGAATCGCTTGAATCCAGGCACGCTGCTTATCTTTTTGCTAAAGATTTGTCGAAAAGCAATATTATACGGTCATTTAAAGCCGATACGCTCTGTGAATCGCAACTAGACAGCATCATCTCTATCTTGAACTTTCAGCCCGAACTTTCTGATGAATACAGGAAAGCGTTCGAATATTTCGCAAAGGGAGATTCGTTAAATGTTATCAATACTTTGGATGAAATTCCTTTAAATCATGATTTGAATGATGCCCGGGAAAATGAGCATTCTCTTTATGAAGATTATTTTGATGTTCTCTCTAATCCGGATACTTCCGGTTCGTTGATCTTAAAGCTGGATTCTGCACAAAAAACAGCACTTCATTACATTGTTGACAATTCAACCGGCATTTTAAAAGCACAAGCCAGAAATATCCTCATCCTCACTGATTCTCTTGATTATTCAGAACCAATAATTTTACCGCAACCCGGATTGAAATCGGAAAAAGTAAGGTTCTGGCCGGAAAAAAGTCTTCAGTCAGAGAACTCTATGAAAATATATCCAAATCCAGCTAAAAATATTGTTATAATTGAAATCAGGCTTAAAGAACAGCCAAAAGATGCATTGATTAATATAATCGATAACAAAGGCATCATTCTAAAATTCTATCCGGTTCAAAGTCAGAATGATTATCTGGTTATTCCTTTAAACAGCTTTTCTTCAGGAACTATCTTGTGCCAAATGAACCTCAACAATAACATTATAGAAACAAAGAAACTCTTGATTATAAAATGATTAAGCTGTCTATTGTAATCCAATTAATATGACTTTGATCCTTAACAAACATTCTTCATTAATAGTTCTAGCACTGACATTCTGGTTAATAACCTTCAATTCTGTCATCTCACAAAGTTATCTGTACTTTAATAATAGGTATGATATCAATGAACAGGGACTTAAAGATGATTGCTATTCAATAATTGCATCTGACGATGGTTTTGTTATTGCAAGTTCTTCATTGGTAATAAGCGAAAATATATATTGGTGGGAATTAAAACTTTCCGAATTGGATCAAACTGGAATAATTCAATCCATTAAAACTTTTGGTAAAGATTCGGTTGATTATTTTTTTACAAATTCAGGGTGCATAATTAATAATAATGAAATGTATTATGCAGTTGCCAAGTTAAGAACACCCTCAGTAAATGGATCACTTGATGAAAGTGTAATAATGCTTCTCAATGAAGAATTGGATACGATATGGATGAGACGGTATGGTGAAAAATCAGTACCATATGATACTTCGTACTTATTTACTGCTCTTCAAAAAATCAACCAAGGAAAAATAATCATTTCCGGTTCGTGGAAACCTTACGGATTGCCGACACATGCCTATTTAGTCGAAACTGATAGCTCAGGCATTATGATCTGGCAGAAATCTTATGAAACTGGTTTTTACACTGAGGCTTATAGTGTCTCTCAAACTTCAGATGAAGGATTTATATTAGGCTGTATCAGGTATGCTCCCGGCAATAGCTATTTGCACGATCCTGTAATAATAAAAACAGATTCACTTGGCAATGAGGAATGGATCAAGAACCTGGGTGGCGATTTTATGGATAATAAAGCAATGGTTTGTATGAGCAAAGACTCCATGATTGTTATTGGTACTAATTATGCCGATAGTATGGATTCACCATATGTTGCGTTTTCAAAGATTAATATTATCAAAATTGATAATGACGGAAATATTATCTGGAATGAGAAATATGGTGCAAGTCGACCGGCTAATTATCTTCTAAATATCAGAATTTTAAACGATAACAGTATTATCGCCGTAGGTACGTTAAGAAAGGATAATCCAGAACCTGAATGGGTAGGGTGGATCTTAAAAACTGATGCAAATGGAGACAGCCTTTGGTATCGTGAATACTTTAATCTTACTGGTCAGGAAAGCAGAAACTACCTTTACGATGTCATCCCCACCAGCGACAACGGCCTTATCGCCTGCGGGTATGTCGATCCTTACCCACCCGATACCGGCAGCACCGATACGTGGGTAATAAAGCTTGACAGCATCGGGTGCGACAGTGCCGGATGCGATACGACGGTGGGGATCAAAGATGACGATAAGACTGGAAGACTATATGATGTCGATAAAAGCAATTTGGATATCTGGCCGAACCCGGCGTCGGGGATTGTCGATTGTCGATTGCCGATTGTCGATTTGCGAGGGGATTGGACATTGATGATTTACGATATTTTCGGGCGGGAAGTTTTGGCACCGTATACTCCCTCCCCCGCTATGGGGGAGGGTCGGGGTGGGGGCTGGCAGGGCTGGCGGCTGGATGTCTCCGCATTGCCTCCGGGAGTCTACTTTGTATCGGTGCTGGTGGACGGAAAGCGGGTTGCGGGAGGGAAGTTTGTGGTGAGCAGGTAATTGTTCAACCCCTTCGGGGTTGGGTGAGGTTTTTCTGGTCTGCGTGCCCCCCGATTTCATCGGGGGTTATTCATGTTCAAGCCCTTCAGGCTTCTCTGATAGTTATCTTTAAAACGTAAAACCAAGGCCGGTTTTCGATTTTCCCTGCATTTATATTGGTCGATTATTGAAATTGCAGAGATAAAGTTTCCCAAGTCTCCCTGTCTCCCTTTCCCCTAACTCTCTTCCTTCTCCAACCGTTCCTGTTTCTCGCGCCAGAGCTTGTTGAAGGTCTTGGCTTCGAGCCGGGGAAGTTCGCGGCGCGGACCCCAGGCGGAGGCGAAAAACCGGCGGAACAACATGTTCTTGAACCCGCCGCGCATATTCATCATCTTGCGGCTCAGCAACACACGTTTCATGTTATTCATCACGAATTTCTCACCGCCTTTTGCATAGCCCATCTCCACGCTTTTTTCCCGGTTCACCAGCAGCAACTCATGAAGAGGGATGTGCACCGGGCACACGTCGGTGCAGTTGCCGCATAGCGACGAGGCATAACTGAGATGCCGGTATTCGCCCATGTCTTCCATCCAGGGCGTGATCACCGAGCCGATCGGGCCGGTGTAGACCGACGAATAGGTATAGCCGCCTATGTTTTTATAGACAGGACAAGCGTTGAGGCAGGCGCCGCAGCGGATGCACGACAGCGCTCTCCGTACCTTCTCCTGCTTCAGCACCTCGGTGCGCCGGTTATCCAGCAACACCACGTACATCTCCGCAGGCCCGTCGGCCTCGTCTTCGTGCCGAGGACCAAACACAATGCTGTTGTAGGCTGTGACCTTCTGCCCTGTCCCCATGGTGGCCAGCAGCGGCCAGAACAACTGCAGATCGCTGATCGAAGGCAAAATCTTCTCAATGCCGGCAATGACGATGTGCACCTTCGGAAACGACATCGACATCAGGCCGTTGCCCTCGTTCTCGGTGAGGCACACGGCGCCCAGGTCCGACAACAGAAAGTTGGCCCCCGTAATGCCTACGCCGGCGCTGAGAAATTTCTCCCTCAGGTAATTCCGGGTGTAGGCGGCAATGGCTGCCGGCGTTGAATCAAGCGGCATACCGAACTTTTCGTGGTACAGCTTCGCCACATCCTCCTTCGATTTGTGCATCGCCGGGGTCAGGATGTGATACGGCTTTTCGCCGGCCAGTTGCACGATGAATTCGCCCAGGTCGGTCTCAATGGCTTCGATCTTCTTCTTTTCCAGTATCTCGTTCAACTCCAGCTCCTCGGTCATCATTGACTTCGATTTGACCACCGAAACAGCCTTTGTATTCTTCATGATGGCCATGATCTCCTTAACGGCATCTTTTGCCGTAGAGGCCCAGATCACCTTTCCCCCGTTCTTTTCAAAATTGCTCTCGAATTCGATCAGGTACTTGTCGAGATCGTTGAGGATCTTGTGCCGGGTATTGGCGGCTTTCTTCCGCGCCAGCTCCAGATCATTGAACTGTTTCTTCCCTTTTTCTACATTGACCTGGTATTTCGAGATGTTATGATTGAGCTTCCGCCGGTGCTCCGGATCGAAAGCAACTTTTTCCGCGTCTTTCAGAAACTTTTTCTGCAATTCCATGACAACAACAGTTCAATTAAAAATTCAAATTCAGAATTTAAAATTAATTTTTTCCACTCTCTTCTGATGTCTGCCGCCTTCGAAAGATGTTTCCAGGAAAACCTTCACCATATTCCATCCTTCTTCTTTAGAAACGAACCGTCCGGGAAGGGAAAGGATATTGGCGTTGTTGTGAAGCCGCGCCAGGCGGGCAATCTCTTCATTCCAGCACAGCGCCGCCCTGACGTTCGGGTATTTGTTGGCCACCATCTGGGCGCCGTTCCCGCTCCCGCAGATGATGATACCAAGGGGATAAACGCCATCATTGACCCCTTTCGCCAGCGGATGGATAAAATCGGGATAATCGACACTCTCCGGACCATCGGTGCCAAAATCTTTTATGCCATATCCATCTTTCAATAAGTTCATCTTTATGAACTCTTTCAGTTCATATCCGCCATGATCGCAGGCAATCGGGATTATACTCGTTTTTTCTTTCACTATTAACTGATTGTTTTAAGCAAAGTTAACCTTTATTCACCATAAAAATTCTCTTCAGGTTGTATTAAAGGTCTTTTATTTAACCATAAAAGCGCACAAAGGATTACACTAAGGAACACAAAGGTTTTATCCTGCTAATCAATGACTTGGTGTGCCTTTGTGAAGGCCCTTCGTGCGCCTTTGCGGTTAAACATTTTTAAGACATAAACAGAAACTAACATTGACCTGTTAAAAGCTGTTAATAACCCTGTATAAATGGCACCGGTTTTGTTAACAAATAAAAAATTCGCGTTAAAATCGATTTTATCCGGTTTTTATGATGAGATATGAAGAAAATTCACCCTCTTTATAAACATCCTCAACCTGTTCATAACCCTGAATTTTTTAACACCCCGGGTTATCGACAGGTTGTTAATAATTCTTAATTTTCCGAAAATCAAATAATAATAAAGAAATTTGCAGAAAATACCTGTTAACAAAATTGAATAACTCGGTTTGTCAAATTTTTGAAGGATAAGTTTTCATCATTATCAACAGGCATAATAAAAAGAATAAATTTCTTTAAACTTTAATATTAATAAGGAATTGATAAAAGATGGCGGAACCAGTCAGTCAGAATACAAAGATCAATTTTAAAAAGGAATTTATCCGGTTACGGAAAGAAAAGAACGCCATCCTCCTGGCCCACTATTACCAGGTAGATGAAATCCAGGATATTGCCGATTATGTGGGCGACAGCCTGGGCCTGGCACAAGAGGCCGCCAAATCGGATGCGGATATCATTGTTTTTGCCGGGGTGCACTTTATGGCGGAAACGGCTAAAATTCTCAACCCGGGTACAAAAGTGCTGATTCCGGATATGGAAGCGGGCTGTTCGCTAGCCGACAATTGTCCTTACGAACCATTTACCGAATTCATCAAACAACACCCCGGACATATTGTAATTTCCTATATAAATTGCAGCGCTGCGGTAAAATCGGTATCGGATATCATCTGTACTTCGGGAAATGCCGTTCAGATCGTCGAATCATTTCCGAAGGACCAGAAGATCATTTTTGCTCCGGATAAGAACCTGGGCGGTTATATCAACCGCATTACGGGAAGAAACATGGTTTTATGGGACGGTACCTGCGAAGTCCATGACATCCTGCAGACAGAAGCCATCATCAAACTAAAAATACAGAACCCCGACGCCAAACTGATCGCCCATCCCGAATGCAAGGCCCCGATTCTTGAAATCGCCGATTTTGTTGGATCTACAACAGCATTGCTGAATTTTACGATCAACGATGATGCGAGGAAATATATTGTCGCCACGGAAACGGGAATTCTTTTCCAGATGAGGAAATCGTCGCCGGAAAAGGAATTCATCATCGTTCCGTCCGACGAAACCTGCTCGTGCAACGATTGTCCTTACATGAAGCTGAACACGATGCAGAAACTCTACCTGTGCCTGAAAAATGAACGTCCGGAGATCGTAATGGATCCGGTTTTGATGGAAAAGGCGCGGTTACCGATAGAGAGAATGCTCGAAATCTCGAAAAAAGCCAGATTGATATGAAGTGGTTTAAGGTAGTGAAGGTGTCTCAAAAGTCTGATATTTCAAATGATGGTCTGACAATAGATAGTGCTCCAACGACTAAAGCCGTTGGTTCCTATGATTTTATGAAGGTTGGAACCGACGGCTTCAGTCGTCGGACTACCCAAAAAGAGCAAATATTTAGACTTTTAAGACAACCTCTTCCCGGAATTTTGTTATGGATATTCATTGGCTTTAGCATTTCAGGATATGCGCAGGAAGAGGCAAAGACCCTTTCTGACGGCTACCAGGTTTTTTACTATCCGAACGGGAATAAATCGAGTGAAGGGACGATGCGCAGCGGGAAGCCGGACGGTTACTGGAAAACGTATAATGAAGCGGGGAAACTGGTTTCGGAAGGGAACAGGAAAGATTTTGAACTCGACAGCGCCTGGAAATTCTATGATGAAAATGGAAAAACAGCCCTGGAAATCAATTATCTGAAGGGAAAAAAAGAGGGTATCCGGAAAACCTGGCGGGAAGACGAGATCATCGAAGAGATGTTCAAAAATGATATTAAGAACGGTCTGACGAGATATTTATACCCCGACGGGAAGCTGAAAAAGGAGGTAAATTTCAGGGAAGGGCTGGAAGAGGGAATGTCGAAGGAGTTTGATACCGATGGCAGGGTCATCACGATCATCACGTACAAAAGCGGTTTCATCACCGGCCGGGAGATCATCAACCGTTACGACAACACCGGCAGGAAACACGGTCCGTGGAAATACTTTTACGACGACGGGACGTTGCGGATGGAGGGGAGCTACAAGCACGGCATGGAGAACGGCTATTTCAAGGAGTATGACCGCAACGGCAACCTGCTGACCACGTCGAAATTTGCCGACGGGGTGAAGCAGGAGAATGTGGCGGAGCTGGTGAAACTGGAGGTCCGGAAAGATTACTACCCCGATGGTAAGATCAAGGTTGCTGCGACTTACAACAAAGAGGGCAAGCCGGAGGGGATCCGGCGGGAATATGCCGAAGACGGCACGGTGGAGAAGTCGTACATTTTCCGCAACGGCATCATGATCGGCGAGGGTGTTGTGACGGAGAAGGGGGAGCGCGACGGTTTCTGGAAGGAATATTACGACGACGGCAAGCTCAGGGCGCAGGGAAAATACAACAAAGACCTGAAAGAGGGTCCGTGGGTGTTTTACCATCCGAACGGACAGACAGAGCAGGAGGGAAGCTATTTCAAAGGCAAACCGGAAGGGGAGTGGCGGTGGTACTACGCCGGCGGGCAGCTTCTGCGGGAAGAGACCTATTTCAACGGGCTGGCGGATGGCGATATGAAGGAGTACGACGAATCGGGAAACATCATCACCCGGGGAAAGTACATTGAAGGCCGGGAAGACGGCGACTGGTACTACAAAGTCGGCGACAACGAGACGGAGGGAAGCTATACCGACGGGATGCGCAACGGCATGTGGCGCTACCGCGACCTGTCGCCCGACGGCAAGCAGGGAACCTTACGTTTTGAGGGCCGTTACATTGAGGATAATCCTCACGGAAAGCATATTTATTACTGGGAAAACGGGATGAAGAAGGAAGAAGGGGAGTATGTGAACGGCCGGAAGGAGGGCGATTGGATCACCTACAATCCCGACGGGACGCCGTTCATCGTCGTGTCGTACAGTGATGGCGCCGAGGTGCGGTACGACGGGATCCAGGTGGCAGGCACCCGCCCGGATGAGAATTAAAACTTTTGTTAAATTTGCACGCAAAACCAATAAAAGAAAGAACATATGAAAAAATTCACATTTTTAGCTGTATTAGCCGTATTGTTTTTTACAACAGATGCGATTTTTGCCCAGGATGTCAAAGCGAAGGCAGACGAGGGCAGCGCTGTAGTCATAACCCCGGAGAAGTTCCAGGATTATGCTTCTGAAAACATCGGCGGCCTGGTCGAGATCAAGGGGATGGTCATCCATGTTTGCAGGCATGGCGGAAAGAAGATGTTCATCATCGGGGAAGACCCGGAGATGAGGGTAAAGATCAATGCCAGCGATAAGGTCAGCGTATTCGAGCCGGAGGTGGAAGGCAGCGTTGTCGTGGTGAATGGCGTTATCGAACCGATCGAAGAAGAGGTTGTTCCGGATGCGGAAAAGGCGACCGAGGATACCGATCATAAAAATTACTACCACAAGCCCCAGTATGCGATTTCGTGCAACTCGTTCCGCATAGTGGAAGAATAAGATGATGCAGTTTCAGTGGAGGAAATGGTTCAGGGTTGTCCACCGTGATTTCGGGTATTTGTTTTTCGGACTGACCCTTGTTTATTCTATTTCGGGGATTGCCCTGAACCACATTTCGGAATGGAATTCCAATTACATCATTGTCCGGAAGGAGATCACGCTCGATAATCCGTCGAGGATACAGAAAGGGATATCGAAGGAAGAGGTCCGCAGCCTGATGGATGAGATCGGGGAGCGGCGGAGCTACAAGAATCATTATTTCCCGCAGAGCGACCAGCTCAAGGTGTTTCTGAAAGGCGGGTCGGTGGTAATCAACACCGAAACCGGCAACGGGCTGCTGGAGAAAGTCACGCGCCGGCCCTTTTTCCGGGAGATGAATTACCTGCATTACAACCCGCAGGAGAGCTGGACATGGATCTCCGACGTCTTTGCCGGCGCGCTGATCATCCTGGCGATCACGGGGCTGTTCCTGGTGCGGGGAGCCAAGGGCATTACGGGCCGGGGAGCCTGGCTGACGGTGCTCGGCATCGTGGTACCGGTCATTTTTCTCATCATCTTTTTCTACTAAATCCTGACGGCCATGAATGCAATCTGGTTCAGCATCCTGTTCACCGCCTGGTACATCCTGGCCCTGGTCGTTGCCGAGAAAGTCGGCAAGAAGCGGCGCATCGGGGAAGAATGGTCGTTTTTCCTGAGTTTTATGTTTTCGCCGCTGGTGGGGCTGGTTGTCAGTTTGCTGACGAAGGAGAAAGACTGAGGGGTCACTGGTCATTGGCTCACTTCGTTCGCGTCATTGGCTCGCTGGCGCGAGCGTCATATGGTAGTAATAAGGTTGTACTTGTAATTTGTAATTTGTAATTTGGAACCTTCACCGCAGGTGATCCAATATTGTTGCAGTGAAAATGTTGGAAATCCCTTGCTTTCCCTAACAGGATAATCTATCTTTATTACGTAATCAGCCGGCTGACGTTTTTAATGATTTATTCATACTTCAATAAAAGAAATGTTCATAATCCGGCAACAGAAACTGTTTGGAATGTATTTCATCCGGTACCTGGATAGTGAGGGGCACATCGACGTCCAGAAGCTTATTATCAATCACGAATAGCCATGAGACTTTTAAAAAGTTGCCTGATTTTTATCATTCTGATAAGTTATCCTGAGGGTTCTATTTGCCAACCCGATTATTTTAACAAAAGATACAATCTTTGTCAGGATTACGGCGAAGAGGCCTGGAGTGGAACGACAGGAATCCTGCAACTGTCTGATGGATACGCATTATTTGGGTTTACGGTTGATACTACTATTTATTGGCGACGTCAGATTCCTATTATGAAAATCGACAACGAAGGAAATCCTTTACTATATAAATGCTATGGGAATACAATAGTCGATTATTATCTTGGCTGGCCAGGTGGCTATTTGCAAGTGAAAAATAACAATGAATTCTACTTAGCCGGATCAATAAATTATTGGCAACCAGAAAACTATGATGTAGGACTACTGATGAAACTTAACCTGTCATTTGATACACTTTGGACCAAAGAATATGACCTGAACCTCGATAGTATTCCGGACACCTCGATGCTATTCAACCAGATGGACATTTGTTCAAATAATGATTTGATTTTCGGCGGATACATGAATGGAAGTTATATGCTCTTAATGAGAACGGATAGCGCCGGAAATAAATTATGGCATAAACTATTCCATTACGGATCTTACACATTATGTACAGGTTATTCCGTCATTCAAACTACGGATGGTGGGTTTGCGCTTGGCGGATTTATGTATACCATCGGTCAACCGGAAACAGGAAATCCGGTTATCATTAAGACCGATAGTGCAGGCAACCAGGAATGGGTCCAATTTATGGGCGGACCACTTTTAGATGATGCAGCATTCCTTGCCCGATCAGGCGATGGCAATATTATTATGGGCTCAACCTATGGAGATATAATGGCGGGAAATGAAGCACTAAACAGGATTAATATTGCAAAACTGGATAATGACGGCGAAGTTCTCTGGGATAAGAAATATGGTATCAGTAAGCATTACAACGATTTAATAAATATAAGAGTACTTGAAGATGGTGAAATAATAGCATGGGGATATTGTCCGGTGGACTTTCCACATTACTCGGGTTGGATACTTAAAGTTAACGAGAATGGAGATAGTCTTTGGTACCGTGAATACAACTATTTAACCGGACCGGAAAGCAGAAATTGGATAAGAGATGTTATCGAAACAACAGACCATAGTTTGATTGCTTGTGGCGATGTGTTTCCAATGTTACCCGATACTGGCAACCGGGATGCCTGGGTAATCAAACTTGATAGCATAGGATGTGATTTTGAGGGGTGCGATACGACGGTGGGGATCAAAGATGACGATAAGAATGTAAGACTATATGATGTCGATAAAAGCAATTTGGATATCTGGCCGAACCCGGCGTCAGGGATTGTCGATTGTCGATTGTCGATTGTCGATTTACGAGGGGATTGGACATTGATGATTTACGATATTTTCGGGCGGGAAGTTTTGGCTCCGAATACTCCCTCCCCCGCTATGGGGGAGGGTCGGGGAGGGGGCTGGTTGGGCTGGAAGCTCGACGTTTCCGGCCTGCCTCCTGGCATTTACTTTATCTCAATTCTGCAGGACGGGCGGCGGGTAAAAGGAGGGAATTTCGTGGTGAGTCGTTGATCATTACACGATTCGGCACTTCAAATTATTTCCTTCTCCTCCCCGGATATTGCACCTTAACCGGCGCATCGTTCACAATCTGGAAATCCATCTCTTTCCGCGATAAATCGATCTTCTTCACCCTGATCTTCACCTTGTCGCCCAGCTTGTACCGGAATCCGGTACGCTGGCCGATCACCTGGTAGTTCTCCTCATCCAGGAAGTAGTAGTCGTCGGCCAGGTCGCGCAGCCGCACCATACCCTCGCATTTGCTTTCCAGCAACTCCACGTAAATGCCCCATTTGCTCACGCCCGAGATCAGCCCGAAAAACTCCTCGCCGATCTTGTCGAGCATGTACTCGGCTTGCTTGTACTTCACCGACGCCCGCTCCGCCTCCACCGCCATCCGCTCCATCTCCGACGAATGTTCGCATTTCTTCTCGTACTCCTCCTGCCCGACCGAACCTCCTTTCTGCAGGTAATGATCCAGCAAGCGGTGAACCATCAGGTCGGGATAGCGGCGGATCGGGGAGGTGAAATGGGTGTAGAATTTGAACCCGAGCCCGTAGTGGCCGATGTTCACCGTGGAATACACCGCCTTGGCCATTGTCCGGATCGCAATGGTCTCGATCATGGTCTGCTCGCCTTTCCCCTCAATCTGCTTGAAGAGGTTGTTGAACGATGAAGCCAGCCCTTTACGGTTCTCGATATTCAGCTTGTAGCCCAGCTTGGAGAGAAACTGCGAGAATGTGGCCAGCTTTTCCTGGCTGGGCGTGTCGTGGATGCGGTAAACGAAGGTTTTGGCCTTCTGACCCGCTTTGGCTTTGCCGATCAGCTCCGCCACTTTCTGGTTGGCCAGCAGCATGAAATCCTCGATCAGCCGGTTCGATTCCTTTTGCTCTTTGATATAAACACCCAGCGGTTTTCCTTTTTCATCCAGGACAAACTTCACTTCATTGCTCTCGAAATTGATCGAACCTTTGCGGAACCGTTCCTCGCGCAGCTTTGTCGCCAGCCGGTGAAGAACCAGGATATCGTCCGAAAACTCTCCCTGCTCCGTTTCGATGATCTGCTGGACTTCTTCATAATTGAAACGACGGTTTGAGTTGATCACGGTGCGGCCGATCCACTGCTGCTGAATTTCAGCCCCGTCGTTGAGTTCAAATACGGCGGCATAGCAAAGCTTGTCGGTGTGGGCTACGAGCGAACAGAGGTCATTGGAGAGCTTCTCAGGCAGCATCGGGATCGTCCGGTCGACCAGGTAAACGGAAGTGCCCCGGTCAAACGCCTCTTTATCTATCAGCCCGCCCTCTTTCACATAGAAGGAGACGTCGGCGATATGAACGCCCACCTCGAAGTTGCCGTTGGGCAGCTTTTTCAGCGACAGCGCATCGTCGAAGTCCTTGGCGTCGGGCGGATCGATCGTGATGGTGAAAACGTCGCGGAAATCCCTTCTCTTCTTCACCTCATCCTCCGTAATCCCCCTTTCGATCTTCGCCGCCTCCTGTTCCACCTTCTCCGGGAAGACCCACGGGAAATCGAATTCGGCCAGGATCGATTTCATCTCCACGTCGTTGTCGCCGGGCGTTCCCAGCACCTGCACGACGGTTCCGACGGGATTTTTCGAATGCTCGGGCCAGTCGGTGATCTTCACGATGACTTTCTGCCCCGAAACGGCGTTGTTGATCCCCTCTTTCGGGATAAGGATATCAACCGGCATCGAGGTATTGTCGGCTACCAGGTAAGCAAAATGCTTCGACACATCGATGATGCCGACATACTGCTCCTTGGCCCGCTCGATGATCTCGATGACCTGCCCTTCGGGTTTACGGTCTTTCCGCTGCGGAAACAGCAGTACCTTCACCCGGTCGCCGTTCAGTGCCCGCGAGGTGTTGTTGGGCGCGATGTAGATATCTTCGCCCCCCTCGTCGTTGATAATATAGGCTTTGCCGGTCCCTTTCATGTCGACTTTCCCGGTGATATACTTTTTCAGCGCCGGACTCTCTTTGACGAAAGCGGCGCTCAGCTTGAATTTCCCGCGCCTGATCTCGTCGAGTGTGCCGTCTTCGATCAGCTCTACGAGGATGATGTTCACCAGGTCTTTGCTGGCCCTGTCTTTCAGGCCGAGGGCTGCGGCTACCTGCTTGTGGTTCAGCGCCCGCGACGGGGCTTTTGCGAAAACATTCACCACACTGTCGGCAAATGCGTTTTTACCGCGGGGACGGGCCCCTTTATTCGTTTTGCGTTTTGCGTTTTTCATTTTTTATTTCATTTTGGGATGGCGGAAATCAGGTCTTTTGTGAATTGTGACCGGGGATTCCGCCAGATTTCTTCAGAATGGTTCAGTTCGATGATTCTGCCGTCTTTCATCACGGCGATGCGGTCGGAGATATAGCGGACCACCGACAGGTCGTGCGAGATAAATATCAGCGTGAGACCGAGCTCTTCCTTCAGCGATTTGAGCAGCTTCAGCACCTGTGCCCGGATTGTGACGTCGAGCGCAGAGACCGACTCGTCGCAAACGATCAGCCTGGGTTCGACCGAGAGGGCCCGGGCGATGCACACCCGCTGCCTCTGGCCGCCGGAGAGCTCATGCGGGTAGCGGGAGAGGAACGATTCGTCGAGCCCGGCTTTTTGCAGCAGATTGACCGCTTTTTCTCTCCTTTCCCTCTGTGTTTTCCCGATCCCGTGAACGGTCATGGGCTCTGTCAGGGCCGCGCCGACGGTCATTTTCGGGTTCAGGGAAGAATACGGATCCTGGAATATGATCTGGACCTCTTTGCGGAACCGCTTCAGCGTTCCTTTCCTGAGTTTATTCAGCTCCTGGTCCCCGAAAAGGATGGTGCCGCGGTCGGGTTCGGTCAGCTTCAGCAGGGTCCGCCCCAGCGTGGTCTTGCCGCATCCCGATTCGCCGACCAGGCCCAGCGCTTCGCCGGCGTAAACCTCCAGGCTCACATTGTCGACGGCCTTCACATCTTTCCTTTTGCGCTTTCCCCGGAATACGGCAGTAACACCCCTGGCTTGCAGCACCGGAACACGGGTTTCACGGACCTGTACCGGGGCCTCTTTCTGCAACGTCCCGGAATTCAGTAATTCAACCGTATACGGATGCTTCGGACGGCCGAAAATTTCCTCCACACTCCCTGTTTCAACGACCCGGCCTTTGTGCATGACCAGCAGTTCGCCGGCAATGCTTTTCACCAGGTTTAAATCGTGGGTGATGAACAGAATGGCGAGGTTGTACTTCTGCTGCAGCGATTTCAGCAGGAGGATGACGCTTTGCTGAACGGTCACGTCGAGGGCGGTGGTCGGCTCGTCGGCGATGAGAATATCGGGACCGGACGACAGGGCCATGGCGATCATGATCCGCTGCCTCTGGCCGCCGGAAAGTTCATGGGGATATGCGGTGAAAGCGCCTTCGGGATCGGCAAGCAACACCTCGCGGAACAGATCGAGTGTCTTCTCCCGCGCCTGTTTCCGCGTTACCGGCTGGTGGGCCAGGATAGCTTCCGTTACCTGTTTGCCGCACCGCATCACCGGGTTGAGGCTGGTCATCGGTTCCTGGAAGATCATGGAGATCCGGTTTCCACGGATCTGTTGCCACTGGCGGCGGCTCAGCGCGGTAAGACCGGTCCGTGCCCCGTCGTGGTTCGTCAGGAAAAGGTTTCCGGTGAGCAAGGCATTGGGCGGCAGCAGGTTCATCACGGCCAGCGCCGTGACCGATTTCCCCGATCCCGACTCGCCGACGATCCCGAGGGTTTTTCCTTTCCGGAGAGTAAAACTGACCTGTCCGACAGCATTAACCGTTTCGTTTCCATTCCGGAAAGTCACCGACAGGTTCTCCGCTTCGAGGATTTCGTTCTTCATATTCCGCTCTGGATCAAGCCAAAGGTAATATTTTTCGGGGGAGGCGGGTATTTTTTGCTGAAAAACCGGATTAATTATAATAACCACTAAGGCGCACAAAGGATTTCACGAAGGCACACAAAGGTTCTGATTATCTAAACAGATATATTGTGCGCCTCTATGGTACCCTTCGTGCGCCTTTGTGGGGTACTTCGTGCGCCTTTGTGGTTAAAAAACGACGTTGCATAAATCTTCAAAAAATCCAATAAAATGATAAAACAAATACTTGCCCTTGCCAATGACCTGTCCGGGTTGTTTTTCCCGAAGCTGTGCCTGGCCTGTGGCGAACATTTGCTGAGAGGCGAAGATGCCATCTGCTCCATCTGCCATTTTCACCTTCCCAAAACCTATTTTCACAACGATCCCGATAATCCGCTGAACAAAGTGTTCTGGGGGCGGGTGAACCTGGAGGGGGTGGCGTCGTATCTCTATTTCCAGAAGGGGAGCACGGTGCAGCATTTGTTGCATCTGCTGAAATATAAAGGGAAAGAAGAGATTGGCGTCAGGCTTGGCCAGTGGTACGGCCTCGACCTGAAATTCGCCGCTCCTTTCCGCGATGCCGGCCTGATCATCCCGGTTCCGCTGCATCCGGCCAAAAAGCGGAAAAGAGGATACAACCAGAGCGAAGCATTTGCCGAAGGGCTGGCATCGGTGATGACGGGCCGGCTTGAGACGAGAGCCCTGTACCGCAGGGTCAACACAAAGACGCAGACCCGCAAATCGCGCTACGACCGCTGGGAGAACGTAGAGAACATCTTTGCCGTCAGAAACCCGGAAAAGCTTCGCTACCAGCATGTTTTGCTTGTGGACGACGTGCTGACCACCGGCGCCACCCTCGAAGCCTGCGCACGGGCTTTGCTCGACGTGCCGGGCGTTAAGGTCAGCGTGGTCACGATTGCCTTTGCCAGCTATTGATCACCGTCCGCGAACCAGCACACACGCTTTTTTGTACCGGTTCATCTTCCCGTCCATTCCCAGGACTTCCGCAAGGATCACGTAAATCCCGTCGGGCGCCGGCGTCCGGTCATCGAGTGTTCCATCCCAGGAGTAAAAGGCAGATGATCCGGGCAGCTCATTGTCGGCCAGCTTCCGGGCAAAGTACCCGTTTGCATTAAAAATAATGATCGTCAGGAGTTTACCGGGAGAAGTAAAGTCGAAAAAAATGCCCAGGTTGTCGTCTTTGCCGTCGCCATCAGGGGAAAAGACCATGGGCTCCACCGAAATGGCGCTTGTTTCTTCCGGAACGGCCGCGAGGTATTGCGAATTGCGATAGCCCGGGGTGCCGAACCCCGATGTTTCCGCGGCGGAGTGCCAGTTGGTGGCGTCGTCAGCGGAGCGCTCCGGGCTGATCCGCTCCAGCGAAACCCCATCGTACGACAACAGCATCAGGAAATGCATCTCTTCCGAATACCTCATCCCGTCGATCTTTTGATCGTTATCATCCATTAGAAGAACATATCCTTCATCATTATTGAAGGAAGGGAAAGAGCTCATTTCCATCAATGCTTCCGGGGCTGGTGTTTCATACTGGTTCTGAACCATTCCGGGATCGGAGCAGAGCGCGAGGTACTCTCCCGGGAGCATCACCCGGCAGCCGGCAATGATCGTCAATGCCTGCGTATCGGCAATCCCGGCCGGATCTGTGCTGATGGAAGCCAGCAGCCAGTTCTCCAGGTTGATAGCCTTTTCCGACCGGTTATAAAGTTCGACATAATCGACGCCGTCGTCTTTCGGATTGAACAGCACCTCATTGATGACGATTTCGCCGGGTTCCGACAATTCCGGCAGCGCAAAAGCCTTTTCCGTAAACTCTTCCGAAAGGATACCGGTACAATTGGCCATTCCCGGTTTCACCGACAGGGTAAACGACTGCCGGGAAATAAATGGCACATCAAAAGCAAGGAGGGCGGTGGTATGATCCGGAGAGGAGAACGACACCGAAACAGGAGCGCCGGTGTAAGGCGTGACCTCATAAAAGTCCGGATCGGTGGCTGAAAGGCTGTCGAGCGATTCGCTGAAAATCACGGACAACAGCGTATCGCTGAGCAGGCAGCAGGAAAGGACCGTGCGGGGAAGGGGTTCGGTGGCGTAAGCAGAATTGGGCTTTCCGGGCGTACCTCCCTCCATTGCGTACGAGGCGGTCCAGTTTTCCCGGCCGGCGCAGGGATTGCCTGTGTCGACCATCTCCAGCGCCCATCCGCCGTCATCTTTCGCATCATCGCCATACCACGAAAGGTCGTATTGGAGATAACAGACCGTTAAGCCGGCAGAATCCCTGAGATGCAGCTCCGCCCCGGAGTTCGGGAGGTTGAACGAAGGGATCGCGATGGCCGGGGCAAGGTAGTGAAGGATGCCGTAAGCGTCGTCGCTGCAGAGAATGACGAAATGGCCCGGATTCAGCATAACGGATGGCAGGTCATGAACCGATGAGGATATCCCCAGTGAAAGGCCTTCGAGGTCAATGGCAAAGCCGCTCCGGTTGTGCAACTCAAGGTATTCAAACTCCGGCAGGTCGAGGGGCGGGGAGGGATCGGCCATGATCTCGGTGATGATGATATCGTAAGGCTGTATTTCATAGTACAAAACCGGAACAATGACCAGCGGCGCCTCATTCCCGGCAATATCGCGGATTCCGGTGATAGTCAGCGAACAGGCGGTTCCGCTGGCCAGGATGTTGGCGAGTTTCAGCAGCACCTGCGATGGATCGGCCAGGCACAGCGCTTCCGCCGGATGGCCAATCCCCTCATCGAAAAGGTAGTTCAACGGATTTCCGGCCGCAGTCGCATCCAGCGGTTCGCTGAACTCCAGGAGGACGATGGAAGGGTTTAGCGCCTTTGCTTTTAGCAATACAGGCGGAATAGAGTCGATGATCAACGGGCCGGCATAGATGTCGTCGAAATAGAATTTCGTAATATTGGAGGAAGTGTACTGGCAATAGATGGAATAATAATTTCCTTCCGGGAAAACGGTATCGGCGCACTCCCCGGCCGGTTGCAGCGACATTCCCCCGGCGGTGTTGCAGAAGAATTTCCAGTTACCTTCCGAATCCCGGGTGATGCGCAACCGTAACGTATTGGTCGAATTGCCGGTATATGCCAGGCCAAGCCTCAACAGTTCTGTAAAAACAGCGGAATCCTGGCGCCAGAAGCTCACGCTGTCGCTGGTTCCGCCGGCCTGGATGAAATAACCGTTCAGGGGTTGCTGCGGATCGGGGGAATCTGTCATGAGGTAGATCCGTGCAAAATTGCTGCTGCTGGTATTGAAGCTCATTTTGATCCAGAACTGCCATTCCAGGTCACCGGAGAAAGGCTCGGCCAGCCGGAGAGACGAAATGCCGGCCGCAGGGGCATTCAACTGCAGCGCCGGCCGCTGGTTTTCCGGTACCGCCGATGAATAGCTCAGCGTAAAATGCACCAGGTCGCCCTGCCAGGCCGGACCGGTCGTGAAATCACCGTCGGAGAAATCGTCGCGCACCTGCGCTGCAAGGCAGACGGGGATCATAACAAAGAAAAGGAGGTGTTTCTTCATAGTCTTTTCTCTGTTAATCCGATTTTTGGCCTATTTATACCCGGTCACCTCCAAATTTTTTTGGAAATTCACTATTTTTGCACCGTTCAAACAACCCCGTATGAAAATTTGTGTGGTCGGCGCCACCGGCCTTGTCGGCAGTGAAATGGTAAAAGTCCTCGGTGAATCGGGCCCTGGCCATATCGAATTTTACCCGGTCGCTTCGGAGCGTTCCGTTGGAAAAATAGTTTCATTCCGGGGCAAGGAGCACCCGGTGATCGGTATGCAGGAAGCGGTCGAAAAAAGAGCCGATATCGCGCTTTTCTCTGCCGGGGCGGCCGCTTCACGCCTTTGGGCGCCGCTGTTTGCCGCTGCCGGTACCACGGTGATCGACAACTCCTCGGCCTGGCGCCAGGATTCGGAGATCCCGCTCATAGTCCCCGAAATCAATGCTCACATCCTCAATTCATCGCACAAGATCATCTCCAACCCAAACTGTTCCACGATACAGATGGTGATGGTCCTGGCCCCGCTGCACCGGCGGTTTACGATCAGAAGAGTAGTGGTTTCCACCTACCAGTCGGTGACGGGAAGCGGCGCAAAAGGCTACCTGCAGCTCGAGAATGAACGGAAAGGGATCGTCGGGCCGAAATTCTACCCGCATACGATCGACCTGAACGTGATCCCCCACGGCGGCGATTTTACCGATAACGGCTACACGACCGAGGAGGTCAAGCTCGATTTCGAGACCCGGAAAATTATCGGCGACGATTCGATCAAAGTGACCGCGACAGTTGTCAGGGTCCCGGTTTACGGCGGGCACTCCGAATCGGTCAACGTGGAATTCGAACAGCCATTTGAAACGGAAGAAGTGCTGAGGATACTGGCGAATGAGAAAGGGATTGCCGTAATCGACCATCCCGCGAAAGCGGAATACCCGATGCCCATTACGGCAAGGGGAAAAGACGAAGTATTTGTGGGGAGGATAAGGCGCGATCTTACAATTGCTAACGGGCTGAATATGTGGATTGTATCGGATAACCTGCGAAAAGGGGCGGCGACCAATGCGGTGCAAATAGCAGAGTATTTGCTCGAAAATAAACTGGTTGGACTTGATAAGTAGTCGTAAAGTAGTCGTAAAGTTGTCATAAAGCTTTGAAGATATACCACAGCATCGATCTTTTTCAGCCGGTACCCAACCCGGTTGTGACGGTGGGGACCTTTGACGGAGTCCATCGCGGGCATCAGGCCATTTTTGATGCCATGCGCAATGAGGCACTCCGGTGCGGAGGAGAAACTGTGGTAGTTACCTTTTATCCGCATCCCCGCCTGGTGATCCATCCCGACAGCAAGAACCTCCGCTTTATCAATACCCAGGAACGCAAATACGAGATCATCAGCCGGAGCCGGATCGATCATCTGATCATCATCCCTTTTACCAGAGAGTTTTCCAATCTCTCATCGGGCGAATTTGTGCGCCGCTACCTTGTCGATAAGATTAAAATTCACCAGCTGATCGTCGGTTATGACCATCATTTCGGAAAAGACCGGCTGGGAGGGTACAATGAGCTGAAGGGTCTTGGAAAAATTCACGGGTTTGAGGTCAGCGAGGTGCCGGCCATGATCATCGACGGGATACCGGTCAGTTCCACCAAGATCAGGAATGCTTTAAACGAGGGAAATATCCGGCTGGCCAATTCCCTGCTGGGATACAATTACTCTATATCAGGAAAAGTGGTTTACGGCAACCGGATTGGGCGCACCATCGGCTTTCCGACCGCGAATATCGAACAGGAAGACGAGTATAAGCTTATTTCGGCCGTTGGTGTGTATGCCTGCCTGGTCGATCATCACGGCAAGACTTACAAAGGGATGGGAAATATCGGGTATCGCCCGACAATCGACGTGGGTAGCCTGACCATTGAGGTGAATATTTTTGATTTTGATGAAGAGATCTACGGCGACCGGATCATCATTTATTTTATCGAAAGGATTAGAGATGAGGTCAAGTTTGAAAACCTTACGGCCCTGAGAGACCAGCTTGTAGCCGACCGGGCGAAAGTGCTGGAAATACTCAGATAATTCCAGGTTCCAGGTTCCAGGTTTCAGGTTTTACATCAGTATTCCTAATTCACTATTCACTGTTCACCGTTCACCGTTCACCGTTCACCGTTCACCGTTCACTGTTCACTATTCACTGTTCACCGTTCACCGTTCACCGTTCACTGTTCACTGTTCACTGTTCACCGTTCACCGTTCACCGTTCACCGTTCACTATTTACTGTTCACTGTTCACCGTTCACCGTTCACCGTTCACCGTTCACTGTTCACTATTCACTGTTCACCGTTCACCGTTCACCGTTCACCGTTCACTGTTCACTATTCACCGTTCACCGTTCACCGTTCACCGTTCACTGTTCACTATTCACTGTTCACCGTTCACTGTTCCCTTTCTCCACGATCAGCCCCACCTGGATGATGCCGGGCAGATCGGCTTTCGACATGGTGCTGGATATTTCGACGCGGCAGGTTCCCTTCTCGGTGAATTTGAGCCCTTTCCTTGCCAGGTGCTTTATATCCCACAGGTCGCCCATGCCGCTTCCCAGGAGTTTACCTTCATTATCACGGAGGACGATCTTTTGCTCGTTCATCCGCATCTCCCCGGAGGGGGTGTAGATCGTCAGTTTTGTCTCGATATTTTTAAACGGGATTTCGGTATGATGACGGATGGCGATATAGAAATCATAGGAAGCGCTGATATCCTTAATCTCCACATCGAAAGTCCTGACATCGAAACGGCTCCAGGTGATCCTGGGGATATCGTAATGCTTTTCATAGATTTTCCGGGGGCCGCAGGAGGTGAGGAGGGCTATGCAAAGCAATAATAACAGCGTATATTTATTCATCATTATCCTTTTAACAAAAATAACGGAAATGATGATTATTTTAGCCTGTTAAACAATCGGGGATGGCTGAAAAAAAATTTTATGTGGTCTGGAAGGGAAAAAAGGCGGGAATATACGACACGTGGAAAGAGTGCGAAGCCCAGGTAAAGGGTGTTGAGGGGGCCCGGTACAAGTCGTTTCCGGGAAAGCAAGAGGCAGAAAGGGCATTTTCAGCGGGCTGGGTAAAGCCGGCCGGAAAAAGGGTTTCCAACCCTGTACCCAAAGCAGGGGTTTCCAACCCTGTTTGGGACAGCATCGCCGTTGATGCCGCCTGCAGCGGGAACCCGGGGGTGATGGAATACCGCGGCGTAATTACCCGGTCGGGGAAACAGATTTTCCACAAGGGTCCATTTCCGCTCGGGACAAACAACATCGGGGAGTTCCTGGGAATTGTCCATGGACTGGCCTATCTCAAAAAGGAAGGGAAAGACATCCCTGTTTACACCGATTCCCGGACAGCCATCAAATGGGTAAAAGACCGGGCCGTAAAGACAAAACTCCCCCGCAACACCAAAACGGAACCGTTGTTCGAGCTCGTTGACCGGGCGCTGGCCTGGCTGAATGCAAACGAATACCCGAACACGATCCTGAAATGGGAAACGGCAATATGGGGGGAAATACCGGCCGATTTCGGACGCAAATAATTAGACCGATGCCGGTGAGATCGAAATGGAAATTTCGATGATAAAATGCAGCCCGATGCCCAGCATGATCCTCAGGAAAGCCAGCAGTACCAGTACCATGGCCAGGTATCCGATGTTTATCTGCCGTTTTTTCTTGGTTTTCAGCAGGTTGAGTTCCGGTTTGACCTTTTCGTTGAAGAAAGGGGGAACCACCAGGAACGCCATGGTAAAGAACATCAGGGTTTCATACGGGTAATCGAAGTTTTTGGGGATTCTGAGCAAAAGCAACAAAAATGTTCCGATGAGCCACGGCAATCCCATCTGGTAGAACATAAACGATGTTTTTCTCTCCGCTTTGATCCGGCCCAGGCTGTCGGATGTTTCCAGGATCGGTTTGGCGGAATAATAACCGATCAGCCCCAATCCGAATAAAAACAACAGGGAGAAGAGGAACTTCACGGCGGTGTTCATGTACATCCAGGCGGCCACATAGCCCAGCCCTTCGTCGGTTACGACACCCGACGGGAAAGCGCCGAAGAAATGGTTCAGGAGATGGAAAGCCGACCAGAGGATGAAAAGTTTCTGTAATCCGGCAAATCTTTTGATCTTGAAAACGGCTTTGTACAGGAAAGCGCCAGCTACCAGGCACAGAAACGGGGGAATACCCGTTATGAGCAGGATATTGAACCGGCTCCACAACGGCGAGTGATCATTGAATCTCAGATCGTAGAAATAGAGGATGGAATCCAGCCCGTACCAGGAAGCCACCAGCATACAGCTCAGCCAGTAGAACAGGTAGGTCAGTACGTAGGTGATCATGAAGATCATCATCGAATTCACCACGATGGTCATGTTCCTGAAAAAGCGGCTCCGGTTCGACAGCAGGGGTATCTTTTTTGCTGCCTCTTCTTCGTCCCTGGCCAGGTCAAGCAGTTTTTTGCCTAATCCGGGGCCCTGGTTCAGTTTCCGGTATTCTTTCTCTGATCTCCGCCGGTGGGCCCTTCTCATTTTCTCTTTGTACTGCTCTTCTTTTCTCAGCGCCCTTTTTTTCAGGTAGAGCTTAAAGAAGCTTTCCTTACGCCTTCGGCGGGAAGACGATCCGGTTGACGCTGACTGCCCGGCTGTTTCATTGGCGCCGGTTCCGGTAATTTCAGGTGATGTATCCGGAGCACTTCTCTCTTCCGGGATCCGGTATTTCCTGGTTCCCTCTTCTTTTTCGCCGGGAAGATGGATTCCCGGGAATTCCGAACGGTGAAATGAACTGCGCCGCCGCCGGCCTGTCAGCCTGTCAATAAACCTGCCCAGGGCGCTGCGCCTGCGGTGACTTCTGTGATGGTGGCCGTGATTGGACATTTTCTCCGGATTAATAAACAAAGGCTGTAAAAAATCTTACCTTAGCCGCATACTTCCTCATGATACTGGCAAAGGATGAAAAAGTTATACGAAGGGCTTAACAAAAGTATAAAAAAATATAAGCTATATGTATTGAAGGATGTGATAATCTTTATCATCATCACCCTTGCCGTTCACTTTACTTACCGCTTCTGGGTCAATATTCTCGATTACTGGCCGGTCAATCCGCTGATGCACCGGGCTCATGATTTCATGTCAAGTGTGGTTTATAACCAGAGCTCGGTGATTATCGGCAATATCCTGAATATCCCTTTCACAGAAGGGGAGAACCGGTTCTTCTACTTTGAGAACACCGGTTTCATTGCCATAAACGAAAGCTGTTCGGGACTGAAACCGATGCTGCAGTTTTTGCTGCTGATGATTATCTTTCCCGGGCCCTGGAAGCATAAAGCCTGGTTTATCCCGATGGGGCTTGTCATTGTCCACCTCACCAACCTGTTCAGGATAAGCGGCCTCGCCGTTGTGACCATTACTTTACCAGAGTACTGGGATTTTGCCCACGACAATATTTTCAGGCCATTCTTTTATGTAGTGATTTTCCTGCTCTGGGTCTGGTGGGCGGAGAAATTCAGACCCAGATTCGCGAAGCGGATTAAAACCGAAAATTCTGGTTAATCCTTTATCTCAGAGTAAATGTTGTATGACCGATAACGGCATTTTCACAGAAAATGTCGACATGGTAAAGACCCGCCTGCATCTCCTGGCTTGAGTATTCTTTCTTCCAGTAAACGCATACCTCCTGCTCCTCATTTTCGTATTCAATGGTCTCCATGACAGAGTACTGCAATCTTTCGCCCTGGTACTCAAAAGAATAATCGTCAATTTGACTTTTAGTCAGGATCTCCTGGTCGGGACGGGCAATGCGGATATAGATCTCTTTTGAGCCGGGAGTGGCGATTTTATTTTCCGCAATGTTGAAACAGATCCTTACCTGGTCTATTCGCTGGGCTTTGTCGGTGGTCACCTCTTTCTCCCCGCCGCTGCGCAGTCTCAGGCCGACGGCGTCCATATTGAAAGCTTTCAGGACGGCGGCCATTTCCACCTTGCCTGTCAGCACTTTGCGGTCGCTTTCAATCTGCTCCTTTTCCTTGCGCAAATCTTTCAAATCTTTCTTGATCGCGGTGTTTTCCTCTGTCAGGCTGGCGTTGACCCGGTAAAGCGAATCCATCTGCAGTACATATCCCTGTGCCACAGTCTGCAGTTGGGCCAGCTTTTTCCTGACTTTGTAGTATTCCCATTCCGTGTTCAGCAACCGTTTTATCTCCTCCGCATTGGCCTGGATCACGCTGTCTTTGGAAACAAGCGAATCGGAAAGGCGCCCGTATTCCGTTTTGACCTTATTGTGTTCAACCAGGAGGGAATCCAGTTCCCGCGTAAGTTCCTGCCGCTGCTGCTCTTTTTCTGTCAGCAGGCCTTTCAGGTTGCTTCTGGTTTGTAATAAAATGATTATCAGCCCAATGACCACGATCGCAGAAATCACAAGGATCGTGATTAAGGTACGATTTGACCGGCCACCGGAAATGTTTGTATTTGGATTGGTTTCCATAAATCAATTATTTAACACAAAAATAAGAATAAAATTGCCGTCAGGGATTGAGTGCCAGGGGTAATCTTTCTAATGCCCCGATCAGAACAGTGCGCGGACAGGCAATATTCATACGCTGAAATCCATTCCCGCCCTGTCCGAATACCGGTCCTTCTACAAGTCCCAGCCCCGCCTTCTCCACCAGGCGGGATTTCATTTCAGCCGGCGGTATGCCGGTTTTGCGGAAATCGAGCCAGAGCATATAGGTGGCTTCTGCCTTACTGAAGGTGATGTCAGGGAGATTCCGGGAAAGGTAACCGGAAACGATGCTGATATTATCTTTCAGATATTGCATCAGCTCATCCAGCCACGAACCCCCTTCCCGGTAAGCTGCTTCCGCCGCAACAAGCCCGAACAGGTTCGGGCTGAGGTGAAGGGTCTCCTGGTGTTTTTTAAATGTTTCCCTTAGTTTTTCATTCGGGATGATGATGGAAGAGGTGAATAATCCGGCCAGGTTGAAGGTTTTGCTCGGAGCAATGCAGGTGATGGTGTTATCCGCTATCTCAGGCGAGAGGGAAGCCATGGGAATATGGCGGTGAGGCCCGAATACCAGGTCGCCATGAATTTCGTCACTAACCATCAGAATCCCGTATTCAAGGCATTTTTCACCCAGCCGTTCCAGTTCTTCCCTGCTCCAGCTGCGGCTTACCGGGTTATGCGGGCTGCACAGGATCATCATCCTGGCCCCGGCCTTCATCTTCTGTTCCAGATCTTCAAAGTCGATGGTATAGTCGCCGTTTTGTTCTTTAAGCTGATTTAAAACGAGCCTCCTGCCATTGTTTTCAACACACGAAAAGAAGGGAAAATAAACCGGGGGCTGAACGATTACGGCATCACCGGGCCGGGTAAAGGCCTGCACGATCATATTCAGGCCGGCGACAACACCGGGGCTGAAAAACAGCCAGTTGTTATCGATTTCCCAGTTATGGCGGCTCTGTTGCCAGCCGGCCACCGCCTCCGTGTAGCTTTCAGGAATGGCCGTATAACCATAAATGGGATGCCTGGCGCGGTTTAAAACCGCTTCCTCAACAAAGTGCGGAACGGCAAAATCCATGTCAGCCACCCACATCGGTATCACATCGTCTCTGCCGAAAAGGGCTTTTCGCAAGTCGTATTTCACGGAACTTGTTCCAGCACGTTCGATGATTGTATCAAAATGGTAATGCATTTTAATGTGATGTCAAAAAGACTTTAAATGAAAAAATCCGTGTAAATTCAATTGCTCCGAATAGAACACGAATTTACACGGATTCGACGGATCAACACCGATTAATAATTTATAAAATCATACCGTCCAATCCCCAAATCCCCAAATCCCCAAATCCCCAAATCCCCAAATCTCCAAATCTCCAAATCTCCAAATCGTCCAATCCTAATGTCCGCCTCCGATCACCTTCAGCTTGTCGCCGGTGGTTTCAACGATAAGCCTGAGGTACCATTCCGGGTAACCGGGCTGCTCGACCTTTGGCGCATGGTAGATATAACCCTCGGGCACAGGGACTGCGGTTTTGATATTGCCATCCATAAAGCGGGTGAACAGGTAGCCATAGAACTTTTTCCAGTCTGCAACCGTATTGTTGCCGGCATTCACGCTGAAATCGGTCAGAAAATCAACGGCTTTTGCCGGGTTGGCTTCGTAAATCGATTTGGCCTTCTCGTCTACTTCGGCTATCATGGCGATGAAGTTCTTTTCGGTTTCCTGCTGTTTCTCTCTGATTTCAGGATGGATATAGGAATAGCGGGTGTAGGCCAGGTTGGAGATCTGGTTGAAGACCCAGAATGCGGCATCGTCCACAAATTCCATCATAGCGCCGTAGCCGGCCGCCATCTTTTCCGGGGCGCGTTTCATCGAGGCATACATCGGCATCAGGACACTGCTGGCGGCATCATCCACACCGAACCAGAAGATGCCCCCGATTTGGTCGGGAAGCCAGGAACGCGACTGGGCCAGGAACCAGAAACCGGTTTGCTGGGTGGCCGTAGCCCTTTCGTTGCAGTAGGTCACGCTGTCGATGGTCCAGGTGAGCGGACGCCAGCGGTACGGGCTGCCCCAGGGGCCTGCCCCCAGGTCTTTCGTCATGTCGAGTTCAGTTCCCTCCAGGTGGTCACGCATATAGTCCATTAGCTCATGAATGTCGATCAGGTGGTCGGGTTTTACCCAGAGCGGCATACGGTTGGTCGGGAATTTGTTTTCGTTGACCGTGCCGTCGGGCAAGGTTTCGTCGTATTTGATATGGCCGCTGGCATAGTCCATATAGCCCTTCAGGTCTTTGTTCACCGATTTGAAGAACGACCAGACACGGACTTCACAGAAACGGGCGCCGCCGAAATCGACCGGGGCATATACGTCAGAAAAATTGAAATCCTTGTCTTTGCCTTTGTACCAGCCCTTTTCGCGGGCAAACGTAATGATGTCGTCGGCATAGAAGCATTCCACTTCCGGGTTCATCAGCTTATCGCGCTGCTTGAAGGTGACCGAGGTCTTGCCGTCGGCCAGCGGGAATGTGGTGATCCGGGCATGGTTGGCATGGGCGCAGACATACCCGTCGGGGATGCGGCGGGCTACCCAAACGGCCCCTTTCTGCCCTTCGCCTTTGCCGATCAGTTCAAATATCCAGGCTTCGTTCTTATCGGCTACGGAAAACGATTCGCCGGAGCTGGCATAGCCGTGCTCGGCCATCAGTTCGGTGATGACAACAAGCGCTTCCCGCGCTGTCCGGGCACGCTGCAGGCCGATGTATATCAGGCTGCCGTAATCCATGATGGCGCCGGCCTGTGTCGCTAATTCTTCCCGTCCGCCATAGGTGGTCTCTCCGATCGAAACCTGGTGCTCGTTCATATTGCCAGTGACATTATATGTTTCAGCAGCCTGCGGAATCTTGCCCAGGTATTTGCCGGTGTCCCATTCGTAAACATCCAGCATGGTCCCGGCAGGCCATTTCGCTGCCGGCCAATGGTATAACTCCCCGTAAAGGGTATGTGAATCAGCCGAATAGGTGATCATCACCGATCCGTCTTTCGACGCGCCTTTCGTGACGAGGAAATTGGTGCAGGCGAAGCTCTTATAAGCTGCAGAGAGCATAAAAATAAAGGCTAAAGCAATGGTTAGTCTTTTCATTATAATTTATTGAATTAGTAGTTTTTAATAAGTCGAATTGCGCAAAATTAAAATAATTCGTGGTCATTCGTCAGGATTTGCGTCATTCGCGTTCTTTTATGGAACACAAATTAACACGAATTCAACTAATTAACACGAATCAGTGACAAAATTAATAAATTTAGAATCCAATATTAAACCCGGCACGTAAAGTCGTCGTCTTTCCCTGGAAAAATTCGGGCGTGTATTTGTCAAGGTAGAAATCGGGAATATTCCCGTCCGCTTCAAATCCTTCGATGTTGGAGAATGTGATCCCGGCGAAAACATATGCATTATTCAGGAACTCATACCTTCCGGTGAGCCCGATTTCCATTTTACGCCAGGATAGGTCCTGCATCACGGGAACCGTATCGATATAAGCGATCGTCCGGTACTCGTAATCATTGAAATGGACGGCCCGGTTGAAGGTCGCACTCACGTTGAGGCCGCGCAAAGGCTTGCAGGCCACTTCCACCCACAGATCCTGTGAATTGGCGCGCAGGTAATGACCCAGGTTGTACTGATTGGATTCGAAGGTAGTGGTGGAGATGTTATGCTGGTATGTTGCCGGCGATGTATACGTGTATTCCGATGAGAGAAATACATTCTTTACCGGCCAGTTGCTCAGCCTGAACCCTCCTTTCCACGACAGGAAATTGAACCGGCCGGGATCGGTCACCCGTTTGATGGAAAACTCATCTACGAACACGCTGAAGTACAGGTGGAGGTTTTTGATGTTGCGGGAGCTGATATCCACGAAAAGCTGCGAGTTCTGGCCTGTATAACCGGCGCTGTTGGTGGCATTGAGCGTATGGTCGACCGATTTGAAGAACAGGAAGGGAACCAGGTAGGCGATATGCACATTCATATCGCTGTAGATGATGGAGTTGCCCACAGAGACGGCCAGGTGCCTTACCGGCCTGAAAGTGAACATGTTGGCAGCGATATATTTCGGGTAGAAGACCACGCGGTACCGGTCGCCGTCCCAGTAGGAACGGCTGCTGTCGACCACCTCCGACACGAGCCACCCGTGAAAATAGTTGAAATCGAACCAGCGGACCGGCGTGAGCTGCAGTTTAATTTGGGCAAAGGAAGGGGTCCGGCCCGAAAGGATGTTGGAGCCGTAATAGTTGTTCCCCCATTCGTTATGGTCTTTTACGATTCCAATTGCGCCCCATTTCCAGGAGGCCATCAGGCCGCCGCGCGCTTCGCTGTATTCCAGGCCGCCTTTGGGACTGTCTTTTGTCGGAGACCCCGGCCTTTGATTAAAATAGGCCGGGGAGGTCATCTGAATGTCTTCATAATTATCCCTCAGGCTGGTGTATCCGCCGACATTCTCACCGATATACGCAAAAGCCTCCATCCCGCCCCAGCGGTGGTAATTGCCGCCATTTGAATTGGAATAATAACCGATGCCCCACACCGGGCGTACCGATGCGGTAAAAACCGGGTCGGCGTAATGGAACCCCAGGGGATTCAAAGCGGTAGCCACATGGTCGTTTTTCGGGAAAAGGTTCAGCGGCTTCATGCCGGTAGTGTTATCTTCCAGCTCCAGGCGGTAGTCTTTCAGGTAAAATTCCAGCTCCTGCTGCTGCCGCTTGCTGAGCTGGCCGGTATTTCCGGCAGCGGTTTTCAGCTTCTCCGCGATGAACGTCCGGCTGTAGGGCTTAATTGCCGAATTGACCTCGATGATCTTTGCATTGGCCAGCTCATCCAGGAAATCGTAAATCGATCGTCGGGAAATGTGCTCGTAAACGACCTGGGTTTGTGACAGGAGTGATCCCGCAATCAACATTAAAGTAATGAAGATTTTTTTACTCATAGGATTCTATTTAAACCACATAGACACATAGGGCACATAGGAATCACATAGGAAGAATTTTCATGAATACAAATCTATGTGTTCTCTATGTGTTCTATGTGCCTATGTGGTTAATAATCAACATGAAAACTCAATTACTCCTGGCCCTCCGCACCACGATATTGTAAAACGCTTTCCAGAAATAGCGCCAGTCGGTCAGGAAGGGATGCCGGAAATATGCGTCGAGGTAACGGTCTTCCGAAGACTGGATCTCTTCCAGCGTCTTCGGCATGTCGGCATAGAATGGCGGGATCAGTCCCGGGCGGGTCCGGATCCGTTTCGCCCGCAGTTCTTCGCTGTAAAGCTCAAAATAGTGCTGGCTCAGCGGCCTCACCCCGACCAGCTTCAGGTCGCCCCGCAGCAGGTTGATCAGCATCGGCAGCTCGTCGATCCAGAGCTTCCGCATGATCCGGCCCGTTGTGCTTACACGGAAATCGTTCCGGAATTTCCCCCCCTCCTGCAGGTCCGACGTCTTATACACATAATCCTGCAGATACTCAGAATAAGGGTGCATGGTCCGCATTTTGTAGACATAGATGATCTTTCCCTCTTTTCCCACGCGGCGCAGGCGGATCAGCATCCCGTAGGTCGGATGGTAGTCGAATGAAGGCTCCTGTATCTTCCGGGCCACGAAATAGTGCAGATTGCCGATCTGCCGGTCGTTGATCAGCTCGAACCCGCAGGAATACAACCGTCCGAAAGTCTCTGCCTTCGAAAGCGACCGGTTGTAGCCATTCGTTATCCAGAAATAGATCTTCTTGGTAAACGGCAGTTTGGGGAAGATCCGCATGAAAATGAAATGAAAGAAATAAAATATCCCGTTGATCACCGGCGGGTATTTCCGCATGATCTTCCGTTTCCGGATCACATTGGTATAGGCGCAGTTGATGTAAAGGCCATACATCGGTAAACGGCTGTTCACGGCCTCAAAGAACTTGTTGATCCTCTTGAAATCGTTTACCTGGTGCAGGTTCACGATAGCGTCGAAGTACCCCTCCGGCTGGCTCTGAATGTTGAACGGCGTGGTGGTGGATATCACCAGCGTGCGGCGGTGTTCCGCATCGATAAATAATTCGATATATTCCAGGACCTCCTCGCCCGCTTCCTGCCGGATCAGCTCCCGGTTCAGCGGAAGGGAAGGGGCATCGGGCCTCTCGCGGAGAAGCTGTTCCACCTCTTCGGGTTCCAGCAGGCCGGCTTTGGCTTTGATCCGGGCCTGTGCGAAGGTGTCGAAATGCTCGGCATCGCGGCTCAGGTTCCGGTTGTAATAGTAGATGTAGGAAAACAGTAGTTCCAGCAGAAACGACAACCCAATGGTTCCGAAGACGATCATCCTGGAATAATTGAACTGCTGGAAGAAAACGATCAGCAGGACAACGGCGAAAAGGATGATCAGGTCGCCGATGATAACGGGAAACAGGACATCGCGCAGGGTCTTCTTTTTGTACAGGCGGTATTTATCGATCGTGACGGAAACGCCGAGCCACAGGAAAAGGAAGAAAAGGAACGGGGGGAAGTAGGTGGGGAGATAGACCGCCCTGGATGCCGGTTTGATCCAGATGAACAGCAGGAATGAAACGGTGACGATCAGGATATCGATCAGCAGGTAAATAATCGTCCGGCGTCGGATCATCGGGATTGGGGTTAGGCGGTTAAAATTAGTTATTTTTTTTCACCACAGATTACACGGAGTTTGGATCAGGTATATATGCTGGAGCACGATCACTGGCAACCAACGGATTCACCCGTCGGACTACCAAATCAAGTTTTAAGCCAACCTCAGATCTTTTTCAGCAAAGACAGGATATTGAACCCTATCTCCGAGATGGTATAAACCGTTTTGTTGTTGATCCGTGCAAACCGGCCGTAGTTGACCGTTTTGCCCCCGAACCGCATCTTGAACTCCCGCACCCCGTATTCTCTCTCGGGGATTCCGACACCCATAAAATCAAACTGCGGTATCCCGTTGTGCAGGGCATGGTCGATGGCCGCCCAGGTGGCCAGGACACTGGGATGGGCTTCCCGGTATTGCTGGTCGAGCCCGCAGACATACCATTCATAAATCGTTTTGCCGGGCGTCACCGGTGAGAGGATGCCTCCGATGATCCGGCCCCGGTATTTCACCAGTTTGATCACCCCCAGTTTACCCTCTGCCGAAAGATGGTAGAACGACTCAAAGAAATCCCATCCCGGCAACGGCTTTTTCACTTTGTGCCTGTAAAGATCCAGGAGGATATCGTAGAACTCCCTTACCTGGCCCAGGTTCTCAGGCGAGATGAGCTCGGCAAAAGGGTTTCCCCCACTGTCCAACTGTCCAACTGTCCAACTGTCGGGCTGCCCCATCCCCTTCCTGATCTGCCGCCAGCGCGACGGGCTCATGTTTTTCCTGACGATCTCCGGGCCGGAGGTGTCGACCAGCAGGTTCAGCCGGTCGCGGTGCCGGAAGCCGAAGCTGAAAAAGACTTTCCGGTATTCTTTCAGGTCGGCAAAATTCCGGAACTGGATAAACACTGACCGGTTCTTCACCCGCCGTATCAATTCCTCCAGCAACAATTCCACCACCCTTTCCCTGTCTCCCTGTCTCGTCGTAACCACCAGCGGCCCGCCGTAAACAACTGTCCGGGATGAGAAATAGCCCAGCGGCCCTTTCATCTCACGGATCACAACGCCGAGAAGGATTCCCGCCAGGCTGCCCGTGGTTTTATCCTGCACGCCGACAGCCACCGGCTTCATGTTGGCCGTCCGGCTGAACAGCTCGTACATGTCGGGCGACTGGAACACCGTCCCTTCCGGGTGGGAGGCGACAAAGGCTTCCCAGCCGAGGGTTCGGAGAGTGACAGGATCGGTGATCAGTTCAAAGTTCAAAGTTGAGTGCAGCATGAACCGGGACCCTTCGGTGCGGATTGCCAGCATGTTGATGCGGTGGCTGAAAAGTATAAGATTTTTTTTACCACGCTCAGCCGGTCATTTTTCTGAACCAGTGAAATTGAAACACATCGTAAAGCTTATAACGACCTGATTCGAAATAGATCATCTCTTTCTCCATCATTGTTTTTAATGCAGAATTAACGGTGCTCGCACTTCCCAGATTATATTTCCTGATAAATTCTATTGAGTTAGGATGTTCTGCCCCACCTTCGAGAGCGATGGCTTTTAAAAGCTGATATTGATTACCGGTAAGCAGGTTCCGGTAATTCAGGTACATGCTTTCCCTTGATGAAAGTATGTTTTCCTTAATTTCACGAATAGTCTCCGCATCAATCACAGAAGAACCTGAACCCCAGATCGTGTTGAATAAATACTGGCTGTAAAAAGTATGGTTATCGGTCCAGGCAATGCAATCTGCAATATCATCGGTACCGATAGTTCTTCCTGTTGCTGTAAAATGGTGCAAGATAAATTCCTGGTAGATTATAGGATCGAGCCTTTCAAGGGAGAGAAAATCAGCGCTTTGATAAAATGGCCGGCTGTGATCTCCAAACATGGAAAGCAAGATATTCCGGCTGCTTCCCGAAAAGATAAACCGTACATTATGCAAATGCTGAATAATAGAGCGTAAAAATGCTTCGGTACGGTTGTCGGGATAGGCATTGATTCGCTGAAATTCATCCACGGCAACCACTACCGGCCTTTCAAGCTTTTCCAAATGCTCCAGGACAGCTACCAGGCTTGTTTCCGGCTGACTGGCGCCTGTCTGGCGAAATTCAACTTCCGGCAGACCCGTGACCGGATGAAACGAAATTACCGGGTGAAACTGTTTAATAAAGTCAATGATTCTTTCTGAAAAGCTTTGTTGCTTTATTTTTATAAGACTGTTAATCAGAACCTTAACCAGGTCGTTCAATGAATCTGTCTGGTCGATATCAACATAAACAAGAAAAAATTCATCCGCCGGCAGCTGGTGCAAAAAATGCTTTATCAAGCCAGTTTTTCCCATTCGTCTAAGCGAACTGACAACCATATTTCGGCCATTGACAACCGCCCCGATCAGGCGTTCCGTTTCCTTTTCCCGGTCACAAAAATAATCCGGCCCATAATAGGCGCTAATGATAAATGGATTCATGATATAAAATTACGAATAATTCGTAACGAAATAAATGTAACGGTGAAATATTATAACGGTTCGGGTTTGTTTTTACCGAAGGCGAAGGCGAGTGATCCGAGGGCGACGCCGAGGATGTTTGCGGCCAGGTCGTTGATATTGAACGCCCGGTAGGGCAGCAGGTACTGGACCCCTTCGGTGAGGATCGCCAGGGCCAGGCCGATACCGATCCAGGGGAGGATCTTCAGCGCTGTCCGCCGTCCGGTCCGGCAGCAGAATATCCGGGAGATCACCATCCAGGGTATAAAAATGGCAAAGTGGGCCAGGTAATCGAGGCGAAAATGGAGGATGTAATTGTTATTCAGGAACGATTCGCCTTTGTTGATCGGGAGAACGGCCAGCAGGACGATGAGGAGGCTGTAGACGATTAGTATTTTTTTCACCACTGAGTACACAGATAGTTCACTGTTCAACTGTTCGATTGTTCAATTGTTCAATTGTTCAATTGTTCAATTGTTCGATTGTTCAATTGTTCGATTGTTCGATTGTTCGATTGTTCGATTGTTCGATTGTTCGATCCCTCGCTTCGCCCGGGACAGGCTGCCAACCGCCTGCCAACGACCAACCGCTTCACTACGTTCTTCGCATTCTGCATCACCAGCTCCTTGATCCAGGGAAAAGGCCTGTCGGTCCAGCGCTGCGGGTGGAACGTGAACATGATCCGGTCGGGCAGCAGGCCGGCGCTGGCTGCGGCGATAATATCAGCAGTGCAATGAAATTTCAGTTCCGGGTTCCAGGTTCCGGGTTCCGGGTTGTGTCTTCCGACTGTCCAATTGTCCAATTGTCCAACTGCCCAACTGTCCAACTGCCCAACTTTATCCCGCACACTGCCTTTCCCGTCCCATCTGCGGCCGGTGTCGGTGAGGTAAAAGACATCCGAGAAGTCGGTGTCGAAATAGGGTTCGCCGATGATGCCGTAGTCGGAGTAGTGAGCGGTGAACGGTGAGCTGTGAGCGGTGAGCGGTGAGCGGTGAGCGGTGAACGGTGAACGGTGAGCGGTATTAAGTGAACTTTGAACTTTGAACTTTGAACTTTGAACTCCCTTTCCCCACAGCCATCGGTTGTCCCACTTCGACAACGGTGCTCCTTCCATGCAGATGGTTTTGACCGGGGCGATCTCACGCAGGGTGGCCAGGTTTTTTTCGAAGCGCCTGATCGCTTTCTCATAGTTGCCTTTACAATGGGAGAGATCGTCGTAATGGTAGCCGATCTCGTGGCCCATAGCGGCGATCTCGCGGATGATACCGGTATCGAAATGCCCCGGCAGGAAGCGGAAATAGTAGGTTCCGCGGATCCCTTTTTCATGCTGGATCTTTGCCATTTCCAGCGCATTCCCGTAGCGCGCCTCCACGTCGTGGCGGAGGATGATGCAGCGCGGAGCGGGATTTTCGAGAAATCCGGCGTAGGGCTGGAAGGTGTGGCTCCCGGAGACAAGTGTATCGAGAAGCCTTTGATAGGCCGCAATGGTAAAATCCCTCACTTTGTAATTGAAATATCTGTTTAAGAATGAAACGATCCTATAAAATGATTCTGAAAATCAGGATTTTGTTTCATTATTTCGGCACTTTCGGGATAATTTTCAATAAACCAGGTAAAAAAAGCCGTCACATCAATTTTGTCGACGAGCAGATGGGTTCGGCCATGCTTTACTTTTTCCCTGGCTTCGGGCGAATCCAAAAGCAGATTAATAGTTTCCAGGGCATCGTCGAGCCGGCTAAAATTGTAAACCGTCCCGTATTTTTGCTGGTCTTCGGTGTAGCTGATCCGGATGGAGCTGATATAGACGGATGGGATTCCGAGAACACCGGCCTCAGACGCCATAGTAGCTCCTTCACCGATGTAAATAGTGGCAAATGCCAGCGCATCGTGCATTTTCGTCACCGGAATACTGATCCGGTATGGCTCCAGGTCCGGATCCAGGTTCCGCTCAGAGGAAATAAAAACCTGGAGTTTCCGGCTTAGCATTTTTACAAGCGTGATTTTATCTTCGGCCGAAAGGCCCTTCTGCCCTATATCGTGCGAGGCGCTCCATGAAACAAAACGTAAAATGGCATACGGCGTACCATCTGGTATCTTCAAAAATCCGTAAATATCCTTATTTGCTGTAAAATATTCAGGCCTCAGGTAAGCCAGTTCATGATATCCCCTGTAACGGATATGCTTCGGGCCGAAATCCAGCGGGAGGACATCAGGCGACAGGATCACATCGCTAACCGGTTTGCTGAGCCGGATCTGTTCCATGTTGCCGGTATCTTCCAGTGCCAGGTGCGGCTTCCGGAACAGCCTGGCCGAATACCCCGCAAACATTGACCCGTGGCTCATGTACAGGTCCGGTCTGAATTTCAGCGATACCAGGCAGATCCTGGCCGTAAACAGCAGCAGACCCGATAATTTCCCGATAAAACTGCTCTTCTTCCGGCCTATGCTGTCAAAATCGAAGCCGTAATGCCTGAGGTGGACCGTTTCATTTTCGCCTTCCCGGACCGTAAAAAGGATCCGGTGGCCTTTTTCCCGCAACAGGAGACATGTATTCTTAAAAACGTAGAAATCGCCCGGGTGGCCGATGTCGATTAAAATTTTCATTCGGAAAAAGCCTCGTGTCCGGATAAATCTTTCAGCACTTTTGCCGGCACCCCGCCAACCAGGCAGCGGGGGGGCACATCTTTAGTTACGACCGATCCTGTGGCCACAACAGCTTCATCGCCGATAGTTACCCCCGGGGCTATGACCACATTCGGCATGATCCAGACGCCATTTCCAATCCTGGTCTGCATGATCTGCCTCGGGTATATCTTTTTTAAACGGGTATTTGACGGGATATTGGCATGGGCTGTGATCGTGGTTCTGTCGCCAATGGAAGTATGATCGCCGATAAAGATCTGGTCGGTGAATACGCGGTCGAACATCACCTCATGGCCGATATATACCCCTTTCCCGATATTTACTCCTCTCCAGCGATGGATGATGGTTCTCCAGCTCTTGATAAAACAGAAAAATGCGACTTTATCCAGGACGAACCGCCATACAAAACGGACTCCGTACCTGAGCTTTCCAAAAGGCCCGCGAAGGCCGTAAAATTCCAGTACTTCGTTAGCAGGCATCTTATTTTGTGTTTAATGGGTTATGCAATTCATAATACTCCCGGCAGGTCACAAATTCGTAACCGCGGGAATGAAAGAACCTGATCTCTTTTTCGTACAGGGGCAAGGCTTTTGAGCCGAGGTTCCTCATTTTCAGCTTACGCCTGACCACATCCCCGAGCAGGTAGGAGATAAAATTGGAGCTTCTGCGCAATGTCTTTACCTCCACCAGTTCTTCGTCGATGAATTCGTTGGGATGGGTGAGGAACACAACCGGTTTACCGTTCACTGCATTTTCAGCATGGAGGATCCGCCTGAGCCCTGCCGTCGTGTGCGGGAAGATGCGTAATGTTGTGCCAATATATGGCATAAGCAGGGCAGAGATAGGTATTTCAAGAACTGGCCCGGGCCCTTTTTTCCACAGGTTATTTTCCTGTGTGAGATAGGGCAGGCGGGGGGCGGTCAGCCAGTTCAGTTTCTTGATCCCGCCGAACGACAGGAACATATCGAACCGCTGCGGCGCCACAGAACTGTCGATCTTAAATCCCGTTCCGATCAGGGCTGCGGGAGTGTCCCTGTTCACCCGGGCCGCCGGCGCCCGGAACGAGATGATCTCCCGGCCGGAGATAGTCTCCAGGATATCTTTCGAGCGTCGCAGGTGTTCCGTCTGTTCAGGGTACGACAGGACATCGAAACACTGGTCGACTTCATGCGAATAGCCATGAGATGCTACTTCATGGCCATAGGGCAGGATCATTTTTACCACATCGGGGAACTTTTCCGCGATGTAACCGGTGAAAAAGAAAGTCGACTTAATCCCGTAACGGGCATACAGATCCAGCAGAAGGGGCATGCCTTCCTTAAGCACTTTCTCGCCCGTTTTATCCGAAAGGCAGTTATTCAGGATCGACGTCGTCTCAACATCATTGGTCAGCAGGATATATTTCTTTTTTGCGGCCATAATCCCGGATTATCTTCTGTAAAACTTTAAAAAGTATTTAGCTGTATTCTTGGCATTCTGGAGGAAATAGCGGTAAATCCAGACGGCCGGGTTATCGTTCCACCGGGCAGCATGGGCGTTAATGATGATCATATCAGGCATTTTCCCCTGTTCAAACGCCCGGATGAGATGAAAAGTCGTTTTAACCGACGGCGCATCGATACCGGAAACCACCGTGTCGCGGATGGAGACCCTTCCGCCATCCCACCGGCTGCCTGTATCTGTAAGGTACAGGACGGTTTGGTAATCGACGCTTTTATAGGGTTCGGCTATAATTCCGTAATCGGCCATGTTGTAGCGGTCCCAAAGCGTCCTGCTGTCCCATTTCGATAATGGCCGGCCGTGCATGGCAATGGTCCGCACCGGGCAAATCTCCCGTATCAGCGACAGGTTGCGGCTGAAATCCGCTATCGCTTTTTCATAATCCCCTCCCGCATCGGCCAGGTTTTCATAATGATAGCCTATTTCATGCCCCAGCTCCCTGACTTTGCGGATGATACGGATGTTAAAAGTGTAAGGGATCCTGAAGTAATAGGTAGCCCGCACCCCGTAGCGGTTCTCCAGGAGCGCCATTTTAAGGTCGTTCCCGGGCCATATATCGCTGTCGTGTCGCAACACGACAACTCGCGGGGCGGGAGAGGTGATGAACTCTTCGAAAGTCTGGAAGGCATATCCCGAATCGCGGATACCGGACAGCAGCTTCTCATAGGTCTTAAAAGTGAAATCTCTCACGGGTCAGCGTTTTGCCAGGAATGAGACCATTTTGAACAGGTAGGCGAATCCGGGCCGGGGATCGTTGGCGGAGAACAATGCGTTGACAGTCTTCCGGCGGAAGGTCGCCAGGTACTCGGTCACTTTCAGCTTCCCTTTCAGGATGGCGATGATGGAATACATAGTATCGCTTACAGGGTTGATCCAGTACCTGTCGACATCGTATTTTCCAGGAAAATCAGGCTCTTTCCCGGTCATATAATCGTATATCATTGCTGCGTAATCGACGCCGCAGAATTTTGCCAGGCCGACCCAGAGCCATGTCCTGGCGTTGATCTCGATGAGTTTGTATTCGCCTGAGGCCGGGTCGCGAAGGTATTCGACTTCACAGACGCCGGTATAGTTGAGGGCTTTGAGCAGGCGGGCCGACTGGTCATAACACTCCCGGATCCAGAGGCTCCCGGCATAGGTGCCTGTACCGAACTGCAGCGGGTGTTCGCGAAGTTTTACCCCCATCCAGCTGGTCCTGATCTCCCCATCGGTACAGAATGCCGTAAAAGAAATTGTCTTGTTGTTGTTATGCGAAGGGATCACCTCCTGGGTAAACGATCCCGCGATGAAATATTTCTCTTCGATCATGCGGAGGTGCCGGCGCAGCTCATTTTCGTCGCGAGCCAGCAGGGCGGCTTTGCCGACGGCCCTGTAAAACGACAGACCGTGCCTGCCTTTAGTCAGAAGCGGGAATGTGAGCCGGTCCGATACCGGGTCTTCCGCAGACAGGAAATACTGGGTAGCCGGAACCGGTACGCCGATGGCTTCGGCTGTTTGCAGCAGCCTGGATTTGTCATAGATATTATCGATGATCTCAAGACCCGGTGTGATGATGCTGAAATAGTTTTGCAGCAGCGGTTTATGTCTGGAGATGCCGTAGACGGCATGGTCGTTGGAAGGTATCAGTACCCATCCCCGGATATTTTCTCGTTCTGCGAGGTCGACCAGGAATTGCGGGAATTCATCCGACAGGAAGTCGGGGCAATGGAAGAACTTCGTGCAATAGCGTGAATAGCTGGCAATGCAGCGTGTCTTGTCGACGACATAGACCGGGATACCTTTTTCGCCGAGGGCCCGGGTATTCGACAGGCCCTGGACATGGCCTTCGATGATGATCGCACCTGTAACCGCTTTCATTCCAGGATCCTGGCGATAATGGTTTTTCCTGCGTACACCTGTTCCCCTTCCCTGACCATGATCTCGCAGTTCCGGGGGATGATCAGGTCGGCCTGGGAGCCCCAGCGGATCTTGCCGAAGATCTGTCCGCGCGACACTTTATCGCCGCGATTCAGCATGACGATGCAGCGTTTGACACCCCTGGCGGCGATTTGTACCACGCCGGCCTTTACGCCGTCTTCCCGTTCAAATACGACAGTATTTCTTTCGTTGGTAAGGGTCGATTCGGGCGTGTTCAGCCCGATAGCTGTTCCGGGTGTGTGCTGCACCATGATGATTTTCCCATCAATCGGTGCGCGGTTATAGTGGACATCGAACAGCGTCATGGCAATACCGACAAGGTAACACGGCTGCTCCAGGATCTCGGTTTTGGTGATCTCGTTGATGCTGGCGATCCTTTTTTTCTTTACCGTCACAGGGGTCTGGTTTTTTTCCAGTTCCTTGATATAGATCACGCGGCCGTCGGCAGGAGATACGACATCGTTTTTCCCGCCCGGGATGATCCTCTTCGGGTTCCGGAAAAAGCGCCAGAAAAATAGCCCCACGAAAATGCAGAAAGCGACAAAAGCGCTGATAAAAGGAACGATGAGCCAGAATGGAATCGAAATAAAATAATAGATCAACAGGTTTATCCCTGTGGCTCCAATGGCTAATAAAACATTATCGGTGTAGAGGTATTTTTTATTGATACCGCCCTTGGCCACCCAGAAAATAAACATGGCGGAAGAGGCTAAAAAAGTAAATAATGCGATTACTATGGGTTCCATTTTTAATCTATTTTTTATTTAACATTAATATTTGATTTATAAATACCTGGTTCAAATCATCATAAGTATTGATAACAAACCGGTTCATGTCACTTCGCATTTGCTCATGTTTTTCATTCAGGAACAATAAATCGATCCTGTTGAGGATTTCATCGGGGGTATCGAGCTTGAACATAATGCCTTTTTGGATCAGCGCTTCATTCACCGACATTGAGCGGCCTCCCGTATAGATGCACGGCACGCCCATTAAACCGGCCTCCCTCGCCATGGTATCACCCGATGATATAATGAAGCATGAATAATACATCAGGGAATAGAGGTCGTTAACGGGTCTTTCAAAATGGTCGCATAAGGCTGGAAATCGGGTGTTTTGCTTTTATCTTCAAGCGAAAGGAGTATTTCAAGCCCTTTTTTCTTTAAATGTTTTAAAATCTCCACAAGGAATGAAGTCCTGCCCTGGTAATTCAGGCTGATATTTGCGATCTCCCTTATGAAAACATACCGGAAAGGCGTCAGGTTATTTGCAGAAACTATTTTCTGATCCGGTTTAAAATAGTTTGGATGCAGGTAAGCCAGTTCTTTGTAGCCCCTGTATTTTATGAAATTCGATCCTTTCACGGGCATAAAATCGGGCATAATATCTTTAGCCGAAAGATATTTTCCCAGTAAAAAGGAAAAACGATATTCATGGTCATCATCATGATGGATGAGCGGAATACCGCGAAGTTTGCATGAAAAACCGAATGTCACACCCTGGCACACGGCCACGTCGATCTTCTCCTTTTTCAGGAAGCCAAAGAACTTGATTTCTCTGGATATAAAAGCAAGTACTTTCCTTAGAATCGATTTCTGATGACTTCCGATTACACACAGGTTGAAGCCTGCTAATTCCTGCTGCGCGATTCGTTCCGGGGACCCCCGCTGTCTCAAGGTGATCACAATACGATGCCCCTGCCCATTCAGGATTTGAATAACATGTTTGAACAGGTTTACGTCAGCAGGGTGCACCAGGTCGAACAGGATGTTCATACCACCATTATTTTTTTTCAATATCCTTTAAAATGTTGATCCATATTTTAGTTGCAGAATGGTAGGAATGTTCATCCCTGATCAGCTCGCGGGCATTTTCCCGGATTGGTGTCAACGAAGGCCAATTGTTCAACGCACGTAGAATCTCGGATGCAGTTTGTTCGACTGAAGCACCTGCAGGTAAAAGGCTGCCGGTTTGGTTATTGATAACAATATCCGATATATCCGCAACATCGTGTACTATTAGATAAAGTTTTAATGACATGGCCTCCATAACAGCGCAAGGGATTCCTTCAAGTTTGGAAGCAAGAACAAAGATTTTCGATTGCTTTAGGATTTCCTTGACTTCTTTTCTGTGACCCAGGAAGCTGACATTTGCTGAGAGGCCCAGTTCTTCAGTCATTTTTACCAGGTCATTTTTTTGTGGGCCGTCTCCAACTATGGCCAGTCTGATATGCGGAATGTCATTCCTTACAATTGATAATGCCTGGATGAGTATATCAACCTGTTTGCGCTTTTCTAATACACCTACATATATCAAGTCATAGCGGAATTCTTTTTCTTCAGGTTTGTATTCAATTTCCGTATCAACAGTACTGTGCAGCAAGTGTATCCGCTCAGCAGGAATACCCTGCGTGATATAAAATTCCTTGGATATTCTTCCTGGCACATTGATAAACAAGGCTTTTTTCAAAATATGCATAATAATCTTTGAAAATGAATTGCCACGTTTGATGTAATCAATAGTATTTGTATCAATCTGTGAATAGTTAAACGGAATACCGGTCATCAAACTGGCCAGAAATGCAAATATTCCATGGGGTATGAGATTATAGGAGACAATAAGATCAGCTTTTGTTTTTCTTGTGTAATATGCCAGAATAAACGGTGTGAGCAGGATATTAAAGATCCTGGACTTTACAATCGCAGGCAGGATGATATACCTCACTTTTTCTAGTGCTGGTCCTGGTTCTTTACGAAGGATAAAAATCTGTTCGACAGCATCCACTTTTGAAAGTGGATATATTTTGTACTTGACCTGTGATGGTTTTAGCCTTGCTGATACTATGATTCTCATCAAAATTGTGGATTGAGCTTCGTCGAAATATACCTGATCCAATAAACAAGAGACTGGATCAGGTCTTTTTCCGTATTATTCAAATTGGATCTATAAGATGTAAAAATTTCTGAGATTCTCACCCCATGAGCCCAATGAAGATCTTTTTCATCAATAACAGGATAATACTTTTCGGCATCAGTGAGGTAATAATTGTCTGGAGTCTTATAATATTTTGAAGTGAATTTTTTTAACAGAATTGAGATACGTCCAATAATATTTTCTGTAGCTTTCATGCTATAACCCCTGTCAGTATTGTATTTTAGCAGATCTTTATGGCCTATACGGATCAGGTCGGCATAGAGTCGCGTGGCCATTTCTTTATGTTCCAGTCGGTTGGCATTGAACGGATGGTAAATACCTGCGTAAACGGTTGAATGAAAGGCCTTTAAGAAATCATGGTCGAGAAAAGGCGGGAAATTTTGCATGTAATTGCCATAGCTGGCCATTTCATTGCCGAAAAAACCGGGTGCCACCAGGGTGTATTTCAAATGATGGTAACGGTGGGCAGGAAGTTGGTATCCTTCGACTTTTTTTTCAACCGATTCGATTCGGCTTATAAGTTCTTCCCGGATTTGCGCTTTAAAGATACCGGCATCAGAGAAATACCGGGCAGCCTGGTCCGACAGGATATATTTACTGGAGAATCCGCTGTTGAGCAATGAGATAAGGGATTGCGAGATTACGGCGCTGGGCAGGATCCGGGCGAATTTAATCACTTCGTCGCCGAAATTCCCGGAAATGAAAACTTCCGCTTTCGCCGACATTTTTTTTATGGCGTATAGGTAATGCGTCCTCCGGAAACTTCTTAATCCGCCCGACAGGATGACCGTTTGCGCGGCATTCGTTGAAAAATCTTCCTCGATGTACCGTTTGTCGAGAATGACAGGCGTGAACCGGAATAATTCCTTTTCAGCTATTGCTGCCGGAATGGTGATATCGGGCGAGTGGGCCGCGCCGAAAGAGAAAACCTCAAGCCTGTCGGAATAATCATCGAGTAAATGCGACAGAATCAACCGTCCGTCGAAACCACCGGTAAGAGTGGCCGCAACAGTTCGGGTTCCTTCTCCGAAAGGCTTCCTGATGGTTTCTGAGAGCGCCTGGCTGATCAGTTCAACGCTTTCTTTCTCAGGTAAAGGGTTGGAACCGATAAGGCTGGCAGGGGTCCAGTAAGTTGTCAAGACCGCGGCATCGTCCGGGTCCCGGATTGAAGCAGGAGGCAGTTTACTGACACCCTTAAAGAAAGTATGTTCCGACACCGGGTAATGGAACAACAGGTATTCGGCCATAGTCACCGGATCGAACACGGTCTTTTTCAGCAATCCTGAAGCAGCAACAGCTTCAATGCCTGAACCGAAGATAAAAACGCGTTTATCCTCATAAAAATACAGTGGAAGCATCCCCAGGCGGTCGTTGCAGATCAACGGCCGCTTTGTTTTTTCGTCGAACAGGAACAGGTTGAACCATCCTGTTATCCGTTCCGGGAAACGGTCGCCATAATGCCTGTACAGGTATGGGAGAAGGGCGTTTCCGGAACACCCGGCGGCATCAGGCCAGGCCGCGATGATCCGCGCCTTTTCCTGTGGCTCAATGTACACCTGGCCCTGCACCACCATGTGAACACCAGGAGGTCCGGAACCGACCGTCATTGGCTCACCACGATGGCCTGAAGGATAAAGGGCGCCGTAAATCCAGGGTCCTGTTTCGGTGAACTCCATCGCCTGATCAGGTTCTGCAGCCAGGGCATTGCCCATGAGCCGGACAGCCTCGCGGACCAACGATCTGTCGAGTGAAGAGTCTTTTATCCCTATTCCGAAGATGGCTGACATGAAATGATTTTATTTCTAAAGATATGATCAGCCATTTCACCCATGGTACCAATCCATAGTTTTCCCGCATCGCGACGGGTAGCAGCGTACTTCAGCACCTGTGGAAACACTTCATGCAGAGTCCGGGGATCTATGGAAGGATGAAACCATAAATGGGCGACGGTGTGTGTCCGTATGGCTTTGTCGATGTACTTTTTATACCGGTAGAGATAATATTCTTTGCTCCAGCCAAGCCCGTTATCGGCAATAGAGGCACTTGTTGGCGTTATCAGCAAACCATGTTCATCGTAAAACGGGTATGCCAGCTCAGCCCGGATGTTTTTTCTGTAAATCCGGTAGCCATGCTTTTTCAGGATTTCAAAATTCCCGGCCGTTCCTCCCGGAAAGACCATTGAGGTCAGTTTAAGCCTGTAATCTGCCGCAACACGGGCACAGGCTGTCAATTCATCATCGAGAACCTGTGGCGGACAGTTTTTATAAGTGCAATCGATATGCGAAAATGTATGGCATCCCATTTCATGACCCACTTTCGATTGCAATATCTGCCCGATAAGGTCGGGAGCGTACCATTCGCCATCCTGCAGGTAATCAGAGCAGGGATCGTGGTCGAACCAGTCGCCTTCGGTGAACCTCCAGTGATCGTCGAAGTGCGGGATACGGCTCATCCAGTCGTGATCGCCTTTACGGCATTCTTTCAAAAAGAGATGCCCGACCGTTGCCCAGGTTACCGGAATGTTATATTCTTCCAGCATTTTAACGATCTGCGGTACATTTTCCCTTTCCCGGCGGCCAAGCTCAAGGAAATTCCGGCTTTTTTTCGAATACCGTAAAGCCCACGACATCTCGAAATCGGCTGAAAGGATCAGCCCCCCCCGCTGTTTCCCCGGAAACTTGATGGATGGATCAAGGCCGTCATGCCTGACATAAGGTTTCCAGGGCAGGGCAAAAACCATCCGGGTGAGCACCGACTGGTACTTTGGCGGCAGTTGGCCCCTGACCATTGAGTACAATTTACCGATCATTTTTTTACAGTTTTGTCGATCACCAATTTATATTTACCTGTTTCCGATACCGGGATATCGTCGACAAAGGCCAGTGTCCAATATATTTTGCCGGCCAGGTAAGAGTTCAGGGCTTCGTTGATGATTTCCGTATCTTTTTCTTCAAATTCCCCGGTAGTCACAAAGCGTATGGTGAGGTGATCATGGCGGTCTTTTTCGATCTGGTATTTAAGGATCCCCTTGACCTTTTTCAACAGCATGCTTCCGAAAAAACTCGGGACTGAGAGAGTGCCGCCGCCCGGAAGGGTGATAATATCGGACTGCCTGCCGGAGACTTGCTCCATCGTTGAGAAAGGGACGGGGCAGGTACCCGGTTCCCCCTCCCGGCCCGCGTCACCGTTCTGATACCGGATCAGGGGGAAAGCGAAGTTGTCAAGGTCGGTCATGATCAGTTCCCGGTTGCTGTATTCATCGACTACGGCTCCATATTCCAGGAAAACATGCGGATCGATCACATGATATTTCTTACAAATTTTACATTCATGAGCCACGCCTTGGATTTCACCGCATCCATAAAGGTCATATACCGGACCCAGTGTATTTTCGATCGCTTCCCTTTGGTATTCGTGCAGATTCTCGGCTGTTGTCAGCACCATTTTAAGTGGTTTTCGCGGTGTCTGCCGGTTATGTTTCATGTGTTCCGCCAGCAGGTAGATCGCGTTCGTATAGCCATCGAGGAAGTCAAAATTACCGGTGAGGACCCATTCTGCCAGGTCCTCCATTCTGGCCGGGTCGGTCAGTTGAAAAGCGGGAAATTTCGCATGGTTGAATATCCAGGCTTTTATACGGGAGGAAGGCCGTGCCCATTCATTTTTCACAGTAGTGGGATTTCCCCAGATATGCAGTCCTTTCATGCCCAGCCTCCAGCCGGCCAGGCTCCAGCAGAGGTATAAAGCTGCATCACCAGCCGAGGAAGCAGAATTATCATAGAAATAGTTGACCGGACTTCCCGTGGAGCCGCTTGAAGAACCTTTGTGAAGATGTTTGACGGCAGCAAGGTCAGATATCATCTCGCGCCAATTCTCCTGAAGATCGGCGCGTGTCAGGGGAGGGATCTGCCGGATTGCATCGGGGGAGCGGAAATCGGCCGGCGTAGCTCCAATAGCGTCGAGACGGCGCCGGTAAAAGGCTGTGTGTTCATAGGCATGATAAAGCAATTTCTGAAATTTCGCCAGTCTGGCTTGCTGGACACCGACATATTCGATATGCAGACATTTGCTGAAATCGTGATAATACGATCTGACCCTGTACCCTTTAACCAGGTCGTTCAGGGGCAACCCGATATTTTGCGCAATAAACTTTCTCATCGTGTAATCGTTTCGATTATCGCATAATATTTCCCGATCATCTGCCGGGCGCCAAAATGTGATAATGCATGGTCGCGGCTGGCTTTTTTCATCTCAGTTATCTTCCGGTTATCCGACAATAAGTTTTTAATGGCAGAGGCCAGCCGGTTAGCATTTCCGAATTCAAACAGAAAGCCGGCTTCGGGGCTGAGAATCTCCTTCGTTCCGCCGGTATCGGTCGCAATAACCGGGAGACCCGCCGCCATAGCTTCAAGGATAGCATTAGAGCACCCCTCCCCCCTTGAGGAATGGATGAAGATATCGGCACAAGCCAGCCATTCGCCGATATTTTGTTTTTGCCCGAGCAAAATGATCCGGTCAGAAAGATCCCGGGCAGTGATTTCCTCCATTATTCTGTTTCTTTCAGGACCCTCTCCAACCACCAGGTATTTGAATCGGGGCAGGTCGGGTTTGATCATGTCCAGTGCCCTGATCACGGTGATATAATCCTTGTAAGGCACCAGGTTTGCGACAGAGATAAACACAATATCGGTTTTTCGGTAACCGGGGATTTGGTTTCTTAAAACCTGCAGCCCTTCCTCATGATTTTTAAAGAATGAATCGTCAAGACCGTTATATAAAACATGACCCCTTTTCAGGTAATTGGCTTTTAGCCCGGCATAGGAATTTGCTACAATATGACGGCTCAGGTGCAGGATTACCAGTCGCCAGATGTGATCGGCTTTCATCCTTACAATCCCGTGCCTGACACTGCCATTTATATGCCTGACGCCGGTAATGAATGACAGGATAATTCCCATAGTGGCTTCCAGACCACCCCAGGTCCAGATAACATCCGGCCTTTCTGCCCTGATGAAACGGACCACCTCATTTATCCGCCCGATAAATGAATTATTTTCAAGATAAACCAGATCTTTATCCAGTGAATACTCTTTCACATACGATGGCTCTGTCCGGTTCAGACAGATGATTTTCGTTGCAACTTTGCCGCTGTCCGAATAACGGTAAAGAGTTACAAGCTGGCGTTCGCGGCCACCCCTCTTCAGAGAAGAAATGATATGGATTATTTTCAATGGATTCAACTCACCTGTAATTCCAAAGTCAGGAAGAAAAAAGGTGCTTGTTTTTCCGGAGCCACATGGAGAACACAATGACCGGAAAGATTCGTGTGATCAGTGATCCCGCTTTTGACGCATTGCTGATATTGTCGAGATATTTTTTATTGATATAGGCTTCCAGCAGCCGTGTGTCACTGAGCTGATCAGCTACAAATTCCTTCAGGTCATCTTTAAACCAGTCGTTGAATGGAATGGTAAATCCCTGCTTTTTATGCGACAGCACCTCCGGTGGCAAATCGCCGGCCAGTGCTTTCTTCAGAATGTATTTACCCTCTTCTCCTTTTATTTTTAACGATGAACTGATGCCCATAACCTTTTCAGCGAAGATATGGTCGATGAAAGGTACCCTGACTTCGATGGAGGTCAGCATGCTGGCACGGTCGACTTTTGTCAGGATGTCGTCTGTCATATAGACCAGCAGGTCGAGCTCCATCATTTTCGCCATTTCATCCGGCGCATGACTGTTCCTGAGGATCAGCTCTTTATCAAGCTCCACCGGATGATCTTTTAGGAGTGGATAAAATTCTTCCGAGAAGAACTTTTTCTTTTCATTCTCATAAACATGTGCAAAATAAGCATAACAAAAATCCGGATCCTTGCTCAGGAAGTAGGTAAATCTTTTACCCGGCAATTTAGATGGAAGAAGTGCTGAAACACTTCTGAAAAGTGGTTTCCTGATAATTCCCGGGATAAATCCAAATCTCCGGATCTGGCGGATGCGTTTATAAGTATCATACCCACCGAATAATTCATCGCCTCCATCACCGGATAATACAACTTTAACATGTTGTGACGCCAGGTTGGAGACAATATAGGTCGGTACGGCTGATGAATCGCCAAAAGGCTCATCGTAATTTGAAATAATGCGTTCCAGAAGGCTGGCGGAGGCCGGCTCGACAATCAGCTCATGATGTTTGGTTTGATAACGATCGACAATTTTCCGGGCATATGGCAACTCATTGAATTTATTTTCTTTAAACCCTATGGAAAAAGTGCTTAGACCTGAATGCCCCTGCTGGCTGATCAATGCAACGACCGAACTCGAATCGATTCCACCGCTGAGGAATGCCCCGACCGGCACATCGCTTACAAGATGCTTCTGCACCGAATCGGAAAGAGATTCCCGGACCATCTGGGCAATCTCCTGCTCATCAGTCGTCCCCGGATTGACATAGGTTGGAGACCAGTACCGCGTAAATTCAGGATAAAACCGGGTATCCCTGAGGCTCAATTCGAGCACTGTCGAGGGGGGGAGTTTGCGGATCTCTTTGAAAATGCTGTATTCACCAAGTATATACCCATATGTGAAGAAAGATTCGATAGCTGTGTGATCCAGATGAAGGCCTGTAGTGATGACCTCTGTGATTGATTTCATTTCAGAGGCAAACACAAAGGTTTCGCCGGTCAGATAATAATAAAACGGTTTGATGCCGAACCGGTCTCTTGCAGCAACGAGTTTTCTTTCACTATTGTCCCAGATTACAAAAGAAAACATCCCCCGCAACTTTTTAATTCCTTCTTTCCCTTCATCCAGGAAAAGGTTTAGAATTACTTCCGTATCCGAAGTGGTTCTGAAATTGTATCCTTTCTCCAGCAGGCCTGCTTTTAATTCCCTGTAATTATAGATTTCCCCGTTAAATACGATCGTAAGCCTTCCTGTAGCATCAGTCATTGGCTGATGGCCCGACGAAAGGTCGATAATGCTCAGCCTTCGGAAAGCCATGCCGATATGGTCCCCGGTATGATATCCGTAATCATCCGGTCCGCGATGGATGATGGCATCATTCATCCTCTCCAGGAGCCTGGCATCAATTTTCCTCCGGGCATCAGAATAGGCGATTCCGTTTATTCCGCACACTATTTCAGAATCTTTATGAGTTGATGACTGTAATTCCGATAGTGAAACTTCTCCAAAGCCAGACGCCTGGCGGAATCCGACATGTTGTTGCGCTGCTCATCGGTCATACTGACACATTGCATCAATGCATCTTTCAGCGATTCATCAGAAAAGCCAACTATCAGTGAGTCGATCCTGTCGGTCAGGAATATTTGATTATCACTTATGCTTGTTGTGATCACCGGTAATCCGGCCGCGAGGTATTCACCCAGTTTTGTGGCAAAGCCATATTTTGTCTGCAGGTTCCGGCTGCGCGTCAGCAGGCCGAACCTGTATTGCCCTATTATAGCAGGGATCATGGCAGAAGACACTTCCGGCAGGATTCTCACTTTATCTTCAATCCCAGTATCTTTGATCAATCTCAACAGGTCATGCACTACCTTTTTACTCCCTGTGCCGATCAAATCAATCCTGTAACTATCCGGCAGAGATGATTTTATCTGTCCTGCCATGCTTATCAGCCAGGATAATCCGTCTTTCTTCTTTGTCAATGCCCCTATATACAGAAGATTGATCCCAGGCATTTTTTCAACTGATGCACTGAAACGGTCTGTATCTACCAGGATGGGAACCGTGACCAGGTTTTTGTTCTTCTGGTATAGCCTCTCCAGGCCAGTGGAAATGGTTATGATCCCATCCGCATAACGCGTCATCCGGTCGATGATCGCTGCAAAAACGATTTTAACCGGGAACAACGCCATACTCACATATTTCTGATATCCGCCTGCAGGTGACTGGTTTAAGACAATTCCGAGTTCCAGCTCGTTCTTTTCAACGATCAGTTTGACTTTTTTGTCAAATCTGAAACATAGGAAAGCCGAGAGGAAGAGAAAAAAGTGCGATGAATAAAGCAGAACGGTATAGGGTTCTTTTCCCGATTCTTTCCTGATCTGGCTTATGAGTTTTAACGGGGCGACAAAATCAAATAATTTGAAAAAGTTCCTGTAGGTATATGAGTTAGGATAAACACAACCTTTTTTAATTTCCAGGTTTTCCGTAACCCGAACGAATTCATTCTCTTTTTCTGATTTCAATCCCATCCTGTAAATCCGGAACAGCATATCGGGGCAAGCCCGGGAATAGCACAACATTCTTGAGTAGGCCGCCCCATTTTGCAAATCGAGCGCATATTCGGTCAGTATAATGACCTTTCTTTCCATCATCTTATTAATGGCCTGATATTCCCCACCACTTGTTGCTCAGCTTTGCATTGCCCATGATCAGCTTCAGCACGCGCCAGGAGGTGTCGGCGATCATGTACTCGGAGGGGATGGTGCGGGTCACGGGTTCCAGGTTCCGGGTTTCAGGTTCAGACTGCTGACTGCCGACTGCCGACTGCCGACTGGAAAACTCCTTCATGACCAGCTCCACCGATTCGAGCACAACATCGGGATCGAGGCCGGTGAGGATGATGGTGCCGGCGTCCTGCGCTTCGGGCCGCTCCATCGACTGCCGCAGCGAAATCGCCGGAAAACCCAGGATCGCGCTCTCTTCGCTGATCGTGCCGCTGTCGGAGATCACGCACTTAGCCCTCTGCTGTAAAGCGATGTAATCCAGGAAACCGAAGGGCGGCAAGAATTGGACGATTGGGCGATTGGGCGATTTGCCGATTGGGCGATTGGACGATTGGACGATTGGATTGTCGATGTTCGATGGATTTTGTCCAACTGTCCAACTGTCCAACTGTCCAACTGCCTCCAGCCGTTTGCGGGTGCGGGGATGGGTGGAGACGATGACGGGGAGCTGGTACTTCTCCGCCAGCCGGTGAAGGATGTCCAGGATCTTCTTCAGGTTCTCCGGGTTATCGACGTTCTCTTCGCGGTGGAAAGAAACGAGGAAGAAATCATTTTCGATTTTCGATTTTCGATTTTCGATTTTCGATTTATAGTATTCCAGGACTTCGCGCATCGGGCTGCCGGTGAGGTAGATGCGGCGATGGGGCAGGCCTTCGGAGATAAGGTGGCGGCGGGCATGCTCGGTATAGACCAGGTTGAAATCGGCGATATGGTCGATGATGCGGCGGTTGATCTCTTCGGGCACGTTGAAATCGAAGCTCCGGTTGCCGGCCTCCATGTGGAAGATCGGGATATGCATGCGTTTGGCCATGTAGGCGGCCAGCGACGAGTTCGTGTCGCCCAGCACCAGCATGGCGTCGGGCATCTCCTTTTTGAGCACCTCTTCCGACTTCCTGATAATGTCGCCGACGGCAGCGCCTAACGAAGAGGTGTCGACATTCAGGAAATAGTCGGGTTTGCGGATCTCCAGCTCCTGGAAAAATATCTCGTTCAGCTCGTAATCGTAATTCTGGCCGGTGTGGACCAGGATGTGATTGACGTGCTGGTCGAGCAGGGCGATGGTGCGCGATAACCTGATGATTTCAGGCCTGGTTCCAACTACTGTCAGGACTTTGATTTTCGATTTTGTCATAATAGATATGAATGGCACGCGGATGACGCGGATTAAACGGATTTTCGCGGATATTCCAATCCGTGTTGATTCGTCAAATTCGTGTTGTTAGTGTTCTGTTTTAATTTAAACTATTTCAAAAAAAGTATCGGGGTCTGAAATTTCGTAGAACTCATTGATCCAGAAGATAGTATACAGATCCATCTCCCCGATGTTGGTAATGTTGTGTGTATGCCAGACCGGCATGTCGACAAATGAGGGATTTTCCCCATCGAGATAAAAGTCTAGCACTTTATCCGTTCCGATGCGCCGTAGCTGGATCCTGGCCTTTCCTTTAATCACCGCAAAACGCTCGGCTTTGCGGGTATGAAAATGATTTCCCCTCGTAATGCCCGGCTTAGTGGTAGAGAAACTGACCTGTCCGCCACTGTTCAATTTTATGGTTTCCACGAAACTACCCCTGTTGTCCATATTCTTCTTCAGCATAAAAGGGAAGAACGACTCATGATCGATAAAACACAGGAATGTATTGAAAAGATAACGGTCGAATGAATTCTTAAGGTCAGGGATAATCCCTTTCTCGAAATATTGATCCCTGAAACCGGTTAGCTTTGCTAGTAGTTCAGAAACACTGATGGTTGAAGTGAAAGAAACATGAATATTTTCGATTTTCGATTTTCCATGGTCGATGGTCGATGTAAGATTGCCGGCTCCTGTCTTATGTCTTCTGATTTCTTCAAGAATAGCGCCAACAAGTTCACCGACATAAATAAGTTTTAGTTCGCCGTCAATATCGATTTCAGGTTGTTCTCCGTGAGTCAGTTGATGGCAGAAAGTGGCGATGACGGAATTATAGAAAGGATTTCCGAACGGGCCGAAAACATTGGGGATTATGAGTCCTGTAAACGCTGCCTCGTTTTTTTGAGCCCAGGAAGCCAGCATTTCCCTTCCTTCCTTTTTTGACTGGCCATAGGGATTGTCGCGTTCTTCCTGTGTGGAGGAGGAGAACAGGACGTGCGGTTTACTGCCGGTTTGTTCCATGGCCTCGATCAGTTGTTTCACCAGCCTGATATTTGTATCGTAGATCACTTGAGGATCATTGTGACGGTTCATGGCTGCCAAGTGGACAATAGCGTCACAATCTTTTGCAAATGCTTCCAACAGGGCAGGATTATCGAAATAAGCATCATCAAACGGAATCCGGGTGAATTCCTGAGGGTACAGTCCAAGTGTGTTGTACAGGTGGGTACCGACAAATCCGGCCTGACCGGTAATACCGACGGTTATCATGGTTCGTAGATATTGCCGGTATCTTCGCCCAGGACATCCTTGCGGATCATGGGCAGTTTGAGCAGCAGTTTCTTCATCCCTTCCACGTCAAGTCTTTCCGTATTATGAGACGTGTATTCTTCAATGGTTGCAACTTTGATTTCACCTTCAATGAAGTATTTGCTGTAATTCAGGTCGCGGGTGTCGGCCGGTATTCTGTAATAATTGATCAAGTCGCTCGCTTTGGCCATTTCTTCCCGGTTCACCAGAGATTCGAACAGTTTCTCTCCGTGGCGGGTACCGATGACTTTAATCCTTGGTTTTGCATTATACAAATCGAAAATGGCCAGGGCTAAGGTTTCGATAGTTGCTGCCGGGGATTTCTGGACGAAGATATCCCCCGGATTACCGTGTTCAAAGGCATAGAGCACCAGGTCCACGGCATCGTCGAGGGTCATCATGAACCGGGTCATATTCGGGTCGGTGATAGTTATCTCTTTCCCGGATTTGATCTGGTCGATGAAGAGTGGAATAACACTGCCGCGTGAAGCCATGACGTTCCCATACCGGGTACCGCAGAGCATCGTCCCGGTACCGTTCAGGTTACGGGCTTTGGCAATCATCACTTTTTCGGCCAGGGCCTTGGTCATGCCCATGGCATTTATAGGATACACGGCCTTGTCGGTACTGAGGCTGATCATTTTTTCGACCCCATTCCGTACAGCGGTATCGATCACATTTTCCAGGCCCATCACATTGGTTCTGACCGCTTCCATGGGAAAAAACTCGCATGAAGGTACCTGTTTCAGGGCGGCCGCGTGAAATACGTAATTTACGCCTTTCATGGCATATTCCACGCTCTGGCGGTCACGTACATTGCCGATGTAGTATTTTATAATGTCATTGCGGTAAAATTGCCGCATATCGTCCTGTTTCTTTTCATCCCGGCTCAGGATTCGGATCTCGTTGAATTCACCGGAAGAGAGGAAGCGACGCAGTACGGCATTGCCGAATGAACCGGTACCACCGGTGATGAGCAAAATTTTTGAGGCCATTTCTGTTGAATGGTTTAAGATTAATTAATTCGTTGTTGCGGATACTTTATTGATGAATCGCGTTGAACGGGTTCAGCCTGGAACCACCCAAAATATTTCGGGGAATATTTCTGCAAGGCCCCGACATAAAATATCATCATGAATATAGAGTCATCGATAAACCTCTGGCTAAACAAGTTAATCGCGATACCGAAAAATAAAACCTGCCAAAAATATTGATAGCCGGAATAATACAGGCTGAGCCTTTTAACGCCTTTAATAAAATAGATTGTAAACAGTATTGACATAATGATTCCAATCTGGGCGAAGAAGCTCATAAATCCATAGCCTCCTGTATCTTCCTCGGCCGCCATATCTTCCCTGACACTGCTGGTAATTCCTTTGCCGGTTATCGGGTAGCGTGTGAGTACCAGCACAGCTTTCCTGGCAGAGAAAAACCGACCCGAGGTTTCTTCATCCAGGCTTCGCGATGCTTCCTCTTCATAGCTTGTCACCACTTTATCTCCCAGAAAATTTACTGAAAGGGTAATTGAATAGAAGAGGACAGATACCAGGATAGTGGCTATAATGCTGAAGGCTGGCCTGATCCTCCGCCTGATGGTCAGGTAATACAGCAGCACGGTAATGAACAGGGCGAATATACCTGCCGTTGATAATGTTGATATGAGAACGATCATCAGGAATACATTTTTCCGCTCGATCAATTTTTTGTCGGTAATGACATTAATCGCTATGGCCAACCCAATGAATACGGCGAAGGCTCCGGGTTCATGAAATACGCCGGAATTTCTATAGATTCCATAATCTTCAAGATAAGACCAGTCATTATATCCCCCAACGGTGTAAAATATTATTGACCGAGGCCATTCATCAAAACCAAATTCAAACATCTCTTCAGACAAATTTTGAAGGTAGGAATCAAAGGCCGGAATCAGGTTTTGCGCTGCCCAAAGAATAAAAGTATAAACTGAAATTATATAGATTACCTTACTAAATAAGACCAGGAACCTGATGCCCAATATTTTAAGAGCAAGATAAGGCAATAAAACTACGAGGCCCAGGTAGGAAAACATGGTCATGAGCTTAAATTCCCACAAGTATCCCTGTATACCTATTATGAAAAAAGTTAACAATAGGATTAGGATAAACTCCTTGTCAATACCAGATTGAATTGAACGGAAAAAATAAATAATTAGAAGAACTCCGAGGAAGATGGTTTGCCCTAACCTGTCGCCCATGAAGAAAGGCACATCCATGTATATTATCAGGAAGATAATTATAAGGTAATCCAGGAATTTGGTTTTTTTCATTTTACCTTCATTTTAGATCAATTGCATTTTAAATAATCCTGTTACCTTTAATTCAATTTTTTCCCAAGGAGATCATTGTAAGCATAAAGAATAGAATTATAAATGTTTATTGTATTCCATCTTTCCGAAACGTAATTGTATGCTTTTTCTGCCATTTCACTTGCAAATTCTTCATTTTCAAGTAAGAACCTGATTTGATTTGCTAATCCAATAACGTCTCCTTTTTCAACCAACTTGATTATTTCGAAGTTTTCGTTTAAGCTGGGAATTCCACCCACAGCATAACTGATACAAGGTATTTTCATCATCATGCTTTCAAGGATTGTACCTGGAATAGTATCAAAATACGTCGGTAAAACAGTCACTTTTGACCTTGCAACTAAAGCGTGTACCTCATCTATTGTATTTAGTTTACCTATGAATTCAATATTGTTTTCAACACCGTAGTTCCAAATTAGATTCTTTAAAAATTTAGAATATTCATCACTACTTTCACCAATAATGAATGCCTTAATGCTTTTATATTCAGCACTTAATAATGATACCACTTCTATAAAATCTTCCACTCCTTTTTCCTTGGAGATCCTGGCAAAGAAAGCTAAATCAAAGGATTTCTTTTCTTTCAATCTTATTTTGGGAATATATGGAATTATTTCATGGTTGTAAAAAACGGCATCGGGATTTATATTCAATAGAAATTTATTCATCATTTCATCGCGGGTTCCGAAATATTTAAAACTCCGGATTATTTTCTTTTCAACTTTTTTTCTTTTTCTGGAAAAAAAATCATTATCTTTAAGACATGATACAAAGCCTTGAATAGTTATTAAAATAGGATATTTATTGTTAAACTGGAAGATTGATGATGCAAAATAAGCATTTTCAGTACCGAAAACATGGATAAGGTCTGGATTGATTTTTTTGACAATTTTATTAATGACCCTTTTAAAAAATATAAAATCAGACAGATAATGAATGTTGGAGATTATCCGCATGGGGATGCCCCGAACACGATAAGGGAAAAAGTGGAAATGCACATTCCCGGTTGAAAAACTTTTGGCAAAATAAATACCTGAATGCGGTGCTACGATATGAACATCCAATTGGTTCATTTGTTTAAAAACCTCACTAAACCGAAAAATCCATGGAGCAAATTCATAAATGACATCGATTCCTAGTTGGTCAGCAATAGTCTTATTATTAAGATGGCACAACCATACAATTTTCAACCGCTTACTATTTGTCCCAGATGCCATTGGCTTTTGTGCGAATAATTTTAATATACTGGATGGATTCAAAAATAGCTGAAGGAATAGAATTAATAATAATAAGTGAGATTATTAATCCGATAGATCCCCAATAATGAGTAAATAATAAAGCTACTGGGAAAAAAACAATTGTTTTTATTACTACAATTATAGTGCTTAACTTCAATTTACTAACCCCATTGATGAAATGGGAAAAAGGTGAGAAGAAGACCAGTAATATATTGTAAAGTGCCATCATTATACTGATATTAAATGGAATGTTCACCTTTTCTCCAAGCCAAAGTTTATAGGCTACAGGTGACATGAACAACAGGAGAAGGATAAAAGAGGCAGTGACTGCTGAGGCGAACATCAATTTTTTCATAATTGTTTTTATCCAGTGCATTTCATTACGCACAAATGCATCAGTAAATGCTGACCAAAATGGAGTGAGAACGATTAGAAATCCCATTAGAGGAATTCCCAAATATTGCCTTGCAAGATTGAAAATCGTCACTTCTGCGGGATTTACTAATTGAGTAAGAATAATATTTGAACTGCTGAACATGACAAGCCCAGCCAACTGGATTAGAAAGAATTTCAAACCCAGGTTGAATACATCTTTAAACAGGGTTTTATCGATGGTATTAATTGAGGGACGAAGAAAGGAGTACTTTTTGTTAAAGAATAATAAATTGGCAATGAAAAGGACCAAAACTGGCGGCGCCGTTATGGCTACACTGGCAAATAGCAGTGAATCGGAGGAGTAATTTCCAATAATTATTACCAATAATAAGGTTATCAGGCTGCTTATTGGTAGAAAGACATCAGACAAAGCAGGACGCTGATCAGCTTTTAATATTATAGTAATTAAATTGAAAATAAATCGTATTATAAACAATATGAATACCGCTAAGACAGTATAAGTTAATTCATTGTTTGAAATGGAAGTAACATTTAGTATGGATTGCCAATCTAGGAAAAAAATAACAGGAGACAATATTAATCCGATACTACCAAAAATTAAACTTAAATAGAAGTATGATGTACTGACCAGATTTTTGGCTTTTTCATAATTATTCAGTGCAATATTTTCAGCTAGTTTATTTCTTAAGCCATGTCCTATGCCAAGGTCAAAATACTGTACCCAGTCCACGACAGATGCAATTGTCAACCAGACGCCATATTTTTCTACATCAAGATACGCCAGTATTATCGGTACTTTAACAAATCCTATTATAACAGCAACTCCTTTAATGCCAAAGGATGCAATAATATTTTTTTTGGCCTTTGACGATCTTTCGTGGCCTTTATTTAAATATTTGAAGATATGATCTATTAGAATCTTCAATTATTAATTGAATAATAGTACCACAATTAATGATAAATTGGTTTGATTTTAACAGGTACCCCAACATAAGTTCCTGGCTCGCTTAGATCGTTAATTACTAAAGATCCTGCCCCGAGATAAATATTTGAACTTGTTTTAATATTTTGTATTAAAATAGATCCTGAGCCAATAAAGCTATCGTAACCAATTTTACTATTTCCATTTATTATTACTCCAGTAGCCACATGACAATGATCGTGAACTATAGCATCATGTTCAATCAATGCTTTGGAATTGATTATGCAGTTACAGCCTATTACAGCGCCGGCATTTACCAAAGCATGATGCATGATTATTGTTCCCTCGCCAATTTTTGCATATTTGCTTACGTAGGCGATTGGCGAAACCATTACAGGTAATGAAACCCGTAAATTTTTCAACAAATTAAAAATCTCTTTTCTCTTCCTGGGTGATCCTAATTGCCCGATTGTTATGTGAAAATTCCGACATGTTTTGGAAAACCTTTCAATATCCTCATCCGTTCCAATTATTGGATATTTGAAAATCTCAGTGCCGACTTTTTCTTTTATGTCCAGAATTCCAACAACTTCATAATATCCTGCCAACTCGATAACATCGATGCAGGCCTTGCAATGTCCACCGCCTCCTATGAGTATCAGTTTTTCTTTCATTTTAGCAGATTTACTTTTTCTTTAGATTACCATTAAATCAATTGAAATAGCGAGCCAAATGATTTGTGTTAATTTGTTTTAATTTGTGAAAAATTGTGTATAATAAACAAAATCAAAAGATCACACTACTTGGCACGTTCACGATCCGGTCTTCCAGCCAGTACGCATTATCAATTGAATAAACAAGGCAGTCTGTAAACATCGGTAATTTATTCATAAGCCTCCACGCCGGCCGGGTCATCACGTTTTTATGGTTGGAATACTCAAGGAACCGGTCTCTTTCCTCCCGGCTGTCAAGGATTATTGCATTTAGCCAGTAATTTGAGAAAGCATTCTCCGGTTCAGTGAAGAACGAAACTCCGATGGAATCGAAGAACGATTTATACGCTTCTGCCAGCTCCCTTTTTTTCCTGATAAAAAAATCGACCGACTCCATCTGTGCCACACCCAACGCTGCATTCAGGTTAGGCATGCGGTAATTGTAGCCGATATGATCGTGAACATATTCATATGGATGCGGGACCTTGGCCTGGGTAGTCAGGTGCTTAGCCATCTTACCCAGCACCTCATCATCTGTCAGGATCATGCCGCCGCCGCCGGTGGTAATGGTTTTATTACCGTTATAACTAAGGATACCGAGCTTCCCGAAAGTACCTGTATGTTGGCCTTTGTAAAGCGAGCCTATACTTTCGGCGGCGTCTTCAATGACCGGGATGTTATAAGTGTTACATATGCCAACGATTTCATCAATGCGGCAGGGATGGCCGAAGATATGCACAGGAAGACATGCGGCAATTCTTTTTCCTGTTTTCTTATTATATGTAAAACCGTCATTTCCAACATCTGCATATTCATCAAGGAAAGAACCCAGCGCACTTGGAGAGAGGCCCAACGTGTCGCGGTCCACATCGATAAAAACGGGAGAGGCACCGGCATATGAGATCGCATTGGCTGTTGCAATGAAAGTAAGCGGCTGGGTGATCACCTCCTCATTGCGTTTTACACCGGCCAGCATCAATGCCATATGAAGAGCTTCGGTTCCATTTACGCATACAACAGCGTGCTTTGAACCTGTGTATTTTGCTGTAATATCCTCGAAAAGATCAACAAACTTGCCGACGCTGCTGACAAAAGTGCTGTCAATACATTCATTCAGGTATTTTTTCTCATTGCCGATGAAGCGAGGCTCGTGAAGAGGGATAAACGCTTCGGGTTCGTTAAAAGCTTGCCTGATGAAATTGACGATTTCTTTTAATTTATCCACAAATTTTCTCAAATTAGGTCACAAATGAACACAAATTATAAGATGATGCGTTTGTATTGCAGACTACGGGCGCCAAAGTTTATAAGCAGACCAATTTTTTTCTCTGTTGCTTTAAGATAGTTCAGTACCTGGGCTATATGATCCGTATTTAATGATTCCACCGCTTTCAATTCAACGATTACTTCATCAAAACACAAAAAATCGGCCACATACTTCTTCTCAAGTAATATCCCTTTATACCAAACCTCTAACACCTTTTCTTTATTAAAAGGGATATTCGCATCTTTCAATTCCAGAGAGAGTGCTTCCTGATATACTGCTTCAAGAAAACCCGGGCCTAAAGCTTTATGAACTTCCATGCAGCAGCCAATGATCCGGTAACACTCGTCTTTAAAAGGAAATTCTTCCATCAGCTTTTGTGTTAATTTGTGCCTTAATTTGTGAAAATTTGCGGACAATTTAATTTCAATTCTTCCACAAATTCACGCAAATGATGACACAAATTTTCACGAATTATAAATTATAGATCCCCGGTTTGTATTTCGCCAGGTTTTCGGGACGGGCAAACCATGCACACGTTATTTCCAGCCCTTTGCGGATATCATGTTCCGGCTGCCAGCCGGTGAGTTCTTTTATCAGCCTGTTATCACCCCATAACCTGAACACCTCTGAATTTTCGGGCCGAATCCTTACTTCATCCGCTACAAACTCCACACCCGTATTCATGATCTCCCGGATCAGCCCAAAGACTTCTTTCATCGAAATCTCGTAATTGGAACTGATATTAATTTCTTTTCCTAAAGCTTTATCACATTGAGCCAGGGCTATAAAGCCAGAACAGGTATCTTTCACAAAGTTAAGGTCGCGTGTTGGCCTTAAATCACCCAGATTGATCTGTTTCATCCCGGATACGATTTGGCTGATAATGGTTGGAATAATCGCTCGGGCTGATTGCCGGGGGCCATAGGTGTTGAACGGCCTGGCAATGGTCACGGGGAGTCCGAAAGCATGGTAAAAGCTCATGGCCATGGCATCGGCTCCGATCTTTGTTGCCGAATAGGGTGATTGTGGCTGCTTCGGGTGCTTTTCATCAATAGGGACATATTGTGCTGTGCCGTAAACCTCTGAAGTTGAAGTATGAATAACCCGGATCCCGCCATTTTCCAGAGCAGCCTGGCATATATTCAGCGTACCCTTTATGTTAGTGTCAACATAGCTGTCGGGTGCAACATAGGAATAAGGAATAGCGATAAGGGCTGCCAGGTTAAATATAATGTCGGTTCCTCCGGCTGTTTTTTTAATGAAATGAGGGTCACGAATGTCGCCAGTCACGACTTCCAGGTTTGGATAAGCCGGTATATCTTCAAGCCATCCCCAATAATTAAAGGAATTATAGAAAGAAAGTGCCCTGACTTTGCACCCTTTTTCCAGCAACGCTTCAACCAGATGCGAGCCGATAAAACCATCGGCGCCTGTGACCAGGATGGTCTTGTTAGTCAGTTCCATTTCATTGAATTATTTAGAAAAATGTGTCTTATAAATTTCCTGTGCCTTTTCGTAATCATCTACCTGCCCGATATCCAGCCAGTATTCATAGATCTGATATTTGGCTACCGGGATTTTTTCATTCAACATCTTATCAATTAACAGATCCATACCAAAAAAAGTATCATCAGGGATCAGACGGAATATCTCAGGTCTGAAAATATAAATTCCAGCCAGCACATTCATCCTGATCTGTGGTTTTTCCTTGATATTGGTTACGTAGTTCCCTTCAAACTCAATGTTTCCAAACTGAAATGGCGTAATGTATTCCTTAACCGAAATAGTAAGATCTGCCCCGGTTTTCACGGCAAAATCATAGAATTTTTTGTAATCCAGTAAGGTAAGAATATCTCCGTTCATCATTAGGAATGGCTCGGTTAGTTCTTCTTTCAATAAAGTAATTGGCCCAGCTGTGCCCAGCGGTTTTTCTTCCTTACTTATTTTAAGGGTTACTCCAAACTTGGAACCATCGCCAAAGAAGTTTTCGATATATTCTGATTTGTAATTCGTTGCAAGGAATATATCATTAAAACCATGTTTTTTCAGGTGTTCGATCTGGATTTCCAGCACCGACTTTTCACCGATGGGCAGCAGCGGCTTCGGTATGATCTGGGTGAACGGTTTTAGCCGGCTACCAAGGCCTCCGGCGAGGATTACTGCTTTCATTGTGTATTTTGTGTGAGATTATGATTGAAGTAGTCTAGTTCTTCCGAAAACACCTCAGAAAACATCTTTGCCCCTTCATAGTTAAGGTGGAGATTATCACTGAATAATTTTTCCTCGTGAAGAAACATCGGGTGCTGAGAGTAATCCATTAATTGAATTTCCTTGAAGTTTTGATTGATATGATCTTTAATATGTCCTGTATGCTTTTTCAAATTTTCGTTTAACCTGTATATGGGACAAATGACCACAACCAATTGAACATCATTCGATTTGCAGAGATTTATAATTTGATCCAGATGGGTGAAATTTGCTTCAGTTATAACAGAACCAGGAAACTGCTTATCAATTTGGACACTGAGATTTGCGGTATCGAGCATCCGGTGTATCGGGATAAATCCTTTCAGAGAATCATTGAAGTCCTCATGAAATTTTCGGAGCATGTATAAAATGGTTGAATTATAAGGGAAAATAGCTGAAATAAACTTGAGTTTTTCTTTATAATCATTTCCTGTAAGCGCGTTATAAATCAAGGTGTCTTTCTTAAAATAGGGCAGGAGGATTTTTAATTTATCATTGGATTTAGGATCGAGCAATATATTGGGAGAAATATCCAGGATTATAATCTTTGGGGTATATCTTTTAAAGGTCTCGGCCATCTGAATATAAGAGAATTGCAGCCCCTGCCCACCGAAACCGCAATTGTATGTGCTCATTCCCGTCTTTTTGCTGATAATTCTGGAATCGAACTGGTTGACAGCCCGCGAACTGCCGAATATTAAAATATCCTGGTCGGTCGAATCGAGTGTATACCTCAACTTTGCATAATCATAGTAATTGCTTGTATGGTAAAGCCGGGCGAGGCAAAAACCGGTAATCCTGTCAAGACCAAATAACAATAACAGGAATACCAGTGTTTTAAAAGTCCAGGAATTAAACTTGAACATCAAAATTGAAAATAGATAAATTGCCCACCGTCAAAAACACCAATAGTAAGTATCAAAACGATTAATAATGCATAAGCCAGCTGCTCTTTGTGCCAGCTTTTAAAGCGGAAAGGAACCGTATCCGGTTTGTAAAATTCCTTATAGAACTCAATGACCATAAGTACTAAGATTGCAATAATTCCATACAGTATATGCTGCCACTCGCCAATGTAAAACGGGCCATTGAATTCGATGATGTTGTGAATGATTTTAAATGCTTCGCGAGTATCGTTAGCCCTGAAAAATATCCAGGCAAAACATGCAAGAATAAAAGTGATGATGATTTGAACGAAATTATTCAAAACCGGAAAACGGTCAAGATAAATGAAATGGGTGACCTTACTCCGGAGTTTTTCAGTAATAATAGCAAAAATCAGGTAAAATCCATTCAGCGCTCCCCATATAACAAAGGTCCAGTTTGCGCCATGCCATAGTCCGCTGACCAGAAAAACAAAAAATAAGTTGAAATAAACCCTGGGGACTTTTACCCTGTTTCCACCCATTGAAATATAGAGGTAATCGCGGAACCAGGTTGATAATGAAATATGCCAACGTTTCCAGAATTCTGATATGGACCGTGAAAAATACGGCCTGTTGAAATTTGTCATAAGCGTAAATCCCATTACCTTCGCAGCACCAATAGCGATGCTGGAATAACCCGCAAAATCACAATATATCTGGAAAGCAAAGAAAACAGTTGCTAGTGCTAGTGTTTGGCCATTATGTTGGTCGGGATTGTTATATACAGCATCTACGTATAACGCAAGACGGTCAGCTACCACCAGCTTCATGAAAAATCCCCAGACCATCAGCTTTAATCCTTCTATTACCCGCGCAATCTCAAAGCGGTGCTTTTCATAAAACTGATGGATGAGATTCTGTGGCCTCTCAATGGGTCCGGCGACCAGCTGTGGATAAAACATCACATATAAAGCATAAATGCCGAAGTTCCGCTCAGCTTTCTGATGCCCCCGGTAAACTTCAATCGTATAGCTCATGGCCTGAAAGGTGTGGAACGACAGGCCGATGGGCAGGATAATGCTGAGGTCGGGGACTGAATTGACATAGCCGAGGGCATTGAGAAAGGCCGACAGATTATCGTTAAGGAAGTTAAAATATTTGAAGAAAGCCAGGACGCCGATATTGGCGATAAGGCTGGCGATTAAGAATATTTTTTTCTTTCGTCCATGTGTTTTTTCAAGCCAGATGCCTGCAATGTAATCTATGACAATAGTAAATCCCAGGATAAGAATATAAACTGGAATAAAAAACATATAGAAATAGCAGCTAGCAGTCAGCAGCAGAAACCATCTGAATCGGTGTGGCAGGACAAAATATAGGGTTGTCACAGCAACGAAGAAATAAACGAAATGTATGGAGTTGAATAGCATTGAACTGCTAAACTGCTAATTTGTTAAACTGTTGAATTGTTCCAGTGTTCCAAATTTCAAATTTCAAATTTCCTACTGCCTACTGCCAACTGCCTACTGCCTACCCCTCACTCCTCCAGATCAGCAACAGATCCTTCGCCGAGATCTTCCTTCGGTAGTCTTCAAACTCCTCCGGCCGGAAGATTATATACCGTATCTTCCGTTTGATCAGCTCTTCGGTTTTGTTTGCCAGCCTCACCAGGTACTCCTGGTTGATGTCGTCGCCTACCAGCACCAGGTCGATGATCGGGGCGTCGATACCGCGGGCAAAATCACCGGTCACATAAGCCTTTTCCACATTCCCGAGCTTTGTCACCACCCGGTCGATGATCTGATCGAACCCGATGGTTTTAAGCAGGATGTTGTGGATATCGGAAAACAGCGGATGTCCGGTGTTGGCGCGGAAAACCTTTTTGTTGCCTTTGATCTCCGACTTCAGCAATCCGGCTTCTTCGAACTTATTCAGTTCCAGCCGGATAGCATTTGTGCTCTCACCGAATTCCGATTCCAGGTTGCGCAAATGGGCCCTGGCACCGGAGTTCAGGAAGAACTTCAGGAGGAGCTTGAGACGGGTTTTGCTGGTTATGAGGGTGTCGAGCATTGGGGTGAGCGGTGAAGGGTGAGGGGTGAAGGGTGAGGCGTGAAGGGTGAACAGTGAACGGTGAACAGAATTATTTGGATTTATTCTTTAAGTATTTTATTAAACCGATCAACAATTTTCTGATCTGGATTATTTTTTGAAACATGGGTTCAAGATCGTTGGTTTTAAAATAATTCAAATTACTGCCTATGATCATTTGGGTTTCCAGTTCTTCAACAGAACCAAGGCTGATATAAAGAAATTGAATTAGTTCTTTATCAGAATTTCGACCGGCACCTTCTGCAATATTTGATGGAATCGAAATGGCGGCGCGTCTCATCTGGCTTGCCAATCCAAATTTCTCAGCATCAGGCAGAAGACTTGTAAGTTTGTAGATATCTGTCACCAATCCGATCCCCTCTTTCCAAACATCCAGATCCTTATGATTCATAACTTAACTTTTTTACCCCTCACCCTTCACCGTTCACTGTTCACCGTTCACCTGACACAGCTTCGCCCCGTCACTCCCAGTAACCCGCTCACCGTTCACCGTTCACCGTTCACCGTTCACCGTTCACCTAAATCGAGTAGCAAATTTACTCATTCTTTATACGGTTGTCAAGAGGAAATTGTTACTTTTTCGTTAAAATGGTTGGATTAGAACGCGAATAACACGAATGAAACGAATTTATACGAATTTTTTATCCGTGATCATCCGCCATCTGGCGGATTCGCGTCATTCGCGTTCTATCTTATTATCCGGAGATCTTTCACGGCTATATTCAAATTCAGGAACTGGCCGAGCGCTTCGATCTCGATGCGTACTTTGCGCCGGCCCTGGAATTCGATCAGTTGCCCCGTGAGCCCCCTGAGCGGACCGCGGATGATTTCCACGGCGGCGCCTGGTTTCAGATCTTTCAGATCCTGTTCCTCCGGCACCGTTTCGGTTTCGGAGAGATAATACTTTATCGCATCGATCTGGTTCTGCGGCACGGCGACGGCTTTCCCCTCAAAAGTGATATAGCGCACGATCCCCGCGGTGTTCAGAACGTCAAAATAGCGGGCAAGGGGGATGTGGACGAAAATATAGGAACGGAACAGCGGCTCCTCCACCCATTTCTTCCGGTCGGACCACTGTTTCAGTTTACGCTGCAGCGGAAGATAAGCTTCGATCCCATTTTCGAGAAGATCGGCATGGGCTTTCTTTTCAGCGCGAGGATGGGTATATACTGCGTACCAGTTCAAAGTTCATCAACGCAAGTGCTTATAGTACCAGTCGCACGCCAGTTCAAATCCTTTCCTGGCGTCGAACTGCGGGTTGTAACCGAGTAATTTTCGGGCTTTTTCGATCGAAGCGTGGGAGTGCGGAATGTCGCCGGCCCGCTCGGAGCCATAGACAGGCTCTATCTTCGCGATTTCAGGGTCGTATTTCGACAGGTTGTCGCGCAGGATGCTGAAAAGTTCATTCAGCGTGGTGTTGGCGCCATAGGCAACGTTGAAGACTGCCCCCTCCCCAAAGTCCCCTCCTCCTGCAGGGGGAGGGGATTCAGGGGTAGGGGCTGTAGCCGCCTTCTCATTCGCTTCCACCACATTATCGATATAGGTAAAATCTCTCGAATAGCTCCCGTCGCCGTTGATTACGGGGCGTTCGTGCTTCATGAGCTGAGCCACCCATTTGGGGATGACGGCGGCATAAGCGCCGAATGGATCCTGGCGCCGCCCGAACACGTTGAAATAACGTAGGCCGATCGTTTCCAGGCCATAGATATTATAAAAAACCCGGGCATATTTCTCGTTGACGAGCTTGGTAACGGCATAAGGCGACAGCGGTTCGCCGATCTGTTCTTCCACTTTGGGCAAGATCTGGCTGGTGCCGTAGACCGACGAACTCGAGGCGAAGACAAAGCGGTTGACCCGGGCGTCGCGGGCGGCGACGAGCATGTTCAGAAACCCGTTGATGTTGATCTCATTGGTCCGGGCTGGGTTTTCGATGGATCGGGGCACCGAGCCGAGAGCGGCCTGGTGAAAGACATACTGCACCCCTTCGCAGACTTTTTTGCAGGTTTCAGGATCGCGGATATCGCCTTCGATGAAGGTAAACCGGGGATTTGCCAGGAACGGCTCGATATTTTTCCTGAAACCGGTGAGAAGATTGTCGAGGCAGACGACTTCATTGTCTTGCTGTAGAAAAGTCTCGCAGAGTGCTGACCCGATGAAACCTGCGCCACCCGTAACCAAAAGCCTGACATTGTTTAATTCAAAATTCAAAATTCAAAATTTAAAATTTATACTATCATTCCCACACCCACCGTATTAAAAGTTCCTTCTTCGATCAGGATGATGCTCCCGGTGGTCCGGTTGCGCCGGTAGCTGTCGAAATAGAGCGGTTTGGTGGTCCGGAGCTGCACCCTTCCGATTTCGTTCATCCTCAGCTCTTTGCCATCGGGCATCCGCTCCAGTGTATTGACATCGACCTTGTAGACGATCTCTTTGATCATCGCCCTGACCTCTGAGGTGGTATGCCGTAGGTAGTATTTCATCCCCGGCACCATCGGTTTCTCATTCATCCAGCACATCATCACTTCGATATCCTGGGAGATCTCGGGGACATTATTCTCCCTGACGATCATGTCGCCGCGGCTGATATCCAGGTCATCGGCCAGGCGGAAAGTTACCGACATCGGCGGGTAGGCTTCATTCAGTTCCGTCTCGTACATATCGATCGACTCGAGGGTGGTGATGAACCCTGACGGGAGCACCATCACCTTTTCTCCTTTATGAAAAACGCCTCCGGCGATTCGCCCTGCATATCCGCGGTAATCGTGGTATTTGTCGGAGATCGGCCGGATGACATACTGTACCGGGAAACGGGGATCGATATGGTTCTGGTCGCTGGCAACATGGACATTTTCCAGGATATAGCGCAGGGTGCCCCCTTCGTACCAGGGCATGTTGTTCATTTTCTCCACGACATTGTCGCCATTCAAAGCGCTGATCGGGACATACTGGATATCTTTCACGTCGAGTTTGGCGGCAAAAGCGCCGAAGTCCTGTTTGATCTTTTCATAGACCTCTTCGCTGTAATTCATCAGGTCCATTTTGTTGACACAGATGATCAGGTGGGGGATCTGGAGGAGCGAAGCGAGGTAGGAGTGGCGGTAGGTTTGCTCGGTGACGCCGTTACGGGCATCGATGAGGATGATGGCGGCATTGGCGGTAGAGGCGCCGGTGACCATGTTGCGGGTGTACTGGACATGGCCCGGCGTGTCGGCGATGATGAATTTGCGCTTGGGGGTGGCAAAATAGCGGTAAGCCACATCGATCGTGATCCCCTGTTCGCGTTCGGCACGGAGGCCGTCGGTGAGCAAAGCCAGGTTGATCACTTCGTTCCCTTTGCGGATGCTGGCCCGCTTGACCGCTTCGAGCTGGTCTTCGAAGATCGATTTGCTGTCGTAGAGCAAACGCCCGATCAGCGTGCTCTTGCCGTCGTCGACGCTGCCGGCGGTGGTGAACCGCAGCAGCTCCATCTCGAGGTATGCTTTGCTTGAAAAATTCTCTTCCACAACAAAATAGTTCAAAGTTCAAAGGGCAAAGTTCAAAGTATTATTTTCAGCGGATAGTTCTGTTCATCATGCCATGAGATCTTTGCCCGTTTCTCTTTGCACTTTGAACTTTTCACTTTGAACTATCAAAAGTAGCCTTCTTTTTTCCGGTCTTCCATAGCCGATTCGGAGCGGAGGTCGTCGGCGCGGCTGCCCCTTTCCGTAACGCGGATAGCCGCAATCTCAGCAATAATATCTTCAAGGGTTGAAGCCTCGGAGACGGTCAGGCCGGTGCAGGAGATATCGCCGATGGTGCGGCAACGGATCCTCATTCTGACGACCTTTTCATTCTCCTTTTTCTTCATGAACGGGGCGTCGGCCAGCCAGACCCCGTCGCGGTTAAAGACATCCCTTTCATGAGTAAAGTAGATATTCGGTATATCGATGTTTTCCAGGAAGATATACTGCCAGATATCCATTTCCGTCCAGTTGCTCAGTGGAAAAACCCGGAAATGTTCGCCAACCCGCTTTTTACCGTTGAAGATGTTCCATAGTTCGGGGCGCTGGTTTTTCGGGTCCCACTGGCCGAAGTCATCGCGGTGGGAGAAAAACCGTTCTTTGGCGCGGGCCTTTTCTTCATCCCTTCGTCCTCCGCCCATCGCCGCATCGATCTTATATTTGGTAAGCGTATCGAGAAGGGTAACTGTCTGTAACAGGTTCCGGCTGGCATTATAGCCCGTCTCTTCCACGGCGCGGCCCGTATCGATCGATTCCTGCACCGACCCGACGATCAGCTCTGCGCCGAGCTTGCCGACAAGCTCATCACGGAAGATCATCGTCTCCTCGAAATTATGTCCCGTATCGATATGGATCAGCGGAAAAGGGAGTTTTGCCGGCCAGAAAGCTTTTTTGGCAAGATGCACCATCACGATAGAATCTTTACCGCCGGAGAAAAGCAGCCCCGGCCTTTCAAACTGCGCCGCCACCTCCCTCATCACATAGATCGATTCCGATTCCAGTTCACGGAGATGGTTCAGGTTGTATTTGCGTTGATGATCAGTCATTCCGGTTTTCATTAAAAGTCATTAGCTCGCTTCGCTCGCGTCATTAGTATATTTCATCCTATATTCTTAAAGTCCTAAAGTCCTACCGTCCTATCCTCGGCAGCACAAAAGCCAGCAATTTCTCCACCGATTCTTCAATGCTCAGCAGGTCGGTACGGATTTCGAGATCGGCTTCTTCGGGCAGTTCGAAAGGGGAGCTGATCCCGGTAAAATCTTTGATCTCGCCCTTTCTCGCTTTGGCGTAAAGGCCTTTGACGTCCCGTTTTTCGCATACCTGTAAAGGGGCATTGATGTAGACTTCGATAAAATCATCTTTGCCAATGATGCTTCGGGCCAGGTGCCTGATCTCCTGCGTAGGGCTGATAAAGCTGTTGATGGCGATGATGCCGCAGTTCAGGAACAGTTTCGACACTTCGGCGATCCTGCGGATATTTTCCCGCCGGTCATCATCCGAAAAGCTGAGATTGTTGTTGATGCCGCTGCGGATGTTATCCCCGTCAAGGATCTGGACCATGTAATTGCGTGCAAACAACTCCTCCTCCAGTCTCTTGGCCAGTGTGGTTTTTCCGGCGCCTGAGAGCCCTGTAAACCAAAGCACTACTGCTTTCTGCCCGAGGCGCTTTTCCTTATCCCCGCGCTGGATTATCTTGTGAAAAACAGGAAAAATATTTTCCGGCATGGTCTTCATAAAAAATGCAAAGGTCGTAAATTAATACCGTAAAATCAGGGATCATGACTTCTTGAAAATCCGGCTCATGGTCGATTCCTTCTCCTTCTCCTTATCATCGGAATAATATCCGTATCCATACCCGTAACCATACCCATACCCGTAACCATACCCGTAACCATATCCGTAGCCATATCCGTATCCATAACCGTATCCATAGGATCCTTTGGTGAGTTTTACGTCGTTGATCAGAATGTGGATATTGGGGATATTCCGTTTTTCGATATCGTTAATGATCGAACCGAAGACTTTTTTAAGGGTGTAATTCTGACGAACGGCAAAGAGGTTGGCGTCGGTATATTTCATGAGGAGGAAGGCATCGGTAACGAGTCCGACGGGGGGTGTGTCGATGATAATGTAATCGTAATCCTTCTTGAGACGTTCGAACAACTCGTCGGTTTTCGGGGAGGCGATCAATTCGGAAGGGTTCGGGGGAACCGGTCCGGCCATCACAATGTCGAGGTTATCGATCATCGAATGCTGAACGATCCCTTCATAGGTGCTTTTGTTTATCAGGTAGGAGCTGACCCCTTCGGCATTTGAAAGGCCAAAATCCTGGTAAATTTTCGGTTTCCTGAGGTCAAATCCGACCAGTACCGTTTTCTTGCCATATAGGGCAAAAATAGAAGCCAGGTTTATGGATATGAAGGTTTTGCCGGTGCTGACCATGTCGGAGGTCACCAGAACCGTGATCTGTTCTTTGCCCTTCGTGACAAAGGCCAGGTTGGTACGGATCGACCGGAACGACTCGGCAATGGACGACTTGGGCGATTCGGCTACGACAATGGTATTGAGACGGTTGCTATGGATGACATGCCCGATGATCGGCAAATGGGTGATCTTTTCGATATCGCCTCTTTCCACGATCTTATCGTTGAGATAATCTTTGCCGAGGACATAAAGCACCGGAAGCACCAGGCCAAGAATAATGGCGATGATGTAGTTCAGGCTTTTTTTGGGATAAACCGGCGAGGCGTCGAGGAGCCTGGCCCGGTCGACAATTTCATTGTCTGAAACATTTGATGCCCGGGTTATCTGCGCCTCGGCACGGCGTTGCTGTAAAAAGTTGTAGATATTGTCGCTCAGTGTGAATTTTCTCGTGATTCCCAGCAATTCCCTTTGTGTTTTCGGAATATTGGTCATCTGGTCTGTCAGGGCGTTGATCCGGCTGTTGATATCTTTCAGGGTCAGATCGGAATTTTTGACAATGTTGGTGATGTTTTCCAGCAGGGCATTTTTCGTATTTTCAATCCTCAGATCGTATGCAATGATGGTCGGATTTTTTTCTGTCGATGTCAAAAGGGCTTCTGCACGCTCATTGAACAGGGTGGACAGTTCCTGGATGAGGCTGGTAGTGAGAGGATCTTCGATACCCATTGCCGAAGGCACAATAAGGCCCTGCTGTACGTCCTTATTGGTTTCCACGTATTTCTTCAGCGATTTGTAGTACATGTTCTTGATGCTCAGATCGGCTTTCTGGGTTTCCAGCGTTTTCATATAATCAACTGCCTGCTGCGACTGGAAATCGATATCCATGACGATATTCTGGCTCCGGTAGTCCTGCAATTCCATTTCGGCATAATTCAGCGAATCGCTGATGTCCATAAGCTGTTCGTCGATAAAACGGATCGTGTTGGTGGCGATAAGGTTTTTCTTTTCGAGGCCCTGGGCAAGATATTCCCGGGTTAACATGTTAAGGAAAGCCACGGCCTTTGCTTCATTGAATCCCCTGAGTGATATTTTGAGAATGGAAGCGTCTTTGTTGATCGGCTCGATATTCAGCCCCTGGTACCGTCCAACCAGGGATTTCAGATCTTTAAAGACAAATGCCAGGTTTTTTCCCGCCAGGTTGGATGCTTTTACACGGGGATTCGGTACAATATGAAAACTGCATGCCTCATTCTCAAGCTGTTCACCGAAATAGAGTGTGTCATTGATCTTGAAGAAAGGATATTCCTGATCCGATTCTTTAAATTGCGAATAACTATAGAGCTTTACATTTTCGTATTCGGCCTGTATGGTATATTTTGAGGAGGAAAGAATGGTCACTTTGAATTCCACGTTAACCGGCTGCAGATGGCTGGTATCAAATACAACCTCGTAAGGGCTGTTTCCGTAAAGTTCTTTAGAGATGAAATTTTCTTCTTCAAAATAGGCCACAAAAAAATCGAGGTTCCTGATCGTCCTTTCGGTCAGGGAATACGATGTGAGGACGCCGATTTCGTTTTCAATATTCTGGAGGTCATTGCGGAAACCCAGTCCGATCAGTTGCTGGGGATCGATTTTATTCCCTCTGTCGGATTTAATGATGACTGTTGTACTGACCTCATATACAGGTTTGGTGTATTTGTTGAATAAGAAGGCAATGATCAGCGCCACGACAATGGTCAGGATGAAAAAATACCAGTGGCGGTATAATTTGAAAAACAGGGCTTTATAATCAAAACCCTCTTCCTGTTGCTGGATGGGCTGAGTTTGTTGATAAATACGGGTATTGTCGTTTTCCACGGTACTGATTATTTGGTAATGACCTCGTAGAGCAGGAGCGATGTTGTGATAACACTGAATATGATGGCATAAGGAAATTCCGTAAAGGCGAACGGTTTGCCTTTGACCGGCTCGGCATAGATCATGTCGTTTGGCATCAGGTAATAAAAATCCGACTCAAGGATACTGTTGTCGTTCAGGTTAAGGCGATGTTTTTTCAATCCCTTTTCGGTTTGCCTGACCAGAAGGATGGTATTCTTTTTGGCAAACCCCGTCATATCTCCCGCCATTGCCAGTGCTTCAAATATATTTATCTTATCCTGGTAAATCACATATTTCCCCGGATTATTAAATTCCCCGAAAAGAGAGATTCTGAAATTGGCCAGTTTGACAATCACCACTGTATTTTTAACATATTCATTCACTTCGATTTGCAAAACTTTCTGGATCTCTTCAATGGTAAGGTTATCGACCATCACTTTGCCGATAAGGGGGAATTCGATATAACCCGAATCGTTGACGGTATAGCTGTTTAAATAGATTGCGGATTCCGAATAGTAATTATTTATCCCGCCTGTATAGTCAAAATAATTACTTTTTTCATCCAGCGAATTGATTTTGATATACAGATTATCGCCCATATGGATCCGGTATTCATTCGGTTCGGGTTTCTTAAAGTCGCTTTTAGCTTCAGTTTTCTGATGCTCATCCTGGAGGTACCTGACTCTTTTCATGGGAACACAGGAGGCCAGGGCCAGCAGGACAATGAGTGGCAGGAACACTGCTTTCCCGGTTATAAAAGTAGACCTATTCATAAAAGATAGTTTCACAGACCTGTACATTATGGTGAAGGTGCTTTTTTAGCACGGATTGCAAAAGTAATCATAATTCGTTCATGAGAACTACATCAGTTTCTGGTAAGTTTGCCACCAGCGGTCGGGCAATGCGTTCTGGCATGCCGTTTCGTAATCCTGGTAGGAGCAGGGGACCAGGTGGTGCCTTTCGTACCGCTCGCGGTGCTTGCTGCGGATTGGCACTTCCATCCACCAGCGTTCACTCTTTTTGCTCCGGTAGAACACCACCTCATCCTTGAAATCCTTCATATTTACGGTAAACTTCACAAGCTCTTTTTTCTTGCTGGGGGGGAAATCGCCTTTCCGGCTATAAAATCCGTCGATAAAATACCAGATCATCTGGCCTGCCAGCTGGGCGGTCAGCGATTGCCGGTCGAGCCGCGGATTCAGTTCATAGATGCCGATGGAAGTCAGCTTGTCGCTCAGGCCGGCATAGCGCATCACCTGGCAGATCTCCTCGCCATAAAAGCCGTTTGGCGTGGCATTTGCGTTTCCCGGTGCGTCTGATGCCCGCACTGCGCCCATATCCACACTGATCATGTCGGCATTTCTTACCATCGGCTCTACCTCTTCCAGGTTATTACGGACAATACCCAGGCGGTAGGTGTCGAAATAAAGATTTTTCATCAGGGTGATCGCCTGCTGGTCGACAAAATAGGTTTGAAAACCGATATTGGTATAATTGAAAAGATAATTGGGCTGGTGAAGGATGATGTGGCTCATATAACTGCGGGAGTCGAGCTTCTCCTGCCCCGTCCCGATGTCGAACTGTGAGTCCACGGAAGCGATGTTGATGATCCTGCCGATCTTTTCATATGCTTTGTACTGGGCATAGGTAATGTCCTGGCTCCCGCCCAGGATGACCGGAACGATGTTGTGCTCCAGCAGCTCGGCCATGATGGCCGTTACGGCAAAATACGTATCTTCAATCGAATGACCCTGCCTGATGTTTCCCAGGTCGACCATCCGCAGCTTGAAATTCCCCTGGTACAATTTGTAGAACTCCTTCCGGATGGCATCGGGACCCAGTCCGCAGCCATTATTGAAAAAGCAGTTCCTCTCTTCACCTACGCCGATAAAGGCCAGGTCCACGTGATCGAGAGAGGGGAAATCGTTGGGTTCGATATAGGCCTTTACCACGTCGCCCATGAGTTTGCGGCGTGTCTTTTCACTGAAATGATAACCTTTCAGTTGAACGGGCTCGAAATAAATAGAGAGGTCCATGTAGCGTTTTTATCCGTGGAAAGTATACGGATTTGACACGGAAATGTTGCCGGTTTTATGATTTTTTCCTTGTCGGGATGGTTTTCTTTTTCCCGCTTTTTTCCTGTTTTTCGGCAATCTGGAGGCACTCATCCAGGCTCAGCGAGGCAGGATCAGTCCCCTTGGGGATTTTATAGTTAACCTTGGAGATCGCTATGTATGGCCCGAAACGACCATTCATCACCACCACATTCTCGTTTTCCGGGAATGATTTAATGATCTTTTCCCTGTCCTGCTTCCGTTTCAGCTCGATGAGCGATATGGCCCTTTCCTGGTCGATCAGCGCCGGATCGTCCTGCTTTGTCAGTGAATAATACAGGTTTTTATGTTTGATATAAGGGCCGAATCTGCCAACGGCGACGATCATTTCCGCGTTTTCATAAAGCCCCAGGTTGCGGGGGAATTTGAAAAGCTCCAATGCCTGTTCCAGCGTCAGCGTGTCGAGGGATTGCCCCTTGCCAAGACCTGCAAAACGCGGTTTTTCGTCACTTTCCGTTTCACCGATCTGGACGACAGGGCCAAACCGGCCCAGTTTCACGTAAACATTCTTTCCCGACCCGGGATCGATGCCCAGCAACCGTTCTCCGCTGAACTTTCCGGTCGATTCGACCGTATCGCGGATCTGGCTGTGGAAGGGCTTGTAAAACTTCCGGATCATTTCGTTCCATTCCTTTTTCCCTTCCGCGATCTCGTCGAAGTCTTTTTCAACCGTTGCCGTGAACTGGTAATCGATAATGTCCTGGAAATACTGCATGAGGAACCGGTTTACCAGCGTGCCGAGGTCGGTCGGCAACAACTTGCCTTTTTCATTGCCGGCCTTATCTTTCTTTTCATGCAGCTTTATCTCATTATTCTTTAAGGTAAGAAGGTCGTAGGTACGAATAAATCCTTCCACATCGCCTTTTTCAACGTACTCTCTCTTCTGGATGGTGGAAATGGTCGGCGCATATGTCGACGGGCGGCCGATTCCCAGTTCTTCCAGCCGTTTTACCAGGCTGGCCTCGGTAAACCTCCGCTGGGGCTGCGTAAACCGCTGTTCGGCATTCATTTCCAGCATTCCGGGCTGATCGCCGACAGAAAGGGGTGGCAGGATACTGCGCCCTTCTTCATCCGAATCATCATCAAACGACTCCCGGTAAACTTTCAGAAAACCGTCGAATTTGATCACTTCACCCTGGGCAATAAATTCCTCCCCGCCCAGTGTTGAAGCACTGATGTTAACAATGGTCTTTTCGGTCAGTGCATCGCTCATCTGGCTGGCAATGGTCCTTTTCCAGATAAGTTCATAAAGCTTTTTCTGTGTTGCGCTCCCTGAAATGGCTGCGTTGGCAATGTATGTGGGCCGGATAGCCTCGTGTGCCTCCTGTGCCCCTTTGGTTTTCGTGGCAAATTGCCGTGTTTTCGAATATTCGGGGCCATACAGCTTGATGATCTCCTCCTTGGCCATTGCCAGCGCCATCTTCGACAGCGTTACCGAATCGGTACGCATGTAAGTGATCAAACCTTCTTCATATAGCTGCTGGGCAACGCGCATGGTGTTGGCCACCGAAAAACCCAGTTTGCGGCTGGCTTCCTGCTGTAACGTCGATGTGGTAAATGGCGGAGCGGGCGATTTTTTCGAGGGGCGTGTTTCGATCCCGGTGACTTTATAGGAGGCCCCGATGCATTTTTCCAGGAATTTCCGTGCCTCTTCCCGTGTCTTGAAACGGGTTGGGAATTCGGCTTCGAATTTGTATTCGGCCCCTTTGATCGTTACGGTAAATTTTGCCGTTACCTTAAAAGAGGAGGTCTCTTTGAAAGCCTTGATCTCATCTTCCCGTTCCACGATCAGACGGACGGCCACCGATTGCACACGCCCTGCCGACAGTGCCGGCTTAACTTTTTTCCAAAGCAAGGGCGAAAGCTCGAAACCGACCAGCCTGTCGAGCACACGGCGAGCCTGTTGCGCGTTCACCAGGTCGCGGTCGATCTGCCGCGGGTTGTCAATGGCATCGAGAATGGCCGATTTGGTGATCTCGTGAAAGACGATCCGGCGCGTGGCTTTTTCATCCAAACCCAGCGCCGATACCAGGTGCCAGGATATGGCTTCCCCCTCGCGGTCTTCATCAGTGGCCAGCCAGACCACTTCCGCTTCTTTCGCCGCTTTTTTCAACTCACCCACTACCTTTTTCTTCTCCGGGGAGATCTCGTAGATCGGGATGAAATCTTTCTCAATATCCACACCCAGGCCCTTTTTTGAAAGGTCCATCACATGGCCGAAACTCGAGCGGACGGTAAAATCCTTCCCGAGAAAGCGCTCGATTGTCTTTGCTTTTGCCGGCGACTCAACAATAACCAGGTTTTTGATCATGCTCTCTCTTTAATTATGATGCAAGCTACAAGCTGCAATCTACGGGCGTTTTCACGCGATTCCTCCTTCAAAAAATGCCAGTGCAGACTTTGCGGCCGCAAAAGTACAACTTTTCTTATTAATCGGATTTTCAGGTAAAATATACCCGGTCGACCGAGAATAATTTTTAAATTTTAATTTTTAATTTTGAATTTCAGGGAGTTAGACGTTGGATAATGCGCGCTCCAACGTGTCGAATTTGTGGTGATAGTCTTCCATCGAGCGGCGGATGATCTCGTGCGCCTCATCAATCCCGAATACATGCGTGATGACAACATTGCTCTCCTTGCCGGGAAGATCCTTGTAGGTCAGGAAATAGTGTTTGAGCCGGTCGACGACCAGGACGGGCAGTTCGGCGATGTCGTTGATGTGTCCGTAAACCGTATCGTTGTTGAGAACCGCGATGATCTTGTCGTCCGACTCATCCCGGTCAATCATCCGGAACCCTCCGACCGGACGGGCTTTGACGAGAATGTTTCCATGCGAGATCTCCTTCTCCGTCAACACGCAGATATCGATCGGGTCGCCATCACCCTTGATGCCGGTTCGTCCCGATTTCTGCATACAGAACTCGGCAACGGAGGTTGAGCTGAAAGTCTGCGGAACGAATCCGTACAGGGCCGGCACTACGTTGGAATACTTCTGCGGCCGGTCGATGCGGAGGTACCCCGACTCTTTGTCGATTTCGTACTTGACCGTATCGGTCGGGACCATTTCAATAAAAGCCGTGACGATGACCGGCGCCTCGCGGCCAATATCCACGCCATGCCAGGGATGTGATTTGTATCTCAGCCCCATCAGCCGGCCTATCGGATCCATCAGAATGTTTGACATATATTATAAGTTCAAAGTTCAAAGTTCAAAGTTCAAAAAATCACAATCGCCAAATCGTCAAATCGTCAAATCGTCAAATCGTCAAATCGCCAAATCTTCACCCCGCTCTCTCCGGGTTTTCCGCCAGAAACGCTTTCCAGCCGGTAAACTTCTTCTCTTTTTTGCCCCCGCCTGGATTATTCTGAAAATAGTGGCAAACGGCCGCGGCAAGTCCGTCGGAAGCATCGAAATACTCCGGCGATTCGCTGAATTTCAGCAGATGCTGCAGCATCAGCGCCACCTGTTCTTTCGAAGCGCTCCCTTTTCCCGTGATGGCCTGTTTGATTTTTCTCGGGCTGTATTCAAAGATCGGGATGGTCCGCGACAGCGCCGCCGCCATCGCTACCCCCTGAGCCCGGCCCAGTTTCAGCATCGACTGCACATTCTTTCCAAAGAACGGGGCCTCTATCGCCAGCTCGTCGGGATGATATTCTTCGATCAGGGCGATGGTGCGCTCGAAAATTCTTTTTAACTTGTCCTCGTGTTCGGAATACCGGTGAAGCTTAAGCACGCCCATGGTCAGCAGCTCGATCTGCTTATCCCTGACCAGCACGACGCCATACCCCATGATGACCGTGCCGGGATCGATGCCTAAAATTACCCTTTCCGACGACATACTGCAAAGTGACAAATGACAGAACAATCGGCAAAAATACGCAAATACGTCAACTTCCTGTTAAGGGCTGTCATTATCATTTTAACTTATGGATTCATTTATCATCAGATATTCCTTGAAAACAAGCTCGACGACCTGTCGGATGTCTTCCTGCGGCTTGCCGAACGGCAGGATGTGAAATGGATCCTGGCTTTAATGATGCTTTTAATGTTTATCAACTGGGGAATCGAATCTTTTAAATGGAAACTGCTGATCTCCAGGATTGAACACGTTTCATTTTTCCGGAGCTTCAAAGCGGTCATGGCAGGGATATCGGTAAGCCTTTTCATGCCCAACAGAACCGGCGACTATCTCGGACGGGTTTTCATCCTCGAAAAAGGGAACCACGTGGAAGGTATTTTCAGTACCATTATCGGCAGTTTTGCACAGATGATCATTACGTTCGGCATCGGGCTCCTGTGTCTGCTGACATTCACCGATCATTACTTCAGGGAATCGCTGAACATCGGCGAATACATGTTCATGAGCCTGGTTTTCCTGGTGCCCGTCATGGTGTTTGCCCTGATCATGATCTATTTAAAGGTAGGTGTGCTGGCGGAATTTCTCAGCCGTTTCCTGCCGGGCAGATGGCCCCGGCTGAAAAAAAATGCGGCCATATTTTCCAGGTACAGCGCCGGCGAGCTCAGCCGGGTGCTGCTATTGAGTTTTTTGAGATACATCGTTTTCTCCACGCAGTTTTATATCCTGATCAGGGTATTTGGCGCACCGGTACCCGCGGCAGAAGGATTTGTCCTCATTCCCGTGATCTACCTGGCGATGGCGCTGGTTCCCACCTTTGCCCTCGTCGAGCTGGGGGTACGGGGAACGGTCTCCCTTTTTATTTTCGGGCTCTATTTTGAAAAGGCCGGCATAGTTGACCCACAAATCCTGCTGGCGCCCCTGGCCGCTTCTTCATTGCTCTGGCTGATCAACCTGGTTCTCCCTGCTGTAATAGGGACATTCTTCGTGTTCAGCCTGAAATTCTTCCGGAAATAATTGATAGTATGGCAACCGGCTTCCTCATGATCCTCATCCTGGCATTGCTGATCGCATTAAGCTATCTCGTTCTTATCGCGATATTTACTTTCGGATGGTGCAGGAAACCCGGGCCTGAAACTGGTCCTGGCGCAGGATACAGGAAGATAAGCGTCGTTGTTGCGGCCAGGAACGAGGAGAGCAATATGGCAGGATTGCTGAACGACCTGATCCGGCAGGATTATCCCGGCGGCCTCCTTGAAATCATCATTGTGGATGACCATTCTACGGATCGCACTGCCGGAATTACCAGGAATTTTATACAGGATCATCCCTTGTCAGCTATTATTTTTATTTTGAATAATGATGAAGAAAAAAGGGGGAAGAAAGCATCTGTTGAGCTCGGGATAAGCCGTGCCACGGGTGAGATCATTGTTACGACCGATGCCGACTGCCGGATGCGGGAAGGGTGGATCAGGGCGCTGGCCGGCCGGTTTACTAAGGAGCACGTGCAAATGGTATTCGGCCCCGTGACGATCGGTAAACAGCACAATTTTGCCGGCCTTTTCCAGGCTATGGAGTTCGACGGCCTTGTCGCTTCAGGAGGCGGAGCAGCCCTGGCGGGTTATCCTTTCCTTTGCAACGGGGCAAACCTGGCTTACCGCAGAGAGGCTTTCCACACGACCGGCGGATTCAGTGACAACATGCGTTATATATCCGGCGACGACGTTTTTCTTCTTCATAAAATAAAAAAACAATTTGGCGCCGGAGCCATAGTCTTTTGTAAAGATGAACAGGCAATCGTGGATACGGCGCCGGTTTCCGGTGCGGGAGCTTTCCTGCGCCAGCGTATCCGGTGGGCTTCCAAAAGCAAAGGCTACCGCGACTCCCTATCCATTATTACTGCAATAACCATCTTCTCTTTCAGTCTTACCGTCTTACTGTCCTTCCTGGCCGGTTTCACAGATCCAATGTATTTCAGTATTTCAGGCGGATTATTCCTGTTGAAGATCTTCGCTGATCTTCCTTTGCTGGCGGGGATCACGAAATTCACCGGGAAACCGTTTCCTTTCATGTGGTACCCGGTTTTCCAGCTCATTTATCCCCTGTACATAATTATAGCAGGGATCTTAAGTCTTTCGAATAGAAATAAATGGTAATACGCAGGTCCCGCCAAGGCTTTAAATGATCAGCATGGCGTCGCCGTAAGTGAAGAAGCGGTATTTCTGGTCGATGGCTTCCCGGTATGCCTCCATCAGGAAATCGTAGCCGGAGAAAGCGGCCGCCATCATCATCATCGACGACATCGGCAGGTGGAAGTTTGTCACCAGGGCGTCGGCAACGGTGAAATCGTAAGGCGGAAAGATGAACTTGTTGGTCCATCCCCGGTAGGGCTTTACTTTTCCGGAGATCGAAACAGCCGTTTCAAGCGCCTTCATCGTAGTGGTACCAACAGAAACGATCTTCTTGCGGTTCTCTTTTGCAGAGTTGATGATGCCGGCTGCGGTCTCTTCGATGAGCATCTCTTCCGAATCCATCTTATGCTTTGTCAGGTCTTCCACTTCGATCGTGCGGAAATTACCGAGGCCGACATGGAGTGTGATTTCAGCATAGTTGACACCGAGCAGCTCCAGGCGTTTCATCAGCTCACGGCTGAAGTGCATCCCGGCCGTGGGAGCCGCAACAGCGCCTTCATGCTTTGCATAGATCGTCTGATAACGGATATCGTCGAGCGGCTCGACGGTACGTTTATGGATTTTCGGAAGAGGGGTCTGCCCGAGGTCGGTGATGGTTTTCTTAAAATCTTCATACGGCCCGTCGAACAAAAACCGGAGGGTCCGTCCACGGGAGGTAGTATTGTCGATCACTTCGGCAACCAGTGAGTCGTCATCCCCGAAATAAAGCTTATTTCCGATCCTGATCTTCCGGGCGGGATCAACGAGCACGTCCCACAACCGCGATTCGCGGTTCAGTTCCCTGAGCAGGAACACTTCGATCTTTGCCCCGGTTTTCTCTTTCGTACCGTAGAGCCGGGCGGGGAAAACTTTGGTGTTATTGATGACAAAGACATCCCCGTCACTGAAATAACCCAGAATATCTTTAAAGGATTTATGTTCAATGGTGCGGGTTTTTCGGTTCAGCACCATCATCCTCGAATCGTCCCTGTTTTCAGGTGGCCTGTCAGCAATAAGTTCAGAAGGTAAATAGAATTTAAACTGCGAGAGTTTCATAACGACACATTACATCTTTTCAAAAAGCTGTGCAAAGGTAATACAATAAAGAGGGTTTGTCAACTGATTATTAAGGAAGTTTTAAGTTTTGTTGATTTTTGCGATCCCATCATTATTGTTGCGCAACCAAAACCTCGAACTGGGGCAGGTTTATCGCATCATCGACACGATAATCTCCGATACGGGTGCGCCGGAGAGAAGCCAGGTATGCCCCCGAGCCCAGCGCTTCGCCGAAATCCCTGGCCAGCGCCCGGATATAGGTCCCTTTGCTGCCCGACACACGAAAACCGACCTCCGGCAATGCTATATGCGTAATCTCAAATTCGCTGATGGTGATGGTTACCGGGTCCAGCCGCACTTCCCTGGATTTCCGGGCCGACAAATAAGCCCGCTTTCCATCGACCAGCTTGGCTGAAAACTGCGGGGGAACCTGCTGAATCGTCCCGGTAAACCGCTTTGCCGTATCCCGGATCATCTCTTCCGTGATGTGTTCGACCGGAAATGTCCGGTCAACCGGCTTTTCGGTATCGAAACACGGCGTCGTGGCCCCGAGGATGAAAGTCCCGCAGTATTCCTTATCCAGGCCGGTGAGGTTGACAATCTGTTTGGTCATCGCACCGGTACAGATCAGCAACAGCCCTGTGGCCTTGGGATCAAGCGTTCCGGCATGACCGACCTTCAGCTTAACACCCGTCTTTTTTTCGATCAGTCGCCTGATCTTGTTCACGGCATCAAACGAGGTCCAGTCGAGCGGTTTGTCGATGAGCAACAGCTCTCCTTTGTGAAAATCAAACATCATCCGAAAATAATGGCGATCAGCCCAATGATGAAGCAATAAGCCGAAAAGTAAACCAGGTTGCCTTTTTTCACAATTCCGATCATCCATTTGCAGGCAAAAAATCCGGAGATAAAGGCTGCAGCAAAACCGATGAGGAGCGAAGTGGCGCTGACCGTCGTTTCTGTCATCATTTCCGAACCGGCCAGGTCTTTTGCATTGGCGCCGATGATAGGGATCAGCACCATCAGGAACGAGAATTTGGTAACCAGCTCCCGTTTATTGCCCAGCAGCAGGCCGGTGGAAATCGTGGCCCCCGACCTCGAGATACCGGGGATGACTGCAATGGCCTGTGCGATGCCGATAATCAGGGAATCGGCAAAAGTGATTTTCCGGTTATTGTTTTTGATAAGATAGGTCGAAGCCAGCAGGAGCGCGGTGACGATCAGCATGAAGCCGACAAAGACAACCCTTCCGGTGAACAGCGATTCAATTTCTTCCATGAAGAAAAGCCCCAGGATCACCACGGGGATCATGGAGAGGATGAGCTTGAAATTGTATTGCATGGTTTCGGTAAAACGAAGCGCTACCGCATCTTTCCACCTGATGGCAAAGACTTCACGGATCAGCTTCCAGAGGTCTTTCCTGAACACGACGATGGTACTGAGCACGGTGGCGCCATGGACCACCACGGTAAAAACAAGGCTTCTTTCGGGATCAACGCCCAGGATGGCTTTTCCGAGCTCAAGGTGGCCGCTGCTGCTGACCGGTAAAAATTCGGTCAGGCCTTGTACAAGGCCGAGGATCAGCGCTTCAAACCAATTCATCTTTAAATAAAAGGTCAGGAATTAATCTTTGGGTTTTTTCATGATGGAAAAGATGCCGACGACATATCCGGCAAGGATCAGGATCGGCGCAAGGGTCAACCGCTGAAAATTGAAAATGCCGTAGCTGAATGTGTTGGGATCTTTCGATCCGCCGCCGATCATCAGCAGGAATCCTAATACGATCAGTCCCAATGCAATGAACAGGAGGCGGTAGTTTTCCCTGCCAAATGCAAATCCGGCGCGTGATTCCGGCTCCGGAGCCTTTAACGGCGAAGCTTTTTCTTTTGCAACCGGTTTAGTCTTTGTCACCATCTTTTAAGAATTTAAAACAAAAGTATAAAAATTCAGCTTTAACTATACAGTTCATCTTCCGTCATCCTGAGATATTTCCTGACGGCAAACCAGGTGGAGACCCATGCCAGGAACATACCGGTGAGCATCACCAGCAAAAACACGGCCAGGTAAAGGTAGAGATCAAAAAGATTTACCAGTTCGGGGACCTGTTGCATGAGGAAATACAGGATCGTTACCAGGAGGATGATGGCGAAGATTGCGCTGTAAAAGCCCTGTAAAACTCCCCTGACAATGAACGGACGGCTGATGAACCGCCGGGTGGCGCCCACCAGTTTCATCGTCCGGATAATGAACCTTTTAGAATAAACGGATAAACGTATAGTGTTGTTTATTAAAGCAATAGCGATCAACATCAACAAACCGGTGAACCCGAGCAAGACGATACTGATCCGGTTGACATTTTTATTGATGAGATGGACCAGCGATTTCTGGTAAAAAACCTCCTTGACGACCACCTCCTGCATCAGGTTTCGTTCGATGGTTTCAAGGCTTTCCACATTGGCATAGGCGGCTCTTACCCTCAGGTCGATGGAAGGCGGCAGCGGATTGTATCCCAGGAAATCGATGAAGTCTTCGCCCAGATCGGCGGTCAGTTCCCGGGCAGCCTCCTCCGGGGAGATGTACCGTGAGGATTTGACGAAAGGTTCCGCATCCAGCTTTTTTTGCAGGATGATAATATCCTCCGTCGCAGCATCCTCCTTCAGGTACACCCTGAACCCGATATTCTCTTTCACATAGTCCGATAACTTGCGGGCATGAAGTATCGTCAGTCCCAGCAAACCCAGCATCGTCAGCACCAGCGTGATGCTGACGATCGTCGTGGCTACGCTCGACTGGTAGCGCCTCCGGTGGTATCTTTCCTCCATTTTCGACATGGCGACGAAGATAGCACTTTTTCACGGACTCTGCATCGGGTGATTATTTGTAAATTTGCTGCCTGGATAGCCTCTTTGGCAAAGATTTGAAAGGACTTAACCACAAAGGCGCACAAAGTACTTCACAAAGGGCCACAAAGTTACAGTTACAAATTCAAAACCTTTGTGTGACTTCGTGTAACCCTTTGTGTTCCTTTGTGGTTAAATAATAAACTTTTAGGCTGGAACACTGGAACAATTATGGAGTACAACTTTAACGCGATCGAAAAAAAATGGCAGGATTACTGGCGGGAGAAGAAAACCTTCAAAGCCTTTAATCAATCTGACAAACCAAAATATTATGTTCTCGACATGTTCCCTTACCCGTCAGGGGCTGGACTGCATGTCGGCCATCCGCTGGGTTACATTGCATCCGATATTTACAGCCGCTACAAACGCCTGCAGGGATTTAACGTGCTCCACCCGATGGGCTTCGACGCTTACGGCCTGCCGGCAGAACAGTATGCCATACAGACGGGTACCCACCCGGCCATTACGACCGAAAAGAATATTGCCCGCTACCGTGAGCAACTCGACCAGATCGGCTTTTCGTACGACTGGGACCGGGAAGTGGTGACGAGCGACCCGTTTTATTACAAATGGACGCAGTGGACTTTCATCCGGCTTTTCAAGTCGTGGTACAACAGGGAAAGTAACAAAGCAGAGCAAATTGATAAACTCGTTAATATTTTTGAACAAGAAGGAAACGCGAACGTGAAGGCGGTTTGCAATCCGACAGATACATTCACGGCCGAATCATGGAAAGCCATGACCGAAAAGGAACAGCAGCAGATACTGATGAACTACCGCCTGGCTTATCTTTCCGACACCTGGGTAAACTGGTGCCCGGCCCTGGGAACGGTGCTGGCCAACGACGAGGTGAAAGACGGTTTTTCGGAACGCGGCGGCCACCCGGTGGAACGCAAACAGATGAAACAATGGTCGCTGCGCATAACGGCTTACGCACAACGCCTGCTCGACGGGCTGGAAAAGCTCGAATGGAGCGACTCCCTGAAAGAGGTGCAGCGCAACTGGATCGGGCGTTCGGAAGGCGCTGCAGTGTATTTTCAGTTGGCAGTCGGCAGTCGGCAGTCGGCAGCCGGCAGTTGGCAGTCAAATATGAAACCCGGAACCCGGAACCCGGAACCTGGAACATTTATAGAGGTCTTCACCACCCGTCCCGATACCCTCTTCGGTGCGACATTCATGGTGCTGGCGCCGGAGCACGAGCTGGTACCGCAGATCACCACGCCCGACAGGAAAGAGAAGGTGGCCGAATATGTCGAATGGGCGAAAAACCGCTCAGAGCGCGACCGGATGACCGAAGTGAAACGGATCACCGGCGAATTTACGGGAGCTTACGGCATCAACCCGCTGACAGGGGAACAGATACCGATCTGGGTGGCCGATTACGTGCTGGCCGGTTACGGAACGGGAGCCATCATGGCCGTTCCGGCGCACGACAGCCGCGACTTCGCATTCGCCCGTCACTTTGACCTGCCGATCATCCAGGTGGTTAAAAAGGAAGATGAGGAGGAGAGCGATCCGATGCTCTGGTCAGAATCGTATGACGCCAAAGACGGGGTGATGGTCAATTCGGGCTTCATCACCGGACTGAAAGTAAAAGCGGCCATTACCGCCACAATTCGCAAAATAGAAGAGCAGGGCGTTGGATACGGAACGGTGAATTTCCGCCTCCGCGATGCGATTTTCAGTCGCCAGCGCTATTGGGGTGAGCCTTTCCCGATTTACTACCGCGAAGGGATGCCTTATCCGCTCGACGAAAGCCGGCTTCCGCTTGAATTGCCGGAAGTCGACAAATACCTGCCCACCGAAACGGGCGAACCGCCCCTGGCACGGGCCAAAAACTGGCACACAACGGAGGGCTATCCGCTGGAAACCAGTACTATGCCAGGATTTGCCGGCTCCAGCGGCTACTATCTCCGTTACATGGATCCCTGGAACAACGATGCCTATTTTTCTAAGGAAGCCAACGGGTACTGGCAGGATATTGATCTGTACGTCGGTGGCGATGAGCACGCCGCCGGCCACCTGATCTATTCCCGCTTCTGGAACATGTTCCTCTTCGATATAGGTTTGGTATGCAAAGAAGAGCCATTCAAACGGCTGATCAACCAGGGGAAGATCCAGGGGCGGTCAAGCTTTGTCTACCGAATCAACGGGACCAGTAAGTTCGTTTCTTATGGCCTTAAAGATCAGTACGATACGACCCGCCTTCATGTCGACATTGAAATGGTGGATAACGATGTCCTCGATATCGAAGCTTTCCGAAATTGGAGAGCGGAGTACCGTCATGCCGAATTTATCCTGGAAAACGGGAAATATATCTGCGGATGGGAGATCGAAAAAATGTCGAAATCAAAGCATAACGTGCAGAACCCCGATGATCTCATTGTCCGTTACGGCGCCGATACGCTCCGGATGTACGAGATGTTCCTGGGCCCGGTGGAACTGTCGAAACCCTGGGATACCAAGGGGATCGAAGGAGTTTTCCGGTTCCTGAAGAAATACTGGCGGTTGTTCTTTACAGAGCAGGGTGAATTTCAGGTTACCGATGAGACTCCATCTGCTGCCGAGCTCAAAATCCTTCATAAAACCATCCTTAAAACCAAAGAGGATATTGAACGGTTTTCCTTCAATACGACCGTCTCCAGCTTTATGATCTGCGTGAACGAACTCACCGATCTGAAATGCAATAAACGGTCGATCCTGGAGCCGCTGAATATACTCATCTCATCTTTTGCCCCCCACATCGCCGAAGAGATCTGGTCGCTGCTGGGTCATGACGGAACGATTGCTTATGCATCTTTCCCTGAATTTGACGAAGAATTCATCCGGGAAAATACGTTTAATTATCCCGTTTCGTTTAATGGTAAGCTGCGGTTCCAGCTCGAGTTGCCGGTCGACTTCGCACCGGCCGATGTTGAAGCCGCTGTGATGGCTGCACCGGAAGCCCGGAAGTGGCTGGCCGGCGGTGCGCCGAAAAAGGTGATCTTCGTGCCGAAGAAAATAATAAACGTTGTTGTTTAATGTTGATTTTTAAAGGTTGAATGTTGAAATGGGGACTTTTAAATTTAGTTTAATCCATGATCAATTTATCTAAATATTATTTCCGAATTCAACCTTCAACCTTCAACTTTCAACATTTTTTGGCCTGTTTCATATTGTTTCCTTTTATATTATCGGGGCAGGATGATTCTCGTCAGGTAGAAAACAACACCTTCCAGCACGGCGAATTCCTGAAATATCGCGTCTTTTACGATTCCTGGGTGACCTACTGGATGACCGCCGGGTACGGAACGATGGAAATTTCTACCGAACCGGTGAAAATAAACGGCAGGGACACTTACCATATCACTGTCAATGGCAATTCTGCCGGCCTTTTCAACGTCTTTTACAAGGTCAGGGATAAATTTGAGACTTTTATGGATAAGGAGGGGCTGATGCCACTGAAATTTATCCGCTATACCCGGGAGGGAGGCTATAAAAAAGACGATACGATCTTTTTTGACCACCAGGCCCGGAAAGCGGTGAGTATCCGCAAAACAAAAGATATTACACAGTATGTCCAGGATATAGTATCTGCTTTTTATTATGTCAGATCATGGGATTTCGATACGGCCGAGGTGAATGATACATATTACGTCGATTTTTTCCTGGATGATTCCCTTTATCACAGCGAAATTGTTTTCATGGGCCGTGAATCGGTCAGAACCGATTTCGGGACTTTGCCCTGCATGCGGTTCAAACCACGCGTTGCTGTGGGTGAGTTATTCCAGGATCCATACCCGATGGAGCTATGGGTGACCGACGACCGGAATAAAATACCCGTTTTGATGAAGTCGGCTGTTTTTATCGGATCGGTGAAGATTGAACTGGTGGAGTACAGGGGGCTGCGATGGCCGTTGGAAAGTCATTAGCTCGCTGCGCTCGCGTCATAAAGTGGTCATAAAGTAGTCATTAGCTCGCTGCGCTCGCGTCTTTAAGTTGTATTGTGCTGTACGGAGGTTATAAAAAACTTTGGCATAAATTTGGCTTATCCTTCATGTAACTTCGTGTCTTCTTCATGTAACTTCGTGAAATGATTTTTATATTCGAAAAAACATAAAGAAGAACCAACCGAATAATCAATTTAGCCATGAATAAATCAATTCTGTTATTTCTCATCATTGCCATAAGTTGTACTACCATGGGGCAAAAGTCTTATGAAAAAGAGTGGAAGGAGGTGGAAGCCGCTGTCCGCAAAGGCCTGCCGCAATCGGCCCTCAAAATTGTGGATTCGGTTTACCTGGATGCCAGATCGTCGGATAATGCCCCGCAATTCCTCAAAGCGGCATTATACCAGATCAAACTTCGATCCGATTTCCAGGAAAATTTTATGGAAAGCAGCATCCTGCAGGTTGAAACTGAGCTGAAGACCGCTTCTGTTCCTGTTAAACAGATACTTCACTCGATCAGGGCCGAGCTCTACTGGCGCTATTACCAGGGCAACCGCTACCGCTTCATGGAACGCACAGGGGTTTCCAACCCTGATCTGACCGATATCAAAACTTGGGACCTCAAAACCCTCGTCAATACGGTTACAGAGAGCTACCTGGCGTCCGTCGGCCAGGAATATGCAACCCTGAAGATCAAACTTGATTTTATCGATCCGATCCTCGAAACGGAACCGGGTTCAAAAATCTACCGTCCGACGCTGTATGATTTCCTCGCCCACCGCGCGTTGGAGTATTTTGCCAATGAAGAGCCCGCCGTGGTCAGACCGGCCGAAGGTTTCCTCCTCGACCAGGAAAATTATTTCTCCCCCGCCGGTGAGTTCTCATCCCTGAAAATCACGTCGCCCGACGAGAACGACCTGAAATGGCGCGCCCTCCTGATCTATCAGAATCTTCTGCGGTTTCATTCGGGCGATGATGATCCCGCAGCCCTCATCGATGCCGACCTGGCCAGGTTGAAATTCGTGCAGCAGCATTCTGTTCTTCAGGATAAAGACCTCTTATATAAAAATGCCCTGGCCGAATTGCAGGAAAAGCACAAATCCGCTCCCGGCGCTGCTGATGTGGCCTACGAGCTGGCTGCATCGTATAACCTCTCGGGGACGTTCTATGTCAGGAACCAGGGCGAAGTAAACCGCTGGGATCTGAAGAAGGCCCGGGAGATCTGCGAAAAAACCATCAGGGAGTACCCGGGAACCGACGGGGCAAAGAATTGCGCTATACTCCTTGCAGAGATCAGCGAACCTTCATTGAACTTTTCGGTGAACTACGCCAATGTGCCCGATCAGCCATTCCTCGGCTCCCTGAACTTCAGGAATGTCAGTACGGTCTATTTCCGGATTGTGAAAGCTGATCCGGAAGAAGACAGGAACCGCCGGCAACGGGAAATGGGCGAGAACCTTGTCGCGAAATACCTGGCCTTGCAACCCGTCAAAGCCTGGTCGGTGAAACTGCCCGATGATGGCGACTTCCAGACACATAACACCCAGGTCAGAATACCTTCGTTGCCAAAAGGTTACTACGTGATCCTGGCTTCCGACAATGAAGAATTTTCTTATGAAAACCGGCCCGTCGCCTACTCCCCGGCATGGGTAACCGGCATCAGTTATGTCAGCCAGCGCAACCCGGAAGACGGGAAACTGGAAATCTATGTCCTCGACCGCGACAAAGGAATCCCGATGAAAGGTGTTTCCGTGGCGGCTTACATCAGGGAATACGATTATAAGACACGCTCATACCTTGATAAGCTGATCAACACGCTCACTTCTGATGAAAACGGTTATATTTCCATGGCCGCTGTCAGGAACGATTCAAAGTCATTTTTTCTGAAATTTTCCCAGGGGAACGACCTCTATTTTACGGAAAACTATTTCTACCTCTATCCCACCGGACCGACAGAGGATACCCGCATCAGCACCTACTTTTTCACCGACCGGTCTATCTACAGGCCCGGACAAACCGTTTATTTCAAAGGGATCGTGCTGGAACGGACCGGGACGAAAAGCGAAATCAAACCCGGATATTCGATGGTGGTGACCTTTTATGATGTCAACAACCAAAAGGTTTCGGAAAAAGCGGTTACAACAAGCGATTTCGGATCGTTCAACGGCATTTTTACCGCTCCTGCCGGAGGGCTGACCGGTGAAATGAGCATCCGGTGCGAGACGGGCAGCGTGGGATTTTCGGTAGAAGAATACAAAAGGCCCCGCTTTATAGTGGAGGTCGATCCGCTGGAAGGCAGCTACAAGCTGAATGAAACGGTGAATGTGACGGGGAAAGCCACGAATTACAGCGGCAGTGCCGTCGACCAGGCTTCGGTTTCCTACAGGGTGGTCAGAACGGCCCGCTTCCCCGTGTGGAGAAGCTGGTGGCGCTGGTTCCCGCTCACTCCCGAATCGGAGATCACCAGCGGGAAGACGATGACCGGGGCCGACGGATCGTTCAGCCTGTCGTTCAAGGCGTTGCCCGACCTGACAGTGGACAGGAAGTACCAGCCGGTATTCAATTATACGGTTTATGTCGATGTGACCGACATGACGGGGGAGGTGCGCTCAGCTGAAGGGAGCCTGTCGGTCGGCTACCAGGCGATGCTCCTCGATGCCGGAATCCCTGACGAAGTGGACCAGCTCGGCCCGGATGCATTCCCGCTCAGCGCAACGAATCTCAACCGACAGCCGGTGCCTGCCGAAGTGAAAGTGTCGGTGCATCTGCTGGATGCCCCTGCACGCCTCATCCGGAAACAACAATGGGAAAATCCCGATGTGTTTACCATGACCCGCGAAGAATTCCTGGCCAGTTTTCCCTATGAGCTTTATGATGATGAAAATGATCCCGAAACATGGAATAAAAAGGAATTGATGATGGAAAAATCGTACCGGACACCATCCGATTCAACCATCATCATAAATAATTTAAAATCCTGGAAAGAAGGTCATTACGTGTTGACCATCGAATCAAAAGATGCTTATGGCGAAAAAGTCGAAACAAAGAAATTTTTTACCCTGTTCAACCCCTCTTTGAAATCGCTTCCGTCGAACGATTCATTCTGGTATTCCGTGATAAAACCAGGCGGTGAACCGGGCGACACGGTTGCTTTTACTGCCGGAACCGCCGAACAGGGGGTCAGGCTCCTATACGAGATTGAGAACGACGGGAAGATCATCAGACGGGAATGGATCTCCTTAAGCCGGGAAAAGAGAACCTTCCGGATCCCGGTTAAGGAAGAATACCGGGGAAATTTCTTCGTCAACCTTGTCTTCGTTAAAGGGAACAGGAGCTATGGTGTTTCGGAACAATTCACCGTGCCGTTTACCGATAAACAGCTTAAAATCACTGCAGAGACCTTCCGGGACAAACTTACGCCCGGACAGGAAGAGGAATGGAAGCTCAGGATTACGGGTATGAATGGCGACAAAGTAGCTGCCGAACTGCTGGCTTCGATGTATGACGCTTCGCTCGACGCTTTCCGGGGCCACTCCTGGTCATTCGGCCTGTACCCTGTTCGAAGTTCAGCAGCCGGATGGTCGGTGTTCGATGCCTTCACCCAGGCCAGCAGCCATCTCGTTAAAAAACAGCCGGCCGATCCACCTTCCTATATTTTTCATAGTTACGACCGTTTGAACTGGTTCGGTTTCAACCACTACGGTGGAATTTATCCCCGGATGGGCGGAATGGAAATGCGTATGAAAAACGCAATGCCAGCCATGGACGGAATGGCGGCCGATAAGGCTCAGGAAGAAGCTGAAATGACGGTGACCGAAAGCGGGGATGTTCCGGCAGAACCTTTGCCCGATGAGAAAAAGCCCGAGGTTCCGGATATGCCCGTCAGGAAGAATTTCAATGAAACGGCATTCTTTTTCCCTGATCTGAAGACCGATGAAAAAGGCGATGTCATCCTGAGCTTTACCGTTCCCGAATCGCTCACCGCGTGGAAGCTCATGGCCCTGGCGTATACGAAGGACCTGAAAACAGGCTACCTTGAAAAAGAGGTGGCCACCCGCAAAGAGCTGATGGTGATGACCAATGCGCCGCGCTTCTTCCGGGAGGGCGACCAGGTGATGTTTGCCGCAAAACTGGTGAGCATGTCGGATAAAAAACTTGCCGGGAAGATCCAGGCTGAATTTTTCGATGCCTATACCATGAAACCGGTCGACGCGCTGGTGAAGAACCTGGTGAAAGTTGTTGATTTCTCGGTCGAAAAGGGCAAAAGCGAAGTTTTTTTCTGGGACATTGTCATCCCCGAAGGGCTTGATGCATTGGTTTGCCGGGTGAAAGCTTCCGCAGATGAATTTTCCGACGGGGAGGAGATCGTCGTGCCGGTTTTGCCCAACCGGATGCTGGTAACGGAAACATTGCCGTTGCCGGTGAATGGCAAAGGGACGAAGAACTTTAAGTTCAGCAAGCTTGCCGCATCCGGAAAATCAGGTTCGCTCAGCAGCTACCGGCTGACGCTCGAATTTACCTCCAATCCGGCCTGGTACGCCGTCCAGGCGCTTCCCTACATGACCGGGTATGTGCATGAAAGCGCCGACGGGCTGTTCACCCGCTATTATGCCAACAGCCTGGCCTCTTACATAGCCAATTCCAACCCGAAGATCAAAGCCGTCTTCGAAAGCTGGAAAAATATCACACCCGATGCCCTGCTGTCGAACCTGGAGAAGAACCAGGAACTGAAAGCGGTTCTGCTCAACGAAACACCCTGGGTGATGGAAGCGAAAAACGAGTCAGAACGCAAGAAAAGAATTGCCGTCCTGTTCGATCTTAACCGGATGGCTGCCGAGCAGCAGTCGGCCCTGGCGAAGCTGCAGCAGATGCAGACTCCAAACGGAGGCTGGGCCTGGTTCAAAGGGATGCGCGACGACCGCTACATAACACAACTGATCGTTACCGGAATCGGCCGCCTGCAGCACCTGGGCGTCATCGAACTGCAGCGCAATCCCGACCTGATAAGCATGACCCAGAGCGCATTCCGCTACCTGGGCGAGAGGTTGAAAGAGGATTACGATGACATTGTAAAGGATAGCAAAGGGCGGATGGATGAGAATCACCTGGGCAGCGCCCAGATCCAGTATCTTTATGCGTACAGCTACCTGATGGAATTTGTGAAAGTGCACCCCTCCAATAAAGAGGCGTTCGACTATTTTACGTCCCAGGCCGGGAAATACTGGAAGGATCAGAACAAGTACCTCCAGGGTATGATGGCTATTGCCCTGTCGAGGATGAATGTGCCCGATGTGCCGGCAGCAATCCTGGCGTCGCTGAAGGAAAACGCGCTGGTTTCGGAAGAGATGGGAATGTACTGGAAAGTGCCGGAAGGCTATTTCTGGTACGAGGCGCCGGTTGAGCGGCAGGCGATGCTGATCGAAGCCTTTGCGGAGGTAACGCGTGATGAGGAGGCTGTGGAGCTGATGAAGATCTGGCTGCTGAAGCAGAAACAGACGCAGGACTGGAAGACGTCGCGGGCTACGGCCGATGCGGTCTATGCCTTGCTGCTGAAAGGCACCGACCTGCTGGCCTCCGACCAGCTGGTTGAGGTAACGCTGGGCACAGAGAAAATCGATCCGCTGACCATGGATGGTGTGACGGTCCAGGCCGGGACCGGGTATTTCCAGGTCTCTAAGATGGGGAAGGAGATAACGCCGGAGATGGGAAACATAAAAGTGGTGAAGAAAGATGAAGGCATTGCCTGGGGCGCTGTCTACTGGCAGTATTTCGAGCACCTGGATAAGATCACTCCGGCCGCGTCGCCGCTGAGCATCGAAAGAGAGCTTTACCTTGAGCGGAATACATCAACCGGCCCGGTTCTCGATCCTGTATTCGACAACTCGATCCTGAAAACAGGCGACAGGGTCAAAGCCAGGATCATCATCCGCGTTGACCGCGACATGGAATATGTCCACATGAAAGATATGCGGGCTGCAGCCTTCGAGCCCATTGAAGCCATTTCCGGATACCGCTGGCAGGACGGTCTCGGCTACTACGAATCGATCCGCGACGCTTCGGTGAATTTCTACTTCGATTATCTCCGCAAGGGGACCTATGTCTTTGAATACCCGCTGAACGTGACGCAGAAGGGAGAATTCTCCAACGGCATCACCTCGATCCAGTGCCTGTACGCGCCGGAGTTTGCGGCCCATTCGCAAGGGATCAGGGTGAGGGTGGAATGATTTGGCGATTTGGCGATTTGGCGATTTGAGGATTTGGAGATTTGGGGGTTGGACGATTTTGAATTAATATTGATTATATGAGATTCCTGCAATCGTTTTTAATCCTTGCTGCATCTGTTTTACAGGGACAGAATATTGTCAGGTTTGAGAAAAATCATCAGGATGCGGAACTTTGCAAGATAACGTTCATAGATACAACCACCAACGAAATCGTAAAAACATTCTCGCCGGCCGAAAAATGTCCATACTGGAATCTTACTTATAAAAGGATCGGGGATACGATCAATGACCGAAGTGTAAAATATTTTGATCTGAAAGGTATTGATTCTTTGACCGGGGATGAAATTCCCGGCCTTATTAACGTCACTGACTTTGGCCATGCTTTGAAACAACCTTATGAAGCCTTTACGAGTAATTCAGCTCATGTTTCAAAAAATGGGAAATGGGTAATTATTTCATCACATATCATTATCGATGTTTCGGATGAGGGGATATACTTTCGGGTAAGTTCTGCCAGGGAAGCACAACCCGTTCTTTACAGGTTTGACAAAGATTTCACAAAAGTGAAGATCAAATAACTGGCACTCACCAAATCAGTGAAAATCCGCATAATCCGTGTCATCCGCGGTCTATTAAAAACCTGAATCCTCAATTAGTGCATATTTTATGATAATTTTTTACCCAATTGTCATTCCCAATGAATAATATCATATATTTGTAATGCACAATAATGTATATTACAAATGCATAAATTATGATTTTAAAGGAAACTATTGTTGAGATCCTTCACCAGCAGGATGAGAAAATAAAGGCGAAGGATGCCGGTATACCAAGACAACTGAATGATAACATTGCAGTTGGTGGAAATCTGATATTGATCATATCCGGGATAAGACGTTGTGGAAAGAGCACTTTATTGAACCAGATAAAAACAACCACACAGAAATCCTGTTATTTTAACTTTGAAGATATCCTGGCAACGGATTTTGAATTATCCGATTTTAAAAAGCTTGATTCAATTATCAAAGAATTGTACCCTGGAGCTTATCTTTTTTTCGATGAAATACAGGTTGTGGAAGGCTGGGAAAATTATGCAAGATCTGCCCAGGATGATGGTTTTTCAATAATCATTACGGGGTCAAACGCTTCACTGCTTAGCCGTGAATTGGGGACAAAACTAACAGGCCGGCATTTGATGTATGAATTGTTTCCTTTTTCATATGCAGAGTTCCTGGTTTATAAAAAAGCAAGCCCGGGCATAGATTCATTCAGCGACTATTTCATCACCGGGGGCTTTCCGGAATATATCAAGCATAGTAATCCTGAAATCCTTCAACAATTACTCAGGGATATACTTAACAGGGATATCATCGTCAGGCACGGGCTGAAAAACAGTACCCTGGTCGGGAAATTAGCAACTTTCTTAATGACCAATGCCGGGAAAAAGTTTTCGTACAACTCCCTTATGAAAACTTTCGAAACAGGCTCTGCCAATACGATTATCGATTATGTATCCTATTTTGAGGATTCTTATCTTTTGTTGACCATTCCTTCATTTAGTTATTCTATTAAAGATCAGATCAGAAATCCAAAAAAGATCTATTCAATTGATCATGGTATGGCCCGTGTCAATTCCCTCAGTTTTTCAAAAGATGAGGGAAGGATCCTGGAAAACATGGTCTTTCTTCATCTTCGCAGGAAATGGAAAAAGATTTACTATTATTCCGTTAAAAGTGAATGTGATTTTGTGGTATTCGACCGCGATAAAGTAGAAATGGTTGTGCAGGTATGTTATGAATTATCAGACGATAACATGGCGCGTGAAATTTCCGGATTGAAAGAAGCGATGGATTTTTTTCAATTGAAAACCGGTTTTTTGATCAGCTACAACCAGGAGGATGTTATTGAAGATGGTGAGAGGAAAATAATTGTCATGCCGGCATGGAAATGGATGATGGGAGGAAAATTATGAACCCAAAACACTACACCATCCCTATCTTCATCCCGCAGCTAGCCTGCCCGTTCCAGTGCGTTTTCTGCGACCAGGAGAAGATCACGGCCCGGGGGCACATACCCGGGATACCGGAAATGGTCAATATCATTGAGCAGTATCATTTCTCATTTCCCAAAGGGAAGAAGCATGTGGAAATAGGGTTCTTCGGAGGGACCTTTACCGGGATACCGCTTGAGGAGCAGATAAAATACCTGCAGGTTGCGGGTGAGTATATTGAAAAAGGATGGGTACAGGGCATCCGGCTCTCTACCCGGCCTGATTATATAGACGAAACGAGACTCCATCTGCTCAAAAAGTATCACGTCACCACGATCGAACTCGGCGCCCAGTCGATGGATGATGAGGTTCTGGCTTTGTCTTCCCGGGGCCATACGGCGAGGGATATTGAGATGGCATCTCAAATGATCATCAAATCCGGGTTCCGCCTCGGGCTCCAGATGATGATCGGACTGCCCGGCGATACCCTGGAAAAGGACGTTTCCACCGCTGAGAAGATCATCGCACTGGGCGCTGTGGAAACCCGGATCTATCCGTTGCTCGTCATTAAAGATACGGTGCTTGAAAAGTGGTACCACCAGGGCAAGTACCAGCCCCTGACCCTGGAAGAAACGATTGACCGGCTGAAGATCCTTCTCCCGATGTTCGAAGTTTCGGGAGTGGAGGTAACCCGGGTCGGGCTGCATGCTTCCATCGGCCTTCAGACCGGGAAAGAGCTGGTTGCCGGGCCTTATCATCCCTCCATACGCGAACTGGCCATGACCGGGGTCTGGTGGGACAGGCTAGAGGTGTTGACTGCCTTTGAAGGTACAGATGAGCTTCGCATCACAGTTCATCCTTCACAGTATAATTTTGCCGTCGGGTATTACGGAAAAAACCGCAAAAGGCTGATGCAGGTCATTAAAGAGGTTAAGTTCCTGAAAGATAAAGACCTGAATCAGATGGAGTTCCTGGTGGATTACAGGTAGAGGTTCAATTGTTCAATTGTTCAATTGTTCAATTGTTAAACTGTTAAATTGTCCAACTGAGAAATGTTGATAATCGTTGATAATAAACTATCCTGTGGAGCGAAGAATATACTTTCTTCCTACGGAGAGCTCATGGAAATACAAACCGAAGGCATCACCTATCCTGCTATTTCTGGTCACCCCGATATTTTCTTCTGCCAGGGGCCGGGGAAGTTGATCGTGGCGCCGAATCTGCCGGAACGTTATTTTGATCAGCTCCGTAAGAACGGGATCGAATTTATCACCGGCGAGTTACCGGTCGGGCCGGAGTACCCGTCGTCGGCCCGTTACAATGCTGTTGCCACGCCGAAGTACCTGATCCACAATTTTCGCCACACCGATGTAATGATCACACGAACTTTCATGGAACTGGAGCCGGTCTGTGTGGAGCAGGGGTACTGCCGGTGCAACTTGCTGGCGTTGAAGGATGATTGTTTCATGACGTCGGATGAGGGGATTGAGAAGGTTTTCATGAGATGGAGTCTCGGAAGAAGGAGACTTCATCTCACCAACCGGGGACGCCATCCCTTGGGACCTCGTCCCCAGGGACGCCATCCCTCCGGGATTCTCCTCGAAGGCTTCCCGCACGGTTTCTTCGGCGGATGCTGCGGCGTCTTGGATGATAAAATCTTCATAAACGGAAACCTGGATTTCTTTCACGAAGGCAAAAAAGTCAGGGATTTCATTTCTTCATTAAATTATGAGATCGTCGAATTGCATCATGGACCCCTGACAGATGCCGGGAGTATCCTTTTTATCAGATAAACCGTTTGCACCCCGGTTCCGGCCGTTCGTGAACTGATATCCATTGATTTTCCGACGGCTTGCTATTTTAGACCGGTCTTTCGGTTATGATGTTTTAACCCTCATTATTGCAAGAATCCAAGATTGTTCAGTAAATGAATGCCTTTACCCTTAACCAGCCATTTTCCCTCGTCTCCATTATCGGAAAATTATTCCTTTGCTTATTTTTCATCGCCTTACGTGTAAATTGTTTTTCAAACGGCCCGGGAGGTGAAATCAAAGGAGTGGTCATCTGCACAGCTTCATCCCATGAACTTGAATACGCTGCGGTGAGCCTTTTTTCTTTACCCGATTCTGCCAATGTTGCTAACGAAATTACGGGAGCAAGCGGCTTGTTTCGCTTCAGAAATATTCCGGAAGGACAATACTTTCTCGTGATTCATTTCATGGGTTATGAGAAAAAAATCGTCGAAAATATAAGTGTCGGTCAGGCAAACCGCCAGGCAGACCTCGGGAAGATTGGCCTCCAAGTCTCGTTAAATGACCTGGATGAAGTTGAAATAAAAGATATCAGGAACCCGGTCACTTTTGAAATCGACAAGACGGTGGTCGATGTCGGCAAAGAGCTTGCGGCGCAAGGCGGTACGGCAGTCGACGCCCTTCAGAACGTGCCTTCCGTCCAGGTTGATGCCCTGGGCCAGGTCCTGCTCAGGGGCAGCGCCGATTTTACGCTGCTCATCAACGGAAAACCAACCCTGATGGACCCTGTTCAGCTTCTGCAGCAAACCCCCGCCGAAACCATTGAAAGCATTGAGATCATAACCAATCCTTCGGTGAAATACGAAGCCAAAGGCACAGCCGGTATCATCAACCTGAAGTTGAAAAAACAATACAAAAGCAAGACCGAAGGGTTGGTGAATCTCAGTATCGCCAATGGTGATAAGTATTCGGGGAGTGTCATGGCCAACAGGCAGTTCGGGAAATTCAGCGCATTTGCGTCCGTGTCATTTTCCGATAAAACACAGCGAACTTCGAACCGGGGCTTCCGCGATGTGTCGGATGCCGACTCCGCTTACCAGGAAACGATCCATTCAAATCGCCGGATCAACAGGTTCTCCGCAGATATGAAAGTGGGTGCCGGGTATGAAATCAACGAGAAAACCAGCCTGGGATTTTCCGCACAGATCGGTACCTGGAAATTCACACGGGATATTGCTTCTGACTACCGGCTGGTTCGGCAAGGGCTTGCAGATTCTCTTACCAGCCAGGTTACCCATGAAGAGTTCCTGCTGGAGAATAAATTTATCAGCGGCGATATCACTTTTAACCATCTGTTTAAAAACAAAGAAGGGCATAAAATCGATTTAGCAGCGTTTTACGGAGGATTGCTCAATTCACATTCAGACAATTTTGATGTCGAAGAACCCCTTTATTCCCGTCAGTTCCGGAACACATCCGACCGCTCCCAGTTCCGCTTCAGCGCCGATTATTCCCTGCCCCTGAAACAGGGGATCACTTTCTCGGCCGGACTGCTCACTGAAATGCAATTGTCAGGTTACGATTATTCGATCTCCGACAGCATGGCTTTTGTGGATTTCACCATACCGGTTGCCGGTCCGGAAACACAGTTTGATTATGAGAATAGTGTTAATGCCGCTTATTCGAGTATAAAAGGGACAATAAATAAATGGTTTGATTACGAGGCCGGTTTACGACTCGAAATTTATCATTACAACCTTGCCTTCAGGCAGAATGAATTTAATGCTTCGACAACCGCATCCAATCTCTTTCCATCATTGCATCTTTCCAGGGAACTGAAAGAAAAGCACAGGTTCGGATTGAGCTACAGTCGAAGGGTTTCCCGGCCGGATGAATGGCAGTTGAGCCCCGTTCTCTATTCATCCGACAGCTACGAAACAAAGATGGGAAATCCTCATCTCTTGTCGTCATACATCGATTCTTACGAACTCAGCCATATGCTGATGATAAACAAGATCCAGCTGAATACCGTGTTGTATTACCGCAATTCACATGATCCAATCGGGTCTTATTTTTTGGATATCGATGGCCGCTTCGTGGAAACTTATGCCAATCTCGACAAGGAGATCAGTTCAGGGGTTGAGCTGGCCTGGAGTTATAAACCCCTTGAATGGCTCAGGTTTCGGGTTACCGGAAATGCTTATCATTCGCAGTGGATAGGCCGGCTGGCCGACGGAAATGAACCGGAGGGGAGCAGTATCGCCTGGAACGGTAGTTTTACTTCTACCGTTAATGTTAAAAAGAACACAACCTTTCAGTTCCTGGCTATATATTATGCCCCGGGCGAGATTCCCCAGGGACATGCCGATGAATTCTATTACTTTGATTTTATCCTGAACCATTCATTTTTCAATAAAAAACTTGTGCTTGGCCTGAGGACTCATAATACTTTTGATACAGGACTGTACCATTATTCCGTTTCCGGAGATGGCTATTACGCTGAGAACTGGTACCGGTACGAAGGACCCGTCTTCATATTTACACTGAGCTACAAACTGAATAATTTCAAGCAAAAGCAGCCGGGGCAGGAGGTCCGGATTGATTTTGACAGCGGCCTTGACCACTAGATCCTTCCTCTCCGTCATTCGCCGGATCGTCAGGACATTCTCCCCACTACCCCTTGCCGACTGCCGATCCTTCGGGCTTCGCCCTCAGGACAAGCTGCCGGCTGCTGACTGCCGGCTGCCGACTTTTTCCTATCTTCGCACCCAAATTATAATCCAACGACTATGCTACGTTCCCACACCTGCGGCGAACTTCGCCTGACAGATAACGGTAAAACAGTCACCCTCACCGGATGGGTGCAACGCTCCCGCGACCTCGGCGGAATGACCTTTATCGACCTCCGCGACCGGTATGGTCTTACCCAACTGGCCTTTAACCTCGAAACCAACGCCGAACTGTGCCTCCAGGCCAGGAAGCTGGGCCGTGAATTCGTGATCCTTGCCACTGGAAGAGTCATCGAACGCAGCAGCAAGAATCTTAAGATTCCTACGGGTGAGATCGAAATTGCCGTCGAAAAGCTCGAAGTGCTCAACATATCGAAAGTTCCTCCCTTCACCATTGAAGACGAGACCGACGGCGGCGAAGAGCTCCGCATGCGCTACCGCTACCTCGACCTGCGCCGCAACCCGCTGCGCCGAAACCTCGAGCTGCGCCACCGGATGGCCATCGAAACCCGCAACTACATGGACTCGCAGGGATTCCTCGAAATCGAGACACCCTACCTGATCAAATCCACTCCCGAAGGAGCACGCGATTTCGTCGTTCCCTCCCGGGTGCATAACGGCAAGTTCTATGCCCTCCCTCAGTCGCCCCAGACTTTCAAACAGATCCTGATGGTGGCGGGATACGACCGCTACTACCAGATCGTGCGTTGTTTCCGCGATGAGGACCTCCGCGCCGACCGCCAGCCCGAATTCACCCAGATCGACTGCGAAATGGCCTTCATCACCCAGGAAGATATCCTGAATACCTTCGAAGGCCTGGCACAACATCTTTTCAGGAGAGTGAAAAACTACGAGACCGGCCCGTTTACCCGCATGACCTTTGCCGATGCCATGAAATTCTACGGTTCCGATAAACCTGATATCCGCTTTGAGATGAAATTCGCCGAATTAAACGACCTGGTGACAGGAAAAGGTTTCGGCGTTTTTGACCAGGCAGAGCTGACCGTCGGCATTTGTGCCCCGGGGTGTGCCGAATACTCCCGCAAGCAGCTCGACGAGCTGACCGAATTCGTCAAACGCCCGCAGATCGGCGCCCGTGGACTGGTCTATATCCAATGCAAAGCCGACGGCACCTTCAAATCGACCATCGATAAATTCTATTCGCCGGAAGACCTGAAAAAGATCGCGGAAGCCTTCCATGCCGGGCCCAACGACCTGATCCTGATCCTCGCCGGCGATGCGCATAGAACGCGTAAGGCCCTGAATGAACTGAGGCTTGAAATGGGCAACCGGCTGGGACTGCGCGACCCCAATGTCTACAAACCCTTATGGGTCATCGACTTTCCACTGCTTGAATGGGACGAGGAAACGAAGCGTTTCTATGCCATGCACCACCCGTTCACCTCGCCAAAACCGGAGGATATTCCTCTGCTGGAAACCGATCCGGGCCAGGTCCGCGCCAATGCCTACGACCTGGTGATCAACGGTGTGGAGATCGGAGGAGGTTCGATCCGTATCTTTAACAAGGAATTGCAGAAGAAGATGTTCCAGATCCTCGGCTTTAGCGATGAAGACGCCCAGGAGCAGTTCGGATTCCTGATGAACGCTTTCGAATATGGCGCCCCGCCCCATGGCGGCATCGCTTTCGGATTCGACCGCTGGGTAGCCATGTTCAGCGGCGTCGACTCGATCCGCGAGGTCATCGCCTTCCCGAAAAACAACGCCGGCCAGGACATGATGATCGACTCCCCCTCGGAAATATCCGGCGATCAACTGAAAGAGCTGGGGATTACCACGGTTGGCAAATAAAAAAAGCGCCGGGAAAGGCGCTTTAACGGTGGTACCAGCGGGAGTCGAACCAGCGACACACGGATTTTCAGTCCGTTGCTCTACCAACTGAGCTATGGTACCAGCAAAATTGGGAGCGCAAAGATATACATTTTTTGGTAAATAATATAACACTGGCAAAAAAAGTCGTCCACCACCGCCCACTGCCCACTGCATACTGCTTACTGCCCACTGCTTACTGCTTACTGCCTACTGCCTACTGCCTACTGAAAAATACTATCTTTGCAAACTTTAATACCAACTTTGCACAGAAAACTCATTATCGACATCGGGAATACCTTGCAGAAACTCGCTGTTTTTGAAGGGAAGACCATGCTGTTCAAAGAGACCTTCGACAAGCTGAAACCCGATTCCCTTACCGGTTTTATTGCACAACACGGCCCTTTTGATGGCATCATCCAGTCGTCGGTCATTATCCATACACGTCAATTGGAAGAGATCCTGGCCGCCGCCGGCAGGTTTATCCTCCTGACCGACCAGACGCCGCTGCCGTTCCGAAACCTTTACCGGACACCGAAAACACTCGGCAAAGACCGTATCGCTGCCGTAGCCGGGGCCCGCACTCTTTTTCCCGGCCGGAATTGCCTGGTGATCGACGCAGGTACCTGCATCACCTACGATCTGATCACCGCCGAAGGAACCTACCTGGGCGGAGCAATATCGCCCGGAATCCGGATGCGGTTTAAGGCGTTGCATACTTTCACCGGTAAATTGCCGTTAATTGAACAGGAAGAATTTGATGACCTTATCGGACAAACAACACAGGAATCTATCCTTTCCGGGGTTTATAACGGCATCACGGGCGAAATCACTCATCTTGCCGGCCGCTACCATGAAAAATCCGGTGACCTGGCCGTGGTTATTACCGGCGGTGATCATCATTTCTTGCATAATAAACTAAAAATTAGCATCTTTGCAGCCCCCGATTTAGTGCTGCTGGGATTGAACGAAATTTTGGACTATAATGATCACTCAATCAAAGGGTAAATACTTGTTATTAGGGCTTTTACTGGTTGCCTCCTTCCGGTTGTCCTCCTTATACGGTCAGATCAGTATCAACTCGCCGTATACCCGTTACGGATTGGGTACACTGGTAGAAAACGGCAATGATCCGCGTGTTACGGCCATGGGCGGACTCTATTCCGGTTTCCGCTCGCCCAGTGTGATCAATACGGCCAATCCCGCTTCCTATACCGCTTTCGATTCGGTCAGCTTTGTGTTCGACGCCGGGGTGTTCGGTTTGATGTCGAACCTGCAGGTCACCAACCAGAAAAACCAGGGCAGCTATGTTTCCCTCAGTCATCTTCTCTTTGGTTTCCCGGTGACACGCTGGTGGCGCACCAGCTTCGGCGTGCTCCCTTTCAGTTATGTGGGATACGATATTTTCAATACGGAACAGCAAATTGGCATGCCCGATATCCAGTATGTTTACCGCGGTTCGGGCGGATTGAACCAGCTTTACTGGGGTAATGGGTTTAAGATTGGTAAAAAACTTTCGGTTGGATTTAATGTAAAATATCTGTTCGGGAACATTACCCGCAGCCGGGGCGTCTCTTTCCCCGATTCCATCGAGATGAAAAACACCTACATCCGCAGCTCTATGCGCCCGAGCGATTTTTATGGAGAACTCGGTTTCCAGTACAGGGAAAAACTTTCAAAGGATCTGTTTATGGTCATCGGAGGCGTGTTCGGTCCCGAACTTGAGATCGGATCTTCGACCTCAAGGCTTGTGACAACCTATTTCGGAGATATTACCGAAGCCCAGCTTTATTACGATACAATCGATGCCGTTGATAATGAGAAAGGAAGTTTCACGCTCCCCATGCGTACCGGAGGGGGCATTACCCTCGGAAAGGATGGAAAATGGATGGCCGGCGCCGACTTTACATGGCAAAACTGGGAGAAATACCGCTATAACGGCAATTCCGATTCACTTGTCAACCGCTGGAGCGTAGGTGTGGGCGGTGAATATATCCCGGATTCGAGAAATATCGGAACTTACTTCCAAAGAGTTGCTTACCGTATTGGTTTTCAGTACGGAAGAACCCCAATCTATCTCAAGGGAAAGTACATCGACGAATTTGGCATAAGTTTTGGGATGGGTTTACCGATAAAGAAATCGAAATCAACGGTGAACCTTGCAGCAACTATCGGAAAAAGAGGAACCATCCAGAACGGGTTGATCCAGGAAAATTTTATTAAATTTACGATCGCTGTCAACGTTTTTGAAAACTGGTTCTTTAAAAGCAAATATTATTAATCATTATAATTATGAAACGCCTATTTTTTGTTATTACCTTTTCACTGATTTTCGCCGGTATCCCTTCTGTGAACAGTTTCGGGCAGGAAGACCAGGGAGCCGGCAAATACGGTACCGACAGCCTCACCTGCATCACGAACATTTCATTGTACCGGGAGTTTTTCAAACAGTGGAAAGCCAGCGATTATAAAAGTGAAACGATCCACGACCTGATCCCGCCATGGAGATGGGTCTTTTTGAACTGCCCCAGGGGAACTCAGAATACATATATCGATGGCGCGAAGATCGTGTCGTTCCTGGTGGAAACCACTTCCGACCCTGATGTAAGAGATAAGTACATCGATACGCTTATGATGCTTTATGATCAGCGCATCCAGTATTTTGGAAAAGAAGGATTTGTTTTGGGTCGAAAAGGCGTGGACCTGTTTACATACAGGCCTGCGGATGTGGAGAAAATCTATGAATATCTTAAAAGATCGGTGGAACTGGAAAAGGAAAATACCGCCGGCCCCGTCCTCATCTATTACATGAATTCAGCCGTCAACCTGGCTAAATCAGGGAAATCGGATTCCACGGTGATATTTGACGCTTATGATGTCAGTTCAGAGATTATTGATAAAAACCTGAAAACGAATGAGGGCAATGAAGAAGAGAAAAAGAACTGGCTCACAATCCAGAGCAATGTGGAACTGATCCTCGAACCCTTTGCCACCTGCCCCGACCTGGTGACCATCTACCGTAAGAAATTCAATCAAACTCCGGATGATGTCGAATTGCTTAAGAAGATCAGCAATTTGCTGGAACAGAAAAAATGCCATACCGATCCTTTCTATTTCGAAACAACAGTGAAGCTGTATGAATTGGAGCCTTCACCCGAATCGGCTTACATGATCGGTAAAATGCTGCTGAATGAAGGGAAATATGCCGAGGCCATCGATTATCTTAAACAGGCGGAGAAGCTCAATGATACCGCTACAGTGCAGAAAAGCTACATGTATATCGCCAAAGCTTACCAGGCGCTGAACAACTATCCTTCGTCCAGGGCCTATGCTTTGAAGGCCGCTGCTCTCGATCCGACCGACGGGGATCCCTATATGCTGATCGGTGACCTTTATGCCGCCTCTGCCAGGGATTGCGGAGGCAATGACCTGACCAACCATGTGGCCTATTGGGTGGCTGTCGATAAGTACCAGCGGGCCAAACAGGTCGAGCCGGAACTGGGCCCGGAAGCCGATAAACTGATTTACACCTATTCGGCCTATTTCCCTGCCACTTCTACTATCTTTTTCTATACCCTGAAGGAAGGTGATATTTACAGGGTGGAATGCTGGATCAATGAAGATACCCGGATCAGGGCGTCAAAACAATAATTGCACCCGTTTTGAAAACCAGGCCTTCTCTTGGGGAGAATAAAATATTGTTGATTATCATCGCCGGCATCATCGCTCTGATGGGGCCGGCGATTTTTTCATCCTGTAAAAATGATGTTCAGACCGTCCTCTCCCTGGATTTTGTGGATACTCTTCCCGAAATGACAGCAAGGGATATTGAAATTCTTTACAGCGAAAAGGGACAAATGCAGATCAAACTGGTCAGCCCTTACCTCGTCAATAAAAAAGGCGATGAAGAACTGCTCCTGTTCCCCGAAGGATTCACCGTTTTTTTCTACGATACAGCCATGAACCTGACCACTAAGATCACGGCTGATTACGGCATCTCCTATGAAAAAAAGAAACTGATGGAAGCCCGGCATAACGTCGTGGTCGAGAACCTGGAGAAAGAAGAAAAACTGAATACCGAAGAGCTTTTCTGGGACCGGGCCAAAGCCGTGATCTATTCCAACCAGTTTGTCAGGCTTACGACAGGTGGAAATGTGGTAACCGGTACCGGGCTGACATCTAAAGAACCATTTGATGTGCTTGATATAACCCATGTGCAGGGTACGCTTGAAATAAAAGACGAACCGCAGTAACCCGCCTTGGGGATGTTCTTCTGCTTATCCACGACCCGGACCCGTCGCTTAACCGGTTACTATTATGACGGATAGCATCATTAATATATGAATTACTTTGCACCCGTTCGTTTTTTTTATACTTTTGCACCTCTTTTTAAAATAAATACGCAGTTATGGCTATTATCGGAACACTTCGTAAACATTCGGCTCTCGCCGTTATTCTTGTCGGCGTGGCTATCGCCGCTTTCATCGTCAGCGATCTATTCTCGGGCAAACGAGGCAGGGGAAGTGGCGTCCCGGCTGTAGGCACCATCGCCGGAGAAGAGATCACGGTCACGGATTATAACCGCCGCGTCGATGTAAATCTTGAAAATCAAAAAGCCAATCAGAATAAAGAATCGTTAACTCCCGGAGAAACATTTGATATTCGGCAGAGTACCTGGAACCAGTACCTGGATGAAATCATTATGGGTAATGAATATAAAAAGCTGGGCCTTTCTGTCACTACTGAAGAGCTTTACGACCTCGTCCAGGGGCCGCGTCCGCATAACCTGATCCAGCAATATTTCAAAGACCCGCAGACGGGAATGTACAGCCCGACAGTTGTGCAGAACTTTCTCCAGAACCTTGATAACCTGACTCCGGAGGTGCGTAAACAGTGGCTTGACCTGGAAAAATATATCAAAGAGGACCGGCTTGATCAAAAATACAAAAGCCTGGTGACCAAAGGATATTACATACCTCAGGCTTTTGCCGCCCTGGATTTTGAAAGCAAGAAAAAGAACGCAGAAGTGAGGTACGTGGTAGCCCGTTATACCGTTATCAATGACGATGAGGTTACTCTAACCGATAAAGATTACGAAACGTATTACGAAAAGAATAAACAATCTTACGAGCAGGAGCCTTCAAGGGATATCGATTACCTGGTTTTTGATGTGGCACCATCTGCAAAAGACCGTGAAGATGCACGCCAGGAAGCCTACAGGATTTATGATGAGTTCCGCAATACGAGCGACTTTGTAACATTTGTCAACTCAACTTCTGATAAGCGTTACGATAGTACATGGTATAAAAAGGGATTGCTTCCGCTCAACATCGAAGTGGCTTTGTGGGATGCCCCGGCAGGCACTTTCGTCCCGCCTTACGAGGAGAATAATGCCTGGCATATGGCCCGGCTGATGGATGTCCAGGCCCGCCCTGATTCGATGAAAGCCGAACACATTCTGATCGCTTTCCAGGGCGCATTGAGAGCCGGGGAAAATGTCACCCGTACCAAAACACAGGCAGAAAAAACCGCCGACAGTATATTCACGATTGTCTCCGCAGATAAAACCAAACTCCAGGCCCTGGCTTACCTCCTTTCCGACGACGGATCGGCCAAATCGAACAACGGCGACCTGGGATGGTTCTCAGATGGCGCCATGATCGGTCCTTTTAATGATGCGGTCCTCAACGGTAAAGTCGGTGATGTGGTTAAAGTGGAAACCGCTTTCGGTTACCATGTGGTGAAAATTACCGGCAAGAAAGACCCGGAACAGAAAATCAGGGTAGCTGTTATTGAACGAACAATTGCCCCCAGCAGCAAAACTTTCCAGGATGTTTACGCACAGGCCAGCACTTTCGCCGGGGAAAACAGCACCCAGGCTAAATTCGATGCGGCTGTCAGCAGCCAGGGGCTGAACAAAAGATCGGCCACTTACCTGCGGGAAATGGGCAATACTATTGCCGGCATCGATTATCCGCGCGAAATTGTCCGCTGGGCTTTCTTTGATGGGATCGAAGTCGGCGACGTTTCACCGGTATTCGATATCGGTGGCGCTTACGTGGTGGCAGTCGTTACCGCCGCCAGGGAAAAAGGTATCATGCCGCTGGAACAGATGAAGGAGAATATCAAATCATTTGTGATGAATGAAAAGAAAGCCTCTATGCTTAAAGACCGTATCAAAGGCATCGGTACCGACATTTACCAGATCGCCCGGGAATTCAATACCAAAGTGGATACAAACCTGACACTGACCTTCTCTTCCAGGAATATACCCGGTTTTGGCAGCGAATACCAGGTTATCGGGGAAATATTCAGCATGGAAGCCGGACAGCAATCTGAACCCATCCAGGGTAACGGCGGCGTGTTTGTCGTGGTGGTCGATCGATTCTATGAACCGCCGCAACCGGCCGATTACAATGCTAACCGCGATCAGCTGCTGGCCGCTTTCCGCTCACGCATGGGAGCTAATCCTATGTTCAACGCCCTTCAGAAAATTACAAAGATCGAAGACAACAGGCTCCTGTATTTCTAGAATAACGCCAGCCTGTTCGCATCCAGCTTGATGAAGATAAAAAGCAAGATGGTGAATGCCCAGAGGGAAGATCCCCCGTAACTGAAAAAGGGAAGGGGGATCCCGATGACCGGCACAAGCCCGATCGTCATCCCGATATTCACTACAAAGTGGAAGAAAAGGATCGATATTACACCGTATCCGTATATCCTGCTGAAATCCGACCGCTGCCGCTCTGCCATCCTGACCAGCCTGAAAAGAAGGTAAACGAACAAACCTATCACTGCCGTACTTCCCAGGAAGCCCCACTCTTCGCCTACGGTGCAGAAAATGAAATCGGTGCTCTGCTCCGGCACAAAATTGTACTTGGTTTGTGTCCCCTGCAGAAACCCCTTGCCGATCAATCCTCCTGATCCAATGGCTATTTTCGACTGGTTGACATTGTAACCCGCGCCTTTCGGGTCAGATTCCTTGCCCAATAAAACATTGATACGGGTCTTCTGGTGCTCTTCCAGGAAGTTGTCGAATACATAATCCACCGCAAATACCATGGCAACCGACGCCAGCCATATGCCGATAATGATCCACCAGCGCTTCCTGAGCAGTTTATTGTAGTAATAGAGCAGAACGGCCAGCACCGACAAGATTCCGGTCATAATATACTGGTTGATCAGCAAGGTCATAACAAAAAGCACGACCATGATTACGCCCGAGATCAGGAAATATCCCGAAAGGCCTTCCCGGTAAAGTACCAGGATAAGCGCAATATACACAACGGCCGAACCGGTATCATTTTGTAAAAAAATCAGAAGCGCCGGTGTGAATATCAAAGCAGTGGCTACAATCTTGGTCTGAAGCACATTCATATCCGTGGCGTAGGAACTCAGGTATCTGGCCAGGGCCAAACAGGTGGCGAATTTGGCAAATTCGGCAGGCTGTATGGCCACACTGCCGATCTGGAACCAGGATTTGGAACCCGAAATCTCAGTGCCGATAAGAAGTACGGCAATCAGGATCAGAATGGAAATACCATAGATGATATAAGCAAAAGCATTGAAGACCTTGGCGTCGGTCAGCATGATCACAAACGCTATCACGCCGCCGGCAATGATCCAGATCATCTGTTTTCCGTAACGTTGCGAGATATCCAGGATGCTGCTGTGAGTTTCATCATAGACCGATGAATATACACTGACCCATCCCATCAGCACCAGGATGATGTAAAGCCAGACAGTTGTCCAGTCAATCTTGCCGTATATGTTTTTAGTCGCCGGGGTCACTTCCTTCTATTAAATAAGCGTTCAACATCCGTTCTTCCGTAGCGGTCTGCTTTATTGTCCTTTTCAGGTATTTCTCCATGACCAGCGAAGCAATCGGCGCCGCCCAGGTTGCTCCATATCCCGAATTTTCCACAACGCAGGCTATGGCTATCTTCGGATTCTCCCGCGGAGCGAAAGCAATAAACACCGAATGGTTTTTCCCGTGCGGATTTTGTGAGGTGCCTGTCTTTCCGCAGCATTCCACGCTGTCAATTTTGTAATACCTGGCCGATCCCCCCCCTCCGTTATAAACCAGCGACATCCCCTCGATGAGCGTCTCATAATAGGTCGAGGCGATCCGGGCAGGGATCTTCTTTTCGAACTTTTTCGCCGGTTCCGTATCACCCTCAACGGCTTTCAGCAGATGGGGCGGATGGTAAAATCCCCGGTTGGCAATAATGGCCGCCACGTTGGCCAGTTGCAGCGGCGTCTGTTCCACTTCTCCCTGCCCGATCGCCAGCGAACGGATCGTCAGGGGTTTCCAACCCGTTTTGCCGTAATACCGGTCATAGTAAGTGTCTTTGGGCAGGTTCCCGCTTTTCTGATCAACCACATCCCCTTCCAGTATGGTCGCGATACCGAAACTCATCACCTCTTCCCGCCAGTAATTATAACTGTCCTGCATCGTACGGAATTTCCGCTGGTCAAGAATTGACCGGAAAACCTGCCAGAAATAAGGATTGCACGATTGCTCAATGGCATGGTACAGGTCAAGCGGCGAAGGATGGCTGTGGCTGCAGGGAATAGGAGTGGTCGATGTACCACTGCATCCGTACCTTGTGTAATCGTGCAGCACACCCTCCTGAAGCCCGATCAGGGTATTGACAGTCTTGAACGTCGATCCGGGAGGATATTGCGCCTGGATAGCCCTGTTAAAAAGAGGTTTAAGCGTATCCTTGTTAAACTCGGCAAAATTTTTCGACCTTCCCCTTCCTACCAGGAGGTTCGGATCGTACGACGGACTGGAGACCATCACCAGTATTTCTCCCGTAGAGGGCTCTATGGCTACGATACTCCCCCTTTTAAACCGCATCAGCTTTTCAGCATATTCCTGGACCTCCGCATCTATCGAAACCGTTATGTTCTTGCCCGCAACCGCCGCACTGTCGTATTTCCCGTCCTGGTAGCTCCCCATCTCCCGGTTGTGCACATCCACCAGCTTGATCTTCATCCCTTTTTTGCCCCGCAGGATCGTTTCATAGGATTTCTCCAGGCCGGTCAGCCCGATGTAGTCGCCCATTTTATAATAAGGATCCCGTTCAATATCCCTGTTATTTACTTCACCGGTATAACCCAGAACATGCGCGGCTGTGGGAGTGTCATACTTCCTGACGGTACGGAGCTGTACGAAAAAACCCGGAAATTTGAACAAAACCTCATCCAGCGCGCTGAAATCTTCTTTCGATAATTGTTCGAGGAATACCGTCGTCTTGACCATCGAATAACTCCTGGCTTTCTTCAGCCTCAGCCTTACTTCTTCAATGGGGATTTCAAGCAGCCGGCAGAATTCCGTCGTATCAAAAGCCTTTACCTGCTTTGGGATAACAAGCAGGTCATACGCAGCCTCATTGTATACCATCAGCTTGCCGTTACGGTCAAAAACCACCCCTCGGGGAGGATATTGCGTCACATAGCGCAAGACATTGTTGTCGGCCGAGAGTTTGTACTTTTCCTGCACCACCTGCAGCAGGAATAGCCGGATGGTAAATACAGCCCCTGCAATCACAAAGAGGGTTAAAAAAACGTACTTCCTGCTTTCCAGCGTTTTTCTCATGACCGGTTATTGCGGAGAAAAGGATCTGACAATGTAAGGGGTCCGTTCTGTGTTGCTTTCGTTCAGAGCCCGGTCAACCAATCTGAATGTCAGAAAAAGGGTATCAAAATCGGAATTGTAATTATAAATGAACAGTGAGTCATGAATTTCTCCTGAAATGGCTTTGTTCGATCCTTCAGGTGTCAGCAACGGCACCCTGGCACTCAGGTAAACAGTGTCGTAGAGACCGGTCTCCGAATTGTAAGAAGTCAGAGGGACATAGGTTTCCGCTCCATTGCGCACTTCATAATAATCGATCAGCAAATTGTAATAATATTTGCTTCCGGGATTGAACGGCGGCAAGGTATCGCCCTCCGAAAGGCCGATATCGCCATCACCGTCGGTAAATTTGAATTTCAGTACCCCTTTGTCAAAAACACTATCGGTTTCATTCAGGATCTTTTCGAATTCTAAAAATGTAATGCGCGGCTCAACCGGATATTCCTCGGTTCGCTGACACGATACTATTGCCGTTAGAAATCCTAAAGCTAAAATAAAACGTATTTTTATGGAGAATTTCATCGTATGGTTGATTTTTCAAAATTAAGCAATTTTCATTCCTGAACTTTTTATTCCTGATGATGCTTTCGGAAGAAATTAAAGCACGGATTTTTAGCCCGGGTAATGATCAGGACTGGAACTGCCTGGCATTGGAAATTTTCCGCTACCAGGCGGAAGAGAACCCGGTTTACAGAAGTTTTCTAACCTACCTGAACGTAAATCCGGACGTCATTTCGCATTACACGGACATTCCTTTTATGCCCGTCGGTTTTTTTAAAGATCATGTGGTTGTAACAGGTGATTCGAAATCTGCCGAAAAGGTTTTTACCAGTAGCAGCACCACCGGTACGGTGCCATCCAGGCATTTTATCTGTGATCTCCGGCTTTACGAGGAAAGCTTCTTAAAAGCGTTCAGGTTGTTTTACGGAGATGTCGCCAATTACCGTTTCCTGGCCTTGTTGCCGGGTTATCTAGAACGTACCGGTTCCTCCCTCGTGTATATGCTCGATTTCCTGATCAGGATGACAGAGCGTAATGGAAGCGGATTTTTCCTGCACGATCATGATGCTCTCGAAGCCCGTTTGTTGCAGCCTGTTGAAGGGACAATAAAAACAATACTGTTCGGTGCATCGTATGCTTTGCTTGACTTTTCCGAACGACATCCTATCGACCTTAGTCATGCGATCATTATGGAAACGGGTGGGATGAAAGGCAGGCGCAGGGAAATGGTCAGGGAAGAGCTTCATCATTTGTTATGCCAGCGTTTTCAATCAGAAAGTATTCATTCTGAGTACGGTATGACGGAATTGCTTTCACAGGCTTACTCGCAGGGTAATGGTGTATACAAGGCGCCACCCTGGATGAAAGTACTGGTTCGTGATCCGAATGATCCGTTAACGCTCCTGCCTGCCGGAAAGACCGGCGGGATCAATGTCATCGACCTGGCTAATATTTACAGTTGTTCCTTCATCGCAACGCAAGACCTGGGCAGATCACTGGCAGACGGTTCATTTGAGATCCTGGGCAGGTTTGATGAGAGTGAAGTCAGGGGGTGTAATCTTTTGGTCGTTTAATATCTGTCGGATGATCATTTCATGGTCGAATCCCATCGGAGGAAGATGGTCCGTACTGAACCAGCAGGCTTCGTCAGCGTCGTCGCCTCCCTTTGCCCTGTCATTCTCCTCATTCGTAAAACCGTAATAAACCGTCGTAACGATCCGCGTTCTCGGATCCCGGTCTACCTGGCTGAACGTATGGAATTGCTCCAGTCTGATCCCTGCCAGCCCGGTTTCTTCTTCCAGCTCCCTGGCAGCCGTCTCTTCCAGCGTTTCATCCATTTCCATAAATCCGCCGGGAAGGGCCCACATCCCTTTGAACGGTTCGTTCCCTCGTTTGATCAGCAAAACCTGCAGCTCATTCCCTCTCTTCCGGAAAACGGCAATATCAGCCGAAACCGACGGACGCGGATACTCATAGCAATAGCCCATAATTATAGTTCAAAGTTCACTGTTCACCGTTCACTGTTCACCGTTCACTGTTCACTGTTCACCGTTCACCGTTCACTGTTCACTGTTCACCGTCCTAAAGTAGATAATTTTTCACTATAAAAAGAAGCGGCCCCGCCAGAGCTGACGGAGCCATCTTCATCACTTAACCAAAAATGCTTAATGAAATAGGACGGATATAATTAAAGAGAAGAGCCCGGAATCATAAGGATTACATCAGTATCTGCCGGGTTTTTCAGATCCCGCTCGTTTACCCGGATCATCACGGGATGAATTATGGTGTAATCATATTTGCCATTCTTTTTATCGCGATAGATGCCCCTTTTTTGCGGTTTCATCTTAACGGTTACAGTTTGTGTATAGGTGCAGGGATATTCGTAATAACATGTTGTTGATTTTATATTCTCCGGGAAATCCTCGACATTCGGTTCGTTAAGGTATTCCCTGGTCAATGCGCCGGTCAGGTATTGGTTCGTGATCTTTTCCGTGTTGAACGGGATATCGTTCACATTCCTTTCTCCGGCTGTTTCAACCATTTTCCGGAGGAGATATTCATTCGCGATGGTGCGTGTATCAAACGGAATATCATTCACATACGGTTCTTCCTGCAATTTTACCTCATCCCCGTCAAGAATGGATTCAACCGCAATCTCCCAGGTGTCGAAAGGAATATCGTCGACATAAGATTCTTCAGTTTCAACCGGATCCTGTATGGAGTATATTTCGTTAATGGGTTTTGCCTGGCTGAACAGGGCCAGGCAGAGAATGAATATTGATGTTGAAATTAAAGTTTTCATGGCTTATATTTTTATGAACCGGATGGCAAGGGTTCTCATAAAGTGTGCCACAATCTGTAATATTCAGAAAAACAACATTTTAGGACGAGTAATAAGTCGATCATCGGAATAGAAAAGTGTCCAGTTAGCGGACAAAATTGTACGGGACCGTACAATTTCCAATCAAGGAGTGCCGATCACGATCACCAGCTCCCCTTTTGTCGGATGATCCTGGTAATATTGCCTGATTTCGGCCAGTGTTCCCCTGACCGTTTCTTCATATATTTTGGTCAGTTCCCTGGAAACGCTGGCCGGCCTTTCCGGGCCAAACACGCTGGCCAGCTCATCGAGGGTTTTTAATATCCGGTGAGTGGATTCGTAAATGACGATAGTGCATCCGGCCTTTGACAGCTCTTCCAGCCGGGTTTTCCGTCCTTTTTTCATCGGCAGGAAACCTTCGAAAAGAAACCGGTCGCTGGGGAGACCGGAATTGATTATAGCCGGCACGAAAGCCGTGGCGCCGGGAAGGCATTCCACATCGACGCCATTCCGGATACATTCCCTGACCAGCAGGAACCCCGGGTCGGATATCCCGGGGGTCCCGGCATCCGTAACCAGGGCTATGTTCTCTCCATTAGCAATCCTGTCGGCAATGGCCTTTACGGTCCTGTGTTCGTTGTGCTGGTGATGCGAACCGACTTTCCCTTCAATCCCGTAATGTTTCAGCAGAATAGCCGTTGTCCGCGTGTCTTCCGCCAGGATGAGATCAGCTTGCTGAAGCACATCGATGGCACGCAGCGTAATATCACGGATATTGCCGATCGGGGTAGGGACCAGAAAAAGCTTTGCCATGTTGCCAGACATTAAATTCGTTATAAGGATCAGAATCTCCGCCTGACCAGGTCGACGAATTTCTTGACGGTGGGTGATTCGCTGTCCCAGTTATAAGCGATTTTCAAGTCGAGGAGAAGCAGGTCTATCTGTGCTATCGTCGCTGCGCTGCTCAATTTCTGGACGATATCGTCGTAAACCCGCATGTTGCCATCGAACAGCTCATTTATAAAAAGGAATTTGTCGTTGATGCCAATGGCAGAACGCAGATCGGTGATTTTCTCCTGCAACTTATCGGCCAGCCGTTTGTCCTGCCCTTCCCGAAGACGGTCAGCAATGGTCACCGGCGGGACATCGCTAAAAAGATCGAATGTGGTCCGCTGGAAATTGTCTGCTGCAGGCTTATCTTCGGAAGCAGAAGGCGAATCAGCTACCGGCGCCATCTCCGGCAGATAGGCCTCAGTTGTCTGGTCTTTGTTGATAAAAGGCTCAGGCTCCGGATCGGGCGCAACTTTTGTTTCTACAGCGACAGGCTCGGCATAATGCTGTGTCGGACGGATGTAAGCGGGGGGCGCCTGCCGGATAAGTTCGGGTTTGGGAGATTCTTCCCTGACAGGTTCCATGCTGAGTATTCCCGAAGCGAATCGTCCGGCCGTTTCTGTTCCTCTTGAAGGTTCCGGTTTTGGTTCCGGTGGAGTTGGTAACGTCACTTCAATAATGGGTTCTTCAGGCTGTTCTTCCTCCGGTATGATGACCGGTTCAGGCTTCGTTCCTGCCATGTTTTCCTGTTGCAAACCCAGCACGAGCTCATACAGGTCGCGGATACTGCCCAGTATCAGGTCCAGTTCAATAACGGGGATCTTGCCTTCATAAGCCCGGATAATCGAGAATTGCTCCTGGATAACCTCCAGTTTATCATCGATAAGGCCTTTAATGATTTTTTTATCCATATTACCGGTCGTATTATCTGCAAATGCTTTGTAATTCCGACAATAAAGGTAAGAAGATTAATTCAAGATGATGACAAATTCATCATTATATCCTTCATTACCATGGCCTGAACTGCATACTCATTGTTTTCCACTAAAAAAAAAGATCGCCTTTTTCTGCCATGTTCAGGATATAAGGCCGGCATACCTTTGTTTCATCAACATTGAAATTAAGCTCTTTAAAATTCCTTAAAACTAACTTTAAAAAACGGAGGTTATTATGAAAACGTTAAAATCAATTCTGGTTGCAACTTTGGTTGCTGTGACGATGGTCGGACTTTCCAACACCGATGGATTCAAGATCAAACCCAAACCGCTCAAAGTCGTCAATGTGTCGTTCGAAAAAGCGATTCAGTGCCCGGGTCTGGTGAAAGCCATGTACGAGCAAATCGACAAGGAAGAGCTGCTGAGCAACGGAACGCTGAACAAGTACGTCGCAGAAGTGACATACAGCGGCACCCTTTACAGGATCACCGGCACACGCGCTCAGTGGATCTGGTTCTTCAGGATCAAAATCGACCTGCCCTACAACGATGATCCGGGAATACACTCCAACTGACCGGAGATCGGAAAGCGAAGAAGAAGGGTGCCCTGTTGGGTGCCCTTTCTTTTTAACCGCTATTTTTTATAATTTTGAAAAATACAAAATCATTACGGACTTTATATAATTCTTCATTCAATTTGTTTTTAGAACGTTCCAACGGTAATATGCGGTCAGGCTGGATCGAGGTGATCTGCGGATCGATGTTTTCGGGCAAGACGGAAGAGTTGATCCGCCGGCTCAAACGGGCCCTGATAGCCAGGCAAAAGGTGGCGATTTACAAACCTGCCGTGGATATCCGTTTCAGCACAAATGATGTTGTTTCACACGATGAAAATTCCATACCATCTACACCGGTGGAAGCTTCCACGCAGATTTTGCTCTATGCCAACGATTATGACGTGGTGGGAATCGATGAAGCCCAGTTTTTCGACGACGAGCTGGTGAATGTCTGTAATAAACTGGCCGCGATGGGGATCCGTGTGATCGTGGCAGGCCTGGATATGGATTACACCGGCAAGCCTTTCGGCCCGATTCCCGCACTTCTGGCCACAGCCGAATATGTGGACAAAGTTCACGCCATCTGCATCAGTTGCGGCGGATTGGCCCACTATTCGCACCGGACCAGCAACCAGGAAGGCCTGGTAGTACTCGGGGCCACCGACCGCTATGAACCTCTTTGCAGAAAATGCTATCTGGAAAAAATAGCTGCGCCGAAATCCTGAAAATCTGTCTCTAATTTTTTAATTTTGCGGCGCTTAATCATTTTAAAGCTTTACCAATGAAGAAAACAATAATCATTTTAACTGCATTATTCATGGCATTACAGCAATCGGGCTGCTCACAGAGCCCTAAACAGGAAAAAGGGAAAGAACCGGTCAAAGGTAATGGTCCTGAAACACTTGTGCTTATTAAAACCAGCATGGGCGACATCACCGTCAAACTATATAATGATACCCCGAAACACAGGGATAACTTCGTGAAACTGATCCGTGAAGGATGGTACAATGATTCTCCGTTCCATCGGATCATCAAAGGTTTCATGATCCAGGGGGGAGGCAATAAAGACGGCCGCCAGGATCCGGGATATACCATTCCGGCTGAGATTCTGCCAAATCATTTTCATAAAAAAGGTGTTCTGGCTGCTGCACGAATGGGCGATAACGTGAACCCGACCAAAGCTTCTTCGGGCTGCCAGTTCTATATTGTCGAGGGAAATATTGTCAATGAAGAAACCCTCAACTCCTTCGAAATGCGGTATAAGACCAAATACAACGCCGAACAGAGGCAGGCCTACAGCACCGTTGGCGGCGCACCCTGGCTCGACGGCGGGTACACAGTTTTCGGTGAAGTCGTCTCCGGAATTGAAGTGGTTGACAGGATCGCAGCCGTTCCGACCGGCCCGGGCGACAAACCTGTGGCGCCGGTGACCATGTCGATAGAAATCCTGGAGTAATTTAATCAGGATGGCGTCCCACGGGACGCCATCCGCAGTCCATACTTTCATGCAGGAAAAAATATCTTCCTATCTCGCAGAGATAGACCGTTTCACGACGACAAACCCGGAGGAGCTGGAGCAATTCCGTATCAAGTTTATCAGCAAAAAAGGATTGATCCCGGCTCTTTTCGAAGATTTTAAAAATGTCGCACCGGAGATGAGGCGGGAAATGGGGCAGGCGCTGAATGAACTGAAAAACAAAGCCCAGGATAAGATCAATCTTCTCAGGGAACAGATCGAGGCCTCTGCAACGGAAGTGAAACGGGGCACCGACCTTACCCTGCCCGTCGATTTTGCCAGAAACGGTACCAGGCACCCGCTCTCTATCACCCGAAACGAAATCGTCCGGATCTTCTCCCGCATCGGGTTCGTGGTGGCGGAAGGGCCCGAGGTGGAAGACGACTGGCATAATTTTACGGCGCTGAATTTTCAGCAGGATCATCCGGCCCGCGATATGCAGGATACCTTTTTTATCGAACGAAATCCTGATATCGTTCTGCGGACCCATACCTCTTCCGTTCAGATCAGGGCTATGGAAAACCGTAAACCACCGCTTCGGGAAATATACCCGGGGCGCGTTTTCCGCAATGAAGCCATCTCGGCCCGCGCCCACTGCATCTTTCACCAGGTAGAAGGGCTGTATGTCGATCACGATGTGTCGTTTGCCGATCTTAAACAAACCCTTTACTACTTTGCCCATGAGATGTTCGGTGAAGGGACAGAGGTCCGTTTCCGGCCCAGCTACTTCCCGTTCACCGAGCCTTCAGCCGAAATGGATGTCACCTGCTTTGTTTGTGGAGGCAAGGGCTGCCCGATCTGCAAATACTCCGGCTGGGTGGAGATCCTGGGTTGCGGAATGGTCGATCCTAATGTCCTTGAGAATTGTGGCATCGACAGCCGGGAATACACCGGCTTCGCCTTCGGAATGGGGATAGAACGGATCACGATATTGAAATACCGAATCCAGGATATTCGCCTGTTCTTCGAGAATGATGTGCGTTTTCTGCGGCAGTTTGCCGGAGTGGTCTGATCACTATTCCTCTATCTTTCCAGCTGCATGATCTCACCGATCAGTTTCGGAATATCGGTGTTATCGATATACCCTGAGAACTTCTCAGCGCCTTGCCCGATGGCATATACCGGCACGCTGACGAAAGTGTGTGAACCGCTTCCCCATGAAATTCCTGCTTTCTCGTCGCGCAAACCGATGACCGACTCGATGAATTTATCTTCGGGAATATAGGTTCCCTGCTCCGGGCCGGCAGCATACACACTTTCAAGAAATCTCTCTTTCAAATGGGCCAGTTCGCTGTCGGTAAGCAGCGTACCATTCGCCCGGCTGTGCAACCCGGTCTCATTTTCCACCGCCTTCATCATCCGTAAAAAATCTGCATCCGGATCACCCGATTTGTTGACCCTGAACTGCGAAACGATTTTATTCATTTCGTCAGTGGACGACAACTGGTATTTGAGAAGTTCCAGGTTGGATGAATATTTCATTTTCCGGTTACCGAGGGCCAGACCACCCGTTTCGTGGTCGGCCGTCACAATGATCAGCGTTTCCTCGGGGTGCTTTTCGTAAAAACGGACAGCACTCTCAATGGCCCGGCTGAAAATGATGATCTCCTGGATTACCGTGGAGGCATCATTGGCATGACAGGCCCAGTCGATCTTTCCTCCTTCCACCATCATGAAAAATCCTTCATCACTGGTAAGGAGATCGATCGCTTTTGCAGTAAAGTCGGCCAGCGTGATATCTCCGGGATCCATATCGATATAATACGGCATCGAAGCTTCGCCGGCAATCCTCGGCGAAAGGATCAGGGTTTTCCCCGTTCCCGGAGCCAGTTTCTCAAATTCTTCCCGCGTATCAGCGACATTAAACCCGTTTTCCGCTGCCAGGCTGACCAGGTTGACGGTTTGACCCCCGTTCGTGCTGTCGGGTTGAACAAAACCGCCGCCGGCAAACAAATCGAAACGGCTCTGCGTCAGTTCCCGGCCGATATCGAAATAGAAATCGCGGTCGGGCTGATGGGCATAAAATACGGCCGGCGTGGCATGATCGATCGACACACTGGTGAGAATCCCCACTTTGTAGCCTTTGTTCTTCGCTTTGGCAGCAACAGATGTCAGGTTCATGGTCGCCTCCGGATCCATGGAAATCCGGTTAATATTGGTTTTATTGCCGGTGGCCAAAGCTGTTCCTGCTGCCGCCGAACAGGTGATGAGCCGGTTATGGGCATACGTATTGCAAAATCCGGCCTCGGGAAACCGCGTAAACGAAAGATCATCAAGGCCGATCCTGCCATCCAGCGCAGCCAGGTAAGCCTGTGCCAGGTTGACCTGGGCCTGCCCCATCCCGTCGCCGATGAACAAAAAGACATACTTCGCCCTCGGTTCGCCCGATGAGGGATCATTGCCGGCTAAGGCAGTAATCTGAAAAAATATCGTATAAATGATAGCGAAGACAAAAACGCTGCTGAAAACTCTTCTTTTCATAAAACTGATTTCATTTTTCGCTGTAAAAATAACGGTAAACCGCTTCCCTTTTATGCCCTTTGGTGCTTTAGTGTTTTAGTGGCCCACATACGGAAAACACCTGTGTATACCCTAACCTTTAGCAATAGAACAATCGAACAATAGAACAATAGAACAATCGAACAATCGATACCGCAATTGATTGTACCTTTGCAGCCATGCAGCAAAAACTGAATCCTCAGGATATCGAGATTATGGCCCCGGTGGGGAGCTATGAATCGCTTTCGGCCGCCATACAGGGGAAAGCCGATGCGGTTTACTTCGGCATCGGGCATCTGAACATGCGCTCGCGGTCGACACAGAATTTCTCCCTGGAGGATCTGGCAGAGATTGCTGCGATTTGCCGCGAAAACCACCTCCGCTCTTACATTACCCTGAATACCGAAATTTTCGATGAAGAACTCCCCCTGATGCGGGACATCGTGGATGAAGCGAAAAAAGCGGGGATCACAGCGATAATCGCCTCCGACCAGGCTGTGATCCAGTATGCCCGGAGCCGGGAGGTTGAGGTGCACATGTCGACCCAGGCCAACATCACCAATACCGAAGCCGTAAAGTATTACGCGCAGTTTGCCGATGTGATGGTTACAGCGCGGGAACTGAACCTGGATCAGGTGAAGAGAATTACTGAGAACATTGAAGGAGAGCGGATTATAGGTCCTTCGGGGAAGCTGGTGCAGATTGAGGTGTTTGCCCATGGCGCTTTATGCATGGCCGTTTCGGGCAAATGTTACCTGAGTCTCGACAACATGAATTCCTCGGCCAACCGCGGCGCCTGCCTGCAGCTCTGCCGCCGGCCTTACCGGGTCTTCGACCGCGACGGCGAAGTGGAGCTGGAGGTTGATAACCAGTACATCATGTCGCCCAAAGACCTGAAAACGATTGATTTTATTGATAAGATCCTGGATGCGGGAGTGAGGGTGCTGAAGATTGAAGGCCGTGGCCGCTCTCCCGAATATGTGAAAACCGTCACCCGTTGTTACCGCGAAGCCGTCAATGCCCACTGCGACGGTACATTCAATCATGAAAACCTGGAACGCTGGAACCATGAACTTGGAACCGTTTATAATCGTGGCTTCTGGGACGGTTACTACCTGGGGCGGAAGATGGGCGAGTGGGCCGCAGGTTATGGTTCGCAGGCTACGAAAAAGAAGATCTATGTGGGGAAGGTTATGAATTATTATGCCAGGACCGGGATCGCGGAGGTGAAGATCGAGGCGCATCCGTTGCGCAAAGGCGATCATTTCCTCGTTCTCGGGCCGACGACCGGCGTAGCCGAAGGGATTACCCCGGATATTTGGCTGGATGAGAAGATCGTGGGCGAAGTGAACCGCGGCGACCTGTGCACTTTTCCTTTCGATACGCCTCTCCGGCCTTCCGATAAACTTTACAAATGGGTCGACAGCAGGGAAGTGGCAGGGCAGATTGATTAAAAGCGTGATTAAAAAGGAACTGCCCCGGATGGGAACCGGGGCAGTGTACATTTTTGCCAAACCTAAGGGAGAGAATGTTAGTCTTCTAACGACTATTAATCGGATTTTTGTGATAAGGTAATTTATTTTAACGATTTTTTTATTGATGATGAAATACTTCAATCTTCATACTCATTGCAATTACTGTGATGGCGCCGGTTTCCCGGAGGAATATGTTAATGCGGCTATTAAGAAACAATTTCATACCCTGGGATTCAGCAGTCATGCGCCGGTTCCATTTAAAAATACTTTTGCTATAAGAGATGAGCAGGAACTTCAGAAATATTGTGATCAAATCATTCATCTTAAAGAAATTTATAAAGATAAAATTGATATTTACCTGGGATTGGAACTCGATTATATTGAAGGGATCAGCGGGGATTTTGGTAAGATAAAAGAGAAATACGGTCTCGATTACACGATTGGATCGGTCCACCTGGTAAGAAATGGAGATGACGAAAACTTATGGTTCATCGACGGTCCGAGGGTAGAGTCGTATGATGGAGGGTTGAAAAGTGTTTTTAAAGGTGATGTAAAGCAGGCAGTGACAACCTATTATGAGCAGGTTAAAAAGATGGTCGTCACGCAGAAGCCTGACATCCTGGGGCATTTCGACAAGATAAAGATGCATAACAAGGACCGGTATTTTAAGGAAGATGAGGCGTGGTACCGCGACCTGGTGATGGATTTGCTGGATGCGATATCAACGACGGGTGTGATCCCCGAGGTCAATACCCGGGGCATTTACAAAAAGCGGAGCAGCGATCTTTATCCCGGGGTATGGATACTAAAGGAAATGAAGAAGATGAATATCCCGGTAATTCTCAGCACCGATGCCCATCATCCCGGCGAGATCGACGGGTATTATGATGAAGCGGTTGAGATTCTGAAGGAAATCGGCTATAAATCGTTGGTTTGCTACAATGTAAATGGCTGGCAGGAACTACCCATTTAAATCGACCATCGACCATCGAATATCCCCTCGAATATCGCTCAATCGGCCAATCCCCAAATCCTTTTCTCCCAACGGTGACGAAATCAACGACATCTTTCAAATAAAATTCCCGCATTCAACATTCAACCTTCAACATTTAACATTAAGCATTTTTGATCGGTGGGGAGGAGAAGTGTTTTACGGAGAAGGAGTCTCATCGGGCTGGGATGGCAGGAAGAACGGAAAAGACTGTCCGGGTGGTGTTTATGTTTACAAGATTGTATTTTCATTGGATGGTGTTCCCGGCAGCCAGGAAAGGGTAGGGACGGTTATGCTGGTAAGATAATCCGTTCACTCTTCACGCCTCACGCTTCACGCCTCACGTTTTGGACGGTAATGCTGGTGCGGTAATAGTACAAAATTCAAAATTAAGATTCGTTTTCAAGAATAAGCCTTGTTATTCTAAATAACATCTATTATATTTGCCTTGTTATACTAAATTCTTTTGAAATGAACAGACTGTTCACGCAAAAGCTTGAAACCTGGAAGGACACGATTGGAAGAAAACCGCTGATCATCAGGGGAGCGAGACAGGTTGGAAAGTCATTTACTGTCGCATCGTTCGGGAAGAACAATTTTAATGGTAGAATTCATACTGTTGATTTTGAAAAACATCCCGACTGGCATGGGATATTTGAGAAAAACCTGGATCCTCACAGGATAGTAAGTGAGCTGGAAATACTTCTTAATGCAAAGATTACCGCTGGAACAGACCTGCTTTTTTTTGATGAAATCCAGGCTGCCCCGAAAGCGATTATGGCTTTGAGGTATTTTTATGAAGAAATGCCAGGTTTGCATGTGATTGCAGCCGGGTCGCTGCTCGAGTTTGCCATGAAGGACATCAGTTTTCCTGTGGGCAGGGTCAGCCTGATGAATATGTCGCCGATGAATTTTTACGAATACCTGAAGGCATGCCAGAAAGATAAGCTGGCGGAAATAGTCCTTTCCGAACCTGAAAAACTGCCGGGCACGATCCACCAGGCATTACTGGATAATTTACGGGAATACATGTATGTCGGGGGGATGCCACAGTGTGTCAATGTCTGGCATGTGAACAGAAGCATGGCGGAGGTCTTTGATATTCAGAATGATCTTGCAGGGACTTACCGGCAGGATTTTTCAAAATATGCGCCTTATGTGGATAAGCGAAGCTTGAACCAGGTGCTTGGTTCTGTAGCTTCAAATATTGGCCATCAGGTCATATATACCAGGATGTCCGTTGAATTCACCGGTCCTACCAATAAAAAAGCCCTTGATTTACTTACCCTTGCAAGAGTTGTGAGCAAAGTCAATTCTGCTTCTCCGGCATCCTTGCCTCTCGCTGCCACATCATCTGATAAAAGATTCAAGGCCATACTGGTGGATACCGGGATCCTCCGTGCATTGAACCAATTGCCGGCAAATATTGAGTTTATGAAGAATGATTTGCTGCAGATGTATCATGGCGCATTGGCAGAACAATTTGCCGGTCAGGAGTTTATTTCTTCCGGCCAGGAGAATTTATTTTACTGGTCACGGGAGGCTAAAAGCAGCTCGGCAGAGGTTGATTATCTGGTCGTGAAAAACGGCAGCATCTGTCCGGTGGAAATCAAAGGCGGGGCAGCCGGCAAGCTCCGCAGCCTGCATGTGCTGTTAAAAGAATACCCGAAAATTGAACGTGGATATGTGCTTTCTATCGCTCCGTTCGGTGAAATACCCTCACAGAAGATCGTTTTTCTGCCGTTGTATTATGCATACGGGCTTCTTCGGCAATAAAACTAATTTTAGAAAGGGATAAAGTCGAATATCGCCTGTTTGTCTGATCGGCCTATCTCAGTAGGCCCACTTCAGCCAGATGGCGCCCCAGGTGAAACCGCCGCCGAATGCGGAAAGGATCAGGTTATCGCCTTTCTTTAGCCGGTTTTCCCATTCCCAGAGACACAGCGGGATAGTTGCCGAAGTTGTATTGCCATATTTCTCGATGTTGATCATCACCTTGTCTTTGGTGAGACCCATCCGGCGGGCAGTGGCGTCGATAATGCGGAGGTTGGCCTGGTGGGGAACCAGGTAGGCAATATCTTCCGATTTCAGGTTGTTCCGCTCCATGATCTCCGCCGAAACATCAGCCATGCCGACTACGGCAAATTTAAAGACCGCCTGTCCTTCCTGGTAAACATAATGTTCCCGGTTGTCGATCGTCTCCTGTGAAGCAGGTTTGACCGATCCGCCGCCTTTCTGGTAGAGATACACGCGGCCCGAGCCATCGGTCTTCATGATACTGTCCATTACGCCTGTCTCTTCGGCAGTGGGTTCCAGCAACACTGCGCCAGCCCCGTCGCCGAAGATCACGCAGGTTTGCCGGTCGGTATAATCGACCATCATCGACATTTTCTCGGCGCCGACAACAATGATCTTCTTGTAGGTCCCCGATTCGATGAACTGGGCCGCAGTATGCAACGCATATAAGAATCCGGAGCATGCCGCATTGATGTCGAAGCTCCAGGCATTCTTTAACCCGCATTTGTCGGAAATGATATTGGCTGTGGCAGGGAATGCATAATCGGGAGTAACCGTAGCGCATATCAGCAGTTCTACATCTTCCGGCTTTGTGCCTGTTTTTTCCAGGAGTCCGTTCACAGCCGGCACAGCAATATCGGAGGTGCCTTTGCCCGGCTCTTTCATGATCCTTCTCTCCTTGATACCGGTTCGTGTCATGATCCACTCATCCGTTGTATCAACCATCTGTTCCAGCTCCTGGTTTGTCAGTATATAGTCAGGTACCCAACCGTGGATACCGGTAACGGCAGCTCTAAATTTCTGCATGTAATCGATTATTCTTTGTTATTCAGTGAAAACTTTTGTAACGCATTCTGGATTTTAATGGAAAGCTCCACTTCGTGCACCTCTTTCGACAGAAGGATCATGTTCTTTATGGCAATGTCGTTGGAAATACCATGCCCAACGATAACAGAAGAATTAATTCCCAGTAATGGCGTTCCGCCATAATTTTCGTAGTTCATCCGGTCAATGTATTCATCCCGCAGGTTTCGCTTCACCAGGATACGGTAAAATGACTCCATCAGCTTCAGTACTACATTTCCCGTAAAACCGTCGCAAACGATCACATCCGCTTTATCTTTGAAAATATCCCTTCCTTCAACATTGCCGATAAAATTGAAATCTTTGGAATTTTTCATCAGAGCAAAGGAAGACTGGCACTGCAGGTTCCCCTTCTCCTCTTCGGCTCCTAAATTCAAAAGGCCGACACGCGGGTTCGGGATTTTGAAGATATGCTCGGCATAAAGCGATCCGAGGATACCGAACTGGTACATGACATCCGGTTTGACATCGGTAATGGTGCCGACATCCAACAGGATGGAAACCGTTCCGTTTTCTTTGGGCACCACGGCTGAAGTGCAGGGCCTGATGATGCCCTGTATCGTGTTGACGCTGTACATCGAACCGACCACCATGGCGCCGCTGTTGCCGGCACTGCTGAATGCGTCGATCTTACCGTGTTTCAGCAGGTGAAACCCGACGGAGATACTGGAATTAGGCTTCTGGACAACCGCACGGGTGGGATGTTCTCCCATGCCGATCACTTCCGGGGCATTGATGATCACGAACCGGCCGGGATCGACACCTTCTTTGGCCAACTCTTCAAGAATGACCTCTTCCGGTCCGATCAGGAAAATTTTATCGGCGGAAGAGATTTCATGAAGTGCCAGGCAAGCACCTTTAACAGTAGCTTTCGGGGCAAAATCCCCGCCCATGACATCAAGCCCGATATTCATCTAATTATTCCCCTGCTTTGCTAACAACCAGCTTTCCTTTGTAGTAAAGGTCGCCGTCGACATAGTAGGCGCGATGATATACGTGGACCGTACCCGTTACCGGACATTTGGCCAGTGCAGGCTTTTCAATCTTGTCGTGCGTTCTTCTCTTATCCCGTCTGGTTTTTGAATGTTTTCTTTTTGGGTGTGGCATTGTTGCAAGATTTAATTATTGTCGTCTTTTTTATTGTCTTTCAATTTTTTCAAAATATCCCAGCGCGGATCTGCCGGGTGTTCTTCTTCCTCTTTGATATACCGGATGACATCAGGGTCACAGAGGCTGTTGCCGTTTTCATCCGTGCCGTGAATCTTTCTTATCGGAACCAGCAAATGAATATATTCGTACAGGTACTGGCTCAGATCCAGCTCATGCTCCTTTTCGGTGATGACCAGAATGTCTTCTGCCTCTTCCGTATGCTCCTGCCCGAATTTCACGATCAGTTGCTGCTTGCCCTCCACAGGCCAGTCAAATTCCCCCGCACAACGGTCGCAAATTACTCTTACTGCCCCTTTAATCCTGAAACTAAAGATCATCATCCTGTCCTGCTTTTCAAGCAGACAATCTACATGTAATTTCCCTTCCCTGATTTCCGAGTATTCAAACTCTTCAAAGAACCTGCCGTCAATTTCAAAGGAATAGTCGTAATTTCCCGCCTTTAATCCGCTGAAAGGGATGATATATTGCCTCAGGTAATTCACGTATATCCCTCCTTAAAAATTGGGGTGCAAATTTAGGGATATTATTTTGAATAACAAAAGAATAATTTGAAATCCAAAATTTGCGGCACTTTTGTTAAAGAATTAACAAAAGATTAATTTTGCACCGTTTCAATTTCGAAATCGTGCATTTAAAGTGTTTTAAATTATAAATTTCTAAAGAGATGTTTAACAGGATGATCGCCGGCCTGCTGCCGTATATGCCAAAAAGCTTTGTCTGGATCTTTTCCAAAAGATATATTGCCGGCAAAAAAATTGAAGATGCAATCCGCGTTTCGCGGGAACTGAACGGCCAGGGAATTAAAGTCACGGTCGACCTCCTCGGGGAGTTCATCACCCGGCTCAGTGAAGCCGAAAAGAATAAAATAGAGTACCTGGATATTATCGATACGTTTACGAAGGAAAAGATTGATGGTAATTTTTCCTTGAAACCGACCATGTTCGGATTACTGATCGATCCCCGGGTTTGCTACGAAAATATCCGGGAAATAGTGGCCAGGGCTGCATCTTACAATAATTTTATCCGGATCGACATGGAGGATTCGCAGTGTGTCGACCTGGAGATAGACCTTTACCGGAAGCTGAAAGCCGAATTTCCGAAGAATGTCGGCCTGGTGGTACAGGCTTACCTGAAGCGGACGATGAGCGATCTTGAAAACCTGATGGATATCCACTCGAAAGAGATCCCGCTGAATTACAGGCTCTGTAAGGGGATTTACGTCGAACCGGCAGAGATTGCCTACAAGAAATATGACGAAATCAACAGCCATTTCCTGGAAGACCTGGAATTTATGCTGAAAAATGGCGTTTACCCCGGCATTGCCACTCACGATAAACCGCTTGTGGACGGCGCATACAAGCTCATCGAAAAATATAATGTATCCAAAAACATGTATGAGTTCCAGATGCTATACGGCGTCACACCGGAGCTGAGGAAATCCATCGTTGACAAAGGACACACGATGCGGGTTTATGTTCCGTTCGGCGAACAATGGTTTGCTTACAGCACCCGCCGCCTGAAGGAAAATCCGAAAATGGCCTGGCTGATCATCAAGGCGATTTTTGTGAGAGGATAACGATAATGTAGAGACGCAACATGTGTTATGTCGTAAAGACGCAAAATATTGCGTCTTTACGATAATGTATTATCTTTGCCACGAAAAATCACAAAGCTATCCCATGGAAAACAATATGACCGGTAAGATCGCCCAGATTATCGGGCCGGTTGTCGACGTTTCTTTTGAAGATGAAGCTCATCTTCCGAATATTTACGAAGCCCTTGAAGTAACCAATGATAAGGGTGAAGTGGTGGTGCTGGAATGCCAGCAGGACATCGGTGAAAACACCGTCCGGACCGTTGCGATGGATTCCACCGACGGGATGCGCCGCGGTATGGAAGTCGTCAGGACTGATAAGCCGATCTCCATGCCGGCAACGGAAGAGATCCGCGGCCGTTTGTTCAACGTGATCGGCAAACCGATCGATGGCCTCGGAGAGGTCAAAGGATCAAAGCAGTACCCGATCCACCGCGAACCGCCTACCTTTGAGAACCTTACCACCCGCCAGGAGGTCCTTTATACCGGCATAAAGGTGATCGACCTGATCGAGCCCTACTCCAAAGGAGGCAAAATCGGGTTGTTCGGTGGCGCCGGTGTGGGCAAGACCGTCATCATCATGGAGCTCATCAACAACATCGCTAAAGTATACTCCGGTATGTCGGTGTTCGGCGGTGTCGGCGAACGTACCCGCGAGGGCAACGACCTGCTTCGCGAAATGATCGAGTCGGGCGTTATCCAGTATGGGGATGAGTTTTTAAGAGATATGGAACAAGGCGGCTGGGACCTTTCGAAAGTCGACCGCGAAAAGCTGAAGGATTCCAACATCACCCTGGTATTCGGACAGATGAACGAACCTCCCGGAGCCCGCGCCCGCGTAGCGTTATCGGGGCTCACGCTGGCGGAGTATTTCCGCGATGGCGACGAAAAATCGGGCGGCCGCGATATCCTGTTCTTTATCGACAATATTTTCCGTTTCACCCAGGCCGGATCCGAAGTGTCGGCCCTCCTTGGCCGAATGCCTTCGGCAGTGGGTTACCAGCCGACGCTGGCTACCGAAATGGGTATCATGCAGGAACGCATCACCTCCACCAAGCGCGGTTCCATCACCTCCGTACAGGCAGTCTACGTTCCTGCCGACGACCTTACAGATCCCGCACCGGCCACGACTTTTGCCCACCTGGATGCCACTACCGTACTCAACCGTAAGATTTTTGAGATCGGTATCTACCCGGCTGTCGACCCGCTGGATTCAACTTCCCGCATCCTCAGCCCTGAAATCGTCGGCGAAGACCATTACCGGACTGCACAGCGCGTGAAGCAGATCCTGCAGCGCTATAAAGAATTGCAGGATATCATCGCCATCCTCGGAATGGACGAGCTCTCGGATGAAGACAAGCTCACGGTGAGCCGCGCCCGCCGTGTCCAGCGCTTCTTGTCGCAACCGTTCCATGTAGCAGAACAGTTTACCAATATTCCCGGCACCATCGTCCCGATCGAAGATACCATCAAAGGATTCAAAATGATCATGGATGGCGAGGTCGACGAATACCCGGAGGCAGCTTTCAATCTCGTAGGCACCATCGAAGAGGCTATCGAGAAAGGGAAGAAAATGCTGGCAGAGAACGAATGATATGAAACTGGAAATCATAACCCCCGAACAGACGCTATTCACCGGCGAAGCCACCCTGGTTCAAATGCCGGGCATCGACGGCTCTTTCGAGATCCTTAGCAACCATGCCCCCATGATCTCCGTGCTGTCGGCCGGCCGAATCAAGATCCAGGACGCCCAGAAACAGCTTCAGTATTTCGACGTAAAAGGCGGAGTGGTGGAGGTGCTGAACAACAAAGTGCTGGTTTTAGCCGAATAGTTATTGTAACCCGTAGAACTACAGGCAGTTATAAATCTTTTTTATAACTCTTTGAGATGGCATCTCACTTTTTCATCTGAATCTTCGGGAATGCAAGATTATCAAAGCATTTCAGAAAAAAATAACCATTTCTGAGATGCCATCTCTTAAAATATTTCCTACCTTTGTGAAAAAATTAACAATAATCTTTTTCTATCATGAAAATATCTCATATTGAGCATATTGGAATTGCTGTCAAAAATCTTGAAGAAGCGATCCCATTTTATGAGAACGTGCTCGGACTCAAGTGTTATGCTGTAGAAGAGGTGAAAGACCAGAAAGTGAAGACGGCGTTCTTCAAAGTCGGGCAGACCAAGATCGAATTACTGGAATCGACCGATCCCGAAGGGCCGATTGGGAAGTTCATTGCCAACCGGGGCGAAGGGGTTCACCATATGGCTTATGCGGTTGAAAACCTGGAAGAGTGCCTGAAAGAAGCCGAAGAAAAGGGGATCCGCCTGATCGACCAGCAACCGCGCAAAGGAGCCGAAGGGCTGCATATCGCGTTCCTGCACCCAAAATCGACCGCCGGGGTACTGACCGAATTCTGTGAAGATAAAAATCATTAGTAAATATGGCAAAAGAGAGATTTATCCATGACCGCCACAAGGAGATCCAGCAACTTCTTGACAAGCGGGAACAGGCTAAATTAGGCGGCGGAATCCAGAGGATAGAAGCGCAGCATAACAAAGGAAAACTTACTGCCCGGGAAAGGATCGACATGCTGCTTGATGAAGGAAGCTTCGAGGAGTACGACATGTTTATGGTCAACCGGGGAGAAGATTCGGGGCCGAAAGACCAGAAAATCCTGGGTGACGGCGTGGTAACGGGACACGGGACGATCGACGGGCGGGTGGTGTATGTGTTTTCGCAGGATTTCACCGTTTTCGGCGGTTCTTTATCGGAGACCTTTGCCCTGAAGATTTGCAAGATCATGGACCAGGCCATGAAAGTCGGGGCGCCTTTGATCGGTATCAACGACAGCGGCGGCGCCCGTATCCAGGAAGGCGTCAGGAGCCTGGCCGGCTATGCCGAGATTTTCGAGCGGAACATCCTGGCTTCCGGCGTGATCCCGCAGATATCGGCTATTTTCGGTCCATGTGCAGGGGGGGCCGTCTATTCGCCAGCCCTCACCGATTTCATCCTCATGAGCGATAAAACCAGCTACATGTTCGTCACCGGGCCAAAAGTCACCAAGACGGTTACCGGTGAGGATATTACCGAAGATGACCTTGGCGGGGCACAGGTCCATTCCATGAAATCGGGGGTGTCGCATTTCCTTGCGGAGAGCGAGGAAGAGGGGATCATGCTGGTGCGCAAGCTGCTGAGCTACATGCCGCAGAATAACCTCGAAGATCCGCCGGTCATTGAATGTACCGATCCCATCGACAGGCTGGATGATCATCTGAACGAGATCATTCCCGAAGACCCGAATAAACCTTACGACATCAAGGATGTGATTTACGGTATTGTGGATAACACCGAATTCCTGGAGATCCAGCGGCATTTTGCCAAGAATATCGTGATCGGTTTTGCCCGCCTCAACGGTTTCCCGGTGGGGATCGTCGCCAACCAGCCGGTTTTCATGGCCGGTGTGCTCGACATCAACGCATCCCGCAAGGCGGCCCGCTTTGTCCGCTTCTGCGACGCTTTCAATATCCCGATCCTGACCCTGGTGGATGTTCCCGGCTTTCTTCCCGGCAGCGCCCAGGAATACGGCGGGATCATTATCCACGGCGCCAAGCTGATGTATGCTTACGGCGAAGCTACTGTGCCAAAGGTGACCATTACACTTCGGAAATCTTACGGAGGAGCGCATGATGTGATGAGTTCCAAGCAGCTTCGGGGCGATATCAACTATGCATGGCCCTCGGCCGAGATAGCCGTCATGGGCCCTGCCGGCGCCATCGAGATCATCGAAGGAAAAACCCTGAAAAATATGGCATCGGAAGAAGAGCGTGCCGAATTTATCGCCATTAAAGAAAAGGAATACCGCGATAAATTTGCCAATCCATACGAAGCCGCCCGGTACGGATATATCGATGATGTCATTGAACCCCGGAATACCCGTTTCCGCGTTATCCGTGCCTTCCGGACCCTGGCGACAAAGAAGGACACCAATCCGCTGAAAAAACACGGGAATATCCCTCTTTAATCAAAATCAGCAAGAATATGAACGAAGAGACAAATCTATTGCTGCAGGATGGCCTGGTCATCAGTATTGTCGGTATCCTGATCGTTTTTACCGCCCTCTTTGTCCTTTACAGAGTATTTGGCTGGATATCAAAGCTTATCAGCCTGAATATCCGTCAGAGACTGCGAAGACAGGGAAAGCTTAAGGAGGCCGACGACGATAACCTGATGATCCCGGCCGACCACAGCGCGGCCATTGCCATGGCCCTCTTTCTTTATAATGAGGTGCATGATGAAGAGAGCAATATTCTGACGATTGAACGGGTTTCCCGAATCTATTCTCCCTGGAGCAGTAAATATTACAATATGAGAAAACCGGTTCGGTAACCGGATGATAAACACGACCAGACCATGCGAACTTTCAAGTTTAAGATCAAAGGACAGGAATACGAGGTCGAGATCAAGAAGCTCGACAACAACATAGCCGAGGTAGAGGTGAACGGATCACTTTACCAGGTAGAGGTCAGCCGTGAGCCAAAACAGTCGAAAACGCCGATCCTTGTCCGCTCCGAGCCCTCCGTTCCGAAAAGCGCCCATAAGTTCAAAAAGAAGATCAGCGGTACGGTTGAGGTCAGATCTCCTCTTCCGGGGAATATCATGCAGGTTTTCGTCAGGGAAGCCGATGAAGTGAAAAAAGGCGATAAACTGATCGTTTATGAAGCCATGAAAATGGAAAACACCATTTATGCCGAAAAGGATGGGATTGTTGCCAAAGTAAAGGTCAAACCCGGCGACACTATTCTGGAAGGGGATGTTTTAATGGAAATTGGCTGATAAGATGAACGCACTTGACGGAATTTACCGGTTTTTGGAATACACAGGATTCGCCAATGCCACACCCGGGCACCTGATCATGATCCTTGTGGGGTTGATTTTTATTTTCCTGGCGATAAAATTTGAATATGAACCTTTATTGCTGATCCCGATCGGAACAGGCATCCTGATTGGAAATATCCCGTTTTTCCAGTCGGATAGCATTTCCTTCCAGATAGGCATCTATGAGCAGGGGAGCGTATTGAATTATCTCTATTACGGCGTATTGAAAGGCATCTATCCGCCACTGATCTTCCTGGGGATCGGCGCGATGACCGATTTTTCGTCGCTGATCTCGAATCCGAAACTGATCCTGCTCGGTGCAGCGGCGCAGATAGGTATTTTCGTAACCTTTATCGGCGCCTTACTGATCGGATTCAATCTGCCGGAGGCGGCCGCTATCGGCATCATCGGTGGTGCCGACGGCCCGACGGCTATCTTTCTTTCATCCCGCCTGGCCAACGGCGGGATTGTAAACGGACTCCAGACACAGAACCTGATAGGCCCGATTGCCATCGCAGCCTATTCTTACATGGCGCTCGTTCCGGTCATACAACCACCGGTCATGCGGCTGCTGACCTCCAAAAAAGAGCGTCTGATCCGGATGAAACCCCCAAGGGCCGTCTCACGTCTTGAAAAGATCATGTTTCCCATCGTCGGGTTGCTGCTGACCACTTTTATTTCGCCGGGCGCCCTGCCGCTGCTGGGCATGCTCTTTTTCGGCAACTTGTTGAAAGAGAGCGGAGTCACACGTCGGCTTGCCGATACGGCCAAATCGGCCCTGATCGACATCGTCACCATCATTCTCGGGCTGACTGTAGGCGCCTCAACCCAGGCCGACGTGTTCCTCACGCCGAAATCGATCATGATCTTTGGCCTTGGGGCATTATCTTTCATCATCGCTTCTGCCGGCGGAGTCCTGTTTGCGAAATTCCTCAACCTTTTCCTGAAACCTGAGAACAGGATCAATCCCCTGATCGGATCGGCCGGTGTCTCGGCCGTACCCGACAGCGCAAGGGTTTCGGAAATGGAAGGACTGAAAGCCGATAAAACGAACCACCTGCTCATGCATGCCATGGCGCCGAATGTCGCCGGCGTCATCGGATCAGCCGTGGCCGCAGGAATCCTGATGAGCTTCCTGATGTAAGTTCAGGTTCCAGGGTTCCAAGGTTCTGGGTTTATAGAGGTTATTATGACTTCTTTCTCTATAATTTGCCTACTTTTGAGAAAAATTTTAGTTATGAAAAGATTTGCCGGTTTTTTATGGATTTTGGTGATGGTATCACCGATATTCCTGTCATCGTGCAATGACGACAATGACGGGATCAATATTTTCACGGTCGAGGACGACAAGCAGCTTGGCCTGCAGATGGAGCAGCAGATACAGAGCAGCCCCGCCGAATTCCCGCTTTTGCAGCCCGGTCAGTATCCCGATGCGTACCAGCACATTCAGCAGGTCAGGGATAGGATCCTGCAGACCGGCCTGGTTGATTTTGATACCGAATTTAACTGGGATGTACACATTATTAATGATGATTCGGTATTGAATGCTTTTTGTACGCCTGGCGGATACATATATTTCTATACGGGCCTTATTAAATACCTGGATAACGATGCGGAATTTGCCGGCGTGATGGGGCATGAGATGGCCCATGCCGCCAAAAGGCACTCCACCGAGCAGATGACAAAAGCATATGGCTTGCAGGTTCTCCTTTCCGTGGTTCTGGGTGAAAATCCGAACGTGCTTGCCCAGATGGCCGCAGAACTGGCAGCCGGTGTGGCTTCGCTTGCCTTCAGCCGCGATGATGAATACGAGTCGGATGAATATTCGGTGAAGTATCTGTACGAAACAACTTATGATGCGCGCGGAGTGGCCGGTTTCTTTGAGAAAATCGGCGGAGCAGGGCAACCGCCCGAGTTCCTGAGCACCCATCCCAGCCCCGATAACAGGGTTGAAAAAATATATGAGATATGGCAATCGCTGGGCGGAAAAGAGGGGGAAACATACCCGGAGGAGTACCAGGCGTTTAAGAATTCATTACCTTAGAAGTAATTTGCGTTCAATTGTTCGACTGTTCAATTGTTATTGTGTTAAGGGGCAATCAGAGAGAATATTTCATAAATTACCAAGCCAATAACTATTGAACCATATAACAATTGAGCAATTGACCAGTAGCAATAATACCCTAAATGATGCCAAACAACGAAGAACTCTTTAAAAAGATCATCTCCCATGCCAAGGAATACGGCTTTGTATTTCCTTCGAGTGAAATTTATGACGGACTGAGCGCGGTTTACGATTATGGACAATATGGCGTCGAACTGAAGAACAATATCCGCCAGTACTGGTGGAAGTCGATGGTACAGCATCATGAGAACATTGTCGGGATCGATGCGGCTATCTTTATGCACCCGACAACCTGGAAGGCCTCCGGGCATGTCGACGCCTTCAGCGACCCGCTGATTGATAACAAAGACAGCAAGAAGCGCTACCGTGCCGACGTTCTCGTAGAAGATTACATGGCCAAACAGCAGGGCAAGATCGACCAGGAGGTGGAAAAAGCGAGGAAACGGTTTGGAGAGAACTTCGACGAGAAACTTTACCTGGAGACCAATCCCAGGATTCTGGAATACAGCAAAAAGATCGAAGAAGCGCGCAGCCGGATGGTGAAGGTCATGGAAGAGAACGACCTGGCCGGATTCCGCCAGCTTATCCTCGACCTGGAGATAGCCGACCCGGTTTCGGGGACGCGCAACTGGACCGACGTGCGCCAGTTCAACCTGATGTTTTCCACGCAGATGGGTTCGGTGGCTGAAGACGCCAGCGTGATCTATCTCCGTCCCGAAACGGCACAGGGGATCTTTGTGAATTTTCTTAATGTGATGAAGACCGGCAGGATGAAGATTCCTTTCGGGATTGCACAGACCGGCAAGGCATTCCGCAATGAGATCGTGGCACGGCAGTTCATCTTCCGGATGCGCGAGTTCGAGCAGATGGAGATGCAGTTCTTTGTCCAGCCCGGCGAAGAGATGAAATGGTTCAACTACTGGAAAGAGCAGCGGATGAACTGGCACTTGGGAATGGGCATTCCGAAGGAGAAGTACCGTTTCCATGAGCACGACAAGCTGGCGCACTACGCCAATGCCGCTTTCGATATCGAGTTCGATTTCCCGATCGGCTTTAAGGAGTTAGAAGGGATCCACTCCCGCACCGATTTCGATCTTTCTTCGCACCAGCAATATTCCGGCAAAAAGCTCCAGTATTTCGACACAGAGCAGAACCAGGGCTTCGTACCGTACGTCATCGAGACCTCTATCGGCCTCGACCGGACATTCCTGGCAGTGCTGAGTTATTCGTACCATGAAGAAAAGCTGGAAGATGGCACCGAGCGCGTCGTGCTGAACATCCCGCCGTTCCTGGCGCCGGTCAAGGCAGCGGTGCTCCCGTTGGTTAAGAAAGACGGTTTACCGGAGAAAGCGCTGGAGATCTTCGACAGTTTGAAGTACGATTACATGTGCCAGTATGATGAGAAAGACTCGATCGGGCGGCGTTACCGGAGGCAGGATGCCATTGGCACGCCTTACTGCATCACGGTCGACCACCAGACGCTGGAGGACAACACCGTCACCATCCGCGAGCGCGACAGCATGAAGCAGGACCGCATCGATATCGGCGGAATTGCAGGGATAATTGCTAATAGGTTAAAAGGGAAAAACTGAGTATTTTAACCACAATAGACACATAGAACACAATAGGTTTCACAATAGATCTATGTGCTTTCTATTGTGCCCTATGTGACTATTGTGGTGAATTAAAGGATGGCCTTGAAATAACGAATGCCCTGATCATCTCCACCGCTTCCGCCACCTTCGGCACCAGGATTTCTTCCTCAGCCGAAGTCCATCTACCTAAAACATATTCCGTCTGGTAGCCTTTGGCGAAATCACTCCCGATGCCGAAACGCAACCGGGCAAATTCTTCTGTTCCAAGGGTTTCGATGATGCTCATGAGGCCGTTGTGGCCGCCGGGGCCGCCTTTTAGCCGTAATCTCAGTTTGCCTTGCGGAAGGGCGAGGTCATCGACTACCACCAGCAGGTTCTCAAGGGGTATCTTTTCATGCTCAAGCCAGTATCGGACAGCTTTGCCGCTCAGGTTCATGTAAGTGGAGGGCTTGATCAGGATGAGGGTTTTGTTTTTGATCTTCAGACGGGCGACATCGGCATAGCGCCCGCTTTCAAAAGAAACACCTGACAGCCGGGCCAGTGCAGTTACGACTTCAAAACCGATATTATGCCTGGTGTTGGCATATTCGTCGCCGATATTGCCCAATCCTGCTATCAGGTATTTCATAATTCAGACCCGTGAAGGCCTTATTTTGCCGGGGCTTCGCCTTTTCCGTCGGGAGTGGCCGAAGCGCGCGTAGCCCGGATGGCCACGATATACCGGTCAGGATTTTCGAGGATCTTGAATTTCTCCTGTGCTATTTCCCGGATGGTTATTTTCTGCTCGATATCCAGGTTGCCGATGTCGATGGTCACTGCTTCGGGCATGTCGGCCGGAAGAGCGCGAACGTTCAGTTTTCTGAATTTTTTCACCAGCTGCCCCCCCTTGATCACACCGGGTGCATTTCCGGTAAACCTGACAGGAACGCTCATCGTCAGCGGGTGGTCCATGCTGAATTCGATGAAATCGGCATGCAGGATCGTGTCGCTGACCGGGTGGTACTGAATGTCTTTCAGCACGCAGTCGTAGGTTTTGCCATCGACGGTCATTTTGATAAAATACGAATCGGGGGAGAAGATGATTTCGTGGAACGATTTTTCATCGGCCACAAACTTTATCTGGTCTTTTCCGCCGTAAAGCACGCACGGGATACGCCCCTCGGAACGCTGGAGCTTAGCATCTTTTTTCCCTACGCTCTCCCTCAGAGAGCCGCTCATAGATACTGTTTTCATGAAGATAAATTGTTAAATTGTTCTATTGTTCTATTGTTCTATTGTTCTATTGTTCTATTGTTCTATTGTTCTATTGCTGACTGCCGACTGCTTACTGCCGACTGCTGACTGCCGACTGCCGACTGCCGACTGCTACTTCTTATCGCTTTCATCCATAATAAACAACGAGTTGATCGACTTGAAGTTCTCAATACGGCGGATCACTTCGGCGAAGAGGTCGGCTGTTGTCAGAACGGTGATCTTGCTGCTTTTTTCCTTTAGCGGGATGGTATCGGTGACGACGACTTCGGTAAAGACCGAGTTTTCGATCTTTTCGATGGCCGAGCCGGAGAAGACCGGGTGGGTTGCGAAAGCGCGGACGCTGTTTGCTCCCTTGTCCATCATGAGCTGGGCTGCTTTGGTGATCGAGCCGCCGGTATCGATAATGTCGTCGACCAGGATGATATCGCGTCCTTTCACATCCCCGACTAGAGCCATCGTTTCGACCTGTCCGGGCTTAGAGCGTTGCTTGTAGCAGATCACGAAGTCGGTGTGAAGCGCTTTGGCATAAGCGGCGGCGCGGCGTGTCCCGCCGGTGTCGGGCGAGGCCATGGTCAGGTTCGGGAGCTTCAGCGATTCGATATAACCGCGGAAGATAGACGAAGCAAAGAGATGGTCGACCGGCACGTCGAAGAATCCCTGGATCTGGTCGGCGTGGAGGTCGAGTGTAACGATACGCTGGACGCCGGCGGCGGTGAGCAGGTTGGCTACCAGTTTGGAGGCGATGGAAACGCGGGGGCGGTCCTTGCGGTCCTGCCGGGCCAGCCCGAAGTAGGGGATGACGGCAACGATATTTTTGGCCGAGGCACGGCGGGCGGCGTCGATCATCATCATCAGTTCCAGCAGGTTGTCGGCCGGCGGGAAGGTCGACTGGACGATGAAGACATGGCGGCCGCGGACATTTTCCTCGAAAGCAGGCTGGAATTCCCCGTCATGGAACTCGAAAATGCTGGATTTACCCGGTTCGGTCCCGTAGCTTTTCGCTATTTTTCCGGCCAGGACAGAGGTTGCTCTGCAGCCGAAGATACTGACAAGGTCCTGCTTTTTAGCCATATGCTGAATGATTTTCAGGTTTTTGGGGCTGCAAAGGTAACATTATCTGCCGGAATATCAAAATTTCTGTTATCTTTGCGCTCCTTTAAGCCCGGGTGGCGGAACAGGTAGACGCGCTGGTCTCAAAAACCCGTGAGCGAAAGCTCGTACCGGTTCGATTCCGGTCCCGGGTACTGGAACAAAGAGGCTGTCTCAAAAGGCTTTTTATTAACCACGAAGGCGCATAAAGTACATCACAAAGGAACACTAGGTGTTTGAATATCAGTCAACATATCTTTGTGCGCCTTTGTGAATTCCTTGGTGTCCTTTGTGGTTAAATCCTTATGAGACATCCTCTATTTAATGTTTAATTTGTAGTGCACAATTTTTAATTCTTAAATAGAATTAGCAAAGGATCATCAAGCAATCAAATTCCAGATCCCGGATTGTAAACTGTAAAGCCTAGATCTCTCAAAAAGTCACCACCTTATCACTGCCCACGGTCAGTTCCGCGCATTGTATGCTTTTTCCGTGCCTTACGGGGCGTTGTTGATGATGATCAGGACTTTTATATCGTTCGCTTTTATGTTTAATCCTGAGTTGTTTTACTGTTCTGATAATAGATCACCCTGATCTCTTCCAGTGTCACCAGCCCGCCGAATAGTAAAAAACATTTTCAGCATAAAATAGTCTTGAATGTCAATAAGAACAGGAGTCATCAGCTCGTGAGGCGGTTCAGGGCGAACTCCATCGCCAGCGGCAAAAATACTTATTTAAACCATTCAATCAAATCCAGCTTGATTAATTCCCAGTGTTTGCCTTTCAGGCAGAACGGATTAAAGTCATCATCAGCGCTGGTGAAATCAGTCAGCTTTTTTAATATTTGGGACGAATCATGACTATAAGGATACCTTTTCTCATGTAAGTCAAGCATTTGTTGAATGCTGAAGTGATTCAACAATTCATGGATATCCCAGAAATCCTTTTTTCTACCGCCTCTGGAGATAACATCTAATTTCATTGCTGATATCTCATTCATGCCGGCAAGTCTGATTTTATCTATTGCCAGATATTCCTCCATGAATTTATCAGTATAATACAGATCAACTTTTACACTGTCATCTTTATGATTACCAATATAATAGGATTTTCCTGAACCAATGATTTGATAATCTGGTGCATCGACATAAGGATAATGCTCATGAAAATACTTATCCAATGCCTGAAAGTCGATGAAATCGTAATCCCTATCTGTAAACAGGTCTATATCTAATGATTTCCGGTGTCCAAGCTGCAAACTTAATGCGGTTCCTCCGACCAGCCTGAATGGCCTGAACTCATCGCTTACCATCAAAGCCTTCAGGATTTCAAGCAGCAGAGGTGTTGTAGTATTATAGTACAATTTATGAATTGCCATTCTTTATAACTTCATTGACAGCATCAATCCCGTAAAAACGAATTAATTCTTCTTTTTCTTCCTCATTTCCTCTTTCAAAAACCCGTTTAATTACCGCTTCTTTCTGCAATATCCAGTTAATTTTTTCCGGTTCTGTATCCCAAAACAAAACCGGCCTTATTTTTGAAAGATCGGGGCGTGATAGATTCAGGTTCATTTTTTCTTTTTCAATGTCATGATAAATCTGAAGAATCATTAAATAGCCTTCTTCAAGACCTAGTTCCTTTTCAATTTTCAATGCCAGGGAAGTATTCATTTTACGTTTTCCTTTGGTGATGGAAACCAAAGTCTGTGGATATTCCCCGACGGAAATTGCAAATTTGCTCTTACCCAGATTTCGCCGTCTGAGTTCACGTTCAAGGTAAAATCCCGGATGGATACCTTTAATAATTGTCAATTCATTATTCATCCTGCAAAAATAAACATAATAATGTAAACATAAACGTTTATTTATTCAATGATTGATCACCCCTGGTATTTTCTATTTCGCAAAACTATTATTAGTGATATTAAAGCGATTTATTTCTGCTTTTTTATTACTTTTGCCACCAAAGCGCGGAAGCACGAAATTCTATTATCTTAAATCATGATAACTTGGCTTCAAAAACCAGTAAAGTAATCATCCTCAACAAAAGGGATTTTAAAGCGAAAATTTTCGATTATAACTATTCCAAGGAATGGGAATACAAGGGAGATATGCCGGCCGTAATCGACTTTTATGCCGACTGGTGCCAGCCATGCAAGGTGGTTTCCCCTCTGCTCGACCAGCTTTCGATGGAATACGACGGACAGGTGAAGTTTTACAAGATCAACACCGAAAAAGATCCGGAAGTCTCCAAAGTGTTCGGCATTTCCAGTATCCCAACATTGTTGTTCATTGCCCGTGAAGGGAGGCCGGTGGTGGTGAGGGGAGCACAACCCATCGGGGCGCTGCGGAAGAATATTGAAAGGATTCTGCCGGGCGAAAAAAAGAACTTCTTACAGGGTTTATTTTCCTTTAAAAAGTAAGGCTTTATGCAAGCATCCGGCGGTTAATTATATGCATCCCTGACGCATTGAATTAAAAATTTTCATACGACCGCAAGTTTTTTGATTTTAGGTTGTCTAAAAGGAAAAATCAAATTTTAAAAGTATGAGAAAATTATCAGGAATTATTTTAACGATGGCGCTGACCGCCTTTTTTGCAGTCCAGGTAATGGCCCAGACGGCTACGCCTGCCGCCACTGACGACAAACCGGTGAAGCAAACCGCCACCACGGCCCAAACCTGCGGGAAGTTTGTTGATAACAACAACGACGGAGTCTGCGATAACCGCGGTACCCAGTGCAAACAAGGCAAGGGAACAGGATTTACCGATGCCAACGGCGATGGTATTTGCGACCACCGCGGCGATGGAAATTGCTGCAAAGGGAACCCGGATTGCTGCAAAGGCCAGAAGAACGGATGCGGCAAAGGGTATGGCCCTAAACACCGCCAGGGTTGCGGCGGACCTTGCGGAGCCCGGATCGTGCCGGACAAAAAATAAAGCGTAATTTTATCGAACCGTCGGGTGCCCGGTTGTCAATAATGGATAACCGGGCGCCTGAATTGTTGAGGTGTATTCTAACTGAACTTCGGATGACCGAACAGGAATTGATCAGCAAAGCGATTGGCCGCGACCGCGAAGCCCTGTCACAACTGGTCGAAACCTACCAAAGAAAAATTATCAAGACTGCGTACTATTACCTTGGCAACATGGAGGATGCGGAGGACCTGTCGCAGGAAATCTTTGTAAAAATCCTTACTTCGCTACCCCGGTTCCGCCAATCATCGTCACTTTCTACCTGGATTTACCGGATCGCTGTGAATGAATCATTAAATGCCGTCAGGAGAAACAGGCAAAGACAGATTTTCTGCAGAATTGAAAGGATATTCGGGATCACTGAAAATGGAAGCAAAGGCATAAGAAGGGAGATCCAGGCAGAAACTGACACCTTAGAGGTTGAATATCAGAGACAATGGTTATGGGAAGCCATTTCTTCTTTACCGGAAAAACAACGGACTGTTTTTATTTTACATAAAATGGAAGAATTGCCTTATGCAGAAATATCCTCTATTACCGGCCAGACCCTGTCGTCGGTCGAATCGCTGATGCACCGGGCCAGGCTGAATCTCCAAAAAAAACTGCTGAAGCCGGATATCACAAACATTAAAACTACAAGCCATGAACTGTAAGGAATTTCGGAGTTTCCTGATTCTATCTCAGGACCAGGCGCTCAATCCGAAGCAACTGCCCGGCATGGAAGACCATGCCCGTGATTGCCGATCCTGCAAAATGCTGCTGGATAAGCAGGAACTCCTGGAACATTTTATCACAGCTGAGCAAGTCCGGGAGCCCAATCCCTTTGTATCGACACGGATCTTGCAAAGGCTGACCGGAATGCAGGCGCCGGTCACAGCCGGGAAATCACTGGTGATCAGGCCCGTTCTGGTTACCCTTGGGCTATTGGCCGCCCTGGCCGCCGGATTCCTGATCGGTACCGCCGGGTCAGTCCAGGAACCGGGCTTAACGGAAGAGAACCGGATCGAAACACTGCGTACAGGCCTATTTGTCAGCGACTTTGCCGACGAAGACATCAATCTGATCGAATAAAATCCAATCCTATGGAAACCATAACACGAAACCGCGTACTTTTCTGGCTGCTCATCTTTTTGATCATAGTCAACCTGGCAGCCCTGGCAACTTACTTTATTTTGCCTGAGAAAAAGCAACCTGCCGTATGCGCCGGCGATCCCAATTCACCCGAATGTATCCTGCATTCCAGGCTCAATCTTACCGATGAGCAGAATGAGCATGTTGAAAGGATAAACAGCGAATACCGGGTTGTTTCGCAGCCTCTGTCACAGGAAATCAAGAAATTACGGGGCATCATCCTGGATGAACTTGAAACCGGAACGCCCGATACAGCCCTTATCCATAATCTGACCGGTGAGATTGCGGCGCTTCAGCTACAGCTTCATCGTGAGAATATCCTTCATTATCTTGATCTGAAAGAGGTCTGCAATCCGGAACAAGCCCTGCTCCTCTCCAATCTTTACCGGGAGATGTACGGTTGCCCCATGCACCGGGAAATGGGCCAACCAAAGCATCACCGGTACAGGGGACATTGAATGTGAGAAGGGTTCCCGGGGTTGCAAATCCACCCCTGCACCCCTTACCACCTCAGAATCCAAACTCAATCCCCTGCGCCAGAGGCAGTTCGGTACTGTAATTGATCGTATTGGTCTGTCTTCTCATGTAAAGTTTCCAGCTATCGGAGCCCGATTCGCGCCCGCCGCCGGTATCTTTCTCGCCGCCGAATGCGCCGCCGATCTCAGCGCCCGAGGTGCCGATGTTCACATTGGCGATGCCGCAATCGCTGCCGGCTTCGGAGAGGAACATCTCCGCCTCGCGTAAGTTCTCGGTGAAAATGGCAGAGGATAGCCCCTGCGGAACGCCGTTGTTAAGCGCGATCGCCTCATCAACCCAACGGTATTTGATCAGGTAAAGGATAGGGGCAAAGGTCTCCTCCTGAACGATCTTATAATGGTTCTCCGCTTCGACCAGGGCCGGCGTGACGTAATTCCCGGATACATACTTTTCGCCTTCCAGCACTTTTCCTCCGAAAATTACCTTTCCGCCCTCGGCTTTGGCTTGATCAAGCGCATGCAGGAAGTTTCCGACTGCTTTACCGTCGATCAGCGGGCCCATCAACGTCTCTTTATCCAGCGGATCCCCGATCTTTTTGAGGACGCTGTTGTAGGCCAGCAGCAGCTTGTCTTTCACCGCATCGTATACGGCTTCGTGGATGATCACCCTGCGGGTGGAGGTGCAGCGCTGTCCGGCCGTTCCTACGGCGCCAAAAACGATCGACTTGATCGCCATCTCCAGGTTGGCCGAATGTGATACGATCACTGCGTTGTTGCCGCCGAGCTCGAGGATTGTCCGGCCCAGGCGTTTGCCCACGATCTCACCGACTCTTTTTCCTACAGCAGTCGATCCGGTCACCGAAAACAGGGGGATTCGCCTGTCGGCCACGAAATTATCGCCCAGGACATTCGACCCGGCAACCAGCAGGTTGAAGACACCTTCGGGGACGTTGTTTTTCTTCAGCACCTCCCGGATGATATTTTGTGTGGCGATGGCCGTTAACGGGGTTTTTGAGCTCGGTTTCCAGACGACCACATCTCCGGCAATGGCAGCGATCATCGAATTCCAGGCCCATACGGCCACAGGGAAGTTAAAGCTGGTGATGAGTCCGACAATACCGAGCGGGTGGTACTGGTCGTACATCCGGTGGTCTTTCCGTTCGGAGTGCATCGTGAAACCGTTCAGCAAACGGGCCTGTCCCACGGCAAAATCGCAGATATCGATCATCTCCTGTACTTCGCCAAGCCCTTCCTGGTAAATCTTACCCATTTCCAGCGTAACCAGGTAGGCCAGGTCCTCTTTGGAGGCCCTCAGCGCATCCCCGATCTGGCGCACCACCTCACCGCGTTTTGGCGCCGGCACGTTTCGCCACTCCAGGAATGCATTCTGTGCTTTTTGCATCACAAATTCATAATCTTCCGGCGAAGCATTCCTTACTTTGCCGATCTCTTTATTATCAATCGGGGAAACAGAAACGGAGACCGCCCCTCCGCCTCCATGCCAATCATAACCCGTGCATACGCCATCGTTTATGGCTGAAATTCCCAAACGCTCAAGTACTTCTTTTCTCATGTTCATTTTATTAAATCCTGATAATAAACCCTTCTGAAGGAAAATTGTTTATTCCATCATATAAGGATATTTGTAATTTGTGGCTGGTACAAAGGTCTCCTTGATCGTTCGCGGACTGATCCACCGGACGAGATTAAACTCGCCGCCGGCTTTATCATTGGTCCCCGAAGCCCTTGATCCGCCGAAAGGCTGAAGACCTACAATGGCCCCGGTAGGCTTGTCGTTGATGTAGAAATTACCGGCGGCATACTGAAGCTTCTCGCAAATCCTCGATGCGGCCACACGGTCGCGGGAAAACACGGCTCCCGTCAGCCCGTAAGGAGAGGTGGTGTTGCACAATTCAATAGTTTCATCCAGATCGGCATCCTTATAAACAAAAATAGTCAGTACCGGGCCGAAGATCTCTTCTGCCATCAGTTTGTGCTTCGGATCTGAAACCTCAACAAGGGTCGGACGAATAAAATAGCCCACCGAATCATCGCAGTCACCGCCGGCAAGGATTTTTGCTTCGGCCGATGCTTTTGTAAAGTCGATATATCCTTTGATCGTATCGAATGAGCCTTTGTCGATCACAGCATTCATAAAGTTACCGGCATCCCTGACATCGCCCATTTTAATATCGTTGGCCAGATCGATGAGCATAGGCTTGATCTCAGGCCACAGACTTTGCGGCACATACATCCTGGAGGCAGCCGAGCATTTTTGTCCCTGGTATTCAAAAGCACCCCGGATGGCATTGACGGCTACTTCCAGCGGATCGGCGGATGGATGAACGAAAATGAAATCTTTGCCACCGGTCTCCCCGACCAGCCTGGGGTAGGATCTGTAACTGGCAAGATTGGCCGAAACCTGCCCCCAGAGCAGATTGAACGTATTATTGGAACCGGTAAAATGAATCCCTGCCATTTCGGGCGAGTCCAGGACCGTTTTTCCGATCAGGCTTCCACTGCCGGGAATGAAGTTGATGACACCTTCCGGCAAACCGGCCTCGAGGAATATCTTCATCAGGTAATAATTGGAGAGGAGCGAAGTGGTCGCCGGTTTCCAGAGAGTCGTATTGCCCATCATAACGGGCGCCATGTTCAGATTGGAGGCAATGGAAGTAAAGTTGAACGGGCTGATGGTCAGGATGAACCCTTCCAGTGCCCGGTATTCCATCCGGTTTAACTGGTTAAAGCTCGACCGGGGTTGAATTTCATAGATCCGGCCGGCAAAATAGGAATTGTATTTCAGAAAATCGACAGTTTCACATACACTGTCGATTTCAGCCTGGAAGATATTCTTGCTCTGGCCGAGCATGGTGGCAGCATTCATCAGCGCCCGGTATTTTGTCGCGATCAGTTCGGCGGCCTTGAGCAGGATGGAGGCCCGGATGGTCCATGCCAGGTTCGACCAGGTCTGGTGTGCTTTCAGAGCGGCTTCAATGGCCACTTTAATCTCTTTTTCTCCAACCATGTGGTATATTCCGATGACCTTTGAATGGTCATGCGGCATGCGTAGCTCAGCCGTGTTTCCCGTCCTGATCTCTTTTCCTCCGATAATTAAAGGGATTTCCACCTTTTCCAATGATTGGCGGTGAAGTTCCTGTTCCAGGGCAATCCTTTCAGGACTGTTGCTCAAATACCCGGATACCGGCTCGTTCTGAGGTGCCGGGAAGTTGTAAAGTGCATTGTTCATAGCATCTGTTTTTAATAAAAACGTTATGCACATCATTGCATAACGGTCGGCAAAAATAAAAAAAACCGGTCAATTATGAAATTCATGTTATATCCCCCTTACCACCCTGAGAGGATCCTGATGACGTGCTGCCGACTAATTTTCCTATCTTTGCAAACTTCAAGAAAATCAGCTATGGAAGACCGTCGTCGGATCATCATATACCTCCCTGTTATTCTCGCTTTTGTGCTTATCCTGGGCATCTGGCTCGGCAGCAAGATGAACTTCAGCAAGAGCGGTGAAACACAGAATCCCATATTTAACCGGGCTGCCCAGCACGATAAGATCACGGACCTTATCAATTATGTCGAGCAGGACTATGTCGATTCTGTCAGCCGGGAGGATCTGACCGTGAATGCTATTGAGGGAGTTCTGGACAAGCTGGATCCCCACTCCACTTATATCCCTGCCGAAGATTTTGCCGAGTCGGAGGATCAGCTTGACGACAATTTCGAAGGGATTGGCATCCAGTTCCGGATAGAAAAAGACACCATCATGGTCATCCAGGTCATTCCGGGAGGCCCTTCGGAGAAGGTCGGCCTGATGGCAGGCGACAGGATTGTTATGATCAACGATTCGCTGGTTGCGGGTACCGGGCTGACCAGCAGGGAAGCGGTCAAACAGCTCAAAGGCAAGCGCGGCACCGTTGTTAAAGTGGGCATTCTTCGCCGCGGCCTGGCCGAACTGGTCGATTTCAGCATCACCCGCGATGTTATTCCCACCTACAGCATTGATATTTCCTACATGGTCAACGATTCGGTCGGTTACGTCAAACTCAGCCGGTTCGCCGTCAGTACACACGAAGAGATGATCCGGGCCATGAGCGGTCTCCTGGAAAATGGAATGAAACGGCTTATCCTAGACCTCCGCGATAATACCGGTGGCTATCTCCAGGCTTCGATCCATGTGTCGGATGAGTTCCTGGGCGATAAAAAGCTGATCGTTTATACCGAAGGAAACAGTCGTCCGAACCAGTATGCATATGCGACAAAAAGGGGTGTCTTTGAAGATTATCCGCTGGTTATCCTGATCAATGAAGCATCGGCCTCGGCCAGCGAAATCGTAGCCGGCGCCATCCAGGACAATGACCGGGGACTGATCGTCGGACGCAGGTCGTTTGGCAAAGGGTTGGTACAGGAGCAACTTACTTTCCCCGACGGATCAGCCGTAAGGCTTACCGTTGCCCGCTATCATACCCCGACGGGACGCAGTATCCAGCGGCCTTACAAGGAAGGTGAAAAGGATGAATATTACCATGAACTCTACGACCGGTATGCCAATGGGGAGATGGAAAATCCCGACAGCATTTCTTTAACAGATACGGTTAAATACTACACTCCTGCCGGGAAGGTGGTATATGGCGGCGGCGGAGTTATGCCCGATGTTTATGTGGCTTTGGCGGCTGAAGAGAAAGAGGTGCTTTACCGCAAGCTGATCCACCAGAATACAATCTTTCAATATGCTTTCAATTATACCGACCGGGAAAGGCCGTCACTGGCAAAATATTCGACACCGAAAGAGTTCATTGAGAGATTCAAGGTGGATGACAAGCTTTTCAGCGATCTGATGGATTATGCCAGGAACCAGGATATCTCCTATACGCCTTCTGAGCTCATTGATTCAAAGGAGAAGATAAAGACACTGCTTAAAGCTTACATCGGCCGCAACCTGCTGGATGATGAGGCCTTCTATCCCGTTTACCATGAGGTCGATAAAGTTTTCCAGATCGCCCTCGATACTCTGATTAAGAATAATTAGAGAATCCGTATCATCCGCGGTATCCGCGTGCCATTATTAAGACAGTTCAAAATTCAAAGGGCAAAGTTCAAAGTTGCTTTTTACATATCAAATCCCTAACTTTGAACTTTGAACTAATCCTAGAGTTATGAACCACGAATTACCTTCACTCCCTTTTGCGCTTGATGCGCTGGAACCTTTTATTTCGAAGAACACTCTGGAGTTCCATTATGGTAAGCATCACCAGGCGTATGTCACGAACCTGAACAAGCTGCTTCCCGGCTCTCCTTTTGAGAATGCCACGCTGGAAGAGATCGTAATGAAAGCCACCGGCGGCATCTTTAACAATGGCGCCCAGGTGTGGAACCATACATTCTACTGGCACTGCCTGAGCCCCTTCGGAGGAGGCATGCCGGCCGGAAAACTGATGGAAATGATCGACCGCGACTTCGGGTCGTATGAAGGTTTCAAGGAGCACTTCACCCAGGCGGCTGCCACCCTGTTCGGCGCGGGCTGGGCCTGGCTGTCGATCGACGGCTACGGAAAACTGGTCATCACGCAGGAAAGCAATGCCGGCAACCCGATGCGTAATGGCCTGAAGCCCCTTCTCACCTGCGACGTCTGGGAGCACGCCTATTATCTCGATAAGCAGAACCGCCGGCCCGATTATATTGGCGATTTCTGGAAGATTGTGGACTGGAAATCTGTCGAAAACAGGTTATGATTAACATTAGGGAAATCCCTGTAGAGGCGCAAAATTTTGCGCCTCTACAGGGATTTCTTTATTCCACCGTAACCGATTTCGCCAAATTCCTCGGCTGATCGACGTTGCAGCCTCTCATCACGGCGATATGGTAGGACAATAATTGCAACGGAACCGTAGCCAGCAGCGGTACCAGCATCTCCTCCGTCTCCGGAATCTCGATTACATGGTCGGCCATCTCACGGACCTGTTCATCGTGTTCGGTTACAATGGCAATTATTTTTCCTTTGCGGGCTTTCACCTCCTGGATATTGCTGAGCACTTTTTCGTAAGTGCCTTTGTTGGTGGCCACGAATACCACCGGCATCTCCTCGTCGATCAGGGCGATAGGGCCATGTTTCATTTCGGCGGCAGGATAGCCTTCGGCATGGATGTAGGAAATCTCTTTCAGCTTCAGGGCCCCTTCCAGCGCCACCGGGAAATTATAGCCTCTCCCCAGGTAAAGGAAGTTGCGGTGGTCTTTGTACATCTCTGCAATCGAACGGACGAGCGGGTCGACCTGTAGGGTCTTCTCCACTTTTTCCGGGATCAGGTCGAGTTCGTGTATGATACGGAGAAAGCGGGATTTCGGGATCGTTCCTTTTTTCGAGGCAATGGTCAGCGCCATCATGGCCAGTACGGCTACCTGTGCCGTGAATGCTTTGGTGGAGGCTACGCCGATCTCCGGGCCGGCATGGGTGTACGAGCCCGCATGGGTAGCCCGGGCGATCGAGGAACCGACCACATTACAGATTCCCAGGATCGTGGCGCCTCTCCCTTTGGCCAGCTCAATGGCGGCCAGCGTATCCGCCGTTTCACCTGATTGCGAGATGGCGATCACAACATCTTTTTCGCACAGGATAGGATTGCGGTAACGAAATTCGGATGCATATTCGACTTCAACGGGTATCCTGGCCAACTCTTCGAGCAGGTATTCGCCGACAAGACCGGCATGCCAGGATGTCCCGCAGGCTACGATGATGATCCGTTCCGCATTCATCAGTTTTTGCTCATAGTCGACAATCCCGCCGAGTGACACGGTCCCTTCCTGCAACCTGAGCCTGCCGCGCAGACTGTCGCGGATGGAGCGGGGCTGCTCGAATATCTCTTTCAGCATGAAATGCTCAAAACCGCTTTTCTCCAGGGCAGAAAGATTCAGCTCGAGTTTCTGAATGTAAGGAGTCTTTTCTTTGTTCTTTATAGTGATGATCTTCAGCGGCTTTCCTCTGCGGAGAATGGCCAGTTCCTCGTCGTTCAGGTAAACGACGTCTTTTGTGTACTCTACGATTGGGGTTGCGTCGGATGCGACGAAGAGTTCCTCTGCCCCGATCCCGACCACCAGCGGCGAACTTTTGCGGGCGGCGATCAGCATGTCGGGGTGATTCTTTGAGATGATCACAATGGCATAAGCGCCCACAACCTGGTTCAGGGCAATCCGCACCGCTTCGACCAGGTCGACCTTTTCGTTGAGCTGAATGTCTTCGATCAGGTGAATGAGGGCTTCGGTGTCGGTATTGCTGGTAAACTTATATCCCCGGTTGATCAGCTCTTTTTTCAGGGTAAGATAATTTTCGATGATACCGTTATGGATGATCGCCAGGTTTTTGGATTGGGAATAATGGGGATGGGCGTTGATATCATTGGGTTCGCCATGGGTTGCCCATCGTGTGTGGGCTATTCCGATCGTTCCTTCCAACGCCATATTTTTTGTCAGGGTCTCAAGATCAGCGACTTTTCCTTTGGTTTTCAGCACGCTGAGTTCATCGTTCAGAATGGCGATCCCGGCGCTGTCGTAGCCCCTGTATTCGAGCCGGTACAGGCCTTTCATCAGGATCGGGTAGGCTTCCTGTGGGCCAAGGTAAGCAACAATTCCGCACATAGATTGGTTTTCAGTTTAAGGTTGTATAGGTAATGACCAGCTTCATACGGTCCTCGGCATCAACCGGAGGCTGGGGGTTTGTTCCGCTTAGCAATACACGTTCCGAATTGATCGATCCGCCGCTCAGGTATATTTCGTAGCCGTAATCGGTACTGTCGCTCCGCATCAGTTCCTGGACCGTCGACGTGATCCGGAACCAGTATCCGCCTTTGGATTCATCGTAAAAACCGCCAAAATAGCTGTCGCCATCAAGCTGGTCGTTTAAAATACTATAGGAACCGTCGCCGTTTCGTTTCACCATGATCAGCGAAGCGGCACGGGCCAGTTCAGGGCTTTGTTCATAAGCCTGGAGGAAAAACCGGGCCTCATTGACCGCTATCTTTCCGTTGTTATAATAATTTTTAATATTTGGAAAACGAATATATGTTTTTACGCCGCCCAGTGCCTGAACATAGCATACCGATTTTCCCAGGGTGGTATCGCCGTCGAGCACCTGCGCTTTAAATTCAGGGCTACCCAGCGAATAATCATGATCGAAATGGCTGAACCGGGCACAGTTGCTGTTGATCAGGTAGGAAAACCGGAGTGAATCATCTTCCCCATTGTGATAATACAGCGTCATTTCGGAAAGTTCTGACAACAGGTTGAAATAGACGATGGAACCTCCGGCGGTGGCCGGTTCGGCCGTGACGTACAATCCATAGAAATAGTTGATGAAGCTGGCGTTACTGGCCATGCTGTCGGCCGGGGCATTCATCAGTTTTTCTGCAAGTGAAAATGAGAACTGCCCCAGGTTGATCCTCAGGTGCGGATCCAGTGTGTCTTCACCGATGATCACATCGGTGGATAGGTCAGGGGTAAAGGTCTTTTCGGCCAGGAGGTCGCTCTCGTAAGCTACAGAATGGTTCGAATAGTACATGGAGTCGATAAAGATCCTCTCCGACATTTCATAAACCCGGATGGTCATCGGAGCCAGTGTATCTCCGTAAATATCATCGTAATCGAGGGTAAGGACAATGGAGTCGGGATAAGGGGTAGAGCCAAAATCGTAGGCCGTCTTGCTCAGTCTGAGCTGTGTGTAGAAACTGGCCGTGGAGCGTCCGAATACCGGATCTACCAGGCTGCCGAGGAGTGTAACGGATGTTTCGTCGGTTTTCACCGAATCGACCAGAGCCGAATAGGCTACAATGGTAGCCGTGTCGGATGAAAATACGTTCAGCTTGTCGTTAGGAGGCTGGATATCAATCCCCAGGTCATTATCATCCTGTTTACAACCTGCCATGTTGAAAACCATCACCAGGATTATCCCTGCAAATAACCAACTCAGCTTTTTTATCATTCTTGCGGTTTGTTTGTAAAATGATGAGGCGATAAGTTACTTTGCTTTACCAGTCTCTTCGTTCAGTACTTTGTCGTAAAAATCTGAGAAAGCATCGATATATTTATCTTCTTCCTGGTATTCCAGGTACGGTTTTCCGGAAGCTTTGGCATGTGAATCCAGTTCTTTATTAATTTCAGGGCTCCCGGCAATGATACCGTCGGAATATTCCATTGCCGCCTTGAGTAATGAAACGTAATGGGTCTTCTTGTAGTATGCAAGGTCTTGTTTGGTTATCCCTTCATATTTGATTTTTTTGGAGATATCGGCCGGAAAATCTTCCTTAAAATCATCATTATAAATAGATAGCACAACTTTAGTTTCACTGAAAAGGGGATTGTCGCGGTACGATTTTTTTACATAGAGCGGGACAAAACCGGTAAACCAGCCGTGACAGTGGATGATATCGGGAGCCCAACCGAGCTTTTTTACCGTTTCGAGCACGCCGCGCGCGAAAAAGATGGCCCGTTCATCATTATCCTCGAAAAACTTCCCCGATTTATCGTACAGCTGGGCTTTCCGCTGGAAGTAGTCCTCATTGTCGATAAAATAGATCTGCATGCGGGCTTGCTGGATGGAGGCGACTTTGATGATGAGCGGGTGGTCGTTGTTGTCGATGATGAGGTTCATGCCTGAAAGGCGGATCACTTCATGAAGCTGATTGCGGCGTTCGTTGATGTTGCCGTAACGGGGCATGAAGGTGCGGATTTCCCTGCCTTTTTCCTGTATCCCCTGGGGAAGGTAGCGGCCTTTGAGCCCTATGGGTGTTTCTTCAGTATATGGGGTGATTTCCTGCGATACGAAGAGGATCCTCTTTTTTTCCATAACCGGAAGCTTGTGTGTGTTTTTTAAAAAAGAAGTGCAAAGGTAGTTAAAATTAAGTAATTAATCAATTTTCAATTACCTCTTGCTCTGGACCTTCTTTTTTGGGAAAGAATTTCTTCTGGAAAACCAGCAGCATTAAAACGCCGGTGGTAATGGAAGCGTCGGCGATGTTGAACACGGGGCGGAAAAAAATGAATTGCGTCCCGCCACGGATCGGGATCCAATCGGGCAATGTGGTATCGATGACGGGAAAATAGAGCATATCGACCACTTTTCCGTGAAGGAACGACGCGTATCCTCCGCCGGGTGGGAAAAGCGAAGCTACTGTATGATAACTGCTATGGCTGAAGATCAGTCCGTAAAAAGCGCTGTCGAGGATGTTTCCCAATGCACCGGCCAGGATGAGCGAGAAGCTCCAAACCAGCCCGGGATGGGGCGATTTGGCCCGCATCCGGAACATGTAAATGGCGATCACGATAACGGCAATGATCCGGAATATGCTCAGGATCAGTTTCCCGAAGGCGCCTCCGAATGTGATGCCGAATGCCATCCCCTCATTTTCGGTAAAATGAAGAATAAACCAATTGCCCAGCACATGGATCTCTTCCCCGATGGTCATATGGGTTTTGATCCAGAATTTGAGCACCTGGTCGGCGACCAGCACCAGAAAAACAATCAGGATTGCTTTCTTCAAGGCTTATCTCTGGTTAAGCTTGGCTTCGATGCTGAGTGTGGCGTGCGGTACGCTCTTGAGCCGTTCTTTCGAAATGAGCTTGCCTGTCACCCTGCAAATGCCGTAGGTCTTGTTCTCGATGCGAAGCAAGGCATTTTCCAGGTTGTTGATGAACTTCTGCTGACGTGAGGCCAGCCGGCTGTTCTCTTCTTTCGACATGACCTGGTAACCCTCTTCCAGTATCTTGAAAGTAGGCGATGTATCATCAGTACCATGTTCTCCGTCAAGATGATACGCCTCCATTAGCAACCTGAGGTCTTCGTTGGCTTTTTCCAGTTTATCCAGGATGATCTGTTTGAATTCCTCCAGTTCTTCGTCAGAATACCTGTTCTTTTCCTGAGTATCGGCTTTCTGTTTCTTAATGTCTGTCATGGCCCGGGATTTAATCCGTTAAAAAATTATTGATTATGAATTAATTTTTTCCACCCTGATGATTGTGTTGAACTCTTCGGTCAGTTCAACTTCCACCGGGTTATCTCCTTCGGTTTTCTCAACCAAAACAAGTGATTCGGCTAGAATTTCGGCGCAAATATAAGATAAATTGTGATATATGGCCTCGTCGAGGTAATCCTTACGCACTACCTGCACCCTGATCTTGTCGGTCACTTCGTAATCACGCTCCTTCCGGATGTTCTGGATGCGGTTGATCAGCTCCCTGGCCAATCCTTCCTTTTTCAGCGCATCGGTGATGTTGATATCCAGGGCTACCGTCAGGTTGCCGGCCGAGGAGATCAGCCAGCCCGGGATGTCTTCTGTAGTGATTTCGACGTCATGGATCGTGATCTCGATCGGTTCTCCTTCTACCGTCATCTTCAGGCACTCTTCCTCTTCCATTTTATTGATCTCTTCCGGGTTGAGTGAGGAGATGGCTGCGGCGATCGGTTTCATCAGTTTCCCGAACCGTGGTCCTAAAGTTTTGAAATTCGGCTTGATTTTCTTAACGAGAATGCCGGCTGTTTCGGTCAGGTATTCTATCTCTTTGACATTCACTTCCGATAAGATCAGGTTTTCCACAGCCTGAAGCTGCTTTTTATTGTGCTCGTTCAGGATCGGGATCATGATCTTGTTCAGCGGCTGGCGGACGCGGATATTCGAACGCTTGCGAAGCGACAGGATCATGGAAGAGATTTTCTGGGCCAGTTCCATCCGTTCTTCAAGGTCAAGGTCGATCTGGCTTTCATTGGCCGAAGGAAAATCGGTCAGGTGAACGCTGTCGGACCCGATCCTCCCCGACACCTCGTTCAGATCGGTAAAGAGGCGCTCCATGAAGAAGGGGGCGATGGGCGAGGCGAGCTGTGCCACTACCTCCAGGCAACGGTAAAGCGTCTGGTATGCCGCAATCTTGTCTTCGGTGTAATCGCCTTTCCAGAACCGGCGCCTCGACAACCGCACATACCAGTTGCTCAGGTGGTCGATCACAAAATCCTGTATGGCGCGACCGGCCTTGGTCGGTTCATAGTCGTCGTAATAGCTCTCTACTTTGCGGATCAGGGAGTTGAGCTCCGAAAGGATCCACCGGTCGATCTCCGGCCGCTTTTCAAACGGCACCTCTGCCTCAGCATAATGGAATCCGTCGATGTTGGCATAGAGGGCAAAGAAAGCGTATGTGTTGTGGAGGGTGCCGAAAAATTTGCGCTGCACCTCCGCGATCCCCTCCAGGTCGAACTTCAAATTGTCCCACGGCTGTGAGTTGGTCATCATGTACCATCTCGTGGCATCGGGGCCGAATTTTTCCAGCGTTTCAAAGGGATCAACGGCATTGCCCAGCCGTTTCGACATCTTGTTGCCATCCTTGTCGAGCACCAGGCCGTTGGAGACGCAGGTTTTGAAGGATACGGAGTCGAAAAGCATGACGGCAATGGCATGCAGCGTAAAGAACCAACCCCGGGTCTGGTCGACCCCTTCGGCGATGAAGTCGGCCGGGAAATAATGCTCCAGCTGCCCGTTCTCAAACGGATAGTGGAACTGGGCATACGGCATGGCGCCCGAATCGAACCACACGTCGATCAGGTCGGTTTCCCTCTGCATCGGTTTACCCGATTCCGATACCAGGATGATCTCATCGACGTAAGGCCGGTGCAGGTCGAACGTGTTGTAATTTTCGGCCGAATTGTCGCCGGGAACGAACTTCTCCAGCGGATCGGCTTTCATGAACCCTGCCTTTACCGATTTTCCAATTTCCACTTTTAATTCCTCCAACGAACCGATGCACTTCTGCTCGCTGCGGTCTTCCGTTACCCAGATCGGCAGCGGCGTTCCCCAATAGCGGGAGCGGGAAAGGTTCCAGTCGACCAGGTTTTCGAGCCAGTTGCCGAACCGGCCGATACCGGTCGACACCGGTTTCCAGTTGATCGTTTTGTTCAGCTCGATCATCTGCTCTTTAAAGGCTGTGGTCCGGATAAACCAGGAATCGAGCGGATAATAGAGGATCGGTTTATCGGTGCGCCAGCAATGCGGATAGCTGTGAACGTACTTCTCGGTTTTGAAGGCCCTGTTTTCCTGCTTGAGTTTCACCACGATATCGACATCCACGCTTTCATCGACCCCTTTGTTGAAGTTCGGGTCGTATTCGGGTTTGACATAGCGGCCGGCGAATTCGCCCATCGATTCGACGAATTTCCCCGATTTGTCGACCATCGTAAGCGCGCCGATACCGTTTTCCCTGGCCACTTTGAAATCGTCGGCGCCAAAGCTCGGGGCGATATGCACGATGCCGGCACCGTCTTCCGTAGTCACAAAATCTCCGGTCACCACCACGAATGCATCGCCTGTTTCAGGCCGGGCATAGGGAAGCAGTTGTTCATAGCGGATACCGGCCAGCCGGGCTCCTTTGAATTCCCCGTCGATCCGGAAGGGGATCGCTTTTTGCCCTTCCTGGTAATCTTCCAGTTTCAGCTCTGCATTTTTCTCCGGGAAGAAGTTGTTTACCAGGTCTTTGGCCAGGATGACAGTGATGGGTTTATTCGTATAAGGATTATAGGATTTCACCCTGATGTAAACGATTTCTTTTCCGACAGCCAGTGCGGTATTCGACGGAAGCGTCCATGGGGTCGTTGTCCAGGCCAGGAAAAACACTTCGCCAAAGGCATTTTCGAAAAGGAATTCCGAGTCTGCATTTCTGACAACCTTGAACTGGGCGGTAACCGTAAGGTCTTTGACCTCCTTGTAGGCACCCGGGAGGTTCAGTTCATGCGAGCTGAGCCCTGTTCCTGCTGCCGGCGAATAGGGCTGGATCGTGTATCCCTCGTAAAGAAGCCCCTTTTCGTAAAGTTTCTTAAGCAGCCACCAGACCGATTCGATATATTTGTTTTCAAACGTGATATACGGATCATCCAGGTCGACCCAGTACCCCATTTTAATGGTCAGGTCGTCCCATAGATCCTTGTATTTCATCACCTCCTGTTTGCAGGTACGGTTATAATCTTCAACGGAAATTTTCTTTCCGATATCTTCTTTGGTAATTCCCAGCGTCTGTTCCACGCCTATTTCAACCGGAAGTCCATGCGTATCCCAGCCTGCTTTTCTCTCGACGAGGTAACCTTTCAGCGTTTTATAGCGGCAGAAAATGTCTTTGATCGCCCGGGCCATCACGTGGTGGATACCCGGTTTTCCGTTAGCCGACGGCGGCCCTTCGTAAAATACATACTCCCGGTGTCCGTCCCTGATGTGCATGCTTTTCTCAAAAGTCCCGTGCTGTTTCCAGTACGCATTGATCTCCTTGCCGATGCGGGTCAGGTTCAGTTCCTTGTATTCCCTGTATTTGCGTTTCATGGAGCCTTTAGTTGCAAAAAATTAAAAATGAGGCGCAAAGGTACGGAAATTCCAAATTCCAAATTCCGAAACCCAAACAAAACTCAAATGTCAAATCTCAATCAATAAACCTTAAACCACCTTCTGACGACCTTATGACCACCTTATGACCACCTTATGACGACCTTATGACTAATTTAACACAACTTTATGACCCTCAATGACGCGAGCGAAGCGAGCTCATGACCAGTGACTACATGCTAAACCTCCACGCGCAGTAATACTCCCCGGGGTGCGGATCCGGCGGGCAGGAGATGCATTCGGTCCTGATCCTCGGGTCGATGGCCCGGGCGAAAGTGGTGTATTCAACGAGGCCCCCTGATTTGCAGGGATAATCATCCAGCCCTTTCCGTTTACGGGCATTCTGAACGCGGCATTCGTTCATCCGGAAGACGAAACTTTCGGGGGTTTCTTCGACGATCGACTGTTTATTGATGGTGGCATATAGCCTGAATTGAAGCGCGGTCTTAAGCCCTTCCAGGCCCGGATTTTCCGGCAGAATGAGGAAATTACGGATCGACCAGGCTTCGAACGGCGAGAAGTGTGCCCAGCAGGTATCGTTGCAGCGCTTGGCGTCGAGCAGGCCGTGTTTGAACTCGACCGCCTGGAACCAGACACCGTCGTTGGCCAGCCAGTTGACCGCCACGCTTTCGGTTAGTTCGTCGAGTTTTTCCTCGGGCAGGTCGAGGAGCGGGCCGGGAATTCCGTCATGCATCTCAAATCCCAGCGTTTTCGCCAGCCGGTTCAGCTGGATGCCGGAACTTTTGGCATACGCCTCTTTCATGGCATCAAGGGCGATATCCAGACCGTATTGGTGCTGCACTTCTGCAAACCACATGGCATGGTGGATCATGATACGGTGGAAAAAGTCCATCAGCAGGCGGGCTTTCTGTGTTTTGTCAAGCTGTTCCTGCGATTGGGGGATTATGAGATTGTTTTCTGTCATGGGTAGGTTATAATTAAGGGGCTAATTTATTGTTTTTTGAGATGGCATCTCAGAATATCTGATTAAAATCAGGAATGGTTTATCTGGCAAGCGAAACAGAAGATTGGACGATCGATTTGAGATGCCATCTCAAGATATTATCAACAATTTCCCCTTCCCTCTAATGCATTATTATCTTTGTAAAGCATATTAATAACCTTGATCTCCAAACAAACCATAGCGCGTATTCTGGAAGACGCCCGTATTGAAGAGGTTGTCGGCGAATTTGTCAAACTCAAAAAAAGCGGGCAGAATTACAAGGGGCTGAGTCCGTTTACGGCCGAACGCAACCCTTCGTTCTATGTGTCGCCGGCCAAGGGGATCTTCAAATGTTTCAGTTCGGGTAAGGGGGGAAATGTGGTGAATTTCCTGATGGAACACGAACATTTCACCTATCCCGAAGCACTGACCTACCTGGCGAAAAAGTACGGCATAGCCATCGAGGAGGATTCGATTACTCCTGAAGATGTTCAGATTGAAAATGAACGGGAAACGCTTTTCCAGGTGACGGCGTTTGCCATGAATTTCTTCATGCAAAACCTGCATGAGACGGAAGCCGGCAAAGCCATCGGGCTTGAATATTTCAAGAGCCGCGACCTGAAGCCCGACACGATCAAAAAATTCCAGCTGGGTTACAGTCCAGAGAGCTGGGATGCATTCACGAAGAACGCCCTGGAGAACGGCTACAAACTGGAGTACCTGGAAAAGACAGGGCTGACGATCACGAAAGACGGCCGGAGTTATGACCGTTTCAGGGGCCGGGTCATTTTCCCGATCCACAACATAACCGGTCGGATTCTGGGTTTTGGCGGGCGGACCTTGCTGAAGGACGACCACGTCCCGAAGTATGTCAATTCGATCGAATCGGAGATATACAGCAAGAGCCAGACCCTTTACGGCCTTTATTTTGCGAAGAGCGCCATTATCCGGCTCGACAACTGTTACCTGGTGGAGGGTTATACCGATGTGATTTCGATGCACCAGGCCGGGATTGAAAACGTGGTGGCTTCATCGGGCACGGCGCTCACGGAGGAGCAGATACGGCTGATCAAGCGTTACACGCCGAATATCACGATTTTGTACGACGGTGATCCGGCGGGGATCAAGGCTTCATTCCGGGGGATCGACATGGTGCTGGAGCAGGGAATGAATGTCAGGATCGTTTTATTTCCGGATGGAGAAGATCCCGATTCTTATGCCCGGAAGCACCGGCGGGCCGAGCTGGAGGAGCTGATCACCGGCGGGGCGCAGGATTTTATCCGGTTCAAGACCAGCCTGTTGCTGAAAGAAGCGGCCAATGATCCCATCAAGCGGGCCGGATTGATCAAAGAGATTGTCGGGAGCATATCGCTGATACCCGATCCGATTTACCGTTCGGTCTACATCAAGGAGTGCAGTACGCTGATGGATGTGCAGGAGCAGATGCTCATGTCGTCGCTGAACAAGATATTATACCAGAAGAACAGGAAGCAGGCGGAGCAGGAGGCGGCGAGGCAGGAGGTGGATATTCCGGAGATGCCGGCGCCGAGGCAGGTAGAACAGGTGAATCAGGAAATAGAATCCCAGGAGTATCATTTAATCAGATTGTTATTACTATATTCCAATTATGATATTGAGATTAATGAACAGGATGAATTGGCTCAAAAGATCAGTGTGGCAAGATATATTACTGAAGAGGTCAACAAGGATGATTTGAAATTTGCAAATCCAGTATATCAAAAGATTTTTGATTTGTATAATTTGGCGTTGCTTGAAGGCAATGAGCCTGATGAAAAATTGTTAATCAATGACGGCCAGGATCAAGAACTTATTAGTGAGGTCATTACTATTTTAAGTAGTCGGTATGAGTTGAGCGAAAATTGGTTAAAAAAAAGAATTTTAGTTAACTCTGAAAAAGAGAAGCTGCTTTTTGCGGTTGAGTCAACTTTACTTTCGTTTAAAGAAAAGACAATAGACAGGATGATCAATGAAATTCTGCAAGAAATAAAAGTCACAGCAAGTGAGGAAGATATAATGCTTTTACAGACCAGGCATAAGAATTATAAAGAAATCAGTATAAAAATTAATCAAAAATTAGGCAGAATAATCACTAAATAATCAAAGCGGGTCTTCCGTACTGTATCCACTACGTGGATTTTATACAATTAAACGGAGGATATTATCAATAACACAACGGGGACCGAACCTTGCCGGATCGATCCCCGTTCGCTTGCCGTTTGCCGAAGCGTGCGGTTTGCGTCAGGCTACTGTTATTTTGACTAACCTTTGGTTCCGGTTCCTTTCGGTTCCTTCTCCTCTTTGTCGGGTTCCCTTCGGCGTGCCCGTCTTTCGACGCGTTTAGCCTCCCTGGCTCCCGGCTTTGGCGGCCGGCCTTCCCTCGCGCTGCCTTTCGGCGTTGTCCGGTCATTGCTCCCCCTCGCTCCCTTCGACCTTTCGGCCTCCGGTGTCCGGGGCGGACTTTGAACTCTGCCTCCTCCTTGCGGACTCAGCGTCGTCTCCATCCTGCCTGCCTTTGCCAGTCTTTTATCGCTGACCTGATGAAACAAAAGTAAAACGAAACAGGGGGGTAAGTCAAGCCGTTTTACTTTTCTCAATCCACAAGTTTCTCACAGCTATTATTAACAATTGTTAATATCTTAAACTGATTAAAAACACAACGGGGACCGAACCTCGCCGGATCGATCCCCGTTCGCTTGCCGTTTGCCGAAGCTTGCGGTTTGCGCCAGGCTACTGTTATTTTGACTAACCTTTGGTTCCGGTTCCTTTCGGTTCCTTCTCCTCTTTGTCGGGTTCCCTTCCGCGTGTCCGTCTTTCGGCGGATTTAGCTTCCGTGGCTCCCGGCTTTGGCGGCCGGCCTTCCCTCGCGCTGCCTTTCGGCGTTGTCCGGTCTTTGCTCCCCCTCGCTCCCCTCCGCCTTTCGGCCTCCGGTGTCCGGGGCGGACTTTGAACTCTGCCTCCTCCTTGCGGACTCAGCGTCGTCTCCATCCTGCCTGCCTTTGCCAGTCTTTTATCGCTGACCTGATGAAACAAAAGTAAAACGAAACAGGGGGGTAAGTCAAGCCATTTTATGTTTCACAATCCACAAGTTAATCACACCCGTTATTAACAATTGTTAATTAGATGAAACAATATCAATCGTTTTGTTTCCCGAATGATCAGACCGATTTCAGAATATCCCATACAAAGGCACGAATTCCCACTTCCCGGTTGATTTCATCGATCCTCCTGACTTTTTCCAGGATCTCATCTACTGCATTGTCATCCACAATGGCCATAGCTGCCGAATTGATTTCCGGCCAGGTATGGGTGCCCATCCTCGGCTCTCCTGACACCGATCCCCTTCCATGGACATCGGTCCACCAGGTGTATCCGCGAATCTCCAGCCTGTCGAACAAGTATTCCACCCTCTCGGTATGGGCCTGATTAAATACGATAAATACCGCTTTCATCTTTCTATTTCTTATTTGTCCATGAATAAAAACCGCTTCCTTAGCCTGGTCTTTTTATCACGCTCACCCCGTCGGGCAAGTATGGCGTACATGACCGGGACGATCACCATCGTAACAATCGTGGAAATGACCAGTCCCCCGATCACGGTGATCCCCATCGGGGTCCAGATCTCCGATCCTTCACCCTTGCTCAGCGCCAAGGGAAGCATCCCAAGGATAGTGGTGCCGGCAGTCATCAATACCGGGCGCAACCGGGAATGCCCGGCCCGGGCAATCGCTTCGTACAACTCAAATCCCCTATCGCGCATCAGATTGATGAAATCCACCAGCACAATGCCGTTCTTCACCACAATCCCGATCAGCAAGACAGCCCCGAGAGCGGCGATCAGGCTGAGGGTGGTGTTGGTCAGGAACAGGCTCAGCACTACGCCCGTGAAGGCAAACGGTATCGAAAACATGATAACAAATGGCATGGCAAACGATTCAAATTGTGACGCCATGACAATAAATACCAGCACAAGACTCATGATCATCAGCAAACCGATATCCTGGAAGCCTTCCATCTGGTCTTCATAGGCGCCTCCCACATTGATCATGATCTCCGGAGGAACTTCGACCGAAGCAACTTCTTTCCTGATGCTTTCAGCAAGCTCTCCCAACGACACCCCGACCGGTTTGACGGATACTTTGGCAATCCTCTCCCGTCGTTTATGCTCGATATTCGGCGGCGACCAGTACTCCTTCACTTCTCCCAGTTCTTTAAGTTTTATCCTTTGCCCTGCAGGATTCATGATAGTGATCTCCTCCAGGTCGGTGATCGAATTCCTGTAATCTTCCTGGTACCGCAGCTCAATATTGTATTCATCGCCTTCCTCCCTGAATTTGGAAGCGGTCATCCCATCCACCCGGTTCCGGATGTAAGTCGACACCAACGCGCTGTTCAACCCGTTCATGGCCAGTTTTTCCCTGTCGAGCACGATCTGCAGTTCCGGACGGTCCTTCTCCCGGCTCAACGAAACGTCTTTGGCGCCGGGTATCCGGCTGATCCGTGTCTTTATCTCATCGGCAATCCGGTTCGTTTCATTGAAATCGTACCCGAAGATTTCCACATCAACGGTATTGGATCCGCCGCCCATCATGTTGTTCGAAGTGGCAATATCGTAATTGACCACCTCGGCAATCTGATCGAGCTGGTTGCGGAAGTCGTCAGCAATCTCAAACACGGAACGGCTGCGCTCGGTCACCGGTGCCAATCGCATCATCAGGTTGATCCGGTTCGACCCCGTAGGCCTGAAGAGGGAGAAGAAATTACCTTCGTCGTCGGCGCCGGTCGAATTCGAAATGATCGTAATTTCGGGATAACGCTCCCGGATGATCTTCTCGACCTTTTCTGCCGTGATCTTCGATTCTTCCATTCTCAAGCCTGTTTGCAGTTCGATAGAGACGGTCATTCTGCTCTCGTCGCTTTCCGGCATAAAATCGGTTTTTACAAAAAACGCACCCAGGACGAGGCTCCCGATAAATATGGCCAGGCTTACGATAATGACCAGGCTTTTATGGTGCAGGGCCCAACGGATGGTTCTCTCATAAAAATTATCCAGTTTGTCGAGACCCTTTCGGATGGTTTTATCATAAGCTGAATTCATTGACTTTTCTTTCGGTATCCATGTTTTCAGCAATTTCGAGGAGAGCATGGGAGTCAGCGTGATGGCAACGAGGGTTGAGGTCACAATGGTTATGGTGACGATCCATCCCAGTTCGTTGAACATCACGCCGGTCATACCGCCGACCATGGTCAGGGGAAGGAATACGGCAACGATGACAAGGGTGGTGATAATGACGGCCAGCCACACTTCGTTGGTGGCATAAATGGCTGCTTCCCGCGGGCTGGATCCCCTTTCGATATGCTTGGTGATGTTTTCGAGGACCACGATCGCATCATCGACCACCATTCCGATTGCGATCGATAGCGAGGAGAGTGAGATCACGTTCAGCGAACTGCCGGTAAAGTAGAGATAGATAAAGGAGACCACCAGCGAGATCGGGATGGTCAGGATAATGATCAATGTTGCCCTCCAGCGGCCCAGGAAGAACAAGACGATCAGGATAACGAAAAGAAAAGCCCACATCAGGGTTTCCGACAGGTTGTCGATGGATCCTTTGATAAAGTCGGAGCTGTCGAATATCGGGTTTACACTGATATCGGGCGGCAAAGTTTTTACCAACTCATCCATTTTCGCATGAACATCCCGGGCGATACTTACTGTATTGGCTCCCGATTGTTTCATGACCAGGAGGCGCATTCCCTGTTTACCATTGATCTTCTCATCAATAAAACCATACTTGAGTGTATCCCTGACAGTAGCGATATCTTTCAGGTAAACCGCTTTCCCGCCGATATTACCGACGATGATTTCCCTGATATGATCGCTTTCTTCAAACTCACCTTCCACCCTGAGCTGGTAATCGAATTTTCCCATCTTGACATTCCCTGAAGGCATATTCAGGTTCTCGGCTGCGATGGTGTTACCGATCTGTTCGAGGCTCAGGGCATAAGCATCCAGTTTCCGGGGATCGACATCGATGTAAATGATACGTTTTGGCGAACCCATCGTGGTGATGGAGCCGATCCCTTCGATCCTGTTAAGCGGATTGACCAGTTTTTCCTCGATGATCTTTTCGAGGCCGGGATAGCTTTCTTCAGCCGTGATGGCATAGAACAAGATCGGCATCATACTGGTACTGAACTTGAAGATGGACGGCCTGTCGCACCCGTCGGGCAGATAATTGTAAACGCCATCGATCACCGATCTTACATCGTTAAGTACTTCATCGAGGTTGGAACCCCATTCAAATTCCATACTGACCAGTGAGAGGTTATCATAAGAAACCGAAGTCACCTCTTTCAGCTTATCGACGGAGTTGAGCGCGTCTTCGATCGGCTTGGTGATGTTGGTTTCGATATCCGCGGCATTGGCCCCTGCGTAGGTGGTCATGATGCTGATATAGGGCGGTTCGATCTCGGGATACAGATCGATCGGTATATTAATGAGCGAGTATAACCCGAGCACTACGACCGCCGTGAATATCATGACGGTGGTAATGGGTTTGTTGACAGCGCTTTTATAAATACTCATTGTATTGATCTTAAAAAGTTAATCGGATTACTTTTTAAATGATTATTCGATGACGATTTCGACCGGTACCTGGTCGACCAGCCTCGACTGGCCGGCGATGATGAGCTGATCCCCGACTTTCAGCTCATTGGAGATGATCTCCACTTTGTCGTCGAAGCGCTGGCCGATCGTCACGGATACCCTTTTGGCTTTACCCTGGTCGGCCAGGAAGATGTAACGCTCGTTGGATCCCTGCATTTTAAGGACGGCCAGGGCGGGGACTACCAGCGCTTCGATCTCGCCGAAGCCCAGTTCGACGCGGCAGAACATTCCCGGGCGGAGTTTTTCTCCCGGGTTTTCGATCCTGATCTCGGCCTGGAAGGAATGTGTATTCGGATCGATGGTCGGGTATTTGCGCATGATCTGGCCGGCATATTCCTGGTCGCGGTAAAGGTCGCTGAGCACGCGAGTTTTCATCCCTTCGCCGACAGCCGGGAAGTAAGTCTCGGGGATATTGACGATGGCCTTGAGCGGATTGATCTGCACGATCGAAAGGATGGCCGCTTTGCCCGCAGTGGTGTTCGGCGCACCCGAATACATTTCGCCATCTTCGAAATATTTACCGGAGATAATGCCCCCGAAAGGAGCTACGAGCCGGGTATTTTCCTTGAGAAATTCCACATTGTTGCGGGCAATCTCCACCTGGGCGCTGATCTGGTCGAATTGCTGGCGGGTAATACTGCCTACTTTCTGCAGTGTATCGAGCCGTTTGTAATCGGTTTCCAGTGTCTGCAATTGGATGATCGCCTGCCTCAGCTGCGTTTGGTCCATTTGCACCAGCACATCCCCTTTACTGACACGGCTTCCGACTTCGACATAAATCTTCTCAATCCGGCCCGGGGTGGAAGGCACCAGGTGCACCTCTTCGAAGGCTTTCAGCGTTGAGGTGTATTCGATATTTTTCCCGATCGTTACCGGTTCCAGCGCCATAACCTTAACTTTCTCTATTTTAATAGCGGAGGCTGAAGCGGCCGATGATTCATTTTTTTTCTCTCCTTCCATGGATCCGCATCCTGCAAGGATGAATACGGATAGTACAATTGCCGGAAGTGATCTTAAAAATTTCATAAAACTTGATTTTTATGGTTACGATTATAGTGTATTCAAAAGTTTTTGCAGGGCGGTGCGTGCGTCGAGCAAGGTCATGATCGACATGAGGTAATCCGATTCGGCCTGCAGATAATTGTTATTGGCGATCGTCAGGTCAAGGCTTGAGGCTATTCCCTGCTCGTACTTGAACCGGTAGCTTTTATAGATGCGGTATGTAACATCCACATTGTTCTTCCGGTTGAGATACTGTTCGATGGCGCTGGCCAGGTTGAATCGCAGTTGTTTTTCCTGGAGGAGCAGCTGGTCGGTCAGCAGGCTTTTGTTGTTAAGGGTTGTCTCGTACTGGAGGCGGGCCTGGTTATACTGCGAATTGCGCATACCGCTCGACAGGATCGGGAAATTAAAGTTCAGGCCGATTACATTTTTCGGAGACAAATCGAATTCCGGTTTCATCAGCTTGTTGGTATGCTGGTAAAACCCGGTCAGTGTCGGCAGGTAATTCATCTTTTGCATACTGACCTGCTTTCCGGAGATCTGTACCTGGCTCTGCATGACCTGGTAATCAAGGTTATTCGACAAATTGAACGATTTGTCGGCCAGTCCTGTGATATCGAAGTTTTCGATGAAGAAGCCAAGAGAATCTGTCAGATCGACGGGAGTATCGGCCTGCACGCCCAGCTGGAAGCGGAGCAGGTTGTAGGCCAGTTCTTTCTGCCTTTCGGCCGATTTCAGGGCATTTTCCAGTGTGGAAAGGGTGACCTCGAACTGGTCGAGATCGAGTTTTTCCGCCATACCCACCGAGACCATCGCTTTGGTGTTTTCGTAGATCTGGCGGGTATTGGCCAGGTTTTCATTGATAATGCCGATATATTTTTCCGATACCAGGGCATTCTGGTAGGCTTTGATGGTGTTTTCCTTCAGGCTTTGTTCCGTTTTCAGGTAATTTGTAGACGACATCTCCTTATAGATCTTCACCATTTGAAGCCCGACGATCATATTTCCGCTGAAGACCATTTGGGATACCCTGAGATACAGGTTGCTGGTAGGGTTAAACGGAATTTTCTGTGCCGGGAGGCCTTCCCCGAAGCTGAACTCCATTTCGGCGCCGAGATAGTTCGAGTAATCCATAGACAGATCGGCCTGGGGGAGGAAACCGGAAATCGATTCGTTTATTTTTTTCTGGGCCAGGTCGACGGAGATAGCGGCATTCTCGAGTTGCTTGTTGTATTCGAGTGCATAATTTATTGCCTGTTCCAGGGATAGTGCCAGTTTTTCCTGTCCTGATGCCTGAAAACAGCCTGTAAACGCCCATAATAAAAGAAATAACGCTGTTTTACGCATTGCTGAATATAATTATTAGTAGTGATCAAGAAAATGTTAATGGTATATATTGTTCGATGAGTTTCTTCCCTTTATCCGTTGAGATACCCATATAGTAAGGGATGACTATATTGCGGAGCAGGGCTTTGTCAGGGGTGTTTTCGGGGAATATCTCTTTTTTGTGAAAAGTCTCCATCATGGATTGCATGAATGTACCGACAATTGTAATATCCAGGTCATCCCGGAAAATGCCTTCCCCAATCCCTTTTGTCAGGATCATATGGGAGAACATACCGGACCCGGTATTGGAGCGTTGTTTCATGGTATTCCATATTTGAGGATATAGTTTCCGGATATCTTCAAAAAAATGGGATTCATTTCTGCTTTCTTTTTCTCGCTATATTGCCCGACGCGGTATAAAGCCTCGATGACGTTTGAAACTCTTTCGGCAATTTCCTGTATTTCGGTCATTTGTTTCCGGTGGATCGATTCAAGGCACTCCATGACCAGGGTGTCTTTGTTTTTAAACAATTCATAGATTGTCCGTTTCGACATACCCACCTCTTCGGCGATCTGGTCCATGGTTACCAGCCGGATGCCGTATCGGGTAAACAGTTCAATGGATTTCAGGATAATTCTTTCGCTCGATTCCATCATAACAAAATGAGCGGCAAAAATAGTAAAACTTGATCGGTTTATTCAGTTTTCATTTTTTTTTGTGCTGAAAAATAAGACCGGGATCAACGATTAACGACTTTGTAACATGCCGGGATTTCCACCTGAAACATCATCGGGCAAGCGATGACGACTTAATGACCTCTTCAATCACCCTTGGAAAGTGCCTGTATTCGAGCTGATGGACTTTATGGGCGATGCTGTCAGCCGTATCGCCGGGGGTTACGGGGATCGATTCCTGGAAAATGATCTCTCCTTCATCATAATGGTCATTCACAAAATGGATAGTGATGCCCGTTACTTTATCGCCTGATTCCATAACGGCTTTATGAACCTTGTCGCCGTACATGCCTTTTCCGCCGTGGCGGGGCAGGAGGGCAGGATGGATATTGATGATCTTACGGGAGAAATTACTCAGGAGATTATCCGGCACGAACCAGAGAAATCCGGCCAGCACGATGAAGTCGGTATGATGATCGAGAAGGACCTGCAGAACGTCGTTTGTTTCGTAAAACTCTTTCCGGTTAAACACATGCGATGGGATTCCGAGGTTTTTTGCCCGTTCGAGGACAAAGGCATCGGGTTTGTTAGCCAGGATGAGCGAGACCCGGATGGCAGGATGGTTCTGAAAGTACTCAGCTATATTCTGGGCATTGCTGCCGTTTCCTGAGGCAAAGATGGCGATGTTTATCATATGTCAGGGAAAATCCGGATCAAATATACAGATTTCCGGTCCATTTGGCTATCCGGATTTAATTTCCTGATTTTTAAAATATAAGATGTATGATAAACCTGGCAAATAAAATATCCAGAAAATAATATATAATTGATAATGAATTGCATATAACATTCCGGCCCCAAAATATTTTATCTTCCTCTTGTATTATGTCAAGATTATTATTTTCTTTGCAGCTTGTTTAACCAAAATCATTTTAAGTATGTCAGACATTGCAACCAGAGTAAAAGCTATCATAGTTGATAAGCTTGGTGTAGATGAGAATGAAGTTACCGCAGAAGCCAGCTTCACAAACGATTTAGGCGCTGATTCGCTCGATACGGTTGAACTCATCATGGAATTCGAGAAGGAATTCAACATTGCCATCCCGGATGATGCCGCTGAGAAGATCGGAACCGTGGGTGATGCGATAAAATACATCGAAGAGAACACAAAATAAGTCTAAATTTATTTCATGACTTCACGCCGAGTAGTCATTACCGGACTTGGAGCCCTTACCCCATTGGGCAATACGGTTGAGGAATTGTGGACCGGATTGGTCAATGGGGTTAGTGGCGCTGGGCCTATTACGCGTTTTGATGCGTCGAAATTCAAGACCCAGTTTGCCTGTGAGGTGAAGAACCTCGACATGGGCCTGTATTTTGACCGCAAGGAAGTCAGGAAATACGATCTTTATGCACAATATGCCCTTATAGCAGCCGACCAGGCCGTTACCGACTCGGGGATCAATTCGGAGTCGGTTGACAAAGAGCGGGTTGGCGTCATCTGGGCATCCGGGATCGGAGGGTTGGAAACCTTCGAGAATGAGATCATCAGCTTCGCCAAAGGAGACGGCACTCCCCGGTTCAATCCGTTTTTCATCCCCAAAATGATTGCCGATATCGCGGCCGGTCATATTTCGATCCGGTACGGATTCATGGGGCCGAATTTTGCGACGGTCTCCGCCTGTGCCTCGGCAGCCAATGCCATGGTGGATGCTTTTAACTACATCCGACTGGGATTTGCCGATGCTTTTATCGTCGGTGGCTCTGAAGCATCCATTACAATCGGTGGAGTTGGCGGGTTTAATTCCATGCATGCCATCTCCACCCGGAATGATGATCCGAAAACGGCGTCGAGGCCATTCGACAAAGACCGCGACGGGTTTGTCCTGGGTGAAGGCGGATGCGGCCTTATTTTTGAAGAGTACGAACATGCCATGGCCAGGGGAGCAAAAATCTATGCAGAATTAGTGGGCGGAGGCCTGTCGGGCGACGCTTACCACATGACCGCTCCGCATCCTGACGGAAAAGGGGCGATGCTGGCCATGAGAAATGCCCTGAAAGATGCAGGCATCCGGCCGGAAGAGATCGATCACATCAATACGCACGGCACATCGACGCCCGTTGGCGACATTGCCGAACCCAGGGCCATCGTAGATACCTTCGGGGAGCATGCCTATAAGATCAGCATCAATTCAACCAAGTCGATGACCGGTCACCTGCTGGGCGCTGCCGGCGCCATCGAAGCTATTGCCACCATCCTGGCTATCCGGAATGATATCATTCCTCCGACGATCAACCATTTCACCGATGATCCGGAGATTGACAATAACCTTGACTTTACTTATCATACAGCCAAAAAGCGGGTTGTTAACTACGCCCTGAGCAATACCTTCGGGTTTGGCGGGCATAACGCCTCCCTTATCTTCAAAAAGTACCGGGGATAACCTTCCCGGCATGGTGATGGTAAAATTTGTTATTGTCCAGTTTAAAAAAGACAAAATCCTTTATACAGCGATTAAAAACCTGCTGGGATTCTATCCCTGCAACATACATCTTTATAAAGTAGCCCTTTCCCATAAATCGGCACCGCAGGTATGGCTGAAAGGCCAGCAGGTGAACAACGAAAGGCTTGAATACCTGGGCGATGCCGTGCTCAGTTCGGTCGTGGCCGATTATCTTTACAAGAAATTTCCTTACCAGCATGAAGGTTTTCTGACCGAGATGCGTTCGCGCATTGTGAGCCGCAGCCGGTTCAACAAACTCTCCCTGAAGATGGGGCTGAACAAGCTGATATTCCAGGGCAACGGGGCGTATACTTCGAGCAAGTCGATTTACGGCGATACGTTTGAAGCGCTGGTCGGTGCCATTTATCTCGACAAAGGCTATAATTTCACCCGCAAGATCATTATCCGGAGGATCATTGACGTGCACCTGGATGTGGATGAAATTGAGAAGACCGACACCAATTTCAAGAGCCGGATACTGGAATATGCCCAGCGGGAGAAGAAGCCGCTCGAATTCAAGGTATTGCAGGAGATTGGGGATGGTCACCGGAAGCAATACATGGTAGAGCTTTATATCGACGGGTTGCCGGTTTCGCGGGGCCTGGATTATTCGATCAAGGCGGCGGAGCAATCGGCTGCGGAGAAAGCCTGCGAGGAATTACTTTCCGAGTGAGGAGGATGTCTCAAAAGGATTTAACCACAAAGGACACCAAGGAATTCACAAAGGCGCACAAAGGTATGTAAATTGATATTCAACTACTTAGTGTTCCTTTGTGATGTACTTTGTGCGCCTTCGCGGTTAATAAAAAGCCTTTGGAGACAGCCTCCTCGTTTTATTATTTTCCATAATTTCATCCTCGAAATAAATTCTTAGTCATGAAAAATAATACTCCCTTTCATCTAATGATCTTATTATGTGTTTTCTGTGCTTTTTTACTGCCTTCTCTTCTTAATGCATATCCCGGCCAGGTGGTCAAATCATTCGACCTGCCGGGGAAATATTGTACCGGTATCACCTGGGACGGAAAGAACATCTGGGTCTCCGACCGGAAGGCCGACCTGCTGTATTGCATCGACCCGGACAATGGCAAAGTGATCCGCACCCTGCCATCGCCGGGCTACTGGCCACTGGCACTGGCCTGGGACGGCAAGAACCTCTGGAACGCCGATCTGAAGGGGGGAACGGATATCTCGGAGAATTACGATGGCATCATCTACCGCCTTGATCCGGCTACCGGACATATTCTTCAAACCCTCGACGCTCCTTCGGCCAGCCCCATCGGGCTTGCTTACGACGGCCGGTACCTATGGTGTGCCGACGACCTTTCCGACGAACTGATCCGGTTCAGTCCCGACGACGGAACCACGATCACCTCCTTCAAATCCCCGGCTTCATTCTCTACGGGCCTGGCCTTTGATGGCACTTACCTCTGGGTTTGCGACCGGTCGAAAGACGAGATTTACATGGTCAGCCCGGAGACAGGGAGGGTGGTTCTGATCACCCCATCGCCGGGGCCTTATCCGGCAGGCCTCTGCTACGACGGGGAATATCTCTGGCATATTGATTACCAGACCGATAAACTGTATAAGATCGTCGCCAGGGACGATGAAAAATTCCTTCGTTCGAAGGAGCGAAAAGGCAAATTGATCTTTACGCACCAGATCAAGAACTTTGGCCCGGGAAAGGTGACCGATGCGGACCTGCACATTGCCATCCCGGTCGACCGTGATAACCAGCAGTTTACCGCGGCACCATCTTACAATATGAAACCAGCGGAGATCGTCACCGACCGCTGGGGACAAAAAACGGCCCGGTTTCATTTCGAAGACCTGGGCGCCGGCGAGACCCGGACGGTTGAAATGACGACGCTGGCCACCACCTGGGAGGTGCGTTATTTTATTTTTCCCGACAAGGTTGGTTCCAGGGGAGACATCCCGGCTGAAATTAGAGGTAAGTACCTGGAAGACAACGAGAAGTTTCAGATCACCCACCCGGTGATCCGGGATGCCGTTGCGGCAGTTGTTGGAGACCAGACCAATCCATACTGGATCGTACGGGATATCTTCGATCATATCAATGCCAACATGTATTATGAAATGACGGGAGGGTGGAATACGGCACCGACAGTTCTCGCCAGGGGCAGCGGCTCGTGTTCGGAGTACACCTTTGTTTTCATCGCCATGTGCCGGGCAGCCGGCATTCCGGCCAGGTATGCCGGTTCGGTGGTTGTCAGGGAGGAGGATGCCAGCATGGACGATGTCTTTCATCGCTGGGCGGAGGTTTACCTGCCGAACTACGGCTGGATCCCGGTAGATCCGAGCCGCGGCGACCAAAGCTGGCCCCGCGACCAGGCCAATGCCATCGGCAGTGTCAGCGGTACGCTCCTGGTGACAACCGAGAGTGGAGGCGGATCGGAAACCCTGGGCTGGACCTACAACTCCAACCAGTTCTGGACCACTGAACCGAAGACCTATGTGAATTTTGAGAATTTCGGGGATTGGGAGATAGTTGAGTGATAGTCCAAGTTCCAGGTTCCAGGTTTCAGGTTTCGGGTTACGAATTTTAGTTATGAGTTTTAGAGTTAATGATATGAGAATTGGGATTTTAGGATTTGCGCCATTGATTTTGTGTTTTGCTTTACTTTTCTCATCCTGTTCTTCGGATGAGGCGGTGAGGCTTGATTCACCGGATGGAAGAAATAACATAGTTTTCATCCTCAGGGAGGGAAAGCCCTTTTACCGGGTGATCCGTGATACCCGGGTTGTGATCGACACGTCGGCGCTGGGTTTTGAGATACGGGACGGACTGCCGATCGGGGAAAACCTCAGGATGGAGAAAGCGACCATGTCGGGTGAACAAAGCCGCTGGGAACCGGCCTGGGGGCAGCGCAACCGGATCAGGGAGCACTACGGGCAGCTCCAGGTGATCCTGAAAGAGAAGGCCGAACCCGGCCGGACATTACAGCTTGAGTTCAGGGCGTACAACGACGGCATCGCTTTCCGGTATGTCGTTCCCGAACAGGAAGGACTGACCAAACTGGAGATCATGAAGGAGCTGACCGAATTCCGGTTCAGGGATGATCTCAGTGCCTGGTGGATCCCGGGTGATTATGACAATCATGAATTTCTTTACCGCAATACCCCCATCAGCGGAATTGATTCGGCCAATACCCCGCTGACGATGGAATCGCTGACCGACAGCCTGTGCCTGAGCCTGCACGAAGCGGCGCTGGTGAATTACCCTGAAATGAGGCTGAAAAGGTCTGCCGATGCTCCTTTAACGCTGTTGTGCGACCTGGTGCCATGGCCCGACGGGGTAAAAGCCAGGGTTGAGGTCCCTTTTCAGACGCCCTGGAGAACGGTTCAACTTTCAAAAACTGCCGGCGAACTGATCGAATCATCGTTGATCCTGAACCTGAATGAACCCACGAAGCTGGAAGACATAAGCTGGATCAGGCCGATGAAGTACATCGGCATCTGGTGGGGGATGCATATCGGAAAGTATACCTGGACAGCCGGCCCGAAGCATGGGGCTACCACGGAGAATGCGAAGCGGCACATCGATTTTGCGTCAGAGAACAACATACCCGGGGTGCTGGTAGAGGGTTGGAACAAAGGATGGGAGAACTGGGCCGACGGCGTTGAGTTTCCGATGATGGAAGCCTATGATGATTACAATCTTGCGGAAGTGGCGGGATATGCAAAAAATAAGGGCGTGTACCTGATTGTCCATAATGAAACCGGAGCCAACGCTGAATTTTATGAGACACAGGTGGATTCCGCTTTCGCTCTTTATGAGCGGCTTGGGGTCCATGCCATAAAAACCGGCTATGTAGGTAAGATGAGGCCTGAGGGGCAATACCATCACGGGCAGTGGATGGTCAATCACCAGGCGATGATCATTGAAAAAGCGGCGAAGCACAAGATCATGGTGGATGCGCATGAAACGGTGAAGGCGACCGGGCTGGAACGCACCTGGCCGAATTTCATGAGCCGCGAATGGGGGCTTGGCAATGAGTATGATAACCGGATCCATAGCACCCTGGCGAAGCAACTGGCATTGATGGTTGTTATTTACAGCCCGTTGCAGATGGCGGCCGATCTGATCGAAAATTACGAAGGTCATCCGGCGTTCCGGTTCATCCGGGAAGTGCCGGTTGACTGGGACCAGACGAAGGCGCTTAACGGGAAGATCGGCGATTATGTGACCATTGCCCGGAAAAAGAACAATGCCTGGTACATCGGGTCGATCACCGATGAAAATCCGCGTGAGTTGCTTGTCAAACTGGACTTCCTGGATGAAAAGGTGATGTATGAAGCCGTGGTCTATGCTGACGGTCCGGACGCCGATTGGGTTTCCAACCCTCTGGATTACGTCATTGAAAAGAGGATGGTGAAAAAGGACGATGAATATGTGATCCGGCTGGCCCCGGGAGGCGGGCAGGCCATCACGGTAACACCTGTAAACTGATGGGCAGGAAGATCAAACTCACCGGTGGCAGCTCCTACGATTACACAACGATAGGGATCGCCTGCCATATGAAGGACTACCGGTTCGCCTTCTTTATGAATGAAAGCCTGGGTTTTCATTTTAAAAGGCTGGATGACCTGATATCGGGCGAGGAAGCCGAATCGCGCGGTTATTCCTTTTATCTGTACAGTCATCCGGAAGAGAGGCGGGATTATTACCTGGTTTCCAATTATCATGAGGATGGGCGTTTGATCCCTTCTGAGAAGGGGGCCGATTTTTTCCTGATCGTGAACGATATTTTGCCTGCGGCTTTAAAAAAGGAGATCACCGGGAAAATCCAGAAGGTACCGCAGGCACTGGCTGCCTATGAAATTCCAAAGGGAAAGATCAAAAACCTGGAGATTATTTTCCTGGAGATCGAGGAACATTTGTTGCCGGGATAAGCTGCCGGTTCATTCCGAATTTATTTCTTTTTCTTACTTGCCTTACCCTCCGGTACCCGCACCTCTTTCTGTTTTTTGTTGATCTGGTATTTATTAACCGGGATTATAGTCCGGATCATTCCGCTTTGAATTGTTTTCCAGATGAAATTGATCACACCCTTATTCCGGTCGCGTTCATAACCAATAGCTACTATTTTTGGATCTTTTCCGGAATGGGGATTGTTGGAGAGTGTGACCGTATTTGCAAGCATGGAGAGGAATCCCCACTCTTTGCCGGGTTCTTTTTTCAGAATGGCCACATTAAGATCTTTATAGAGAAATTCCATCCAGCCGTTTGAAAGCCTTTCATCTCCTTCAAAAGCGAAAGTCATCCGGGTAAGCAGGCCATCATTGAATTTTATATTGATGGAAGGTTCCAGCATACCGTTCAGTGGCACGACCTTCATTGCCCCGACGCTGCCAGAGCACCTGATGGCCCTTGTGTTCCCTTCCAGCGGCAAAACCAGGTCGGCATTCAGCGGACCTTCTCCCATGATTTTAGCCTTTACGTTTATTTGAATGAAATCCTCGACAGAGTCGTTGACAGGCCTGTTATTCAGTTTGTAGGATGCCAGTTTAAAGTCTTCGAAAATAATTTCGCCAGCCTGGGCGGCACCGGTTGCCAGTTCGCTGTAAATCAGCCGGGAATTGTCGATCTCAACAGCATTGATCTGAAGAGGGATGCTTAATTTCAGGAATAGCTCGTTGTAATATTCCGGGTAGTTCATCAAATCGAACGGAACATTTTTATCGCGATAAATATCTGCGGTCATTCCGTCTATCATGATCCGGGTAATTTCCAGCGGGTTCCCTTCGAGGAATCTGCGGTAACCGATCCCGGCCACCTCTATCTTCCCGATGTCAATATCGAACCGGTCATCCTGTGATTTCAGTTGTTTTGAGAATTCCTCCCTGCCGTATTTGGGTTTCATCCGGAATCCTTCAAGGATAACGGATGAATCTTTTTTAACGACGGTGAATTTATCCAGGCCCATGTCATAGAGGCCGGTTTCAGACTGGAACCACAGATCGGTCAGTATGAACTTCACTTCTCCGTAAGAATAGCCCAGCGGGTCATCATCAGTATTTTTAACCAGGCTGATATTCCGTGCTAAAAAGCCAATATTGTCGGAACTGGCGATAATATCTTCGTTGCGGTAAAGGCGGAAAGTGCCGCCGGAGATGATCATTTTATCGAGCGCTATACTTTTGAGCAACTGCGGTTTTACCTGCACATCTTCTTCGGCAGTTACATTTTCGACAGACTGGCTGGTGATCCGGTCAGGCAGATGAAGACGGGTTTCGGGCCGGAGTATAATAAAATCGCTGATATAGAGGTTCTTATGGAAAAATAATTCCCAAAGGTCAATCCGTTTCAGTTTGATGAGGCCGACATTCAATACCATCCAGACGTTTTCATTCCCTGAATATTCCGGTTCCGGGAAAACCCGGACATCACGGATATTTACCGTACTGTTGAGCAGGTTAAGCCTGATCTTACCGTATTCGATTTTGTGGTGGCCCGGTTTGTTGTGTTCAAGGAAGGTAAGGATATACGGTTCGGCGACATGTTCCGCATAGCGGGCCAGGATCAGGAGAGCAATCCCGGCAGAAAGGAGGAATAAAGCTGAAATCCAGAAGAATTTCTTCATCGTGCGTCGAACGGCCAGATATTAATACTCTTCCTCCTGGCCTGCACCTCCGACAAAATCATCTTCAATAAACTCTTCAAACGAAATTTCTTCCGGCACTCCTTCTTCGGTAAAGCCCTCCAAATTCTTTGGATAATCCAGTCCGCCAAGCCTGTTCAGCGATTCTTCATTAAAAAAATCGTCCTGGCCCGACTGGATATCCTGGTAGATAAACTCATCGATCAAAGAAATGGCATCGCCGTAATTACGGCTTTTGATCTCCCCGAAGAGTTCCTGGAATTCGGGATCGGCTTTTACCTGGTCGCGGATATCTTCAATATAATCATCCAGTTCTTCATAATCACCCGTTTCAATGGTTTCACGGATTGTTTCCAGGTACTCGAATTTTCTGGTATCCATTGCAGCAAAAATTAGTTATCCATTATCAAATGCAGTTTAAATGTAAGCATATTTTTGCTAAAAAGAGCGGGTTGATTGAAAAAAACATGATGATCTTTGTACGTAAAACGGAACGACATGGATAACAAAGCATTTCGTGAGAGTGCCCACCGGTTTGCCGACTGGATGGCCGATTATATAGAACAGGCTGAACAGTATCCTGTAAAAGCGAAAACCGCGCCGGGTGAAATATTCCGACTATTACAAGACGACGTTCCAGTTAAGGGGGAGGAGATGGAAGATATTTTCAGGGATTTTGAAAATATTATCCTTCCGGGGATGACGCACTGGCAGAGCCCGAATTTCTTTGCTTATTTTCCGGCCAATTCCAGTTATCCTTCGGTGCTGGCGGAGATGCTGACCGCCACACTCGGCGCGCAGTGCATGAAATGGGAGACTTCGCCGGCCGCCGCCGAACTGGAGGAAAAGATGATGGAGTGGCTGAAGAAGATATGCGGCATCCCGATGGATTTTCAGGGGGTTATCCAGGATTCGGCATCGACGGCAACCCTGGTGGCTATTCTCTGCGCCCGGGAGAAGTTTTCCGGATTTACTGTAAATACGGAGGGCATGCAGGGCGCAGGTGATTTCCGGATCTATTGCTCCACTGAGACTCATTCGAGCATTGAAAAGGCTGTGAGGATTGCCGGGATGGGCAGCCGGAACCTGGTTAAAGTTGCTGTAGATGAGCAGTTTCGCCTTGATCCGGCGCAGCTTCAGCAGGCTATTGAGGATGACCTGGCATCAGGAAAGAAGCCAATATGCGTAGTAGCGACATTGGGCACCACAGGAGTAACGGCTATCGATCCGTTGCGGGCCATTGGCGAATTGTGCGCCAGGTATGGAATCTGGCTGCATGTCGATGCCGCTTATGCCGGTTCGGCGCTCATCCTGCCGGAATACCGCTGGATGGCGGAGGGGCTGGAGATGGCCGACAGTTTTGTCTTCAATCCCCACAAATGGTTGTTCACCAATTTTGATTGTTCGGCTTACTTTGTCCGGGATAAGGGCACGTTGCTCAGGACCCTGCAAATTGTACCCGAATACCTGCGCACCGGCGATGCGGGCAGGGTGAACGATTACTGCGACTGGAGTGTGCCGCTGGGCAGGCGTTTCCGGGCGCTGAAGCTGTGGTTTGTGCTGCGCAGCTTCGGGCTGTCGGGGTTACAGGAAAGACTGAGGGGCCACCTTCGTATGGCCGGTGACCTGGCGGAGATCATCCGTCAGGAAAAAGACTTTGAAATTATGGCGCCGGTGACGCTTAACCTGGTCTGCTTCCGTTACAAACCGGAAGTGGTGGAAGACGAAGGGGAGCTTAACCTGATAAATGAAAAGATGCTCCGGCTGATCAATTCCACAGGAGAAGCTTACATGACTCATACAAAGATAAACGGTAAATATGCGATCCGGATGGTGGTCGCACAAACGAATGTTACAATGGAACACGTGATAAAAGCGTGGGGATTAGTTCAAAGTTCAAAGATCAAAGTTCAAAGTTAAAGTTCAAAGTTCAAAGTTGAAGTTCAAAGTGCTGAGTTCAAAATTGAAGTCAGGGATTGGTAGTTAAAGGTTATTTTTGCGGCGTAATTGGTTTTTATGAAAGACAAGAAGACTCCGGGCCAGCGGCCGCTTTACAAGATTTTCACGGCTGTTCCGCCCAGTTATGATATCATCAACCGGATTTTTACACTTACACTGGATGAGCGCTGGCGGAAGAGGGCGGCCAGTGCCTGCCTGGCCGGAAACCCGGAGAGGATCATGGATTTGTGCACCGGGACCGGCGACCTGGCGGTCCGGCTTTCGCGGATGAGCCACGGAACGGTTGAAATTACCGGTTATGATTACAGTGAGCCGATGCTGGAGATTGCCCGTAAGAAATCGATAAAAAGGCATCAGGCCGGCATTGTTTACCAGCAAGGTGACGCTGCCGCCATGCCATTCCCCGACAACCATTTCGATTCGATCGGGATCTCTTTTGCTTTCCGAAACCTTACTTTCAAAAATTTCGATACGCCGAAATTCTTAGCGGAGATCAACCGGGTGCTGAAGCCCGGCGGGCGTTTTGTGATCATCGAAAGCAGCCAGCCGAAATGGGGGTGGCTCAGGGTTTTATTCAGGTTTTACACCCGGTTCTTTGTGTACCCGGTCGGTGGCATGATATCGGGCAACTGGCCCGCTTACAAATACCTGTCTTACTCCGTTATCCGTTATTATCAGCCGGAAGAGATTTGCGATCTGCTGAAGCAGCACGGTTTTACCTCTGTATCGTTTACCCGCCTGAGCGGTGGGGTCGCCGCCCTGCATGTAGCTGTGAAGTGAGCACGGCTCCCGGGTTTGTCGCAACTGTTAGATGACCATCAGTTTGATCACTTTGGTTTTGCCTCCGGAAGACAATCTGAGGAGATAGTTCCCGTTTTTCTTTAAACCGGGTGTAAATGATTGTTTTCCCGGAGATGCCATCTCAAATTCCATCATGGTCTTTCCTTCCGGATTCAGCAGGAAAAGTTTCAGCATCTCTTCCTGATTTCCTTCCGATTCTACCGTAAAACTGCCGTTAGTCGGATTTGGATAAATCTTCACCTTAAGTCCGGAAGAAAATTCGATGATGTCGGTGCAATCCAGGAAATTGATTGATATGGAGTCTCTTAAAACCATCCCTCCGATATCGGTGGCTTCGGCCCAGATACCGGCGATTCCCAGGCCATAGCCGGCAGAATCGATCTCCATAGTCTGCCCGGTGGACCCGTCTGACCACAGGTAGCCTGCGAATCCTTCACCGGCGTCGAGGGTAATGTTAAGATGCCCGCAAAAGCTGGTGTCGGGGCCAAGGGAAAATCCGGTTACGACCATGTCGACAGGTAATGTGACCGACGGAACTTCCGGATCATTTGTCAGGATCGTCACATTGGCAAGTTTATTTCCGAAGTCAAACCCGCCGGCGTTAAAATTCAGGGCCAGCGACAGTTGGCTTGCAGCCGGGACAATTCCTTTGCCCGGTTCGATCGTCAGCCAGTTGACTTCATCGGTTCCATCATCGATCCGGTAAAGGGTACCACCGGGTTTTCCGTACCATAGGTCGGTGTGGTCGTGACAGAGGGCAAACGAGATGGTGAAAGGGGCCGCAAACTGCTGTAAAATAGTGCCGGTGTTGTTCTCATCCACCATAGCCTGCCCGATGATCCCGTTGTTGTTGGTAAACCAGAATGGCCCCGAATAGTGTTCCGGCACGTATACCAGTTGCCAGATCTGCATCGAATTCAGCATAAAGCGGAAGGATTCAAGGATTTTCCCGGTCTCGTCGACGCGGTAAACATACGGGTTATTGGAAATGATCGTATTGGTGTAGAAGGCTTCGCCGTCCCACGACAGTGTCGGGTATCCGATTTGCGGGCAACTGAAGGAGTAGCCGGCCGAACTGCCGTCGGGGTGGTACGCCGTGATATTGCCGTTATTGTCGCCGATCCAGAGAAGTTCCCCGTCCCAGGCGATGCTGAAAGGATTTTCGTGCACGGTCACTTCGCCGGTTATAGCTTGCAGGGCCGTGTCGTAAGTCAGAAGGAGGTTGTTTTGCATATCGAGCATGAAGATGTTGTTCCCGACCCATGTCATCCCGGAGATGGAGGAGGTGGCCCCGGTGTATTCGCCCAGGATATCGCCGGCTGCGCGGGATCCGCTCAGGCCGTCATTCGACAGGGCTTCGCGCACCCAGGCGTCAACATCCGGATCGGATTGTCGGCTTCGGTCGGCATAATCGCCCAGGTTTCGGGGATGTTTTATTCCGCCCGCGGACTCTTTCTGAGTCTTAAAACAGAGATCGCTCTCACCGGTATTCCGGATGATGAATTCCCTTTGCCCGGCGGAGCCCGGGAATATCTTCTGAACGATAGCCGTTTCCTCCACCGCCATCACGGGCTTGCCCGGGGTCATGGCCTGCACCGTGTTAGAAAGCCCGGTGAAATTGAACTGGCGGTCGCGGACCTTCATGGCCAGGTAGTAGGTGGTGCTGAACTCCAGATCATTTATGGTAAACACCTCCTGGGAGCCGGATTCGGATGGGGCAGGCTCGTTTTCAGCCTGGATGGCGGCATCGAAGTTTTCATTCGTGATGGGCTCTTTGGAATAGCGGATATCGTATAGGAAAGCGGTCCCGGAGTTGCCGTCGTTACCGGTGGCTGTCCAGCGGAGTGTGATGGAGTTGGTAGTGTTGGCATTAGCTTGCAGGTCCATTACATCAGCCGGCGCCAGGTTGTCTTCCAGCATTCTGAATCCGGCTATTCGTGTTTTCCAGCTCACCTGGCCGGAGTTTTTAACGTATTCGGTAGTGAACCAGAATGTTGTATCGTCGGCCGGATCGACCGACATCATACTGTAGTCGCCCCAGCGGGCAGCGCTGCCGGTCTGGATACCGGTTCCGGCCATGATTTCTTCTTCAAAGAAGGTCATCTGACCCGGGGGATCGTTCGGACTACGGCCCGTATAACGGATCGAAGGGTACATGACGGGGCTGACGATACTGAATCCCAGGGCGATATACCCCCGGCCGTCCATGGCGACACTGGCCATCCAGCGGTCGTTCTCATCGGGAGCATAAGTCCCCTGCTGGTAGATGTACCAGTTGCCGTCGTTGTTATTCCGCAGCTCGTACCAGCGTATACCGGCATGCCCCTGTCCGTCGGCATTGACCGTATGATTGGTGACCATCGTCTGATAGGTGCCGAAGTTCCTGTATTGCAGGCGGTACATCAGCCTGTCGGACAGCACCTCCAGGTTCGGCCCGTTGTCGGGTTGCGGCAGGCAGGCGCCCAAAGAGGCTTCGCAGAAGAATGAGTTAAATGGTTCGGTATCCAGGCGGCCGATCTCCAGGAAAGTTGAGTTTTCAGGGGAATCCCAGTTCGTTACGAAAGCCCAAAGGCTCAGGTAGTCGCCGCTGCCAAAGGCATCATCCATAGCGTAGATAAAGTAATTCGGGATGCCGGCGGGTGGCGGCGGACCGTCGAAGTCGGCCGGCAGGAGGCTCCAGGGTTCGCTTCCCTGCGGCATATCGAAAAGCACCATCCGGGCATCGGGATCGCCGTTCAGCATCGCTTCCCGGTCGAGAGCGCATACGGCTGCCCTGCGGTAGTCGTTGCCGAACATATTAAAGGAAAAATAGTAGCCATCGGGCCAGACGCCCACTTTCGGATAGTCGTTGAAAGCCGGGAACTGGAAAGCATAGCGGTAATAGGCCCCTAGCGGATCACCCGATTCCGAGAGGGCGACAAGCTCCCAGTAAGTGCCGTCGGAAGTATTGATGGCAAATTGGGTAGCTACCCAGCGATCGGCCATTTCGTCGTACAACAGGATCGGGTCGCCGTCGTTGGTCCCTGTCCAGGAGCCGATAAACCCGCTCCAGAGGGTGGAATTGTCGGCAGGCCCGTAGAGAGAATTTCCCTGCTTGTCGAAGATCTGGAACGACAGGTTGATCATCTGGAAATAGTGGTTGGGGCCGACATCTCCGTCGGTATCGGGCGGGTAGACTGAGTTCCGGTTCGGAACGCCTTCGAAGTTGGCCACCATTCCCGGAAAATCCCGGAATCCGAATTCTGACTGGAGTGCAGGATCCAACCCCGACGGCAGGGGAGAAGGATTTTCGTTTCGCTTCCGGCCCGAGTCCTCATTACGGATAATTCCGTTCTTCCAGCTTCGGTCGCGAGGCTGCGGTTCGATCAACCGCATTTCCCTGAGCGGGGGTGTTTTATCGGAATGAACGGCCCGGCGGACCTGAGGGGTGATCTGGGCGTTAGTCGCGGTAATAAAGCAAACGGCTGTAAGTATCAGGAGAAATGCTCTGAATAGTAAATTCATAATACAGTTTTGGTTAAATGATGACCAGGAGTTTTTCCTGAAATCGACTATCAAAAGTAGGAGGAAAAAGAGTTGGTATTGAGATGGAGTCTCAAAAATTGAGACTCCATCTCAATTTTATGTAACTTTGTTATATAACCAAGGGCTTAGTTTACATATGAAGATAGTCAGGATAATCATAACTGCGGTTGCCGTAATATCAGCTTTGACAATTCAAGCACAGGATCAGCCGGGCAGCGGAACCGCCATGAAGGGTGCCTTTGTGGACCAGGCCGGTAGTCCGGTTGTACTTCTTGGAGATACATTGTTCACAATCCATTCTGCCTATGGCGCTTTTTCAGCCGGAGACCGCGCGGCTGCCATATCGGATAAGCTGATGAAGGTGGTGAAGGAGCCTGTTTTTTATGCTGATTCGCTGACCGGTTTCTATGTTGAAAGCGATTATTACATTGTTTACCGCAACAAGGTGCTGATGGTTATTCAGCCGGCGGATACCGCGGGGACAGGTATGACACAGGATGAAATTTCAGGTAGGGTGTTCAATTTGCTGAATGAGGAACTGGCGGCGAAGAGCGCGAAATTCAACATCACGGCAACTGTTACTAACATTGCTTACTCGCTGATTGTGGTCTTTGTCCTGGTATTGATCATCTGGTTATTAAACTGGTTATTCAGGAAGATAATAAAATATGCAGAGAAGCATAAAGAACGTCTTTTCAAAAGCATCAAAATAAATGAATATGAGTTTCTTACGGCGGAGCGGGAGTTTGTGGTAGCCAGGGGATTGTTGCGGTTTTTTAAGATTGTTTTAATAATAATCCTGTTCCTGGTAGCCTTGCCGGTGATTTTCAGCATTTTCCCATCAACCGAGGGGATTACCCGAAAGATTATCGCCATGATCTGGGAGCCGATACAAAATATCCTCATGGGGATCATCGGTTATCTTCCAAAATTGATAACCATCATTATTATCTACTTATTATTCAAATACCTGATCCGGCTTATCAGGTATCTTACGAAGGAAGTTGAAAATAAAGCATTGGTAATAAAAGGATTTCATCCCGAATGGGCCCTGCCTACCTTCAATATCATCCGAATCCTTCTTTATGCTTTCATGTTCATCATCATATTCCCATACCTTCCCGGTTCCGATTCCCCGATATTCCAGGGGGTATCGGTTTTCCTGGGATTGCTTATTTCGCTGGGTTCCACTTCACTGATCGGAAACACCCTGGCCGGGCTGGTGATCACTTACATGAGGCCTTATAAAGTGGGCGACAGGATCACCATCGAAGATATTACGGGTGATGTTATTGAAAAGACCCTGATGACGACAAGGCTCAGAACAATTAAGAATGAAGAAGTTACAATTCCCAATTCAAAGATATTGACCGGTTATACGGTTAATTTCACAGCGGCAACGCTGGATGAGGGTCTTATCATTCACACGACCGTGACGATTGGCTACGATGCCCCGTGGCGGAAGGTGCATGAGCTTCTGATCCGGGCTGCGGAAAAGACGGCGGGGGTGGTTGCTCAACCGAAACCTTTTGTTTTGCAGACCGGGCTGGAGGATTTTTATATCAGCTACCAGATCAACGCTTATGTTAAAAACTCGCATGGCATCGTAAGAATCAAATCGGACTTGCATCAGAACATACAGGACGAGTTCAACAAGGCGGGGGTTGAGATCATGTCGCCGCATTATCGCGCCGAGCGGGATGGGAATAAGGTGACGATTCCGGAGAATAGTGAAGAGTGAAAAGTGAAAAGTGAAGAGTGAAAAGGGAATGGTTTTGGGATTTGATTTTGGGATGATTAGAATTTATTCAGGATATGAGGATAATAGTTAGTTTATTTTTTGGATGGATGGGGTTTTTGCCTGTGTGGATGTTTGGACAGGCGACCCTGAAACCGGGTGAAAACCTTTCCGGGATCATGTTGCCGGCGGGATACAAGATCGAGGTTTATACCGACCAGGTGCCGAATGCCCGTGCCATGGATTTTGCGGAAGACGGGACGCTGTTCGTCGGTTCGATGGTAGAGGGAAAGGTTTACGCTGTACGGCCGGATCGTACGGTCATCGTTGTAGACGACAGTCTGAATATGCCGGCAGGGCTCGACTATTACAACGGGGACCTTTATGTTTCGGCTGTTTCAAGGATACTGAAGTATGAGGATGTTATGCAATACCTTGACAAGAAGCCGGAGCCGAAAGAGATCAATGCCAATTTCCCGGACGACCGCTGGCATGGATGGAAGTTTATCCGGGTTGGGCCCGAGGGCAAGTTGTATGTACCGGTGGGGGCGCCGTGCAATGTTTGTTTGCCCGACAGTGTCTGGTATGCGAGAATATTAAGGATGACGCTGGACGGTGGAGGCCTGGAATACTATGCGGAAGGGGTGAGGAATACGGTAGGATTCGACTGGGAGCCTGAAACGAGGATCATGTGGTTTACCGAAAACGGCAGGGATGAGATGGGGGATGATTTTCCGCCGGATGAGCTGAATAAAGCACCGGTGCCCGGGGCACACTATGGATTTCCATTTATGAACGGCAAAGCTTTCGATCCGGAGTACTGGCCGCAGCGGCCGCGGAACAAGAGTTTTATCACACCGGCGATGGAGCTACCGGCTCATGTTGCTGCTTTAGGGATGAGATTCTACACCGGGAAAATGTTTGACAAGAAATACCAGGGCGGGATTTTCATAGCCGAGCACGGCTCCTGGAACCGGTCGAAAAAGACCGGGTATCGCATCTCATTCATTACTCTTTCGGAGAGCCGGCCGATCCGGTATGAAGTATTTGCCAGTGGCTGGCTGAAGGGGGAGGAGGTTTGGGGAAGGCCGGCCGATGTGCAGGTCGGGCCCGACGGTTCATTATTCGTTTCGGATGATATGGCCGGGTGTGTATACCGGATTTTTAAGTGATATTCGATTTACGATTTACGATTTTCGATATGGTCTCTTATATCCAGGGGAGGAGAACTTTATTGCAATAATCGTCCCAGGCCTGGCCGAAGATCTTGGCCAGGATCTTTTCTTCTTCCGGCGAATAAAGCCTCGATCCGATGTAAACTACAATGCCGATCAGGGCCCCGAGCCATGTGTTGCACAGAAAGCCGACCCAGGGCAGGACGAGTAGCGCCACCCCGGTGTAGAGCGGATGCTTGACCAGAGCATAAGGCCCGGTGGTGATCAGTTCCCTGCGGGGAATCTTCGTCAGGATCAAAACCACTGACCATATCCAGATGATAATGCCCGGGATGAGTATGATGACCGAAGCGATGATAAGACCAAGTGTCGGTCCGCAGACGCTAAAGGCTTCGGGGTAGAGGATGTTCAGGGTTAAACCGGCAACGATGAACGGAAGGGCCAGCAGTCCGATTTTTCTTCCGTTCCCGACAAGGATTTTCAGCTTCATAATGTACAGATAATAAGATTGTTAGAAGAAGATTGCCTTTTGGTTCTCTTTGATTTTCATCAACCTTGTTTATGCGCAAATTCCTTCAAGTTAATAAAACATTAGGTAAAGGTATAAAACAGAAGGCATTAAATTGAGATGGAGTCTCGTTTAAATGAGACTCCATCTCAAAAAAAGGGACGCCATCCCTTCGGGACGAGGTCCCGAGGGACGCCATCCCTTTCCTATCTCAGGATCAAAACCTTAGCCTCCCTTTCACCTCCAGCCTGGAAAACAACCGTGTAAATCCCTGCCGGCAGACAGTTGCCTCCGTCCTCATCACCGTTCCACTGAACCTCGTGCCTGCCACGATCAAACCTGCCTTCGGCAAGGATTTTTATCAATCGCCCCGTGGAAGAATAAACCTTCAGGATCACATCGACGGGATTGTCGACTTCGAACGACAGCCTGACCTCGTCTGAGAAGGGATTCGGTGAAATGCTGAATGACCTGACCCGGGTTTGGCTTTCATCATTCATCCCGCCAAGGATAAAAACAAACTCCATATCCTGGTCGCTGTCGTTGATCTCGTCGTTGGTACGGGCCGTATCGGGGCTCATCACCAGCCATGCAGTACCGGCATACAATCCGTAAGGCACATCTTCAAAAATAACCGAATCATTCTCAATAATTCCCGTATAAATATCCTCAGGTCCAATAATATCCACTTCAACATCCGATAAAGGAGAACCGTACTGGTCGACAGCTTTCACCAACAGATTGCAACGCAGGACATCGAGCTCGAAGTTAACATTTTCTGTATTTTGTCCGGCGATCACTGCTATTCCTTCCAGGGTCTCGGGTAAAGTGTAAGGATGATCGGCAGTCACGGTGTATGTCCCTGCCGGAAGTCCCAGGAAGTAATAACCCTGGGCGTTCGGATTGTCGGACTGGTTGCCGGCCGTCACAACCGCCTGGGTCACATCGCCCGGGCCGTTCAGCGTTACCCATCCTTCGATATAACCGATATCGGGCGCTTCATAGAGATAGAAGTCAATATCGGGAGTCGTTTGTTCCACCAGTACCACCACATTGGGTACTACCCCGGTCAGGTAGCCGGGCAGACTGGCCGTCACTTCATACGTTCCGGCCACAATTTCGAGCAGGTAAATCCCATCTTCACCGGGATTAACGGTCACATTGCCTGCCGTAACATTGACTTCGGTCACCTCTCCGTCACCTCCTGCCAGGAGGACAATACCCGTGATAAATCCTGTAGTGGGCACAGGATCGAGGATAAAGTCGACACCGGTCGTTGTCTGACCTTCCACGACCACAACACCGGTCTCGGTTTCCGGCATATATCCATCCAGCGAAGCCGTCACCTCGTAGGTGCCGATCTCTATCTCCATGATATAGTCACCGTTTGCATCGGGATTCACCGTATGCAATCCCGCCGTAACTGTGACCTCCGTCAGATCGGCATTGCCTTCGGAAAGGGAGACATTGCCGCTGATGAATCCTGTCGGCAGGGCCTGGAGCGTAAGATCAACATCTTCTGTTGTTTCACCGGTGATCACCATTACGCTGAATACCGTATCGGGATAATAACCCTGCAGCATACCGATCACATCGTAAGTGCCTTCTTCCACCACCATCGAATAAAAACCCGCATTATCGGGATTCGTGCTGTATCCACCAGCCGTAACGGTTACCTGGGTCACACTGCCTGCACCTCCGCCCAGGGTCACTACTCCTTCAATGGTCCCTTCATTGGGATCGTAAGGCCCGAGCGATCCGTCGAGCTGGATGTTCTGTGCATAAATGTCTTTCTGTCCTGCCCGGTCGTCTTCCCAGGCCATGATCCACTGGTTATCGGCAAAATCATTGGTTTCCACATGAACTTTTTCGGAAACGACCGAACAAAGTGTTTTATGGTTGGGCGTCCAGATATATCCGCCATCTGCATCGATCCGGAAAGCTTTAAGGGTATAATCCAATCCGGACACCTGTTCGGAGTAGAAAACAACCACATCGTCCGGGGAATGGCGTGCTGCTTCCGGATAGACATCGACCGGAGAAATTTCGATGAAGATCATCCCGGTCGTTGCCCATAGTTTTGAACCTGTAGCAGTGATCTTCTGCCCGTAAATCCCGCGGTTGTTTTGGTCGCCGTCCATTTCGTTCCAGAAAACGAACACATTGGAAGAACCGGGAGGCAGGGCAAGCTGGGGATAAAAATGGTTGCGCCCGCCGAGGGTGGAGGCTTCCACCCCGTTAGCCGTGAACAGCACAGCGCCGGAACTATTGACATGGTTGACCCAGGTGCTGGAGAGCATATTGTTGTCACGGTCGTCGTGCCATGCAATGTAGAATCCGTCGGAGCCGTCGTTGATGAAAGGCAGTACCTGGGTCCAGGCGGCGATACCTCCCGCATTGGATACCACGGTGGGGGATGACCAGACGCCGGTACCGCCAGCGTTGTAGCGCTGTGCATAGATATGCCGGGTGATGGCCGGGAACGTACCCGAATCCTGGTAATATTTCATAATGAATTCATCGGTGCCCACCGGCAGGAGCTGTGGCCAGGAGAAAGTGATCCCGGTCTGTTGAAGGACCAGTCCTCCCGATCCCCAGGGAAGGGACCCGGTCGGGCTGATCTTCTGCACCCGGATCACATCGTCCTGCATCCAGGCCACGATGGCATTTCCGGCTGCGGTAGCCGTAACCTTCGGCGAGTAATTGGCATCGCCGGTAGAGAGGACGATACCGTCGTCGCCCCAGGCGAAAGTACCGGTTGGCGAAATCCGGTAGGCTACGACATTGGCACCGCCGTTACGGATATCCGGAAAAACAAGAATAGCGTGGTTGGCGTTATCAGCGCAGATATCCCAGTCGGTGAGCCAGCTGTCCTGCGGGTTGTCGCTGATGAGGATGCCGTCATCGGCCCACTGTGGTATACCCTGGGCGTTGAGCCGTTGCATCCGTACGTTGTAATTTCCGTTGTTGGAAAAGGAAGCAATATAGGTATCGCCGTTGGAACAGGTCGCGATCTTCGGAATGGCTTCTTCCCCTGACAAAGCGATAATGGCGTTATTGATGGCGGGGTCGGTGCTCCACTGGGCATGTGTGGTAAGGGTGGTAAAGGTTATAAGGGTTATAAAGGTTATAAGGGTTATAAGGGTGGTAAGGAGATGGGGTAATGCTGGATTTTTCATGGGTTAAGGTATTGAATTGTCTGTAAAAATACATGATTCAACACTGTTAATGTTCAATTATCCTGAAAAAATCACATAAGAAACCCATAAAAATACCATGGAACAAAAGACAAAGACAATAGAAATAGAAATAGAACAATAGAACAATAGAACAATAGAACAACAGAACAATAGAACAACAGAACAATAGAACAATAGAACAATTGAACACTGGAACAACAGAACCCTGAACCTAGTGGAACGGCAGCAAGAGGAACACCACGATATCCCAGGCGGTATGGCTGATCACGTTGATAAGCATCGACTCATATTTCAGGTACATCCAGGCCCAGAAGAGGCCGCAGATGAAGGCTGCCATGATCAGCATGAAATTGCCGGTGAAAATATGGACACCGGTATACAGGATAAGGGCGATGATCAGGCCAGTCCATTTACCGTATTTTTTTGAGAATTTTCTTTGAAGATATCCCCTCCAGAAAAGTTCTTCGCCGGGACCGATGATCAGCAGCATCAGGATGGCAATCCGGATTCCGGCGGCATCTCCCTTGAATTTATATACGTTTTCGATTCCCGTGCCGGCGAAATCGAACCAGAGGCGCGAAAGATAATTTCCGAGGAAAAATACGAAGTACAGGACCATGGCGGAGATAAGCCCGATCATAATTTTCTTCAGAATGCTCTTCGTAAAATCTTTCGATAAGATGTAATAATATTCCCAGTCGGTGATAATCGACAAACTAATGAGGATTGACAGGTTGATCGTCATCCACCACCAGAAGTCGACGGGACCGACCTGGCGCAACACAAACATCGGGCTGAACATCAGGACGGCCAGGCAGGAGATGAGAATGGCAGGTCGGATATTAATGATCTTATGAGATGGCATCCCGAATCCCTATTTTGTTGAAGCCAATAAACTTATTTATAGTTAGTTATAAACAATACGACGTTGATTTGAGATGCCATCTCATTTTGCCCAGTCAATAACAGCCTGGAGGATCAGGGCCAGGGTACAGAGCGATCCGAAAAGCAGGTTCAATTGCGCCGATGCGCCGTCGAGGGCAATGAAATCAAGCGGCTGGGCCGGTGTTTTCCGGTTCAGCGCTTTTTTCCAGACCCTGAAAGCCAGCGGAAGCGCGGCCAGCGTGATCAGGAATGTAAACGGCATGGCGGTCATGTTCGGGAACAGGAAAAACGGGACCAGGATCAGGCCCACTATGATGATAAACGGTCCGTAAATCAAAACGCCATAATACCGTAATGAATTCTTATCTCCCAGTAATGAGGCGATGGTAAATATCTTGATCTCTTTGTCCGACTGGATATCCCTCCAGTTATTGGCATGCAGGATGGCAATGACCAGCATCGACATCGGGATGGCCCAGATGACAGGAATCCATGATAGAGCGCCGGATTGCACATAATAGGCGCCCAGCGAGCCCAGGATTCCGAAATTGAGGAATACGGCCAGGTCGCCAAGCCCGTTGTACTTCATGTTGACCATGGAATGGGAGGTGTAAAACGTACCCACTAAAAGGCCGAGAATACCGATAGCCAGCAACCAGGGTCCGCTCACCCAGGTCAGGTACAGCCCGATGATCGTCCCGAAAACCAGCATGGAGACAGAACCGATCCATGCTTCGCGTATGGAAATAATTCCCCTGACAACTCCGCCGCTGGTCGGGCCGGGGACCTTATCGAGCCCTTTCTCAAAATCAAATATATCGCTCAGAATATTTGCCCCCGAGTGAAGGATGACCATCGCTATAAAAGCTAAAATAAACAGCAGCGGCTTGAATTCGTGTCCGCCATAAACATAGGCCAGCACCGTCCCAAAAATAACGGGCATGGTGGAAGCGGGGAATGAAAACGGCCTGGCCGATATCCACCACTTCTTAAAGAATGAGAGTTTTGCCTGATCTTCCATTAAATTATTATCCGGTTGATACTCAAACAATACTGAGTAAGATTTGTTCAAGGCTGCAAAGATAATGAAATTTGATTTTCGGAAGAATTTCCGGATCAGGGCATTAGGAGGACTTTCCGGGTTTCTGATGATTTGGCACCGATCAAATGGACGTAATAGAGTCCGGGGGAGTAATTGAAATGATCGAAAATAACATGATTGATATGACCGGTTTCCTTCTGTGAAATCATCTTACCCAAACCGTTATAAACTCTAATCGCCTCAAATTCACCGGTTTTTTTCCAGGAAACTTTGAAAGCCCCCGAGGCAGGGTTCGGACTGATCATCACCGTTGTTTCTCCTTCATCCTCAATACCTGAGCAATATGAAAAATCGAAAGAGACCAGGATCGTATCGGTAAATGTGCATCCATCCACTGTGGTAGTCGTTAGTGAATAATCTTGCAGGCTGAAGCCAATTCCCGTGACGGTCACAAAGATTTCGGGGGTAGTCGCGCCGTTCGACCAGAGAAAATTCCAGGAAGGATCACGGGGAACAGGTTGCAGCAACACCGAATCATTCGGACAGGCAAACACATGGTCAGAGCCGTCAGCCCATCCGAATTCAGCCGACGGAAAGACGACCAGGGTGAAATCATACCCATTGACATTGTACCCATCGTCGACCGAAACATGAAAGACCGTCGTATCTTCCGGCGATACCTTGATCTGGGCCAGCGAAGGATATGAATTGCCCAGGTTATCGCTCCAGGAGTAGATATAGTTTCCCTGGTTGCCGCCGCTGGCATGTGCGGTGAGAACGGCCTCCTCGCCCCGGCAGATCTTTGGCTTGTCGCTGGTGATGACGACCGCCAGCGGGCCGCCGTCGATGCTGATGGTAATGGGATCGGGATTGCTGACACAGCCTGTTTCAAGGTCGGTGACCGTCAGGGTAAAAACGGTAGCGATGATCAGGTTCTGGGTCTGCGTAACGGGTATATCCGGGTCTGAGACCAAAGCGGCCGGTTCCCAGTGGTATGCATAGTTGCCACTACCTCCTGATGCAGTGGCCGATAGCGTGGTATTGGTGCCGTATGGGATCAACTGGTCAGGGCCGGCATCCGGCTGGGGATTCGGATGAACGGTAATTGTGACCGATGCAGTCATTTCACTCAGCCCGTCGCTAACGGAAACGGAATAGGTTGTCGTAGAAGCCGGTTGAACGGTGACTTCCGGGAGATCGGATGTAAAGCCGGGTGGGGAGGATGACCAGGAATAGCTATAGTTTTCAGTACCTCCGTAGGGTAAAGCGGTTAAAGTCGTCTGCTGGCCGATACATACGGCTTCCGGATCGGCTGCGATGTTTACCCCCAGCGGACCGCCGGTTACCTGTACAATGACCGTGTCGTATCCGGTGCAATTGGCAGCCTGGTCGGTAACGGCCAGGATAAATCCGGTGGTGGCAAATAGTGCGTTTGTCTGGGGATTCAGCGAGCCCGGATCAGTCAGCAACGCTGCCGGCTCCCAGCTCCAGGCACAAGGGCCGGTGCCGCCCGAATAGCTGCCATGCAACGTCGTGGAAGATCCGTAAGGGATGATGGACGCATCGGCGGTGGCTGCCACCATCGGGCTTTCGCCGACCAAAACACCGGCAGTGGCCGTATCGGAGGCACATCCATCACCTTCCACACAGAGGCTGATCGTATTATTCCCAATAGAGTTATGCACGATTTCGTAAGGACCAGGTCCGTTACCGGAAAGTACGGAGGCATCTCCAAAATCCCAGTTAAAAATCGCGGTATCCGGGGCATTTCCCTGGTAGGTCACGGTGACAATTTCGCGGGTACAGGCAGCTTGAGGTGCAACAAAAGTGGAGGTAAACTGGGGAAGGACCTCCACGTAGACCGTATCGAAGTAAACAAGAACAGTGGCAAACGAGATGTCGTCGAGGGCGAAATCGTTACCGCTCAGGATCGTATTCTGGTTGACAATACTGATAGTGGCCTGGGTATTGTCGCCGGCTTCCCAGATGTGGAAGAACTGGTACCAGTCGCAGGTGTATGGATAAGCCTGGAAAGGTTCTCCCATGAGTTCCCCGTTGATGCTGAACTGGAGGATGGCCGGGTTGGTAGCGTGGAGGCTGGTGATCCAGGTCGAGAATTCATATTTGCTGCCGGGCTGGATGTTGTTCAGGGAGAGATACCAGACCTTGACATTGGCTACCCCGGCGCCGTTCACCGCCATAAATTTCCCGTTGCCGCTGGTGTGGTCTTCGTTGCAGTAGAAATTCGGGTGCACCGTATGGGCGTCGTTCACCACGGCATAGGTCCCTTCTGCCACAATGCTGACCTGGTTGTTGACGTATTCGCTGTTAAAACCCATCACGCCGAGTTCAAACGAGCCGTTGAGGATGAGGTTACCGGTAGCAATATTCGACTGGACGACATACATGGTGCTTACCTGGGGCGAAACGACCGGGTTTTGTTGCTGTGGGATCAGGAGCGAAGGGTCGGTAGGATAGGAGCTCCAGAAGTAGCTGACGCCATCGCCGTTGGCAAAGAGCTGGGCTGATCCGCCCTGGCAGATGGTGGTATCGCCCCAGGCTTCGAGCTGGCTGTGGGCGGGATGGGTGAAAAGGGTGAGGAAGATAAGAAGATAGGCGATATGGAGTGATTTTGATTTCAAGGGTACGGTTGATATAGGAAGGTAAAATTACTATTTATTAAGGAGACTCCATCTCAGTTAAGTGAGACTCCATCTTAAAGTGAAATTTTTCTTCGAGATGGAGTCTCGTGGCAACCAGATGGAGTCTCACGATATTGAGATGGCATCTCAATGCAACCAGATGGCATCTCAACCCATCAAACCTCAAATGTCCCCCAGATCAAATGATGATCGGAGGCTTCTTCCGATTTTTTCGTCACCGTGTCGAAAGGTTCCCACGTGTTAGGGTGGTAGGATCCCCTACGCTCGATCCCGGTGGTTTGCAATTTGCCTGCCAGCGCAGGCGACATGATCAGGTAATCGATCTTATTACCGGCGAGGCCGGTGTTGTATGTCCCTGGCCGGTCGGCCGGGTAGTCGGGATGAGAGCTCACGTCGGTGAATCCGTCGTTGAATAAACCTTGCAGCGGTTCGCTGCCGGGTGTGTCATTCAGATCGCCACCGATCAGCACCAGATCCGACCTGTTCAATGCCGATAAAGCGATAGCATGGGCTGAATCCGCCTGGAGTTTCCTTCTCTCCCTGGATTCTGTGTCATCGCCGTTTCTTTTGGATTTCAGGTGATTCGGGATGATGACGATCCTTTTATTTTCCGGCAGGATGATGTCGTATTCCGGGCAGTCACGGGAAAAAACATGCCCGCCGTTCGTCGGCAGATCCACATGGCTACGAATCTCCACGATCGGGTATTGGCTCATGATCCCCAGGTCAATTCCCCGCATATCATTGCCGTCGATGACCATAAAATGCTTATAGGAGAAACCGAAATGGGCTTTGAGGATCTGTTCGTTGAAACGGCCCAGGGTCGGCCTGTTTTCAACCTCAACCGTGATCAAAATATCGGGCCTGACGGCATCGATAACCCTGCCGGTGTTATAGGTGGCTTTCCAGCTAACGTCTTCGGTAAGGAGCTCAAACCATCCCACCCAGCTGTCGCGGCCTTTGGCAACCACTTCCAGGGGGCCGTTTTTGGGTTTCCGGAACAGCGATCCTCTGATCTTCTGCAACTGAACCAGCGCATTCTTCGGAGGGTTGAGCGTGTGCCATTTGTATTTACCCGACAATTCAATGAGTGTTTGTTTGTCGCTGTCAGTGTAAACCTCTTTATTGATGATGGTGTTGGCCAGCGCATGATCTTCGATAGCGGCGGCTCCGGCGGCATCGGTGTCCTGGTTCATCGCAACCGGCCGGGTGAAAAGATTTTCCAGGTTGAATGAAGCAATTTTAATCTGTGTCATACGTAAGATTTTTTGGATTAATTGATAATAAGGTTGAATTATCCTTTAGTAAAGGATTGAGGGTCAAATATAAGCAAAAATATAGGAAAAGTCTAGATATTTATGTAGATTTTTTTAATTAATGAGACTCCATCTCAATTTTTCGAGATGGAGTCTCGATGAAAGGAGATGGAGTCTCACCGATTTGAGATGGCGTCTCGATCACCTACAATCCATCTTGCTCGAAGCATAAAAGAGGCAACTATCTTTTAACCACCTTGATGGTTTCCCTTGTATCTGCTGTTATGATAACCGCTAAGTAGATACCCGGAGAATAAGTATTTAAATCAATTTTATTAATGGATGGAGAAGTAAATGAGCCCTCCATGACCACATTTCCCAAAAGATTGATCAGGGTGAAAGATGCTTCTCCGGTGCTTCCGTATAATGTCAGGATCAAATGGCCAGTTGCCGGGTTGGGTGAAATAAAGCACGCGTTCGGATGGGTTTCTGCTTCCCCGATAGCCACGGCCAGGTCGCACTCTTCCGTTGAGGCTCCCCACAGAGAAACGCCGTTCTTAGCAAAGCAAACCAGTTCCGATCCCCATTCGAAGAAGAACATGTTTTCGAACAGGCCGGAAGTGGCCCCAATATCCTCTATAATGTATTCCGCTCCGCCGCCTTCTTCAGAATTCAATTCCAGGCGCCTTTTGTAATCTCCGCCAACCAGGACCGAATCGACGCCCGTTACGATGATCGGATCTTCAAAAATAAAAGTAAACGCCGAGTAAACAGTATCGCCTACATCCAGGGTAAAATCGTACAGCAACTCATCCTGGCCATTGTAATTAATTGTATACCAGCGGTTATCTTCTTCCCTCAACAGCCCATGAAATACATCTTCATAATAATAATAATATCCCGGAGGATAATTCAGATAATAGGTATATCCTGATTGGTAAACCTTATGATATCTTATTGTATTGATGATGGTATCCCCATCTATAAAATCCCGGTAGTATGAATTCGTCGAATAATCCGGTTCGGCCGTCCACGAATCCACGCGCCATTCGGAGGCCGGATCGATGTCTCCCGGTGGATTGACGAAATTGAAACAGGGAACATCCGATTCATTCAGGTAAAGGACCTGGCCATCCTGCTCGAAGCAGACCAGTTTCTGGTAACAGACACATAAAATGCAGGAATAATACGGATACAGCAAGCCGTACACGCTTCCGATCCCTTCGATCCACGAATAGGAATAACCATAGGTGAAATTGATCCTTTTCCGGTAGCTCATATCCCCGATCATCACCGAGTCGACGGAGACTACCTGGGCGTACAGCGGCTCTTCATCGCATAGCATGCAGGCCAGGGCTATGGAATCCCCGACGGTCAGCCCGAAATCGTACAGAAGTACCGGCGAATCGCAGTCCCGATCCCAGTAATAGACTTTTTCACCATCCTGCCTTAATCCTCCGGAATAGGAAATTTCATAACTGTCATTTTTATAAACTTTATGATAAGATAAAGAATTGAGAACTGTATCCCCCTGGAAATAGCAGGTGTACCTGCAAAAATCCGGCGGGTCGCACTGGCCCTGGTAGAATTTTATCTCATTCCAATAAGCATTGGTATCCGGTAAAGGGATATACGATTGTGCCCGGGTAATCATGAACAGTATGAGAAGCAGGCATAATAGATAAAACTTTTTCATGGCTATTTTGTTTTGATGCGGGATTGGCCGCTGTTATTATTTAAAATAATATCCTAATGATAGGATTAGATTTGGCCTGATAATTCGTCCAAAATTGAAATCCTCGGTTTTCGTCGTCCCGATTTCGCTCAAATCTTCACTTTTTGTAATGGTTGTTTTTTCCTGGTGTGGAAAATAAATGGAGGGCCCCAGGTTAAGATCCAGGGTTATTGTTTTGAATAAGTAAAATTGCCGTCCGATACCGATATTCAGCTCCAGCCAGTTTTTATCTATGTCAGCCGTATACATATAAATGCCTGAAACTGTAGCTTTCCGGTCGACATTATACGTAGTGCTGAGGTTATAGCCCAACTGGATGGCTCCATACCAGGCAAACGGAGCTTTTTGAGTTTCTTGATCCAGGTTCCTGTTTGTTTTTCCAAAATAGATCCTTGATCCGATCACAATTTTGAATCCGCCGGCATCGTAAAAGCGGCCAAGATCCCATTCTCCACCGGATACATTCCAGCTCCTGTTACGGTACATAAATTCAAGCTCTGCGCTGAATAACTTACCAACCGTTTTTTCCATTCCAAAGGTCGGATTATAAGCGACGAAATCCTGAAAGGGTTTTGTTTTAAGGATTGTCCCTTTTAAGAATTGAGATTGTAAGGTAAATGGAACTATTCCCAGCAACAGTAGTGTGAATACGGTCTTTTTCATAATCTACTTATAAAGCTATATATCAATCATTTGTTCCGCCTGGCATATCCGTGCACTGTGAGACTCCATCTCAATTTTTCGAGATGGAGTCTCGAGTGAAAGCAGATGGCATCTCACCGGTTCGAGATGGAGTCTCATTGAACAACAACGAACCTCCCGCCTTGTTTTACTCCTCCAGAAACCATATCAATTATGTACAAACCCGGTTGAATATCTCCCAGATCAATCGTTAACCGGTCAAAGCTTCCCTTATTTTGATATGATCCCGTCCCGATTTCCTCACCCTGAATATCAAAGATTCTATATGATATTTTCTGGTTTTCCGGGAAAACGGTAAGGTCAATGTTCAGCCAATGGCTTGCCGGATTCGGGAAAATTAGCGGAACGGAAACATTAACAGGCGTATCATCATCCCTGATAGAGACCGGGTTGTTTTCGCCCCATTTCAGGATCAGGCCGCCGTATCCGCAGATCCATCCGTTGTCAGGCGCTGTGAAAGCTAAGTCGGTCAAGGTATTGTCGGAAATCACAGGGACCTCAGCCCAGCTTTCACCGCCATTGTTTGTGCGCAATACTGCTCTATCAGAATAAATTTTGCCAATACACCAGCCGTTCAGGGAATCGGGAAAGGAAAGGGAAAATATCTGGCCTCCATTGATATTGTATCTCTCCCAGTTCTGGCCTCCGTCGTGGGTTCGCAGAATGCAATTGTCGGCTCCGATAAAGCCTTTTAATGAAGTGGTAAAGCAAACCGACGAAGCATCCTCATCATCATCGAGCGGCAGGTCGGTGATGATCCAGCTTTCGCCACCGGAATAGGTTGTCAGGAGAACCTGTGCGTCTGTGTTCATGTCGGTGGCTACAAGAAATCCATTTAACGGATCGGTAAACCACATACCCTGTGGCGAAGCCGAATAATGGAACGGCAGAGTAGACCAGTTCTGCCCTCCGTCGTAAGTCCTGGCAAGAAGGATATTGGTGTATCCGGCATCAATCCCTACAGAAAATCCGGTAAGGGGATCCAGGAACTGCAGTTCAGAAAACCAGGCTCCGGGTGAATTTTCACGCTGGACTTGCCAGGATTGCCCGCCGTCGCCCGAATGAACTATCGTTCCGTCATCTCCGCAAACCCAGGCATTGATATTATCCTCCACCCAAAGAGCATTCCAACGTATGGAATCTTCCAAAATCGTCAGGCGGTCCCATGCGGCCCCACCGTCTGTTGTCATCAACAGGGAGTGGTAATCATCTTCAAAATAGCCTGCTATGCCAAATTCGGGACTACCGAAACTGATGGCAGTGATATACCCATCACTGCCTGCACGCTTATCTTCCCACGTATTTCCTCCGTCAAGTGTATGATATAATTCTCCTGCCCAACCTCCTACGGCCCATCCGTTCAGCATATCTGAAAACTCAATAGCCAGGAAGAGCACATCTGTTTCGTAACTCTCCCAGGATTCTCCGCCATCCGCTGTTTTTAGCAATAAGCCCTCACCACCTGCCCATCCATGCAGGGCGTCTGTAAAAAAGAGATCGTAAATAGCCGGCCCCTGCATCGGCAACTGTTCTTCCCAGGTCAGGGCTCTGTCGGTGGTGCGGTAAATCCGGTGACTGTCGGTCATCCATCCAGTATCATGATTTAAGAAAAACATCTCTCCCCAGCCGGTTGGCGATGGCCCCGTTATCCAGGTATTTCCGCCGTCTTCCGTGTGCGAAATCTGGTCGACTCCCGTGAGGGCCCAGAAGAAAAGGGAATCGGTAAAAAACATGGACGAAAGTTCCCAGGAATACGAAACGCCCGGAATGCTTCTCCACAGCCAGGTATTACCCCCATCGGTTGTTTCAAAATACTGGCCTCCACCGTTGGTTCCATCAGTCCATCCGTGTAATGAGTCAGAAAAATAGACCGAATTGATATAAGAACCGGAGCCGGAACCGCCGTGCTGGATCATCCAATCGTTTCCGCCATTCTTGGTATGCAGGATCGTGGCGCCGTTTCCGACTGCCCAGCCATAGTTTTCATCCAGGAAATATACGCCATACAGATCGGTAGTCACGCCGCTGTTCTGCAGCACCCAGGTGGTCCCGCCATCGGAAGTTTTCAGGATACAGCCATAGCCGCCGACGACCCAACCAGTCTGGGTATCGATGAAGTTGCTGCCACGATACGTATTGCCCGTCGGTAGCGGGTTTTGCCAGGTCCATTGGGCTGTTGTTGGTTGGCAGAGTAGTACATTGATCCATAGAAAACAGAAATAAACCAGATGGAGTCTCATAATTTCACCGATAGGCAAATTTCTAATGCCTTAAAATTATGAAAATTACATGATAGATCGAATGGAGTTAAATATTTTTTTAATGAGACTCCATCTCACCGATTCGAGATGGAGTCTCACCGATTCGAGATGGAGTCTCATTTTATTCCATCAGAAACTCGCCCGGAGCGACAACACCAGGTTCCGCCCCGGCGCCGTGATCCCGCTGCTGTATGGCCTGTACCTGACATCCGTGATGTTCTCCACTCCGCCGCTGACCGATAAAATGTCGCTGATCTGGTACATGGCCTTGAAATTCAAGGTGTACCATGATGGCGAGTAGGGATTGCCATCTTCGTCTTTCGCATACATGTAGTCTTTGCCCTGCTCCTCCGGCGGCAGGCTCTCATAACTGACTTCGCCGCTGTATGCCGCATACAGGTCTATCTTCAGCTTGTCGGCCGAAAATGTCAGCCCCGATTTGCCAAACCAGGGGGCTGCATGACGCAGCGGGCTCTTCGTGCCGTCGTCAAGCTCCTCTTCCCCTTTCTGGTAGTTGAACTGTGTCGAAAATCCGAACCCCGACGGGAGTTTCACCTCCACCTCAGCCTGGACTCCATATACGGTGGCAAAAGCCGCATTCTGCATCGCCTGCACCCGGCTCATCTCGCCGTCATAAAAGATGCTGTCCTGCCCGTTCAGCGTAAAATCCCGCCTGACAAGGGCATGGTCGAGATAGGTGTAGTAGGCCACCAGGTCGATCTTCATGAAATTACCGAACACCCGGGCAATATCAATCTCTGCATTGTACACATACTCGGCGCTCAGATCGGGATTGGGCACCATCACCGCCCCCGGTTCTGAGTCAAATACTTTTCCGATGTCGTCCACATTGGGCGAACGGAACCCTGTGGAAATGTCGGCCCCGAACGACCATTTCTCGGCCGGGTTGTACACCAGGCCCACGCTTCCGGTAATGGCCCCGTCGCTCAGATTTGCAGCCGTAAACGGGAAGGGGTAAAAGGTCGTATCAAATTCCGCATCCAGCGTGTAGTGATTGTACCGTGCCCCGGCCTGCAGATTAAACTTTTCGTTGATTTTGTAATGGTACGTCAGGTAAGCAGCGTACGAAGCCCAGGTCGACTGCGGGTAACGGGCCGGGCCCGGGATTGATTCACCGGTTGTGATATCCTCGTCGGTCCCGGTCGATTCAACTTTGTTGGAAATGTATTCCAGGCCGTAGAAAAGCCGGTGTTTTTCCCGTATTATCTTCGTAAAGTCGATATTGACGGAATAAGCATTCACCTTTTCAAAGCGATTGAATCTTGTAGCTTTGTTCCGGTCGCGGTCATGACGGCTCTCCTCGAACAACTGGTGCGCCAGGCGGATATTCATCCGGTCGTAAATTCCACCGGTAGCCTTGTTCTCGATGTTCAGCGTGTTCATCATCCAGGTCTGCGGGCCGTAGTACCATTCGGCGCTCCGGGGAAGGCCGTTTTTGGTCCTGAGCAAACGGTCGTAACGCGACACGTTGGTGGTTGTCGAATAATGAATCCCGTATGTCAGATCCCAGTTGGCATTCGGCGAAAACCTGACCTTCTGCATCAGGCTGGTCTGGTCGTATCCGGTAGGGGTCTGCACCAGCGGATCGGGATTGGTGATAACCACATCAGCGCTGTCCTGGCGGATGACGTAATTCGGCCTGAGATAATCGTCGGGGCCATTCGATCCCATCCTGAGATCAGAGAAATGAAATTGAGAAAAGCTTGTGACCATGGCCCACTTTTTCCATCCCACGTTGACATCTAAATGACCTGTCATTTCTTTATTGGCGGATGAGAAGCGAGTTACGGCATTGCCAGATATATAAGGCTCACCGTTCACGGAGAGACGGGGAGTGAGGGTCTGGAAGTTCATGACCCCGCCGATGGCATCGCTGCCATAGATCACCGAACCGGGGCCGAAGAAGATCTCGGTCTTTTCCACGGCGAACGGATCGAGAGCGATGACGTTCTGCAGGTTCCCGCTGCGGAAAATCGCCGTATTCATGCGGATTCCATCGACGACCAGCAGAACGCGGTTGGTGGCAAAACCGCGGATCATCGGGCTGCCCCCTCCGAGCTGGCTTTTCTGGATGAAAATTTCACCGGAGGCGCCCAGCAGGTCGGCGGCCGTTTGGGGATTCTGCAGGGCAACTTCCTTGGCCGAAATCAACGTGATCTTTGAGGGCACCTCGCGGGTCATCTGGCTCCAGCGCGTAGCCGAGATGATCACCTGGTCGAGGGATATGGCAGACTGGCTGAGGTTGAGGTGAAAGCCTGCTCTTGCAAGGTCGGCCCAGCTTATTTTCACCGGTTCGTATCCCAGCAACCGGATCTCGATCAGGGATGATCCCGTGAATGCGGAAATATCAGCCTGTCCTTTAATATTGGTGATGGCCGATGCTGCCGGTTCCTGGCTGGACAGGGTGACCAGGTCCAGCGGTTGGTAATTCTCTTTGTCTTTTATGGTAATTATTTGTGCATGAAGAGATATGCATGCCAGAGTAAATATAAATAGAGATATAAATCTTTTCATCTTTCAGATTTTATATTTTATCATAATAAATATTAATAAAATAAACACAACTTGTCCCGATTTTTCGGGAAAGGGCAAAACAGTAACCACATAGAATCTATTGTGTATCCTATGTGTTCTATCTGCCTATGTGGTTAAAAGAATGTTATCTATGCACATTCAGGCGGCGGGACTGGCGGAGATGGAGGGAAAATGGAAAATGGAAAATGGAAAATGGAAAATAGAATAATTGAGGGTGGGGGAAGGAGAATATTCCAGTTAATTGACTTATTCTGGAAAGCGGTTTTTAAGATCTGTTTTATCCTTTCGGATTGTTTTTTCTGAGCCGGATCGTTGCCTATGGCCCGGGCTATCCGCTTTTCTTTCTCATTAAATAGCCGGGTCTCCTTGTGATCGCGATAGCATCTGTACCAGGTGATATTACCATCAACACCCTGATCAACAATGTCGTACATATTTCCTTCAAAGATAAACTCCCGGGAATGTTTCCAAACCAGCCTGGTCTTTATCTCTTTATCAGAAAACCTTAAGGTAATGATATCTTTTTCTTCTATTTTATTTTGAATGAATTCATTAACCTCTTTTTTTATTTGAATTTCTTTAAAATGAAAAAAGAGGTAAGTCCCTGAGATGGGGAGGAGGATAACGGATATCAGCAATATAGCAAGGATATTCTTCAAAAGATTTCAATCAAGAGTGTAAAATTATGTAAAATGATGGATTAGAAGGCTAATTTGTTATTTGTAATGGAAAAGGATTTTCACCACAGATTTCCCGGAGTAATCACAGATTTGGATTATATTTGAAGGGAATTTAGTCTATAACATATTCTTTTCATAGCATTTATATTCAATTATTTATGAGTAAAGAAAATAAGTTTTACAAAGCGCTTCAGGACGTTTTTATAGGAGCTAAAATTGAGGGTAAGGGTGGATTTATTAACCTGATGCGCATTAAATCCGGTTATTATGCACAGATTGAAAAGGTGCTCCAGGCTGATATTGACCATGCTTTAGAACAATACCCTCATTTTCGTGATGAGCTTTTCGATAAATTATTTTCTTTTTTCAGCCGCTATTTTACCCAAAGTGGCTCTATCTATTTCAATTCCACGCCTTTCCACAATAATATCTACGAAAAAGTTTACACCGATGAGAAAGACGTGATCCTGTTCTGGAAAACCCAGATGCTCTATTATGTAAAGACGGACCGGATTTTTAAGAGTATGCCGGTCGAATTCGAGGAACTGAAGTTTTATTTCGATGCCGGAACAATTGAAAACAAGAAAGCGAATGAAAAGAGGACCGTCATCTTTGAATTAAAGAATGTAAGGGAAGACGGAACAATATTATTTATCACGAAATACTCTGAAAAAGGGACAGTTACGAAAACTGCAGATATTTTAAAAGACCTGAAAAAGAAAAATATTGCGATTACCGAAGAACAGCTTGAACGGGCTTTCAGGGTATTTGAGAAGCAAAGCGAGGTGGATTTCTTTATCAATAAGAATGCCCGGGCATTCCTGCAGGAGCAGTTCAAGCTCTGGAGCTTCCAGTATTTCTGGGATGGCGCGAAAGAATGGTCGGGCGAACGGGTTAACCAGCTTCAGGTCCTGAAAAGCATCGCGTTCAGGATCATTGATTTCATTGCCCAGTTTGAAGATGAACTGGTGAAGATATGGAACAAGCCCAAATTCGTTAAAAACAGCAATTACGTTATTACCCTTGATAAAATAACCGATGCCGGCCTGGTTAAAAAACTGCTGGAACATCCGGGAATAAAGGAACAAATTAAGGAATGGCAGGAATTAGGTATTGTGGATGAACAATTCAAAACCGCTGATATACAGGGGGACAAGAAATTTGAACACCTGCCTTTCGATACGAAATATTTTAAAAGCCTTGAGCTTGAGATCCTGGCATTATTCGACAACCTCGACCGGCAACTCGACGGCTGGCTTATCAAAAGCGAAAACTACCAGGCGCTGATTACCATTCGACTGAAATTCAAAAGCAAGATTGATTTAGTTTATATAGATCCTCCATTTAATACAGGAGATGATTTTGATTATATTGATAATTATCAAGATAGCACATGGTTGTCTATTTTAAATGACAGGCTTAGTCTTTCAAATAGCTTGTTAAAATCGAATGGAAACCTTTACATTCATCTTGATGAGAATGCTAATTATCTGGGACGTCTAATAACTAACCATGTTTTTGGTAAAGAATGTTTTAAAAGGGAATTAATTTGGGATATTCAGGTCCTTTCAGGATATAAAGTTAAAGGAGCTATTTATAATTGGATTCTAGGCCACCAAAATATACTTTTTTATTCAAAAGCTGAGAGAAGCATTTTTAATAAAGTAATTCAACCTCATACACTTAAGTATCTTGAAAGCTTCAAACAAAAAGATGAAAGAGGTGAATTATTCCAAGTGGCTCATGGTAGAAGAATCTATAAAAAAGACATACTTGAAAAACAGAAACCATATGGTGATGTGTGGAATATGCTTAGTGATCTGATTGATATTCAAAGACCATTTCCAGAAGTATGGAGAGAGTTAACTCAAACAGTTGATGAAAATGCACCTTTTGTTGAAGTTTGGAATGACATTAAATCATTTCAACAACAACCTACATCTAATGAGCGAGTTAATTTTGATACACAAAAGCCAGAAAAATTATTAGAAAGAATAATTAAGTCATCTTCGAATGCTGGAGGGATTATTTTGGATTTTTATGCTGGTAGTGGAACAACAGTCTGTACATCGTTGAAAATTGAAAAGAGAAAGTTCATTGGAATTGAGCTAGCAGAACATTTTTATGTTGAGATAATACCGAGATTAAAGGGGGATTTATATAATGGTAGAAATACTGTTGTTGCAAAAGAAAATGGATTTGCAGGCGGCGGTTTCTTCAAATACTACGAGCTCGAGCAATACGAAGAGGCCTTAAACAAGTGTATTTACAACGACTCGGATTTGTTTAATCAAAATGATGAAAAGGCATACAGCCAGTATGTTTTCCTGAAAGATGAAAAGATGCTGAAGGCATTAGAGATTGATTATGAGCAAAATAAAGTAAGTATTGACCTCGAAAAGCTTTACCCGGGCATTGATGTAGCGGAGACATTATCGAATCTTACCGGCAAATGGATAAAAGCCATCCGGGAAAACGAAGTGGAATTTGCCGATGGAAGCAGGATCAATACGAAAGAGCTGGATTACCGGCTGGTCAAACCTTTAATCTGGTGGGAATAAGATGGAACCGACGAAGATTGCATTATTTAAGGGAAAGCAGGTTCGTAAGATTCTGCATGAGGATGAATGGTGGTTCTCAGTAGTGGATGTTTGCGGAGTCTTGACAGAAAGTGTCGATCCCGGCGCATACTGGCGAAAACTGAAACAGCGACTGAAAGAAGAAGGAAGTGAAGTCGTGACAAACTGTCACGGGTTGAAATTGCCTGCTCCCGACGGAAAGCTCCGTGAAACGGACTGTGCAGACACCGAAGGCATATTCAGGATCATCCAATCCATTCCATCGCCGAAAGCAGAGCCATTCAAACGCTGGTTAGCCAGAACCGGTTTCGAACGGGTCAAAGAGATCGAAAATCCCGAGCTGGCTACCAAAAGAACGCGGATACTATACAAACTGAAAGGCTACAGCGACGACTGGATTGAAAAGCGTATAAGGGGAATTGCCATCCGGGAAGAACTCACGGATGAATGGCAGAAACGCGGCGCTGAAGAAAAAAAGGATTATGAGATTTTAACTGCAGAAATCTCAAAAGCTACCTTCGGAATGACTCCTTCGGAATATAAAAACTTCAAAGGCCTGAAGCGGGAGAACCTGAGGGATCACATGAATGATTTTGAACTGATATTTACCATGTTGGGCGAACGCGCAACCACTGAAATTACCAGAAATGAAGACTCCCAGGGGATGCCAAAGTTAAAGAAAGATGCGCGGGATGGGGGCAATATTGCCGGCGATGCAAAACGGAAGCTTGAAAAACGCCTTGGCAGGAAAATATCTTCCAGGGAAAACTACCTGAAATCACCTGAGAGTAAAAAAAAATTGCGGGATAAATCATGAAACTTTACCTCCAATCCATAGCCGATAATATTTCGTTTGATAACCTTCCTGAGGTATGGCAGGACTTTGATTTTGGCCGGTTCTCGGAAGATAAGACCCTTTTCAACTTTCAGCAAGACGCTTTGAAAAATACGCTGAAAGCGCTTCATCGTTTTTATAAAGATGAAAACGGGGAAAAAGATAAATTCTACGGCTACTTTGATATTGAAGAGAATCTTGATTTTAACCTGGAAGGCAAAGAGGAAAGAAAAACAGCAAAATTTCTGATGGAATATGAGAAAGATTATCCGGTACAAAACAGGAAAATCTCATTTGCATACTTCATTAACCGGATGAGCTACTGGATGGCCACTGGTTCAGGAAAGACGCTGGTCATTGTCAAGCTCATAGATTTACTTCGTAAATTATTGCAGAACAATGAAATACCGGCCAGGGATATTTTATTTCTTGCCCACCGGGATGACCTGATCGACCAGTTTAAAAACCATGTCGAGCAGTTCAATGCATTCAATTCCGATAGCAAAATCAACCTGAAAAGCCTTAAGGAGTACGACCAGGTTAAGCATGAAAATGTTTTATCTTTTGGTAAAAATGAAATCACTGTATTTTATTACCGCTCCGACCTGATCTCGGATGAGCAGAAGGAGAAGATCATCAGTTATAAGAATTACCAAAACGAAGGCAAGTGGTATATCATCCTGGATGAAGCCCACAAAGGAGATAAAGAGGACAGTAAAAGGCAGATACTTTATACCATCTTAACACGGAACGGATTTTTATTCAACTTTTCGGCAACATTCACGGATCCACGAGATTATGCAACATGTGTTTTTAATTTCAATCTTTCGAGATTTATCGAAGAGGGCTATGGGAAACATATTTATATTTCCGGTTCCAAGGTTACAGCATTCCGCGATAAGGACGATTATTCGCTCATTGAAAAACAGAAGATTGTCCTCAAAACCTTAATCCTGCTAACCTACATCAATAAATATTTCAGGAAGATCAGGCAGTATCATCAATCGCTGTATCACAGGCCATTGTTGTTGACATTAGTCAATTCAGTCGATACGGAAGAATCGGATTTGCAATTGTTCTTTTCGGAAATTGAGAAAATCGCTGCTAATGAAATTCCTGAAGATTTTTTTAACACAGCCAGAGAGGAGTTAATCAAGGAAATTGAAGATAATCCCTCTTATGAATTCGAACAGCTGAATCTTAATATTAACAAGGAGCTCTTAAGGGAGATTCAATACCAGGATATTACCGAGAATATTTACAATTCGTCATTTCCGGGTAGGATTGAGGTTTTAAAAATTCCCGGTAACAGAAATGAGATCATTTTCAAGCTTCAGTCATCGGATAAACCCTTCGGACTCATTAAAATCGGGGATATTTCGGGCTGGCTGAAAGACAAGCTTGAAGGATACGAAATCAACGAAAGCTTTGAAAATGAAAGTATTTTTAAAAAGCTTAACCAGGATGACTCGGAAATCAATTTGTTGATGGGTTCCAGATCGTTCTATGAAGGATGGGACTCAAACAGGCCGAATATCGTTCTTTTTGTCAATATTGGTATGGGCAAAGATGCAAAAAAGTTCGTTTTGCAATCAGTGGGCCGGGGAGTAAGGATCGAGCCTTTGAAGAACAAGCGAAAAAGACTCCAAAATCTTGTTTCCGGAAACGAGGTACCGGCAAGGCTTTTCCAGGATTTGAAAACTAGCATATTGCCGGTTGAGAGCCTGTACGTGTTTGGAACCAATGCTGCAAACCTGAAGCAAATAATTCAGACGCTTAGAGAACAAAGAACAGGCCGTGACATCGGTCAGGAATTTCAGGTCAATAAAGCCAGGGAAGAAAAGCAATTATTGATCCCTGTTTATAAAGATTCGGAAAAAAACTACGCTGAGGAGAATACTGTTCAGAAGTTTCGGATCAGTAAAAGTGACTTTGCCCTCGGAAGGACGCTTTATGAATATCTTGGAAATAAGGTAACTCTGGTTAAGTTTGAAACCAATCTGAAGATCCTGGAGAAAGTTGCGAAATGTTTTGACGATCAGGATCAATACTTTGATTTTAGCGAGTCACGGTCAATTTCTGATCCTGTTCTGATTCTAAAACGAATTTTCGATTACCTGGGCATTCGAAATAAGGAACTGGAGCGGTTTAAAGAGCTGGAGGAGGAGATCGTTCATTTTAAAAAGATCAGGTTCGATGATGGCGTCAGATATGATTCAATCCTGGAGAAGATCAAACAGGTCAAGAATTATGAACACAAAGCCGAACAAGAAAAAGACATAGACAAAGAATTTGATGAAACACAGGATCGGGACATCTATAAGCAAAAAATCAGGCAGCTTGAATTAGATTTTCTGGAGGAGGCTACATTTGAGGAACTGCACATTAAGTATATTCCGAATCACTATTATATTCCGTTGATTATTTCGGAGAGGGAAAAGCTGGATTACTTAAATCACATTATAACAGTTCCCAGTGAAGTAAAATTCCTTGAATTATTAAGCGATTACCTGAAAAATAGCGGCATTTTATTTAAAAGATTTGATTGGTGGATGTTTTCAAAGCTGGATCAAAGTCTTGATGAGGTATATATTCCTTATTATAGCCTTAGGGAAAACAGGATTTCAAGATTCAAACCCGATTTTATATTCTGGTTAAAAAAAGGATCTGATTACCAGATACTATTTATCGATCCAAAAGGGACTGCCCATACGGATGGAATATTAAAAATTGATGGATTCAGGCAGATTTATGAAGATCCACTTTCAGGTCATCCCAGGATGTTTACCTACAATGGTTTTCGGATTGCAGCAAAACTGTTTCTAATGCCTGCACAGGGTGGTATTGCCGCCGTACCTCAGGATTACCGTAAATATTGGTTTGATAATTTCAAAGACCTTGAGGATAAAATTTGATGACTATTACCTTTTCTCCCTCCTGAACCTCGCCTTCCCCTCCGGCGTCATTTTCTCCGTAGCATACTGAAAGATAAGGCGGGCGGCAGTGTTTTTGTATTTCAGTAAAAATTCTTCAACAGGTTCAGGATCAATCTTCCACGCCTCTCTCAGGAACCAGCCAACCCCCTGGTGCACCTCCCGCTCTGCATCCATCATCAGCGGCTCGATAAAACGAACATATTCCTCAACTCTCTTCGTCTCTTTCATCAGTTTGATCAATGCAACCGGCACCGCCCTCCGCTGAAATTTATTCTCCCCCTGTTTCCATTTTCCAATTTCTTTATAATCTACGATCTTCTTCAGAAGGAAAACCGACAAGATCTCCGAACACAGCGCATCGGTATGGGCCCAGTTGCGTATTCCGATATCGAACCAGTGGACGATCTCCCGGAAAGTATCATCGGTATAGTGCTTCTTCATGGCTTTGACCAGCATCAGGGCAATGGCAGGCTCTTCGTATTTGGTCCCGGGGACAAGCAGCCGGCTGAGTTCCATGATCAATCCCAGATCAACCCCGGGCGTTTCCAGGACAGATTTCACCTTCTCCTGCATCAACGGATAAGTCACGCCATATGCGTCATACCCTCCTTCTTTGAAATAGCGGGAGTACTTTCTTACCAGCGCCTCATCGGCATTGGCCCGGCAGAAATCGAGGATATCAGAATGGAGAGAAACAACAGTCGGCATAAGTTTTAAATCCTAAGTTTTGTGTTTTATCTTCTGTGTTATAGTCCTCCGTTGAATCCCCCCGGTATCTCTCTTTCAAACAATAAATCACAAAAGCAAAACAAAAAAAATCAAAACATGATAATGCCATAATATCACAACATCACAACATCACAATATCACAACATCACAATATCACAACATCACAATATCAAAATATCAAAATATCTTAATGTTTCTTCGCTTCTTTCACTGCTTCCACCAGCTGCGGCAGCACCTGGTGAACATCGGCCACCATGCCGTATTCGGCGGCTTCGAAGATGGGAGCGTCTTTATCGGTATTGATGGCGATGATGTGTTTGGCAGCGCTGACGCCTCCCAGGTGCTGGATAGCGCCCGAGATGCCCAGGGCGATGTAGACGTTGGGGCCGATGACTTTGCCGGTCTGGCCCACATGTTCATGATGCGAGCGCCAGCCTTCGTCGCTGACGGGCCTGGAGCATGCCAATGCAGCTCCCAGCAGCCCTGCGAGCTCTTCCAGCGGTCCCCATTTGTCGGCGCCTTTCATTCCCCTGCCGCCTGAAACAACGACGTCGGCATCGGTCAGCAGGATCTGATCGGTTACTTTTTTTACATCGACTACTTTGGTTCCGAAATGAGCGTCGGTCAGCTGCGGAGTGAACGATTCGATCGTTGCAGGCTCGTCGGCCGTGAGGGTTTCCACGCTGTTGGGGAAAAGTGTCAGCACTTTAATTGGCGATTTTATCGTGATGTGGCCGATAGCTTTCCCGGTAAATACCCCTTTTTTTACTACAAACGGTTCGACAGAATCGGGAACGGCATTCACGCCGGATGCCACGCCGGCTTTCAGTTTCACGGCCACTCTCGGAGCAAGGGCCTTGCCGGTAAAATTATGTGAGAACACCACAACATTTGCCCCTTCCTTTTCGGCCACCTGGGCGATGATGGCGGCATATGCCTTGTTCACCAGGCCGTCGATCCGGCTGTCTTCCACTTTGATGATCTTTGAAGCGCCGTAATGCTTCAGCTTATTCAGCTCATCTTCCGAAACACTGCCGATCGATAACGCGACCGCATGCGTCCCCATTTTTTGTGCAAGCTGATGTGCATATGAGATCAGTTCAAAGCTGATCTTCTTGAACTTACCGTCCCAATTCTCTGTAAAAGCTAATACTGACATATTAAGAATTCTAAATTATAAACTTTGAATTTTGAATTTTGAACTTTGAACTAAATTACTTTCAGTTCATTTTTCAGCACCTCCACCAGTCCGCCGATATTTTCCGCATCGATCATTTTGCATTTGGCGTGCGCGGAGGGCAGTTCATAGCTGGTGAACTCGGTCAGCTCTTCGGTCTCGAATGCCGGAACCACAGCCAGCGGTTTCGACCGTGCCATCATGATACCGCGCATCGAAGGGATACGGGGCTCTTTGGCAATTCCTTTCTGAACGATGCCAACGAATGGAACGCCGGCCTCCACCACCTCCTGTCCGCCGTCGATTTCGCGGTTGAGCCGGATGGTACCGTTTTCCAGTTGCAATCCGGAAACAGAAGAAACCGAGGTACAGTCGAGGAATTCCGACAGCATCCCGCCGACGATGCTCCCGTTGTAATCGCTGGATTCGATTCCGCAGAGGACGATCTCATACGGCTGTGTTTTCAGGAAGCCGGCGATCTGGGAAGCTACCTGGTAGGCGTCTTTCGGATCGGCGTCGATCCTGGCCGCGTCGTCGGCGCCGATGGCCAGCGCTTTGCGCAGGGTCGGCTCGGTATCGGCTTTGCCAACGGTCAGCACGGTCACTTTTTCGATGGTGGCGCCCGAGGTTTCCTTCAGTTCCAGGGCGCGGGTCAGCGCCAGTTCGTCCCACGGGTTAATGATCCATTGCACACCGGCAGCATCAAAACTTTTCATATCGCCGGTAAATTTGATTTTTGTCGTGGTATCAGGGACGTTGGAGAGGCAGATGAGGATTTTCATGGGTTCTATTGTTCTATTGTTCTATTGTTCTATTGTTCTATTGTTCTATTGTTCTATTGTTCTATTGTTCTATTGTTCTATTGTCGGGCAAATTTAATATTATTTTTTAAGAGACATATTTATGTATTTTATAAGTTGGTTGATCTCTAATGGCAATGCATTCAGTTCATTAAATATTTCCAGATAGATTTCTTCCGATATCAGGTTTCGATGTTTTGACTTTTCATTCCAATCCAAAGATTCTTTTAGCGAACCCGTTGCAATGCGATAAAACTTAATCTTATCCTTTTTGGAAAATCTGCCAAAACCTTCAGCCAGGTTTGCAGAAATTGAATCCACAGCCCGGACAAATTGCGATCCGACAGTATTTTTCGAAAAATGATCCCAGGAAATTACGATGTTCCAGACTTTATTACTCAGATGAAAAGCCCTCTTATAGGAATCAATATCATTTAATTTTAAATATTTCTTTTCCATCCCACATATCCTCCAGTTTAAAATTAATGATTAAAAGAATCATCAAAGATAAAAAAGATTAGTCAACGGCTCAATTGTTCAACTGTTCAATTGTTCAACGGCTCAATTGTTCAACAGCTCAATTGTTCAACAGCTCAATTGTTCAATTGTTATAATATTTGACAGTAAGATTAACAATCGAACAATCGAACAATCGAACAATCGAACAATCGAACAATCGAACAATCGAACAATCGAACAATCCATCTACCCCCTCAGCGCCCTGCTGATCACGATCCGCTGTATCTCACTCGTCCCCTCGTAGATCTGGGTGACCTTGGCTTCGCGCATCAGGCGCTCTACATGGTATTCTTTCACATAGCCATACCCTCCGTGGATCTGGACCGCTTCGGTGGTGATCTCCATGGCGGCATCGGCGCAGAACAGCTTGGCCATGCTGGAAGCCAGGCTGAACGGCTGGTTGTTATCCTTGAGCCAGGCGGCTTTATAGACGAAATTCCGGGCCGCTTCCAGTTTTACGGCCATATCGGCCAGTTTAAACGCAATGGCCTGGTGGTCAACGAGCAGCTTGCCGAAGGCTTTGCGTTCCTGGGCGTATTTGACCGACCGTTCGAAAGCCCCTGCCGCGATGCCGGTGGCCTGGGCCGAAATGCTGATGCGGCCCGCTTCGAGCAGTTTCATGGCGAATTTGAAGCCGAACCCGTCTTCACCGATCCGGTTCTCTTTGGGTACCTTCACATCGGTAAACATCACCGAATGCGTATCGGAGCTGCGCAGGCCCATCTTGTCTTCGTGCGGTGACAGGCTTATTCCCGGCCACTCTTTTTCGACGATAAAAGCGTTGATCCCTTTGTGACCCAGCTCCGGGTAGGTCTGGGCCATGACGATGTAGATACTGCCGCTGTTGGCGCTGGAGATCCAGTTCTTGGTGCCGTTCATCAGGTAGTAGTCGCCTTTGTCTTCGGCGGTCGTTTTCTGCGATGTCGCGTCGGAGCCCGCTTCCGGCTCGGAGAGCAGGTAAGCGCCGATCTTCCGGCCGGAGGCCAGGTCGGGCAGGTATTTCTCTTTCTGCACTTCGGTGCCGTACTTCTGGATGCCGTAGCAGGGAAGGGAGTTGTGGACCGAAAGGATCACCCCCATGGCCGCGTCGATCTTGGAGATCTCCTCTATTGCCAGCACGTATGAAAGCGTATCCATCCCGCCGCCGCCGTATTTCGGGTCGACCATGATGCCGAAAAAGCCCAGCTCGCCCAGGTTTTTGATATGCCGCCAGGGAATCTCCGCTTTGGCGTCGCGTTCCAGCACATCGGTGATCAGTTCCCGCTCGGCGTAATCTTTCGCCGCCTGCCGGATCATGAGTTGTTCTTCGGAAAAGTTGAAATCCATAAAATCGCAGATCTGAATTTATCCTGTAAATATCAATAAAAATTCCAAATCACAAGCTCCAAAAACCAAACAAATCTCAAAATCTAAATTCAAAATAAAATCGAAAATCGAAAATCGACAATGGACAATCGAATATCCCTTCGTCAAATCGTCAAATCTCCCAATCCTCAAATCTCCAATTTATAAAACTCCGGGCTTGTCGTCAGGCAGTCGACATATGTCACGGAGGTATCGGGGCCGAAATGGTCGGCGACGACGATTCCCTCGTGTGTCTGTGAATGCCCTACGATCTGGTGGTAGCCTTTCAGCGGATCTTCGAGCGTTTCGGTCCGGTGGGCCCAGAAAATGCCGCCGTCTTCATTTACGCCGCCCCGGATGACGCTCACATAATAAAGGGGCTCATAATATTGGTCAAAGAGTCGGTTCAGGGTAGCCGCCAGGTTCTGGTCGGAAGGAAGCACTTCGCTGCCGATACAATGGTCGAACCATCGTTGCACAACGCCGGCGTGGGTCCAGAGGTAATTGCCGATCTGGAAAGCAGCCTGGAAGTGCGACCGGTAGTGGGTATAAAATGAAAAGAGGCGGGAGAGCATATCGGGGCGGAAGCCGGAACAATAGTGCCGTTCGTGACCGCCGTAGAAATAGGCCAGGTCGTGGTTACCCCAAAGAAGAACGATCCTGTCCGGCAATTTTTCTTTCCATTGTATCAGCGATTTCAGGTTGGCATAGATGGCTTCATCATTATACCGGCCAGAATCGACGTAATCGCCCACAAAGATCACCCGGTCGTATTTGAGCGGGTTGATCCGTTTCCAGGCTGCGGAGCCGTGGAGGTCGCCGATAGTGATGAGGTGCATGGGGTTAGTTCAAGGTTCCAAAGTTCCAAAGTTCCAAAGTTCCAGGTTCCAGGTTCCAGGTTCCAGGTTCCAGGTTCCAGGTTCCAGGTTCCAAAGCTAATAAAGGCAGGAAGAACTTTCCGAAAAGTATCTATTCTCCGTGGGCCATTTTGACCTGATCATTAGAATCAAGGATTGAAATGGAGCAATTTTATATTTGTCTCCACCTTCTCCGAAGGGGATCAATAGTTGCAGATGCAGAAGCGTCGGATAGTCAATAATTATCCCCTCCCCGGAGAATATTATTTTAAGAAACGAAGACGGCATGGGAGGGGAATAAGGGGAGGGGAGGCACTTATCAAAGTATACGATGACAAAGTGTGATTAATTGAATCCAAACGTATAGTTTGTTAGCTGGTTTACTTTGATTATCAGTTATTCATTATGAATTAACAGGAGTTAAATATTATTGTACTCAAAAAAAAGGATTATTATCTTGATAATTTTCAGGTTTAAAATTTAAGAACAGCTCGAATAACCACAAAAAGCCGGCATCATCGAATGCGGCATAGTTGATCTCCGACAAGTCCGTTTCATCTGAATGAATTTTTACCGGCGAAAAAGAATCGGTCGCGTTGTTGTACCGGTAAAATTCCCGGCCGTATTTCACATGTAAAACATGATCGGGATCGGCCAGGATGGTTTGAAAGTATTCAGGCTTTTCCCGATAAGAACCTGCGGTAATTTTTGCCTGGTCATAAACGATGAAATCATCGCCGGCCGGGTTGTACCGGCAGAGCTTTGTACCCGTCCGGATCCAGATATGATTGAATTTATCGGCGATGATCATACTAACTTCGAAATACCCCAGGCTGCTGGCGACATTCGGATCGTGGCGGTAGGTTTTGAATTCCACCCCATCGTATCTTACCAGGCCATCCCAGGTGGCGATCCATAAAAAGCCCAGACTGTCCTGGGTGATCCATCTGACATCGTTATCCGGAAAGCCATTGTCGGTAGTGAACGACCGGATGATCGACAGTTCCTGCTGGCTAAATAATGCGTTCATCCATAATGAAGCCATCAGATAAACCGTACATCGGGTTAATAATCCTGGCATAGTGCTGGTTTCGATCGGCAAGCCTAAGGTAGCTATTTTTCATCAGCCTGCCCCGGAATTTCATGAAATAATTTGATAAGCTGTGTTTATGGGCTTATTAGCTGGAAAGGCTCATTCATTGGATGAAAATGGTTTTGTGATTATTACAGCTTATAATTGTCAGAAAGTAAATTGCTATCCATTTTTCCAAACCAGGTAGAATTAGCTGACAAACTGATCATTTAACCTTAATCAAATCATGAAAAAAATAACCATTTTCATCTTAGCACTTTCAGGAGTAGTGGCTTTTTCAGCCATTTTTCCGGATATGCAGGCTATCAGCCAGACTATCGATCTTGAAAAAACCTTTGCGATCTCAACCAAGGCAGCAGCAGGCGACCTGGGAGAGGCCATCTATAATGAAGAGACCGGAAATTATGAACTTACCTATGTTTTCAAAGCCTCCAAACAGGAAATAGGATTTGAAAAATACATTTTTGACCAGGATTTTAATTTTATTAAGATGGAACCCGATCAAGCCCCTTTCACAACAGCATCCCTGAAATACCCCTGGTGGGATTACCAGGGCGACAAATACGAGGAATACGCAGTGGTTCCTCAGATTGTTGGTGCTGGCAAAGTGGTTTTCCTGAAAGTAAAGATGGAATATGAATTCAAATGGAATGCCATGAATTACTTTGTGACAAATGAGGTAGTTGATAAATATCAACTGCCAAAAGAAGATGCAAAGGAGCATTATTACTTAGGGCTGATTGCAGATGAGGAAACCGGAGGATTGACCATGATATATGCTTTGCGACAGGACAAAAAGAAAACCGGCCAGGCATATGGCAATGATATTAACATTATACAACTGGACCGCAATATGGGGATTGTCAAATCATGCAGTTTGAGTTTCGATAAGCAGCAATATCTTGCGTTTTGTGAAGGGATTGATGTGAATACGGATGAAGAAGGATTTGAAGAGTATTATCTCATATTCGGACCGGCGAAAGAAGACCTCAGCAAAACCGCATTCGACTTTAAGTTTGTACAAATGAACAATAAACTGGAAGTTACCGGGGAGATACCCATTTTATCGCACTATTCATTCTGGAAAATTGATGATATGATTGCACCGGAAAGCAAAGAGGAAGCGTATTTTTTTGGGCCTGCTGACAACCGTGAAGTCACCTATTATTTTGCTGCAGCAGGAGGTGAGTTTGGTATGGGCAACCCTTTTGTGGGAGTTGATTTTACAGCGACTCAGCTGATGAAAGTCAAGAATGGACAGGTGGAATATATTGAAGCTACCCTGACAGATGATTACACAAAAAAACTCCAGGTACCGCCCGGTCAGGAAAAGCTTCCCGCATACCGCGGGAATAAATTCGAGAAAGATGCATACTATGTGGCCGATGACGGGAAATTCTTTGTTGCCGGACAAAACTGGTCCACCACTTTCAATCCTGTCGCCGGCACATCAAAAGACGTATACACAGATGTGCTGGCGTTTTATTTTAATCCTCAGGGACAACTTGTTTCACAATACGGGCTTGATACAAGGGAAAACAACTCCTGCGCCAAAGAGTACGGAACAGGACAATTTTTCATTGAGGGACTGGGCCATCAATACTTATATTGGGTTATACTTGAAACAAGCTCCATGTGGGAGGGTGATTTGTTGCAATATCCCACCATCGGTAAAATTGATATGACTACGGGTGAAATTTCCGCTTTTAGAATTTATGGAAGTGAGTCTTTCTTTGTTGATGATCAGTTTCCTGAGCTTTATTCTCCTGATCCCGGTAAAGTTATTTACCTGTGTGCCGACAAGTTTAAAAGAAATGTGGGATTCCTTAGGTTGATCTTTGATTAATTCTTTTCAATAATCTGTAAACCCTGAATATTATGAAAACTTTGATTCTGTTTTTTCTGCTCATCTTCACCACAACCTGGGTTCTGGCCCAGGAAGTCCTTTATGAAGATTCATTTGATACAAAAGAAGAGAACTGGGTGAGTACCGACGATTATGTGGAGGAATTCAAAAACGGGGAGCTGATTCTTCACGGTTATCTCAGGAAAGAAACAGTATTGGTCATGCGGGAGATCAGGATTGATCCGGGGAAGGATTTTTCCATTAAGTGCAGTATAAAGTATGCTGACGGGCATACAAAAAAGCCTTTCGGATTAATGGCCCTTGACACGCGCTATACAGATAAAATGGGCATTTATAAATTCAAGATATATCCGAAAGACGGATATGCTATCGATCACCAGGTGCAGTACAGGTATAAACCCGTAGAAGTCCTGCCAAAAACTACCAAAACCGGTATTGTAAAAGGCCCGGGTGAGTATAACCAGCTTGAGCTCAGAAATACGAACGGCGTGGTGGAGTTTTTCATCAATGATCATAAAGTCTGGAGCAGTTCCGATTTCGATTTTTGCATCTCAATCGTCGGATTTATGAACGAAGGATATCAAAACGTGAAGGTCGACTATTTTGTCGCAAAACAGGATGGCTGGCAGAATATCAATCTGGTCGAAGAGTCGGGCAAGATATTTTTGAAGGAAAATCTGGGCGAGAATGTCAACTCCAAAGCGGAAGAACTAGCCCCGATTATCTCTGCCGACGGGCAAACCCTTTACCTGACGGTAGAAAGTGATAAGAATAATATTGGCAAGGAAGATACGCAGGACATATGGTATTCCACACTGAATCCTGATTCTACCTGGAGCAGGCGCGTCAATATCAAGAAACCGCTGAACAATGAGAGCAACAACAGTGTAGTATACTGTTCCCCGGATAATAACTCGCTGGTTGTGATCAACCGCTATGACAAGTCAGGTAAATCGATCGGCGCGGGATTATCGAAATCGGAGCGGACAAAAGGCGGCTGGACTATCCCCACGGCTTTGAACATTAAAAACTATTACAACGATAACCTTTATTGTTCGAGTAACCTGTCACCCTCCCAGAACGAAATGATCCTGTCGCTGGAAAGGAAAGATTCATATGGTGAAAAAGATTTCTATATCTCTTTCCGGCAGGATGATGATTCATGGTCGGAGCCATTGAATATGGGACCGGATATCAACACTTTCGGGGATGAAGGTACTCCCTTCATAGCACCGGATAATGTTACGCTTTACTTTAGCTCCAATGCCTATCCCGGATACGGATCCCACGACATTTACATCACCCGGCGGCTCGACGATACCTGGACCAAATGGAGCAAACCGCAGAACCTGGGGCCCAGCATCAATACGCCCGGATGGGACGCCTATTTCACCATTCCCGCCTCCGGCGATTATTCTTACCTGGTATCGACCGATAATTCATTTGGAAATGAAGATATCTTCAGGATCAAAGTTTCGGAGGCGGCCAAACCCAATCCTGTGGCACTCATCACCGGTAAGGTCTATAACCTGAAATCCTCCGGGTTTATTGAAGCCCGGATCACTTACTCCGACCTGGAAACCAATGAGGAGATCGGGATTGCGAGTTCGAACCCTGAAAACGGCGCTTATACGATCAGTCTCCCTGCCGGGCATAAGTATTCTTTCCATGCGCAAAAGGAAGGATTCTTTTCTGTGAGTGAAAACATTGACCTGACCAATGAGACGGAGTTTTCAGAAATCACCCGAGACCTTTATCTTGCGCCGATAGATACAGGGACAATCATCAGGCTGAATAATATTTTCTTTGACACTGACAAGTCGGTATTGTTGGAAACCTCTGTTTTTGAACTCGAACGGCTCTTATCCATCATGAACGACCATCCGCAGCTGGTTATTCAACTGGCCGGCCATACAGACAATGTGGGTACCGATGCCTATAACCAGAAATTGTCGGAAGACCGGGCTAAAGCCGTTTATGAATACCTGAAGAATAAAAGCATTGCCCTTTCAAGGATAAGTTTTGTCGGATACGGAGAATCCAGGCCGGTGGAAACCAATGATACGGAGGAAGGGCGGGCCTTTAACCGGAGGGTGGAGTTTGTGATTGTGAGCAAATAACAACAGTATTCTAAAAGGATAAAATTATGAAATCATTGCTCAAGAGTTATATTGCGATCTGGTCCATCTGTCTATCATGTCCCGGATTGATTGCCCAGGTCCAGAAATCAAATTCAATAGATCAGGATTCAATACAGGATGCTACTGCGATGATGAACGATATGATGTTTGTCAAAGGGGATGATTTTACATTTGGTGGTGGTATATGGCCGAGTTCACATCCGGAAAGCCAGGTCAGACTTCATGATTTCTATATTGATAAATATGAGGTTACCAAAGGTGAATATAATAAATTCTGCGACGAAACGGGGAATCCTCGACCGGTTTTGCCAAAAGGACGGACAGGCGAGTGTGATGTATGTCCGGTAGAAGGAGTAAATTGGGGAGAAGCACAAAAATTCTGTAATCATCTTGGAAAACGTTTGCCTACAGAGGCTGAATGGGAGTTTGCCGCACTTGGGGGGATTTATCGTCAGGGAAATATATACAGTGGAAGCAATAATTATGAAGATGTCGCCTGGTTCGGTGAGAATTCCGGTTCAATCTATACAGGGCTCAGAAATAATCCAATCGGAGGTACTGTGGATTTAAGCAGATATATAGCTAGCGTGAAAACTGCAGCGACAATCCCGGTTGGAATGCTTGCGCCTAATGAATTGGGGATCTATGATATGAATGGGAACGTTTGGGAATGGTGTGAAGACTGGTTCGGGGGATATAATAGAGAAGATAAAGATAATCCACATGGTCCGGTTGCAGGTTCAAAGAAAGTGATCAGAGGTGGTTGTGTTATCAATGCGGCATTAAACCAGAGCGTAAAAGAACGGCTGGATTGCTCACCGGATCAGGCTTATCGAGGGAAAAATATCATAGGATTCAGGTGTGTCAAAGAGTGAATCTTAGTTAACTGGTGAAAATTGGTTCTATGAGAAACAGATTTGCATACATGTTTATCTTCTTGATTCCAGTATTGTGGTTTTGCGCCTGCGATCTTGATGAGTATTTAGATTATGATGATGACGATGAACTCACGGAGGAAGAATGGAGGGAGATCGTTAAAACCGATTCGCTGATATCGTTAAGTGCGGATAGTATATTATTATCAACTGATCCGGTGAATGGGTGGGATTCAAAACTAAATTATTATAAAGACTTTAAATGGGTAAAAGATGCCTACGTATACGAAGGCGTACTATTTATCGAACTGAATAATGGTACTAGGCATAGCTGGATGTTGACTCCGACAGACACTAATTTTAATATGGTTGAATTTGTTCCTGTTCCTGATCTGCACAAAAGTGAAAATTATTTAGGTAAAGTTTGCCTGGTCAATGCCGTTTCAAAAGATCTTAATCCTCTGAGAGCACCTTTTTTACTGCTTCTGATGAATAATCTCAAGAACCAGTTTGAAGATAAGGGATTTTCAGTTGATGTTGTAAATGGAAATGAAGCAGATTTGAAGTTTTTTGGAAGTGGTTTAAAAGATTATGCAGCAATTTACATCATCAGCCATGGAGTTTCTTGGACAAGTAATGCTGCGACTAAATCTTATATCATTACTGGTGAAGAAGCGACTTCAGCCAAATTGAAAGACGATTTTTATAAACCATTTGATTATCTTACGATTCCCGAAGTAAGGTATAGCATTAACCTGGGGAAATTAATAATCCAATCTGTTAAATATTTTATGTTTGATTATCAATACATTAATTCAAACTATTCCTATAACGACTTCCCAAATTCTATTATTTATCTGGTTGCTTGTCAAGCCTTTAAATAGAACACAACATTAGGGCAGGCATTTGCCTCTAAAGGCGCTGGTGTGACTATTGGGTGGGATGAAGCAAATTCTAAGGGACCCTGGACTGGAGAAAAACTAATGATATCATTGATTAATGGATATACATTTGGAGAAGCATTTGATCTTTTATCATCTGAAGATAAAAAGGATGGTTGGTGTGGTTTACCTCATATTGACTGGTATTACGGTTGCTATGCAAATCTGACTTATTATCCTCAAGATTGGCAAGTCAAGGATATTTCAATTTATCCCGAAGTTGTACCTGGAATTCCTATTTTAATATTTCCTGAACTTGGATCCGTTGATATAGTTCTCAACCCGACATTAAAATGGACAAGTGTTGATAATTCCAGTCATTATCAAGTCCTTTTATCTTCCGATCAGGAAATGAATTCCCTGCTAATTAATCAAGATGTTGTCATTAATAATCAATTTGGTATTCCTGATGGTTTACTTCAGGTCCAGTCAACATATTATTGGAAAGTCAGAGCAGTTATTTCGAACGAACCAGGCCCATGGTCAGTTAAGGGATATTTCTCGACAAAACATAATCCACCTCCCTCCAACGGCCTCGTCCCCCTGGCCGTCGGCAACTACTGGATCTACCAACCGGAAGGCTTACCCATGACTGAAACGGCATCGATCACAGGCTCGCAGGAGGTGCAGGGTGTAACCTGTTTTGAATGGTTTGCACAAGGCGACACGTACCCTTACCTCCTGGCCAATCATTCCGACGGTTGCTGGTGCTACGGCTACGGCCCTTACCCGGAACAGCCCGACCTGAGGTACAAATATCCGGTGGAAGTGAACGATACCTGGGTTACAAGCTGGGTGGCGCCCCCATACCCGACCTCGGTAACCTGCCTGTCGACCAATGCGAGCATCGGAGATTATACCGGTTGTATCTTGTATAACTTTTATCTTCCCATGAAATATAAATCCAGCCTGGCTTTTGACTATCTCAGGATGAATGAAGAAGATTTTCCGGACGAAATTGAAATGCAATACTCAGGTTTTGATATATACGACTATTACATTCCCGGCATCGGGATGGTGGGCTGGGAAACATACCTCGACGGAGCGCTTTTCATAAAAGCGGTGCTGGTGGAGTATGATGTCGCCCGATAGAGGCTGTTTCAAATCACCGCAAAGGCCATAGGCCAGATTTACGGAAAAATAAACTTGATCCCGAACCGGAAGTCAATGCCCGAAAGTTGCATGACCACCGGCTGGTTATCATCGTACTGGTTGGTTAATATATAGCCGGCGGCATTTTCCATTTCGGGGATTTTCACGTACCGGCCGGTTAGTAATGTCTCCAGCTCCAGGTATTTCCAGGGGACATAGGTCATACCAATAGATCCGTGATAACCTATCGCTTTTCCCGAATATTCTTCATAATCATACACCGGTGTGGTGTTATCGTTTATCGTTTCCGACCCGTCGGTTTCAATGCTCAGCTTGCCGATATAACTTCCAATCCCGCCCCCGAACGTAAAAAACAAAGGCTTGTCGGATGAGCCGGGGACAAACATCAGCGAAGCGCCCAGGGCATCGTACATCGGGCGGAACTTGTAATTCATATCGATCTCCCGGCTATAACCGCTGTAGCCATCATAATAATAAGCATCCAGCCTGATCTGCAAAGGGAATGATTTGTACATCTCCCACCAGGGCTCCACCTGGAACACATTGAAAAGCCTTATCCCCGCTTTCAGGGTGTACCCGTAACCGGAGTAAACCGGGGGAATATTCATCATGTCGGGAAAATAGCCGTAATTGCCCCACTCATCCAGTAAATGGTCGTAAAAGTCCTGTGTAAACCCGGTTAGTTCTACAGGAAATATCAGTGAAATTTTGCCCTGTGCCCCGGCATAGCCACGAATAAAGAAGTTCTTGTCATTTTGGTTGTTATTTTGCGCGGTAAGGGCACCGGCTTCAATTAGCAGTGCCGCCAGGATGATCAGTGCGCTTCTGTTTATATTCCAAATCATTGCCAGGGTGTTGATTACATAATTATCGAATATTCTTCATGAAAAACGGCAACTCTGACAAATTCCTGTCTTTTTGCCAAATAAGAGCACACCGGACAGGTCAAACGGTTATAATTAAGCCCTTTACGGTAATTCCAGAAGAGAATTGACCCAATATTTGACAATGCAAAGTCGGAAATGAATGGCATTTCGATGATTCCGTCGCATGCCGGGCATTTCAATGCAATCTGCAGCACTGCTTTACAATTTGTGCAAAGAAGCTTTTTCTGGCCAATTTTCCGGAATATCGTTTCATTTCCAGCCTGGCCGCAACTGGGGCAAATGAGGTTCACGTTGAATGTTAATTTGACAGATTAAATTTATAAATGCATAAATGATTTTTCAGGATAATCTCACCAATGCAAAGCATGAACTAATGTAATGGTGCATTGAGGCGATAGAATTATGCCTCTTATCATTTTTTTAATTGAGTTTGGCTTGATTACAGGGTTCTTCCGGAGCGACGAACCTCACTTGTTTCTTTCAAAATAATCCATAAACTTTTTCTTGTAGGTATTACCCAAATGGGCTAACTGGCCTTCGGAAAGGGCAACCACCCCTTCGCTGGAATACTCCACGACATGCGATAAATTGATCAAGAATGAATTATGGATTCGCTGAAAGCCATGAGGGGTAAGGATATCTTCGTAGTATTTCAGATTCTTTGAACTGACAAGCTTTTTATTACCACTTATATGAAAGATCGTGCAATAGGAATCCGCTTCACAACTTATGATATCCCTGAGATAAACTACTTTAAATCCTTCATTATGTTTTATAACGATCTGGTCCCATTCGGCAGGACCCATTTGCGTTATTCTTTTCAAAGTTTCCAGGTTGACTGCTTCTGATTTCCTGCTGATCTCCGTCCTGACCTTATCAATTGCCGTCACCAGTTCTTTGATATTGATCGGTTTCAAAAGGTAATCCATAGCGGAAAAGCGAAAAGCCATCACCGCATATTCTTCATGAGCTGTTACAAAAATGATATGAAAGTCAATCTTGTTCATCATTCTGAGCAGATCGAACCCGCTGCCGTTCGGCATCTCCACATCGAGAAACAACAGGTCGGGATGGTGATCCAGGATTTCTTTGTAAGCACTGTTGGCCGAATCTGCCTGGGCCACTACCTCCACATCGGGGCAGTAATCTTTCAGATAATTTTTGATGCACTCCCTGGCGGGAAATTCATCATCGACAATAATGCACTTTATCATAATGATCTTCTGAATGGTATTTCTATCCTCACTTTAGTCCCGGTCTCATCCCTTTCATCATACATATTCATGACCCGGACCGAATATCTTGATTTTTGCATGGAGTTAATAATTGCCAGTCGTTCTGTCACTATGGCAATGCCTCTCGAATTTCTCTTTTTCTGATCCCCGGTCTTTAGCTTAACGGAGAGCTTGCGGCCGATTCCATCATCATCAACATAACAGACCAGATTGCCGTTTCCTTCCATGATAAACCTTACCGACAGGAATCCTTTACGATTTTCGATATACCTGAGCCCATGCCAGATTGCGTTCTCAATAAAGGGTTGGACCAGCGACGGAGCCACCTCGGTGATGACCAGGTCCAATGCTTCATCCGTTTTGATCTCATAATCGAACTTATTGCTGAAGCGAAGGTGTTCCAGGGCCAGATAGTCTTTAATAGCCTGAATTTCCGATTCAAGGGTAATATAATCCTGGGCGGAATTGGTCATAATAGACCGCATCAGCCTCGAAAAATCGGTAATATATTGATTTGCATTCAGCCTGTCGTTAAGTGAAATAAAATAGTTGATCGAATTCAGAGAGTTGTAGATGAAATGGGGATTCATCTGGCCACGTAAGGTTTCCAGTCGTAACTGCTCCTGTTTTTTATGCTCACTGAGCCTGATCTGTTTGAGTTTCATATAAAAAAACAGGCCGAGTACCACCATTACTACAATAGCTAACAACAGTCTGAAAACTATAGTCTGGTAAAAATAGGGGGGGATAGTGATGAGTAGCATTGTACTATTTGCCCACTCGCCGTTGCTATCGGTGCATTCTACAATGAATTCGTAATCGCCGGGACGAAGGCTTGTAAAATTGACCCGGCGATGGTCGCAATCGGTCTCGGTCCAAACGTCCATACGTCCACCCAATGTATATCGGTAGCGGATTTCACCACCATTTCTGAAATCGGGTTTGATAAATTCGAGCTGGAAATTATCCGTCCCTTTCGGCAACCTGACCTTTTTCATTTCGCTGACAGGTTTATCGAAAGGGTACACTTTATTGGCAATCCTGAAATCAGAGATCATTAATTTCGAATGGTCATCATCCGGTTGATTTCTGATGCTGTCTGGGAAAAAACTGACAATTCCGCCTATTCCTCCGAACAGGATTTCGCCCTGGTCTGTCTGGCAAGCGGCTTCCGAATTGAATTCCTTAATCTTCAGCCCGTCTTTTTCATCATAATTGGTGAAGCTTTTTGTAACCGGGTTAAACATTGAAATTCCCAGGTCATGACTCATCCACAAATTTCCGGCCTGATCTTTCCTTATGCTATATACGGTATTGTGAGCCAGGCCATTAAATGTTGTAAAAAATGAAGTTTGATGGTTTAATGTATCAAAGCGGCAAATACCCCCTCCCAGCAAGGCGAGCCAGAGATAGGAAGAGTCGCCCGGACAGATATCTTCAATGTTATAAAAAGGATCAATGACCGGAATTATTTCCTGTTTATTAAAACCGAAGTCGGTTAACAGTAACCTGCCGCTCAGGCCGACCCAAAGGGTGTTATCCCCAACGGGGTAAAGGCAAAAAATATCCCACCCGTTTGGTGCTGAACTTGTAATGACGTTTCCTGTCTGTGTATTGAGTTTGTATAGCTTGCCCGCACCGGCAGAAAACAGCAGATCCCTCCCGTAGGGTTTTACCAGCCGGTAATTTATTTTCGACAGATTGGTAGGGTTTGTCATATTGATGCCGGAGAAATCTGTGTACTGAAGCGTGCCGGGATCAAGGCTGAACAAGTAATCGCTGAAAAAGGCGATCCAAAGGTGTCCGTTGAGATCAGGCTCTATATTTCGGGGCACATTAAAATATTTGACCGGATGGAATGGGAGGTTGATTTGTTGCTCAACGCCATCCGGGGAAATCTTTACAATATGTGTATTCGGACGTCCGCCGGCCCAGATGTTGCCAACCCGGTCCTTGTATAATCCATAAATAACGTAGGGCTCATCCCCTTCCAAACCCGTAAGGTAGTGCCTGAAATAATTGCCGGTACGGAAACAATGACTTAAACCGTTTTTCACAGAAGGTTCGCTCATATCACTGAACCATACATTTCCCAGTTCATCATGGTGATAAGCTATGACTGTTTCAATTCTTCCATCTTCGAAGAGTGTATCCACATGATTTTCTGGCAGATAATCAATCATCAACCCATTATTATGCCCCGACCACAGGATCATTCCGGTATTCGAAAAATGTCCCTTGGGTATCTTATTCTGACTCAGCTTAAAGGTATCATTCTGAAGATAATATAAACCAAGGCTGGAGGCCATCCAGGCTTCTCCGGCTGATGACAGATAATAGTTGAACAGGATTGTTTCATTGGTAAACCGGCTTCGGAAATTTACCGGATCGCATACAAAAGAGTCGACTACAGATAAAACTTGTCCGTGTTTATAACTGCATTTGTAAACTTCGGCATAGTCCGAGTGGGTTTTGTCAACCCACATGAGCCAAAGGTTGTTCATATTATCAAAACCGGGAAAAGAAGGGATGAAATTTCCGGCTTTGTTACCGGCTGGGTGAATTGTTGCAAACCGGTCGGATTCGGGATCGTAACGGTAGAAGCCAAATCCGCAGGCAACCAGCAGCGAGCCTTCCGGATCGATCAGGATATCAAAAAATTCCCCAGGGCCATCGCCAGGGCCGAGTGTGGGAAAATGGCTTAAATTATAACGGATAAAGTTGTCCCGGCTTCGGTCGTAACGGCATAACCTGCCCCCTGCAAATACCCATACGCGGTTACCCGAATCGACAGCTACTTTGATGATTTCAAAAAAAGAAACACTCGTTGTATCATTCGGATCATGACGGTAGATTTTAAACCTGACGCCGTCGAACCGTGCCAGCCCGTCCCAGGTAGCCAGCCACAGAAATCCGTCCCGGTCCTGTGTGATCCAGCGGACATGATTATTGGGAAGCCCGTCGCTGACCGAATAGGATTTAAGGTAATAATTATCCAACTGACCGAAGCAGGCCAGATTGATCAAAATAAGGATACCTGCAATAGTACGCAATGGCAAAATGAAAGAATATAGGTTTATGGTTTAAAGGTAAGAAATTTATTGTTAGCACCAAAATCCAAAACAAATTCCAAATTCCAAGCACCAAAATCCAAACAAATTCCAAATTCCAAGCACCAAAATCCAAACAAATTCCAAATTCCAAGCACCAAAATCCAAACAAATCTCAAAATCTAAATCCAAAATAAAATAGACAATCGACAATCGACAATCGAATATCGACAATCGACAATCCCTTCGCCCAATCGTCAAATCGCCCAATCATCAAATCGCCCAATCGTCAAATTGAAATCACGCACGATCTCTTCCACGATCTCCGCGGCCGGCACGACTTCCCGGATCAATCCGGCAACCTGCCCGATCTCCAGTTCGCCTTCGTCGATATCGCCTTCGAACATGCCCAATTTCGCCCGTCCGTGGCCCAGGAGTTCCATCAGCTCTTCGCGGCTGGCGCCGCGGTTTTCTGCTTCCTTTACGCGTTCATAGAACGGAGTTTTGATCAGCCGCACCGGGATGATCTTTTTCAGGATTAATCCTGTATCTCCGTCTTTGGCTTCCAGCACTTTCTGCTTGAATGCAGGGTGTGCCGACGATTCCTGCGACGCCACGAACCGGCTGCCGATCTGCACGCCTTCAGCGCCCAGGGCAAATGCTGCCAGCATCTGTTGGCCGGTTGCGATGCCGCCGGCAGCGATCAGGGGCAAAGAAGTCACCTGTCGAACCATCGGAATGAGGGTCATAGTGGTGGTCTCTTCAAGGCCGTTGTGGCCTCCCGCTTCAAAACCTTCAGCGACGATCGCATCGACACCCGCTTCTTCGCATTTCTTCGCGAATTTCGTGTTGGCCACCACATGAACTACGATCAGTCCGTGATCCTTGAAAAACTTTGTGTACTTTGCCGGGTTGCCTGCCGAGGTGAACACGATCTTCACTCCCTCGTCGAGTATAACCTGGATATGATCTTCAACCTGTTTGTAGATCAGCGGGAGGTTTACGCCGAAAGGCTTATCGGTGGCCGCTTTGCACTTGCGTATATGTTCCCTGAGCACATCGGGATACATCGATCCGGAGCCGATCAGGCCCAGCCCGCCGGCATTGCTGACCGCCGAGGCCAGCTCCCAGCCGGAGCACCAGATCATACCCGCCTGGATGATGGGGTACTTTATCCTGAAAAGAGAAGTGATTCTGTTCATTAATGTTGAACGTTGAATGTTGAAGGTTGAATGCGGGATTTTCATTAATGTTTAGATCGGGAAAGGAAATAATGTTTATATATTTCATTGGCCGGTTCAAAGTCATTCAAATGGCTCTTCCGGCAATTTATTAAGGTTTTTTATGAAACGTTGTTCATCAAAAGGATTCCTGAATTTCATGATATTGAAGATTTCAACAGCAACGCACTGACCGATCATGGCTTTACTGTCAAATTCATTGAAACCGAGTCTTATTAATCTTTTGTAAGTCTGATTGGTTTCAGGAGGATCATCCATCTTCATCTGGTTTTCAACAACCTGCATGATCTGGTTTCTAATTTCTGCATTTGGTTTCATAAAATAAATTCCCTCACTTAAAACTTAACACTCAAAACTTAACACTTACAAGAACTTCCCGCATTCAAAATTCAACATTTCATGCACGATTCTGGTTGCCCCGTGATAGATATCCACGATCGTTGCATCCAGCATATAGCACGGTGTGCTGAAGATCTTGTTCTTTTTATCCGCTACCACTTCGCCATGGGTGGTTTCCACATGTTTTCCGCCCATTTTCCGGATGGCGCCGATGGTGCCGGGATCGTTGCCGATGGTCACTTCAACGCCGCCCAGGATCCTGGCTATGACAGCCGGGGCAATGCACAGCGCCCCGATCGGTTTTCCGGCGCGGTGCATGGCTTTGACGGCCGCTTCCACATCGGGATTCACTTTTGCTTCCGGGCCATCGAAAGCCACAGTCGACAGGTTCTTGGCAGCTCCAAAACCGCCCGGAAAGATGATGGCATCGAAATGTCGTTCATCAAACTTACTGAGGGGACTGATCCTGCCCCGGGCAATGCGGGCCGATTCGACCAGCACATTGCGCTTCTCCGCCATCTCCTTATGAGTATAATGGTTTATTACATGATGCTGGTCAATATCCGGCGCGAAAATTTCATACGTGGCGCCGGCCTGGGCGATAGCCAGCAGGGTTAACGTGGCTTCATGGATCTCGGCGCCGTCGAACACGCCGCACCCGGATAATACTACGGCAAATTTCTTCATAGGAATACAAGTTTAGTAGTGTAAAAATAGGGAAAATGGATGAGATGCCATCTCATTTTTTCGAGATGGAGTCTCGATGAATGGAGACTCCATCTGGGCAGATTGAGATGGAGTCTCAATAAAATCGTCGTCCGGGAAATTAATATTTCCTGACCGATTGCAAACGCATTTTGGCAAAATGTCAAACAACACTGGTTTGGGAGATTAATATTTAATAGTTTGGTTGTAAATAATTTATGAGGATGAACAAAAGATTCTTAATCGCCGGGTTAATCACTTCATTGATCAACCTATTACTGCATGGACTAACCTATGCGTTAATTTTAAAAGATTTTTACCGGTCATATCCGGCCGGAAGCGAGGAATTTATCAAACAACTTCACAGGGGCCCTGATCAGCTTATCGGATGGGCAATGGCGGCCACTGCCCTTGCGATGGGCTATTTCATCACTCTTATAATGAAATGGTCCGGCGCAAGGACCTTTCTCAGCGGACTGAAATATGCGTCCATTGCCGGGATCCTGTTCTGGGCTTCGGTGAATTTCGGGCTTTACGCCTCCTCCAACATGTTCTCCCTGCCCGCCGTGTTTGTAGACCTGGCCTGCAGCGCCGCGGTGATGACCCTGGCCGGGGCATCTGCAGCATGGATGCTGGGACGAAATCCCAAGGGATGGCGTCCCTTTTTTAGCTAACTTTCGATTCTCTAAAACAATTCAATATGAGACCCATCAACCTGAACAATGTCAATTCCCGCGAAATCATCCCCGGCTACCGGGCCCGGTTTGTGAATAGCGATAATATGACTCTGGCTTTCTGGGATATTTCTGCCGGTTCGCCCATGCCTGAGCATTCCCATCCTAACGAGCAGGTGACAACTCTCCTGGAAGGAGAATTCATGATGACAATCGGTGGTGATACCTTTCACCTGAAACCCGGATCGGTGCTGGTCATTCCGCCCGATGTCAGTCATAAAGGCCATCCATTGACCGATTGTAGGATCCTCGATGTCTTTTATCCGCGAAGGGAAGAATATAAGTGATGCAGCCTCTTTCCCTGAGACTCCATCTCGGCAGTTTGAGATGGAGTCTCAATTTTATATCTTTACCCGAATTTTAATACCCAGACCAGGATTATGACCGACCCTTCCTTCCAAATCATCGCCCTTACACCCGAAAACATCGCCGAATACGGCGTCTGTGGCTATAAAGATGTGAAAAAACACCTGGAACTGCGACGTAAGATCGACTGGTTCCACAAATATTTCCCTCTGGGATTAAGAATTAAAGCCGTAATTACAGACACGGGCGAATACCAGGGAATGCTGGAATATATACCCGGTGAATTCGCCCACCGGCCGGTCAATGCCCATGGCTATATGTTCATCCATTGCATCTTCGTGGGCTTTAAAAGCCAATTCAAAGGAAAAGGCTATGCCTCCGCCCTCCTGGATGAGTGTATCCATGAATCGGAAAAAGCCGGTATGAAAGGGGTGGCCGTCGTTACACGCGACGGCTCCTTCATGGCTAAGAAAGACATCTTCCTGAAAAAAGGATTTACCCAAATTGATCGGGCAAAACCGGATTTCGAACTGCTGGCGATGAAATTTGATGAAAGGGCAGAAAATCCGGCTTTTAAGGAATTTAATCCCGCCAATTATCCGGAAGGCATTACCATCCTCCGTTCACCACAATGCCCTTATTCTGTGAAGAATGTGGAAGCCATCATGCTGACCGCTCAGAGGATGAATCTGGATCCCAACCTGATTGAAATGGATGACCACCTTGCCGCTCAGCAATCCCCCTGCGCATTCGGTACCTTTTGCATTGTAGGCAACGGCAAAATACTCAGCCATCACCCGATCAGCAATACCCGTTTTGAGAATATTGTGAAAAGCGTGAGGCGTGAGGCGTAAAAACACAACCAATGGTTGTGCTAAACAACTAATAGTATCATAATTACAACCAATCGTGTTTAGTTTTATTTGATTTTCGATAAGAGGCATGATATCTTTGCCGTACCGAAAAGATTATAATTCAAATAATAAAAATAGACGATGCAAACTAAAATGATTGGGAGTAAAATTGCTGAAACACGCAGGAAATTAAATGTGTCGCAGGCACAACTTGCCGAACGCTTGTTCATCAGCCCGCAAGCGGTTGGTAAATGGGAACGCGGGGAATCCCTTCCGGATCTTATCACGCTTAACCGGCTCGCAAAAATCCTTGGAGTTGACCTGAACTATTTCTCTGAAGACTTTCCCTCTGTCAGTAATGAAACAAAATTTCATGAATCACCTGTTAATCAGCCTGTTAAACCCATTTTCGGTAAGCAGAAGGAAAAGCTGAACTGGAATATGTCGCGCGCGAATTGGGTGGGAGCCGATTTTTCAGGATTGAATAACCTCCACGAAAAATTCAGTTCATCCAATATGCAGCACTGCCTGTTTATAGGTTCCGATTTGTCGGGACTTCTTTTAAAAGGCAATAATATCAATAATTGTGATTTCTCAGGATCAGGTTTCAACAATAGCCATATTCAGAGTTCCAACATTGCAAGAAGTAAATTCAAATCCTGTTACCTGAAAGAGACTGAATTTTCAGCCAGCTACATCAGCGGTTGCGACTTTACCGGTTCAGATATGACCGGGATTGTTGTTAAATCAGGTGGTTTCGAAAAAAATATTTTGACTGACGCTGTGTTAGACCGTTCCTCCTTTATTGATACTCAGCTCATTGATGTCATTTTCGAAGGCACCCTGAAAGATTGCTATTTTGAGAACTGTTCCTTTAACAGGGTGAAATTCCAGGATGCAAGGATCATTAATACTTTCTTTAAGAACAAGAGCCTGAAGCGGATCCGCTTTATCAACTGCCAGGTGGACCGGATGACTTATGCTTTCCTGAAAAACGGGAAAGCCGACCTGACCGGTATCATGCTGCTGGAAGAATGAAAGGGACTCCGGTTTTTATTACTGAACAACTTCAATATCCTGTTTGTTAAACATACTGTAAGAAATAAACCGTATTAACTCTTTTTTTTCCTGTCTTTTCTCGACAATTTAAGCGGCATGTTTCGAAATCTGAAAAAGAAATCCGGATGAACATTTTCGGCTGATGAGTTGTTTTCATGACCAGTTAAACAACTAATCATTAATATTTAGCCGAATATGGTAAAGTACTACCTCTTATCAATCTTTGTCTTTCTCAGCGCTTTAAGCACCGCCCAGTGGGGGCCGGTGAATGGCGGCATTTCAAATTTGTCCTTCGGAGCAAAATTACTTGGTTCATCCGATGCCTATATTTTCTCCGGAACCCTGGCCGACGCCAGAATGTATCGTTCAGGCGACAATGGGAATAACTGGGATGAAATCGATCCACCGGTAACGGGCAATGTGCCGGAATGCGGCTTCTTTTTTGAAGACAAATACTTTGCAGGATTAAACTCATCCCAGGAGTGCATTTTCTATTCCACCGACGACGGTTCCTCCTGGAACAGCGTTTCGGGAGGGCCGCAGACCACCTGGGTAAGAGGTTTTTTCAGTTTATCGGGAGATATCTTTGCTTTTACATCCAGTGCGGGAATTTATAAATCGACCGATGGCGGCTCAAACTGGGAACCCGCTAATTCCGGATTGGATAATTACAATGTGATCCGGATGGAATCGATCAATTCAAAACTCCTGGCCGCAACCATCGGCGGAGGCGTTTTTGCTTCGACAGATAACGGCGAAACCTGGTTTCCCTCAAATAACGGTATTGCCGGTTCCGATCTGAATGCCACACTGGTCTGGAGAATGGGTGCCGGTTTGTTCTATATGGAGCAAGGCGGCGCTGCTTATACCAGTATTGATGAAGGAGCTAACTGGTCGGCCTGGATCAAACCTGCGGTTATGGGCCTGGCAGTCAACGAAATATATCGCACAGGCAATCATCTTTACATGGAGTCGCGTCACTTTGCCGGAGGATTGAAAGACAGTGTGTATTATTCAATAAATGAAGGATTCTCCTGGGACAATATAACGGATAATTTATCCGCTTCAGACCTGAACGCTTCCGGTATAACGGAGTTTGAGGGATATGCATTTATCGCCTATAATATCATTTCACCGGGCCTGGGGATATATCGCAGAGGTATCTCTACCGGTACAGGGGAAATGAATAATCCGGTCAGCATTGAAATCTACCCCAATCCCTTCCGTGAAAAGATATCATTTGCCAGTTTCTCCCGTAACAACATCAAACAGATCAATCTGTTCGACAACCTGGGGAGGCTGGTGCTGTCGGAAAGTGGCAGCGAAACAGTGAATACCTCGGGGTTACCTGGCGGAACCTATATCGTAGCAGTGGTTCTGGCCGATAATACGACCATCCGGCGGAAACTCATTAAAGAAAACAGGTAGGGATGGCGTCCCAAAGGATGGCGTCCCGAAAGACTTGACTTCTGAACTTTTTATTATTATCTTTGTTAATTCTTAAAAGAGAATTATTCTTATATGATAATAATTCATTATGAAGTCAACGGAATACAGGAATAAACTGGTGGAATGCGGTTTGAAAGTAACGCCTCAACGGATGGCCATCCTCCAGGCGATCATCAAACTGGATAACCATCCCACCGCCGATCAGATCATCGAACTGATCCGTAAAAACAATCCGAATATCTCTACCGCCACGGTCTACAAAGTGCTGGATACCTTCGCCGCATGCGGCCTCATCAAAAGGGTCACCACGGCAACCGGCATTATGAGATATGATGCCCATCTCGACAGCCATCACCACCTCTACTATACCGATTCCGACAAGATCGAGGATTACAGGGATGAGGAACTCAGCCGGTTGCTCGAAACTTATTTTAAGCAGAAAAACATCCCGGGTTTTGAAATTGAAGATCTGAAGCTTCAGATCACCGGAAAACATACTGATAATTGATTTTTAAAAATCAAGAAGAAATTATAAGCCACAAAAACTCCAAAACACGAAAGCTCATAAGATGCTTCATATCAATTAATTATCTTTAGTGTTACTTAGTGTTTTAGTGCTTTGGTGGCAAAAAATGAATAATGAACTATTTACAAATAACTTAAATTAAACTTATAAATAATGGAAACAAATGAGAGCAAAGGAAAATGCCCTGTAACCGGGGCTACCTCCAGGCACAGTGTGGGTTCGGGAGGGACAAAGAACCGTGACTGGTGGCCAAACCAGTTAAAGCTGAATATTTTAAGGCAGAATTCATCGAAATCCGACCCGATGGGTGAAGATTTCAATTATGCCGATGAGTTTAAAAAGCTCGATTATGAAGGATTGAAAAACGACCTCCGGAAGCTGATGACCGACTCGCAGGAGTGGTGGCCGGCCGATTTCGGCCATTACGGCCCGTTGTTCATCCGGATGGCCTGGCACAGCGCCGGCACATACCGCACCGGCGACGGCCGCGGCGGCGCCGGGAGCGGACAGCAGCGTTTTGCACCCCTTAACAGCTGGCCCGACAACGTGAACCTCGACAAAGCCCGCCGGCTGCTCTGGCCGATCAAGCAGAAATATGGCCGGAAGATCTCCTGGGCCGACCTGATGATCCTGGCCGGAAATGTAGCGCTGGAATCGATGGGCTTTAAAACCTTCGGTTTCGCCGGAGGCCGTGCCGATGTCTGGGAACCGGAAGAAGACGTTTACTGGGGATCGGAGACCAAATGGCTGGCCGATGAACGCTATACCGGCGAACGCGACCTCGACAACCCCCTGGCGGCCGTCCAGATGGGACTGATCTACGTGAACCCGGAAGGGCCCAACGGCAATCCCGACCCGCTGCTGGCAGCCAAAGACATCCGCGAGACCTTCGCCCGGATGGCTATGAACGACGAAGAGACCGTAGCGCTTATCGCCGGCGGCCATACCTTTGGCAAGACCCACGGAGCCGGCGATGCAGGACTCGTTGGCCCCGAACCCGAAGCGGCAGGCCTGGAAGAGCAGGGCCTCGGCTGGAAGAGCAAATTCGGCACCGGTAAAGGCGGCGATACGATCACCAGCGGTATCGAAGTCACCTGGACTACCACCCCCACCAAATGGAGCAATAATTTCTTCTGGAACCTGTTCGGCTACGAATGGGAACTGGAGAAGAGCCCGGCAGGCGCACACCAGTGGCGGCCGAAGCACGGTATGGGCGAAGGCACCGTGCCGGATGCCCACGACAAATCCAGAAAGCATGCGCCCAAAATGCTGACCACCGACCTCTCCCTGCGGTTTGACCCGGCTTACGAGAAGATCTCCCGCCGTTTCCTGGAAAACCCCGACGAATTTGCCGACGCCTTTGCCCGCGCCTGGTTCAAGCTGACCCACCGCGATATGGGGCCGAAATCGCGCTATCTCGGACCCGAAGTGCCCGCCGAAGACCTCATCTGGCAGGACCCGGTGCCGGCAGCAGTACACCCGCTGGTCGGCGATTCCGATATCGCAGACCTGAAGGTAAAAGTGCTGGCCTCCGGGCTGACGGTCACACAGCTCGTTTCTACCGCCTGGGCATCGGCCTCGACCTTCCGGGGCTCCGACAAGCGCGGCGGCGCCAACGGCGCCCGTATCCGCCTGGCGCCCCAGAAAGACTGGGCGGTGAACAACCCTCCGCAACTGGCGAAAGTACTCGAAACACTCGAAAGCATCCGGGAAGAATTCAACAGCGCACAGAAAGGCGGCAAAAAGATCTCCATGGCCGACCTGATCGTCCTGGCCGGCGCCGCAGGTGTTGAGAAAGCCGCAAAAGACGCCGGCTTCAGCGTAACGGTCCCGTTTACCCCCGGAAGGACCGACGCCACGCAGGAACAGACCGATGTGGAATCGTTCAAAGTGCTCGAACCGGCCGCCGACGGCTTCCGCAATTACCAGAAAGCCCGGTATTCCGTCTGTTCCGAAGAACTGCTGATCGACAAAGCGCAATTGCTGACCCTTACCGCTCCCGAAATGACGGTGCTGGTGGGCGGTATGCGCGCGCTGAACGCCAATTTCGACGGCTCGGCGCACGGCGTCTTCACCATGCGTCCGGGCATGCTGACCAACGATTTCTTCATAAACCTGCTGGATATGGGCACCGTATGGCATCCTGCGTCTGAGGCAAATGATCAATTCGAGGGGCGTGACAGGGCTACCGGCGAGGTGAAGTGGACCGGCACCCGCGTCGATCTCATCTTCGGCTCGAACTCCGAACTCCGCGCCCTGGCCGAGGTTTACGGAAGTGCCGACGCCGGTGCGAAATTCGTTCGTGATTTCGTGAAAGCCTGGGACAAAGTGATGAACCTCGACCGGTTCTAGTTGCTATTACAAATTGAGACTCCATCTCATTAAAGGCAGATGGAGTCTCATTTATTTATATGAAAATGAAAAAAACTCTGACGCAGGAACAGGTTAAAACATTGATTTTTAGTTTAAAAGAGCGTTTTGGGAAATACCCTGGCCGCCATTTGGGGATTGATTGGCGAAAGGTGCAGGCCAGGCTCGAAGGGAATCCGGATCGACTCCGTTCACTCTACGAAATGGAACGGACCGGAGGGGAACCCGATGTGACGGGGCAGGATCAAAATACAGGTGAATTTATTTTTTGCGATTGTTCGGCGGAAAGCCCTGCGGGTCGCAGAAGCCTTTGCTACGACCGGGAAGCATTGGAATCCAGGAAAGAACATAAACCGCAAAGCAACGCCCGCGATATGGCAGCGGATATGGGAATAGAAATTCTGAACGAAGAGCAGTACCGACAATTGCAGGGTCTTGGGGCTTTAGACCGTAAAACCTCCAGCTGGATTCTGACCCCTAAAAGCATCAGGGACCTTGGGGGTGCCCTGTTTGGAGATTGGCGTTACGGACAAGTATTCATCTATCACAACGGCGCAGAGTCGTATTACGCCACCAGGGGATTTCGGGGAATATTAAGGGTTTGATCTGAGTGATTTTGAGATGGCATCTCATTCCGCCATGAAAAACCTTAGCTTTTGTTTGTTTGACAAGGTTTTGCACACATTGAAACGACCATTCTGAGATGCCATCTCATTTTACACCAAAATGGCTATATGACTTCCCGAAAGTCGTAGCCGTAAAAATTCAAAATAAGTACTCAAGAATTTGGCGATGGCAGAAATTAAAACAAAGCAAACAGAAGCAAACGTTACAGACTTCATTTACGCGTTTGCTGACACTGAACAAAAGCGAAAAGACAGCTTCGAACTTCTGAAACTAATGCAGGATTTTACCGGCTTCGAGCCAAAAATGTGGGGTCCCTCTATAATTGGGTTCGGAAACTATCACTACAAATCCGACAGGAGCCGCCAGGAAGGCGACTGGCCGATGGTGGGATTTTCGCCAAGGAAAGCGGCTATTTCCCTCTATGTTTACGCCGGCACCCCGGAGCAGGATGAGTTGTTGAAAGACCTGGGAAAATTCAAAAAGGGCGCCGGATGTATTTATGTTAAAAAACTTTCTGACATCGATCAGGATGTGTTGAAAAAGATCATGAAGTCGACGATGGAGTTTTTGAAAGAGAAGTACGGGTAGAATTTAACCACAAGGAACACAAGGAGTTTCACAAGGGTACACAAAGGTTTGGGTTAATCAATTACTTTGTGCAACTTTGTGAAATTCTTTGTGCGCCTTTGTGAAATCCCTTGTGTACATTGTGAAACTCCCTGTGTTCTTTGTGTTTAAACAATTTGATGCATTAACAACAACCCAACCAAGATGAAAACCAAGATCCTGTATCCGTTTCTTCTCATCCTGGCTATCGGAACCAGCCATTCCTACAGTCAAACCGTGAAGATCGACACGTTAAATGATTACCCGCCGGTTGACAGGACAATCCATGAAAAGATGCTGCAATACGGCGCCGAAAACGTACTGGTGGTCCTGGATATCGACAATACCCTCCTGACCAGCGATACCGACCTGGGCAGCGATATCTGGTTCCAGTGGCAGACGGGTAAACTGGGCCTTAAACCTTCGCCGGAGCAGAAGCTCGACCGGGATTGCCTTTTCAACGAAGCCATCTGCCTGCTGTATGAGCTCGGTACCATGTCGCTCACCGATAGCCTGTTGCCGGGCTATATCAGGAACTGGCAGTACAAAGGGCTGACGGTTTTCGCGCTGACCTCGCGCAGCCCTCAGTGCAGGCCCTCGACCGAACGCGACCTGAAAGCGAATGGCATCGATCTCTCCCTGGCCCCGCTCCGGACCGTTGATGGCCGGGAAATACATTTCGATAAAGAGGCCGACAGCAACCTGAGCTACCGGGAAGGCATTTTCATGACCCGGGGAGCCGATAAAGGCCTGATGCTGGCCGATATCCTGGCAAGGTCGGGCCGGAGCTTCAAAGCCATTATCGTCGTCGACGATACCGGGAAGAACATTGTCAATATCCGGAATAATGCCGCTAACTACAGCGCCGCCGACATCGTCCTGGTTTACTACACCAAAGTCCTCACCGAAAGGGTCAGGCAGAACAACAACGACACCCTGACCGTGGAGCAGGCTGCCCGGATGGACCGCGACTGGGATGAGCTTATCCGTTTGCTCAATGCGGTTTTTCCGGAGAGGAAGGCGAAATCGGAGTGTTTTTAGCAGTTTTTTTCTCACTTATCTTCGCAGAAGAGAAGCAGATCTTCGCAGAAGGATTTCCTGTTATAATTGATTATCAGAGCAAATCCGCGCTTTAAATCTGCGTTCATCTGCGGGAAATTTGTCACTTGTCATAAGGTGGTCATAAGGTAGTCATAAGGTTGTGATTTTGAATTTGATTTTTGAATTTTGTTTGGTGCTTGGTGCTTGGAATTTGGAATTTGTTTGGCATTTGGTGCTTGGAATTTGGAATTTGTTTGGCATTTGGTGCTTGGAATTTGGAATTTGTTTGTTGCTTGGTGCCTGGAATTTGGAATTTGGATTTTGGAACCTGGAACCTGGAACCCGGAACCCTCTTTAGACTCCCTCCAAATTATCCCTGCATGTAAAACATATCAAATAACATCCTATATTTGACTCTGCAAAGTTGAAACCGGGCTGATGCCGCAGGCCCGCGGAGGTGAAGAATCGTTTTACTTTTTATTTTTCCCGGCACGATCGTGTATTCGGGAAAAGCAATCGTTTAGTGAAAAATGGTGCAAGCGGCAGATTTCATAGCTTTTGATACGGAGACGGCGACGGCACAGCTTTCCAGCCTTTGCCAGGTAGGTTTTGTTGTCGTTTGCAACGGGGAAGTTACCCGGAAAGAGTCGATTTTTGTACGGCCGCCGGGAAATGATTACGCCGTGAGGAACTCCTGTCTGCACGGGATTGATGCGCTGAAAACCAATGATAGTCCTGAGTTTCCCGAGGTATGGGAGAAGATCGGGGATTTGTTTTGCGAAAATTTGCTGGTTGCGCATAATGCTTCATTCGACCTGGCTGTTTTGAGGACCACACTTGATTATTATGGCCTTGAAATACCAGATTTCAAGTGCGAATGCACTTATCGGATGAGCGGGCTGAACCTGGCTGCTTTATGCGATGCTTTGGAGATCGAACTGGTGAACCATCACGATGCCCTGGCCGATGCAACCGCCTGTGCGATCGCTTATATGAAGATGAAGCAAGGTATTCGTCCTGATCACCGTTTGATCAGGCCCCGTTCCGGCCACGACTTCTTTGCCGGTCACGAGCGTATCACCGGCGATTTGCTGAAACCCGACCCGGAGCATTGCGACTGCAACAATCCCTTATTCAGCAAGAAAGTGGTTTTCACCGGCGTATTGAGCAGCATGACCCGCGAGGATGCCGCCCGGGCTGTAAAAGCTCATGGCGCCGATATCGATACCGGCATAACCAAACGGACGAATATTGTGATCGCCGGAAGTGGCGCGGGACCGGCAAAACTGAAGAAGATTGAGCAATATAATTCGGAAGGAATGGAGATTAAGATCATAAGGGAAGAAGAGTTTTTGGGGATGATAAAATATACCAGATGAATTTCAAACAGCTATCGGAAGTCTTAATGCGGACCAGCGAGGAGTTGGTTCAGCGATCAGTGAAAGCAGTGAATGTTAACATGACACATTGTTTACTGTATCCTGGAATTCTTGGGACACTGTCCCAAAAATTTGAACGATTGCTGCCAATAGAGATTCTTGGGGTGGCAACCCAAAGATTACAAGTTTTACTTCTCGATAAAAAGGATTTGGAGCGTTTTATAAGAGATGAAATTAAGAAATTGTGATATTCTTTACTGATATTCACATTCCTCCAGCAGGAAGAATTGAGTTAGTGGATGGGCTGAACAGAAAGAGGAGTTTTTAAGGATGATAGAAGTATGTTCTGTCACACCCTTCCCCCGGGTCGGGGAAGGGCTGGGGATGGGGGCTGAAACCTCCCCGTGTGGGGAGGGGCTGAATCGGGAAAGCAGATATTTTGGCAGGATTGCTTTTTTTAGAGGTCGTTTACGGACAAGGAGTAATATGTAAAGGAATATTTTCACTGTGATGATAAAGTGGGTGGTGGATATCAACAATGGGGTCATATTTGAGTTGTGTGTAATTGAAAAAACCAAAAATGATAACAATGACAGAAAAATTAAGACAAAACGGACAAAGGGCAAAGAAGCTATCACTCTAATTTGGATTATACTAACCTTAGAAGTTGTTTCATTAATCTCTGGATATTTCCAATATGATTTACTCAATTCAGTTGCAAATGGTGGAGAAATTTCGACAGAGACAGCAAATGCAAACGATAGTAGAGAACAAATTATTGGCATTGTTTACATGATTGCTTAAATCATTTCCGCGGTGATGTTCATACAGTGGTTTAGAAGGGCATACTATAATCTTCATCAAAAAATAAATCATCTTTCACATTCTGAAGGATGGGCAGCAGGTGCTTGGTTTGTTCCGATTCTAAATCTTTACAGGCCTTATCAGATAATGAAGGAGTTGTACAGAGAGACAAAAAACCTTTTGGTTACAAATGAAATTAGTATAAGTAGAAACTTCTCCACAGGCACATTGGGTTGGTGGTGGGCCCTTTGGATAACAGGCAACATATTAGGGCAATTTGTATTTCGTTACTCTATGAGAGCTGAAACAATTGATGAATTGACAACAATGACAATAGCCAGAATGGTTTCAAATATCGTGGGAATTCCACTTGCTACAATTACAGGTAAGGTCATTAAGGATTATTCCAATATAGAACCGCTTTAAACGAAATAACTGACCAAGAAGAAGCAACCACACACTCCATCGACTAAGAAAACATGCGGGCTGACAAGGTAAAATGAAAAATTTACACATAACAAAACTCGGTACACGGCTGACAGATACGTATTCTAAAACCCGCACGTTTCTTAGCCAGGGTCGTTGGCAATAATATGAAACCTAATCATCATGGCAAAAATAATCGGCCAAATTGAATCATTGAAGGCACTGAAGGCGGAATTGTATAATAGAAAGATCTTTATATTCAATTCTGTCGGAGATATCAACAGGTTTTGCAGGGAGTTCTCAATGAAGAAGAAGATGGTTATTGAGTCATATGAAAATTCAATAATTGAGGAGATAAAACGAATATCAGAAAGAATCGGGGAAAATGAGATTAATCTTGAAAAAGCTAAGCAGGATGAGATTAACAGATTGGATACAAGGATACTTCATTACAAGGAGAGAAAGGAAAATCTGGAAAAAGAGCGAATGAATGCTTTCTTCCTTAACAAAGCAGTCTTGTTCTTCAAAATAAGGCAGTTAAAAAAAGAGCTAAAGTATATAACAGAAAACTATAATCTGATTATTAATGGTTCTATAAAAGATATTCAGGAAGACATAAATCATGATTCTATCAATATTTCTTACTTGTCAGAAAACAGGCAGAAGGTGATACTTGAAAGAAGCCGACCTGAAATCAGAGAGCTTGAACGTGTAAAAGAAGTTATTGATGAGCTTAGGCCTCTGATAGCTGGAGCTGTCGGAGAAAGCCTGGTTGAAAAAGAGATTGGAAAACTATCTGATGATTATACACTTATAAATGATTTTAGTCTGATATTTACTCCCCCAATATATAATAGGAAAACTAAGGATAGAATCTATTCCATCCAGGTGGATCACCTGCTTATCTCACGGGCAGGTATATTTATTCTGGAGACGAAGAACTGGAGTAAGGAATCAATAGATTCCCTGGATCTGCGATCCCCTGTTGACCAAATTATGAGAACAGGTTATGCTATGTATGTCGTTGTAAATACTAATATTCATTTAAACAAACATCATTGGGGGGAGAAATAAATACCCATCAGAAGCATTATTGTTATGATTAATGAAAAACCAAATGAAGAGTTTAAATATGTAAAAATTAAGCAACTGAAAGAACTGAATAGCTATATTGAGCGCTTTGATCTCATACTATCTAAAGACGAAGTGGAAAGCATAGCGAATTTCTTAATTAGACAAAGAAACTAATTAAATTCCCCTCATGCCCGCCCCCTGGTCTCACATAGAAGCAGAATTCATTGTCGCCGATTACTTTGCGATGCTGGAAAAGGAATGGACAGGTAAGGCATATTCAAAAGCTGAGCATCGAAAAAAAATACAACCCCTTTTAAATAATCGATCGGAAAGTTCAATAGAATTCAAGCATCAAAATATAAGCGCAGTCCTGAGAAGTCTTGATCGACCGAATATTAAAGGTTACCTCCCACTTGGCAATTACCAACATTTATTAGTAGAAAAGGTAACTGATTACCTGATCTCCCATCCAGACCTTGAGCATCTTTTCGAATCATTCTCACAACAGGCAGTTGGCGAGCAGGCGCTAAATGTAAATTACGACAAATTGCTTGTTAATCCTCCGACAGGTAATAAAACTTTTGAGCTGTTTGAAGTGTATAGGAGAATCCCAGTCAAAGTCAATTACCTGGAAAGGGAACAAAACAACCGTAAACTCGGCATGATCGGTGAGAAGATTGTTGTTGAATTCGAACGAAGGAAACTGATCAGCATCGGAAAGGAAAGACTGGCTGATAAAATTGAATGGATATCACAGGAACAAGGCGATGGGGCCGGGTTTGATATCTTATCCAAGTATCCGAACGGGAAGGATAAGTTTATCGAGGTGAAATCGACCAAATTATCAAAGGAAGCACCCTTCTATTTCACCCGCAACGAACTGCACTTCTCAGCGCAACATGCACAGGATTACCACCTCTACCGCCTGTTCAATCTGAACGAAGAGGCTAAGATGTTTATCAGGAAAGGCGATCTGGGTACCATCTGCCACGCGGTGCCGATTGCTTATCAGGGGTATTTTTAACGCTAAACGTTGCGGTAGGTAGTCATTGATGGTCATTTACTGTCATTAGTAGTCAGAAGAAGTAATGCCGCCGTTTTCCCCCGCTTCACCGATTTATCCTCGTGCTTTTAATCCCGAATAATGTTATATTTGATCTCCCGACAAAAGAATTCTTGACTAGCGAAAAAGTACTGGCAGCATGAGAATGAAGAGGATGTGGTAATAGTTCTTCGTGGAATTTTGTGAAACCTTCGTGGGCCTTCGTGTATCTTTCAATGTTCACTATTACACGAAGATACACGAAGAAGACACAAAGATACACGAAGAATTCTTAGATAAAATCTTTCTTTTAGAGATCTTGTGAAGAAAGAAATCAAAAAAAAGCGCAATGGAAAAGCAAAATGAAATTAAAATTTTTGAAGACAAAAAGGTGAGAACACTTTGGGATGCAGAGCAGGAAAAGTGGTATTTGTCGATTGTTGATGTGATTGCTGTTTTGACTAATAGTCCTAGTCCTCAGGTGTATTGGCGTGTATTAAAAATGAGATTAAAAGAAGAAGGCAATGAAACCGTTACAAACTGTAACGCTTTGAAAATGCCTGCTCCTGACGGGAAAATGAGAATGACCGATGTCGCTGATACTGAACAACTTTTTCGTCTTATTCAATCCATTCCATCTCCAAAAGCAGAACCTTTTAAGCAATGGCTGGCACAGGTTGCCGCAGAGCTCCTTGACGAAATGCAAGACCCTGAGCTAAGCATAGACAGGGCACTGGAACAATACATGAGACTTGGATATTCGGAAAACTGGATTAACCAGCGCCTAAAAAGTATTGAAGTACGCAAAGAATTGACCGACGAATGGAAAAAGAGAGGATTGAAAGAAGGTATGCAGTTTGCCACGCTAACCGATATTATTACTAAAGCATGGAGTGATAAAACAACCAAAGAATATAAAGTTCTGAAAGGTTTGAAAAAGGAAAACCTGCGGGATAACATGACTAATACGGAACTCATCCTGAATATGCTGGCCGAAGCATCCACAAAAGACATTTCGGAAGCCACGAAACCGAAAGATTTTGAAGAAAGCAGGAAAGTAGCCAAACAGGGCGGCAATGTGGCAAAAGTTGCACGCAAAGAACTGGAAGCCAAAACAGGCAAAAAGGTCGTGACCGCTCTCAATGCCAAATCCGCGTTGCAATTGAATGAAAGTGACAAGAAAAAACCGAAAAATAAAAAGAAGTAGATGCTCCAAAACAACCCATAGCTAAAATCCCTCATCGACAAACTCTGGCAGAACTTCCGGGGAGTATTATATACCACCTCTACCGCCTGTTCAATCTGAATGAGGAAGTAAAATGTAGTGGACATTGGTAGTCATAAGGTGGTCATAAGGTGGTCAGAAAGTGGTCATAAGGTGGTCAGAAGGTTGTGATTTTGAATTTAAATTTTGGAATTTGTTTGGTGCTTGGTGCTTGGAATTTGGAATTTGTTTGGATTTTGGTGCTTGGAATTTGGAATTTGTTTGGTCCCGAGTACTCGGGATGGTGCCTGGAATTTGGAATTTGTTTTTTGCTTGGTCTGCCAGCTGGCGGATGGAATTTTCCCTCATCTCTTCATTATCTTCACACTCAGCCCTTTCTGTGCCGACCAGCCTTCGGCATCGGTCAGGCTGATGAAGAAATGATAGTCGCCTTCATCGTACTCGCCGCAGCAGTCGGATGGGAGAGAGAGCGTTATGTCGGTCACGTGCTCGGTTAGCCCGGCAGGAATTTCATAGTCCTGGATAAAAACCCAGGGGTTGACCGGCTCCTTCTCAGGATCATGCTCACATTCCTCCACATCGGTGCTGTGCGAATGATGTTCGAAGTCGTGATGTATTTCGATGCCGTAGGTACCCAGCTCTGCATTGTCGGTGAAGCGTATTTTCAGGGTGTAGGATTCACCGAAATAAAGGGTATCGCAATTGATGGGGAAGGCATCCTGGATGCTTATGTCGATGACGGGCTTCTCTTTGTCGATGTTCTTATCTCTGCTGCAGGCGCTGAACGATATGATCCCGGCGATAATTAAGATGGTTGTTATGATGTTTTTTGTTTTCATGATTCTTATTATTCAATCGTTATAAACTTAGTTTTTCTTCCGACGAGCGTCCCGTCGGTTCCAATATTGTTAATTTTCCCGGAACCACAAAGGCGCACGAAGGGTTTCACGAAGGCGCACAAAGGAATTGATTATCTGAATAATCCATTGTGTTCCTTTGTGCTTTCCTTGGTGTTCCTTTGTGGTTAAGTCCTCTTTCTCCGAACGGAACGGAAACATGGATGATCAGATTCAGTCCCGGCTCCGGCACATTCAACAGCCTGTAATAGCTGGTGTGATTGTAATACTTGTTGTTCAGCAGGTTCTGCACCTGGACTGAAAGGCTTATGTTCTGGTCTTTCATCCGGATATCAGCTCCCAGGCCGAGGTTGACCACCTGGTACCCTTTGGTAACCTCTTCGGGCGGCACAATGTGTTTCTGGGTGGCGGTCACCCTGTAATCGAGAGATACGTAGGCATTCCTGAGAAATCCAACCTTTGGTTTCAGGTATCTGATATTTACTATTCCCGAAGCGGGCGGGGCAAAGGGAAGGGTAAAGCCCTTCTTTTCACCCGACAACTGCTCCGAATAAACATACTCGATGACCAGTCCGAGCTGCAGGGGCTTAATTACCTGGTAATGGGCATGAACTTCAAATCCGTAACGGAAGACCCGGGCCTGGGTATAGTTGAACACCTGGTTCCCGTTGCCGTAAAGCCGGTCGTGCTGAGCGGTCGGGTTGAGATAGATATAGTTGCGGAAATAGTTCACAAAGGGGGTGAGGCCCAATGCCAGTTTCTCCGCCCCGTATTCAGCGCCTGCGTCGAGCTGCCAGGCCACTTCGGGAGAGAGGCCGGCATCGCCGACTTCGTAGCTGAAGGTGTGGTAGTTCACCCCGTTGGCGGCCAGCTCCTTGGCGATCGGCATCCGGAAGCTCTTTCCGAGATTGGCTTTAAACGACCACTTCCCGGGGTTGTAGTTATATCCCACCGACCACGACACGCTGGAAAAATCCCGGTTGATCGCCGCGGCCCGCTGCAGGTGCTCATACGCCGTATCACTTTCGTTTATCACCGGCGACGGGTACCAGTCGCGGTACTCCGCTGTACGGATATGGCCGTAGTCGTACCGGACCGCCGCCTGCAGGATGCTCTTCTGCGAAAACGAGTACTTTCCGAGCGCAAAGCCACCAATCGTGAATTGCTTATAGGCGGGGATGATGAATGCCCATCCCCCGATCCGGTTGTCGTGGAATTCGCTGTTCAGCCCGAAATCGAATTCGGATCTGTCGTTCCGGTCGTACCTGATCTTCAGGTTCCCGGAATAGATGTACTTCTCAAATTCCCGCTCGAGGTCGGCGCTGTAGCCTGTGTTACCGGGGAAAGCCGCCGGCATGTAGCCATGGGCAATATATCTGCTCCATTCCTGTATGAAATTGCGCTGAAAGCCCAGGCCGGCCTCCACCGTTACCTTTTCCAGGTCAAGCCGGCTCTGATTGATGATCTTGAGATGGTTTACGTAATGATAGGGCATGTTGATATCGCGGTTCGACGCGTCGTGCAGGCCGGTATCGACATTGCGCGGTTCCAGCCCGTGCGCGTTGGCAAAGAACCCGGTCTTTCCGTTCAGGTCGCTGATAAAGAGGCGGCTCCGGAATTTAGTCCCCAGGTAACCGACGGAGAGGTTCACACTCTGCTCGTTGCCGGCGGTGTTGCGCATACGGCGACGGTCGAGGGCGGCACGGTAGGAGTAGATATCGATACTGTCGGCCGGTACGCGGTAGTCGGCAAAGCCCAGGAGCGTCACGCGGAGGTTGGCGTGGAGCGCATGCTTCCGTGCGTACAGCATGACGGATCCACCGCCGAAGTCGTTGTTGCTCTTGCCGGAGATATCAACGCTGCCTCCGACGGTGTTTTCGGCGGGGATGTGGTTTGTTTGCAGATCGATCACACCGCCGATGGCATCCGAACCATACAGGATCGATGCGGGGCCTTTCACCACCTCCACCCGGCCGACGGCATACTGGTCGATCTCCAGCCCGTGGTCGGCGCCCCACTGCTGCCCTTCGTGCCGGATATCGTTTTCCAATACCACCACTCGGTTAAAGCCCAGGCCCCGGATCACCGGTTTGGATTGCCCCGGTCCGATGTCGATCGTGGAGAGGCCCGGCAGGCGTTCGAGCGACTGCATGACGCTGCCGCCCAGGTTTTGCCTGAGGTACCGGTCGTTCACGATTTCGATGTTCAGCGGCTCTTCCTTTTTGCGTTCTTCGGAATAGTTATCGCTGATAACCACTTCTTGCAGAGTGAGAGGGCTTACGGAAAGCTGTGCCCGGTAAGTCGTATTCCCGTTCATGGACACGGTATCCTGCAAAGGCTTGTACCCGATAAAAGATATTTCAATCCGGTAGGTGCCCTGCTCCAGGCCGGATATCGTGAAATTTCCTTGAAAACCGGTCGTGGTGGCTTTTTCTCCCGGGAACAGGATTATAGTGGCTCCTGACAAGGGCTGGTTGTTTTCGTCGACAACCAAGCCTTCCAGTTCATAAATATTTTGCCCGAACGAAACACAGTGCAAAAGATTTATGCTTATCAGAAGCAGAATTATTTTTCTCACATTAAATGAATTGAAAATGAACTTCAACTGTAAAAAGAGGATGTTTCAAAAAGTTAGATTTCTTTCAAAATAACTTCGTGGATCTTCGTGCCTTCTTCGTGATCCTCTGTGTAACAATCATTTATAAGTTCCACGAAGGTTTCACGAAGGTTTCACGAAGCTACACGAAGGGGTTATGAAACAACCTCTTAGATAAAATACCCGTTCCGTAAGGCGGGGATTTGACCTTGAGGAGATTAGCTGATGGCAGGCGGGGCTCTGGGTGATTTGATAGAAAAAGCATCATTTATGTCTGCTGATAAAATGATTTCGCAGATTGTTCCGGTGATAACCGGGGCTATCGTTGAATAAAGTGATAATTCGGGCAGTTTATTCACCGGGAACTGGTATTTACACACCGGGCATTTCTTTTCCTTTGATTGTTCAGCAAGGGAATTGGTATGCAGATCCTTATGCGGTAAAACAGACTCACAGAAGTTTTCATAGCCTGAACAGCATTTCTTTTTATGGCCGGTTGAATGAACCGATTGGAACAGGACCGGGAAAAGAAATATTCCCAGCAAGATCAGGGCTATATAGAGTCGGAATGGCTTCAAATGCGTGTCTGGATATTTTTACAGTCAGGACAGGTACCTTTGATCAGGATCTCTTTTTCGGCAATGGTAAAGCCGTCGGGAAGCCGGACCTCCTGGACGGGGATGGAATACAGGCATGTAACGGTCTGACAATCATTACAGTAGAAATGAGCATGTTCACTTTTATGGGTCACAGAGTTATCCAGTGAGTATTTACTCAACTGATTATCAATAATTATCTTATGGATGATTTTATATTCTTCCAGCGTTTTAAAGGAGCGGTAGAATGTAGTGCGGTCGTAGTTACCCGGAAGGCGTTCCCTGATTTCATTTTCCGACAGGGCGCGGCCTGCGGCCATCATCACGTCGATGATCCCTTCGCGGCAGCTTGTCCGCTTCAGTTGGCGGGAGTACAGAACTTCAGAAGCTTTCATGGATGCAAATATATTTCAAATGCAACAATGTTGCAAAGATAAAAAGAAAACTTATCAAGTCGGCGGGCTTATAAAATCCCTATTTATTAAATATCGCCTCTATAATGCGGCATCTTCTCTTTTCTTTATTTTTGCCTGGACCTGATCAATTAAGAAAGACGAAGATTTCCAGTCATAAAACAGTTAATATCAATATCTAGGAAAATTATTATGACCATTCAGGATTGTATTAAATTCACCAACGAGAACCCGATCTGTTACTTAGCCACTGTTGAAAACGACCAGCCACGCGTCCGCATCATCCATTTCTGGTTTGCCGATGAAAGCGGTTTTTATTTTCAGACCGGTTCGATAAAAGAGATGTACCGGCAACTGAAAGCCAATCCTAAAATGGAAGCATGCTTTTACAGGCACGAGGGCATGCTCGGGACCATGCTTCGGATTGCCGGCGAGGCGGAGTTCCTTAACGATAAGCAGATGAAAGAGAAAGCGATGGCCGACCGGCCTTTTCTGAAGGAGTTCGGACTGAGTGCCGACAGCCCGCACCTGATCATTTTCCGCATCGCCCATGGACAAGCTTATTTCTGGACGAAAGAGCGGAACCTGTTGCCCAAGGAGTACATTGAGTTTTAAAAAAAGGGACGCCATCCCTTTGACCGGATGAAAACCTGGAAAACAAAAAGCGGATACACCATTACCAAAGTTTTAGCCGGACGGAGCAATGCTTTTCTTGTTTCAAACGGTATTGTCAATGTAATGGTCGATACCGGCCCGGCAAGAAACCGGAAAAGGCTGCAAAGAAATTTAAACCGGCTTCACATAGAAAAGATTGATTTACTTCTTCTTACCCATACTCATTATGACCATGCGGGGAATGCAGGCCAGATCAAAAGAACTTATAATGCAACTGTAGCGGTGCATGCCCGGGAAAAGTCTTTTCTTGAAACCGGCCATAACATCCTGCCAAAAGGGACCATTCCGATTACAAAATTATTGATGAACCTTCTGGGTAAACGGTTATCCGGAAGATTCACATATGACCCTTGTCAGCCTGATATTTTGATTGAGGCCGTTCGTCCGTTGAACGATTTCGGTTTGAATGCCTGTGTTCTGCCCACTCCGGGACATTCCCCCGGGTCGGTGAGCCTTATTGTGGATGATGAGATCGCCATTGTGGGCGACGCCATGTTCGGAATATTCAAAGGCTCAATTTTTCCTCCCTTTGCCGATGATACGGCTATGATGATCAGGAGCTGGAAAGTGTTGCTGGATACCGGATGTCGCACCTTTCTGCCGGCGCATGGCTATGAAAACAGCCGGGGGAAAGTGGAGAAGAACTTAAGGGACGCCATCCCTCGGGATGGCGTCCCGAAGGATGGCGTCCCTGCGGGCTAAACAAAAAGGCGGAAAGAGTGTTAATTCTTTCTATAAACAGATTAACATTCTAAAGATCTTACCCTCAATCAGTCCTGATGCACGATGAAGAACCTCAACAAATTCATTTTCGGTACGGTGGAGAAGGTTGGCAATGCATTGCCGAACCCTGCTGCATTGTTCGGCCTGTTTGCTTTAATCACCCTGCTGTTATCGGCTTTAGGGTACTGGTTGAACTGGCACGGCATCAATCCATCCACCGGTGAAACGATCCGTGTTACCAACCTCCTTACCCATGACGGGTTGCACCGGATCCTGCTGGAGATGGTGACCAATTATACAAGCTTTGCCCCGCTGGGCATCGTGATGGTGGCTTTGCTGGGGATCGGTATTGCCGAGAGCAGCGGACTAGTGAAGGCAGCTATTAATGCCTTGATCCTGAGGGCTCCCAAAAATTCCATCACCTTTATGGTCGTATTTACCGGTGTTATGTCGAATGCCGCTTCCGACCTGGGCTACATCCTCATCATCCCACTGGCCGGGATGATCTTTCATTCCCTGGGACGGCACCCGGTAGCAGGCATGTCGGCAGCTTTTGCCGGGGTCAGCGGAGGATTCAGCGCCAACCTGGTGATCGGCACCATCGATCCGCTCCTGGCCGGCCTCTCCACGGAAGCAGCCCGTATCATCGACCCGGAGTATTACGTGATGCCGACGGCCAACTACTATTTCATGGCGGCGTCGACATTCCTGGTCTCCATTTTCGGCACACTGGTCACCCGCTATATTGTAGAACCGCGACTGGGAAAATATACCGGTGATGTGATCCGGGAAGAGATTGCTCCTTTATCGGCACGAGAAATCAAAGGTTTGAAATGGGCCGGGGTCACGGTATTCACGTTTATGGTGCTGATGGCCTGGGGGCTTATCCCGGAGAACGGTTTTTTGCGGGGACAGGACGGAACAGTGCTCCATTCGCCGGTTTTGAAGGGCTTTATCTCGGTATTGTTCATCATGGCGGCCGTATCAGGGATTGTGTTCGGATATGTCAGTGGCACTTTTAAGAAGCATGATGATGTAATTGCCGGGATGAACAGCAGTTTCAAAAGCCTGGTGTCTTTCCTGGTCCTGGTGTTCTTCGCCGCACAGTTTGTGGCGTGGTTCAAGTGGAGCAACCTGGGCCTGCTGATTGCCGTAAAAGGGGCCGACATTCTTCAGAGCGCGGATATCGGGCTAATCCCGCTGGTCATCCTTTTTGTCATTTTATCCGGGTTCATCAACCTGTTCATGGGGAGTGCCTCGGCCAAATGGGCCATCATGGGCCCGGTATTCATCCCGATGTTCATGCTGCTGGGGTATTCCCCGGAGCTATCCCAGGCAGTATTCCGTATCGGCGACAGTGTCACGAATGTGATCTCGCCCATGATGAGCTTTTTCGCCCTCATCATCGTCTATTACCAGAAATATGAACCCAAAGCAGGCCTTGGGACGCTGATTGCGACCATGCTGCCCTATTCCGTGACCTTTTTCCTGGCATGGACCGCCCTGCTGATCATTTGGATTTTATTTGGTTTACCCCTGGGGCCTGAGGCCGGGTTGTACTACTAAAAGGGATGGCGTCCCTAGGGACGCCATCCCTTTTTTTTTAGTATCTTTACACCCTGCATAAATCAAATCCTAAAGATATATTGACCATGAAAGAAAAAAGCATTGAATTACTGAACAAAGCCGTTGCCGATGAAATGGCCGCCGTTCACCAGTACATGTATTTCCATTTCCGTTGCGACGACCTGGGGTATTTCCTCATCTCCAACCTATTCAAGCGCACTGCCATTGAAGAGATGATGCATGTGGAGACCCTGGCCGAACGAATCCTCTTCCTCCGGGGAGAAGTGGAGATGAAAACCGCACATGATGTGCAGAAGATCCACGATGTGAAACAGATGCTCGAGCTGGCCACAAAGATGGAGACCGACAGCGCGATCGACTATAACAACTGGGCCATGGAATGTGCCAAAAACGCCGATTCCGCCACGAAAAAGATCTTTGAAGCCCTGGTCGATGACGAAGAACGGCACTTCGACCAATACGACAAGGAACTGGATAACCTGGCCAAGTTTGGCGATAATTATCTCGCTTTGCAATCTATCGAGAACAGCAAGAACATTGCCGCTGCAGGCGGAAGACCGGCACAATAAATCTTCCCTTTTGTCCCGGTTTATGCCCATTTCGTCCCGGGGATAGTCCTTTCGTCACAAATCCTTCCATTCATCCCAAATTCCTTTACAGGCTTCCGGGATGAGTGTAATATTGCCCCATCAAATTTTTATTCATTAACCTAAAAAACAAAAAAATGAAAAATGCAATTATTATCGGAGCGCTAGTGATCCTTGGGGCCACCGGGCTTATTCTGGGATTAAGCGGTTACCATGTGGGTGAAGCGGGCGATTTTGCCCTTGGGTATTTCTCTGCCGGACAATTCTCCGCCGGCGTGTTCTCGGCCGGAATGTTTTCCGCAGGGATATTTTCAGTAGGGTTATTCAGTGTGGGCATCTTTTCGCTGAGCGTATTCAACGTGGCTGTATATGGCCTGGGCTTTTTCCTGATCGCATGGAAGAAGCATTACGCAAAAGTTAAAGTGGTGGAGGAGGAGAAAATATAAATCCTTTTCGGGCGTTTCATGATAAGAATGATTCCTGTTTTATCCTAACCGGAAAATGATGACCTACACCGAGAGCTATCACACGCTGAAATCTATCTTTTCAACTTCACAAAAAGACAAAACATATAACGGAACGGAAATTCATGAGTTTCCGTTCATTTCTTCCTCCTGCGGAATCCTGCCCGGGAACCCGGATCATTTCTGTGAGAAGCACCATCAGCATCTTTCCACTTCTTTTTCGTTTTATAACGATGTGGGCACCATCCGGGATGATGTTCATATAAAAGACATAGAAGTAAAAGAAAACCAGGTGTTTAATTATAATATAATCCGGCCGGCCGGCGAAGGGAAATGCCGGAAGGTGATTTTCCTGTTTCACGGATTTAACGAAAAAGACTGGACAAAGTACCTGCCCTGGGCTTATGCGCTCTGCAGCGGGACACAGAGCGCCGTGGTGCTGTTTCCCATCGCGTTTCACATGCAACGTGCGCCGAAATACTGGAGCAGCAAGCGGGAGATGTTCCGGCTCAGCGAAGAGCGCAGGAAGCGGTTTCCCCACATCATCCACTCGACTTTGTCGAATGTGGCGATCAGCATGCGGTTGCATTCCATGCCGCAACGGTTTATCTGGTCGGGATTGCAGACCTATTACGATATGATCCGGTTCATTGAGGAGTGCAGGCAGGGACGCCATCCCGATATCGACCTGAACTTTGAATTCAATATTTTCGCATACAGCATCGGCGGGTTCCTGGCACAGATACTGAAGCTGACCAATTTCAAAGGCTACTTCGAGGATACGAAAGTTTGCCTGTTTTGCGGCGGCGCTGCTTTCAACCGCCTGTCGCCCGTGTCGAAGTTCATTCTCGACAGTGAGGCGAATGTTGCCCTGTACTCGTTCCTGGTCGAGCATTTCGACAAGATGCTGGACCAGGACCATCTGCTGCACCATTATATTCGTGACGACCACCCGGAAGGGCGGGTATTCTATGCCATGCTCGACTACCGGAGATCGAGATCGTTCCGCGAAGAGCTTCTGAAAAAATACGAAAAGTGGTTTTATGCCATTTCCCTGAGAAAAGACGAGGTCGTCCCGTCGTTTGAGATCATCAACACCCTGCAGGGGGCTTACCGCGACATCAGAATACGGGTCGATGAGGTTGATTTCGACCGTAAATATCTTCACGAGAACCCTTTCCCGGTGAATGTTGCTTACTCCGGGCAGGTCGATGAAGATTTTGCCCTGGTATTCGATAAAGCCTGCCGTTTCCTGGCTTGACAGGTATCTCATTGAATCTTTTGAGAACGGGGTGATGATGACCGGAATTTTTTCAAAAACAGAGATTATAAGTAGCCACATCTCAAATTTTTTTTAAACATTTGGCCACTTATAATTGTTCAGGATTGAAAGTTAGGTGGTTATATTCCTCAAAACAGTAAAATGGCTTTTTATCAACTCATAAAAAAACAATTCGTCCCGGCCTCCATCGAAGAAGTCTGGGATTTCATCTCATCTCCTAAAAACCTGAAAGAGATCACCCCCGAATACATGGGATTCGACATCACTTCTGAAAACCTCCCGGAAAAAATGTATGCCGGGATGATCATCAGTTATAAAGTCAGGCCGCTGATGGGGATTCCGATGACGTGGGTGACGGAGATCTCACAGGTGGTTGATAAGCAATATTTTGTCGATGAACAGCGTTCCGGGCCCTATGCTTTCTGGCACCACCAGCATCTCATTGAGCCTTATGAGAACGGGGTGATGATGACCGATATCGTTTCGTACAAGCCGCCGCTGGGATTTCTCGGGAGCATTGCCAATGCTTTGATGATCAGGAAACAGCTGGAAGGGATCTTTGCTTACCGCGAAAAAGCCTTGAAAGAAAGGTTTCCCTGAAAGCTTTAACAAAAACCACTAAGCCCGACGCAGAACACCGTATATTTATCTCCAGGATTTGAGTATTTTCCGGCTTTGTTTTATTTTGGCAGAAAAAAGGGAAAAAGAAAAAAGGAAATAATTTTATGATGAACGGTGATATTGATTCGGGAAAGAGATCTTTTGAATTGCGGTCTCTCGGTGCTACCGGTTTCGATACTGTTTACAAAGCCTTCAGCCTGGCTTTTCAGGATTACGAGATCCGGCTGAACCGTTCACAGTTAATGGCAATGTTGCACAGGCGCGGTTTCGATCCCGGGTTGTCGTTTGCCGCGTTCGACGGAGATGACATTACGGCCTTTACCCTGAACGGCATCGGGACTTTCAACGGGATCCCGACGGCCTATGATACGGGGACGGGAACGCTCAAGGAGTTCAGGGGACAGGGGCTGGCTACGAAGATCTTCGAATATTCCATCCCATTTTTGAAAGAAAAGGGCGTTGAACAATACCTGCTGGAGGTTCTGCAGCACAACACAGGGGCGGTATCGGTGTATAAGAATCTTGGATTTGAAATAACCCGCGAGTTTAACTATTTCATTAAGAATGCGAATGAAATCAGGGATGAGATTTTAATTCAGGATATTCCCTTCACTGTTCGACAAACAGGACTAGATGAATTAGTGGCCGCATCAGAATTTTGGGATTTTCATCCTTCCTGGCAGAACAGTTTTGAATCCATAAACAGATCGGCCGGCGAATTTGTGAGCCTGGGGGTTTTCCACGAAAACCGGCTGGCAGGGTATTGTATTTTTGAGCCCCTTACGGGGGATGTGACCCAGATTGCGGTCAGCAGGCCATTCAGGCGAAAGGGGATCGGTTCATTCCTGCTCCGGGAAATGATCGGGCGTAACCGGAGTGAAGTCCTGAAAATTATCAATACGGAAATCTCCTGTGAATCCATGACCCGGTTCTTAGCCTCCAGAAATATTGAACCCACAGGCCGGCAATTTGAAATGATCAGAAAGCTCTGAGCTTCTTTGCTTGATAACAGGAATAGCGATCATATCCGGCGAACAACAACCAATTCTTCAGGTATCTCCTTAAAAAACAACCGACCAACAATCCATGACTAACGACCGACGACCAACGACCAACGACCTTACCACCATTCTTGCAATGGGCAGCGAGCGAGTCGTAGCCGACCTGGCTGTGAATGTGCTGGAGAAAACACCGGAAGCTTTCGGCGACCTGCTGGCGCTATGCTGGCTGGAGCAGTACCCGCTGTCGATGCGGGCGGCGCGCGTAGCCCAGCTTTACTGCGAAAAGCACCCGGAGGCCATCTATCCTTTCCTGGATGAAGCGGTGGAGAAAACGCTGAAGTCAAAGATCGGCGGGGTCCGCCGCAACTTTCTGAAGATATTTGCCGAATTCATCGATATTCAGCGAATCAGCAACCAGGGACACCTGCTGAATACCTGCTTCGAATGGCTGCTGGATGCCCGCAATACGCCGGCCATCCGGATCCATGCCATGGGTCTGATCTACAAAATGAGCCTTCACGAACCCGACCTGATGCGGGAACTGGCCGCAACAATAGAGATCGTCATGGAAGAAGGGGAGATCTCGCTGAAGACGTGCGGGAGGAAGATGCTGGGGAGGATCAGTCGGCAGTCGGGCAGTCGGTAGTAGGTAGTCGGGCAGTTGGACAAAGGAGGTGGTGACTAACGGCCGACGACTAACGACTAACGACCAGCAAAGCTGACTTCACCATGTTCCGGCCGCTGCTTTCGTACGAAAGTACAACGAAGTAAGTCCCCGTTTGAAGCGCCGTTACATCATATGACAATTTGTGATTCCCCTTTTTTTGAACCTGGTCGGCAAGCAACTCCACTTTCTGACCGGGAATATTGCTGATTTCCAGCTTTACCCTGCCCTGCCGGGGGATTGAATATTCAATGGAGGTCATTTCTCCGGTCACATTCGGGTAACACGACAGGTCTAACATTTCTGACTCATCCGGGTCGCTGATTCCTGTCATTTTCACTGAAATCTCATCGGTAACCACGACCGCATGATCGACCGGATAAAAATTCTCATCGGCCAGCTCGTTCAGGAGACCGGAAGACAGGGCGACCCGGAGATTGGTAAGAATGCCGGGGACATCCTTTATCATCAGTTTGAGGGTGAGAAGCTTATCGCCGGCAGCCAGTTGCACCGGATCGGCCGTGAACCACCCGACCCGCAATTCATCGCCGTTGAACGCCCAGCCGGCCTGGCCATTTTCATTCATCATGACAATGTCTTTCACAATAAAATGATCAGAAGGCAGAATCATAGCCAATGAAACTGCCCCGACCGTGCATCCGGAGGCGACCCGCACCGGCAGCTCAAATTCCTGCATGGGTATAACGGATATTTCGCCGTCGTGGATCATTTCTACCTGGTTTTCGCCATCATTTCTTGCACCGGGAATAAAACTGCGGTTGAAGTCGCCGGTGCACAAGCCGTAGATGTTTGCGGTGATATCGCCGCCGGAGATGGTCACGCTGGCATAGGATTCCGAAGGGGTGCTGTTGCTGTTGATGGTTTCGCCGGCTTTCCAGAAGGTCCAGATGGGGCGGTCGAAGGCGGTGCCGTTCACAAAGTTCGCCTGGATGCGAAGCGCGTCGGTGCTGTTGATGTAGTAAGTGCCGCCCGTGACATCGCCGGCGTAAAACCTGACTTTTTCGATTTCGTAAGAATTGACGCCCCAGTAGTTGACCTGGGCAGCGTCGGTGCTGTTGATGCTCCCGTCAACCGGCCGGTTCGACGAGATCCTGACCTGGTAGGTGCCCGGGCACAGGCCGGTGAACTGGTAGGTTCCGCCGGTAACGGTATAATCGGTACCCAGCTGGGTATCGTTCTGGTAAAGTTTTACGGTAATCCCGGATGTGAGCGGGGTATTGGCCTGGTTGTAGTAAGTGATATTTCCGGAAATATTGAAATTACAGGGCTTGGCGAGGATGAACCGGGAAAAACCGCTGAGGCCGGCGCGTTTGGCCACCGTAGCAGTTCCGTTCACATGGGTCCCGTTGAGCATCCAGGGGTCAGAATCTCCTGTCCGCTTCAGAATCCTGACCGTTTCATCGGGGGTCCCCATGGTTGAAAACCCTTCGGCGGTGAGCTCCAGGGCGTAGTTTGTGCTGGAAAGCGTTGTGGGAGTGAGGGTCCAGGATCCTTCGGTGTAGAGGTTGTTTTCGTTGATCGTGATACCTCCTTCGGTTAATGGAAATCCGCTGTTGTTGCCCGGATCGCCGGGTTCGAACCGGGCTGTGAGCGAACCGCCGGTGTTATTGGTGAAGGTGATCCGGGCATTGCGGTAAGCGTTGCCAGCCCCGGTTGGGAAATCCACCGGTGTTACCGTGGAGGCGGCAATCCATCTTTTGAAGCATCCCGCGATATGGCCTGAGGTCCGGTTCAATATGCCGGTTGCTGAAGTTGAAGTCCCGAGTATCAAAGTATCGGCGCCGCAGTCGATATTGCCGGCCGTCATGGTCATGATATTGCCTGCAGTAAGGTTGTTTTGAAGCGCGAAGCCGGCTGAATTGCCGAAAACAAGGTTGTAAAAGTTCGTGGCTGTGTTTCCGCCGATGGTTTGAGCAGACGAGCCGGAAAACATCACCGTACCGGCGCCCTGCGTAAATGTGCCGTTATTGATCCAGTCTCCATATATCCGCAACTCCTTGTTCACATTGCCGGGTCCGATGAATTCTCCGCCGGTAATCTCCAGGTTCCCCCTGATGGTGGCATTCTGGGCCAGGGTGAGGGATGAACTGGTTTTATCGATGACCAGGTGATGGAAATTCTGTACCGGCGGGGAAAAACGGTAATTTACCGTTGGCCATTGGGTAGTGCTGACGAGGTTGGAAATACCCGTGGTGTTGGAACCGGTAGTAGCATCGATAAAATATCCCGTTCCGCCGGTTGCGTCCTCTAGTCCGACCGATGCGCTTTCACTTCCGCTATGCGTCCCTGCGGTCAGTGTACCGTAATGGAATTCGATGATATTCGTGGTTTCGTACAATTTCACCTGGAAGCTGATCCGGGCAGTTGCATTATTCCTGTATGTGGGCACCGTTTTCCATTCCACTGTAAAGACCCGGTAGGGTTCGGTCCCTTCCGTTATATAACGGATGAAGGATGTGGAGTTATCCACGGTGAGGTCGTCGAACCAGGGGGCAAGGGTGGTGGATGGGGCTGTTGTGGTGAATAAATCTGCATTTGTCGCTGAGGCCGAGCCGGTCAGGTTCAGTGTTATCCAGCCGTTGGTGCAGATCCGCGCCTGGGTATAATTTGTACCGAGATAATTGAAGGTAAAACCGATATTCACATTAGATGCTGCATCGTTACCCGAGGGTCCCGTCGAATAACCTGATGCCAGGTCGGTCATCCCTTTTGTGAAGGTGCTCCTCTGGTAGTTAGTAATGGAATTATAGCTTGTGGTTATGGCAGATGGCGAACTGCCGGTGAATCTTATGCTCCCCTGCCCGGGGATGAAATTTCCCTGGTTTGTCCAGTTCCCTGTCAGGCTGAGCTAGCCGTCGCCGGTAAAAGTAAGCGTTTCCCCTGCCGGGATGTTCACATTGCCGTTGACATTCATTTGGGCTTCACCGTAGAGGGTGATTTTATCGCTGGTGGTGCCGGCTGTAAAGTCGCCCGAAAGCGTCGGCCAGTTTGTTGCCGTCGCAGGGATGACGACATTTGTTGCGTTAGTAGGCACAGCCGTGGTACTCCAGTTGGCGGCGGTAGCCCAGTCGGTGGAGGTGGCGCCGGTCCACACTGCCGGCCCTGTGCCGGTGATGCTGATATCGTCGATGGCCCAGTAATAACCGTAACCGGTGAAATTCCATTTGAACCGCACCCTCGACTGCCCGGCGACCTGTGCCGTTGCATCAATGCTGATATCGGCGCCATTAAGAGAACTGGTAATCGTGCTGCCCAATTGCGTCCAAGTAGCTCCATCGTTAATACTGTAATATAAACGGCCCCATCCCGTATTTGTGGCAAAGTATCTAAAATAATGCTCGTAGAATACATTCACAGTAGTATAAGCTGACAGGTCAAGCAATGGTGTGATCAGGTCGGCATTCTTTTTCACCGGATTTCCGTAAGTATAACTATCCAGGATGGCACAACCATTGGCTCCCGTCGACGTATTGATCGTCCAGCCCCCTGGATTATTGAATTGCCACACATGCCCGTTTACCGAGTTGTCGATACTTTTCCAGCAGGGGGGGATGACGCCGTCGGAGAAGTCTTCGGTAAAGGGGAGGGTTGGAAACCCGCAGTCGATAACTTCAATAAAATCAGGCTTCTGGATCGTGTCACCCGTACCGCCGTTACTCACGATCAGGGTTACGGAGTAAGATCCGGCCTGGGTGAATTGCACCTGGGGGTTTTGCGAGGAGGAGGAGGTTCCGTGGATAAAATGAAAGGAAGACGGGGAAATGGACCAGTTCCAGGAAGCCGGGCTGCCGAAACTCACATCGGTGAATGTGACCGGGGAACAGGATTGAGGTTTGGGATTACTGACAACAAAATTTGCCGTCAGTATGATATTGCCAATCTGGAAGTTGGCAATTTTGGTTTTTCGGGAATAAGGATACGATCCCGAGCCGGTGTAGTACGAATACTGGTTGACATACCAGAAGGTTTCATCGTCTTCCGGGTCGATCTGCATGGAAGTATAATCACCCCAGCGGTTGTAACTCGGCTGATAGGTCGTCCCGGTGAATATGGTGGATTCAGCTACATCCATGGTGCTGTTGGCACTGGCATAAGCTGCCGCCGATTGTCCGCAATATCTGATCCCCGGATAGAGTGTGGATGAAGCAATCGAGTATCCGAGGGCGATTTCGTTGTAGCCGTTCAGCATAATGGAACCCATCCATCGCGAGTGGCTGTCGGGCGAATAGGTCCCCTGCTGGCGTATGGTCCAGTTGCCTCCGGAGGTACGCCTGAGTTCATACCACCTGATCCCGGCCCGGTCGGTAGCATTGACGTCGACGGTATGGCAGCAGACGATGGTTTCATACGATCCGAAGTTGCGGTATTGCGGCGGGTTCATCACCACCTGCGGGACGGCGTCGAGTTTCTGCGTGGTACCCTGCTGGGTGATATTGGACCAGTCCGGACCGAAATTGCTGTCGAATGCCGTAACATTGATTTGCTGCGTCCGGATGAAGGTTGAATTTGCCGGTGTGGTCCAGTCGACATCCAATTCGTAGATCCAGAGCTGGTCGGATCCGCCGCCGATGGCATCATCGTTGATGGTGATGAACAGCCCCGGGGAGCCTTCCGGGGCAAATGCACCGTCATTGTCGAGGGGAGGGACGCAGTGGAATCCCCCGATGGTGGTCGGCCGCCACGGATTATCGAATCCGACTATTTGTGCGGTTTGCCCGAGGAGCATTTTTGAGCGCTCCATTACGTAAATATCGCATTTACCGGCCGTCGCCGTGTTGGTTCCCATGTAGTACCCGTCGCGCCAGATGCCGAACTTTTCGTAATCGGGCGTGTCGTCCACATTAAATGAATACTTGTACCAGGTTCCGGTCGGATCGTTGGTTGTAGAGACGGCTACAAGCATCGAATCGTCACTCCCTTCGATGGAGAATTCCGCGGCGAGCCACCGGTCGGCCTCTTCATCGAACAGAACGATCGGGTCTCCGTTGTTGTACTGGGCGCCTGCAACGCCATAGAACAGCAGGTTCATGTTGGTCGGGCCGGCGACGATAGTCCCTGCCCTGTTGTAAATGGTGTAAACGGAATTGACCGTTTGCATGAAGTGGTTGGGCCCGATAGCGCCGTTGGCATCCGATGGCAGAGCAGGCGAATCGGTCCCGTCGAAATTCTGGATCGGAGCCCGGCTGTCACGGTTGCCGCCCATTTCCTTCTGCCAGGCCGGGTCAGGGCCTTTCGGCAATGCTTTGTAGGCATAAGGAAATTCGCGGTACCTGATCTTCGGATTGAGCATTTTTCTCTCCGCTTTCTTCACCAGGAAATCCCAATCCTCTTTTGTCAGCACCGGCAGATCGCGCAGGGGAGGGGTTTCTCCCAGGAATGTGCCTGTTCCGACCAAAAGGGGATGAACCGGGCCATCCTGGGCCGCCACCGGGAAGGCAAGCGCTGCGGGCAGGAGCAGAAGGAGCAATATTTTGGTTCCAGGTTTCAGGTTCCGGGTTTCAGGTTTCAGGTTTCAAGTTCCGGGTTTCAGGTTTCAGGTTTCATTTACTCTCCGATCACAAGAACGCCGGTTTGAGATATTGTCAATGTTGCACCGGGTTCGATGACCATTGATTTACAATATAATGTATCCGAAATGACCGGAAAAGTATTCGGGGCGATATTTGGGATCACGACGTTTTTTGAATCGTCAGGGATGCCGCAAATGTTCCAGTTGCCGGCTTTCGTCCAGTCGGAATCGACCGCACCGGTCCAGGTGGAGGCCAGCCCTTCGGTAACCAGGCCGTCGGAATAATATTCCAGGCGTGGCAGGTCGATCAGAACATTGTTACCGGCGTCGGTAAATTCACAGGTCGGCCCTGAGTCATACCAGGTCAGTAGGCTGGCATCGCACCTGGCTGACGGATAAGAAAAGTTGAGAGTGCAAATTTCCGTACCATCGGCCAGGGTTACCGGCGATCCGTACCATTGGATGACCAGCCTCCTGAGGCCATTGCTGCCCGGATTATCCCCCACGATAAAATTGGAATCGAAGGCCGGGTTTTTTGTGAATGAGTTCTGGTAGACGATAAAAGCAGGATCGTAATCCAGGCTGAGGTTAAAGGATGCAATTCCGGTGAATCCGCTGGTGTTTACCGCCAGGCTTAATGGCCCCGTCACCGGATTTGGGAAAACGGGGGCATAAACATGAGGCGCTCCCCTGTCAGAAATACCGCCGTTCTGGTAGAACTGGTATTTGGGACTATCGGGCAGGATAACCGGCACCCCGCCTGAAAGCCTTTTATACTGGCAGACCGAGCCAAATGTATAAGCCCAGGTAAGGTTACCTGTGCCATTCACATATTTGAAAGTAAGCATTGCCATGTCTGAACTATCAGGCAGGCTGGTGTTGAAGTTGTTGTTCAGGCTGAAAATCAGCTTACCAAAACTATTCCCGGAGGGAGGCGTATAATTGATGGCCATGCCCGGAAGCAGTGGATTTGCTGAGGAAGACACAAATTTTACCTTCGTGGTGTCGAACCGAAGGGTGATCGTAAATTGTGCGATATCGGTAAAACCGGTAACGGTAACCGGGACCGAAACGGCGGGGTCACCGGGAGTGGCGCCGGTAACCCTGCCGGCTACGGTGACAGGCGCAAACTGGGCTATTGCGGTTGGCGCCATTGTCACCATGAAAAACCATATCGGGAGCCATACCTTCATGCGGTTTCTCTGAATCCCAACTTTTTAGTTCCGGATTATTTTTAAAGTCTGTGAAAACTCATGTCCTGCGGCTTTGAATGTCAGCCTGGCTGTGTAGATACCATTAGCCAGGTTCAAATGGCCGGTGTTGATCCGGTGGTTCCCTGCCGGCTGAACCTGTTCAATTACAGTAACCTCTTTTTTACCGATTATGCTGAAGATCTCCAGTGTCACATGTCCATTTTCCGGGATGGAATATGAAAAAATGATACCATCTGTCGAAGGGTTCGGGTAACAGGTAAAGAACCCGTTCATTTGCGGATCGTCCACTCCGGTCGGTGCGGCCTCAATGGCATCGATAGCCAGGAGGGCATTGCCAATGACCTCATACATTTCATCGGCCAGTTCATTCCGTGGATCGGAAGCCAGTCTGATCCGTATACTGTTACCCGGGGTAAAGGCTGATGTCGTTCGAAGTTTTAGTGTCGCCACGATTCCATCGGGCCCGAGGACCAACGGTACAGGCGAGTGCCACCCGATCCGCAGTTCATTTCCGGTGACAGCCCAGGAGAGCTGACCGCCTGTCCCTTCGGTTGCGACATTCTTGATTTCAACCAGATCTGATGGGATCTCCATCACCAGTGAGATGGCCCCGAGGGTTGCCGCTTTGGCGATCCGCAGCGGCAGGTCGATTTCCTGCTCCCGGTCTGCCCGGATGATCCCGGAGTAAACCAGGTCGAGGCTGGCGCTGGCTGCTTTCGTAATATTCGGATTGAAGCTCCGGTTAAAGTCGCCGGTGACCAGGCCGTACATGTTGGCACTGGCATCGCTTCCAACGGGCAGGGAGACCTTTGTGTAGTATTCGGTGTATTCGGGTTCTTCTTCAAGCGGATTATGAAGGATCGAAAAGCCGCTTCTCCAGAAGGTCCAGGCTGCTTTATCGAAAGCTGTCCCGTTGACGAAGTTGGCCTGGATGCGGATGGCATCCGTACTTCCGACGAAGAGGTCGGGGCCGGCGACATCCCCGGCGTGGAAGCGAACTTTTTGGATCGAATACGGGTTCGGGCCCCAGTAGTTGGCCTGGGCGGCATCGGTGGTATTGACAGCGCCATCTGTCGAATGGGTTGAAGTGGCCACGATATCGTAATCGCAATCGGGACAGTTGGCGGGGAACTCGTAATAGCCGGAAGCATCGGTGACATCGGATCCGAGCAGGGTGGAATGGGTAACGTCGCTTGATTTATAAAGGTTGACGGTGATATCGGCGCCTGACAGGACAAGATCGCCGGAGCTATGGTGATAACTGAAGGTCCCGCTGATCTTTTGCTTTGCATTGACGGTCCACGACACCTCGTTATAGGATGATTCGTCGCATCCGGTTCCGGTTGCTGTCCTGCGGCTCTGTATTTTATTTGTACCGGCAACGCCTGCGAAGGAGGGCACTGAGGCCGACCAGTCCGACCAGTTGGCGCCATTGTTGGTTGTATAACGGTATTCATCGGCGGTGGTACCGGCCCCTCCGCTGCCGGAGGTGATGGATACGGTCAGCGTTTCACCGGCACAGACGGAAGCTGTTGCAGGGTTCTTTGTCAGGCCGGGCGCTACCGGGTCGGCAACGACCGTCCAGGAGACTTCATTGATTCCGGATGCATCACAACCGGTGCCGGTCGCTGTCCTCCGGCTCTGGATCTTGCTGGTTCCCGTAACCGCGGCAAAGGATGGAACCGATACGGACCAGCCCGACCAGTCCGTGCCATTGTTGGTGCTGTAGCGGTATTCGTCGGCCACGGTACCGGTTCCGCCCGTACCCGAAGAGATGGTAACCGTAAGGTTCTGGCCTGCGCAAACGGTGGCGTCGGCGGGGCTTTTGGTGATCCCGGGCGCTACCGGATCGGCAACAACATTCCACGAAACCTCGTTGTAGGTTGATTCGGTGCATCCGGTGCCGTCGGCTGTTCTGCGGCTCTGGATTTTATTAGTACCGGCAATCCCGGCGAATGACGGGACAGAGGCCGACCAGGCCGACCAGTTGGTGCCGTTATTGGTCGTATAGCGGTACTCATCGGCAATATTCCCGGTACCGCCGCTCCCGGAGGAGATAGAAACAGTGAGATTCTGTCCGGCGCAGACATTGGCGTCGGATGGATTTTTTGTGATGCCGGGCGCCAACGGATCGGCGACAATAGTCACGCTGCCGTTGATATAGTATGTATTGGCCGGCGTATCGGTAAAGGGTGTATAGAGAGGGGGAGTTCCGCCATATTCGCAGGAGGTTCCCTGGGCATTTTCAACAAAACTGATCACCGCCGGCGATGTGATGGCCCCGATCGTAAAGCGGAGAGTAAAGAGGGTAGTGTTGTTAGCCAGTGTCAAGCCGGAGCAGGTAGGTACTGTGCAGGGATCGAAAGCCGAAATGAGGATGGTGCCGGGTGTACTGGTATTGATGGAGAAGGTGCCCCAGGCATCCAGACCCGGATCTTTGTAGATGACGGAGGGCGAGGAGAGTTCCGACGGGGTGTGCGACAGTTTGAGCGTTATGCTGCCAACAGCCGTAAAGGATGACACTTTAACCGGGACATCAACGGTGGAAGGCCCTGTGCAAATGGTAACTCCGGATATGGTCGATACTACCTGTGACCAGGACAAGGACGCGAAAGCGATGAAAAAAACAAAAAAGAGCAAATTTTTTTTCATTTGATATGGTTTTTAGTTCTTTTAGGATGAAAAATGGGATTATCCATTAATACTTTTAATCACTTAAGGTAATATAGCACCACCTTAAATGATTGACGTTCATTTTTACGGAAAAAAAACGGAAATAGTTATGTTATGCCGGTTTTTTTTATGCCGGATATCAGAAGAGGCTTATTCTATCGATGTTCCCTGGACATTGAGCGTTTTCCCTGTGCTAACGGTAAAAGATCCGCCAGGCATCACCAGGAAATTACCGGTAACATTGGTATTATTGGAAAAGTTCACATTCCCGCCCGTGTTATTGATAATGATATTGGAGAAGGTGAGAGTTGTTTCCGGACGTAAGTAACGATAGTTTACCGCTGGCCAGGTACCGGGGCTCACCAGGTTAGTCACGCCGGTTGTCGTTGATCCGGTTGTCGCTTCTTTAAAATGGCCTGATCCCCCGGTCGCATCTTCCACCCCGATAGAGGCGCTTTCGCTGCCCGAATGAGTTCCCGACTCGGCTGTCCCATAATGAAATTCGATCTTGTTGCTCGTCTTGAACAGTTTCGTCTGGTAGCTGATCCTTGCACTTGCTCCGGTATAGTAAGTCAACACCCGATTCCATTCGGCAGTAAAAATCCGGTTAGGGGCAACACCTTCGGTTTTATAATAAACAACACTTGTAATATCATCGGACAGGTCGTCCCACCAGGCCGCAACCGTAGCATTCGGCAATGTATTCGTAAAGAGCGCTGCATTGTCATGGCCTGTGACCGTTGCCAGGGTAAAAGCAATCCAGCCGTTGGTGCTGAGGGTGATCGTGCTGTAATTATTGCCGCAATAATTAAAATTAAATCCCACAGGGACATTGGCATAGCCATCGTCACCGGTCGGGCCGGTCGTGGCCCCCGTTAATGCCGTCATACTTTTTGAAAATGTCGAAAGGTTGTATGCGGTTATGTCCAATGTGGATTGAGTGTTTGCAACCGAGATTGCTCCGGTCCCGTTGAGCCTGACTGTTCCGGTTCCGGCATTGAAAGTCCCGTTGTTGGTCCAGTTGCCGCCGACTATCAATGTTCCGCCGGCAGTCATATTGACCGTCTCACCCGGATTTATAGTAAAATTGCCTGTGACTATCAGCTCTGAAGAAGAATTGAAGGTCAGGTTGTTGCAATTAACACCAACTGTAAAGTCGCCGCTGAACAAAGGCAGGTTAGGCGCCGAAGGGGGAAAAGTTATGTTGGAATTAGATGTGGGTAAGATACCGCCATCCCAATTGGAAGCCGTGTTCCAGTCGGCGGAAGTGGCCCCGGTCCATAAGCCCGGGGTATAGGCAAATATGTAGTTGGGCTTGGTTTCCGTATCGTTTGTACTGCCATTGGATACGGTAAGTGAAACCGAATAATATCCCGACTGGTTGAAAGAAACCTGGGGATTCTGTGAGGCAGAACTTGTGCTGTTCATATATGTGACCGTATTGGGTGTGAAGCTCCATGTCCAGGAGGTTGCCCCGCCGGTCGACAAATCATTAAAAAGCACTGTTGTATTGGGCACAGGAGTTGTATTACCGGCGGAAAAGTTGGCATTAAGCGCTACCGGCCCGATGACAAAGCCGACGACCCTGGTTTTTCTTGTTCCGCCTGTACCGGGGTACTGGCTGGTAAACCAGAAGGCATCGTCATCGGTAGGATCCACCTGCATGGCTGCATAATCGCCCCATCGGTTATAGGTTGACTGGTAGGTAACCCCGGCCTGAACCGACTGTTCTGCGATATCCAGAACTCCTGATGCGGAATTATAATTTGACGACGATTGACCGCAATAACGGATCGCCGGATACATGGTTGTGCTGGAGACAGAATACCCCAGCCCGATCTCATTCTGCCCGTTCAGCATAATGCTTCCCATCCAGCGTGAATGGCTGTCGGGGGCATAGGTGCCCTGCTGCCTGACGGTCCAGTTTCCACTGCTTACCCTCCGCAGTTCGTACCACCGGATCCCGGCATGGTCGGTATTATCGACATCGACGGTATGACAGCAGACAATTGTTTCATAACTCCCAAAGTTCCGGTATTGCGGCGGGTTCATGATTACCTGGGGGATGCCGTCGAGTTCCTGGGAGGTTCCCAATTGCTTGATATTGTCCCAGTTGGTGCCGAAATTACTGTCGAATGCAGCCACATTCAACTGTTGTACACGCGTAAAAGTCGAATTGGCCGGCGTCACCCAATCGACATCCAGTTCATAGATCCAGAGCTGATCGCTGCCGCCCCCGATGGCATCGTCGTTGATCGTAATGAACAATCCGGGCTCGCCGGTCGGGGCAAAAGTGCCGTCGTTATCCAGCGGCGGAACGCACATGAACCCGTCGACCGTTGTCGGCCGCCAGGGATTGTCAAACCCTACCATCTGGGCCGTAAGTCCCTGCAGCATCTTTGACCGCTCGAAAACATAAATGTCTTTCTTGCCGGCCCCGGCTGTATTCGTCCCCATATAATACCCATCCTGCCATATGCCCAGTTTTTCATAATCTGGCATATCATCAACGTCGAACGAATATTTGTGCCAGGTGCCTGTCGGATCGTTAGTGGTTGACACGGCAACCAGCATATAATCATTGGACCCGCAAATGGAAAACTCCGCTATAAGCCACCGTTCGGCTTGCTCATCATAAAGAATGATCGGATCGCCGTCGTTGCAACTCGAGCCGGTAACTCCTGAAAACAGGGTGTTGAGGTTGGAGGGGCCAGCTACCAGCGTCCCCGTTTTATCATAAATAGCATAAACGGAATTAATGGTTTGCATATAATGATTGGGGCCTGCGGTACCATTGCAATCCGGGGGCCAATAGGAAGACTGTTGTCCTTCGAAGTTTGCCAGTGTAGTTACCGTTTCCCGTATGGCCGGCATCTCCTGCTGCCACACCGGATCGGGGCCTTTGGGCAGGGCGGTGGCGGCATAAGGATAAGAACGGGTCCGCAGTTTGGGGTTCAGCATCTTTTGTGCCGCTTCTTCTTCCATCGCCTGCCAGTCGGCCTCGGTTAATACCGGTAAATCACGGAGGGGAGGCGTTTCGCCATGGTACACCCCGGTGATGATAAGCCCCGGGCTGACAGGTTCATCCTGGGCTACAGACGGAAATGTAAATAAAGAAAAACTGAGTGCAGTTAAAATGATCAGCGCAATTTTCCTCATACGACCAGAGTTAATCAGATTGAGTTAAGTGATGGCAGAATTTTATGCAAAAATACAATCAAAAGTTTCTCTTCCGACGAGTAAACCCATCGGTTATGCAAGAGTCGGTGCAGGGGATAAACAAAAAGCCTACTCCAGATTCCCTCTGACCTTCAGGGTTTTGCCGGTATTGATGATGGTGGATGCGCCCGGATGAAGTTCAAAGAATCCGTCGATCTCGGTATCGGTCGTGAAATTCAGGATTCCTTCCGGGTTGCTCAGGATCACGTTATTAAATCGTTGTGTCAGATCGGCCGGAGCAAAGCGGTAGTTGGTCAGCTGCCATTGGGTTAAGGAAGACAGGCTGGTGACCCCGGTTGTGGTGGACCCGGTGGTGGCTTCTTTGAAATGCCCGGGACCGCCCATGTGATCTTCGATCCCGATCGAAGCGCTTTCATAACTGCTATGCGTCCCGGGCTCAGCGTTTCCATAGTGGAATTCAATGATGTTTGATGTTTCGTATAATTTGACCTGGAAGCTGATCCGCGCCGTAACGCTGTTATCCATGTAAGGTTTAAGCCTATTCCACTCAGCGGTGAAAACACGGTTCGGCTCGCTGCCTTCGGTCAGGTAATTCACGCTGCTGACCGCGTCGTCGTAAAGGTCGTCCCACCAGGCGGCAATGGCACAATTCGGCACAGAGGATGTGAACAGGTAGTTGTTGTTATATCCCAGGTTACCCGACAGGTTCAGCGAGAGCCAGCCGTTGGTCGACAACCGGGCGGAGGTGTAATTATTCCCTGCAAATTTAAACGTAAACCCGAGGGGAACATTTTCCCATTTGTCATCACCCGACGGACCGGTAATTCCATTTACAAGGTAATTCATCTCCTTTGGAAAGGTTGATCTGACATAATCTGTGATATTGTTGGGATTGAGTGTGGAAGCGATGGCCAGCGGGCCTGGTCCGATAAACGATACGGTACTGTTGCCCGGGTTGAAAGCGCCGTTATTTATCCAGCTTCCCCCGATCTTCAGGATTGCGTTCTCATTCATTGTCAGGACATTGCCTGGGTTTATGGTCAAACTGCCGGAGATATTCATTTCGGATGAATTATCCATTGAAAGACCGGAGCAATGGGTTCCGATCACAAAATTCCCGGTATATTCGGGCCAGTGGTAAGCATCCGGTGGTATCACCACATTCGTAGATGATGTGGTGGCCTTTCCGCCATCCCAGTTGACGATATTGTTCCATTCACCGGATTCAATTCCTTTCCATAATCCGGGGGTATAGGCAAAGATATAATCGGATTTCATTTCCGTATCATCGGTTAAGGAGTCGGACACCGTCAGGGATACGGAATAATATCCGGAATTATTGAAAAGAATGGCCGGGTACCGGGAGGTAGAGTCGGTTCCGTTAAGGTAGGTTATGGTATTGGGGGAGAAGTTCCATTGCCAGTTCCTGACATTTCCCAGGGAGTAATCGTTAAAAAGCACGGCAGTTTCGGGCGAAGGGGTGGTATCCGAGGCTTTGAAATCTGCCTCCAGGGGGATGGTGCCGAAATTAAAGCTGGAGACCATGGTTTTCCTGGCGCCACTGGGGCCGACATATCCCGAGGTGAACCAAAAGGTCATGTCATCGGAGGGATCGACCTGCATGGCGGCATAATCGCCCCAGCGATTAATATTTAGCTGGGAGTACTGGCCATGGTGGATGGTGTCTTCGGCGATATCCAGGACCGAACCGGCCACCAGGTTGGCGGCCTCGGATTGTCCGCAGTAACGTATGCCCGGATGCAGGTTGCTGCCCGAAATGCTGTATCCCAGCGCTATCTGGTGCATACCGTTCATCATGATCGACCCCATCCAGCGGGAGTGCTCATCCGGGGCATAGGTGCCCTGCTGCCTGACCGACCAGGCGCCTCCGCCTGCCCTGCGCAGCTCGTACCAGCGCACCCCGGCATGATCTGAATTATCGACATCGACTGTATGACAACATACGATCGTTTCATACGTTCCGAAATTCCTGTACTGGGGAGGGTTCATAATGACCTGCGGCACCGCGTCGAGCTTGCGTGTGGTCCCGTATTGAGAAATGTTTTCCCAGGTGCTGCCGAAGTTGGAGTCGAAAGGGGCGACAGACAATTGCTGCGCTCTGATAAATGTCGAAGCCCCGGGTTGCGCCCAGTTTACGCTCAGCTCATAGATCCAGAGCTGGTCGCTGCCCCCGCTGATAGCGTCGTCGTTGATGGTGATAAACAGACCCGGTTCCCCTTCCGGTGCAAAATCACCGTCGTTATCCAACGGCGGGACGCACATGAACCCATCCATTGTTGCAGGCCTCCAGGGATTGTTAAATGCTACCGCAACGGCTTCCCCACCGATAAGCATCTGTGATCTTTCAAATACATAAATATCGTTTCCCACTGCATTATTGATGCCCATGTAATATCCGTCGCGCCAGATGCCGAATTTTTCGTAATCGGGGATATCGTCGACATCGAACGAATATTTGTGCCAGGCGCCGGTCGGATCACTGGTGGTGGAAATGGCGATAAGCACAAAGTCGTTGACGCCGCAGATGGAAAACTCGGCGACGAGCCACCGTCCGGCCTGTTCGTCGTAAAGGACGATCGGGTCGCCACTGTTGCATTCCGAACCCGCGACCCCTTCGAAAAGGGTGTTGAGGGCGGTCGGACCGGCCAGCAGAACGCCGTTCTTGTCATAAATAGTATAGGCGGCATTAACAGCTTGCATGTAATGGCCGGGACCTGCCGCCCCGGTGGGATCGGATGGATAAAAGGGCGAATCCTGGCCGGAGATATTGAGGTCGGGGGCACGATCCGAATTCCGCGTACCGGAGGCTTTTTGCCATACCGGATCAGCACCTTTCGGGAAAGCCTGATCGGCATATGGATACGACCGGGTGCGCAAACGGCTGTTGAGGATCTTCCCGGCGGCATCATTCCTCATTTTCATTGTCTCCATTTCCGAAATGGCCGGCAGATCACGAAGCGGCGGAGTCAGACCCAGGTACTCGCCGGTCACGATCAAAGAAGGATAAACGGGTTCCGTCTGTCCGGAAAGGGATCCCGGCAGCAGGAGCAGTAAAGACAAGGGCAAAAAAATAACAGCCTTCATTCGACAAGGTCTGGTTAGCTTGTTTACTGGCAAAAATGGAAAAGGGTTACGAAGATAATATAAATTTTGCCTTTTTCGACATAGATTGTCGAAATTAAGAAAGAGGCCATCTCAAAAGTCCGTCTAACCGGTTTTTTTCGATACTCCGACGGGTTTAGTCGTCGGTGAATGTTTGGTGCTCCGACGGGTAAATCCGTCGGTTGATGGTGATCGTGCTCCAACGACTAAAGCCGTTGGTTCCAAAAAAAATAGAACCGACGGCTTCAGTCGTCGGAAGAGAATCTTTCTAAGAACCGACGGGACACTCGTCGGTAATAAAAAAAGGCTGTTCAAATGAATGAACAGCCACGTGAATTGAAAACAAATACTTAAAAAAATTATGAAAAGAGTTTTTTAAATATTATGCACTACTAATTATTAATTATTAAGGCTGCAGACTTTATCATAAAGTTCATCACTCATGATCATAGCCTTCAGTTTTTCTTTAATGACGTATTTACGGTATTTTGCGTATTTATCCGACTTGTAACCCATGATCGACGCCACCTCCCGCCCGTGGGTCTTGCTCATATAGAGTTTCAGTATTTTTTGCTCCCCGGCTTTGAGCCTGTTGAAGTGCTTTTGAAACAGGCGGTATTTCTCCGATTCCATCAAATGATCTTTCAGCTTTTCTTCATCTTCAAAAGGATCACAACTGGTCATGTTATCATCAATGCTTACATTTCTCAGGTTCCTGTTCAGTTTTTGAAGCCAGAGGTGCCTGCAGATCGAAAACAGGTAAGTGCTGAAGGAACAGGTCAATACGAATTTTTCTGAGGCGATGTTTTTATAGATGAGCACCAGCGCGTCCTGGAAAATATCTTCTGCATCCATCACCGTGCCGTTGTTGGAGGTGATAAAAAACCTCACCTGTGCATACGATTGCTTGTAGATATAACTGATCACCTTTTCATCCCGGGCCTTCAGGCCATAAATGATGGCTTCATTGGTATAAACGATTTTATGCCCCCGGGTTGATGTTTGCCTGCGGTCAACCAAATTAAGAAGCGGAGTCAGAATGCTTTCGGATTCTGTAAAGTTCAGGGTGGTAGTCGTTGCGTTCATTGGGATGGGATCTTTGTTGTTTGTATTTTGAGTTAAACACTGGCCGCCCATTTGCAAACCCCATACCTAAGAAGCCGGACAATTCATTTTTTTGATAAAATATTTTTTAATTTAAACATAATGAGAGGATTACGAATCATAAAAAAACATTCAGACATATGAATATTATGAATATAATAAGAGAATAATAGGAAGCCCGAAAAAATAATCGCACAGGTGTGCGCAATCCGGTTTGGTCAGGTATCCGATTTATTGATCGTGATATTGTATTTTTTCATTTTACGGATGAGGGCATCGCGGGTGATGCCAAGCATGTTGGCGGCTGCCTTCTGGTTGTAATTGCAGTGCTTCAGCGCGTCTCTGACCAACTCCTGCTCCAGGTTCTTCATGTTGAAAGTTCCGGATGTGTTTTCAGCGACCATTGGCTGGGTACTTACGGGGAAATCATAGCTGGTGAACTCATTCCCCCGGCAAAGGATGAAGGCCCGTTCGGTCATGTTTTTCAGCTCTCTGACATTACCGGGGAAGTCGTACTTCATCAGGGCATCGATCACCTCTCTGGTGATTTTAAAATCGGGTTTATTGAACCTCACCGCGTATTCCTGGGCAAAGTGCATCAGCAGGGGTTTGATGTCTTCCCTTCTTTCCCTCAGCGGCGGGATGTGGATATGAACGGTATTGAGCCGATGGAGCAGGTCGAGCCGGAATTTTTTCTCCCTGACCATCTCGTTGATGTCGTGGTTTGTCGCCGAGATGATCCGGAAATTGGTCTGGATCGGTTTGGTATCGCCGATACGGGTAATGACTTTCTCTTCTGCGGCCCGCAGGAGTTTGGCCTGCAGGTTCAGCGGCATGTCGGCAATTTCATCGAGGAAAAGCGTCCCTTCGTGGCACACTTCAAAGTAGCCCATTTTATCGTTGATGGCGCCGGTAAAGGAGCCCTTTTTATGGCCGAAGAATTCGCTTTCCAGCAGTGAGTCGGTGATGGCGCTGCTGTTGACGGCAAAAAAAGTATGGTCTTTCCGGTCGCTGGAATAGTGGATGATCCGGGCGATATTTTCCTTCCCGGTGCCGCTTTCGCCGGTGATCAGCACATTGGCATCGGGGTACCGGGCGGCGGTGACGGCTTTTTCGAAGACCTCCCGGATCTGGTGGCTTTTCCCGATGAAGTGGCGGTCGATCTTATCCTCCATTGTTTTGGAGATGAGTGAATGGCGCTCCTCCATGTTTTTCAGTTTCCGGTTAAGCTGCAGAAACTTCTGGGTGCGTTCAATGGCGATCTGGATATCGGTATGCCGGAAAGGTTTGCGCAGGTAGTCGAGCGCTCCCAGGCGCATGGCCTGCAGCACGGTATCCATATCTCCGTGACCGGAGACAACGATTACCTCGAGGCTGGGATAGATCTCTTTTACCTCTTTGAGGATATCCAGCCCGCTCATGCCGGGCAGCATCACATCCAGCACCAGCAGGTCGAATTCGTGCTTTTTAAGCATATAAAGCCCTTCGCCGCCGGTATTGGCTTCCAGGCAGTAGTAGCCCGATTTGTTGAGGAACTCGCTGAGTTCCTCTGTGAAGCTTTTTTCGTCGTCAATGATCAGCACCCGGATCTTATCGGTGAGATCCTTCAGGTTGTCGGGCAATTTTTCTGAGTCTCGGACGGGGGTCATAGGATATCGTTTTTACCGGTTATTATTTTGAATCCTTAATCATTTCTTTATGGGAATGGTAACAGTCACCCGGGTCCATTTCATCGGCTCGCTGGCCAGTTCTATTTTTCCATCCAGTTCTTTAATGATCCCGTAGGAAATTGATAATCCCAGCCCGGTCCCTTTACCGGGATCTTTGGTTGTAAAGAAGGGTTGCATGATTTTATCGATAATATCTTTTTTTATGCCCACTCCATTGTCTTCAACCACTACATAAATATTTTGCCTGTCGTGGCTGGTCTTTATCGATACCGACATAGAATAATCTTTGCCGGCCAGGGATTTTTTATCCATCACCGCATCGCGGGCATTGCTGATCAGGTTCAGCATCACCTGTTCGAATTTGTAAATGTTGCCCTTTATCTGGGGAAGGGTATCATCGAGTTGCAAAATAAGTTCTATTCCCCTGATCCTGAACTGTTCCGACACCATCGTCAGCGCGTTTCGGATGCTGTTATTGATATGGAACAGGTTCAGGATGTACCCGTCCTGGCTGCGGGAGAAATCCCTGACATGGTCGATCAGGTTTCTCATTCTGACAATATTGTCGAATATCTTTTCTGACTTTTTCTGCAGGTATTCTATGCTGACCGATCCGTTGGTTTTGGCTTCCAGCATGAGGTTGTCGAAAAGGATCGACAGGGTGTTGAGCGGCTGGTTGATCTCGTGGGCCATCCCGGCCGACATTTCTCCAAGTGCCGACAGCCGCTCCGACTGGATCGCCTGGGTTTCCATATTCTTTCGCTCCGTAATATCGCGCACAATGCCCATCACATTCAGTTCTTTACTATGCCCGAGGTTCACGGTGGAGACCTCTACTATTTTTAACGTACCGTCTTTGGCCAGAATACTCATTTCATACGTATCAGCAATGGTCTTATTCTGGCTTCTTAGCCTGTTTCGCTCCTGGATCAGTTTTTGGCTTTCGTCTGTGAGGGTCACCTTAAAGTCGAAACCGGGTGAAGTCAGTTCCTGTTCTGAATATCCGGTTATCTCGCAATATTTTTCATTGACAAAATAGAAATACTTTCCATTGGTCAGGTAAATCCCATCGAAAGCATTTTCGACCAGTGAGCGGAACCGTTTTTCGCTTCGCACCAGGGCCTCCTCATCGCGTTTTCGCTGGGTGATATCCCGGATCACACCCGTCATCCGGCTCGACTGCTTGTTGATGCTGGCCGTGATCTCGAGGATCTTTTCCTGGTATTCAACCTGGAAGGTGCCAACCGGTTTTCCGGTGATGATTTTCTTCAGGATAGGCGCGACCTGGCGCAGGTTGTTGAAATTCAGAAGTTCTCTGGCAACAACAAGAATATTTTTTCCGATGATTCTCTCCGCGGGTATTCCCAGGATCCTTACCAGTGAGGAATTAACCGAAAGAACCTCACCGGTCAGCGTGGTATAGGCGATGCCCTCGGTCACCGTTTGAAAAATATCGGCCAGGCTGGCTTCGCTGCTTTTGAGCGCCATTTCGTTCTTTTTCCTGGCCTCGTTTTCCCGGTTGAGATCTTCCAGGAGGTTGAGCGTGGCGATGTAGGTTCTCCGCTGTTCAACGGTTTGCTCTTCCACAAGCCGGGCCAGCCGCTCTTTTTCGGTCCTTCTTTCGATATTGGCCTGTTTGATCCTGACCATGGCCCTGATCTGGGCAATGAGCTCATTTTCGTCGACCGGCTTGGCCAGGAAGGCATCGGCGCCTACCTCCATGGCCCGGATACGGTTCTCTTTATCCCCTTTTTGAGCTGTAATAAAAACGACGGGTATTTCCCGGGTGCGGTTGTCTGACTTTAATTTTTTACAGACCTCAAAACCATCCATTTCGGGCATTACCACATCAAGCAAAACAATATCGGGGTCTTCCATCACGGCAAGTTCAATGCCTGATCTCCCGCTGAGCGCGGTCATCGTAACGGCATTCGGAAACGCATCCCGGATCATCGCTTTCAGGATGAGGAGGTTATCGGGATGGTCGTCGATGGCCAGTATTTTTATTTTCTCATTCCCCATAGAGGCTTCTTACATTGTTAGTAAAGCTTTTCCCGGGATGGTTTAATCATCGACCGGACATGACTGACAAGGCTTTGCAAGTCAATATCTCCTTTCCGGATCAGCTGATGGATATTGTTTTTCTTCAGGAATCCCAGTTCTTCCTTTGTTACTATCTTAGCCGTCAGGATCAAAACCGGCACGTATGCCGTTTTTTCCGATTCCCGAACAGCCTGGAGCACATCAAAGCCACTTTTACCGGGCATCATCAGGTCGAGTATTATTGCATCAGGCTTAAAAGAGTTCATCCTTTCCAGGGCCTCATCTCCATCTCGTGCCACAATCACATTGAATCCCTGCTGGCTTAGCACATCCTGAATCTGGATGATGGCCGGCTCGCTGTCTTCAATCAACATTATGGATCCGGCCAGTTCAGGTGAGTCAGGTGTGCCTGCCGTTTTTTTCAAATGATATGGATTACCTGCCGAATAATCGAACGGTCCTGATTCCTCTCCGGTTGATAAATGTACGGGTATTGACAGTGTAAAATCGGATCCTTTTCCCACCTGGCTCTGAACATTTATTTTTCCATTGATCAGGTCGGCATATTTTTTGGCCAGCGCCAATCCCAATCCCGTACCGCCGTATCGTTTCGATGTGCTGCTGTCGCCCTGCCTGAACTCATCGAAAATATAGGGCAGGTGCTCTTCGGCGATGCCAATCCCGGTATCTTTTATAGTTATGCCGATTTTATCATCCAGGTGTCTTGTGCTTATTTGCACACCTCCTTTGTCGGTGAACTTTACGGCATTGCCGATAATATTCTGCAGGATGTGGTAGATCTTCCCGGCATCGCTGTGAATGACCATCGATTCTTTTTCGGGGGCAAAATCGATGGTGATATTTTTCTGAGAGGCTTGCGGAGCGATCATGTTTACGATACCGGAGATCAGTTCCGTCAGGTTAAAATCGGTACATTCCATTTCCACCCTTCCCGATTCGATCCGGGAAATATCCAGGATATCGTTGATCAGGGCCAGGAGGTTTTTCCCGTTTCGTTCAATGACTTCCAGGTAGCTATGCTCTTCGGCAGGGATCTTACCTTCGAGCCTGCGGTTTAAAACCCCCGTAAGGGCGATGACCGAATTGAGGGGAGTTCGAAGCTCGTGGCTCATATTCGACAGGAAATTCGTTTTGAGCCGGCTGGCTTCGGCCAGGTGCTGTTTTTGTGTCTCCAGTTCGGTATTTTGCCGTCCGAGAATAGTCGACTGTGTAATCAGTTCATTTTTTTGCATCTCCAGTTCCTGGTTCTGGATTTCGAGTTTAGCCGACAGCTCCCGGACTTTCTGGTAAGACAATATACCTTCGATCCTGGCGCTCAAGGCGGCCAGTATTTCCTTCACCAGCTCCGAATCCTGTTTACTGAAGTTTTTTATCGTCGCCAAAGAGATGACGGCAATGACATCATCGCCGACAGCAACCGGCGCGGTAATAATTTCGCGGGGTGTGATCATACCGCCGGCTGCCGGAAAACGCATCGGCGTGTCGCCAGGTATGTGGGTGATATGCTGAACTTTACGAGTGGTTACAGCCAGGCCTATATCGCCTTCCAGCGCCTCTGCCGGGAATGTTTTCCTGGCCGGTTTCTCCAGGCCGATCGACTCAAGCAGGTCAAAAGTCTGCGATTGATGGTTAAACAGGTATACCGTGGCTATTTGTGCTCCCGTTAATTCACACAGGCGGGTCAGGACCTTTCTGAAGAACAATCCCGGATCATTCTCTGCCAGCATCAGCCGTTCAATCTGTTCTGATTTATTATTAAGCGAAAGGATTGATTCGAGATTTTCCGCCAAATCATTGAAAGCTCCGGAAAGCATTCCGAATTCATTACTGCTAAGATATTGGCTTCGGATCCGGTAATTTCCTTCGCGGAATAGTTGAGTTGCCGAGCCGAGCTCATCGAGAGGAAGGCGGATATTTTTTATCAGGACATTAAAAATGATGATAGAAACGAGCATAGAGATGATGATGACGATGATCAGCCTGATGTTCAACTTTCTGCTGAGGATTTGTGAGTCTTCATACAATTGATCCGCTTTGTTTTTCGCAAAAGTATCGATGTCGCCTATAAAATGAAACACAACACCAACATCACGATTAAGCGCATTCAAGACCTGGAGACTGTTTTGTGTCCGGCCGGAATCGGTGTTCAGGATGATACCGATTTTTTCATCGCGGGTGGCATTCCACCTTGAGAAAGCCTCTTTCAACGAATCGACATCGGATTCTGGCCCCAGGTAATGCAATTCCAGGATCTCGATTTGTTTGGCTGCGTCTTCGCGGGCATGCATGATTTGAATAAGGTTTTCGCTCACAACATCATGGTCATCGAAGAGCATCAGGTTCCTGACATCCCTTTGAATGGAAACAATATCGGTAGTCAAATGGCCGATGGCACGCCTGACCTGCAGAGGATGATTATAGATCAGTTCGGTCTGTTTATGGATCAGCCTGGACTGGTTATAGGCGATAATTCCTGTAATAAAAGCCATCAGCAGCATGAGGCCGAGGCCGGCGATGAGTAGTATTCTGATTTTTATATTCCTCAGGTTCATAATTTTTGGATTTTCCGGAAGATGAAAGATTGAGGATAAACCTCCTGAAATGAATCATTAATTATCCTGTCGTGTTCAGATTCACCAATGATGAGGTAGCCATTATCGTCAAGTGCATTGAACAGCGTGTGCTGGATCCGGTTCCGGATCACCGCGCTGTAGTACATCATCAGGTTGGCGCAGAGAATGATGTCGAAATTTCCAAAAATGGCGGATGCTGGCGTCGGGGATGAGCCACTCAGAAGGTCGAAATGGGAGAAATTGATCCGTTCGTTGATTTTTCGAATGACGCGGTGATCAGATTTCTCCGTCGTAAAATATTTCCGGACATGTCTCCGGGTCAGATTTTCCAACTCATCATCGGAATACAAAGCTGCTTCAGCCTTTCGTAGATTTTCCGGCTGGTTGTCGGTGGCAAAGATCATCCAGGAGAATGGCCGGGAAATAACAGGTTCCAGATCGGAAAGGAGGAAAGCCAGGCTATAGGCTTCCTGGCCGGTAGAGCAACCCGCCGCCCAGATCCTGATCAACTTTTTATTATGATTGATTTTATCCAGGATCAGATGAGGCAGGATGATCGATTTGAGGTAGGCAAAAGCCACCGGATTACGGAAGAAGTCGGTATAATTCACCGTGAGCGACGACCTGAAGATCTTTTGCTCTTCTTCGTCATTCATCATGAGATCAACGTATTCCGGCACGCTGTTGCATTGGGTGAATTCTATTCGCATAGTCATGATGTTCATGAGAAATGATTCGTCATAAGTATAAATGACATCGGCCATAATATCCTTCAGTGCCGCTGGGATTCTGCTGTTCATCCTGTGTATGTTTCAGGTATATTTTTCCGGTTTCCCCAGTTGCCTCAACAATTCGTTGACCTCTTTTTTCAGCTCTATCATGGCCAGCTCCCTTCCGACGGTTAGTTGATGGAAGTGCTCGAGCTGGCTGATCTTTTTCTGCATGGCCTCCTCGGCCGCTTTTCGTTCGGAAATATCGCGAATGATAACACTGCTGTTCAGGTTCCCGTTTTTATCGTTAAAAATAGCGCTGGAGAGTTCGACAGGGATTTTGGTACCGTCTTTCCGGATGCCGGTCAGTTCCCCGTAAAACCAGCCCGTTTCATTTCTTTGTTTAACAGCCGGTTCCAGCCGCGGATCCGATGTGTCCATGATCAAATTTCTGCCTTTTTCCGTCATTTCCTTTTCAGACCAACCGAACATACGACAAGCTGCCGGGTTGGCTTTCAGCGTCCTGCCATCGGGGCAGGTCAGCAATACGGCATCCATGCTGTTTTCAAACAAAAGCCTGAATCTTTCCTCACTTTCTCTTAATTCTTCAATAACAGCTTTATGCTCCCGCTGAATTCTTCTTTTTTCCAGTACGTTCCTGACGGTGGGCAACAGGTTTCGGATATGGCTGGCCGTTTTGATCACATAATCGTCGGCGCCCATTTTCATGGCCTGAACCGCAATTTCTTCTGAACCGGTTCCAGTCACAATAATGACAGGAATATCCGGATTTTTTTCTTTTACAATTTCCAGAACTTTGAATCCATCGAATCCCAGGATATTAAAATCGCTGAGAACCAGGTCAAAGGATTCGTGTTTCAGATAGTTTTCAAATTTTTCCCTGCTATCGGCCTCAATTATATGAAACTGTTCCGATAATTCGCCAAAGGCGTCGAGAACCAGTTGCCTGTCGTGCAGGTTGTCGTCGATGTGTAGGATTCTGACTTGTGTTTCCATTTTTAAGGGATTAATCAGTGAATAATCTGTCAGCCCGGGGGAGCTTCAATATTAAGGGTAAACCAATAGTCGTCGATTTTCCTGACAACTTCGATAAAACCATCGAAGGAGACCGGTTTGGCCAGGTAACTGTTGGCACCGATATCGTAGCTAAGGATACGGTCGCCATCCTCTTTTGAAGAAGTCAGGATGATCACCGGGATCCGTTTGAGCTTTGGTGTAGCCTTGATCTGACGTAAAACTTCAAAGCCGTCTATTTTTGGCATTTTTAGGTCCAACAGAATCAGGTTCGGAAGCGGAAAAGACTTCCTGTCGGAGAATTCACCTCTTCCAAATAAATATTCCAATGCCTCTTCTCCATTTCGGGCTACAATGATTTTGTTTTTCAGCCGGGCTTCCCGGAAGGCATCCAGGGTAAGGACCACATCCATTTCGTTGTCTTCGACCAATAAAATCTGTGCTAATCTGTTCATAACCGATTTTATTTATTTTCAGGCAATTTGATATAAAAGGTACTTCCTTCATTTACAACTGATTCAACCCGGATTTTACCGTTGAGCAGGGCTACTGCTTTTTTCACGGAAGCCAGTCCTATACCTGTACCCGGATACTCATTATCACTATGCAAGCGTTGAAACACTTCAAAAATTTTCATCTTATATTCTTCAGGGATACCAATGCCGTTGTCCGATACAAAAAGTACATGGCTGGCCCCCTCTTTATTGTAACCGCAATAAATCTGCAAAGGGACATTTCCCCTGCGGTATTTGATGGCATTTGACACTAAATTAGTTAAAATCTGCTGAAGCAAAGTTTTATCACTGATAATTTCAGGCAGGTCATCCTGAATGGTTATCCGGGCGCCGGCTTTATCCAACTCCTGATGAAAGATCATCAGGATGCTTTCACAGAGGTCTTTCAACGAGACCCTTTGCAGGTCGGGTGTTTTACGCACCAAACGGGAATAGCCGAGCAGGTCGTTGATCAGGTTCTCCATGCGCTGGCTGGCCTCACCGATAAAAGCCATGTATTTTCGTCCTTCCTCATTCAAACCGGATTTATGGCGGGTTGAAAGGATATGGGAGAATCCTGTTATAGCCCTTAAAGGCGCCCGCAAATCATGCGAAATGGAATAGCTGAACGATTCAAGGTCCTGGTTTGCAGTTTCAAGCTGGGCTGTCCGCAACCTGACCCTTTCTTCCAGTTCCTCATTCAGTTTCCGTATCTCTTTTTCGGCCTGATACCGCTGATCGGCCATCGTATTGGCCGCCCCGGCTATAAACACAAATTCTTTATATTTCAAATGCGACATATCAATCCGTTCATCGGCTTTAACGGATCGTTCAAAAAACACCTTGAAAATTTCCAGGTTTTTATATATCTGGCCTGAAAGGTAGCGTGCCAGGAAATAGCAGAGGAGAGTGGCAAAAATGATATACAGGGCTATGCTCGCAATATTTCCGCGAAGGTCTGCAATCAGTTCCTTTCTCAGGGTATCGATCAGGGGTTCGACATCCTTTTCATAATATCCCGTGCCAATAATCCAGCCCCACTTCGGATAATAACTGAAATAGGATGTTTTGAGCGATGTTTCGCTGGAATTCAGCAATGGCCAGTAATAGGAATTATATACGCCTTCCTGGCGGTGCGCCGACGTCCGCTGGATTTCATAGGTCTTTATCCAGACATCATTATCCGAATTGCCAATCTTACGGGGTATCGTATTATATTTTCCATGGGTGACCAATGCATACCCATCGATCGAATTGACGAAGATGTATTCATTTTCGGAAAACCGGATCCGGCTGATGGTATCGAGGGCAAAGACTTTTAGCGCCTCGTTGATTTGTTTTTCACCGCAGGCCATCGATACAACAGTAAATCCAGCGGTCCTGTTCTTAACGAATCCGGCTACCGCAGAAGGCCTTTCACTACTGTCATTTTCATTCACATAGTGAACGAAGTGCCCATGGTCCCGGGTTGAATTAAATATTTTATCCATGAGGGATGCCTTCGGCTCAGCCGGAATATTGTCCGTGCCGAATATACGGGGCCGGAACTCAAAAACCTTTTCTTTTTCTCTGTTATAAATGGAAAAAGGAATATGCAGGCAAAACAGGGTATCAATCCCGGCCCGTGTGATCCATTCCGAAATGGGGACGGCATCGGGGGAATCCTTGAAACGGCGGCTGATATCTTCCGCCTGTTGCTTCAGCAGAACGGTTAACGGATCGGTCGGATAAGCATGGATCCAGTCGAGGTAATCTTTTATACCGAGAACCTTGGAACGGATGGCGACTTTCTGATTTTCGGAGAAAGAGGCCCGAATCAGCCCGGCTTCCTTCCTGAACTCTGAAATTTTACTGCTGACCCAGAATATGCCGACTATGAAGACAGACAGGATGGTTGCTCCGATCAGATAGACAAATATCTGCCTAACCAGGCTGATCTGATTTGATTTTATTTTTTTTTTACGTCTCATACAGGGATCTTAAAATGGTTTTTCAATCCACAATCCTGTATTTTGGTGGCTGACCTGATTTTACCATCCAGTTATTCACCTCCTTTTTCAGCTCAATCATCATCAATTCCCGGTTTACGGTGAAGTTATGAAATTTCTGCAACTCCTCCATTTTTTTCATCAGATCCGTTTCGGCTTCTTTCACGCGGGTAATATCGTAAATGATCCCGTGCCAAAGGGTACTGCCATCCTCAAGCAATTCGGGCACGGCATCACAGTAGCGCCACTTCACACCGGCCCCCGGGAGATTGACTCTGAACTCGCAATAGAAATGGCTGAGTTCGCGGGCCGATTCCATTATTAGGTCCGAGATCCGCTGTAAATCATCGGGGTGCAGGCGGCCGAAGACCAGGGTGGCATCTTCCCTGACCTCTTCGGGGGTCACTTCATAGATCATATTCATTCCGGAGCTGGCATAGGGGAAGCAGGAACGCCCGTCGGGGTAGAGCCGGTACTGGTATATGACCCCGGGGACCTGTTCGGAGAGCTTGAACAGCAGTTTATGGCTGGCTTCCACGGCCTCCTGGGCCTGTCTGCGGGTAAAAGCCACCCCTATCATATTCCCGACCGATTCGAAGAACAGGATCATATCGGAGGTGAAACGGTTTTTCAGCGAGTCGTTGAGCTGCAGCAGTCCGATGATCTCCTCGCCGGCCCGGATCGGGATAATGGCAATGGACCGGTATCCTGCATGGACACACGTATTCCGGGGATGAAAGCGAACATCTTCGGCGGATTGAAGTCCCAGCATCACCTCTGAATCGTTCGTCCAGAAGCTGCCTCCTTTGGTATAGAACGGGCTGGATGCCTCTGTTTTTCCACTGACGACCAGGCCGCAGGTACATTCCAGCAGGGGTAGTCCGTCGTTCCCTCTTAGTATGGAACCGTCATCAGAACGGCTGAATAATGAATTTTCATCTTCAACAAATTCTCTTTTAAAACCCTTATGGCATAAATAGGGAAAGTCTTCATCTTTTTTTAACCGGATTCCGACCGCCTCAATACCCGTTTCTTTTTTGATCAGGTCGACGGTCAGCCGGATGGTTTCATGAAGCGAATTCGAGCTGTTCAAAAGGGTCAGGATCTTAGCGGTCAGAAGAGCCTGTATTTCCGCCCTTTTCCGGTCAGTGATCACTTCGGTGTAAAGGACCATTCCGCCGATCGCACCATCCGATTCATACCACGGGCGGCATTCCCAGCGGGTCATCTCCACTTCGCCGCTGTCGCGGAAATAGGGATCGTCTTCGGCGCTCAGGACTTCTCCGGCCAGTACGCGCCGGTGCACTTCCTTCCATCGTTCCGGGTGGTCGGGGAAGATATCGTAATGGTGACGTCCGATGATGTTCTTTTCTTTCACATTGTATTCCTGCAGAAAACGCTGGCTGACATAAATATAGTGCAGGTTGTTATCGAAGACAGCTACGGCTGACCGGTTATGCTCGATAATATACCGCATCAGTTCATGAAAGTGGAGCAGATCTGCTTCCGACTTCTTCCGGGCCAGTTTATCCTGCGTTTCGGTCAGGGCCCTTTCAACAGCCAGCGGGAGCCTGTCGAGCTTATCTTTCATCACGAAATCAAGGGTTCCCTGCTTGAGCAGTTCGATGGCGGTTTCTTCCCCGATCGCTCCGGAAACGCAGATAAACGGCGTATCCGGGCAAATGGTTTTACTGATGTTCAGTGCCCGGAAGGCATCAAAACCAGGTAAACGGAAATCGGCCAGGATAATATCCCAATGGCATCCCTGCAGCGCCTTTTTGTAATCCTGCTCATCTTCGACACGGATAATATCCAGGTTATCGGACAGATCCGAGAGGTATTCCTTTATCAGCTCGAAGTCGCGAACCGAATCTTCGACCGACAGCACTTTCAATCTTTCATTTCTGCTATCTTCAGTCATAGGGCCATTTCTTCCATAGTGGGGAGTTCATTGATGGAAGCCCAGAAAACCCCGATATTTTTGATTGTATACATGAATTCTTTAAAATTAACCGGTTTGACAACGTAGGCATTTGCACCGAGGTCGTAGCATTTTTTAAGGTCGCTTTTTTCCCGTGAGGAAGTCAGCATGACTACCGGCAACGTTTTCAACACCGGATTGGAGCGGATCTCCCGGAGCACCTGGATTCCATCCAGCCTGGGCATTTTAATATCCAGGAGGATGACCGCGGGGTCTACTTTTTTACGGTTGACATAGTTTCCTTCATATTTTAAATATTCCAGGGCCTCAACGCCATCTTTAACGACAACCACCTGGTTCGACAAATGAACTTCGGCAATGGCCTCCATTGTTAATTCGATGTCTTTTGGGTTGTCTTCTGCCAGTAAAATAATTTTCATATCATTCATTTCTATATGATTTGGGGGGATTTGGTAAAAGTCTGCCGATAGATAACTTTCCAGGTACATATCATTCAGGATGAGGGTTTTGCCTGGGCAGGGTGAAATAAAACGCGGCACCCTGGTCGGGTTGGGCTTCGGCCCATGTTTTTCCTCCATGTTTGGCGATAATCCGCCTGACATTTGCCAGGCCGATACCGGTTCCTTCGAACTCTTCCGAAGAATGCATCCGCTGGAAAACGCCGAATAGTTTTTCCGCGTAACGCATATCAAATCCGACGCCGTTGTCGTGGATGGAGAAACAAATATCTTTTGGCGTTTCGGTAGAATCAATTTGAATGCGCGCTTTTGGCCGGGTACGGGTAAATTTTATTGAATTGCTGATCAGGTTTATCCAGACCAGCAGGATCAGGTTGTAATCTCCCTGTACCTCAGGCAATGGGTTGACAGTCCATTCAATATCGCGGCCGTTGATTTCAGGGGTAAGGGTATCCCGGGCATTCTGAACGATTCTGTTCATGTTTATCTGGGTACGTTTGAGTTCTTGCCTGCCGGTCCGTGAAAATTGCAGGAGTTCATCGATCAGCAGGCCCATCTGCCTTGTGCTGTCGGATATCGTATCGAGGTAATGGCGTCCCTTTTCCGGCAAAAGGTGCAGGTAATTCTTGTTGAGCAGGTCTACATATCCGTTGATATGCCTGAGCGGCGCCCGGAGATCGTGAGAGACGGAATAGGAGAATGCTTCCAGTTCCGTATTTATCGCTTCAAGCTGTGCGGTCCTTTGTTCAATCCGCATCTCCAGCGTTTCGTTCAGTTGCCTGACCTCTTCCTCTGCAATTTTGCGGTCGGTGATATCGATGGTATAACCGGCCAGGATGGTCTTATTCCCGAGCCGGATCGGGAACTTGATGGTTGTAAAATACCGGTTATTCAGTTCTTCATCGATCCGGTAAATGATACCGTCAGAAGCAACCTTCCAGTCGTCGGCTGTTATTTTAGCGGCAAATTCTTCGGGAAACAACTCATACATGTTTTTACCGGCCATTTCAGAACCGGGAATCCCGATCATGTCAATGAAATTTTCGCTGGCTTTCAGCACCCGGCTTTGGTCGGGTGAAACTTCTTTTATATAGGCAAAGATTGGGGAATTACGGATGAAAAGGGAGAGCAGTTCATTGCTTTCATGGAGCGATTGCTGGATATGGATTTGATCCTCCAGGATATTCAGGAGGGTTTCACGGGAGCGTTCCGATATATCGAGCGACTTTCGCGAGTTTTCTTCCATCAGCTTATTTGCGGTGGTATCCATAAAAATAGTCGCGAAATAACCGGACCGGATAGGGATGGCCGAGATGGATAAATTTTTGCCCAAATCCGTATAGAAAGTTTCGAAAGAGACTGGAATATTATTCTTTATGCATTCCGAATAAATCTCCAGGAAGGGGGCATTTTCCGTGTTGTAAAGGTCGGTGGCCAGTCTGCCGCAGGCTTTGGAGGCGGGAATGCCGGTAATTTTCTCATATGACTTGTTGACTTCGAGTAAACGGTAATTAGCCGCTTCAGCTTTTTCATTATAGACCATTTCATGAATGGCAAATCCCTCGAGCATGTTTTCAAATACCATTTTGAACCGCAATTCACTCTCTTCCAGGCCCTTCTTAGCCTTAAGCAAGTCCGTGTTCATCTTTTGGTGGAGCATGATAACAATGCTGAATGCCATGAAAAGGCTTAAAAATAAAGCATCAAGAAAAGGAATAAGGTTAAAAAGCGATGATTCGTAAAAGTCCTGGAGCGGGTTTCCAATCAACAGCAGGATTACCCTGGCGGCAAAAATGAGTCCATGGATAGCGAAAAGTACCGAGACAAGGATAACAGAGGCTTTTATTCCCTGCATTCTGCTTCTGATGAGTGCTTCAAGCGAAAGGAAAGCAAAAGATGATATTGTCAATCCAAAAAATATGGACCGGATATGGATATTGTCGTCAATAAGAAAATAATAAAAGAAAGCTGAAAAATAGATGATCAGTATGGTAGTCAGAAGTTTCATCCTGACAGGCCGGTCGAGAAACCTGGCAATGCCAATATAAAGGAATACGGTCCCTGAAATGATAAACAGGTTCTGAACAATAACAGCGCTGTAATACCAACCGGGATTTGACCGGAAAAGCATGGCCAGGAATCCCACCGCTTCGCATATACTCCACATCAGCCACCATGACAATCCTTTGTAAGTATGGCTAGTCCGGTACAGGTAATACAGCACTACGACCTGGATCATATGGGTAATTCCAAGTATCAGAATGACTGTCCGAAGGTCGATGGCCATTATTTTTTCAGTTTAAGGTTAAAATTAGCATAAAAAAATTTCCGGTTACGTATCGGTAATTTTATTCTCCTGGCTTTTATATTTAACAGGTTCATTCAGGCGGAGAAGCAAATCGTTGACTTCCCGTTTCAGTTCCATGATCCGGTCTTCACGGCCGAGGGTAACCTGCTGCCAGCGCTGTAGCTCATCCAGTTGCTGCTGGATTTTTTTCTCGGTCTCTTTCCTGGCTGTAATATCGGTAATGGTGGCGATGAATCCTGTGACATTTCCGTCATGATCCGTTTCGGGTATATAGATGACAGAATAATTGCGGATACTTGAACCGGATAAATCGGTGATCAGTTCAAATTCGGTCATTTTTCCTGAAAGGACTCTTTCTATGTGCGGCATGACAGAATTATAAGCTTCTTCTTTCATCACGTCCGACACTTGTTTTCCAATAATTTCAGAAGGAGTCATGTGCATCATTTCACAATAAGCCTGATTGACAAATTTGTATCTTGTACCGGCATTCAAGTGGGCGATACCTACCGGGAGGTGATGGGTGATGAATTTCAGTTGCAACTCACTGGCCTGGACTTCCGATTTGGCTTTTCGGTCGGCAGTAACATCCCGCTGAATGCCAAAATTGCCGACAATTCTGCCCTGTTCGTCATAAATACATATATAATCACCTTCGATGATCATATCCTCTCCGTCTCTTTTCTTTTCATAAGTATCAATGTGCTGGTTCCCTTTATCAAACAGTTCTTTCTGCAAGAGTTTTCCTTTTGAAACATCATGATAAAAGAAGTCGTACATGGAATAACCGATAATTTCTTCTATTTCAAGGCCATACTGGTCGGCCATTGCTTTATTGACCTTCGTGATCCGGTTGTTAAAGAAAGCATGATCAATCGCTTTATCCTTGTCTGCTTCATTTTTCCAATCCAGGGGCTGATCCAGCATCATAAAGAAAAAACCGTCGAGCGACTGTGAAAAGAACAGGTTCAACTGTTCCTCACTTTCTCTCAATTTATCCAGGGTTTTTTTGAATGCAGTGATTTCACGTCCAACGCAGAGCAAAGAAACAGGAGCCCCTTTTGCATCCCGTATGACGGAGATAATGATCTCCAGCCAAAAGGTAGATCCGTCTTTCTTGTAGTATTCAAGATCTATCGGTTGATCATAAACGTAATTTACATCTGACAATACTTTAGGTAACTCCGCATGATATATTTTCAATAAACGGTCAAGCGATTCAGGTGTGAGGTTATCTTCCAGTTTCAATTGCTTCAGTTCCTCAAAAGCGAATCCCCTGACTTTTTCGATGGATGGGCTGACATAAAGCGGAACCAGGTTCAGGTCCATCAGCCAGACCATATCGGTCATATTATCGGAGAGCAGCCTGTACCGGGCTTCGCTTTTCCTGAGCTTGTCCTCGTCGGCCTTACGCTGGCTGATATCGCGGACACTGGCCTGGATATATTTTTCCCCGGCAATGACTATCCTGTTGAGCATGACTTCGGCATCGAAAGATGTTCCATCCCTTCGCAGGTGAAGCCATTCAAAGGCCTGGTTTGATCCTTCGAGTACCGATTTAATGTACCTGAGGCCAATTATTTCTGAGGGTGTCCCATCGGGTTGAATAACAGGTGAAAAATCAAACGGGGTATGGTTTAGAATTTCATTACGGGTACAGCCGAACATAGCCAGGGTGGTCTGGTTGCATTCGGTGAATTTCTCCCCCGTCATCAGGAACAATGCATCATGGGAAGACTCAAACAGGGTCCGGAATTTCAGTTCACTTTCGGCCATATCCTGTTCCAACCTTATTTTGTCCGTTATATCCCTTATAATTAACTGGATGGCCGGCTTGCCATCATAAACAAACGGGATGGCCGTTGTTTCCACATCGATGACCTGGCCGTCGGGCCGGATGAATTTTTCATGCGCCAGCCCGGCAGGCTGATGATTTTCATAGATATTCTTTATCCTGGCCAGGGCAGTTGCCCTGTAATCGGGATGGACGAAATCAATAGCATTTTTACCCAGCAGGTCATCGGCCGACCTGGCGCCCATCTTTTCATAAGCAGCAGGGTTGGCAAAAACGATCTTTCCCAGGGTGTGGACAACAATGGCGTCTGGCGAGAGCTCCACCAGCTTCTTATATTTCTCCTCACTTTCCTTTAATGCAATCTGGACTTTCTTAAGCTGTGTAATATCGTGCGAAATGATCTGGATGCCTGTTACGGAACCCTGCGAATCGAGTACCCTGGAATAGGTCGAAAGGAACCAGTAATCACCGGTTTCCAGGCTTACAAAGTCTTCATATTCAACGCTTAGATTACTATTAGCCGCTGTTTCGATACGGGCAAGGTATTGTTGACCGGCTTCCTGGCCAAAAATTTCCACCAGGTTTTTGCCGATATAGTCTTCGGGTTTGCCTCCCATGCTCCGGATGGCCTTTGTATTGAAGAACAAAACTTTTCCGTCGAGTGAATAGAATCCCACACCAAAATCTGAATTTTCAACAAGAAGCCTGTATCTTTCTTCGCTGTGTTTCAGTGCTTCTTCTGTTTTAACCAGCTCCGTAATATCCCGGGCTGAAGAAACAGCGCCGGTCACTTTTCCTTCCCTGTCCCTGATCGCATTGCAGTACCAGGCCAGCAAACGCTTTTCGCCATCGATCCTTCTCTGCCAGCTTTCGACATATATGCTGTTCTCCAGTCCGTTGAAAACAGGTTCCACCCGATGGTATGTATCCTGTTCTCCTTCAAAATAATACGACGCTTCATGACCCAGCACATCCGGTCCGAAAAATTCCAGTCCGGCGCGGTTACACCATGTATAGACCTTATTTTCATCCACCTCCATAATGATCTCCGGAAGAGCATCGATTAAAGCGGATTGGCGCGAATAGGCAAACTCAAAGTCATTCATGCTAAAATACATATGAAAATGTTTCGGCAATATAGATATTTTTTATCAATTATCCCCGACGGTCACCGATCCCGATATACCCACAGTCAGTGTAGCCCCGCTCTGCACGGTCAATGATTTGCAGGAACCTGAGGTATTTATTACCGGAAATAAATTCGGTGCAACATTGGGAATAATGGCGTTTCTCGCCAGGTTGGGTACTCCGCAGGAGTTCCAGTTGGCCGGGTCGTTCCAGTTGCCGGAAACCGCCCCGGTCCAGGTGGGATGAAGGCCGGATGCGACCACGCCATCAGCATAGAATGTACTTTGAGGCATATCGATCAGTACATTGCCCAGGTTGTCGGTGTATTCGCAGGATGCCCCGTTGTCGAACCAGGTCAGGCTGCAGGGATTGCAGTTAGGCGCCGGATAGTTGAAATTCAGTGTGCAAAGAACCGATTCGTTAGCCAGAGTCACTGAGGTTCCGTACCATTGTATGACAATATATCTCTTGCCGTTTGGCCCTTCATTGTCGCCGACCTGGAAAGAAGAACCGAAAGCCGGGTTTTTCGTGAAGGTATTCAGATAGGTGATAACAGCCGGATCGTATTCCAGGTATAACGTAAAACCGCCAATGGTGGAAAAGTTATTTACAGTGAGAGGAATGCCCACAGGCCCTGCCACCGGATCAGCGATCACCGGAGCTATTGCATAGGGTGCAGTGCGGTTGGAGATCCCTCCATTCAGGTAATACTGGTATTTGGGGGTATCACCCAGAAGTACCAGGCTGCCATCCTGGTATTTTTTATACTGGCAAATGTTACCAAAAGTGTACGACCAGTAAAGGATTCCGGTGCCGGTAACATAATGGAAAACAAGATTGGCAATCGCTGAATTTTCAGGCAATGTCATATTCGATCCTCCGGTCCAGGCCATGACCAGCTTGCCCTGCGTATTGCCTGAAGGTGGTGTATAATTGATGGTCATACCGCTTAAAGAGGCATTCGGAGTCCCTGAAACAAACCTGACACGGGTGGTATCAAATCTCATGGTCAGGATGAACTGGCCGATATTGCTGAACCCGGTCACGGTAACCGGTACCTGGACTGAGGTATTACCCGGGGTGGCATTGATGATACTGCCGGCTGTCGTTACAGGTGCATTTTGTGACCACAGCCCGAAATGAGATATCAGGATTAAAAAGATGATGGAGATAGGTGCTTTTTTCATAATCCGGATGGGGTTGGTTGGGTTGATCATTTAGCGAGGACGTTCCGGCTGCCGATCGTGTTTACCTCGTAATGGAGATCAAAGGCCAGCAGGTAGCAGTCGTCGTTGTTAACGTCGGTATCACCGGCTCTGTAAAGCCGGCACATGATCATACTGGAAATACCTTTGTCTGATTCGGTGATTCCCGAAGAGCCCAGATCTGAAATGTTATGGACCTTTAAACCGCCAGGAGCAGCAGTGGAATTTATATTGGAAGTAGTTCCGGTGAATGCTTCACCGATATCCTTCCATTCATAGTCCATGCCCCAGGTAACCCCGGATGTGGATGATCCTGCCGAAGCCCAATGCACATGGGGATAAACGGTGGAGCCTTCTTTCCATGAATGAGGCATTTGCATCTCAAAAAATATTTCGTTCAAGGCTGTGCCCGAAAACTTGTAAGCATACAATGGGCCCTGTAACTGCTGAAATACAGGGCTGGTTCCACCGGAAGACCTCAGCACGATTGAAATCCGGAGATCTTCCCAGACGGTGGCATTTCCGATCATCAGCAGCGTGCCGTCCGATTCAAATGTGGAATAGTTAGAAGCATCCCCGAAGGTGACCCCTTCCAGGTTCGGGTCACCGGTGGCCATCTTTACCCACGAACCATCCGACCAGTACCAGAATAAATCAAGGTCGGTATCGAATACCACCACGCCATCGGCGGGAGGCAACAGCCCTAAGGTAGTCCGCTGCTGCGTCGTCATTCGCGGAACAATAAATCCTCTGGTGGTGGAATGAACATCGAGAATGGCTCCGGCGGCAGGGGTAACATAATTCTGGTCATCGGTTATGATCATCTCCTGGCTTCTGACCGGGGTTGATACCGCAATTATCGATATGAGGATTAATATGTAGAGACTGATTTTCATAGACTTTGGTTTAAAACTTTCCTTGCATTCTTAGCCGGAGGTAAAACCGGCCGCCCATCCTCGCGGGCGACCGGTGTGAATTAATGAAAAAAGCATGATTTATCTTTTGATGATTTTATGGGTTTTCATCATGATTTCGTTTTCTGTCCTGACCGTAATCGTTGCAATGTAAACGCCTGTGGGAATGCCCGGTGAATCCAATATCAGTTCGTAATTGCCCGCGGTTTGATATTCGTCAGCCAGGGTAATCAAACGGCTGCCGGTAAAGTTGCTGATGCTGATCATAACATGTCCGTCGGCCGGCAGAGTATAAGATATCTTAGTCGAATGGCCGAAGGGATTCGGATAATTGCTGAAGAACAATCCGCTGTCATCCGTCGGTTCAGTTACCCCAAGGGCATTCCCGTTAATGGTCTCAACAGCCAGCACTGCATTTCCGATCACTTCGAAGTTTGCGTCTGCCAGTTCATTCAGCGGATCTGCCGCCAGTGAAATAGTCACCACATCCGTGGATTTGAATCCGTCGACTGTTTTCAACCGTAAAACCAGTAATTCGGCATTGGATTGCAGGTACATAGGGTTGGCCGCATTCCAGCCTATACGGAGTTCATCGCCATCGACGGCCCAATCCAGCATGCCACCGGCTCCGTTCATGACGACATCGGTTACGCTGACCAGGTTTGAAGGGAAGTTAAAGATCAGCGATATGGCGCCAATTGTAGCAGATTCGACAATTCTTACAGGCAGATCGAATTCCTGTTCAAAATTGATTTCCCGGTTTCCCTGGTAGACCAGCGACAGTGTTGAACTGGCTGCCTTTGTCATCACCGGGTTGAAACTGCGATTGAAATCTCCGGTCACAAGGCCGTACATGTTCATGGTGACATCGGTTCCGACCGGCAGGCTTGTCCAGGGAAACGATTCACACGCCGGGTTTGTGGAGATAGTAGTTCCTGCTTTCCAGAAGGTCCAGGGCCTGTCGAAAGGATACCCGTAAACGAACCGCTGCTGAATACGGCCTGCATCGGTGCTGTTGATGGTTAAATCCTGGCACTGGCCTGATGTTCCGACATCTCCGCAATAGAATTTAACTTTTTCAATAGTACTGTTATGAGCGCCCCAGAAATTGACATGGGCGGCATCGGTCGTATTGATCGCTCCTGACGTCGATCCGGTAGATGTGGCTACAATATCGTAATCGCAATCCGGGCAGAGGCCGGTGAACTCATAGTAACCGCTGCCATTGGTGACGGTTGTGCCGAGAAGATTTTCGTGGGCCAGATCACTGCTTCTATAGAGTTTTACGGTGATGTTTTGACCTGTCAGCGGAATATTTCCGGTGGAGTGATAATAGTAAAATGTACCGCTAATAGTCCGTCGCTGAATGACAGTTATTTCGACAGCATTGCTGTATTTGGCGCAGGTAATCTCACCGACCGTGGTCGAAGCGCTCCGCCTGAACCAGGTAGTACTGGTGAGCACTCCGGGGTCGTATGTTGAAGCAGTGGCCCCTTCGAGATTGCTGAAGCCTTCTGTTGCGCCAGTCGTGCTCGATTGCCACTGATAGACAACGGTTCCTTCGCCGGTTGCGTCAATCACGCTGGTCAGCGCTGCGGCATCTTCGCCTGAACAGAAAGTTTGGGCATTATCAATGGATCCGGCTGTCAGGCTAACTACTGATATAGAGATTACATTGCTGTATTCGTTCAATTCTGTGCCACCCAATGAAGCAGTGGTCATCCGGCGGTACCATGTATCGACGCTGACAACACCCGGATCATAGGTTGCGGCGGTCGCCCCCTGGATATTGCTGAATCCTTCGGATTCGCCGGTGATGCTCAGTTGCCACTGGTAGGTCAGCGTTCCATCGCCAGTAGCGCCGGCGGTGCTGGTAAATTCCAGGAAATCTTCATCCTGGCACGACGACTGGCTGCCTGCTATGGAACCCGGATCGAAGTTGATCACGATCACTGCGACCACATTGCTGTAAGCTTCACAACTGACGCTGTTCAGTAACGATGAGGCCATCCTGCGGTACCAGGCATCAGCAGTAAGAATCCCAGGATCATAGGTGGCTGCGGTTGCTCCTTCAATATTGCTGAATCCTTCCGTATCGCTGGTGGTTGATACCTGCCACTGGTAAGAGAAGGCCCCTGCCGCGGTCGCGGCCGTTTCGCTGGTCAGTGCCACCGGGTCGGCCCCTTCGGCAATATATTGGGTTGACCCTATCGTTCCGGCTTCAATGGTATTCACCGTAATGCTGAGCGTATTGCTGTATTCGTAACAGGTGATTCCATTGGCAGAAGAAGAGGCCATACGGCGGAACCAGGTGTTTACAGATGTTGGGCCCGGGTCAAAAGCAGAGGCTGTCGCCCCCTGGATATTGCTGAACCCAGTAGATTCTCCTGTCGTGCTCATCTGCCATTGGTAGCTGATTGTCCCGTCGCCTGAAGCATCGGTTGAACTGGTAAAAGCTGCGGGATCAGCCCCGGCGCAAATCGTTTCACCACCACCGGCTACTGTGCCCGGATCAAAATTGAGCACGGTGACCAATATCACATTGCTGTAGCCCGTACATTGCGTTCCTCCGAGCGAAGCCGTTGTCTCCCGGCGGAACCAGGTATCGGCAGTCAAAGAACCCGCATCGTAATAATGATCGGTGGCGCCCTCAATATCGCTGAACCCTTCCGTCGGGCCCGTGGTGCTTGCCTGCCACTGGTAGGTGAAGGTTCCGTCGCCAAAGGCATAGTTGCCTGCGAATTCATTTGGATCACTGCCTTCACAAATGGTTTGAGGCGCTGCAATGCTTTCCGGATCGAATATAATGACATTCACCATGACGACATTGCTGAACTCCGACCAGCTGATCCCGTTCAGCGTTGCTGTAGCCTGGCGGCGGTACCATGTGTCGACAGTCAGAGAACCGGCATCATAGGTGGATGCAGTTGCTCCTTCGATATTGGCAAAGCCTTCCGATTCTCCGGTAGTGCTCATCTGCCACTGGTAAGTGATGGAGCCTTCGCCGGATGCATCCGACGTACTGGTGAATGCCGCCGGATCATCCCCTGAACAGATAAACTGGGCAGATCCTATTGTTCCGGCATCCAGGTCAATCATTTCAACGCCTCCGGCAATATAATAATCTTCCATGGGAGTATCCAGAAATTCCGGGTAATTTGGCGCGACTCCCCCAATCTCGCAGGAGGTGCCTTCTGAATTTTCATAAAACAGGATGTCAGCAAAATCGGTAACAGAGCCGACTGTGAACCTTAAGATAAACAGGGTGTCGCCATCATCCAGTGTTATCCCGTAATAGGGCGACTCCATATCCGGATCCATGGCCGCAATCGTGATGGTGTCAGCTATAGAGGTGTTGGCTGCGAAATTGTCCCACGCAACCAGTGCAGGATTTATATAAATGACGGATGGGGAATATATTTCAGCGCCCGGATACGTGAGGACCAGGGAAATAATTCCAACTTCTGAAAATTCGGCAACGGTAACGGGTATATCAACCGTAGATGTGTTCTGATTGATAGTAACCGTTGCAATGGTGGTCACCGGATTTCCGGGCACAGGCTGGGCCCACCCGCTTGTCAGGCTGATCGCCAGGGCTGCCAGTAAGAGTAAAGACTTTTTCATAACAAATGATTTTAAATGGTTTTATTCAGTGACGGTGGGGTGGTCTATTGGACGTTTTCCTTGATTATTTTGATGGTTTTGATATAAGAATTCCTGACGGAGGTCAGTTTCAGTGTGGCAATATAAATTCCAGGGGCCAGGCTTTCCGAATCCCACCGGATGGCATGGGCGCCGGCCTGCTGATTCTCACTGACCGGGCAATCCACTTCGTTACCGAGGATATCGGTAATGCAGATTTCCACTCTCCCCTGAACCGGCAGGTTGTAATTCAGGTAAGTCGTTTCGGTGAACGGATTGGGAAAGTTGGTGAATGAAATGACGATGTCGATGGCGTTGTGGTCCTCAATGCCATATGTGGCCGACTCGATTTCAACAGCTTTAATGACGGCTCCGTCAACCGGCAGGTTATTTTCATCGGCCAGTTCATTGAGCTGATTGTCAGCCAGTGAAAAAGCGATCTTCGATCCGTCGGCAAAGGAACTCCTCGTCCTGACGGTAATTGTGAGTAAAGCGTCGTTATCGTCAAGCCAGGAAGGATTGCGGCTGAACCAGCCGATCCTGAGCTCGCCGCCTTTCACGGCCCAGTCGGCCGGTGTTCCCGAATGATCGGCCGTCACATCAATAATTTCGGCCAATTCTGACGGGAAATTGAGAATGAGCGAAAGGGCGCCCAAACCTGTTGCCGACGAAACCCTGAGCGGAATCTGAATGTCGGTTTCACCGCCGGCATAGATTGTTCCGTCGTTGACCAGCGCTACATTTCCGGAAGATTTTAATCCGCCGCCGCTGAAACTGCGGTTGAAGTCGCCGGTACAAAGCCCGTAAACGTCGGCTGTCAGTTCGCTTCCGGGCACCAGGCTTACGACCGGGTACGAAGCTTCAGGATTGCTGTTGTAGCTGATGGTTTGTCCGGCCACCCAGAATGTCCAGGGCAGACCTTTTTCAAACGGCGTTCCGTAAACGAAGTTGGCTTTGATCAGCTGGGCATCGGTGCTGTTGATGAAGAAGGAGCTTCCTGTCACATCTCCTGCATAAAACTTTACCTTTTCGATCTGGGTGGGATGGGCCCCCCAGAAGTTGACCAGGGCGGCATCGGTGGTATTGACCGCGCCGGCGGTTGGCCGGGTGGAGCTGATACGCAGTTCATACTGACCCGGGCAGAGGTTGCCGAAAGAGTAGGTCCCGTCGGTCACGTTGAAATCGGAACCGACCTGGTTTCCATCCTGGTAAAGCTGGACTTTAACGCCGGAGGTCAGGGGAGTGTTGAGTGCATTGTAATAGGTGATATCGCCGGTGATAGCACGAAGTTGGTTGATGGTCAGATCATTGCCATTGGTTTCACCGGTAACCGCGGGCTGGCTGCTGACCATTCTCACGCGGTAACCGCTTCCGTCGGTAGAGGAAGACGGGATTGAGGCCATAAGGGTACCTTCATTTTGGGAAGCCACCGAGCCGATGTTTACCGGTGAGCTGAAATTCCCGGAAGCGTCGGAAAGCTGGGCTGTGAAGGTGTTTCCGGTGCTCCATAGTCCGCCGGTGAGGGTATAGCTCACGTCGGCCGGGTCGCCGGCACAGAATTCGGATAACGACAGGGAGGTACGGATCACCGGAGTGAATACGCCAATAGGGGCGAGGGAGGTGATCCCGCCGAGAGTCTGATTATACGGGCCTTCGCCGGATGCCTGTGACGGAGTGGCATAATGCCATGCGCCATCGGAGTAATAAGATAGATCGGAGAGATTGCGGTCAAACCCGGTTGTTTCTGCGGTTTGGTTCCATTGCAGATTAACGGTGGCGTTGCTGCCGCCGGCAGTGGTTTCATCAAGAACCCATGTCTTTGAAACGACATGGTCGCCGATCAGCGAACCGGCCGGGACATCACTTTCATCATACGCCGTGTAGAGGCCGTCCATCACCCTTGCGCCGATTTCATCTGCCGTTGAACCTACCGTCAGCTGGAGCTTCAGGGGAAGAAATTCCGTTGCCAGCCCGACCGGGTAGGTCACATCCGTGGCGTTGTTCATCACCCATTGGCGCAATGACCCTACACCATTAGTTATCACATAATTTGAACCGTTGCTGCCGGAAAACGCAGCATAAGGACCCATAATCAGGTCATTGCCGCCAAGGGTGATTTTACCGTTTATGAAAGTTAGTGTCCCGTTAACCGTTTCACTGTTACCAAAAATCAATCCGCCGGAATTATCCAGGTAAAGATGATTAAATGTGCAGGGGGCTGAACCCTCTACCGATTGCGTGGCTGAACCTTTAAAAGTGAGGCTGCTGGCTTCACCGGCGGTAAAGCTGCCGTTGTTGATCAGGTCCGCATCTTTTATGATAATGCTGGCATTGCCCATGGTTTTCACATAAGCACCGGAATTGATGCGTACATCCTGAGAATGTCCGGTTAAAGTGAGCAGGGCCAGAATAACGATTACGCAACATCCTGATATGTGTACCTTATTTTTCATGGCTAATGGTTTCATGGGTTTAATAATCAATGGGTGCTGGTATACCAGTTCAGGTCGTCGATGGTCAATACATCCCCGCTGCTGGCAGAGGTGATCCAGAGTTCCAGGTAGTCGGTCTTATCCATGTTTTCAACGTACACATTGGTCGACCATTGAAAGGATTGGTTGGAATTGTTGGAGGGGATGCGGATCGTGGTTTCACCATAACGGGTAGTGGAATTTCCGTTTTTAACAATGGCTATGTTGATCACCCTGGCCGAAGTACTGTTGGTTTTAACATTTCCTGAAAGAAAAATGACAGCGTCCCTGATATTTTCTGTCTGGTAGGTAATCCGGTTGTTTTCGATTTTCCATTTTGTAGTTGTGCTGTTATAGCTGCTGAAACCAACGTATTTATACCAGATATTGGCTGATGTGATTGTTGTCGAAGTCGAATTATTGGCTACATTGATCTTACAATGGGGGGCCTTGCTTTCGTACCCGGCATTGTTTTCCATGAATACATTGGCATCGCGGCCATCGGTACGCGAAAAATCAAATCCCGAACAGAAATTCCCGATATTGTTAAAGGAGTTATTCTGGATGATCATCGAGGCAAACCGGAAATTGTTGTTATCGACGGGAGGGAGGTAATTAATGCCGATCTGATCAATAGTAAAATTGTAAAATGTTGAACTCAGGATGGATATCTCAGTCTCTTCACCTGCCGACACCAGGTTGTTGGCGATATCACAGTTGTAATAGTCGCATTCGGAGGTTCTGAATACCACTTTGGCGGTATCGGGCGCAGCAATCTCCACACCGGCCACGGTGCATGAGTCAAAGTCCACTTCAAAAAGCCAGATATCCGCGGCATTTGATATAACTATTCCTTTTGAAAAACCATAGAGATAACCGTCCTTAATTTCATAGTAAACATCTTCACCGCTTAAATCAATACCAACTCCCGGGGTTTCTCCGCCATACATGGTAAGCATTTTAAAATAACACTCCGATTTCAGGTTAAAAGCCGTATCTCCCGAAGGACAATTAATAATGGTTGCACCGAACGACAGGCCCTGGAATGTCACCGGAAAAGGCAGGTCAATAGTAATGGTCTCATCCAGGTCATATTCACCGGCACCCAGACGAACTACTACCGGACGGCACATATGGGCATCCAGAAATTCCACTACCTCTTCAATCGTTGTGAAGCTGCCGGTCGCGCTTACATCCAGGAGGTTATCCGCACGCGAATCCTTGGTTTCCAGGAACCAGTTGCCGTTATAAGCAAGGAAAGCTTTGCCATTCCACCGGGTGAGCATGATGCTGTCGTTGGCATCGATCTTTTGCCCGGCGGAAGGTTTTATTTTAATCAGATCCGTATGCAGACCTACATGTTTTACAATGATCTTCAGTCCGTTATCTGATTCAGATATGGTAGGCAGGGTCAGAGAGATGTTCCCTGAAGCCAGGACCAGGGTTTCGGTCTTCAGCAGTGTAGCATCAGCAGATTTGGTCACCGGATCAAAATAGATTTCTTGGTCAGAAGAAGTTTCCAGCCGGTTCCATTTGGCGCCATCCCAGTAATAATAACCGGGAGTGACATCATGAACAGCAGCGGTGTTGTAAACCAATAGACTGGTTGCGGGGTTGGTTACCGGGGTTGCCAGCAGCGTACTGTCGAGGCTGACCCTGGGGATAAGCATTCCTTTGCTGGTCGAGTAAATATCCACTATCGCCGAAGCGTGCGGATCGGAGTTGTTGTCGTTGAATCCAATGTTCTGTCCATTGCTGATGATGATACAGCAAAACAAACATGCTGAGAAGAGAAGCATTCGTTTCATGGTGTAGTTTTTTATGTTTAGTTATGTGATAACTTCTCTTTACAATGCCAGCCATAAGGCCGGACGATAATAGCCGGGGGGATCTATCAGGTGGTGGTTAAAAAAAATCCTTCAAAGCACAATCGTGTCGTTAGTGTTGAAGGAGTAATGTCAGCTAAATCAGTCGAATGTATTTCTTTCAATCGTCAGCGCGAAACACATCATTAGTCGACGCCGCATTGGCAAAGGGAGTGCCAAAATGAAGAGAGGGATAGGGGAAGTTTTGTATTCAACAGTATATCAGTAGATTATATGAGTGAAGAATGAATCGTGAATAGTGGAAAATATTTGGGAGAATTCCTGCCCCCAAAAAAACCGCACACGTGTGCGGAAATAATGGTGGTCCGTTAATTCCAAGAATATGTGGTTAGAATCAGTCTTTTATCAGTTTGCCTGAACTGATTCGGGTAGAGGTTTTCAGAATGATGAAATATAAGCCTTCCGGGAAGCTTGAAATATCAATGGTTACAGTGCCTTTGTGGGTGACGGCAAGGAGATTCTTTTTGATAAGATATCCGGAGGATGAATACAGCTCCAGGGCTGCGGTTTCATCAACCTGTTGACCGGTATTGATAGTGATGAGGCCTTTTGAAGGATTCGGGAAGATTTCAAGCTTCCGGCTTACGTATTCCGGGATACCGACAATCATTTCCACTGTATCCGATGGCTCGGAGCTGCAGCTGTTCAGCGTCACGATCACAAAATATTCCCCGTTCTGCGTAACCTGGTAGGTCTGCCCGTCGGCGCCGGGGATGAGGACGCCGTTTTTATACCACTGGTTGCCGCAGCAGGAGCTGGAGATCAGTTCTGTTTCGTAAACGGTTATTTCCGGCTTCGCCGGGATGGGATATTTCCTGACTATGGCCGTGCCGTAAGTTATCCCAATGCAGTTGGCATCCTCGACCAGCGATATCATATAGTCGCCGGGATCACCTGTTGTGATGTAATACGGTGTTTCCGTTACATCATTCACAAAAACGGTCGTGTTCCCGAACGAATAGGTGAAAAACCAGGGCGGGATTCCCGTCAGGTCAACCTGCAGGGTGGTAAAAGTCCCGGGCCCGCATAAGGTATCCCCGCCGGTGAGTGTGCTTGTCGGAAGCTCTGCTACGGCTACGAACACCGAATCCTCAATGGTTGTAAAGCCGTCGTTCACGGTCAGGTGATAGCGTTGTGATTCATCGGGCGCCACAAACGGATTGGCTTCGGTGGAGCTCCAGGGCGGATCGCACGGCGGGACGCAGGTCCACAGGTAGTTGTAGTTGCCCGAACCGCCACCGGCATTGGAAAAAAGCCACGAAGAAGAGTAACGGCAGATGAGGGGAGGTGTAGCTGACGGATTGGCGCTCAACGGCCCGCCGGTGATCGTCACAAAAAGCATGTCCGACTCCTCGCAAAGGGTGGTGAGATTCGTCACATGAAGCGTAAACATGCTGGTTTCGGTAAGAATAACCGTCTGTGGGTTTTGGACATCCGGATCGACCAGCAGCTCTTCCGGCGCCCAGTGGTAAGCATAACTGCCGTTGCCGCCCGGAGCGGCATGCAGAGTGATCGAAGTGCCGTAATTGATGGTCGTATCGTTGCCGGCATTGGCGACAGGCACTGGGTTCACCGTGACGGGCTTTACGGCCGAAGGGCCTGTACCGCAGGGATTGCCGGTGATGACACCGATATTGCCCGACGTGGCATTGATCAGGAATTCGACGAAAACAGAGGTCGTATTCTGCCCGCTGATGATGATCACATTTTCAGGGACGGTCCAGGTATATTCCGTGGCATTCGGCACAGGCGATATGCTGTAAACAATACCTGTCTGGCCCGCGCAGAGGGAATCCGGCCCCGATACCGGCCCCGGTGTTCCGATGATCCCGCAAACATGGCCATCGATGTAGAAATCCTCCTGGGGGATATCGTTGAGAACGGTGTAATTGGCGTCGGCATATTCGCAGGAGGGGCCGTTGTCGTACCATTCCAGGCCGGTTATGCCCCCGATATAGGTGAAATGAAGCGTGATGATCGCACTACCGTCGGCCAGGCTGGTCGATGGGCCGAACCACCCCATGCTGATCCTCCGGATACCCGTTCCCAGGTCGATTTCACCGGTCGGAAAGGAGGGCAGGGCCGGATTCGGCGTCGCGCCCGTAAAATGCATCACCGCGTAGTCGTATTCTATCGAGAGGGAAATTGCGCTGATGCCGGTGAATCCGGTCACGGTAACCGGAACGCTGATATTCCCGGGATTCGCCCCGCCAATCGTGGCGGCTGTTGTGACGGGTGCGTTCTGCCCGTTCACAACCACCATCCCGCCAAGGAACGGCAGAAGGATCAGGAAACGAAACCTGAATATGAGGGTAAGCATGTTTTTTTCTGTAAAGATAAATACATTTTACCCAGATTGAAATCATCCGTACCGGTCAGGATTTCAAAAGCAAGCTATGATCTTTTTTACAAGAACAGCTTTTTGAGATTTAATGCAGATTATATACATGCCACTTTCCAGCGGGAAATGGATCATAGCAACCGGCCCTGTTACCCTCTGGCTCATCAACCGTTTTCCGGTCAGGTCAAACAATTCAAAATAACCAAACTGCGACTCTCCGCCGAAATTAACCCGGATTATCTGCCCTGCTAATGTTATGGAAATCTCAGGAAGAACAATTCCTTCATCTTCAAAAACAGGATCCACAATAAAGTGAAGCCTGAACCGGTCGACCGGGTCGGACGGTGTTCCCTCAAAAACATATTGGAATGATTCGGTAACCCGGGATGTCGTGTCAAGGATCAGATCTTCCACAAATACCAGCGTATCCGTGCCAAAATTAAGCAGTTCCTGTACCGCGAGGGTAAACTCTCCGGCTTCACCGGATTGAAAACCCATTACAACAGACCGGTTGGCATCCAGCGAAGGATAAGTATTGACAGCCAGTCTCAGGGTATCGGCACACCGGGTGAATACCTGCGGGGCATTTTGGAACCCTTCCAGATCATAGGCATCATATTGAATGTCAAAGTATTCCGATGCTTCCGAGTGAAATCTTACAATGATTTCATCTCTGAATGAACCTTCAGGCCCGGATACTTTTAATTTCAGGACAGGATCATCAGAGCGTGCTGCCGTTGCCGCCCGCAAAGGCTGAGGGTTGTGAAATCTTGCCCCATTGTTCACCGTCAGAGATCCGGAATCGGAAGCATGATTTACATGCACAAAAAAACCCTGGTGGGTGCCGATAATGCTGTCGATACCCAATGTGGAACTGGCATGGTCGCCGCGAATAAACGTACCGAAATTGCCGGCCTCGCCATTCAAAACGTACAGGACCGGATCAACCTGCGACAGAGTCACATTCTCCGCATCATTCCAGTTCATGGCCGAAGGATACGGATTTCCGGCGAGGTTAAAACCGCCGGCGTGTCCGTTTCCGGCGCCGTTATTGGTGAAATCTGCAGAGTAAATGCCGGAAAACAGGCCGGTCCCTTCAAAAACCGCCGGATTCATTACCTGATCATTATTTATGGCGAGGTATCCTTTTAATACTTCAAGTGTATCGTCATCATCCGGCACCGGGATATATTCATTCTGCGGCTCGTTCCATTCAAACAGGTCCGTATTCCCGAATGCATTTTTTGCAGAATGGATTACCGGGGATGAAATTTGATGATGTAAACCAGGGGTATAAATTACGGAACTGACAAACACCCCTGTACCGGAGATGCCGTTATCCAGTAATGAAGCGCTTGCCCCGGTGTCGGACTCTATTGAGAACAGGCCGTCATTTTTAAGATATCCCGACAAGGTCAAAGCCCCTTCTTTTGAGAGGATCAGGGATGCGCCGGGACCGATCAGCAGGTTTTTGCCATTTTCATAACCATTGATCACAGGATACATCCCGGTCTCTGTCTGCGGGACCAGGCCATCGAGGTTTTCATCCGGCACTCCCGCGATGTTCCAGTTCCCCGGGTCATCCCAGGAGTTGTTGACAGCACCGGTCCAAATAGCGAGCAATTCCACGGTGATATCGCCCGGTGCTGAGTAAACCGGCTGGCAGCCCGGCTTCTCCACCTTTACCCGGTACGACCAGGTTCCTTCGATCGTGGGTACATCTTCGAACTGAGCCTGTCCCGCAGTGCCGGGAAGGATATCCCAGGCGCCGTCGTTAATGCTTCTTTCCCAGTAGACGATATCCCCGCTGTAACCGGTCAGCTCCATGATCCCCGTGCTGTTGCCGAGATAGATCGCCGAATCGCTCACAATATTTCCGCCGACCGATCCAAAATTGACCGAAGGCTCATAGAGAAGGCCCGTCTTATCCTCTCCCAGAACTTCCATGTAATAATCGCCATTGTTGTTTTGTGTCCAGTCATCCTGCGCAATCAGGAACTCGGTACAGGAGCCCGATGGTGAATTGGTGACCAGTTTCAGGATAACATATTCCTGTCCGGCCACCCAGTTGATCCCCGAACCGCCGAAAGAACCGTAAACCTGGTACCGGTATCCTTCCGAAATTTCCGTCTGGCCCTGCGGGAACAATCCGATCGGACTGTAATTCCATTGCAGGGAGGTCACCGGGCTGTTCTGGCTCCATTTGACCGTTATCTGTGCATTGGTCAGGGATTGACCGGAAAGGGTGAATGAGGGTTTAGCCTTTAAAATAAGGGTATCGGCGGTCATGCCGGAAAAAATGCCCGCATCGATCTCTTCCTGCTGCGAAAACGACGGCAGTGTGATCAGGCAGGTGACTGCCAGGAACGATATAACTTTACAGGAATTCATATTAAGTGTCTGTTTGGCCGGAAAAGATTGCTATGCGAATTATTTTACCAGTGTACCGTCGATGTCCAGGCTCCCTGAACCTTTTAATTTCAATGTGGCTCCCGATCGGATCAGCAAGGATTTGCAAACGCCGGGCGCCGTAATGGCCGGATATAATCCACCGGCCACGGCCGGAATTTCGACATCCCGGCTGGCTGCGGGCACTCCGCAGGCATTCCAGTTCGAGGGATTATGCCACAATGTGTCGGCGCTGCCCGTCCAGACGGAGTTTACCGCCACGCCAACTACATTGGCCGTCGAATAGGCCGTATCGCAGCTCCCCCTTTTTACCACGGCCCTGTAGCGGTATGTGCCCGATGAATCGGGCGTGGTGAAATATTCCCACATCCCCGCCGTTCCTGAAATATTGATCCAGCCAAAGGAATCGTGTTTCTTCTGCCACATCAGGATATTTCCCGAATAGCCCGATAAGATCATCACGGAAGTACTGCTGCCGAGGCATAGGGATTCATCCGGCGTTACCACGCCTCCTTGCGAGATCAGGCTGACCGATGGCTGATACCGGATTCCCGTTTTATTCGAACCGGTTATCGAAATATAATAAGCTCCGTTCAAAACGAAATTGGTATAGGAATCATTGGCAATCTCAAGGTTGGTGCACCCTCCCGGATAATTCACCCGGATCTCAAGTACCGGGTATTCCTGGTTGGCGCTCCAGGTAACATTTTTCGCCCCGACCATCGAGTAAACCTGGTACCGGTATCCTCCATTGACGGAAAATTGCTGAGGCGTGATCTGGTAGTAAGAGTTAACGGTGGAAACAATATTCTGGAGCTGGGTAACGGGGCTCGTTTCCGGCCATTTTATGGTAAACACGATGTTGGTGATGTAATATCCCACCGGGATAGTGTAGTTCGGCCGGCATTTCAGCACCAGCGTGTCCTGCACGGGCGATTCAAAAATTCCGATATCGATCTTATCCTGCCCGGTAAGGCTTTTATGGGAGATCAGCAGCAGAAAGATGAATAAATAAACTGGCCCTTTAGATTTCATCTTAATAATAATTTATGTAATGATTAAGGCGTATTGTTTCCGATGATGACCGAACCGGTCAGGCTGACCGTCACCGTTGCACCGGATTGGATTCGGATCGATTTGCAGTAAGCAGTTACGTTTACCACCGGGAATGGTTTTGGCGATACATCGGGGATGATGACATCCTTGGAGATGGTCGGTACGCCGCAAACGTTCCAGTTGGAGGGATCGTTCCAGTTGCTGTCGGTATTGCCTGTCCAGATGGCATCTCCCATGACGTCAATGGTAGCAGGCGCTGAAAAGTCAGCCGAACAGCCGAATTTGACGACTTCGGCCCGGTACATGTAAGAGCCTTCTTCCGGCGGTGTTTCGCTATAAGATGTTATGCCGGATGTGCCGGGGATGTCGCTCCAGGTTCCGCCGCCGTCGGTGCTTCTCTGCCATCTTGCCACATCGCCGCTGAAGCTTGCCAGGATCATGATACCGGTGGAGGAGCCCAGGCAGATCTCCCCGGAGCCGTTGACCGATCCGCCTTCTGAGAGGATCTGAACCTCCGGTTGATACAGGATTCCCGTCCGGTTTTGCCCGATCACTTCAAAATAATAGGTCCCGTTATTGGCGACGGTCCAGGCATCTTCGGTAATCTCAAAGCCGGTGCAGTCTTCTGTCGAGTATAAATATTTCAGAACCAGGACCGGGTATTCGGTGTCCTGGGTCCAGTTCAGGATGGTGTTATTCGCTGCGGCAAATATCTGGTGATAATAGCCGTTGTCGAGTGTCACAGGGCCCTGGGGCTGGATATTGAAGGCCGAATTGACCGGGCTGGCAGCGGGCCATAATTGGTAAACGCTGCTGGTTTCGGGCCAGCGCAGGGTAAACTGGATGTTGGTCAGCCCGTATCCGGGAATATCATGATCCGGGCGGATCCGGATAACCAGCTCATCCGGGCCGGTATGTTCAAAGATGCCGATATCGGCGTATTGCGACGACATGCCGCTGGCCGGCGGAACCGGCTGCCGGCCCGAAGCAGCCATCGTGCTGCCCGGAACCACACATTGAAATACGGAGTTCAGCGCCGTTGAGCCGGTCAGTTCCACCAGGCTCAGGATGATCTCCCGCGCGTCGTTGTTCGGACCGCTGTATTTCACGATCCGGTTCATGGTCAGGTCTTCTTTGTAATAGCCTTCAATGGTTTGGGTAATAACCGGCTCACCGGTCACGTAATAGATCAGATTCATGATCAGCCCGCGGTCATTGGCGGGCCCGCTGTATTTCAGCCTGCCATCGTTATTGATATCGCCCGGTATCATCCCGCTGACGCCGTTTTCCAGACTTACCAGGGCTTTTTTCCCGGTGCCGTAAGGAGGAAAATTGAGCGTATCGGAAAAATCGAAAAGCAGGGGATTGGGTATTATAACAGGATCCCGGCTCATCACCGGGAGATGGTTGCGGTGATGGATCACTACATAATAAGGCGATGAGGGCACTATCCCGTCAAACCGGATGGATCCGTCAAGGCCGGCATCCAGTATCTTTCCGTCGTTCATCAAAATGCCGGCGCTTCTGTCGGCAGGCGGTCCTGCAGGTGTCGATCTCAGCTCAACCAAAACCCAATCTACCATACCGGCCGGGATGGCTGTCAGCGACTCGCTCCCCGTGTACATCCATGGAAGAAAGTTATACGGCTGATTCAGGGGAATGAGGGGTTGGAGTTCCGTGCGCATCAGGTTCGTCAGGCTGTCGTAAGGCCCGTCGAGCAACACGCTTGCCTGGAATTCGGCATTTTCGCAATCATCCATGTAAACATCAGGGGCGTTATGGTAAACGGCTCCGGAATAGTCGGTTCCCATGAGTTCCAGGTAGGGATTGGCGTTGTTGGCGACAGTCCAGGAATCTGTGGCAATTTCGAAATCACTGAATCCGATGCCGCTGCCATCAAGTGTAAAGGTGAGAACCGGGATCGCTTCACCGGGGATAAATTCAACCGGTACGAACCCATCGGAACCAAACACAGCGTAATTGAACCCGCCTGCGCCCATGGCCAGGTTGACCAGTTCGAGATTAAACCCGGGAGAGCTGATATTTTCAAGGGTTACCGGATCACCGGCCCACCTGACGGAAAAAGTCAGCATGGTGAGGGTACTGTTGATGCCGGAAAGGGGTTTGAGGCGCACCTCCAGCGCTCCGCAGGCCGTATTGTAAATGCCAAACTCAACGGGTAGCTGGGTGAACTCTTCATTCACCGACCAGGGATAATACAGCACATGATCCGACACCGGGTTGCCGAGGCCGCCGGGATTATAGAGCCCCCCGGTTTCCCGGTCGTCTGAGTAGTCTGACGGCCCGGAAGGCTCGCCCCACCAGCAATTTCCGGCTACGCAATCAACGTTCGCGTTCTGGTTCTGTATGCCGAAGACCAGGTTATCGCAGATCCTGCAGTTCACGATCTCCGCAGTTCCTGTTCCGGTCAGAACAATGCCGTAATCATAATTCCGGATGGTCAAACCATCTATCGATACACCGGGAACGCCTACGGTCACAGCCGTTGTCCCCGGCATCCCGGTACCGTCCAGAACCGGATTTTCGCCGGGGATGGCGGCCAGCGTGACGGCAGCAGAGATTGTGATGACCTCCGCGTAGGTCCCATCGTACAGGTTGATCAGGTCATTTTCACCGGCAACCAGCAGGGCATCATTTATAGCTGAAAAATGAGTGGTTCCATATCCCGGCGTTGCCGGCGTAAAGTCGTCATCCACAAACAAGTTGACGCTTTGCGGATTGCACAGCATGACCGGGCCCGGCGCCAGCCGCGACGGATGGTCGGTTACGGGTATAACTTCGGCTGGCCGGCCCGGGTTGTGGAAAAAGCAACTAATCGATGTTATCAGTATGAAAATTGTCCTGGCCCTCTTCATCTTCATTTTACTTTTCCTTTAGTTTAGATAAGAATTGAATCAGCATGTTTTGCATGAGCGTGTTTCCGGAGAAGTGACCCGAAGATCACTTCTCCTTCGTATCACGCTGAACAGGTATTAACCGTTTTGATATTACCGGATTTCAATTTTACCGGTTTGGAAGATTTGATTTCCTTTCACGTTAATGAAGTAAATCCCTCCGGATAGACCGCTGATATCGACCTTTTTAACAACCGGAATCCCTTTGCTCACCTGCATATTCTGCACACCGACAGTCCGCGAGCTGACATCGGTCAGGGTGATGGTCACAGTCTCATCCGTTTCGGGCATGAAGGCGATATTGACAAATCCCTGGCTCGCCGGATTCGGGTACACCTGGAGCATACTGTTGCCCGCGGATAGATCCGGGATTCCGGTAACGCCTGCTGTCACTACACCCGTCCGGTCTGTGCCGATAATCGAGATGTAGTAATCGCCATTGGTCTGCAAGGTGTAATTGTCGTTGGCAAGGGTCGATTTGGTGACCTGTCCGGCAAAGCTGGACTTGTCGAAGCTGAGCACCGTGAGCTTGTCGCCCTGCCTGAATTCGACGGGCAACAGGACCGCTTCGGCCATAACGAATGTCAGGTAGTGACGGCCGTTATTTTCCGTGACGGTTCCCTGCGGTTCCAGTTTGTAATCGGTCACATAATCATCCACAATCGCGTCCATCATAGGGTTGTTACCGTCCCATGAAAGGGTGAACTGGATATTGGTGACATAGCTGTCGGTAAAGTCGGCTTTGGTCGTCATCTCGACATCCAGGCTGTTTTCGTACTCAACAAGCTTGATATCGACAGGGCCTGTGCCCGGATTACTGTAACCGGATTTCAGAACAGCACCCGGAACCACCGTGTTGTATTGTTCATTGAGGTTGTACATGCCGGTCAGCTCGATGATGTTCAGGATGATAAGCCGCTGGTCGTTGGCCGAGCCGCTGTATTTCACCCACGAGTTCATGGTCAGGTCTTCCTGGTAATAGCCCTGGATCACGCCGTTGATGTAAGGATCACTGGTCACGGTGACGATTTTGGCCAGGATCGGGTCGCGGTCGTTGTTGGTACCGCTGTAGATCAGTTTACCGTCTTTATTGACATCGCCCGAGATCATACCGTTGACACCCGGCTCGAGCAGGACCTGTGCGGTTGGCCCTCCGTAGGAAGGATAACCGGTCATGTTCGAGAAATCGTAACGGTCGCCGGCATTGGGAATGTTTACCACAGCCGCCGACATGACGGGCATATGGTTACGCGCGGTCAGAACGACAAAGTAGTCGGCATTGGGCATGAAATCACCAGTGAAATAGACATCGAAGAACGAGTCCACATGGCTTTTCACCGTACCGTCCTTGAACAGCAATGCCGCTTTTCTGGCTGCCGGGGCGCCGTCGGCCACCGTCCTGAGCTCAACCAGGACCCAGTCGACCATATTGGCGGGAACAGCGGTGATGCTTTCGCCTCCGTTATAATTCCACGGGGCGACGTTAAAGGGCTGGTTCAGCGGAATGAAAGCGTTCAGATCCGTTTTCATTTCGTTGGTCGTCGTGTTGTAAGGTCCCTGGAGGAATGCTTTGAGATGAAGTTGCAGATCGCAGTCGGCCAGGTAGACATCATCGGCAAAGCCGTTGATGTAACCGGTGTAGTCCGAACCCCAGAACTCCATGTAATAGAGCGCATTGTTGGCTGCGGCCCAGGCATCGTTGGCGATCTCAAAATCGCTGACGGTGCCTTCGGGCTGGTTCTGCTGGACATCAAATTCCACGAAAACATACTCGGTACCTGCTGTCCAGTTGACCAGGGCATTGGTCTCCAGTCCGAACACGGCATACCTGGCCGCTCCGACGGTTTCATAATACTGGAAGTCCATATTGTAAGCCGAAGTGACGTTGGTCAGAATTGCCGGTTCGGGGTAGCTTGCATTCAGCCATTTCACGGCGAACAAAGCCGTGGTGAGCTGACCGTTCATATTGCTGTTCGGAGTTACCCTGATCTCAATATGACCGCATGAAGGATTATAAACCGCAATATCGACGGGCAATACGTCAATATCTTCGCTGTTGTACCAGGGCTGGTAATCGACATAATCGGTCACCGTGCTACCCTGGCCATAGGGGTTGTACAATCCGGCCGGGCTGGCATCCAGCGGCCCTGTCGCATGCCCCCAGTAGTTGGTGTCCGCATCGATGGTGGTGGTAGTCTGGTTATTGACAGCCACTACACAGTTAAGGAATTTGCAATCATCGATCCTGGCTGAGCCGAAGGCAACAAAGTCGATGGCCAGGTCATAATTTTCGAAGGTGGCCCCTTCAAATACGACCGGTTCGGTGGTGTTGATGGTGAATCCGGTTCCGCTGCGCGTGCCGTCGAGCCCGTTGAATTTGGCTCCGCCGGCAGCTGCCGCGATCTTCAGCCCTTTGTTGACCACGATGTTCTTCACGTTGTGGGTGCCGGTTATTTCGAGCACATCGCCGATATCGGCTCCGTTAATGGCATCCTGGATAGTGTAGTAATAAACGCCCTGGTCTTCGTTCAGGATGTTTGTCTGTTCTGTTGTAGCCTGGTAAGTCTGGGCTGCATCGGCATACCAGGGATCATAATCGACATAATCCGACACTTCACCTCCTTCACCCAGCGGATTGTAAAGTCCGCCGGCATCATCGGAAGCATCCAGCGGGCCCGAAGAATGGCCCCACCAGTTGTCTTCGGCATCCTGCAAAGTCGTTCCGTTATAATAATAACCGACAGTATTATCCGAAAGATCATTATCATTGACAATGGCATTGACAATACCTCCGGCTTCATAAGAAGAGATGGCATAATCCCATCCGGTCACGGCGCTGTTCGTCACCGTCATATTTATTGTGCCTTCAGCATACGTGCCTACCCCGTAATTGCCGGCATAATCTATTCCGGTAATGGTGCTGTTGTTGATGGTTAAGGTAGCTGCCGTCCTCGCGCCTGTACCCTTGTAATCTTCTATGAACGGCTGAATGGCATTTCTTAATCCCGTATCTGAACGGCCTTTGGCACTGGAAGCATAAATATCCACGCCATTTGCCCAAATATCAGCCACAGGATTATTGACAGTGCAGTTGTTTAAGCTTCCGGAACCATCAATAAAGTAAATATTGGTCTGAGAATTGGAAACAGTTGTTGAGGAAATGTCAATATTTCCTGCATCGTAAAGGAGGATGGCCGTTGCCGTCCAGTCGACAGGCGGAATATTGTCGATATAGTGGATGCCTGTCACGCTGCTGTTGGTCACAGATCCGGTTGCTCCATATCCGATCTGGATGCCGTTTTGAGCCGTGACCGAGGTGGAGCCGGCGCCGGTAACCGTTATACCATTCAGCGTAACACTCAAACCATTGCCGCTCAGGGCAAATGCGTTCTTCTGGAAATCGGAAACCGAAACATTTTCTAAATACATTGAATACGGTCCGCCGGTATTGTTGTAGGCATAAACTCCAACACCATGCTGGGCTCCCGAAAATGGCGTATCCCTGACGCCAATGACATCCACGCTGCTCAATCCACCGCCTGAGTTCCAAAAACCGACACCGACAAAGGAGTTATTTGCATTGCCCTTGCCATCCCCGTCGACGGTAACAAGGCCCAGCGTTGTCCCTGTACAAGCATCGAAATAGACGACCGGCTTTTTACCTCCTGGCGTGGAGAGTGTTAGCGTGGCGGGAGACTTGATAAACGTAATTTCCTTGCCGCTTCCGAAGATATTGATGTCGTTCTTGTTTATGTATACCTGCTCGATATACGTCCCCGGTTTTATTCTGACGATATCGGTCGAACCTGCCTGATCAATGCAAGACTGGATTGAGGTTGGAATATTGTTGATCTTGACATTCGATGCGTTATCCTGAAGTACCACACCTTTCAGAAACGTATTGTTCATCCAGGCATCCGCTATGCGGGCAATACCAGTTGCGGCTACTGTCGTGCCTGCGGTTATATTCGCAGGATAGCTGCCATTGAAATTATTCCCGGTGATAGTGTAGGTGCCGGCTCCTCTTACGCGTAAAGCTTCGGCATACCGGGTGGTGGTCCCGCTGAATGTATTCCACATGATGGAATTGGTGCCCACCAGGTCAAGTGTGACCATCGTGTTGCCCTGGGGTGTGGGTGGGATAGGATTGCCGCTATTATCCGTAATGCTCATCCCTCCGGCAATCCCTGATACAGTGTTATTGGTGAAATTGATGTTCTGGGTGTTTGTGGTGCCTGATCCGCCGCCAAATACAACCAGTTGCCTGGGAACATTCGGCAGGTCAAATTGAGCAGCAAACCCAACCCCCGCGGGATTAGCTCCTGTAAAGGTCTGTCCGGTGAACTGGTTATTATGGATGATGATGTTGTCGTTGGCAGCATTGTACTCACCTTGTAAGCCGGCGTCACCTCTCGCTTCAATGATGTTTCCTTCAATGGTGATATTGGTTTGGGCACCCTGGAGATAAATTGCCGCTTTTTCAAGTCCGGGTGTACCGTCAATTCCTTTGATGGTAAAGCCCTGGCCGGTATCCCCAATGGTCACGCCATCCCTTCCTGCCGTCAGGTAAACCGTTCCCAGTTCACCGCCGGAATTCAACCCGTCGATAGTGGTTACAGCCGCACCGTTGACCGATAACAGGCTGATATTCTTGTTAACGGTCACGTTTTCATTGTAGGTGCCGTCAGAAACCCTGACGATATCTCCGGCTGCGGCGGCATTGATGGCGGCCTGGATCGTGTTGTAATCATAAGTAGGACCCGGACCAACAGTCCTGGTCCCCAAAAATGTATTTCTAACAAGAGTAGTGGATGTGGTGGTCCCGATTATATTATTAAACCAGATATCCAGGTAGTTATTCGTGAAAGTTCCATTTACGGTTGCTGTATTTCCTACATTATACCCATTCTTTATCCTCACTGCATATTGAGGATGATTGGTAAAGGTGCAGCCGGATACAGTCATGATCTCATTGGCACTGAGCGCATTGTAGGCTGTATAGATGATGAGCCCCGTCCTTTCGATATTGGAAGCGCCTGTTCCGTTATTGGAAAAAGTGGAATTTGTGACCACTACATGAGGTACCGATGCTTCATCAAAGTTTACAAATTGCAGGCCGGTTTTTTGCCAGCTAGCTGGTAATTCATCCGAATATCCATTACCGGTAAACGTCGAATTGGTCACTGTCCCTGACAGTACTGTTTTCCCGATATAGACGCCGATGAATTTATTGTTTGTCATAGTGACATTATCAAAGCTTAAACTGCTGACTGTGGTGGTCAGAGGATCATCACCGGGCCAGTATTCTGCCAGGTAAAGTGCCACCTGGCAATTTCTTCCGATGAAATCTTTTAATGTCAGTGAATTAATGTTGATGGAGCCACCGGCCCTGATACCGTTATTTGTCACATTCCCTTCAATGATCAGGTTCTGAAAGGTGAAATTTTTATTGGTGACTGATAACTGGATCATGGGATTGGCTGTCGATGTAATGATCGTGGTCGGATTGGATACCGGCCCGGATCCGATGAAAGTCAGCGATTTACCTACATTCAGCGTTTCTGTGAAGGTTCCCGCAGAAATCATTATGATGTCTCCATCAACAGATGCATTAATGGCAGCCTGGATGGTCGTGTAACAGGGAGTGCTGCCTCCGCAGTTGCCGTCGGGGTTTACGTATCGGGTCGTTTGCGACCAGACACTACTCAATGCTAAACCGAAAATTAGCATTACCAGTAATCTTCTTTTCATAATTTTTTGTTTTTTGAGATTTGAAAATGTTGTTATTTAATTGGTTTGTGTCAGTGCACAGATTCAGATACCCCTCCCTCGCCCGCTGCAGAATAATCGCCTGCAGCGGGCTAAGAGAGGCAGGCCTGTTATCCGGTCCGGGGGGCTACCGGATAATGATCCTTTCGGAGAAACTGAAGGATTCGCCGCTGATATTCAGCAGATAAGCTCCATGGCTCAGGCCTTCCAGGTCGAAAGTAATGGCATTGGCCATCCCTGGTTTTACACTCCACTGGCATTGGCGGAGCTGCCTGCCGGTCAGATCGGTCAGCCTGACTGCCAGGTTTTCGGAAACCGCCGGATTTGTCGTTAGGTAGATCCAGCCGGTCGCCGTCGGATTGGGATATATACGGACCACCGGACCGGGATCGCCGGGCTGGTCTGCCCCCAGTGCTCCGGTCACGATACGGCCGGTCTGGCCGGCACCCCAGACAGCGATATAATATCCGCCGTTGTTGGCCAGCGTCCAGGCATTGTCGGCTATGGCCACTCCATTGGCTGCCACGGGCGCCGCATCACTTTTGGCAAACCGCATTACGGTCACCTGCTCGCCGCTGTTCAGCGGATCGGGCAATGCTACCGGTTCGACTGTGGCAAATACCTGGTAAATCTTTCCTGCGAACTTTACAGGTTCGCCCTGGGGTTCGAGCAGGAAGTCGCTCTGGTAACCGGCTATTAACCGGCCAGCTTCCGGGTTGTTTTCATCCCAGCAAAGGGTGAACTGAATGTTCGACACCATGGCGCCTGTGAATGTTTCGTTGGCGGTTATGTTGATCAAAAGCTCCCGGGGGGCTTCGTACAGGCCAATATCCAGGGGGCCAGTCATGGATAGTAGGCCCTCTTTTTTAACGTGCGGGATAGCCCACCCAGGGACTTTTGATTCATAGAAGTTCGTTAACACATTGGATCCCTTCAGCTCGATCAGGTTCTGAATGATCAGCCTCGGATCGTTGCCCGATCCTGAGTATTTGACCTGCCTGTTCATCGTCAGGTCTTCTTTGTAGTAAACATTGTTGATCACCCCATTGATATAGGGCAGGCCGCTCACGCTCACAATCCTGGCCAGGATCGGGTCGCGGTCGTTCGGGTTGCCGCTGTAGTAAAGCCAGCCGTCGGGGTAATCGAAGTAGCTCCACCCTTCGCCTGCCGGTATGGCCCCGTAGTGGTCGCCCGCGATCATACCGTAAACCCCCGTCTCGAGGGTGATGAGCGGCTGTTCGACAGCGCTCGCCGGAATATAACCGTAAGTCTGGGTGAGATCGGTCAGGTTCAGCATGGCGCTGTTAGGAATATTGACCGGTGCACCGCTCATGACGGGCATGTGGTTGCGGTGATAAACCACAATGTAGAAATCGGAATTCGGCATTAAACCGGTAGGATCGGAAGCAAAGAAGATGTCTTTGGCAGGGTCGGCTGCGCTCCGGATCGTGCCGTCGCTGAACAACAGGCCTGCCTGGCGGTAGGCCATCGTTCCGGCTCCCGTTCCCGTACGAAGTTCCACCAGCACCCAGTCGACCATGCCGGCCGGCACCGATCCCAGGTTTTCTGTGCCATTGTAAAGCCAGGGATTACCGGTAAAAGGCTGTCTTCCTGCCGGATAGTCGCCGGTGGGGATCACCCCGGCCAGGTCGGTTTTCATCAGGTCGGTATAGATGTCGTACGGACCCTGCAGGAATACTTTGGCATCGAGAGGCATATCACACGTGGCGGTGTACACATCTTCCGCGAAGCCATAAATATAACCGGTACGGTCATCGCCGTCGAGCTGGATATAATAATTTTCATTGGCGCCCGAAACGAATGCGTCCTGTGCAATCTCAAAGCCGGTGGTATTGTACATCGCACCCGATTCATCGAGTTCCAGGGTCAGGATCAGCACCTCGCCGCCTTCCGCCCAGTTGGAGGCAATGCCTCCGTAATAGACGAATACAGCGTACTTCGATCCGCCGTTGTTTTCATATTTGACCAGGTCGATATACCCTTCGCCGGCGCTGCCATATTTAAAAGTTGGGGTGACGATGCCATTATATACCGAAGCATCCCATTTGACGGCAAACTGGATATTGGTCAGGTTGCCTGCAAAGGCCTGGTTGCTTTTCAGATAGACATTCAGGGTATTGCAGGATGGATTGGTGATTTTGATATCCACCGCGAGCAGGGTCTGGCCGATATCGTTGTACCAGGGCTGGTAGTCGATATAATCGGTCACCTCATCACCCGCCCCCAGCGGGTTGTAAAGGCCGGCGGGGCTGTTGTCGGAGGGCCCCGTGGGATCTCCCCAGAAGCAGGAATCGGCGTCGGCAACCGGGTTGGCGGCCAGGTTCTTCACGGCAATCACATTGTTGTAGAATGTGCAATTGGCGATCGATGCAGCGCCCGACTGGATGTCGACGGCAATATCGTAATCGGAGAAGGTGATGCCGGTGATCCGGGCATCGTCGGTAACCACAACCCCTGTTCCGCTGCGGGATGCGTCAAGCCCGCTGAAGTGAGCTCCGCCTGCCGCGGCCGCGATCTTCAACCCTTTGTTCACCACCAGGTTTTTCACATTGTGGGTGCCCGTAATTTCAATCACATCGCCGATCGAAGCGGCATTGATGGCATCCTGGACAGTCAGGAAGTAGGTCTCCTGGTTTTCGTTGTAGATATTGGAAGTTTCCGTAAATCCGCAAACGCTCAGGTCGGCATTGCACCAGGGATCGTAATCCGCATTGCCGGAAATTTCCAGTTCAACCTCGTCAGGGACTTCGGTACCCCAATAGTTTTCCTCTGCGTTGATCATTCCTGCACCGTAACCAAAATGCAATGCCTCGCCGGAATTGTTGAATTTGTTGTGGTTTTCGAGTGATAGACCTGCAGGATTGCTGTTCGGATAGAGGGTGGCCGGAATGTAAATTCCGTAAGTATTATTATTAAAAATGTTATTTGCTATGGTTCCAGCGGGCAATACACCATCCGGATAACCTCCCTGGACACTGTTCCTGGGTTCAATGGCGATTGCCTGATTGTTATTTTCAAAGGTGTTGCCGGTTACAGTCAGGCTGGCCACATTGCGCGGCATGAAACCCGCACCGTACGGAGCCTCACCCGCCGGGTTATAGCCGCTGGTTCCGACATCTTTTATCGTATTTCCGGAAAATATGCAATTAGTGGCATAAAGGACTTTTATAGCTGCCCCGAAGCTGTTGGTTGACGACCCGGTGTTCTGGACAGTGTTCCCGGTAATGGTAACGTTATCTGTTTCAAATCCGATGGTACCACGGAAATTTATATGACCCTGGCAATCATCAATAAGATTGCCTGTAAATATTACATCCTCGAGCAATGCGCCTGTAGTTGGGCCACCGCTTCCGCTTCTTGTATCAAAAGCCACCCAGTTTTTTATATTCAGGAAGCTGCAGTTGGTGACAGTCACATCACCGTTTATATGACCGCCTGAAATACCGTGGTGTCCGGTTATATCCTCACCATCAACAGTTACATTGTCCATGGTCAGGTTTATACCGCCGATGTAAGCTATTGGTGTTGATACTGTATTCTTGAGGATCAGGTTCTTAAGGGTAAGATCATTGCAGGGTGAGAAATGGGTACTGCCATTGATGACAGGTTCGTTTGTGGCATTGCCGATAATGCTGAGGTTATTCTTATTATCGCCATTGATGGTCTCATTATAAGTCCCTGATTCAATGGTCAGTGTCGTTCCGGATAAGGCTTCGCTTATCCCTTTGCCAATCGTGGCAAACGGCGCATTGACCGTTCCGGGGTATGCGTCTGAACCGTTATCGTCCACAAAAAGTTTTGCTCTCGGGTTGGCCATGACAATATCCCTTCCGGCTTCCGCTCTGCCAGCATTCGATGTGAACAGCATCTCGCCGTTCAATCCCTTTATTCCCGAGCCGAAAAAGTTCCACTGGTTGCTTCCCCCGCTGTACCCCGGGCCGGTAAGATCATACATGAAGGTGCCCTCATCGTCATAAATGGCAATATCCTTTGTTGACATGACCGTTGTACCGATCTCCGTGCAACTGTTATCGGTCCAGTACGACCAGTAGGTATCGGGAATTGGGGTAAAACCGACATCTTTGGTCCAAACTCCGCCCGAATAGGTAAGCGTATGGGTGGTGTTCACCGGTTCTGCGGTGGTTTCCCCCGACCAGAAAAGGATCTTCGTGCCATCAGGATTTGAAACCGGCTCGTACTCTTTATAATTGGCGGTGTTGGTGATGTTGGTCAGCGTGGTACCGTCCCAAGTGAAAAAGTCTGCGCCTCCCGCAGGGCCATAAGCCCAGAAAACAATGGAAGTAATGGAAGTTCCGAGAAAATCGGGATTCGAAACATCATTATCTACAGGCTCGTAAATGTATTCCGTCGTGGAAGCAGATAATTGATAGCGCATTACCTTATTAGCATTGGTATTGTGCACTTCGCAGAAGCCGATGTAATTGCCGTCATCGCTCCAGAATGGGTTCATATACCCGTAAATATCACCTTCTCCTGAATTGCCGGCGGAAATGATGATTTCGTCAGTCCCGTCGGCATCCATCAGGACAATTTCTGTTCGGTTAAACGAACCTTCTGTGAATGATTTCTGAGCTATGATTTTTGTTCCATCGGGACTCAGTCCGGCTTGCCTGTAAAAGATGCCCGTTGCGGGCGAGGCCACCGCCGCATAGTAGTACGAAGGATGGTTAAAGGCCGGAGAACCGTAGTTCAGGTAAAGGGGATCTTCGTGTGATCCGTTAACAGCGGTTAGGTGCTGATCGTGGGGGAGGACTTTCAGCCCCGGGCTCAGCGGCTGGCCTGATAAAGCGGCATTGCCTGCCAACATTATGACAAACCCTGCCAATAGTAGCGCTTTTTTCATAATTCGGTTTTTTAATTATTTAAGATTGAGATGGTTTCATTGGTTAAATCAGGGTATTGAGTTCCTCCAGTCGGAAAGGCTCGTGAAGAAGCCTGAAATGTCCGTCCGCCAAAGCCGGGATGGCGTCCTGAAGCTGCAGATCGGGCATGATCAGTACCTCCGTATTCCTGTAATGATTATTGATGTACCGGAGTATGGCGGCATCTTCCAGGCGGTGCATATACAGCACAACCTTACTGAAATCAATGACATCCATCATCCGGATGGTTTCTATCGCGGAACTCGAAAAATAAGCCTCCCCGTCACGGTCCTTCATGTAATCCATGATCTCTTCGTGAAGGGCAGGCTCATAACCAATGAAAAGGATGGGGCTTTTCATGTTTTGGGTATATGGATTTGGCAAAAGCTAAAGCTGGCGCCTGCATTTGCAAATCAGGTGCCAATGATCATAAGACGCTATAAACGAGTGCAATAAGGGTAGTGCCGGGCCATGCTCAGCACTAAGCGGGAACCGGTCGGGCATTTTGTTGCCCGCTTCCGGGCAATATAACCCAGCTTGGATGAATTATCCGGGGATAAGGATCAGGCGGGTAATTTTATTCCCAGTTTTGAGATTTTCCGGTCGAGCGCCTGCCGGGAAATATTGAGATGGCGGGCAGCTTTTGATTTATTATGGCGACATTGCAAAAGCACCATCTCAATGGAGGTTTTCTCCAGAGCATTCAGTGAAACAGGCACCGGGAAGGTGTTCTTGTCCTCTTTTCCGAATGGGAGTTTTAGCTTTAGATGATCGAAATGGTCAAATGTCAGCACATCCCCTTCACACAGGATCAGCGCCCGCTCAACCATATGCATCAGCTCCCTGACATTACCGGGGTAATCATAGGATAATAATGTCTTTAAAAGTACTTCATCAATAGAAGGTTTCGAACGATCCATCTTATGACAATAGTAATCCACGTAGTGATCCAGAAGCTGGGGAACGTTTTCCGGTCTCTCTCTCAGCGGAGGCAGATCAATGGTAAAGGTATTGATACGGTGAAACAGGTCTGCCCTGAACTTTCCCTGTTCGATGAGTTTCTTCAGATCATGGTTCGTTGCAGCGATCACCCTGACATCGATCTCTTTCATTACGGTTGTCCCCAGCCGGCTGATCCTGCGGTCTTCCATCACCCGCAGCAACTTGGCCTGTAAGTTCGGTTTCATGTCGCCGATCTCATCCAGGAACAATGTGCCCCCGTCGGCCGCTTCAAACCAGCCCGGCTTATCATCTACAGATCCGGTAAATGATCCTTTCTTAAATCCGAAAAACTCACTCTCGAACAGTTCATCCGGAATCGTCGAACAATTTACCGCAAGAAATGGCTTGTCTTTCCGAATGCTTAAATAATGTATACCCCTGGCAACCAGCTCTTTCCCCGTTCCGCTCTCGCCTGTTATCAAAACAGTCGTGTCTTTCGAACGGGCCACCAGGTTCATTTTCTTTAATACCTCCTGCATCTTCTCGCCGGTAACTACCAGGGAGATCGGGGATTTGTCATCGAAGAACCTTTCCAGGTGATAATTAAAGAGATTTCCTTTTAGTTTGCCTTTTACCTGTTTCTGTTTCAGGTTCTTTTCAATACTGGCGTAAAGATCAGTCAGTTTGAAAGGCTTGGGAATAAAATCCACCGCTCCGAGCCTCAGGGCCTGGATGGCCGAATCCATATCCCCGTGCCCGGTGATGATGATCGTCAGAATGTTTGGGTAAGAATTCTGCATGATCTTCAGTACTTCCAGGCCGTTCATCTCGGGAAGCCTGATATCGATAATTGCCAGATCGATCGGGGTTGCTTTTAAAGTCCGGAATGCCTCTGAAGGTGAAGTGGCCGAAAAGACCTTCAAATCTTTCGATTCCAGATATTCACCGATCTCTTCATTAATAGAAGATTCGTCATCCAGAATCAGGATGCTCGCTGTTTGGGGGTTCATGATTTTGGTTAAATTATGCAAAGACCTGGCCCGCCTTCGCATTTTTTTCAAAGTTATAAATAATAAAAATGAAACACAGAATAAAAAAATTAATATCCGGGAAAATTCAATATTATTTCTGTAAAACTGTTTTTTTCTGACCTGACTTTGATAATACCTTTCATTTCAGTTATAATACCGTAAACAATGGCCAGCCCAAGCCCCGATCCCTTTCCTTCTTCTTTGGTGCTAAAGAACGGATCGAATATTTTTCCCATGTTTTCTTCCGGGATCCCTGAACCGGTGTCATGTACACGAATACAAATAGTACTTTCCTCCCTGAACGACTGAATCTGGATTTCTCTCTTAATGGGCACGCCCAGTGATTTTTCTGCTTTTTCATTGATGGCATCCCGGGCGTTCGACAAAAGATTCAGCATCACCTGCTCCAGCCGTGAAGGATTGCCCAGGGTGTACCCGAGATTCTCCGAAAGATCGGTGACCACTTTGATCTGATGGTCGTTAAGCTGCACTCCGATCATGGATAACGCCCCATGGATCACTTCATTTACATCCACTTTTTCAAACATGATCACCCCCTGGTCGCGGGAGAAGATCCGGAAATGATCGATGAGCTGCCTGATTTTATTGATATTCTGAAATATGGTATTGAATTTGCCGGTCAGGTACACATCTTCTTTCGATCCCGGGTTCAGCTTGTAGTTCAGGTTCTCTGCCACCAGTGAAATGACCGATAAGGGCTGATTGATCTCGTGGGCCAGGCCGGCTGCCAGTTCCCCGAGCGATTCCAGCCTCGATTTCTGGATCAGCAGCTGGTTTTGCGACTCAAGGTTTCGTAAACTCCTGTGCAACTCAATGTTTGCGGAGATCAGTTGTTCCCTCGTTTTGATCAGCATGATCAGGTTGGCCAGCCGGGCCGCAATCGACTCGATGATTTTCCGGTCCTGCCAGCTAATGTCCACCACCGATTTCGACCCCAGGTTGATGCTCCCGATGACATGTCTTTTATAAATCAAGGGAATAGTAGCGGCAAAAGTCAGGTCTTCCTTTTCCATCACAATTTTGATGGGCTCCAGGAATTCAATCTTTTTGATGTACCGGCTCTTACCTCTCAATACAGCCATCGCCGGAGCCTCTTTTACCGAAAAAACCTTTATTTTACGAATGTAATTTTCAGATAATCCTATGGAATATATGAGTTTTAGTTTCTGTTTCTTTTCGTCAAACAGGTAGACTCCTCCCGCATCAATCCAATCAATCTCCAGTAAGAATTCGAATGCTTTTTTTAACGTGTTCTCCAGACTTATGGTCTGATTGCTCAAGGCGTCTATTTTGTGCTGAATGCCGAAAAGCTGCTCTTCACGGGTTTGTGTGGTCAGGTTCTGGCCAATGACCATGACCGATTTAACTTTTCCGTCTTCATCGAAAATCGGTTGATGCTGAATTTTGAAAAAATGTTGTTGTCCGTTCAGTTTGAACTTCCTGTCGACGGTCGTGGATTGGCCGGTTGATAATACTTTTTTCAGGGTTTCATACTGACTTTTGGCGGTTTCCTTTGAAAACAGCTCCTGAAATGTCTTTCCGATGATCTCCTGTTTATCCCGTTTAAAAAAGAGTGAAGTGTTTTCATTGATGTAGACAAACCTCCCTTCTAGGTTGTAAATCGCGATCTCTACAGGAAGGGTTTCTATCAGCGATTTGAAGAATCCATCCTCCAAAGTAAATTTGGGAGTATTATTTTCAGCCGGATCCATGAATGCCGTTCCGTTTACAACCCCAGCGCCATACTCACCAGCTCGGCAATGTCGTAGTTCTTCATCTCCTCTTCCTTATTCTTGTACTTTATCCCGTCGGTCATCATCACCATGCAGAAAGGGCAGGCGGTGGCCACAATATTTGCCCCGCTGTCTATCACCTCCTCGATCCTTTCGATAAATACCTCTTTGTTCCCTTTTTCCGCCTCTTTGAACATCTGCCCGCCGCCGGCTCCGCAGCACAGGGCAAAGCTCTTCGACCGCTTCATCTCAATCAGCGGAACGCCCAGGGCAGAGAGCACCTGGCGCGGCGCATCGTATTCGCCATTGGCACGGCCCAGGTAGCAGGGATCATGAAAGGTTACAGCCCCCACCCCATCCCTCCCCCAATTGGGGGAGGGAGTCAGGGAGGGGGCAATGCCTGCCAGGAACTGCGAATGGTGAATGACCTCAAATTCTCCGCCAAGGTCGGGGTATTCGTTCTTAAAAGTGTTGTAATCGTGCGGGCAGCAGGTAATGATCTTTTTCACCTCATACATCTTGAACAACTCGATGTTCATCAGCGCCTGCATCTGGAACAACATCTCATTTCCTGCCCTCCGGGCCACATCGCCCGAATCGGCCTCCTCCGTCCCCAGCACCGCGTAGCTAATCTTGAAATGGGTGAGGATCTTTACAAATTCACGGGTAACTTTTTTGTAACGATCATCAAAAGCACCGGCGGAACCAACCCAGAAGAGGTACTCGGGGCGCTCGCCACGGGCGAAGACTTCTGACATGATGGGAACGGAAACCAGGGATTTTTCCATAATGATATATATCTCTTCCGCCCACAGCATCCTGTCTTGCGGTGAAAACTGCCACGGTGCGCCGTTGTTTTCGATATTGGTGAAGATGGCATTCAGCTCCCCCGGCCCTTTGGCCTCTTCCATCACCAGGTACCGCCGCATATCGACGATCAGCGACGGGTGGTTGATATTGACCGGGCACTCGCGCGCACAAGCGTTGCAGGTGGTGCAGGCCCACAGCTCCTCTTCGGTCACATAATCCCGGATCAGCGATCTCCCGTCGGTGAATGCTTTATCTTTAACAAGCCCCGGTGCCTTCTCTTTCATCCGCTCCCTGACATTCATGATGATCTTGCGGGGCGATAGTTTTTTCCCGGTGATGTTGGCAGGACAGACCTCGGTGCACCGCCCGCATTCGGTGCAGGCCAGCGAATCGAGGTAGTTCTTCCAGGTGATGTCTTCAACATCCAGTACCCCGAAACGCGAAACCGGCGCCGCTTCTCCCGCCGCAGGCGCTGCAAAGGCCTGGTTCGGATCCATCATCAGCTTTACCTCTTTTGTGATCTCGGGCATGTTCGGCAGGTAGCCCAGTGGCTCCAGGCGGCTCAGGAATACGTTCGGCACCGACATGAAGACGTGGAAATGCTTGGAATAGGGGAGGATGTTGGCAAACAGGAAGATCAGCAGGATGTGCGCCCACCAGAAGATTTCATGCCAGGTGTGCATGGTCTTCCAGGGCATAGCTGAAACGAAACCTGCCAGTAACTCACTCACCGGGAATAATCCCTCACTGCCTTTTATCCCTGTATCCCCATGCATCCTTACCACCATCTCACCCTGCATCCCCAGGTAGAACGTGTTCATCCCCAGCAGCGACACCATCAGCAAAAGGATCAGCGTTAGGGCCACGTTGGCGTCCTGGTGCGACTTGTGCTTCATTTCGATGCCTGTGAACCGTTTGATGTTCATGAACAACCGGCGGATCATGAAGGCGAGGATCGCCAGTAGGATGACGAGGGCAAAAATATCGCCCGAGGCGGTGATCACATCATACACAGGCCCGAGTAACGCCAGCGCCCGCTCGGTCCCGAACAGCCCGTCGATCACCATCTCGATGCTCCCCACCAGGATGACCAGGAAACCCCACCATACCAGGGCGTGCATGAAGCCCACCACGGGCTTCCGCAGGATCCGCGATTGCCCGAAAGCAACCGTCATCATCACATTGAACCGCTTTCCCCAGTTCTTCACCGGAAACGGTTTCGTGAGCCTGAAGCGGAGGTAATACTGCCAGGTGGTGTAGGCGAAGATGCCGAGGGTGATCAGCAGTGACAGGGCGAAAAGGATTTGTTTGAGCATAGGTGTTCTGCGTTCTTGGTTCTTGTCGTAAAGATATAAAATGATTTGCAATAATATTATCCGTGTAAATTCGCTGCAACTTGCCCCGAGACCCCGGGGTCTGTGTTAATCCGCGTGCCATCAAAAGATAGCACACGGATGACACGGATTTATACGGATGATCGCGAATTTTAATATTTTTGCTATTCATATCGTATCTGTCATGCACCCGGAACAAAATCCTTATTCCCCCAAGAACCATATCCGCATTGTGACCGCCGCATCGCTGTTCGACGGGCACGATGCCGCCATCAACATCATGCGGAGGATCATCCAGGCCACCGGCGCTGAAGTGATCCACCTGGGCCACGACCGCTCCGTTAAAGAGATCGTCGATTGCGCCATCCAGGAAGATGCCCAGGCCATTGCCATCACCTCCTACCAGGGCGGGCATATGGAATTCTTCAAATACATGCTCGACATGCTCCGCGAAAAGGGTTGCGGCCATATTAAAATTTTCGGCGGCGGCGGCGGCGTTATACTTCCGGAAGAGATGGAAGAACTCCACCGGTACGGGATTACCCGCATCTATTCACCCGACGACGGGCGCGACCTCGGCCTCCAGGGAATGATCAACGACCTGATGCAGCGATCGGATTACCCTACGGGTGATAAAATTGAAGACATCGACATAAATAAACTTCAAAAAAAAGATATCTATGCCATCTCCAGGCTGATTTCGGCTGCGGAGAATTTCCCGGAAAAAGCCAGGGATCTGATCGACAACCTGAAGGAACACTCGCGGAAGTCGCCGGTGCTGGGCATTACCGGAACGGGCGGCTCGGGGAAATCATCCCTGGTCGACGAGATCGTGCGCCGCTTCCATGAGGACTTTCCGGAAAAGACCATCGGCATTATTTCGGTCGACCCGTCCAAGCGGAAAACCGGCGGCGCTCTGCTCGGCGACCGGATTCGGATGAATGCCATCAACAACCCGCAGGTCTATATGCGTTCGCTCGCCACCCGCCAGTCGAACCTCGCCGTTTCGCGCTATGTGAAAGATGCGGAGATCATCCTGCAGGCAGCCGGCTTCGACCTGATCATCCTTGAAACCTCCGGGATCGGCCAGTCGGATACCGAGATCGTCGACCACAGCGATGTGTCGATGTACGTGATGACCCCGGAATACGGCGCCGCCACCCAGCTCGAAAAGATCGACATGCTCGATTTTGCCGATATCATCGCCATCAATAAATTCGACAAACGGGGAGCCCTCGACGCGCTCCGTGATGTAAGAAAACAATTCGCCAGGAACCACCACCTCTGGCATGAAGACCCGGATACGATGCCCGTTTTCGGCACCATCGCCTCACAATACAACGACCCGGGAGTCAACCATTTCTACAAGGCGCTCATCGACATCCTGAATAAAAAAACCAACGCGGGTTTTAATTCAAAGATCCATGCCACAGCCGAAATGGCGGATAAAATCCACATCATTCCACCCAACCGCACCCGCTACCTCTCGGAAATTGCGGAAACGGTAAGGAATTACAATAAAACGGCTGAGAAGCAGGCAGTTATAGCCCAGAGACTGCAATCCATCCATGAAACACTCGGGATAATCAGAAAAAAAGGGGACGGGCACAGCGATGTGGCCGCCCTGCTTGAAGTGGAATACAAAAAAGCGGAATCGGAACTCGACGGCAATGCCCGGACCATCCTCGAGAACTGGCCCCGGAAAGTCGAGTCGTATAAGCAGCCGGAATATATTTTCCAGGTGCGCGACCAGCAGATAAAGGTTAAAACGCATGAGGAATCGCTCGCCCATACCCTGGTCCCGAAGATTGCCCTCCCGAAATACAAAGGGTGGGGCGATATCGTCAGGTGGAACCTGAAAGAGAACGTCCCGGGCGAATTTCCCTACGCTGCCGGCGTTTTCCCGTTTAAAAGGGAAGGGGAGGACCCGACCCGGATGTTTGCCGGAGAAGGGGGCCCGGAGCGCACTAACAAACGCTTCCATTATCTCTCGAAAGGGATGCCCGCCAAACGTCTTTCCACTGCTTTCGACTCGGTTACGCTCTATGGCAACGATCCCGATATCCGTCCCGATATCTATGGCAAGATCGGCAACTCGGGCGTTTCGATCTGCTGCCTCGACGATGCGAAAAAGCTCTATTCGGGATTCCATCTTACCGACCCGAAAACCTCCGTATCGATGACTATCAACGGCCCCGCACCAACCATGGTGGGCTATTTCATGAACACAGCCATCGACCAGGAGTGCGAGATCTATATCCGGGCCAACGGGCTGGAAGAGGAGGTGGAAAAGAAGATCAGCGGGATCTATGAAAAGAAAGGCACCCGGCGTCCGCGCTACCAGGGCCCGCTGCCGGAAGGTAACGACGGGCTGGGCCTCATGCTGCTGGGCGTTACAGGCGACCAGGTACTTCCCCGGGAGGTGTATGAAAAGATCAAGGCCGATACGATTTGCCGGGTCCGCGGCACCATCCAGGCCGATATCCTGAAAGAAGACCAGGCACAGAACACCTGCATCTTCTCCACCGACTTTGCCCTGAAAATGATGGGCGACGTGCAGGAATATTTCAACCGGAACAATGTCAGGAATTTCTACTCGGTCTCCATATCCGGTTACCACATCGCCGAAGCGGGCGCCAACCCCATCACGCAACTGGCGCTCACCCTCTCCAACGGGTTCACTTACGTCGAATATTACCTGTCGAGGGGTATGGAGATCGACCAATTTGCGCCGAACCTGTCGTTCTTCTTCTCCAACGGCATCGATCCCGAATATTCGGTGATGGGACGGGTTGCCAGGCTGATCTGGGCCAAGGCGATGAAGTACAAATACGGCGGCGACGACCGCTCCCAGAAGCTGAAGTATCACATCCAGACCTCCGGCCGCTCGCTGCACGCCCAGGAGATCGGGTTCAACGATATCCGCACCACGCTGCAGGCCTTGTATGCAGTCTATGACAACTGCAACTCGCTCCATACCAATGCCTACGACGAGGCAATCACCACGCCCACCGAAGAATCGGTCCGCAGGGCAGTGGCTATTCAGCTCATTATCAACCGGGAGCTGGGGCTGGCTAAGAACCAGAACCCGCTCCAGGGATCGTTTATCATCGAAGAGCTGACCGACCTGGTGGAAGAGGCCGTGATGATGGAGTTCGACCGGCTGACGGAGCGCGGAGGGGTGCTGGGAGCCATGGAGACCATGTACCAGCGCGGCAAGATCCAGGAGGAGTCACTCTATTACGAGACGCTCAAACATACCGGCGGGTACCCGATCATCGGGGTGAACACGTTCCTCTCCTCCGAAGGCTCTCCGACCATCACGCCGGGCGAGGTGATCCGGGCCACACCGGAGGAAAAAGAGTACCAGATCAGCATGTTGGACCAATTGCATATAACTTTCGCGGAAAAGTCGGATAAATTGCTGGAAGGGCTAAAAGACCGCGCGAGGAAAAATGAGAATATCTTTGAAGGTTTGATGGAGGTGGCGAAATACTGCTCCATCGGGCAGATCACCAGAGCGCTCTTTGATGTGGGAGGACAATATAGAAGAAATATGTAACATTCCGAAGGAAATGGTTTATTGGTTAGATGAAATAGAACGGCACGAGAGCCGGAAAAAGGGTTCGGGTTCATCCAGCGCGAGGGTGCAGGATAAGAAATTCCGGATCGGGCAGAATTATGCGAAGAATAAGGCGGTTTACGATGGTTTTATGAGCAAGATGGTGACCCTGATCAACCGGGTGAACAACCTGCCTATAGAATACCGGGAGGAATTCGGCAAGATCAATGCGCAGCAGAAGGATTCCAAACTCGATAATCACCTGACCATTTTCTCCAGCAGCCGCAGAATAGAGAAAACCGAATTCAAAAGCATTCTGAATCCATTTAAGACAGTTCATTACAAACATGTCAGGGTGATCTATTTTAACATCGCCAAGCTCATGGATAAGGTTGAGGTGGAGATTTACGAAGAGATGCTGGAAAAGAAGCACCGCGACGGCAAGATCGTGCCGGAACATGAAAATCCGCACCACAGCCAGAAACCTCATTCGGAAAAGGAAAAATTCCATGAGATCTTTTATTACGACATGGATAAACTGAACGATGAACTGACCACAAAGGTCCTCGACTGGCTGGCCTTCCGCGAGGAGGTGAACAAAATCCCTATTGTCTTCGAAGGAGAACCGCGGTTTAAGGAGTCATAAGTTGTTGGTCGATAGTCCTGAAAAATTCCAGGCATTCCGCATTGCGAAGCGCATCGCTGTTTTTCACCTCCTGCCCGTGGATCAATTTTTTGACAGCTACTTCCACTTTCTTGCCGTTGATGGTGTACGGAATATCAGGAGCGGTCAGTATCACCGCCGGTACATGGCGCGGGCTGCAGGCCGACCGGATGTTGCTTTTGATCTTTTTTGCAAGATCTTCATCCAGGTTAAATCCCGGCTTCATCTTAACGAACAGGATTACCCGCTCGTCGCCTTCGTGTTGCTGCCCTACCACCACCGAATCGTCGATCTCCTCCATGTTCTCAACCACCCGGTAGATCTCTGAGGTGCCGATCCGCACCCCCCCGGGGTTCAGGGTGGCATCGGAGCGCCCCAGCATCGTGATCCCGCCATGCCGGCTCAGGATCATGTAATCGCCGTGGTACCAGATGCCCGGGTAGTGATCGAAATAGGCATTGAAGTACTTTTTTCCGTCCGGGTCGTTCCAGAAATAGACCGGCATCGACGGGAAAGCGGTCTTGCACACCAGCTCGCCCTGCCTGTCGCGCACCGGGTTGCCGTTGTCGTCGAAGCAGTCGACGTCCATCCCGAGCCCCCGGCACTGGATCTCGCCCCGGTACACCGGCAGCATCGGGTTGCCCAGCATAAAACACGAAATAATGTCGGTCCCGCCCGAGATCGATGACAATTGCACATCCCGTTGCCATTCGTTGTAAACGAAATCGAACGATTCGTCGGCCAACGGGGAACCTGTCGACGTGATGGCCCGCAATGATGGAAACCCTAATGGAAACCGTTGTAGGGACGTTGCATTTTTTGGTAGTTGGGACGTTGCATGCAACGTCCCTACAACGGTTTCCATTGCCGGTCGCACCCCCGCCTGTTGCAACGACGCGATATATTTTGCCGACGTTCCGAACAGGGTGAATTTCAATTCGGCCGACAGGCGGATCAGCGTATCGGGCGCAGGGTAGAACGGGTTACCGTCGAAACAGACGATGGTGGCACCTACAGCCAGGCTGCTGACGAACCAGTTCCACATCATCCATCCGCAGGTGGTGAAATAGAAGACGACGTCGTCAGGGCGGACGTCGCAGTGCAGCTTCAGTTCCTTCAGGTGCTGGATCAGTGTGCCGCCGGCCGAGTGGACGATGCTCTTCGGCAGCCCGGTGGTGCCGGATGAGTACATGATGTACAACGGATGATCGAAAGGGAGTTGTTCGAAGTGCATTTCGCCGTCGACCGGAAGGGCCAGCGACTCCCAGGCCATGCCATGGGGGATGCCTGCCAGGTCAGGTTTTCCGGTGAAGTTGACCATCACCACCGTTTCGATCGTGGGCAGCTCGCCCAGGATGCCACGCAGCTTCTCCTGCGAGTCGAAATGCTTGCCGTTGTAGTAATAACCGTCGACGGAGAAGATCACTTTCGGCTCGATCTGGCTGAAGCGGTCGAGAACGCCTTTGATGCCGAAATCGGGGGAGGTAGACGACCAGATCGCCCCGATCGAAGCGGCGGCCAGCATAGCGATGACCGTTTCGGGGATATTGGGCATGAAGGCGGCTACCCGGTCGCCTTTCTGTACGCCGAGCCGTTTCAATCCTTCCGCCACCCGGTGCGATTCTTCGTAAAGCTGCCGGAAGGTCAGCGTGCGGGATGTGCCGTCTTCTCCGCGAAAGATGATGGCCGGGTGATCGTCGCGGCGCTGAAGCAGGTTCTCAGCAAAATTCAGCCGGGCACCGGTGAACCATTTCGCGCCGGGCATCTTTTTCGGATCGTCGACCACTTCATTGAAATCTTGAGAATACTTCAGGCCGCTGTAGTGCCAGAACGTCCCCCAGAAGGCCGCCGGGTGACCGACACTCCACTGCCAGAGTTCGTCGTATGTTTTATATTTACTCCCCGTGTATTCGTTCACAAACTGCATGTAACGGTACATCTGTGAGTTCTTCACCTTTTCCGGGTCGGGGGTCCATAGTTTTTTGTATTCCATAGGGCGGTTTGGTTATGGATTTTGAGATGGAGTCTCGTTGCTGAGGATATGGTATTCGATGGTAAGATACGTTTCAATACTTTTGTAATGAATGAAGGAGCTGACATCCCGGTAAACGGCGATCATATTCCCGATTATGATCGGAAAACTGCCGAAGAATTTGAACGGATTGGTCAGCGTTTCTCTGGTCCGGGTCTGCTCCTCGACAATACCGTCGTACCATATGTCGCTGTCGCACATCTTCTGCAGCACCACATTGCGGTTATAATTCCACAGCGGGTGTATTTTCAGCGATAGGGGAGTGTGCCCGTTATGCCACCGGTGGATGAACAGATTATAATTGATGCCCGGTTTACGCCTGAACAACGTCAGCAGGCATACACCCGGCGTCGGGTCGCCATCGGGCCATTCTTTCCGGTAAGAAACCGGTATAGCCTCATCCACTTTAAAAGCGCCGCTGATCCCTTCCACATCATGAAAAAAATCTTCGGTCATGTTATTGTCCCTGTAAACCGAAATCACGGCAATTTTATCTTTCCGGAAAGGGATCACTGAGAATCGGGGCGGCGCTGCTTCCGTCACCGTTATTTTCAGCGCCAGCGGCCGGATGGCTTTCACGGCATCCCTTCCGGTCTGCATGATCCTGTCGGTAAAGGCCCGGTAATCTTCTCCCTCTTTTCCCCGGACCAGGTAGATCTCTTTTCTCATAATCTTTGTTTCTTTGCAGGCAGAATAAACAGATAGTAAAGATAGTTTTTTGTTCTCACAGACTTTATGACATTGATTAATCTTATTAAGGTAGCCTTGACTAAAGATCAGATCCGCGGTAATTCGTCTTAATTTGCGTCATTCGTGTTCTATAATGGAACGCGAATAAACGCGAATACAACGAATTTGCACGGATTAATTTATTATTTCTAAAAGACAACATAAATGGACAGAAATAATCTGAACGTGCTGGTAACCGGAGGCTCCGGGTTTTTAGGACAGGCGATCGTCAGGGAGCTGCTGGAGAAGGACTCGCCTGTCAGAGCAGGCAAAATCAGGATATTTGATTTAAAACCACCGGCAGATATTCATTTGCCGGTTCAAGTTGAGTATTTCCGGGGGGATGTCCGCGACCTGGAATCGCTTCAGGCCGCCTGCAAGGATATCGGCCTGGTGATCCATTCCGCGGCGGTGATCGACTGGGGGATCCTATCGGATGAAGAGGTCATTGATATCAATACCGGCGGGACAAAGAACGTTATCTCTGCCTGTAAATCCGGGGGGATCGGGCATCTCATCTTTACCAGCTCGCTGGATGCGGTATACAGCGGTAAGCCACTGGTGGATATCGACGAAAGCCATCCTTACCCCCAGCAGCACAAGACCTCTTACTGCCGCAGCAAATACCTGGCGGAGGCTGCAATAAAGGAGGCCTGCGGGGAAGGCTTGAAGGCGGTCGTTCTTCGCCCGTCCGATATTTATGGCGAAGCCGACCCTTACCATATCGGTTCGCTGATCAACATGGCGAAAGGGGGCTTTTACGTCAGGCTGGGCAATGGGAAGGCCAAATGCCAGCATATCTATGTCGGCAACATTGCACATGCCCATCTTCAGGCAGCGGCGGCGCTCATGAACGGCTCGGACCACATTACCGGCGAGGTCTATTTTATGACCGATGCGCCCGGTTCCAACTTCTTCCGGTTCTTCGACCAGGTAGTCATCGGCGCAGGTTATAAAATACGGCCGAAGAACTTCTGGATCCCGCGGCCGGTAGCGTATGCCATGGGCAGTATGTCGGAATTCTTCGCTTTCATGGTTCGTCCGTTTAAAAAATATCACCCTAAATTCAGCCGCTTTGCCGTGGTCTATACCTGTACCGATTATACGTTTACTTCGGATAAAGCATGTAAAGACTGGGGATTCAAGCCGAAATACAGCCACGGGGAGGCGCTGGAGAGGACGATTGGGTACTATAGAAGCGTGAAGAGTGAACGGTGAAGGGTGAAGCGTGAAATTGGAAAATAGAAATTTGGAATTGGTTCCCGCTTTCGCGGGAAAGACGCGAAACCTGGAACCTGAAACCTGGAACCTGAAACCTGGAACCTGAAACCTGAAACCTGAAACCCTGAAACTGCCCGCTCTTATCTGGCAATCAGAAACTTACCTGTACAAACGACTTTTTGTCTTTCCCTGATCACCACCAGATACAAGCCTTGTGCAAGGCCGGAAATGTTTTGGGTTATCGATTCCTGAAAGATGGACAACTTCATTCCAACCACCTTTTCTCCGTAAACATTAAAGATTTCCAATTCTCTGTCTCGTGCGGGAAACCGGTTCAGGTTATTTTGCCTGAAGGTGATGTGAATCAGATCTGATGCCGGGTTTGGATAAAGCTCAACGCCTCCTTGCCCCCATGCCCCCAGGCCTCCATGCCCTTCAAAAATACCTACCGTTGTATCGCACCCTACAGAATCACAGCCGATGCTATCGAGTTTTTGTACCCAAACTGATTCTATCCAATCCGGATAGCCCATTGTCATACCCGTAAGCACGAGCCCATTATCTGTAGTGAAGGCAAGATCATTTTGTTCATTGTCATATGTTTGGAAATGACTGTATCGTCTCATCCACAGGCTATCCCCATCTGATTCGGTTTTTAATATCCATCCCTCTATCCCAGGAGTGAATTCAAATCCTCCTGAACCTGATACAATGATGCTCCCGTCATTCATTTCATTTATTGTCATAGCAAGCCCTTCATATGTTTTATCACCATAGATTTTGTCCCAGATAATATTTCCGGAAGTATCGGTTTTAATGATCCATACTTTACATGTTGTAATCACCGGGTGTGTGGAAATATATCCATAGCTGCTTCCTAAAAGATAATTTCCATCCTGGGAAATTGTGACAGCGCACCCGGAATCATCATACGGGCCACTGTATATTTTACTCCAGATTTCATTTCCCTGGTTGTCAATTTTCAGCATTCCCGGATGCATGGTATAAAAAACATTGATATTCTGGCTCATATAACCGATTAAAAATTCGCCGTCAGGTAATAGAGATAGGGAATATGCTAATTCCATGAAGTGTAACTCGCCATATGTTTTTATCCATATCTGATTGCCAAGGCTATCAGTTCGGATCAAAAGAATATCGCTATCATCACCGGAAACATAAACAGCACCAACCATCAGATATCCTTGATCAGGCAACTGTTGGCATGCATAGAATCCATGGAAAGAATAACCGGGTGAAATGGTGTCGCCATATATTCTTGACCACAAGGAATCGCCATTTTCATCAAATTTCATCAATAATCCTACGACTCTGATTTCATCTTCAATAGCGCCACTGACAGCAAATCCACCGTCAGATGTTTTAATTCCTCCCCTGTTTAGGCCTGCATAATAATTATGAAAATCCTCGCCATATGTTTTCCACCAGAGTTGGTTACCCTGGTGATCGATGCCGGTCAGGAGTATTCTTTTGAAGATATATTGGCCTGATTCCACCCCGCTCACACCGAAGGCCACATAACCACTTTCCGTTTCAACAATTGAGATGCCCGCGCTCCAGTTATCATTGTTGTAATGGTTATTGAAATAGGTAAACTGGCCCTTTGAAAGAACACCGGAAAAAATTAGTAAAAAAAGTAATAGTAAATTTCTGATCATCATTCAGATATTTGTTGACCTGCCGCTATTATATGAGGTTGTCTCAAAAGTCTATTATTTAACCACAAAGGCGCACAAAGTAAATCACAAAGGCGCACTAAGTATCAGATTATCAAATAATAAACTTTGTGTTCCTTCGTGAAATCCTTGGTGTTCCTTTGTGGTTTATTACTTTTGATAAAGCCTCTATGCCGAGAGGAACAACTGTATTAAATCCGCAAACCGGTTCAGACTCGGTATCATTTTTTTTGTTAATAGATTAAAATTTTACTTCGATAGATAAGATGGCCGGAAGATATAATACTGACAAGATAAATGCCTGTTGCAAAATGACTTGCTGATATTATTTGATTATTGTTCATCAACTTACCATGATATATTTCATTTCCCATCAGGTTGAAAATGCTCAAATGGTAGGTCAGTCCGGTTGTTTCTGCATCCGAACAATTAATAGCTATCGTCCGGTCAGTTGCGTTATAATTTATTCGATATGATTCAGAAGGTTCATAATTGTTAATGCCATCCGGCAAATGATAATAGCAACTTTCATAATCGGGATTCTGATAAATAAGAGTATCAGATTCATAATAACATATTAAATTATAAACACAACCAACATAACAAACATTACTGTATAATAATCCGAATGTACTTCCAATTCCCTCGGTCCAGATTTCATCAAGAACTGAATTATAGATAAATATCCTTTTTCGATATCTGTCTCCCAGCCACACAGAATCTGTGGCTGAGACGATTAATGTATCAAATTCGGGGCATACCAATGCATTATAAACTATAACAGAATCATTTGCACTTAAATTAAATGAATAAATCAATCCTTCCACCCCGGAATTATTTCTAAAATAAACCTCCCCGCTTTCATTTTCTCTGATGTACCCGGAAAAATACCAGGTTGATTGTAAAGAGTCGTTTGTTTCATAAACTTTATGATATACATGATCACCTATTGTGATGGTGTCACCAATTTTACAATATAATGAATATCGAATATTCATATATTCTATGGCAACACTCCATAATTTTGCCGTATCGACAATGGCATCATAATTCAAGCTATTTGCTCTCTGGTAGGCCCCACCTGATGGTGCAACTGACTGACCATTACTAAAACAGTTTACTAACAACAAGGAGAGGATCAATAATCTCAATTTTTTCATAATATTTCGGTATTTATTGCGCTTTCATACCATAAAACCAAATCAGAATAATAGCTTACATTAATAAGGGTGAGAGGGAAATAAACCTGGTTTTCAGAATTTGGATTAACGTTTCAAATATAGCGCAAAATTCAGTAGATGTCAAGATCTTTTAATCAAATCTTCATAATTTAGATAAGTTCTATATAATTCTTCATTATTGGTTTTAAGTATCAGAAAGTCTTATGAATGGCTAATTCTCAAAAGTTTTCCTTACAACTCCATGCCGGTATTAATATGTTGGCTTGAAAATCAATTTTGTTACTTTGCAGATGAAAAGTGAAGCGTGAAGCGTGAAGGGTGAAATTGGAAAATAGAAATTTGGAATTGGTTCCAGGTTTCGCGGGAAAGACGCGAAACCTGGAACACTAGAACTCTGGAACACTGGAACACTGGAACACTGGAACACTGGAACCCTTACAACCCATGAAACTCATCGGCGCAGGCTTCGGCAGATCGGGAACCATGTCGCTCAAGGCGGCGCTGGATGAGCTGGGCTACGGCCCCTGCTACCATATGAAGATCGCCCTGCCGCGATTTCATCATCTTCATTTCTTTATAAAAGCCTGGAAAGGGGAGACGGTCAACTGGAAGAGATTTTTCAGAAGATATAATTCCGTTGTCGACTGGCCCACCTGCTCATTTTACAAGGAGCTGATGCAGGAATATCCCGATGCGAAGATCCTGCTGAATGTACGCGATCCGGAGAAATGGTACGACAGCATGTACGAAACGATCTGGGCCATCCAGCCGGCTTTCCCGTTCTGGTTTCCGGGCATCGTCAGGAGGATCCACGACGAGATCATATGGAACGGCAACCTGCAGGGCGCTTTCAACGACCGCCGGATGACCGTTAAGATCTACCGGGAGTGGATCGATGAAGTGAGGAAAACGGTTCCGGCAGAGCGTTTGCTGGTTTATGAAGTGAAGGAGGGTTGGAAACCCTTATGCGATTTCCTCGGTGTGCCGGTCCCCAACAAACCCTTCCCGCATATCAACGAGAGCAGGAGCTTCCGGCGGCTGATCCGGCTGCTGAAGGTGCTGAACTGGCTGGTGCCGCTGGTGGTTGTGATGGTGGTGGTTTTTACTGTTATATTTCTGAGTTCGTAGGACTGTAGGACTGTAGGACTGTAGGACTTTAAGACTGTAGGACGATAAGACTGTAAGACTGTAAGACGATAGGACGATAAGACTGTAAGACTTTATGACTGTAGGATATTTGACTTCATCTTAGTAATGTCTGAAAAGTCAGAAAAATACCTTTGCGAAACTTTGCGGGACCTTTGCGAGACTTTGCGTAACAGCTAATTATAAATTTCGCAAAGTTGCGCAGAGTACACGCAAAGTTTCGCAAAGAGATTATGTGACGACCTCCAGTCCGATTGACTCCATCTAGAACAAATTCCCGAAAGCAATGTACAGCCCACTCATCCCGTCCCTTTGATCCAGCGCAAAGCCATAATCGACGGCAATGATGAAATTCTCGTTCCAGCCGATGCGCAGGCCGGCGCCGACACTGGGATGCAGCTTGTCAGCGCTGTCGGAAAGATCGAAATATTCTGCCGTTTCAGCCGTTTCCGGGATATTGAAATCCATCTTCTGCACCACCATTCCCACGTCGCCGAAAAAATTCAACCCGACGTAGAAATTTTGCTTGGCGATGATGAAATCTGTAATCCGCCATCGCACCTCGGCATTGCCCCAAACAATACCATCTCCGACCACCCGGTTGCGCAAAATTCCGCGCAGGTTCTTCGCCCCGCCCAGGCCGTCGGTCTTGGTAATGGATGAGAAAGAATTGAGCATGTAGGGCTGGAAATAGAACGGCGTATGACCGGCAATCGTTCCCTGGTAGCCCAGCCGGTAGCCGAAATTCACCTTCTTCTTCACGATGGTGAAATACTGCCGGTGTATGGCGATCAGTTTCAGGAATGAATTGCCTTCGTTAAAGAAGAATCCTGGCGAATAGACCAGCATCACTTCATCCCATAATCCCTTCATGGGATTTGGCTCGTTATCGCGCGTGTCGAAGATCAGCCCGGCTTTGATAAAATTGGCATTACCGCCATTTTTCTCATCCTCGGGAATAATCCCCCAATCAACATACTTATCGTAAAGGGTGATCGTATCAGGAAGGATCTTGCTCTCTTTTTTACCCTTGTTCAACCTGTCGATATCCACCGTTCCCGTTTTAAAATTCATGATCCCGATACCGGCCAGCCAGCGGAGCTTTTCGCCGGCTATCTGTCCCTGGAAATCACTCGTGAAGCGGAACATCTTCCGTTCATGCCGGTAAAACATCCGGGTGATATACGACGTGTCCTCATCATCCTCCCATTCCGGCCGGTATATGGCCTGGTATCCGTTAAATCCATAGAAATCAACGCCTTTCTCCGTCAGATAACTCAGGTCGGCCGTGAACCGGATACCGGGAATAAGGTATTTGGAATCATAAAAGACCTGGTTAATGCCACTTCCCTTCGTGAACCGCGATACCTCCACCTTAACCATATGCCGGTATTCGGGGTAGGCTTTCCAGTCGCCGTAGTCGTACATGTTGGCCACAAGTCCGTATTGCAGCCCCATGTCGGCATCGTAGGCCACGACCGGCAACCCGGAGAAATTCAGTCGTTTGCGCTGTTTCTGCTCTGTCGTGTCCTGCTGGGAATGGATGAAAAGCGGCGACAACAGCAGAATGGCCAGGAAAAGGGTAATAGCTTGTTTAGGTTTCATATGGATTTGTTGATTTCCAACTCCGTGCTCCTCTGTGTAACTCCGTGCTCCTCTGTGTGTTAAAAAGTATTCACCACAGATTACACAGATATTCACAGAGTTACACAGAATTTTCGGTTCTATTTAAAAGTCTGAATATTTCTTTCATAATTCTTTCCCTTTGCTTTATCAATCCCTCAAATTCACTCCTGTTGCGGTATTTCAGAAAGATCCACCGCCAGTCGGCCCTCAGTTTCAGCATCAGGCGGTAATTGTAAAATGCGCACAGGCCGGTCAAAGATACCGAAACCATAAAAACAGCCGCATAAAAAATACTGTGAAAAATGAATATAGAGGTGATAAAAAGCAGGAGATACCAGGTAAAGAATAACAGGAGCCCGGCGCCGAACCTCACCGAGCCGAGGAAATGCCGGTCTTTGATATTCTGCGCCAGGAAGATGGGCAGGCTGTAAGGAATGTAATTCAGGACCATGCCATAAAGGTGGATGGGGAGCAAAAGGATAATGAAAATAGATTTAAGGATACTGGATACTGGATTGGGGAAGGGGTTTTTGACCTGTGGTTCGCGGATGCCGAGGGCCGGGAGTTTTGCGTGGTAAGACGCCAGTTCTTCGCGGAGGGTTTCCAGCCCTTTTTCTTTAACCATAAGATTCTCAGCCAATTCCTTCTTTACTAAGAAAAGATTATACGGATTGTTCCTGAGTTTTCTGCGCTTCAGTTCAACAGGCCCGTACATTTTCACCGCCTCATGAATAACGCTGTAGTTCTCTTCCGAATGGATATCCAGCATCACTTTCCGGAGCTCCGTTGCCAGGTCGGTAGTCATAAGACTGACCGCCCGGGCAGGGTTCTGGAGAAATTCTTCGCGGTAGGCCGAGGCCGGGATGGGATTGCCGAACACCACCAGCAGGTCGCTCCCGGCATTGTAGTAGTTGGAATAGTCGAGCCCAACCGGAACGATGGAAACCCCCAGCGTAAAATCATTGGCCTCCTCCGCTTGCAGCGCCAGCCGTGCCGCCCCTTTTTTCAACGGGCGCAACCGTTTCTCCCCCAGGTGGTTCCCTTCGGGGAACAGGGCTGCCGGCCGGTTTCTCTTCAGCACGCCGATGATCTCGGGAAATACTTCATTGTTCTGATCGACGGCGTGAAAACCATCGCGGATGCGGTAAACAGGTAAGATCTTCAGAAAGTAGAGAATCCGGGCCATGTATTTTTTACGGAAGATGTCGGCCCGGGCCAGGAACACCACCTGGCAGCGGGTGGAAAAGATGACAGCCAGCGCATCCATCAGCGCATTCTGGTGATTGGCGGCAAAAATGACCGGACCATCATGCGGAATCCTATCCCTGTTGACCACGGAAAATTTCCGGTAATAAAGCCTGTGGAAAATGCCTCCGATCCAGAGGACGATCTGGAACCCGAAGGAGAATCTGCCGATGGTTTTCCTGGACATAGAAAATTATTGAGTCAGCTTTCTCGCCGCCTCATACGGACTGATCTTTCCGGCAAGGATGTCGCTGCGGAGGGTGTCGATCTGTGAAATCACTATTTCACTGTGATAGAACTGCTGCCGGATCGCCTCTTCGACGGTATCTGTAAAGGCCTGCAACGCCTGTTCCTGGCGGTTGGCGTCGAAGTAGCCCGACTCATGGGCCAACCGGCTGTAATCTAAAACCATCTGCCAGGTTTCAGCGATGCCCTTGTTTTCGGCGGCCGAGGCGGTCAGCACCATCGGGTTCCATCCCGACGGCGGGGGAGGGAAGAGGTGGAGGGCATTCTTATATTCCCGCGCTGCCAGTTCGGCTTTCCTGACATTATCGCCATCGGCTTTATTGATGACGATGGCGTCGGCCATCTCCATGATGCCCCGCTTGATCCCCTGGAGCTCGTCGCCGGCGCCGGCCAGCATCAGCAGCAGGAAGAAATCGACCATGGAGTGGACGGCCGTTTCCGATTGCCCCACGCCGACCGTCTCGACGAAGATGATATTAAATCCTGCTGCTTCGCAGAGGATGACCGATTCGCGCGTATTGCGCGCCACGCCGCCCAGCGTTCCGGCAGAGGAGGAGGGTCGGATGTAGGCGTTAGGGTCGTTGGCCAGGTCTTCCATCCGGGTCTTGTCGCCCAGGATGCTTCCTTTGGTGCGGCGGCTGCTCGGGTCGATCGCCAGTACGGCGATCCTGTTGCCCTGTGCCGTAAGATATTTCCCGAGCGTTTCGATGAACGTGCTCTTTCCCACTCCCGGCACCCCCGTAATGCCCACGCGGACCGATCTCCCGGCATGCGGTACGCAGGCGTTGACGATCTCCCGGGCCAGCTCCTGGTGGCGTGGCAGGGCGCTTTCGACCATCGTGATGGCTTTGCTGAGGAGCGGGCGGCTGCCTTCCAGGATCCCTTTCACATATGCTTCGGCGTCAAGCTCTTTCGGGATGGCGTCGCGGAATCGGCGTGCCGCCTCCGGGTTCATCGCTTCCGGCTGGTCGATCCCTTCATTCACCCGCAGAGCGGAATCTTCCGGTAGTTCTTTTTCATTCATTACGACAAATGTAAAGAAAATTATGTACTTTTGCGCCCTCATTTCTCTCCGTAGCTCAGCTGGTAGAGCATCCCGACTTTTAGTCGGGAGGGTGCCAGGGGTTGGAGAGAAGGGAAAATAAACTCTCCGTAGCTCAGTTGGTAGAGCATCCCGACTTTTAGTCGGGAGGGTGCCAGGGGTTGGAGAGAAGGGAAAATAAACTCTCCGTAGCTCAGCTGGTAGAGCAATTGACTCTTAATCAATGGGTCCCAGGTTCGAATCCTGGCGGGGAGACCAGAAAATCAACCACTTACAAACGAAAATGTAAGTGGTTTTTTCGTTTACGCCAGATTCCGGCCAGAATCAGAGCAAATTCATTGTTGCTGTCCTTTTTATAGCACACGGATGACGCGGATCCCGAGGTCTCGGGACAAGTTGCAACGGATTTACGCGGATTATTTCGGATTTGAATTTTTGAATTTTTGAACTTTGAACTTTGAACTTTGAACTATTATCTCACCAACGCCACCGTTCCAACTCTTTCCTGGCTTCCAGGGACACCATCAACTGAGAATACGATCTTGTAAACATACACTCCTCCAGGACATTCCTTTCCGTTTTTCTTTCCATCCCATCCGTTCTCTATACCTTTGGACGAAAACACCTCTCCTCCCCACCGATCAAAAATGCTTAATGTTAAATGTTGAAGGTTGAATGTTGAATGCGGGAATTTTATTTGAAAGATGTCGTTAATGCCATCGCCATTGGGACTGAAGGCGTTTGGTACGTAAATCTCAAACTCCTGGATTTCTTCCGAAACCAGTTTTACATAAACCGAATCGGAACCCAAACAACCCACTGGCGATTCCATCTCAACCATGTACATTCCTACAGACGGAATAATTATACTCGCTGTTGTGTCACCTGTGCTCCATTTATACCAAGCCATCCCTGATCCGGCGTCCAATACATCACCGTTGTGCATTTCCAGCGTATCGGTGCCATGGAAAGCCGCAACCGGATTTTCGCTGGCGATCAGCTCGATGCTTTTCTGGTCGGTGCAGCCGACGCGGTCGGTGGCGAGCAAGGTGTAGAAGCCGGCGTCAGCAGGGGTTATGCTGAAGAAGAACGGGTCGGTGCTGGTGCTATCACCCGTTGGATAAATCCAACGGTAACTGAAGGGCGGCTGGTTGCCGACGGCAATGCTCATCAGGCTGACAAACTGCCCGGTGCAGACTGTTTTGCTTTGATCCAGGATAATTTCCGGCGGCTCGTAGATCGTAACCTGCCCCGTGCTGAACTCGGCCGGGATCAGGTTGCCGGAAGAATTGGTGAAATAGCTTTCCGTTTCACCGGTGTACCAGGAAAACTCTCCTTGCCCGGGATTTTTCGTGGTGAAAACAAGGTCGGCAACCTTTTCCGTTCCTGTGAAAGTAACAGATGATGGTGAATTCCAGGCTAAATGGATATCTCCCGCAAGTGGATCGACCCACCCGGTCAGGCTGTCTAACAATTGAACATTAACATTAGCAAATCCTTCGCATTCCAAATTATCGGCATTATAGCCCAGCTTTAGATGAAAATCAGCAACAGAATTAAAGTTATCCACATTTACTGGAACAATCGCCGTGTTGCCCAGGCAATGTCCTCCTTCGCCAGTGACTGCATGCAACCAGGTCAGAATAACATTCTGAACTTCAACAGTAAACGCGGTATCACACCCGTTTTCGTCCTTAATTTGTAAATTGTAAATCCCAGACTGTAAATTGTAAAAATTTCCGTTATTTTCCTGCCATGAAGCTCCGCCATCAATCGAATAATAAATAATTGCTGTGCTACCGGTTGCAGTTATTTCAATCGAGCCGTTCCCCTGGAAATCCGTCTCATCTGTTATAACCGGCGGCTGAACCTGCGGGCCAGGAATATCAGCCAAGATTACCGGATTATCAAAATAAAATCCTTCGCAACCATTCATATCTTTTATATGAATTATATAACTACCAGCTAATAAGCCGGTAAAAATACTGTCAGTCGAATAACTATTCCCGTTATCAATCGAATATTCCAGGAGCGAACCTGTTGGAGAAAAGGCCGAAATAATGATTTGCCCGTCGTTACGGAAACAATGTGGCCGGGTAGTTTGAACCTGTGTCACCGAGAGGTTACCTGCATCCTCAATAGTATAAACAGGTGATTCCGTTGCACAACCATTGCCATCAGTAATTGTCAGGTAATATTGCCCTGCAGGGAGGCCCGATGCATCTATATTCGTACCGAACGGATTGCCTGAGAGGTCGAGCCATTGGTAGGCGTAGGGCGGAGTACCAAGAGCAGAGAGTCCTGTTATCGAACCGGATGAACCGTTGCAGGTAGTGGGAATGATTTGCAGATTGGTTTCATAAATCAATAGCGGTGAATGAAAGCCGATATGGACGGTATCGTATCCCATACAACCGGAATCATTGAATCTTGCCCGGACCCAGTATGTTCCGCTATCGGAAACGGTAATCGAAGAAACGCCGAATTGGCCGGTGCTCCAGGTGAAGAAATCAGCCTAGCAACTGGCATTGAGTACTATCGAAGCCCCATTGCAGATTATGGTATCTGCGCCGAGGTGGGGAAGAGGGGAAGGCGAGATTTCAATTTCGCGTGAAGTGTGCTCAAATCTACCGGAAGGATACCAGATATCTACCTTAATTTCATGAATACCGGGATTCTTGAATGTGTAGATTGGTGAAAGCTGCCATGAAGTGCTTCCTGGCCCATCATCGAAATCCCATTGGATGGTTTGGGGCGTTGGAATGAAATTTGGATTGAATTTGATAGGATATCCTTGGCACCGTTCACCTTCCCACTCGAAGCGGAGGAGGTAGTCTACTAAAGCATTAGGAAAACTTTGCATAACCTCATTTGGAAACATATTTATTGCCATATTTTCGAACATGCAACCCGCTCCAAGAATCCAGGGTTTATGTATTACCCCGAGATAATATCGGTTTACCTCAGGTTGATCGTAATTAGCTGTAAAATATATTTTTCCATCCCGGGCAAGTTGCATGCTATAAACATTTCCTTCACCTATAAATTGCCCTGAATTTTTAAAGTTTAATGAATCAGAAACAAATTGCATATCATATTGATAAATTGCGTTTATGGGACCGGGCATGTCATAACACACGAATAAATATTTTGAATCGGGTGAAAATTCAACACCTGCGATAGAAACAAGGCCTAATTCTATTGGTGTGTTAAGTGAATACAAGTAACTAATCTCACCAGTTGAAGCATTGAAACCACATATTTCATTATTAAAGCTATAACTTGAAACCAAGAATTTCTTATTCGATGATATTTTTATATATCCCTCAACACTTAACCAATAAGGAGCAGGTTCCCGATCAGGCGCAAAAGAAATGACAGGGGCAGGGTTAAATCCGGTATTATCCACAAGGAATGCAGCGAATGAATCTTCTTCATTTTTTCTGACAATGACCCAGACACTTTCTGAGTCTTCTTTTTTTGCGATTGCAATACGGTCACTTACATCCCAACCAGCATCAACATAAATATTCTTTTCCGTCATGATCCCCCATCCATTGGCAAGTTTCATATCGACAACAGAATAAGTAAAACCCGGATTGTTCATTGTAGGGTGGATTGCAGTAAAAATATAATAAAGCCCATTTTGTGATGGCCACTTGACAATCGCTGATCCCGCTGCCCCAGGGCATTCCATTAGAAGACTATTTTGCATTATGCCATGAATTGTATAAACTGCATTCCAATCGCAACAAAATAAGAAATTTCCCAAGGAATCAGAAATTGTTGAACTTGAATAACCTGTATGAGATTGTCCATCATATAACACAACAGGATTTCCAGTATTAAAATCCAATCCGCAATAGTTAGGAAAGTACCAAATATTAGCTTCGTTTTGGGAGTATATTCCTGTTGAGAAGAAAACTGATAGGAGTAAAATAAACCAGAAGGTTTTCAGAGTTTTCATCTTACATCATTATGAAGATAAATGGGTGGGATAAAAGTAGGAAATATCTTTGAGAAATGCAAGGGGTCGGCGGTCGGCGGTCAGCAGTCAGCAGTCGGCAGTCAGCAGTCAGCGGTCAGCAGTCGGCAGTCAGAAAAAATCCGTGAAAATCCGTCGCAACTTGCCCCGAGACCTCGGGGTCCGCGTTAATCCGCGTGCTATCTGGAATGTTGGCGATTTACACAGTGGATAAAACCCAACCGCTTACATTCGCGCCTAGCGTTTTACATAATGCCTTGAATTTTATTATCTTTGCTTTATATTACTTTTGTATTGATGAATCTGATTCACCAACATATCGACCAGATAATTAGAATTTGTTCAGACCACCAGGTTGAGCAGCTATTTATTTTTGGCTCAATTAGAACCGATAAATTCAATGACCAAAGTGATGTCGATATTCTTATTCAATTCAGCCCTTTGATAAACCCCCTGGAATATTTCAATAATTACATGGATTTCAAAGAAAAGTTGGAATCAGTTTTAAATAGGGAAGTAGATATCGTAGAAAATCAGGCTGTTAAAAATCCAATCTTTCGTAAAATTCTTGATCGGGATAAAATTTTGATCTATGAACGAAAAAGTGCTTAAATCCCTTTTCGACATCAAAATCGCAATTCATGAGATTAATTCTTTTCTTCCTGCTGGAAAACTGACCATATCTCAGTATAAAAGCAATCTGATCTTAAAAAGAGCTGTTGAAAGAAACCTGGAAATTATCGGCGAAGCAATGAACCGAATTCTAAAAGAAGATGCCGGATTCCCTGTTGAAGAAGCCTATCGCATTGTCGGGCTAAGAAACCAGATCATTCATGGATATGATTCCATTTCTGATGAAAACATATGGGCAATTTTGGTAAACCACCTTCCAAGACTTCGTATCGAAATTGAAGCTCTGACAAAAGACTTTGAATAGGGCACTTTGCATAACGGCGTGAAGAGTGAACGGATCACTATACCAGCATCACCGTCCATTGGGTGAAGCGTGAGCCGTGAAGGGTGAACGAAAGAATTTGAAAATTAGTTAATTTGGAAATGTGATAATTAACTCATTGGCTAATTTCCAAATTTCCAAATTATTCACCTCACCAGCATCACCGTTCCCACCCTTTCCTGGTTCCCGGGAACTCCATCCAATAAAAATACAATCTTGTAAACATACGCTCCGCCCGGGCATTCCTTTCCCGACTTCTTTCCATCCCATCCATTCTCAATGCCTTTGGCAGAATACACTTCTCCTCCCCACCGATCACAAATCCTATATTGTAAATTGTAAATTCTAGATCCTTCGTAAGCAACAACGAACACATCATTCACCCCATCCCCATACGGGCTGAAGGCATTCGGGATGTAAACATTAAAAGAAGGATCAGGAGGAGGGGTGGACGGAGCTGATAATTATATCAGACCACGCCGCTGAATACTGAACACCTCAATTCCTGAATTGCCATAGATTTATGGCGGTCAAATTAAAACGGATCAATTTGTCCGGTGTATGCATTATTATGAAAATCAATAAATATCCGGGATTACTCGACAAAGGGCATGAATTCAACCGGAATGAAATAAGCTGAATATTTCCCGAATACCGTAGTAACATAATCCTTGTAAGATAATCTACTGATCTTGTTATACGACCGGAATATCTCATGGTAAAGGATTTCAAGGCACTCATGGTCGCATTCCCCCTCCATTAAAATCTGCTTTAAGGTTTTGCTCAACCACGGCCTGTACCGGATTGTGGTTTTTAAACCCGGACAATTAATAATTGTCGGAAACAGTTCGCTTAAGGGGATGTCTTCACAACTAACCGGACTACCTGAATAAGTTTGTGAAAGTGTATGTACCGCATCATAGATCAATTGCCTTGCCTGTTCCGCAGATCCTTGGCTTTTATATGAGTTGATGATCTTCACATAATCTCTTTCCAGTTTTTTTTTAGTATTCGCAGGAGTAAGAATCTCAAACAACCATTGATCGTACGTTGATCCATCAACCTTCAATGGGGAATATCCTTCGATGAAGAATTGCTGTGGTTTTCCCTGCAGCAATTGTTCCAGTCTCCCACCGGGAGCATTTACATCCTCTCCCGGATATTTTTTTTCCAATTCACCGGAAAGGTAGCCTAAAGTAGTTGTTATTGCATTCATGTTTGCTAATTTTTCCGTTGGGATATCGTATATGACATCTTCCCATGACCACCCGCGGTATAAAATCTGACGAATAAATGTATTCACCAAGGATGCTTCTTTACTGGAAGTTAAGATAGTTTCCATGATAAAATCTGTCAAACTGACCGCATCGGCCCCGCAACCTTTGTTGACATATACTTTGTTTGCCAGAAAAGGCGGATCGAGGATATAGAGGTCATAACGGTCCGTCGATTCGGCCCTAATTAAAGAAACTTCTTTTTGGAGATCCCGGGGACGAATCGCTGGTAATTCTTTATGGATTAATCGTGCCGATTCAAGGGCTATTTCCATGGCCTGGCCACTAAACTCCGTGTAGCTTAAGTTCTCAGGGTTAATAGCCGGATCTTTCCATTGCGTTTGGTATGCAATGAATTGACAATTAAATTTAGCCATCCCGTTAACGATATCCTTAATATCTATAAATGAATTATCATGCCTCTGACTGTCACCTGCATCACCAATCAGGATGATCAGGTTATTGTCATTTTCATGGCCGGCCAGAACATCTTCCAATGCCATAAACAAACCAAAAAAAACAGCATTGGGAATATCCTTATCTTGGCAATCTTTGATATCCTGGAAATTATCGGAAATCCATTTCCGGGTGTTATTGAAATCCTGCAATGGGCAGGTCTCGGCCAGATAAGGACAGTCGGACCCATCCCGGTAGACAACCGCACCTAATTTGACTACAACTCTTTTAGGATTATCCGGATCAGAGAAATCCGGATTCCTGCTGATTTGATGATAGCTCTGGGAAATAGCATCGGCTATAACAGGAAAATATTTCCTCATACTAGCAGAACCGTCGATAACAAACACCAGATTCAGATTGTTTTTGCCTCTATCCTGCCTTTCCCATTCTCTTAAATGATTTAGCATGGTTTGAATTTGCTGCCCATGTATAAGGTCGATATCCTGAAAAACACCTACTCGAATCACATCTGGATTTTTACCAGGTCCTAGATATAAACAACGCATGCGTGAAGGTGGCCATGGCTGGTCCGAAACACTATCTTCCCTCCAGATGGCAGGCCCATTTTCTCCATTTATCCATCCTCTGGCAATTTCTTCAGTTTCAGCGATACGTGCAGGCGAACGACCTGTTATTTGATAATTAGGTTGTAGGACCGCCATCGAATTCCATTTAACAGTTAAATCTTTATCTAGCCATCCCATTACAGTTGAGTGTATCCTGTCCGGGTCCCAAATCTCGGATGCGGAGCTTAAAAGCATTTTCCCGTTATATTCTTTTAAAATATAATAAAAGTCTATTGACTTTGCTATTACTGAATTTGAATCAAACAGAAATTTATCCGGATTTTTAGAAAACTGAAATTTATCCGAAGGAACTGATGAGCCTTCGCCCCAGATTACAGATGATATTTTATTAATGATCATTACTTTAGCAGCAGCCTGATTTCCTTGGTCAAGTATTGCATGATCCAGGAGTATAAGCTTGCTCTTTGGTATCCAACCTTTTAATTTAGAAAATGGTTCAGCAGATACAACGGATACCATAGTTTCAGTTTCATCCACAACAAAAAACTTATCCAGAAAGTTAATACCGGTTTGTATTGCAGAATCACAGGCAGAGTCATAATATAACACATTCTCATCACGGTCTGAGTATACAATCCAGACAATTTGCTTCGCTGTCGCCTGGTCACTTTTTGTAATTTCCAGTTTTTGTGGATTTTCTAATTCAGGCATTCTCAATGTACCTGTCATCGGCTGAGAAAAAACAGTTCCTATCAGACCGAAAAGACCAACTGAAAGCCAAAGAATCGATGTGTCCCTAAAATTGATCTTAAGAAATTCCATATTCTTTTATTTTATATAACTTGAAGATCTTTTCGTATAACCTAAATATAAAAGTACTAAATCTCACCTTAATCAGTTATATGGTCTGGTTTGACCAAACAGTTTTCTTTTTACATCGTCCGTTCACCAGATCGCCTGATCGTTCTTTCGCCTGATCACCCTGTCCCGCGTCATCAACTTTTACGATCTTTGCAGCCATGTCCCGACTCTACCTCTCATCGCTCAATTCCGGAAGCAATGGAAATTGCTACTATGTTGGCAACGACCATGATGCCGTGCTTATCGACGCGGGCATCTCGTGCAGGGAGACAGAACAACGACTGAAACGACAGGGCCTGTCCTTAACAAAAGTCAGGGCCATCTTGATCTCCCATGAGCACTCCGACCATACCAGGGGCGTGGAGGTGCTTTCCCGGAAGCACAGGATCCCGGTCTGTATCACTCCTGCCACTCACCGGAACAGCCTGCTCCGGATCGAACCGCACCTTTTGCAGCCGTTTTCCGCCGATGAGGAATTGCATTTCGGCAGCCTGACCGTAAGAGCCTTTCAAAAACATCACGACGCCGCCGATCCGCATAGCTTCACCGTGACAGGAAGCGGTATCACAGTGGGCATTTTTACCGATATCGGTTCGGTATGCGAACAGCTGATCCATCACTTCAGCCGGTGTCACGCAGCTTTCCTTGAAGCGAATTACGATGAGACGATGCTCGAAGAAGGACGCTATCCGTACTTTTTGAAAAGACGAATCCGCGGGGGCAATGGGCACCTTTCAAACCTGCAGGCGCTGGAGCTCTTTAACAGTTATCGCGCCCCGTTCCTGGAACTGCTGGTGCTTTCTCACCTCTCCCGTCAAAACAACCATCCGCAGATCGTAACTGATTTATTTGCACCTCATGCCAACGGCACCCGCGTAACCATTGCTTCCCGTTTCGGCGAATCTGAAGTTTTTGCTGTGTAATGGCGCTTCCGGCCCTTAATCATAAATCCCGTCATTTCATGAATAAACAGGCCACGTTTGTTAAACGGATTTTTTATTCCTTATATTTCCGATGAATTTTGCTTCATGTTTAACTATAATCATTTTCAACCATGAAGAATTCAGTGAAAATTTTATTGCATGCCGGGTTCTGGATGATTTTCCCGATTTTTAGGGTAATCTCCGTTGGGTCCCGTGAATTTGGCACCTTCAGCAATATGATGGGAACAGATCAAGTAAGATTCTGGTCTTTATTATCAGACAGCTTCCGTTTTTTAACCGAGCCCCCGGATATGGGCGCCTATTTTCTTTCAGGTTCCAACCTGTTCGGGATCATTTTCAACTTCTATCTTTACATCCTCCTCCCCGTGGGAATATTTTACGCCTGCTATTTCCTGCTAAAACCCCACAATTTAAAAGGGCAGATCTTTAAATTACTGACGATTATTATCCTTCCATTTATTATTACAACAATCTTTAAATATCTGACCATCCGGGTTGGTTTTGAGTTCCCGTATTTCCTGGTCATGACCGGCCTTTTTGCCATCCCCTTTGCCACGTTTGGCCTCCTTTTCAGAAAGATGGAAGTCTGGATCACCCATGAAAGGCGAACGCAGGAAAACCTTAAGAGTGAACTGGCGCTGCTTAAAAACCAGATCAGTCCGCATTTTCTCTTCAATACGCTGAACAATATCGACAGCCTGATAAAAACCAATGCCGATCAGGCATCCGAAACATTGATCAAACTCTCCGGCATCATGCGGTATATGATTTATGACACGAATGCCGGCAGGGTGCCGTTATCTCTTGAAATCAAGCATATTGAAGACTATATCGATTTGCAGAAAATACAATTCTCAAACAGGGAACTGGTATCTTTCAACGTTTCCGGAGATACTGACCGCATTCAAATTGCGCCCATGCTTTTTATCCCTTTTGTGGAGAATGCCTTTAAACATTGTACCGATAAAAACACCCGGAACGCCATTCGTTTCTCGTTCCGGATTGAAGGTAACACCGTAATTTTTGAGAGCAGCAATATTTTCAACGAGGAACAGAAAATATCCAGGGATCATGCGGGCGGTATCGGCCTGAAAAATATAAAACGCAGGCTCGAACTGCTTTATCCCGACTCGCATTTTTTAAATTTCATTCAGGAAAACAGTACATTTAAGGTGAATTTAACCGTAAAAATTAATGGCCGTTAATTGCATTGTCATCGACGATACCCCTCTGGCCGTTGAAAAGCTGGAGGGGTTTATCCGCCAGGTCCCGCTGTTGAATTTATTGGCATCGTTCAACAACGCACTGGATGCCATTTCATTTATAAAAGGCAACCCGGTTGACCTGGTTTTTCTTGACATTCAGATGGAACAATTTTCGGGTTTACAATTTCTTGAGTCTCTCCGGAGTCCGCCTCAGATCATCATTGTATCGGCGTATGACCAATATGCGGTCAGCGGATTTGATTATTCGGTCACCGATTATTTACTGAAGCCCTATTCGTTTGAGCGGTTCCTGAAAGCGATCGATAAAATTAAGGTTGATCCGGCTCATAAACCTTCTAAAGATTATATGTTTGTGAAGACGGAATACCGGATGGAACGCATTAATTTTGCTGATATCCTGTATATTGAAGGCCAGGGAGCATATCTGAGGATCGTAACGCCCAAAAACAGGATTATGACCCTTCAGAATTTTCAAACGATGGAAAGCCAGTTGCCGGCCGATAATTTTATTCGGGTCCACAAATCCTTTATTGTAGCCATCAATAAAATTGAAAGCATCGAGCGGGCGATCATTAAAATAGGCGCCCAGCGTATTCCCATCGGTGCGGGCTACCGTGAGAAATTTAAAGCCGCCCTGAACCTGAAAGACTGACGATGGGCCATCACCCTGGAAAGATTAATGAGCCTATGCTTCTGACAAAACTACATATCCCCTCTCCGGGTGATCAAACGGTTCACCGGGAAGATCTGTTTGACAAGCTTAATTGCGGGCTGAACCGTAAGCTGATCCTGATCTCCGCACCTGCCGGTTTTGGCAAAACAACCCTGGTATGCGACTGGATCCATCAGCAAAAGATCCCTGCCGCATGGTTTTCCATCGATAAAGGCGACAATGATCCGGAAGAGTTCTTAAGCTATATTATTTCAGGAATACAAGGTGTCCGGAAAGAATTCGGACAGTCCGCCCTTAGGTTGTTGCAGTCGCCAAATAAGCCATCTCCCGAAGCCATTGCCACCCTTCTGATCAACGATATTCTCCGCATCAAACATGACTTTATACTGGTCCTCGACGATTTCCACCATGTCAGCAGCCGCGAAGTCGTTGAATTAATCAACTTTATCCTGCAATATATTCCAGGAAACATTCATCTTGTGATCCTGACCCGGTCGGACCCCGCTTTACCTCTGGCAAGGATCAGAAGCCAGCATCAGATGGTCGAACTACGTTTGGCCGATCTGAGTTTTACGGCACACGATATTTCCGCCCTGTTCAATAAAAAGCTGAAACTGGGATTATCCAATGAAGATGTTTATTTGCTGGAATCCAGAACAGAAGGCTGGATTGCCGGGTTACAGCTAGCGGCTTTATCGGTGCAGCAACGCAGAGATGTGTCGGAATTCATCCGGGATTTGCAGGGCGAGAACCAGTACATCATGGATTATCTCATGGAGGAGGTACTGAAAACACAACCGGACGACATCAGGGAATTCTTGTTGAAAACATCGCTGCTGGATCAGATGAACGCTTCGTTATGTGATTGGGTTCTGAACAGGAACGACAGCCGTTTCATCATTGAACACCTGGAAAGGAATAACATGTTTGTTATTCCTTTGGATTCGGAAAGAAACTGGTACCGGTATCATCATTTGTTTTCCGATTTGTTAAAGCAACGATTTCAGCAGCAGATGATTACGAATGCTGCGGATATTCGCACCAAAGCTTGCGAATGGTTTGAACAGCACCAAATGACCGATTTGGCCATTGAAAATGCACTGGCCGGCCAGAATTATGAAAAGAGCCTTCAACTGATCAGCAAGGTGGTTGAGGAAATGTGGTGCAATGGAAAGCATGCCGCTATTTTAAGATATGGTGCGATTTTACCCGATGAATGGATTCAACGCAATGCTGACTTCTGCTTTTATTACGCATGGGTATTGATCACATCCGGCCAGATCGGCCATGCTGAACCATATCTGGCATGCGCCGACTGGATGGTCAATGAGAAACTGAAAAGCAGAGATATTGCTTTAAAGGAAGCTCAGGGATATAAAAAACTATCCGGAAAGATTGCAGTAGCCTACACTTATCTGAAATCCCATGACACCCATTCGGAAAAAATTTTTGCGTACAGTAAGAGGGCCATGGAATACCTTCCGGAAGATGATCCGCAATGGTTTAGCTGGGCCTGGTTTTCGGAAGGGATTGCCTGGTATTCGAAAGGTGACCTGGAGCGTAGCAATGCGGCCTTTTTGAAAGCGCTCGACTTTGCGAAAAAATCCGGGAACATTTACCTGATCTCCACCACCGCTATCCGTATGGCTGAAAACGAGCAGCAGCTGGGCCACTACCGGTCAGCCTATAAAAAATGCATGGAGCTGCTTACGCTTCTGAAAGCTCGCGGCTATTCTCAAATCACCAAAGCAGACTGGACTTTTGCCTCACTGTATTACATTTTAGGCACTTCGTACTTTATGTGGGCGGAGAATGACAAGGCCTTCGACAATATTAAAATCGCCTATGATCTTTGCAAATCCGGCAAAGACAGTTTATTAAAAGCGATGATTTTAATGGTTTATTCGGTTATTCTTCGCGACCGGGGAGAGGTTGAAGCAGAAAGAAGAATCGCCGAGCTTGACGAAATTATGAACATAGAAAAGCTTCCGCCCTTTATGAATGCTTATTACATGGGATGGAAGATTTTTATGTTCCTCGACAAAAATCAGATGGATAAGGCCCGGGATGCTGCATCCGGTTTTGGGCTGGATCTTGATCAAGAGAAAACATTTGCCAATGAAGCGGCCTATTCGTCGTATCTCCGGTTGTTACTGGCGCAAAATCAACTGGATGAAGCCGAATTACTTTTATCGGCTTTGTGCCCGCTGGCTATAGCCGGAAACAGGGCTGAAAGAATCATCGATTTAAAAACCGCCCATGCCATTCTGTACAAAAAGCGCGGTGAGTATGAAAAAGCCGTGGCTGTCCTGGCCGAAGCCATGGCGCTGGCCGCGGAAGAAAACTTGCTTTCATTTTTCGTCTTTAATAATGATCCTATTGATGCGCTCATCAAAAAAATATTCAATGCCGGAACATCAGCATCACCTCATATTCCGAAAAAGTTCATCAGCAACCTGAAACTGGCACTGGAAAGAAAAGATAACCGGAAGAAGGGCCTGGCCGAATCGGCTTTGAGCGCACGTGAACTGGAAATGATGAAGCTAATGGCAGAGGATTTAATGAACCAGGAAATGGCGGATCGTTTGTTTGTTTCCCTGAATACGGTAAAAACCCATCTGAAAAATATATTCATCAAACTTGGTGTGGATAGCCGCTCCCGGGCTGTTGCAAAAGCAAAGGAAATGGGTTTGATCTGATTTAAATTCAGCAACGGAATTATTAAAATATCGTAAGAATGACCATGTTAGCAGCAGTATCAGACCAATACGGATCTCCGGATATTCTCCGGATTGAAACTGTTAAAAAGCCCGTTCCGAAAAACCATGAAGTGCTGATTAAGGTATTTGCAACCACGGTAAACCGGACCGATTGTGCAGTACTGAGTGGAAAACCATTAATCTTCAGGCTTTTCACCGGAGTCATCCACCCGAAGCGGTCGGTACAGGGAACTGATTTTGCAGGTGAAATTATATCAGCCGGCAAAAATGTTACAAAATTCAGAGAAGGCGATCGTGTTTTTGGGTTTGATGATGTCGGATTAAGCTCGCACGCGCAATATCTTATATTATCAGAAAATAATGCGATGGCCCGAATTCCGGATCATATTACTTATGAGCAGGCCGCCGCCAGCATAGAAGGTGCTCACTATGCCATTAATTTTCTTAATAAACTGGATATTCAAGAAGGGCAGAAGGTGCTTGTGAACGGTGCAACCGGGGCTATCGGCTCTTCTGCGGTACAGCTTCTGAACAATTCCGGGGCAAAAGTCACGGCGGTTTGCCGGAAAAAAGATGAAGACCTGGTAAAGTCGATCGGTGCGTTAAAAGTGATCGATTATGTCAATGAGGATTTTACCCGCCCGGAGGAGAAATTCAAATTCGTCTTCGACGCCGTTGGAAAAAGCTCATTTTCCCGGTGCAAACCTATCCTGGAACGAGGCGGAATCTATATTTCATCGGAACCCGGCAGGATGGCGCAAAATATATTCCTGCCGATGATTACCGCTGTATTTGATACCAAAAAGGTAGTATTTCCTTTTCCCCTCGACCGCGCCGGAAGTGTTCTGTTTATGCAGAAACTCTTAAGGGAAGGGAAATTTTTACCGGTAATCGACCGAAGATATTCCCTCGAAGAAATCGCCGATGCTTACCGGTACGTCGGGAAAGGGCAGAAAACCGGGAATGTGATCATTTCTGTTCAACATTGAGAAACCAGTCTCCCGGCTTGATTCACCCGCACTTGTATCATTCCGTTTAACAAATCACCCGCTGAATTCACCCTCGCGGGTGATTTATTTTTGTCCCTGCCGCAACACTTTTGTATCCGTATTTAATCCTGAAAAAATGAAGGGCAAAACGGTTATAAAAATCAAGGGTCATCTCGACAAAAAATGGAAGGAGAGTTTCGAAGACACGGAGATCCGTCATGAAGGAACTGAGACGGTTCTTTCGATCGACCTGAAAGATGAAGCCCATTTGCACGGGGTACTGAACCTTGTCAGGGATTTAAACCTGAAGCTTATTTCGGTCAATCCGGCTGATGACCATAACGAACAATCCATATGATAACCTTAACAATAACATTATGAAAAAGTACATTTTAGCATTATTAACTATGGCCATGTTTACACACATGGTATTTAGTCAGGATCTGATTTTAGAAGATTCTGAGCCCGCCGGGGAAAAGAACAATGACATTATCCGGCGGCATTCCCTGGGCAGCTCGCTTTTCATGTTTGGGAACTTCGGGCCGGGCGATCCCGTCTACTACTTCCAGTTGAATTACGGATACCGGCTTACTGCAAAGGATAACCTGATCTTTGAGGCCATTACTTGGACCTACTACGAACCCCTGGGAACTTATGGTTCTTCTGAGGAAATGTACCCGGGAAAGGTCAGGGCTTTGGGAGCAGGGTTCGGTTACCAGCGCTTTCACTGGAAAAACCTGTTTACCACCGTAGAAGCCACCCCTTTTATTCAGCAATTCTATGATTCTGAAGACCAAAGGATCCAAAAGGGTTTCCAGTTGTATCTTCAGATGATCCTGGGTTATCGTTTTGAGTTCTTTGATAAGCGCGTTTTTATTGAACCCGCATATGCCCTCAAATACTGGCCGGTAAACACCAATATGCCGGAGTCATTTAAAGCTGTTGAAAAGGGCGCACCTAAATACATTTTTGAGCCCAGCCTGAATTTTGGGATCAGGTTTTAATGAGGTTCAAGCTCTAATTTATTTCCATTCATTTTAATAATTGTAAGTTTTCTTAAAATCATAAAGATCTGAATAATGAAAAAAATCACTTTAACATCGCTATTGACGATCATGTGCATATCGCTTGCACTGAGTCAGAATCAAAGGAAATCAGCCACAGAAAATGAAGCTGACCACAAATTTTCCTTCGGAACAACCTACCTGACCCTGGCCAATTTCGGCCAGGAAAAAACCAACACGCATCATTACGAGTTTCACGGCAGCTATCAACTCACGCCAAAAGATAGGATCGGCATTAAAGTAGCCACATGGAAGCTTTTTGCCCCGATGGGCATACAGTTATGGGATCCCGGATTCCGTGACGAAAGCGAGTTCTTTCCGGGCAGGCTCAGCGAATGCGGCATTGGGGTTACCTACCAGCGGATGCTGTGGAAAGGATTATTCGCTGCAGTTGAGGTTCTGCCACTTTACAAAATATACCTGGACGAAGAGAAAAATAAGATTGACGAAGGATTTAAGCTTTATACGACCTGGCACCTGGGTTATCACATAGCGCTCTTTAAAAACAGGTTTTACCTGGAGCCGCAGGTCCATTGCAATTACTGGCCGGTTGATACCAAAGCGCCGCAAGGTTTTGAAGAGAAGGAAAGTAAATGGAAGAATTATTTTCTGTTCGAACCCAATCTCTATTTCGGAATTAATTTTTAACAATCAGGATATCCGTAATAAAAATCAAATTGTAAATACCATGAAAAAATTAGCGCTTTCCTCCGTCATCATACTTTCAACCCTGAGTATCACGTTTTCACAGGTTATTCCTACTGACAGTCTCTATTTCGGCCAAACTCCTCCCGGTTGCATCCCCCAATTATTTGCTCCGGGCATCGTTTCGATTCCTGATCGAAATGAAGCCACCATCACTTTCTCACCGGATGGAGCCTCTGTTTTTTTTCATATTGAGAAATATCCTGAACCCGGAAATCCGTATATCCTGTCGGCTAGCTATCTGGAAGACCACTGGACAACGCCCGATACCATCCCTTTCTCCAATGGCAGAGCCACCGGCGAACCTTTCTTTGCTTACAATGGCAACCGGGTTTACCTGTTTGCCACCAATGCTGTTAACCATGAAGGAATTGTTGATCTAAGCTTTTCGCAGAAAGAAGGGGATTCATGGTCGGACCCGGTCAGTCTTGGCAATCCTCCAAATTCTGAATCTTACCAGTACCATCCTTGCATTGTCGGGGATTCGTCGGTCTATTTTTCGAGCCAGGCCGGGAAAATATGCCGGAGCCAGTATTGCGATGGTATTTATGAAAACAGGATCGTTTTACCAAAGCCTGTTAATTTCATCGGTTCACAAACCTGGGGTGATCCGTATGTATCAGCCGATGAAAGCTATATGATCATGAAAGCGATACGGGAAGAAGGATACGGGCAGAACGATTTGTATATTGCTTACAGAAAGCCGGATGGCAACTGGACCAATCCCAAAAATCTCGGGAATGTCATCAATACTCCGGGCGATGAAACTTCGGGAGATATTACGCCCGATGGTTTGTACATGACCTATGGCTCAAATGACGATCTGTATTGGGTTTCGGCCGGCTTTACCGACAGCCTTCGGTATACCAATTTTATTCCGTATATGAAATATCCGATACCTGATCAGACCGCTTATATCGGAGAACAATTCATTTACTCCATTCCCGACAGTACTTTTTCTGATGATGATTCCAGCAGTGTTTTCACCTTTACCGCCGTACTCACGAATGGAAATCCCCTGCCGGAGTGGTTGACATTTGACACGGTTTCGGGAGTTTTTACAGGCGTGCCGGAGATGGAACAAATTCTGAATATAAAACTGACAGCCAACGACAACGCCGGTGCATCGGCATGGACTCCACTTAAACTTAGTGTGCAATTGCCAACAGGATACGATCCGGATAATTTTCCCGGAGCCCGGATCTTTCCGAACCCAACCCGTGGCTTTATCTCAATTTCGCTGGTTCTGTTTACCGGCAAGACTGCGACCGTCGTTCTTAATGATCTTCAAGGCAGGAGTTTTGTCCGACAAGTGTTTAAAAATGAAACCATTATTGATTTGACGGATTGTTCCAGCGGTGTTTATATCCTGAAAGTGTATGTTGAAAATGAATTAATTTCCAGGAAGATTTATAAAATGTAGTGATTCTCAAAGAATTTAAATTTGAGCATATGAAGCGATTCACAATAGTTTTTATAGCAGTAGTCAGTATACTACTTGCAAATGCGCAAACAAAGCTTGATTATAGCATATCCGTAATTTACAGCAGATCAAGCCAAACAAATTATAATCCCCAACTTCCGGATGATGGCACTTTTCAATGGAACGCCTTAAATACGTTCGGAATCGGTGTTAATATTGGCAAACCGCTCAGCGACAGGGTCTACTGGACGAATCGTCTTCTCTGCCAGCAAAAAGGGTATTCCCAGGAAGCTCAAACTGCAGATTTCATTGATGGGATTCCCGGCCCATTAAGTTATCATAAACTTCAGGACAGATTCGGGTATCTGACTATTGAATCGAATATCGGTTATCACATCATTAAATTTAAATCCCTGAAATTAACTCCTCTGATCGGCTTTAATATCAATTATTTGTTGAGTAAATCGATAGAATCCGAAGGGGTTTACCCCATCAATTCCTGTTATCCTATTGATGAATACAATGGGAACTGGAAAAAAATAAATGTAGGGTACAATGTCGGAATATCATGCGCTATTCAGAAAAAAGTCAATCTGGGGTTTGAATTTCAGCGAAGCATAACTCCTTTATTAAAGACTAATGACTTAACAGTAAAGGACTGGACGTGGTCGGTCAGACTGGATTTTTTACTTAGTGATTAAGAATGTTTTGGTTAAAAATGTATCTTTAAAAGCAAATTTTTAAGCGTCTGAATTAGCCGACTATATCTAACCACAACCAGTAAATGGACCACAAGGAGCAGATCATAGTATACTTAATATCAAAAATCCATGAACTGAAGGAGAAGATCAGGGAGGATAAACTGTCGAAGGAGGAACTGATCATCTATATTGAAATGCTGGAAGATATGCTGAGGGATTATTTCAACCTCAGCGACTGATTTTGATGCAACGGAGCAGCCTGATCATTCAATTTTGTACTTTCATAGGGTCAATTTATTAATCGAAACCAAGATGGCGAAAATATCAATTCAACCGGGATTCAGCATAATTGTCCCTTATAAGGCCGACGATAATACAGGGAATGTCAGGAAGGGACGAGTGGAAGACAACGACATAATCATCGTGAATAACTTCGATAAGAAGGGCATAAAAACCGAGCAATCGTTCTATAATACCTCAGGAGAACTTATTGAGCAGGTAGTCTGTAAACCGGATGATTCGGGAAAGCCAGCCGAAAAAGTCTGTTTTCATGGAATAGAGGATCACGACATAAAGCCCGATCCTCATTGTTCGAATCTTGACTCTGGACGGGAAGGTACCGATTCTTTTGAAAACTATACATTTTTTCCAGCCAGCGATCAGAAGGTGTGCCTGACTTCATACAAATACGACAAAAAGGGAAGACTCATTGAAGAATACCGCTATTCCGACAACAGGAAGCTGATCAATAAAGTGGTCATTACCTATAACGATCATGGTGAAGTACAGGAATACATCCAGTCCGATCATCTGGGATATCCCGATTTCACGAACAAATATCGTTACGATGACGACCACAGGCTGGTTGAAGTCGAGGAATTTAATTCGGTGGATGAGCTTGCATGCAAAACGGTGAACACTTATGATGATCAGGGAAATCTTACAGAGAAAAGGCTTTATGATGAGAGAGGCGAATTATCAAAAAAAATAAAGCAGGAGTATGATGATTCGGGCAACCTGGTTTTGCAGGAAGAGTACGATAGAGGTACCTTATTGATGAAGACAACCAGGTACAGATACAATGTCAAAAATGTCCTTTTCGAAAAAACACTGGAAGGATTCTCAATGGGAGGCACTTTCCGGTATTTGTATACTCTGGGGGCGGGAAATGCAAGCACAGAAACCGTTGTCTTCAAAAATGACAGGGCGTATAAAATGTATGAGATTCAGTATGGCCTGTCTGCCGGTGAGGTCAAACAAAAGCTGGCTGCTTTCAAATCCCTGGGCCCTGTCAATGTCATGCACGACTTGCGGGATGAGTGGGAAGAGAATAAAATGTTTATCATTAACCGGTTTGGTAAAGAGGCTTATCAGAATTTCCTGGAACCCTATAGTATTGTTCAGATTGAGTTAAACCGCCTCTTTTCAAAGAAATCCATTCCCACCACATACGATGATCTTAAAAAGTTCATTGAAACTAACCAAGAGATCCGAAGGATCAGCGATTATAATGCCCCTCATCAGCTGGATCATTTTTCACGGGTGCTGAAGGTTCCTAAATGGAAGCTCAAGCTGGGAATGTGGGCCGGTTCGGATGAAATGGATTACAAGGAAGCCATGAGAAGCGGTCGACTGCTGATCTGGCTCAATGCACTGGAATTTTATGAGGCTCGTTTTTAATTTTTATCCGCCGAAGATCCAGCCTTCCCGGCCGTTGACCCGGACCCTGTACCAGAAACCCGGCAAGCCGGCCTTATTCTCAAAGGGTCCGATCTCTATTATCTCATTCGGATAATTTTCGCAATCTATCGTGGCGATACTATTCCCGAAAAAGGATGGAGTATCGCGCAGCATCAGCTCTCCGAAACAAGGCAAACTGGCAGGCGTGTCAAGCAGTTCAAGTTGCCACCCCTGGTTGGTGGCCAGGGGATCCGGATCATCGACATTGATGATGAATCCCTGGCTCTTCAGATAAAGCACCTTGGTGCCACAATCATCAACCACATTGTTGTAATCGGTGCCGTCCTCGCCATTATAGCCGTAATTCCTGCACGCAAGGACTTTGCATTTTGCGACACCCTGGCTGAAACTGCCTGACAGGTAATAGTCCCAGCCGCCATCCCCGATGTATTCACTGTAAAACGCTTTGAAAGAATCTTCCCCGATATCAATGATCAGGTGTACGGAAAGATCTTCAGGATCGAGAGCATACATCATGACGGAGGACTCAGCCGGTCCTTCATTTTGTCCCGCTCTTAACTCATTTCCAGAAAGATTCGTTGATGAAAATGGCTGACCTTTTGCTATCACCGGCAAAACAACGATGATAGTAAGCAACAGGTGGATAAATTGTTTTTTCATGGCATTGGATTGTAGATGAATAATATTGATTCCCTCCATTTAAAACATGATTTATATCATTCATTTTAAATTATACAGTTCGTAGTATCAGTGTAGAATGAACTCGTATCGCCAGTTAGTAAAAATAATGTATTTCCTGGTTAAGTTGCTCAGCAGGCAGGTTTAAAATTCAGTTGACTTTTTCCGATTTATCCTGTAAATTTGAGCGTTGCCATTTTCGTTCTTACAAATCATCATATAATTAAGAAATTTTGCCAAACCTTGACATTATGAAATACTTAAAGATTCCTTCCCGCCCGGGCCATCTCAGAATTACCGTCCCGGATCAATTTTTTCACAGCATTATCCTGATCCTGTTTTTGATGACTGTATGCAGCTGTGCCAGCCTGGATAGCAAAAATTACAAGTCCCGGCTGAGGGCGGTAAAAAAAACTGACGACCAGGGTATTTTGTACAAAGTAGCTCTCGGAGATATGAACCGGGAAGTCAAAGTGCTTGCCTTGAGCCGAATCACTGACCAGGAGCTTCTTGGCAAATATACAGATGAGATGAATGATCCAGGCCTGCAGCAACTGGCCATCGGAATGATCACCGACCAGGAGATCCTTTTCGATATAGCGCTGGATCATAAAAATGGGGAGATAAAGTCAGCAGCGTTTAATAAGATCAGCGATATGAAACTGGTTAACCGCCTGGCTGTGGAAGCCAATGATCCGAAAATTCAGCTTCCCGCCATCGGCAAGACAGACAGCCAGGAGGTGCTGTTTAAGGCAGCCATGGATGACGGTCGCTCAGAGGTCAGGCAGGCGGCATTCGATAAACTGACCGATCCGGCACTGATCGGACGACTGGCTATTGGCTCGGGCGACACAAAGCTCCAGCTTAAAGCTATAGAGAAAGTGACCGACCAGAATACACTTTTTGAGATTGCTTTAAAAGAGGATTATAAGGAAGCAAAGCATGCTGCCATGATCCGGTTAACGGATGAGCAACTGCTTGGCAGGCTGGCCAATGAAAGCAAGGATACTTTCTTCAGGTTAATGGTAATCAGTAAAATAACTGACCAGGATATACTGTATAAGATTGCCTTGGAAGATGAAAACAGGGATGCTCAAAAAACGGCCCTCAGCCGGTTGTCGCCCGCAATGCTTACCAGCCTGGTAAACGATTACGATGAACGGGAACTGCAGTTAAAGGTTATCGAGATGCTGGACGATCAAACCGGGCTGATGAACATCTCACAGAACCATACCGATTGGCAGGTGAGAAGGGCGGCTTTCACGAAGCTGGATGATGCTTCGCTTGACTTGCTTTCGAATGAAGCGACCGATCCGGCGATCATGCTGGGGGCAAAAATCCGCCGTGGGATTATCAGCTGGCAGGAGGCATTTTCTTTTAAAAAAGATGAGACCGGTTCGCTTGGCAATGTCATCGGGGCGGCCGGACTGGTGGATGAGCCCAGGCCTTCCACCTCCGATGTTGTTTCAGCCTGCCATAACTTTATCCGCCAGGGTGATGCATCGCGCATCCCGGAACTGATCCACCTGCTGAACGAATTCGGCGATAAATATCTGGCAGAAGACTATATGAACTGCGGCAATGGTGAACTCGAAGACGCAGGGGTTTCCTGGGGCAGGGCTCACGGCTACAATGTCGGCTCGGGATACGGGTCCCACCGTGTCCGCTGGGGCGGGCGATAGAATTATTTTCCCTTTCAGATTTGCCTTACGATTATTAATCAGGGTGATATTTGAAGCTGTGCTTGAAGTCTCCATCACCTGAAATTCTTTTAATTTTGCGTCTTTTAAAGTGAGGGTATAAAAAGATGTTGTATTTCGCTTTGATTATCCTTACCTTTGAGGAAAGTCATAATAGCCAGGTTTTATGTAGGGATATATCTGTTATATGAGATATACGGATTCATTGATAAATTATTCAAAAATAAGGATGTTGCTGTCCAGTCTGGACAGAACGAATATAATCATCACTAACTTAAAAATTAATGCTATGAAAAAAACAGTTTACTTATTATTGGTTGTCATGCTGAGCACCCTGGCGGGACTATCGCAAACAAGCGATAAAAAGTGGAACCTCGGTGCATACGGCGGAAAATCCGAATATAGCGGTGACCTGGGAAATGGTTTCTTTGCTATTTCCAAAGCGTATTACGGATTTGCGGCATTATCTCTGTCGCGCTACCTCAGCCCCCGGTTCAACGTGGCCGGCCACGGAAGTTACGGCGCTACCGGATTTATGGTCTTCGAGGACTATCCTAAATATGGAGCCCAGGAATTGTATGGTGACCTCCAGATTCAGTTTAAATTCGTAAAAAGGGATAAGGCCGTTTTTAAGCCCTATATATTTGCAGGAGTTGGTTTCAGAAACCTTTCCGAAACCAGTTCGGATATTACAACTGCCAATAACGGCCTCGACCTGGTCGTTCCGGCAGGGCTCGGCCTCGACCTGAGATTGTACAAGAATCTTAGCCTCAGGTATATCGCATCCTTTGGGTGGACCAATAACGACGGCCGCGACAAGAATCAGACCGAAAGCGGAAATGACCTGCTGCTGCACCACAACCTGGGCCTGACGGTGAACCTGGGCCCGGCCATCGATACCGACGGGGATGGCGTCCCTGACAGGAAAGACAAATGCCCCGACACACCGCTCGGTTCATTGGTGGATGAGAAGGGCTGTATCCTCGACAGGGATAAGGACGGGATTGCCGACAATGTCGACGAATGCCCGGAAATTGCCGGCCTTGCCCAGTTCAACGGCTGCCCGGATACGGATGGCGACGGTATTATCGACAGCAAGGATGAATGTCCTTCCAAAGCGGGCCTCGCCGAATTTAACGGCTGCCCCGATACGGATAAAGACGGGATAGAAGACCGTAAAGACGATTGCCCGGAAGTGGCCGGACTGGCGTCTCTTAATGGTTGCCCCGATGCGGATGGCGACGGGATCACCGATGCTAAGGACGAGTGCCCGAACGATGCCGGCCCCGCCGAAACCAACGGCTGCCCCGACAGGGATAAAGACGGGATCATCGATAAACTCGACAAATGCCCCGATGTACCTGGTATTGCTGAGAACAAGGGCTGCCCCGAGATCAAACAGGAGACCCGCCAGATCTTCGAAAAAGCGCTGCAGGGTATTCAGTTCGAAACCGGGAAAGACGTCATCAAATCGAATTCGTTCCGTATCCTCAACGATGTCGTCAGGGTGATGGAAGAAAACCCGGAATATTCGCTGTCGATCTTCGGCCATACCGACAATGTCGGCGCCGACGACATGAATATGACCCTGTCGCAGAAACGCGCCGAATCGGTGAAAAGATACCTGCTCGAAAAGGGCGTTCCGGAAGATAGGATCGTAGAAGTGAAGGGCTTTGGCGAAACGTCGCCGGTAGCCACGAACGATACGGCAGACGGCAGAGCCCAGAACAGGAGGGTAGAGTTCAAGGTTGTGTTCTAAAAGCGGAATATTTTTTCTGAGGATGTCTTAATCGTCTTTTATTTAACCACAAAGTTATACCGTTAATTTCCAAACAATATTTCAAAAAAAATTCTATTTTTGAATAGGAGTCGATCAAGATGATGCCGTGATTATATCCTTAGTTGATATTTGGCACTCAAAGTCGGCTCTC